>NZ_PGGO01000087.1 GCF_003010955.1 Phyllobacterium brassicacearum
CAGCAGGTCGCGATAGCCGCCGACCGGCGCGTAGATACGGCAGGCAATCTTGTCGCCCTTCTCGGTGATCTGCTTGTAGAGGCTTTCCCCCATGCCGTGCAGGCGCTGGAATTCGAAGCCAGTCTTGTCAGATCCCGCCATCTCCAGGATCATTGCAACTGTCAGTGCATTATGTGTCGCAAACTGCGGGAAAATGCGGGGGCGCGCATCGAGCATGCGTTTTGCACAGGCCAGATAGGACGCATCCGTTGCGGGCTTGCGCGTGAAGACGGGATAGTCGGCCAATCCGCGCTCCTGCGCCCGCTTCACTTCCGTGTCCCAATAGGCGCCCTTGACGAGGCGGACCATCATTTTACGGTTATGCCGCGCTGCCAGACGGTCGATATGGTCGATCACATCGAGCGCACGCTTCTGATAGGCCTGAATGGCCAGACCAAATCCGTCCCAGCCATCCAGCGAGGGATCCGCGAAGACCCGGTCGATCACATCGAGCGACAGTTCCAGCCGGTCGGCCTCTTCGGCATCGACAGTAAAGTTGAGGTCATACGATTTCGCTTGTCGCGCCAGAGCGAGGAGGTCCGGTACCAGTTCCGCCATCACCTGATCATGATGGGTTGCCAGGTAACGCGGATGCAGGGCTGATAGCTTGACTGAAATGCCCATGCGGTCCGGCAGTTTCTTGTTACCGGTTGCACGGCCGATTGCGTCGATAGCGTCGGAATAGGATTTGAAGTAACCGCGCGCGTCCTTGCGGGTTCGCGCACCCTCGCCCAACATGTCGAAGGAATGGCGATAGCCCTTGGCCTCGTTGCTGCTGGCACGCTTAAGAGCGTCCTTGATCGTTTCACCGAGCACGAAATGGTGACCGAGGTAGCGCATGGCCCGCTTCGTCGCCGTTCGCACGGTCGGCAACCCGATACGCTTGACCAGTGAGGAAATGACACCTTCGGGCGTTTCACCCGGCTTGATGACCTTTGCTGAAAGGCCCAGTGCCCAGGCGGATGCTGAGACGAACCAGGTATCGCCGCTCGGCTCGTGCTCCGACCAGTGGCCCTGCTTCAGCTTGTCCTCAATCAGCTTGTCCTGAGTCGCCGCATCGGGCACGCGCAGCAGCGCTTCCGCCAGAACCATCAGCGCCAGCCCTTCGCGGGTCGACAGACCGTACTCGCGCAGGAAATCCTCAACACCGCCAATGCCGCTCGCTTCCTTGCGAATTGTCGCGATATACTTGCTGGCCCGCGTATCGATGCGACGGTTCACCTCCTCCGGAAGGGTAATCGTCTTCAGCAGCGATGCAACGAGCTGCTGGTCATCCACCGCATAGGGCGCAGAAAAATCATTGGTAGTTGGCAATTGAACGGTCATCAGGCTTCCCCTTATTGATTTTTCCCATATAATCTATTCCATTCAGGTCTTCTCACCAATGAATGTGAGAGAATAAGTGTAAAAAACTAAAAATAGGGAACAATTTAGTGATGAAGAATCTGGACAGCCTCGACCGCAGGATCCTGCGCGAGCTGCAGAAGGACGGACGCCTCTCCAACACAGAACTATCCGAACGGATCAGCCTGTCGCAAACCGCGACGACCGAACGCGTTAAACGCCTGACCCGTGATGGCTATATCCTTGGATACACGGCAAAATTGTCGCCTAAAAAGCTTGATCGCGCAATGCTTGTGTTTGTCGAAATCAAGCTGGACCGGACGACGCCCGACGTCTTTGCCACATTCGCCGCTGCCACCCGCCGGAATCCCGATGTCATGGAATGCCACATGGTGGCTGGCGGCTTCGACTATTTGATCAAAGCGCGCGTCGCCGATATGGAACACTACCGGCGGTTCCTCTCGGATGCACTCCTCTCCTTGCCCGGAGTCCGCGAAACCCACACCTACGCCGTGATGGAAGAGGTGAAGGAATCGTCGGCCCTTCCGGTCTGATCGCAAGACCGGTTGCAACCGGACGCAATATTTGGCGCAACCTCACATTCGTTGCCGAACCAGACAGTTCACCTCATCAATGGATGTTGAGGGTTAGCGCAACAAGGCCGGGCCAGCGGCGTATCGGAGAAGATTGGCTGCTCCGACTGCGGTATCAGCCTTGCCTTTAACCTTGTAGGTGTGCATGCGGCATGTGCCGTTTAGCATCACCCTGGTTGTGAAGAGGATCCGGACTCGCTGGCAAGTGACAATCCGGATCCAATTCACACTCTAGGAAACGAGGGTGGGCGAAAGCTCGGCCCTTACTCCAGGACGGAATATTGCATCTTGCGAACCCAAATCTACTATTGCTGCAGCACCTGCTTGATGTCGATCAGGTTCGCGCGGACGCGTAGGATGTAGAAGCCCATCGTCGTCAAATGGTTCGGCAAAAGCCAACCGCTTTCTTTGCCATTGGCGATGATCCAGGGCCTGATGTTGAGCGCCGACCTGAGCTGACCGTCCATCGCATCCCAGAGCGATGTCAGGTGCTTTTCTTGCAAGACCTGATTGAAATCAACCTGTGCCGCGTTCATCAGCCCGTAATAGGCGTAAAGCTGGCCATAGGCGAACCAGAACCGATCATCAGCACGCGTGTCAAACCAGCCATAATTGTTATTCTCGGACCTGTCTTTCAGGATGGCCGACGTAGCGCCGATATCATTGGCGATGCGATCGATGAACTGGATGAGATTGTCGGCGCGCGCATCGAATATGGCGTTGCAGTTTTCAAGTTTGGAATTGAAGGTCCGCAGATCATTGACAGCCGAACGGTAATAGCTTGGTGTCGGCGTCTTCGGACCAAACGGATTCAAACCAAAATACCAGGCATCTTCAGTGAATTGCAGGTTGCCGCGCGCCTTCTGCAGATCTGCGTCGATTTGAGAAGTACCCCGCACACGGCCGAGCGTATCGACGAGTTCCACCGCGGTGCGCCGCACCGCATTGTTGATTCCCCGCTGGAATGATGCCTTGTTGTCAAGGAACGGCGTGTCATCCCAATCCATGCCGAAGAAGCCGAGCTTATACAGCAGCATGGAGGAAATCCATGCGTTCTGATTGACGTTGAGATCGGTGAGGTCGGCCGTCACTTCGACGATCGCCGAGCGGGCGCAGGTCTTTGCACCGGTCGCCGCCGCCTGAGCGACTGGCTCGCCTGCCGGCACGTCCCGGCTCTTGAGATTGTAGGCATCGACATAGTCCGGATTGAAATTGCTCCAGACCTGCGTGTTGTAGAAGAAGTAACCGTAAAGGCCAAGCCAGAGCAGCACGGCGAGGCCAAGAACAGCCTTGAGGACGATGCCACGCTGCCCATACCAGCTCCCGAGCCACATGAATGGCCACAGCAGGATTCCGATGACGAAACCGATACCACGTCCGATGTAGTAGAAAATGCGGCTGAAGAAATTGATCACGGGCTCGAGCATTCTGTATCCTTGTTACTGTTCAAGTCCATAGAGCCGTTTCCGCAGCCCTTCCTTGTCTTTCAAATAGGTTGTTTTGAGAATATCAACAACGTGTTGCTGATAGGAAGGGCTCCAGCCTTCATAGTCTGCAAAGAATCCCGGCTTGTTGAAGACATAGCGCGACAGGAAATCCCATGGAACGAAATCGCTGATCAGATGATTGACCAGCCAGGCGTCGGGATGGCGCGGCAGGGCGCGAACGACAAGGAAGCGGCGCTTCGGATCGACCTCGGCCATATTGAGCTGCCCGGTCTGGCCGATCTCGCGCTTGACTGCGTTGAGGAACGGCCAAGTGCCGTCATGGTTGATCAGGGCCGCATTGGCATGGATCCATGTCTGCACCCAGATACGGTCAATATTGGTCAGATCCCTCTCCGGCTCCAGCGACTGGATCAGGTGCCGGATGATCATCTCGCCGCGGTTTTCCAGGTAGCCGGATTTCTCGATCCATGAGGCCCGCGGCAGTTCGATGCGCGAGGTCGACGCCAGGAACTGGAAAACCTGCTCGGCGTCCTTGATCGAAATATAATTGACCTGCCACGGGCGCGACCGCCGGAAACCTGGTGCCGACGGATCGCCAATAACCGTCGTCGTATTGTCGTCTACGAAAACAAAGGTGCCGCCAAAGTGGCTGGTCCAAAATGCCCGGTGCCGGAACAGCACCTTGTCCGGCACCAGCGAGTTCTCGCGGATGTCACCAGTGACCTTGGCGAGTTCGACCATGCGGTTCAGGAGTTCATTGTTGCGCCAGGCATCCGGCTCGTCCTGCAGCCTGTCGACCAGCAGTCGCAGTTCCGCCGCCTGCCCCATGACGTTCTCGGCGGAGAGAACCCGGAACTCTACCTGGTTGATCGATAGCAAGTCCTCGATGTCGTTGACGACCGAGACCGAATCCTCGATCTCGCCGTAGATAACATCCTTGATCGTCAGCGCATTAATGGCGCGGGCATTGCTTGTGAAAAACTCGTACGTCAGCTGCGACGTGTTGGAGAATTGCGTGTGCACGACCGGCAAATCCGCCTGTGCCGGTGTCAGGATGATGAATCTCCGGTTAACACCGTTCGGATCGAGATAGGAAGGATCCTTCAGCTCCTTGGCGATTTCCGGCGAAAAGCCGGTCCTGTCAATGTCAAAGCTCTTGAGTTTGGTTGCCCGAAATCCAAAGGATTTAAGCGCGCGATTGTAACGCTCGATCAGATGCGGCTGGTCGACCGTCAGCAGGCGTCCATAGATCAACTCGTTTTCGTAGAGAAGGTCCATCAGACGTCCCACTGGCCCTTGGCCTTGAGCGCCTCAACTTCCCGCACCGCCCGCTCGCGCAGTCGTACATCGCGGATCATCTTTTCCACCGCCGCATCATCGGATTTGTCCGCATAACGGAATTCGGAATCGGCGTAGCGGTTGGTTTCCTGTAGCACCATCTCCATCGTAAATGGCTTGCGTAGCTCTTCGATCATCGCCTTCTTGTCATCATAGCTCTTGTGCATGAAGGTTTCCGGCCTTTCGAACCATTCGTCAGGCAATTCGACATCCATCGCCCGCATCTTGATCGCGTCGGTGACGTTCTTGATGGCGCGGCCGGTAAAGCGCGGCTCGCGCTCCTTGATCATGTGCAGATACGTACCGATATCGGACAGCGTTTCCGGCTCGCCATTCTCTTTGATGAAGCGATCATAGACAGCCTTTAGCGCCTCCTCCTGCGGTTTCGACAATTGGTCATAGGCAGTCTCTACCGCTCGCTCGATCTGTTGCGCCTCGAATAGCTTGTGATCGCCGAGGGGAATCTTGTGGTTCTTCCCGGCCAACAGCGCGAAGATGTCGATATAGTCATCGCGTGTCTGCGGTCCGTTCACCAGCCACCGCGCCCCTGCCCGCTGCCTTAGCGCGTCATCGACATTCTCCGGATAGTTGGAAAACATGCCGAAGGAACAATTGCCGCGCACCACGGTCGAGGCGCCGGAAAAGGCCTCCATAAGCACGCCGGTGATTTCGTGCTGGCCAGATGAAGCGCGGTCGTCGGAGCGTTTGGCGGCTACCTGGTCGATATCGTCTATCGTTCCGAAGCCGATCACCCGCGGGTTGAGCACATTGGTAACGAACTGCTTACAGTTCTGTCCCGACTTGCCTTGATAGGACGAGATCTGGTCAACGCCGAAATTCTCGTAGTGGAAGGCATAGCCGGCCACCTGACAATAATCGTTCACGAGGCCGGCGATCATCTGGATCAGCGTCGTCTTGCCCGTGCCCGGCGCGCCGTCGCCAATGAAGGTGAAGAGAAACCCGCCCAGCTCGACGAAGGGATTGAGCTGCCGGTCGAAATCATAGGCCATCAGCATCTTCGAAAGCTTCAGGGCCTGATACTTTGCAATGTGATTGCCGACCACCTCGTTCGGCCTCTTGAACGTCATCACCAGCGGCGTTCGCTTCTTCGACGGCGCAACGTCAAACCCGTCAAGGGTGAAGTCGTCGCTGTCGAGCCGCAGATGCATGTCCTCGAAACTGCCGAGCCCGTCGAACCGGCCCTTGCGCTGCAGTAGCCCTTCGATCGCCAGTGCCGAAAAAGCCTTGGCGCGCGACAGCATCACCTGCTCATCGCCAGCCCCGGAAATTGCCCGGTCAAGCCCCGCGATCACTGATTTCAGCGCATCTTGCGCCGTATCGAAAACGAAATCCGGAACCGCAATGTCGTTCGCGGGTTCTGAGTCGGACTCGATCAACTGTCCGAGATATGCTGCAAGTGTAAATGCAGCGACATAGGATGCGGCAGTCAGAAGCCGCTTGAAATGGCCAGCATCCTCGCCTTGCAGGGGGGCAGAGGCATTGCGTGCCATCAAGCTTTCAAGATCACTCTGGCGTCCAAAGACATCGGCTACTGCCAAGGCAACGGCGACACCACGACGAGCTCGGAATAGCAGCGTGTGCTGGGCGATCGACAGCATCTGATCATCGGGCCGTATGGATTGTATTGTTTTGGAAAGCTCCACCTCGCGCGTCTTGCGCACGCCCCCAGTGGATACGGTCGGAACAAACCGTCGGCCCGTCCCTGCAATCTCAGTTCCAGATTTCGCCTCGCCGATATCCAGGGAAACGAAACGCGTTACCATCGCCTGTGCAACGGCAAGATGCTTGACGATGTCCTTTTCCTCAATCGTGGTCAGGCCGACATCCATGATCGTTTCCTCCTCAAATCGGTCTCAAATGCCGCTGATCACTTGGCCATTGGACAGGATATGCGTCGCAAAGCCCGTAAAAATCCGCGCCGCCTCGCCTGATGCATATAAAGCCTGATAGGCTTCATGCGGCACCAGCGCATGCCGTTCATAATGACTGACGCCCTGACGCGTAGCCTCGAGGTCATCCGTATTGATGTGAAACTCCTCGCGCGCTGGCTCCGACGACCAAAGACCACGTTTGCCTGGCTTTTCCGCTTTCGAAAAAACCTCCTGCAAAGTCCAGGTCAGGAGCCAAGCGTCCTCCGGTCTGCGGACCTGAGAGAGCACGTCGGCAACCTTCTGATTATGCTCGGTAATCCCGGCAGTATAGAACGGTCCAAGCACGACACGGCGCAATTGCTTCGGGTGGAGCTCGGGGAAATCCTGATCAAGGCTCGTGGCAATCGTCACCGGCGATAGCGAGAAAGCGGAATTCTTCGCGGCGAAATCGTCAAAGCGGCGGGCGAGCTCGGGGTTGAGAAGACCGCCTACAGGGAGCGGAATCCTGACCTTGTCATTCAGCTTTCCATCCTTATCGACGAGCATCTCGACCATATCCTCGGAGGAGTCTTCAATGATGGCTATATAGATCAATGGCAGATTAGAGGCCCCGTCGAATGTTCCCCAATGCACCACGTAAAACGGTCGCATCGTTTTGGGATTGACCGAAACGCGAATGGTCACCGGCAGCAGGAACGGCGAGAAAACCTCGCCCTGATTGACGGTCTCGAGATAAATCCGCTCGGCCATCGACTTTTGCAAGCCCCGCGGAAAATCACGATTGCGCAAAATAAAATCGGCCATTTCGCTCCGCAACGCTTCAGCTGGCGGTATCGCGGCGAGGCGTTCTTTCGCGTCCCTCTTGTCGTTCTCGAGTTCGAGGACATTCTGAAAGACCGGAAACCCGCTTTCGGCTTTCGATATGCGAAAGCGCTCGGCAAAACCGAGCCGGTTGCGCCAGCATTCGAAGGATGCGTCGAGCCGTCCGAGATATTCCGAAACGGTCTGCGCAACCAGATCATGCTTGTAGAGTGGCGAATCCTGGTTGTTCAGAAAGACTTCCAGCCCGTCCAACGCGGCGCGGATGGCGCCAAAATAGCGCTCCGCTGCCGCGAGGTCTGCATTCTTTTCCATCGACTAGCTCTGAACGTAATCGGCGGAATTGTGCTTCTTCAGGACCTCGGAGAACCGGCGTGAGAAGGCATCGTCGGCAAGCTTCTTGCGGCGCTGGATGTCCTGCGAACTGACCATGTTCTTCTCGTGCATTTCGAGGAGATCGCCGATGTGCTTCTGCGCCGCCGCGCCGACACCCGCCATGGTCTCTTCCGCCGCCGTATCGACCTTGCTGCCGAGCGTGTTGATCTTGTGCGCCACATCCTGCTGCGCTGCCGTCTTCAAGGAATCTTCCAGCGCCTTGTAGAGAACGATGCGCTGTTCGGTATCGATGGCGAGCTTGTTGATCAGCGTGCTCTGCGCGGCGATCTGGTTGTTGAGCGAATCCACGAATGTCTGGAACATGGAGGTGTAACGTTCCAGCGTCTGGCTTTCCGCGAGAAGCTCCTGCTCCTTGGCCTGGCGCTCATTATACTCGGTCGCAAGCTTTGACCGTTCACCTTCAAGCTCGGTACGGGTACCCTGATCGGTGGAGGCAGCGATGCGGTTCTCGATATCGAGCAGGAGAGGATTAAGTTCCTCAATACGCTTCTGTGTGGCTTCGAGATTGGCTATTGTCGTTTTGCGGCGTTCGATTACAGTGGCGAGACTGGTCTCGGAGGTCTTGTAACGTTCGTCGAGGACTGCCTTCTGTTCCTTCAGAATACCAACGATACGGTCGGATTTGGAGAGAAGCTCCTGCAGATTCCCGGCAAGCGACATGTTGCGCACGCGGTCAGAACGCAGGCGCTGCGCCTTTTGCTTGGAAAAGACGCCGACGAATTTCTCCCAGCCCGAGAAACCTTTCATGCTCTCGAATTCGGAGCCGAAGACATTGGTGGCGTCCTCGAGCCCGATGATGAGTTCGGCAATATTGCCTTCCATCACCTTCTGCTGCCGCAGGACATCGTCGATGCGCGCGTTCTCAATATCGAAATCCGAAGCCCCTATCTTTTCGTCGGCCTTGGCGAACTTGTCGAGAACAACGCTCGATTGGTCGATTTTCGTCCGCATCTCATTGACCATTGTCCTGGTCTTTTCGATCTCGGAATCAAAATTATGCAAACTCGCCATCTATCTCTTCCCCTAATTGCCCAAGAAAAATTTCCTGCCGCGCCGTGCGAATATAGACATGCCACATTGCGAAAAAAAGCCTACTGGAAAATGACAAGCGGGAAAGCAAACTTGCAAGCGGAGAATTCGATTGAGACGGCTCAGAACCCGTCTGACACAATGCGCCCGGTCTCCTCTTCCCAATGTTTGCGGCAGAGAGAAACATAGACGGATTTTTCGATCGCGACCTGATCGCCTTCGATCAATGCCTTGCCCTGGGGATCGCGCCTCACAACCATGGTCGCCTTAGCGCCGCAATGGCAGATCGTCCGGATTTCACGCAGCGTATCGGCGATGGCCAGGAGTTCTGAAGAGCCAGGAAAAAGCTTGCCCTGAAAATCCGTCCGGAGTCCGAAGCACATGACCGGAATATTGAGGCGATCAGCAACACGCGCCAGCTCCCAGACCTGGTCTTTTGTCAGGAACTGGGCTTCGTCGATAAACACACAACTCAGCCGGCTTTCATTATTGGCCTCAGCGATACGCTCAAACAGATTGTCGTTTTCGCGATAGAGCTCTGCTTCGGCGCTGACTCCAAGGCGGGAGGTGATTCGTCCGATTCCGTTCTCGGCATAATGCGCGGCCGTGAACAGCATCGTTCGCATGCCGCGTTCCTGATAATTGTAGGAAGCCTGCAGCAGCAGCGTGGACTTTCCGGCATTCATTGCCGAGTAACTGAAATAAAGTTTTGCCATAGCGTGCTTTAACCTGACTTGGATCGTCGCTTGAAGCCTCACACACTCCCTACCCGCAACTTTTGTCGGAATATCAACAACTGTCGCTATTTGACTGGATTTATGCGCGCCTATGCTTGAATGGCCGCCGATTTGGTGCTTGGTTCTTGCAAGTATCAACCGGGAGAAACCCGGAGAGGGAGAACTACCGATGAAAGTGTTATCCAAACTCACCATTTCTCTGGCTTTGGCGCTGTCTGCGAGTACCGCTTTTGCAGCGGAGCCGGAATCCTGCAAGACAGTTCGATTCGCCGATGTGGGGTGGACCGACATCACAGCGACCACCGCAGCCACGAGCGAAGTTCTGAAAGGTCTTGGTTATTCGACCGACACGAAGGTGCTTTCAGTTCCTGTGACCTATGCCTCACTTGGCAAGAAAGACATAGATGTGTTTCTCGGCAACTGGATGCCGACCATGTCCGCTGATATCAAGCCATACCTTGAAAACAAGACCGTCGACGACCTTGGCCCCAACCTGACCGGTGCGAAATACACCCTCGCAGTGCCACAATATCTCTATGACAAGGGTCTGAAGGATTTCAAGGATATCGCCAAGTTCAAGGATGATCTCGGTGGCAAGATCTATGGTATCGAGCCAGGCAATGACGGCAACCGTTTGATTCTCGACATGATCTCCAAAGACCAGTTCGGCCTCAAGGGCTTCGAGCTCGCTGAATCGTCCGAGCAGGGCATGCTGGCGCAGGTTGCCAAGGAAACGAAGAGCGAAAAGCCGATCGTCTTCCTCGGCTGGGAGCCGCATCCGATGAACGCCAACTTCAAGCTCGCCTATCTTTCCGGCGGCGATGATGTGTTCGGGCCGGATTTCGGCGGCGCCATCATCCACACCAACGTTCGCGCCGGCTATACGGTCGAGTGCCCGAATGTTGGTAAGTTGCTGACCAATCTCAAATTCAACCTGCAAATGGAAAATGAGATCATGGGCAAGATTCTGGATGAAGGCCAGGATGGCGCGAAGGCGGCAACGGAATGGCTTAAGGCCAACCCGGCCATCCTCGATACCTGGCTTGCCGGTGTGACTACTTTTGACGGCAAGGAAGGCTTGTCCGCAGTCAAGTCGTCGCTGGGACTTTAACAGCGCGATCCTGACAAGGGATCGGTTATAGGAACAAAGAGAACACCAACTGTCCGGCTCTCTTGCCGGACAGGTCTTTCCATTATTATCATGTGACAGAGGGATAGTTCCGCTTGGACTGGTTAACGCAAGACAAGATTCCGGTTGGCAGGACGGCGAAGGCAATCGTCGATTGGCTCACGAACAATTTCGCGTGGTTCTTCGATGGCCTGGCGACAATCATGCAGGGTTTCATCGACGGACTCATGTTCCTCCTGAAATACCCACATCCATTGATCATGATCGCAGTTTTTGCCGCGATTGCTTATGCCCTCCGGCGTTCGATCGGCGTTGCTGTGCTCACCGTCCTCGGCTTCCTGTTCATTCTCAATCAGGGATACTGGCAGGAGACGATGGAGACGCTGACTCTGGTGCTTTCCTCCTGCATCCTGTGCATGGGCATCGGTGTTCCCATCGGCATCATCGCGGCACACCGCCCCAAGTTCTACGCGGCCATCCGGCCGGTTCTCGACCTGATGCAGACATTGCCAACGTTCGTTTATCTGATCCCCGCTATTGTCTTCTTCGGCATCGGCATGGTTCCCGGTCTGCTCGCGACAGCTATTTTCGTACTGCCCGCCCCCATACGTTTAACCCATCTCGGCGTTTCGTCGACTCCACTCCATCTGGTCGAGGCTGGGGAAGCCTTTGGCGCATCGTCACGGCAGCTCCTGTGGAAAATTGAACTGCCTTACGCAATGCCACAAATTCTGGCGGGTCTGACACAGACAATCATGCTGTCGCTCTCAATGGTCGTCATTGCCGCATTGGTCGGCGCTGATGGACTTGGGGTTCCCGTTGTTCGTGCGCTTAATTCCGTCAATACCGCATTGGGTTTCGAAGCAGGACTTGTCATCGTGGTCGTCGCCATCGTGCTTGACCGTATTTTCCGTCCCGGCAAGGAGGCAGGCGAATGACCGCGATCACTCTTGAGAACGTCTGCATCATTTTTGGGAAGAAGACAGACGATTCGCTGGCGCTTGCCGATCAGGGAAAGAGCCGCTCCGATATTCAGGCGGAAACCGGACATGTGCTCGGCGTACACAATTGCTCGATCACTATTGCCGAGGGCGAAATCGTCGTTCTGATGGGCCTGTCCGGCTCCGGCAAATCAACGCTGTTGCGCGCCATCAATCGGCTCAACCCGATCTCGCGTGGTAAAGTCGTCGTTCACAATGGCGGGCGTTCGATCGACGTCGGCAAGGCCGACAAAAACACCTTGCGCGATCTGCGAAAGCACCTTGTATCGATGGTGTTCCAGCAGTTTGGTTTGCTGCCCTGGCGCACGGTGGAAGAAAACGTCGGCTTCGGCCTTGAACTCTCTGGTGTTCCCAAGGAGGAACGCGCAAACGCGGTGCAGCAGCAGCTGGAACTGGTCAATCTGAAAGACTGGGCCAAGCGCAAGGTCGGTGAGCTTTCAGGCGGCATGCAGCAGCGGGTTGGCCTGGCTCGCGCCTTCGCCACCGGTGCGCCGATTCTCTTGATGGATGAACCGTTTTCCGCGCTGGACCCGCTGATCCGCACGAGACTTCAAGACGAACTGCTCAGTCTGCAGGAGCGCTTGAAGAAGACCATCGTCTTCGTCAGTCACGATCTTGATGAGGCGATGAAAATCGGCAACCGCATTGCCATCATGGAAGGTGGCAGAATCATTCAATGCGGCACAGCCCAGGAAATCCTGCTCAGCCCCGCCAATGATTATGTAGCGGATTTTGTCGCCAACATGAACCCGCTTGGCGTTCTGACGGCAGCCGACATCATGGTGCCGCTCGATAGATCGCGCTCTGCCGACCGGCCCTTTGCCGCCACGGCGCGCCCGGAAACGCCGGTTCGCGAGATCATGCAGGCCGTGGCGAAGAACAACGGCGATGTCGGCGTTGTCGACAAGGGCACTATCCTCGGCATGATTTCCGCCGACGACATCGTGCGTGGCTTGCTAAAGCATCAGCGACACTAGCTTTTGCTACTCTTCCTCTTCGGCATCCTCGTTGCCAGCCTTCGCGGCTGGCTGCCAGGAATGGGGCGAAACCTTCTTCTGGGTATTCGCATCCGTGAAAATCCACCAGCCGGCGTCAGTCTCATCCCACTGGCCGCCGGTTGCTCTCAGGCGGTCGAGAGAACGATACTGACCAATTGACTCGTTCTCCTGCCCATCCTCGTCGGTCCAGAAAACCTGGACCTTGCTGCCGTCCTTCGGCGCTGTAGAAATCGGCTGCTTTTCACTCACTGGCAATCCTCCCAAAGCAATTCCAGCAAAAGTGGGAACCGGTTTTGCGTCCGGAATTGCGTAAAAACAAATGTTAGAGCATTTCCGTGACTCCGTTCAAAACGGAATGCTCTAGGCGGCCGCCTTTTTCCTGGCAATGCGAGCTCTAATGCTCTCGACATCCGATTTCGGTGTCGCGGCGAACAGTGTCTTTGTGTAGCTGTGCTGAGGATTGGAGAATACCTCATCGCGAGTGCCATATTCGACCACTTCACCGTAATACATCACCATCACTTCGTCGGCGATGTAGCGTACTACCGACAGGTCATGGCTGATGAAGACATAGGTCAGGTTGAACTCATCCTGAAGATCCGCCAGCAGATTGAGGACTTGCGCCTGAACTGACAGATCCAGCGCCGAAACCGGCTCGTCCAGCACCAGCAGACTCGGGCTCAACATCAATGCCCGCGCAATGGCGATACGCTGGCGCTGGCCGCCCGAAAACATGTGCGGATACCGGTTGTAGTGTTCCGGACCGAGCCCGACTTTCACCAGCATCTGCATGGCGAGCTCGCGGCGCTCGGCCGCAGTCTTGTTGGTGTTGAGCAATAACGGTTCACCGAGCACTTCGCCGATCTTCTGACGTGGATTGAGCGAACCATAGGGATTCTGGAAGATAATCTGCACCTTTCGGCGCATCTCAGGCGTAATGCGGTCCTTGGCGATGTTGATCGGCTTTCCGTCGATCAATAATTCACCGGACGTCTGCGGGTCTATGAGCGTCAGGATGCGCCCAAGCGTCGACTTACCGCAACCGCTCTCGCCAACGATGGCGAGCGTCTTGCCTTTCTCCACTGTGAAGCTGACACCTTTGACGGCGCTCACGGTCTTCGCCTTGCTGAACAAGGTACCGCCGACATGATAGTCCCGAACGATGTTGCGCCCTTCAAGCACGATCTCTGTCATGATGGGGCTCCTGAAATTGCTGCTTCGTTCTTCATGAAATCCGCGACAGTCGACAAGCGATCACCTGTCGCATTCTCTGGCAGAGCGGACAGAAGAGCACGCGTGTAGGCGCTCTTGGGCGACTCGAAGAGCGCGAGAACGTCTGCTTCCTCCATCTTGCGGCCCTTGTATTGGACGATAACGCGATCGGCCGTTTCGGCAACCACGCCCATGTCGTGGGTGATCATGATAAGGCCCATGCCGTATTTTGCCTGCAGGCTTACGAGAAGATCGAGAATCTGCTTCTGGATCGTCACATCCAGTGCAGTCGTCGGTTCATCCGCAATCAGCAGTTTCGGGTTGCAGGCAATCGCGATAGCGATCATCACGCGCTGGCACTGTCCGCCGGACATCTGGTGCGGGAACGAATTCAGGCGCTCTTCGGGAGTGGGAATACCCACTTGCTGCAACAGTTCAATTGCCCGCTTGCGGCGCGTTTTCGCATCCATCTTCATATGGAAGCGGAGGACCTCCTCCAGCTGAAATCCAACTGTGAAGCAGGGATTAAGACTTGCCATCGGCTCCTGGAAGATCATGGCTACGTCGCGACCGATGATTTCCCTGCGGCGCCTGGTGGTCATTGTAAGCATGTTGTGGCCATCAAAGGTCATGCTGTCGGCAGTCACCACAGCTGATTTGGGCAACAGACCCATGACTGCCAGCATTGCCACCGACTTGCCCGAACCGGATTCTCCAACGATTGCCAGAACTTCCCGGGCGTCGACTGATAGATCGATTCCCTGCACGGCCATGAACTGGCCCGTGCTGGTATCGAAGCCAACCGAAAGATTTTTGATTTCAAGAAGCGCCATAGGCTCAGCTCCTCTTCAGTTTCGGATCGAGGGCATCGCGCAGCCCGTCACCAATAAGATTGATCGCGAGAACCGTGATCAGAATTGCAAGACCGGGGAAGGTCACAACCCACCAATGCCCGCTCGAAATGAACTCGCGCGCATCCGCAAGCATCGTGCCCCATTCCGGCGTCGGTGGCTGCGCACCATAGCCAAGGAATCCGAGCGCCGCGGCGTCGAGTATGGCATTGGAGAAAGACAAGGTGGCTTGAACGATCAGCGGTGCCATGCAGTTTGGCAGGATGGTCTTGAACATCAGCCGGAGTGGACCTGCGCCGGCCACCTTTGCTGCAACGACATAATCGCGGGTTTTTTCGGCCATGACAGCGGCGCGGGTGAGCCGCACAAAGTGCGGTTGGAACACCAGGGCGATAGCGATCATCGCGTTGACGAGGCCCGGTCCGAGCACGGCAACCAGCACCAGCGCAAGAAGCAGTGACGGAAAGGCAAGGATGACATCCATCAGGCGCATGATCACTGTGTCGACCCAGCCACGGAAATATCCGGCGATGACACCCAGGAAGATACCGCCAACAAGCGCGATGGTTGTAACGATGACACCTATGAACAGGGAATATCGGGCGCCGTAGATCAGGCGCGAGAGAATATCGCGGCCTACGGCATCGGTGCCGAGCAAGTAAGCCAACCTCCCTCCCTCCTGTCCGTATGGCGGCAGCAGAACAGCGTCGCGATACTGGGCAGCCGGCTCATGCGGCGCAATCAGTGGCGCAAGGATTGCGACGATGACCAGAAGGACAAAGAAGGCGAGGCCCATGACAGCCCCGCGATTCTCGGAAAAATAGTACCAGAATTCAGCAAGCCGGCGCCGGAGTGAGGAGTCGGTGGACATGCCAGGTTGAACGGTTGTTTCGGCCATGACCTATCCTCTCAATGACGAATGCGGGGGTTAATCAGGCCATAGAGCAGATCCACGGCAAGATTGACCAACATGATGGTGGCGGCAATGATAAGCAAAGCACCCTGGATGACGGCGTAATCGCGCCGGCTGACAGAGTCGACAAGCCATTTGCCGATGCCCGGCCATGAGAAAATGGTCTCTGTCAGAATTGCACCCGCAAGCATGACACCAACCTGCAGACCAATTGTGGTTACTACGGGGATCATCGCGTTTCTCAACGCGTGCACGCCGATAACGCGAAGCGGTGACAAGCCCTTGGCTCTGGCCGTGCGAACATAGTCCTCAGATAGCACTTCGAGCATGGCCGAGCGGGTCTGGCGGGCAATGACCGCAAGCGGGATCGTACCGAGCACGATTGTCGGCAGGATCAGATGGCTGACCGCCGAACGGAAGGCCCCTGCTTGCCCGGACAGCAGCGAGTCAATCAGCATGAAGCCTGTGACCGGGGGAAAGAAAAACATCAGGGAGATACGCCCTGACACCGGAGTCCAATGCAGCGTATTCGACACTAGCATGATCAAGAGCAGGCCCCACCAGAAGATCGGCATCGAAAAGCCTATCAGCGCTGTGCCCATGATCGCCTGGTCAAAGAAGGAACCGCGCTTGGTCGCCGCGAAAACACCGGCAGGTATGCCGAGCAAGACCGCAAAGGTGATTGCGCAGAGCGAAAGCTCGAGTGTTGCCGGGAAAAGCTGGAAGAACTGATCGAGCACCGGTTGCTTGGTAACGATCGACGTCCCGAAATCTCCGCGCAACACGCCCCAGAGATAGTCGAGATATTGAATGACGATTGGTCTGTCGAAGCCAAGCGCATGCGAAATAGCCGCATGGCGCTCCGGCGACATCACTCGCTCGCCTGAAAGCAGCGCGACTGGGTCGCCCGGCAGCATGCGGATGAACGAAAAGGCGATGATCGAAACCCCGACAAAGGTCAGGAACATGACCGATACGCGCCCGATAAAAAATTTGAACATATCGTACCCTCTTGCCGCAATGCGGCTGTGCTTTCCGGCTCTTATTCCTATTTTCGCACGGAAGCAAAAAAGGCGCCCGCCAAGCGAGCGCCTTTCACACCACTTATTGACTATTACTCGACAATGTCGACGCCATCGAATGCGAAGTCGCCGAGCGGGCTCTGATGGAAGCCCTCAACACCCTTGCGCATTGGCACGAGCGACAGCGAGTGATCGATCGTTGCCCAAGGCGCTTCTTTCTTGAAGATGACCTGCGCCTGCTCGTAGAGCTTGGTGCGTTCAGCAAGGTCAGTCGTCTCCTTGGCCTTGGTCACCAGGTCGTCAAACTCCTTGTTGCACCACTGAGCACGGTTGTTCCCGCCGACGGCGTCGCAACCAAGCAGCGTGTCAAGGAAGTTGTCGGGATCACCATTGTCCCCGGTCCATCCGAGGATGGCGGCGCCGTCACGGTCCTTGGCTTTGGACTTATCCAGATACTCGGCCCATTCATAGGAAACGATCTCGGCCTTGACGCCAATCTTCGCCAGATCGGACTGCATGAGCTCGGCGGCGCGGCGTGCGTTCACCATGTACGGGCGGGCAACAGGCATCGCCCAGATTTTCATGGAGAGGTCTTTTACGCCAGCATCCTCAAGCATTTTCTTGGCGGCTTCCGGATCGTATTTGTCGTCCTCAATCGATTTGTTGTAGGACCACATTGTCGGCGGGATCGGGTTGGTGGCTGGCGTTGCCAGTCCCTGGAAGACACCGTCGACGATCGCCTGCTTGTTGATCGCCATGTTGAGCGCCTTGCGCACTTCAACCTTGTCGAACGGCGGGACGAGCGTGTTGTAGGCCATGTAGGCGACGTTGAGGCCTTCCTGCTCCATAACCTTCAGCTGGGGATCAGCCTTCATCGATGCCACGTCGCTGGGGTTCGGATACGGCATCAAGTGGCATTCGCCTGCCTTTAGCTTCTGGTAGCGGACCGAAGCATCGGTTGTGATCGCGAATACGAGATCATCGATCTTCTGCTTGCCGCCCCAATAGTCCGGATTGGCCTTGTAGCGGATGACCGCATCCTGCTGATAGGCGACAAATTGGAATGGACCGGTGCCTACCGGCATCTGGTTCATCTGGTTCATCTTGCCGTCAGCCTGGAGCTTGTCAGCGTATTCCTTGGACAGGATGGAGATGAAGGGCATCGCCACGTTGGCCAGGAACGGAGCTTCCTTGCGCTTCAGGGTAAACTTGACTGTCATCTCGTCGACCTTCTCGATCGACTGCAGAAGCTCAGGAAAGCCCATGCCGGCAAAATATTCCCAAGACGTGCCGGTCACATAGCTGTGCCATGGATTGTCGGTCTTCCACTGACGCTCGAATGAGAAGATCACATCGTCTGCGTTGAGTTCGCGCGTGGGAGTGAACCACTCTGTTGTCTGGAATTTGACGCCCGGGCGAAGCTTGAACGTATATTGCAGACCGTCATCGGAAATCGTCCAGCTTTCAGCCAGTCCAGCTTCCGGCTCGGTTGTGCCGGGCTTGAATTCAAGCAAGCGATTGTAGGCCGTATGAGCCGCGGCGTCGAAAGTGTTGCCACCTGTGTAAAGGCCGGGGTCAAACCCTTCCGGCGACGCCTCCGAGCAAAAAACAAAGGTTTTGGCCGAGGCTCCACCTGCCATCAGCCCACTTGTCATCAATGCGAGCGCAGTGGCCGCAAGGAGTTTCTTGTAGGTATTCATTTTTTCCACCTTCAGAGGTTTTTTATGTTGCGGGCCCCCATGCCTACAACGAAGGTTGCATGGAAGCCTTTGCAATGTCGCAATGCAAGTAGATTTATTCGCAGTCAACCCATCAGATGCCGCATAATTGACGATTCTGGGGAAATCCTCCCTCAAAAGGAAAAAAACAGTGCAATTCACCAAAGATTCGTCCACTGACTTCCGGTATGCCGTGTAGGGTCAGCTTGAAATTACCGTGAAAATGCCGAATTTCGGTTGGTAAAGGCGGTCCTCAGTCTGGATAACAGTTTAAACTCGTGCAAGAAGACACGAGGAGCATAAGGAGAGCCAATTTGAACATTCATGGCCAAACAGCGATTGTAACGGGCGGGGGTTCCGGCCTGGGCGCCGCAACAGCGCGCGCATTGGCAGAAAAAGGCGCCAAAGTCGCAATTTTCGACATTAATCTCGAAGCCGCGCAAAAGGTTGCCGGCGAGATTGGCGGCCTCGCGCTCGCCTGCAATGTCTCAAGTGCCGATGATGCTCACAAGGCCGTGTCCCGTGTCGCGGATGAACTCGGCACACCCCGCATTCTTGTCAATTGCGCTGGCATTGCCAATGCTGGCCGTATCGTTGGCCGCGACGGCCCGCATGATCTTGAGCTTTACCGGCGAGTGATCGAGGTCAATCTGATTGGCTCGTTCAATATGCTGCGCCTTGTCAGCGATGGTGCGTCAAAGCTTGAGCCGCTGGAAAGCGGCGAACGCGGTGTCATTATCTCCACGGCGTCGGTCGCGGCTTTTGACGGTCAGATTGGCCAGGCCGCCTATGCATCTTCCAAAGCAGGGATCGCCGGGCTGACTTTGCCTGCGGCGCGCGAGCTTGCTCGCTTCGGTATTCGCGTCATGGCAATTGCGCCGGGAATTTTCGGTACCCCCATGCTGCTCGCCATGCCACAGGACGTTCAGGACTCACTTGCCGCTTCCATTCCTTTCCCGTCGCGCCTGGGCAAACCCGAGGAGTACGCTGCGCTGGCCCTCCACATCATCGAAAATCCAATGTTGAACGGCGAGACGATCCGACTCGATGGCGCAATCCGGATGGCACCAAAATAGTGCTGCACACAATAGAACCGATCAGAAGCAATGATTTGCAACGCCTTCAAGCCGACGTTCTGTTAAGATAAGTTATCTGGAATCGTTATAAGTTCGAGGGTAGATCGCTGAGACGGTAAATCCGGATGCAGGAAAGGGAGCAGATGACGGTTGTCGATCGTCTGGTTGTGTTGTTGCCAGGCTTTGAACATATGCCCGTGGAGGCTCATCACAGGCGCTTCGTGCGCGAAGCTGCAAAGACGGCGCCTGTCTACGACATGCAATTGACCGAGACCGCGCCGCTCAAGATGTCCCAATCTGATGCAGGAGTTGCTACAGGCGAGTTTAGCCTGCGTACGTCTGGCAAAGACTGGTCCACCCAAACCGATTTTGTGCTCTACGGCCTCGGCGACATCACGATGTTCTATGCATCGAGAAATCCGGTCGTCCGTCTGCTGAGCGGAGTTATCGCCCTCCTCGACTTCGTCGTCACCGGGACATTCTTCCGTTTCGTCGCAGTTAGCTGGCGGTATTCGCTGTTCTTTCTCTACCCGCTTGTGCTTCTCGGAATTGCTATCGCTGCATCCTTTGGCGTCCATAGCCTCGTCGCAGTCTCGGGGCTGGGCGGAACGCTCGCTCCGTTAGTCTCCGCACTTGTGGCAGCGGCAATTCTGCTCTGGTTCGCCCACCGCAAATTGCACTTGTTACTCCTCATGGATGACTGGACGTTCGCCTGGGATATAGCCCGGGGGAAACGGCCGGACGTGTTGCGCAAACTGGATAACGTCATCGCCGATGCTGCCGCCCGCATTGGCAATGCACCAGCGAACACAGAAATCGTCATAGCTGCCCATAGCCTTGGAGCGATCTGTGCACTTCAGGTCCTGGACGCTGCGCTGCGCCGGGACATGTCACGGCGATATGGTCTTCTCACTGTCGGATCGAGCCTCTTGAAGGTGGCTCTGCATCCAGCGGCCAACGCACTGCGCGACAGCGTTAGGACGGTTGCGCGCAGCAACGCGACCTGGATTGACGTTCAATCGCTTACTGACCCGATGAATTTCTACAAATCGAATCCGGTTCGGGACTTGCACATCCCGGATGCCAGGTTCCCGGTATTGGTCAGGGTAAGGTTTCGCAACCAGCTCTGTGACGAAGCCTACAAGGCCATTCGCAGAAATCTGTTTCGGGTTCATCGCCAGTTTGTCTTCGGAGTTGAGAGGCGCACGCACTACTCATGGCATGCGATCCTATGTGGACCGGAGTCCTTTGCGGACATCGCCAAGCGTGGAGGGCTGTACTGCGATCGTCCCATGCCAGCTGTTCCGGCTGCGATCAAAGTGCAGGGATCTGCTGCAACATGATGTCTTTGGTCACCGCTGGCAAGGTTCTGTGGGTCATGCTTGTTACGAGCTGGTACCTCCTGCGCCGTCCCTTTGACCGGCGCGCGCGCCGTGCAAAGCTCACAGTCGATCGGCGGCCGGGCGCAGATACCGTCCGTCTTGCGATCTCCTTCACCGGCTTCGGCATCATTCCCGTTGTTTATGTCCTGACTGGACAGCCACGGTTTGCATCCTACGAAGCCAATCCCGTCCTTCTGACGCTGGGAATTTTTTCCGGGATAGCTGCGCTTGTGCTGTTCCGGCTGACCCATAAGGCGCTTGGCAAGATGTGGTCGGTATCTCTGCAGCTGAAACAGGACCACAAACTCATTACAACCGGCATCTACAAACGCGTGCGGCACCCTATGTACACCGCATTCTGGCTCATGGCGTTAACTCAGGCCCTGCTGCTGCCGAATTATATCGCTGGCCTCGCTGGTTTGGCCGGTTTTGGTTTTTTGTTCTTCTCCCGCATAGGGCCGGAGGAGGCAATGATGGAAGAGGCATTCGGAGAGGAATATCACCTATACCGCGCGCGTACCTGGCGCGTCCTGCCCTATGTCTATTGAACTCATGTGCATCGCCAAGGCATCGGACTTGCGCTCGCTGCGGATAGCGGTGCCTTCATAATTTGGTCCCAATCCGGCTGGTATTGATGCGGCGCACGGCGGCGCGATTCCAACAGTCTGGGCCAATAGCAACGTCCTGTGCGACCTTCACTTTTTGGAAAGCCGGTCACGATGAGAATAATTGGCGTCATGCTTTTGCTGTCGGTGGCTGTGGCGAGTCCGGCTCGAGCGATGGATACAGGCGCCGCTCAAGAGCTGGAACGCCTGGACCCGCAAACGCGGCTTGAACAGCGCTGCGATCTCGAAGCAATGGAGCGCATCCATAAGGACCCTGCCAAACTCGTGCCGGATGAACTGGTCGCCTATGCATTCGCAGAACCAAACATCAAAGGCGACAAGATCCGCTCGGCCGGCGCTGCCTTTCGCAGCAAGGGGGAGTGGTATCACCTGTCCTATACCTGCTCGACCTCACCCGATCATATGACGATCCTGACGTTCCAATACGCCATAGGCCAGATCGTGCCCCACAGCGAATGGTCGCGTCACTATCTTGTACCCTGATAGCCGGCTCCGATTTGGAGCCGAGCAAAGCTTCTTAGAGGGAGTTCGGCCGATCCTGCGCCAGCAGCATCTGCCCGATCGCGTCGACCGCTTTGCCGTTTGGCGCCTCATAGGCGAGCACGTTGGACTGTGTCGCCGCCTGCACCGGCTGAACGGGTTGCGGTGTCCTGTAGTCCATCGCCTGAGGCGGCGGATCCATTGGCACCGCCACTTTCTTGGTGTCGAACGCCATCGGAGCGATATCTGCCTGGGCAACGACGATAGGCTGGTTTGTTACCCGGCCGGAAGTCGGCGTTGACGATGTTGTAGATACGGGCTGCGTGGCACTTGCAACCAGGACAGTATTGGCGGGTTTTGCGCCAGCCATTCTCGTGCTTGCGATATAGGCATTGGCAATCGCTATGCTCGCGTCCTTCGAAGCGATCTCGGCTGTGTGGTAGCGGTCGCGCTTCTCGTAGAAGGCGTTACCACCGGCAACAACGGTGTAATGCATGTTCTTGTAGGGGAAACGGAGACCGGCCGTATGGAAGAACATGGCGTTCCTCACCTTCGGATTGCGCTCTCCCTTAAGAACAGCATCAGCCGCCGCCTGGACGTCTGGCAGTGCCGCAGATTTCATCGGCCGTGACAGAACGCCGGGAGCAAACTGTCCCTTTTGGCCGACCACGCCGCAAATCGAGTTGCCCCATTTGCCGGAATCGAGCCGATTCATGACCACTGTGCCAACGGCCATCAAGCCTTCCTGGCTCGAACGGTTGGATTCAAAGAACATCGCCCGTTCAAGGCATTCCTTGTCCTTGGGCGTATAGGCGTAAGTCTTGCTTCCGCTCGTACGCGTCAAATTGGCTGAAAGCTTGGAGTGCGACCCGGTCTGCGTACAGCCGCTTGCAAGCCCGGCGGCTGCGACAATGCCCGCAATAGAAAGGATTTTCCACTTAGCGAAGCCGATCACGAAGCAATTCTCATCGCTGTTGTTCCTGCTGGTGAAGGTGCTCACAGAATGATGCGATTTAGGGCCAAACAATGGCAAAGATGACTATTGTGTAATGCGACTCTATCATCCATTTGAAATTATGAGGTTATTTTATCCATTTCTACAACAAAAAAATTTCAATAATGGCGAAATTAAGAATTCGTTTACTCTATTTGCCTTAAACTCTACGCAATGGATTAAGCTCAGAAGGCCTATCTAATGCGCACGCATTCCGCTCGGTACGATACCCGCGAATCGCTGATGGAAGCGCTCCGGGAATTGATCGCCCTCCAGGTTCCCGCTGAAGATGTTGCGCCGGTTCTTTGCACGATTGGTCCCGTGGATCTTGATTTGCTTGCCGATTGCATGGATGACGTCGGCCTCAACGGCAACCGATCCATCGCTGCTTGATATCCCGCCCGTTCAAATCGCTTGTTGACCCTTGTCTAACGAACTATCAATCTGGTGTTCGCCGCAATGAGGGTTTGCCTTGACCGAAAAGATCGACGTCTTCCGTGACATTGATGATGGTGCAATACGCCTCGCGCGCACCTTGTTGCGCACCGCCCGCCACGCTGTCATCGCCACGCTTGATCCGGCGTCGGGCGATCCGATTGCCACGCGTGTTGGCCTCTCCACAGACCATGACGGCGCCCCCATCATTCTGGTTTCTGCTCTCGCAGCACACACCCCGGCGCTCCTGGCCGATCCACGCTGTTCGCTGCTCATTGGCGAACCAGCCAAGGGTGACCCTCTTGCCTCGCCCCGAATGACCATATCCGCCAGGGCGCGCGAGATTGCCCGAAATACACCGGAACACACACGCATCGAGTGGCGGTACCGGTCGCACCTGCCGAAGTCCAAGCTCTACGCCAGCCTTGGCGATTTCCGTTTCTTCCGGCTCGATCCCAAAAATGCCCGGCTGAACGGCGGTTTTGGCCGCGCCTACCAATTGGATGCGCCCGAATGGCTGAGTCTCAATCCTGCCAATGAAGAATTGGCTGCCGCGGAGCGAGGCGCAGTCGAGCACATGAACAAGGATCACTCCGAAGCGATTGCGCTTTACGCCCGCTTTTACGCCCAAGCAGAGGATGGCAACTGGCGTATGACAGGGATCGATGCAGACGGTTTCAATCTGGCCGATGGTGACAACGTGTTGCGAGTCTTCTTCAGGGAGCCACTCACCTCGGCCAAGGACATGCATATGACGCTCGTGCACATGGCGGGTGAAGCCAGAACCGCATTGGAATCGTAGCAGACATTCTGATGACATCAGCATTTGAGAACCCCGACTGGTTGGAGCATCGGGTTACCCGGATCATCAACGCAGACGATGAGCGCCTTGCACCCTATCGCAACGTGCGCGAGCGTGATCTGGTGGGACGAGAAGGCCGCTTCATCGCTGAGGGCAAGGTTGTTCTGAATGTCTTTCTGTCCAATCCCGCCCTTGCGGTTGAATCCCTGCTCATTCTGGAGAACCGGCTCCCAGGCCTTGCCGGCCAGCTGAAGTCCTGTCGCGATGATGTTCCAGTTTATTGCGTTTCGCGCCAGACGATGGATGCAATTGCCGGTTTTCCGATGCATCGCGGTATCCTCGCCGTGGGCAGGCGCAATGCACCGCCCACTGTCGACGCTCTGATCGACGCTTTGCCGAACACAGCGCTGACTATTGTTTTGTGTGGCATCTCGAACCACGACAATATGGGTTCGATCTTTCGCAACGCTGCGGCATTCGAGGCAAGTTGTGTCCTGATGGACGAAACCAGTTGCGATCCGCTCTACCGCAAATCCATTCGTGTTTCGGTTGGAGCTGCACTCAAAGTGCCGTTTGCCCGTGGCGGATCAATTGAGGACATCGTCGACAAACTGCAAAATCGCGGTTTCGAAGTGTTCGCCCTCAGCCCATCAGGCACGACGAGCATCTATGACGCCGCGCCCGGGCCACGGACCGCACTGCTGCTCGGCACCGAGGGTGAAGGCCTGCCAAAATCGCTGCTGCAGAAATTGCAGACCGTGACTATTCCGATGTCCAAGAGCTTTGACAGCCTCAATGTGGCGACTGCTTCCGGTATAGCCCTATCGCGGTTCAGCCGCTTTTCCGGCATCTGAAGCCGCGACTTGCAGCGCCCGGATGCGATCCGCCAAGCTCACAATCACTTCTCCATTTTCGTCATAGACCGGAGAGGTTTCGCTCCCCGCCTTCGCCAATAGTTCGTCGACCGCAGATGACGGGCCTTCCAAGCGCGCAACCATTGCTACCACCTGCGACGCGAGGGTGTTCATCTCCTCGCGCAGGCGCAGGGTCTCCTGCGTTTGGACCAGTGCCTCCTTTCCGCGTGGCGGCTCGAGAACGGAAGAGCCTTGTCGGCGCCCATCCGCCAGCACTTTGCGCAAGCGTTCATTGATCCGCTCGATTTCCTTCTCGCGGCGGGAGAGCCTCGCCTCGCTGTCGGAAAGTTGCCTCAACAATGCGTTCGCGCGCTTTTCCAGTTCGGCACTGCGCTTGACCTCCTGCTCCAGGGCATGCTGGATCGCCTTCAGGTCAGTTTCGGCCTTGCGCTTGCGTTCGTCACTGTCTCGCTTGTCCTGTCGAGCTTCGCGCAGGTCGTCCGCAAGGTTCTCGATGCGCGTCGACTGCGCTGCCGCCTCAATCTGCAAACTATCCGCATTCATCGCAAGGCTCGCCATCCTGCGATGCAACAGTTCCAGCTCCGACGAGCGTTGCTCAAGGCTGCGTTCGTGTCCGACGATGACCTTTGCAGCTTTCTCCAGTTCCTTGTCTCGATCAGCGAGTGCGGAACGCAGTTCTGCAACTGTCGCATCGCGCGCTGCCAGATCCCCTGCGAGATTGCGGGCGAGGCGATCCTTTTCGCTGAGTTCCGCCAACTGCCGTGCAGCCTTCTCGCTTACATTTTCCAAGGTCAGTTCGAGCTTGCGTTCTGCGATCGCGTGTTCGGCACGCAGCCCGTCCCTCTGCGCCTGTATCTCATTTAGGGTCAATGGCGTTTCGGCTTCGACACGCTTGCGCGTCAACAGCGTGGCCCTGCGCCAGATTGGAGGGGCAACGAGCAGAGCCAACAATACGGCACTCAGGAATCCGAAAGCGAAATAAAGCACAGACTGGATCACGGCAGGAGTCCTGTTAGAGGTCTTGGCACAACATCTCTTAGAGCCTTTCCTGCTTAGATAGAAGCAAAAGACGCGAACTGAATAGTCCGCGTCCCAATCGGCGAGTGTGCGCCAAAGCAGAGAATCAGAATGGATTCCAGGTCGGCGACTGCGTCAATTTCAGATAACCGACATTGACGCCAAGGCGTGCGCCGACGCCTGTCCTTATTGGGACGAGCAGTACCTGGTTGCGTTTTAGCACGTTGAATCCAACCCCGGCAAAGAGATAAGCCGAGCCGGCAACACCAACAAAGCGACCATACAAATTCTGTATGTCGTCAAGGTTGTAGACGAGCATCATCACGCGGGAGCCTTGTCCGCCGAAATCCCAGCCGATCGACGGCCCTTGCCAGAACGTTCTGTGATCGCCGGCGTTCTTGGTGTAGAGCGATCCTTCGCCATAGGTCAGACCGCCAATCAAGGCCCCTGACCCCTCCTCGCCCAGAACATAACCATTGGGCAAACCGTAGCTCTGGAACACCTTCTCGACAGCCGTAGCGAGCCCACCCGATGTTGATCCGAAAAACCGTTGACCGGAATTGACGATCTCATCCATCGTATAGGTTTCTTGTGCGCTAGCCGTCTGCGCTTGCGCGACAATGAGTGACACGATGGTCAGAAAGAGGAGAAAGCCACGGTTCAAAGACAAGAGTAGAGACGCCATCATAATTCCTTTTGGCTGTTCGCTTCTTTGCCTGACGCCTGGTGCAGATCTTGCGTCTGCTTTTCAAATTGAAGCTCTATTTAAGGCGGTAAACCTTGTATAAAAGTTTATGAATTGATCTTGGCATTTCAATGTCCCGCAAAGACCGGCAAAAACTCAAAGATTTCAGCATTTACAGGCTTTAAGCATGACGTTCTTGCCGATCAGGATCAGGCTATGTAACCAAATGGATCAGAAATCGAAGTGATTCGCGGCAGCAAGTGATTCGCGATGTCCCTGCGTCAACCAGATAACTTTCAGGAGAATCCATTATGACATTGCCCGTCATTCTCTCGGCAACGGACCTCGGAGCGCTCCTGTCAAGCCGCATCTGCCACGACATCATTTCCCCGGTCGGCGCCATCAACAATGGCCTGGAACTGCTCGAAGAAGGCGGTGCCGACGAAGATGCGATGAACCTCATCAAATCCAGCGCACGCAGTGCTTCCGCCCGCCTTCAATTCGCACGCATCGCCTTCGGCGCAGCGGGTTCTGCTGGCGTCCAGATCGATACGGGCGATGCGCAGAATGTCGCCAACGAATACATGAAAGGCGAAAAAGCGGAACTGACATGGGAAGGCCCCCGCGTTCTCCTGCCGAAGAACAAGGTGAAGCTTCTGCTTAATCTCGTCCTCATAGCCAATGCGGCGCTGCCGCGTGGTGGCACTTTGTCCGTGGTGCTGGAGACACCGGACACGCAACCTCGCTTTGTGCTGACGTCGCGCGGACCAATGTTGCGCGTGCCGCCGAAATTCCTTGAGCTGCACAGTGGCAAGGTGCCTGAAGAGCCCATCGATGCCCATGCGGTCCAGCCGTACTATGCGCTCCTCCTCGCACAGGAGTCCGGCATGACCATTTCAATTCATGCCACGCCGGAGGAGATTGTTTTCACCGCTGCGTGAGACCTTCTAAAAGTTGCACTAAAATTTACCATCAACCTTGGGTATTTGTTCACCCAAGGGCTGCTAGTCTTTTTGCCGGAAACAGCACAAATTGTGTCTTGCAACGCGGAGAGCATCCATTGTTACGCTGCATGATCGTTGATGGATCGCCTGTGGTCAGGAAAGTTGCGCGCCGGCTCATCGCCAGCGATACGACTGTTGTGACCACAGCTGACACCGGCTATCAGACTGTCGCCGCCTGCAGCGTCGAAATGCCTGATGTGATCATTCTGGACAGCTCCCTGTCCGATATGCCTGCTCCCGACATCATCCAACAGGTCCGCGCACTTCCAGGCGGGGAAAACAGCAAAATCTATCTCTGCCTACCTGAAATTGACGTGACCAAGATCATGCGTGCCAAGCGAGCAGGAGCCGCCGGATATCTGCTGAAACCGTTTAACCGCGCTTCGATCACCGAAATCTTGCCACAGCTTCCGCTGGCAGGCTAATGCCAGCGGGCGACTCTGACCTTCCAATCATTTCATTCGCATCTGCCAAGCGATTGGATGAATGGCTCGCCGCACAGCCGACAACCTCAAAAGGCATCTGGCTCAAGCTCGCAAAGAAAGACACGGGGATAGCAAGCGTCTCGCAGTCCGAGGCAATCGAATGCGCCCTGTGCCATGGATGGATCGATGGCCAGGGTAAAAAATTCGACGAACAATACTGGCTCCTCCGCTTCACGCCGCGAAAGCGCCGCAGCTTATGGTCGGAGAAAAATCGTACCAAGGCGATCGAACTGATTGGCCAAGGCCGCATGACTGCCGCCGGCCTCGCTGAGATAGAGCGCGCAAAGACCGATGGCAGATGGGATGCAGCCTACGCACCACAGAGCACGGCCACCGTTCCGGATGATCTGCAGCAGGCATTGGACGGCAATCCCGCCGCGCACGAAATGTTCAGCCGGCTCGATAGCACCAATCGCTATGCGATCCTTCATAGGGTTCATACGGCAAAGCAGGCGAAAACACGTGCAAGCCGTATCGAAAAATACGTGTCGATGCTGGCCAGGGGTGAAACAATCTACCCAGTGAAGATCAAACCGTAGACCTTGCACAATCGTCCAAGATTGCGCTTAGGTATCGGATTACAACTCCTTCGTTTCAATCACGAGGAGTTGCAGATGCAGACGGACCAAGCACAAAAGCCCTACAACGCGATCAATCTTTCTAAAAAGTTCGAGCTTTTCTCGGAGCAATGGCTTCCAAAGGTCGTGGCTGAGCTCAATGATTACCAGTTCAAGATTGCGCGGATCGAAGGCGATTTCGTCTGGCACGATCATCCCGAAACAGACGAGGCGTTCATTGTTCTCGAGGGTGAACTTCGGATCGACTTTCGCAACGGTGCCGTCCACTTGAAGGCAAGTGAAATGTTCATCGTTCCAAAGGGAGTCGAACACAAGCCGTTCGCCGAAAAAGAAGTCAAGCTGATGCTGATTGAGCCGCGCGGGGTCCTGAATACCGGTCACGAGGGCGGCGAGCGCACCGCACAGAACGACGTATGGATTTGATGCACGAAGTGTCCCGAGCAAAACAAAAGGCTCCGCAATGCGGAGCCTTCTTCAATTCTGTTCGCACGCAGATCAGGCGATTTCGCGCATTTCCGTTGCGTCAGGCTCACGCAGCACATAGCCGCGGCCCCAGACGGTTTCGATGTAGTTAATACCGTCCGAAGCTGAGTCGAGCTTCTTGCGCAACTTGCAGATGAAGACATCGATGATCTTGAGTTCTGGCTCGTCCATACCGCCGTAGAGGTGGTTGAGGAACATTTCCTTGGTGAGCGTCGTACCCTTGCGGAGCGATAGAAGCTCCAGCATCTGGTATTCCTTGCCGGTGAGGTGAACGCGCTGGCCGCTGACTTCAACCGTCTTGGCATCAAGATTGACGATCAGATCGCCGGTGGTGATGACCGACTGGGCATGCCCCTTCGAACGGCGCACGATCGCGTGGATACGGGCAACTAGTTCGTCCTTATGGAAAGGCTTGGTCATATAGTCGTCAGCGCCAAAGCCGAGGCCGCGAACCTTGTCCTCGATGCCGGCCATGCCAGAGAGAATGAGGATCGGTGTTTTCACCTTCGACAGACGCAAGGTCCTCAGGACTTCATAACCGGACATGTCCGGCAGGTTGAGGTCGAGGAGGATGATATCGTAGTCGTAGAGCTTGCCGAGATCGACACCCTCTTCGCCCAGATCCGTCGTATAAACATTGAAGCTTTCCGACTTGAGCATCAACTCGATGCTCTGGGCCGTTGCACTATCGTCTTCGATTAAAAGAACCCGCATATCATTCCCCTTTTCCCGCCGCTGAAATGGGTTGCTGTGCAATCCCGAAGTCAGGTCGCGAAACAAGCCGTTTCCATAACGTTAAGATTGCCACCGAATGGTTAACAAAATCTAATTCCGATTTGCAAGTGCCTTTGACTCTTAAATTAAGGATCGTAGGCACAGCATTGATTCATAAGGTCAAGTCGCCCGTCAAAAACCATCAGATTGAACTTCAGGTTCCAGCCTTAAGCGATTCATTCGACTCGATAAATTCCCTGCCTAAAAACTTCAGGTTTCGATTTACCGAGCTTTAAGTCTTAAGGCGTATGATTAATGCTGAACGTAAAGGAAAGGTTACCAGAGAGGTCAGCCTTTAAGTTTTTGTTTCATTTTCCCGAAGTGATTCGGGTGAAATGGCGGCCGGATGATCGTTGTCAGGGTTTCGGCCCAAGGTTTTGGCGGCGTTTGGGTACCGGCTTTATGTAAGGCGTTTAGGGGGTTGTACAGATGAAATCGCATGAAGGTTTGGTTCGGCTCAAGCTCTTTCAGGTCAAGGAAAAACGCCGCCAGCTCGGCCAGCTCGACCTGATGATGGGCGAGTTTGAACGCATGGCCGCCGAACTGGACGCGCAGATCCTGTCCGAGGAAAAAAAGGCCGGCATTACCGACATTTCACATTTCGCCTATCCGACGTTCGCCAAAGCAGCGCGCCAGCGCCGCGACAACCTGTTTGTATCGATCCGCGACCTGAAGGCTCAGAAAGACGATGCCGAAGCGGCGCTTGTCGAGTCGGAAGCGGAACTTGCCAAGGCCGAAGCGCTTGAACAGCGCGATGGCAGGCCGCGTGACGAGGAAATGCCCGTCACCGACCGGCGCGCGATGATCGGTTAGCTGAACCGCTCTTGGGAATTTGCTGGCACCGGAAGCGACGAAAATCGCGTCCGGTGCCCGTCAGCCTGAAGTTATCGGAAGATCTTCAACGTTGCTGGATCACATCGGCCCACTCTTCGTGCCGAAGAGACTGGGCGCGCATGAATGGACACAGCGGAATGATCTTCCATCCCCCTGCCCGCGCGTCTTCTACCGCATGCAGTGCCAGTGCCTGGCCAACGCCCTGGCCACGCAACGCATCGGGCACCGCGGTGTGATCGACGATAATCAGATGCGGGCTCGCGCGCGAAAAGGTCATCTCTGCTTCATGACCTGACACGACGGCCACATAGCGCCCACCCTTTTCCGTCTCTTCTTTTTCGATCTTGATTTCGTTCGTCATTGACCTGCTCCTTGACGCATGTGGCATCCTGCCTTCATGCATAGGTTAGATCAGCTTTCAAGGTGCAGCGGAACGTCACCATGACGATGAGACTTTTCATTCCCTTCTTTCTGTTCCTCGCCACATTCTCGCTTGCACTTGGACTGTCCATGCCGCTGATGAACGTCAGCAGGCTGTATTTCTTCGATGACAACCCATCGCTCCTCGGCATCATTGGTTCGCTCTGGACTGGCGGCGACTGGCTTCTCGCATTGATCGTTGCGCTGTTTTCCGTAATCCTCCCCATCACCAAGCTGGCCGTCGCGCATTTGGCGGCGGCGCAAGTGGCGGCCGCCAGGCATATTCTGCACCGCTGGATTGGCATCCTGTCAAAATGGTCCATGCTGGATGTGCTGCTTGTGGCACTCGTTATTTTCGGTGCAAAGACGAGCGGGCTCGCGACGGCGATCGCCCAGCCTGGCCTGTGGTTTTTCACCGCCTCGGCAATCCTGTCAGCCGTGGCAACGCATTTCATCGTCCGGCAAGAGACGACCGCATAAGCGAAGGGGCTGGCCTCGCGGCCAGCCCCTTCTATTCATGCACCATCATCTAATGACGATATTGCTGTATCCGGGTCGTTCTGAGACCAGCCAGTCCATGATCGGAGATCGAGGACTGCCAGGACAGGAACTCTTCCACCGTCAAAGTATAGCGCTGGCAAGCCTCCTCAAGACTAAGAAGACCACCGCGTACAGCGGCAACCACCTCAGCCTTGCGGCGAATAACCCAACGCCGCGTGTTCGCGGGTGGAAGATCGGCGATGGTCAGCGGGCTGCCATCCGGGCCGATTACGTATTTTACTCTCGGTCGAACAAGATCGGTCATTGTACTCTCTACACTAAACTTCAAGACCTATCGCAGCTGACATTACAGTCAGGGCTTTAATAATTGCCTAAACCGTCAGTCATTCTCTGGTAACTTCGGTTAATGGATTGGCGTCGTTTTCGTTAAACTCTGCACGAACTTCGGAAATTTCAGCATTTCACCAGCAAAGGGTCTAGCCTTCCGCCGGAGGAGAAAAGCGCATCGTTTGCGACTTCCTGTTGGCAAGGCCGGGTCAATAACCTATATAGGCCCAATAACAGCACTGCGCCTTTATGCCGCTGCCAGAACCGGATCCGCTTATGACACTGAATAGTCTCGATCTACCGGGAAGACCGGAAGACACCCGTATCGTCGTTGCCATGTCTGGCGGCGTGGATTCTTCTGTTGTGGCCGGTATCCTCAAACGTCAGGGCTATGATGTCGTCGGCGTCACGTTGCAGCTCTATGATCATGGCGCATCCACCCACCGTGCCGGTTCCTGCTGTGCCGGACAGGATATCGAAGACGCACGCCGCGTATCGGAGCGCCTGGGTATCCCGCATTATGTCCTCGACTATGAAGCACGTTTCCGCGAGGCCGTGATCGATCCGTTCGCCGCGAGCTATGTCAGCGGCGAGACGCCGATTCCTTGCGTTTCCTGCAACCAGACCGTCAAGTTTGCCGACCTCCTGCAGACGGCCCGCGATCTCGGCGCCGATGCTTTGGCGACAGGTCACTACATCCGCAGCCACGCCAATGGCGTGCATCGTGCCCTCTATCGTCCGGTCGATACCGACAAGGACCAGAGCTATTTTCTTTTCGCCACCACGCAGGAGCAGATCGACTATCTGCGCTTTCCGCTCGGCGGCATGACCAAGACGGAAACCCGTGCGATTGCCGAAGAACTGGGCCTCACGGTGGCCAACAAGCAGGACAGCCAAGACATCTGCTTCGTGCCCCAGGGCAAATATTCGGACATCATTTCGAAGCTCAAGCCGGGAGCCGCCAATCCCGGCGATATCGTCCACATCGACGGCCGCGTGCTTGGCCGCCATGAAGGCATCGTGCATTACACTATCGGCCAGCGCCGCGGCATTGGGGTCGCCACTGGCGACCCGCTCTATGTCGTTCATCTCGATGCGCAGAACGCGCGTGTCATCGTCGGACCGCGCGAAGCGCTGGAAACCCGAAAAGTTTTCTTACGCAACGTCAACTGGCTTGGCGACGGCCCCTTGTCGGATATTCCGGAAGGTGGCGTCGAAGTCTACGCCAAGGTCCGTTCAACCCGTCCGCCGCGCCCGGCTGTGCTGCATCATCAGGGTGGCGATACCTGGGTCGAGCTCGTCGACGGCGAAAGCGGCATCGCACCGGGTCAGGCGTGCGTGCTCTATTCTGATGACAGCAACACCGCGCGTGTCTTCGGCGGCGGCTTCATCGGTCGCTCGGAACGGGCACCGCAAGCCGAAGCCATGCTGAAGCGCCTCGCGCAGCAAGGGCAGCACGCCTAGCGCCCCTTATCTCTCCCCTTGTGGGAGAGAAAGGATTTTCTTGGATTTAGCCTCTTTGCTAAATCCTTAGAAAATCCAAGTGAGGGGATAAGTCGCTGGTGGAAAATCGCCTCTCTTGCGATTTCTAGCACTTAGCAAGAGCTAAGATGCTGAAATCGCTTTCTCCCCCACAATGGGGGAGATAGTCAGCATCAGGCCCGTTTTTCGTGAAATTCCCGAATGGTCCCGATGATCCGGTCCTGATCGGCTTCGCTCAGGTAAGGATGCATCGGCAGGCAGAGGATGTTCTGCGGCAAGGTCTCCGAAACCGGCAAGCCGCCCGGCGCACGCATGTAACGCTCATAGGCAACCTGCAGATGCAGCGGCTTCACGTAATAGATCACCGATGGAATGCCGTTTGCCTGCAGGTGCGCTTTGAGCGCATCGCGATTCCTGGTTTCGATCGCATATTGTGCCCAGGCCGAGCGCGAACCTTCTGGCATATGGGCCACTTTGACCACATCCTTCAAGCCATTGGCATAGCGCTTCGCCACCACCTGCCGTGCCTCCATCTCGTCTTCGAGAATGGCGAGCTTTTCGATGAGGATCGCCGCCTGGATCGTGTCGAGGCGAGAATTCAGACCGATGCGCACATTGTCATATTGCGTTTCGCCCTTGCCGTGGAACAGCACCGAGCGCAGCACTTCCGCCAGCGCGCCGTCATTGGTGAACATCGCGCCGCCGTCGCCATAGCAGCCGAGCGGCTTGGCCGGATAGAAGCTGGTCGCAGCTACGTCGCCGAAAGCGCCGCACATTGCATTGTCGCGCTTGCCGCCGATGGACTGGGCCGCATCCTCGATGACGAAGAGGCCTTCCCGGGCCGCCACAGCCGAAAGCGAGGTATAGTTTGCGGCAAGACCAAACAGGTCGACAGGAATGATCGCCTTCGGCTGCAGCCGGCCCTCGGCGCGCACCGCGGCGATCGCCGCCTCAAGCTGCTCCACATTGATGTTGTAGGTGTCCGGGTCGACATCGATGAACACCGGCTCTGCGCCGGCGAGCGCCACGACTTCCGCCGTTGCGGCAAAGGTGAAGCTCGGGCAGAACACCGCGTCGCCGGGACCGATCCCCTTCGCCATCAGCGGCATGAGCAGCGCATCGGTACCGTTGGCGCAGGCAATCACATGTTCGACGCCGACATAGTCAGCCAGGCGTTTCTCGAATTCCGTAACTTCCGGTCCGAGGATGTACTTGCCTTCACGCACAACCTTGGCAATCGCTGCATCGAGTTTGCCGCTAATCCGTTCACGCTGTGCGCCGAGATCGATGAAATGCATCATTGCTCCAATATTAAATGTCCCCGCGACTCTGCCGCGGCGATGGGTCCGGCTCCTCTTTAAAAGGGCAGATCAAGGTCTGCCAGAGTTCGCCATTCAAAGTTTGCCTCATCCTGTAATAAGGCGTGGGCCTTGTAACAACGCTTGTCGCTCATGTCACGAAAGTTGAGGCATGTTATTTGTTGTGCGTAACCGTTCCTGCCGTCAGGATGCGCAAGACCCGTATCGCCTCTTCGCCATCGGTCTTGGGCTGGACACGCGTCTGGATGCTCTCGATGAAATTCTGCAGCTCGCGCGTCAGCGGCATGCCCTGCGCGATCTTGATATAGGTCGGCTCCTCCGTCGTCGAAGCCCACTGGCCATTGTCCTGCCAGATCGAATGCTTGTAGACGGCAAGCTTCCGGTCCCATGTCTCCATATCGTCGAACACGGCCATGGCCTTGGTGCCGACAACCGCCAGCCGGCGCTCGCGATAGGGATTGAGTCTCGATGCAAAGAGATGCCCGCGGACATTGTTGGGAAAGCTTAGATGCAGGTGCGCGAAATCGCTCAAATGGTCGAGCACGGCAGCGCCTTCGCCGCGCACTTCCAAGGGCTCCGTCCCGGTGATCGCGAGGATCATCGACAGGTCGTGCGGGGCCAGATCCCACAGTGCGTCATTCTCCGTGTGGAATTTCCCGAGGCCGAGCCGGTGCGAGTGAATATAACGCACCTTGCCAAGATCCCCCGCCTTGACCAGCTCCAGCAGCTTCTCGAAGGCGGGGTGAAAACGCAGCACATGGCCCACCATGAAGATGCGGCCATTGTCATGCGCGGCCTTGACCGTGCGTTCCGCATCAGGAACCGTCAGCGCAATCGGCTTTTCGACCAGCACGTCCTTGCCGTTGGTCACGGCCCTGATCGCCGTCTCCGCATGGAATTGCGGCGGCAGGGCCATGACGATGGCATCGACATCTGGATGGGTGAATAGATCGTCGACTTCGATGTGTTCAACGCCTTGCTCGGCGGCAAAGCCCGCAGCGCGATCGCTGTTCTCGTCGGAGACGGCATAAAGAGCGCCGAGGCTCTTGAGAGTACGGATATGATTGCTGCCCCAATAGCCGCAACCAAGCACTGCAATCCGTGGAGCCATATTTTCAGCCTTCTTCATGTCGGCATCCAATATCTGGACGACGAAAAGATGACAAGTGCTGGAAGACGCACATCCGAGGGAATCGCCTTTCGACGTTGCATTGCTGCTGTGCGTGGTTCGACAAGCTCACCATGAGGGAAGAAGGGGATTGCAGAGAGTCATGGCTTGAAGATTATGCTGCAAATCAACTCACCTCCCTCATGGTGAGCTTGTCGAACCACGCACAGCGCTTTGCAACTCCAGTTTCAGCTGCAGGTGGCCCGTCAGGGTGAATTCTCATTGGTATCGGCGTAACATTACTTGACAGCTTGTTGTCACCCCCATATATCCCGCCCCGTCCCTGTCGATTTGACAGTGCGGCCTCCCGGTTCCTTTTGCAGGCAAACCGTTCACGGGTCGCGATGACATATGGGGCGAAGTAGCTCAGTAGGTTAGAGCAGAGGAATCATAATCCTTGTGTCGGGGGTTCGAATCCCTCCTTCGCTACCATTTTCCCATCAATAACGGAATGTTCTGTCCGATCATGTCCGCTATCTTTTCACCCAAAGTGAGTAAGCTTCCCGTCCCCTAATCCGTTTAATCTAAACAGCGCGAGTGCTATAATGTTCTTTTGGAGGGAAGTATGCGTTGGGGGAGTGAGACATGTCTACTCAGGATACACCCGGGCCAATCATAGGTCAGCATTCCAGGTTCAAGAGCAGCATCGATACAGGAACCATCTACATTTGCGCTGCCATTGGCGGCTTCATCGCGGCTGTTGCCGATCTGGTTCAGAAAGAAGAAGCATCCGCCGTCGAGAAGATAACCAAAGTATCCGCCCGGCATCTTGAATTTGCCGTGCAGCCCCTTGGATATTGACGCTTCTGGTCGTTCTTGCAGCGGCCCTTTGTTTTGTGTTCCAACCTAAGGATCGTAAACAATCATTTGGCATCGGCGCTGGCATCATTGCCGGCATCATGACGCTCACACCCTATAAGGGACCTCTCACGGGAGTGCCGGCCAATCCAACCGTGGCGGAACCCGCTAAACAAACCTTCTACTCGCAGATGATTTATCGCGTCAGCGATGAAGGGGAGTTTTTGGAAAGGCCAAAGAGCTTGGGCGAGGACGAACTGACAAAGGGACAACTTGCGTTCACCGTGTCGAACGAAACCGCGGAAGAGGCAGTAATTGCCGCGTCGATCTTTGTTGGCTCCCGAGACTATTACCAGAAGTATATCGCCAATCCCGGATCTCAGGTCGCATTTGCCTTCCAGCTGCCACCCGGCGCTTCCCGGCAAAAGGTATCGTATGTGCTTGAGGTCAATGGCAAGCGCCTCCCGAGCCGGACGCTCCACATCAGCCCTGGTGGTTTCGCCGTATCCGCTTCGATCTCGTCCGATAAGACACTGGTCCAGGAGTTCGACGCATCAGGTGGCGTAGAGGAATATTCCAGTGTCCGCCGCTTTGACAAAAGCTTTTCGAGAAAGTTGCAGGATAAGCTGTTCAACAATTATCAATGGTGATTTGTCATTGAACCGGCCGCATAAGCACCTGCATTTACCGTAACGTACTTGCTCTTCCCATCCGCCGGGACTTCATTCGCCGGACAAGCTGAACACAGGGGATGGGACAATGAACATGACCACCATGACACGCAGGACCTTGCTTTGCGGGATCGCACTGATCCCGGCATTGCAGTATACGACGGCGCGCGCCCAGACCGGCGCCACCCCGGAGGAAGCGCGGGCCATCGCCAAGGAGGCCTATATTTACGGCTTCCCCATGGTGGATAATTACCGCATCCAGCACGCCTATTTCGTCGATACGAAAAACCCGGAATACAAGGGGCCCTGGAACACCCTCGTCAACATTCCGCGTGTCTATACTCCCGCGGATACGGCCATCCAGACACCCAACTCCGATACGCCCTATTCGATGATCGGCATGGATTTGCGGACCGAACCCATGGTGCTCACCGTGCCGCCCATCGAAAAGAGCCGCTATTTCAGCATCCAGCTCATCGACGCCTACACCTTCAATTTCGCCTATATCGGCAGCCGCGCGACCGGCAACGATGGCGGCAGTTTCCTCATCGCGGGTCCCGGCTGGAAGGGTGAGACACCAAAGGGCGTGAAGGAAGTCATTCGCTCGGAGACGGAACTTCTGATTGGCGCCTATCGCACGCAGCTTTTCAATCCGGACGACCTCGACAACGTCAAGAAAATTCAGGCAGAATACAGGGCAGAGCCACTATCCAAATTCCTTGGCCAGCCGGCGCCTGCGGCCGCGCCCGCCATTGATTTCATCAGGCCGTTGTCCCCTGCCGACGAGAAGACATCGCCCGAGTTTTTCAATATCCTGAACTTCGTCCTGCAATACTGCCCGACCGATCCGTCCGAAACAGACCTCATGGCGCGTTTCTCCAGGATTGGGGTCGGCGCGGGGAAGACCATCGACGTCAGCTCGCCGGAAATGAAGACGGCCATTGAACAGGGCATGGCCGACGCCTGGACCGACCTTGAGGACCTGCGCAAACAAGTGGATGCCGGCAAGATAACCTCCGGAGACATGTTCGGGACGCGGGAATTCCTGAAGAACAATTACCTCTACCGTATGGGGGCTGCCGTGCTCGGCATCTACGGTAATTCGAAGCAGGAAGCGATGTATCCGGTCTATGCGGTTGATACAGACGGGAAGAAGCTCGATGGCGCCAACAAGTACACCGTGCATTTCGAGGCGGACAAACTGCCGCCGGTGAACGCCTTCTGGTCTTTGACGATGTATGACCTGCCGCAGAGCCTGCTTGTCGCCAATCCGATCAATCGCTACTTGCTGAATTCGCCGATGCTACCGCAGTTCCTGAAGGACGCCGATGGCGGCCTGACATTCTACATTCAGAACGAAACACCGGGCAAAGACAAGGAGCAGAACTGGCTGCCTGCGCCCAAAGGCCCGTTCTTCATCGCCATGCGGCTCTATTGGCCCAAGTCAGAAGCGCTCGATGGCAGCTGGAAGCAGCCGCCGATGAGGAGAGAGGTCTAGGGCAGTTCCAAGTGCGAAACGCTTGCCCTGGGGCTTGTAATCCATTGCCGAAAGACGGTGTGCGCACTTCGACAACGACGCTGCTACACGCGTTCAATTTTCAGCGGGAAGCATGTTGCTTCGGCTCATCTATGGGGCACCTCCGGTCACAGCGACGTCCTGTGGCCCATCAAGCCGCTCCTCTTGCGTGTCTCGCCAATGCATTGTCTATAGTCGGTTTTATTGCGACAGGAGCCGGGAAATGCCTTCGACCGAATTGTTCATTGCCTTCCTCGCCACCACGGCGATCTTTGCCTATATCCCCGGCCCGGCCATGCTTTATGCAGCCGCCCAGACCATAGCGCGCGGCCGCGGAGCCGGGCTTATGGCCTCGCTCGGCATTCATCTTGGCTGCTATGTGCATGTGATTGCCGCTGCTGCGGGACTCTCCGTGCTCTTTCATGCGGTACCGATGCTCTATATGGCGGTGAAGTTTGCCGGTGCCGCCTGGCTGATCTGGCTCGGCATTTCGCTGTTCCGCGCCAAGGCGCAAGGAGACGTCACCCTCCCGGCGATCGAAGCCAAATCCGGCCGCCGTGCCTTCTTCGAAAGCATCAGCGTCGAGGTTCTCAATCCCAAGACAGCGATTTTCTTCATGGCTTTCCTGCCGCAATTCATCGATGCGCAAGCTGCGTTCCCCGTCTGGTTGCAGTTCGTCATTCTCGGAACCATCGTCAACCTGATGTTCTCCTCGGCGGATATCGTGTGCGTTGTTCTGGCAGGTGCAGTGATCACGAGGCTGCGGCGCTCGGGTGGCGCCCAGCGCCTGATACAGCGCGCGGGCGGCGCGATGCTTGTCGGACTTGGCGCCCACCTTGCCTTCCAGAAAAGCTAGACTTGGCGGATAATGGTCTCATTCGATAACTTCGAAGATGGCTCCAAAGTGATAGGGCGGAAGCTCAACCACCCGGGCAGTCCGGAACCCTGCCGGCTCGACCACTGCACTGACAGCGTCCGGTGACATGCGCATGTCCGTGGCCGGTCCTCGCGGCTTTCCGAGCACAGCGGTCTGCTCCCGCGCGAGCGGATACCAGTTGACGATGCCGAAGTACCCACCCGGCAGCAAGCTCGCCTTTACAACATGTGCAAGTCCGGATTGATCCGGCACGCCATGGAACGTGTTGGCCATCAACACATAATCGACGGGCTCGGGGAGAAGCGTGGCTGCCTCACGCGCATCCGCACAGATCCATTGCAGCACGGAGGTGTCCTGCCGGGTAACTTCGACCTTGGCCCTCTCGATCATCAGCGGATCGAGGTCCAGGGCGTAGACCCGTCCGCCGACGAGCCTCGCCAAGGGTGCGGTGAAATAGCCATCGCCGCAGCAAAGATCGAGAACCGTCATGTCCGGCTCCACGCCCACCTGCCGCAGCACGCCTTCTGGATCCGGCCAGAGCGCGGCCCACCAGTCCCGGTCAGGCATGGAGGTTGCGGGGAAATTCTCGCTCACGGATCGTTCTCCAATATCCTCATGCCTTTCCATCATAACATCCGTTCCCGCAATCTCGGCACGGCGAAATCCAGGAACGCCCTGAGCTTCAGCGGCGCCGGGCCCTGGGCAATATAGATCGCACTGATGGGCCATGGCGGCGGCTCAAAGGCCTCCAGCACGATCTGCAAATCGCCTGCCGCCATGGCCTGGGCTGCCTGATAGGAAAGAATGCGGGTTACCCCGAGGTCAGCGACCGCCGCATCGACTGCCGCTTCCGCCGTGGTCACGCTCAGCCGGGAATGAACCGGCACGGCGACCTCTTTCCTGCCGCGCATGAAGGTCCAGACCGTCGGCGAAGTGAACCCCTCGAAGGTAATGCAATCATGCAAGGCAAGGTCTTCGGGCCGCTGCGGCGTGCCGCGCCGGGCGAGATAGGCCGGGCTCGCATAGGCCGCGCGGCGGATCGATCCTACCTTCGTCGCGATCATATTGCTGTCAGGCAACGTGCCGATACGGATCGCGAGGTCTATATGGTCTTCCACCAGATTGACCTGGCGATCGCTGAGGCTAAGCCGGAGATTGATCTCGGGATAGGATTTGAGAAATTCGACCACAATCGGCAGCACATGCAGACGCCCGAATACAACCGGCGCGGTAACAGTCAACTCGCCCCTCGGCGCAATATACTCGCCCGCGGCGGCGCGCTCGGCCTCATCCACCTTTTCCAGAATGACCCGGCTCGCCTCGACATAGGCGCGCCCCGCGTCGGTCAGCGCGACATGGCGGCTCGAGCGGATCAAGAGGCGCGTGTTCAGATGCGCCTCGAGATCGGCAACCTTGCGGCTCACCGTGGCAAGCGGCATGCCAAGACGGCGCGAGGCAGCCGACAGGCTCCCCGTTTCAACAGTCGCGAGCAGGACTGTCATTGCGTCGAGGCGGTCCATGCATCCTTCCATTTTTCGGGAGGAAAGCTCCCGGATCACGCTTCTACAGCAATTTAATGAAACATACTACATTTGTGGTCAGGCGAGCCTATGGCCCGCCACTATTTTGTACGTAACGACGAGGAATGGCCATGTCATCCGCACCTGCGTTTTCCAGCGATGTCGCGTTCACCCCGACGGTCAAATCGATCCAGGCGCGCAAAGGGTCGCGCAACGGCTATGCAAGCATGGAGGAGCGCGGCTCCTGGCAGACTCGAATCACGCCGGACCTCGCGCAGTTCATCGAGAGCCAGATCAGCGTGTTTTTTGCCACGGCGAACGGCGATGGCCAGCCCTATATCCAGCATCGCGGCGGCCCTGCCGGTTTCCTGCATGTGCTCGACGAACATACGATCGCCTTCGCCGATTTTGCCGGCAACCGCCAGTACATCACGCAAGGCAATCTTGCCGATAATCCGAAAGCCTATCTGTTTCTCATCGATTACCGCACCCGCCAGCGGGTCAAGCTCTGGGGCGAAGCGCGCGTGGTCGAAGGCGACGCGGACCTGATGGCAAAGCTGATGCCGGAAAACTATCGCGCCCGGCCGGAGCAGGTCATCCTTTTCGAGATCGCGGCCTGGGACATGAATTGCCCGCAGCACATTCCCTTGCGATTCGATGCAACCGAGGTTGAAGCCATCGCCGCCGCGCGCGACGAGCGCATCAGAGCGCTGGAAGCCGAGATTGCCCAATTGCGCTCCGGTCAGTCGACGGCTCCGCGCAGCTAACTGTCAAATATCTTCTATTTCTTGCGCTTGCGCTTTGATCCGACTGGCTTGGCGTCAAACAGGTCGCTGCCGGTGTCCGTAACTGTGTCAACGTTGGCAACGGGTGCCGCAACAGTCTTCACATCGGCTTTCGCACGGTTTTCATCAGCTGCGACAGACTTCTGGTCTTTCAATGCGAATTTGATCGCCATGCTAAAGTGCCTTTTCAAAAATGGATCTGAATTATCGCTCGCCATAAATCATCCAGCGTCGTGCCTAGCACAAAACGGCGAATGTCCCGCACAAATTCGGCGGTGCGAAATCAGTAATCTCCGGCGATCTTGAATATGGCTTCAGTCCGGTTCGTCGCTTTGAGTTTCTTCATTATATTGTGGATGTGCACCTTGACCGTGTTGGCCGCCAGCTGAAGTTCGAAGGCGATTGATTTGTTGGCCTTCCCCTGACGCAACAAACGAATGATATCCCGCTCACGCTGGGTGAATAATGCGGCATCTCTCGTGTTCATCTTCTTTGCGAGCATGCCCTGGAGATCGCTTGTGTTCTCCGCAGCAATGAATATGCCACCCGCGACGGCCAGCGATATGGCCTCGATACAAACGTCAACGCCGACATTCGACGAAAGATAGCCCCTGATCCCAAAGTGCAGGGCTGTTGCTACCTGCTGCAGATCGTCATTATCGGATTGGATAATGACGGGTACGCCGCGAAAGGCTGAGACCAATTTCCTTATGCTTCGCCCAACCGGGCCATGCACGATGTTCTCACCGCCGGCATAAACAAGAATGGCTGAAAGCGGCACTGAACCGTAGCCGTGCACGGCATCGATTGCATCAAACGTAGCAACGTGAAAGCCAAGCCCGCTCATTTGCAGTGTTCGCGCCAGACATTCGCGGGCCAGAACCCTGCCGTCAACAATGGCCAGAACAGGAGTGTGGGCCGAGGCTGTCTCGCGGCCACGCTCGCCGGCACTGGCGAGCGTGGCGCGGTCCCCCTCTGTAAAGGCCGCAATGCCCTGACTGTGATAGTCCACAGTAGTTCGGGACAGCATCATTTCCCCCTCATCGACGATCATCGAGCCTTTCATAGGAAAATCCTCAATGATCGCAGTCCTGACTGCTGCCGATCGGCTCTGTGCAGACGGGTATTCTTCGACACCACTGGTTGGCGTTAAGCACTCTTGCCTATTTTATTTCACTCCGCTTCACCCCTGAGGGTTAAGCCAGCGACACAAAGTTACACGCTAATTGGACGACAGAAATGTCACGAGCCGCAACAGTTCGACATGGCTACGCACGTTGGCCTTTGCGTACAGGCTCTTCACCTGTGATCTGATCGTTTCCCTCGACAGCCCGGCATCCGCGGCAATCCCGTCAACGGACTTACCCGAGAACAGGCCGCGCAACGCCCGGGTTTCCGCCGCGGTCAGCATGTAGCGATTGGAAAAATCGCGAAGATCGGCCGGCGAGTAGCGGTTGCTGCGCGGCTCAAGCAGAAGGACCGCCGTTGGCCCTTCAAAAAGCGATGACAGCTGGTCTTTCTGAACGCCTATGATCGTCATCCTTATGTTGTCGAGCAAGAACGTCTGGAACTTCGGCGCTTGATTGCAGCTGCCGAGCACTCTGTACAACATGCGGTTGGCCACTGACGAGTGTATCTGGAGCTTGCCGCTGAATGACAGACGTATGTCGATACCTTCATCAAGCATCGCCTGGGCGCGTGGGGATATCGTCTTGATGGCACCGCCAGCTCCAACGACAACGACCCCCACGTCAAACAGGTCCAGCAGTCTCGTTCCGGCCTGGGCGACCGATCTGTGAATGGAAGCCGCCTGATAATGCTGAAAGACGCGCGCGAGGTGCGGCGCAAGTCTGGTCAACAGTTGGGCTGACGGCAGGTTTTGGTTGTGCTCTTTCCTGCATGTAAGCACGCTGAGAAAAAACGACCGATCCTGGTCGCGCAGGATCGTGACTCCAACCGCAGATTTTGCCCCCATGGGCAACAGGTAGTCATTGTAAAATTCAGTCTTCTCAAGCTCGTCATGCGCAAGCATCTGGCTTGCAGTGACGCCGACGCCGATCTGTCTTTTCAATGCCTTGGGCATCCAGGGATTAAGACGGGAATAATAGTTGTTGTAATCATTGACCTGCTGCTCGGTGAGCCCTGATTGGAGCGAAAACGCTCCTGCACCAGACGCACGATCATGAAAAAACAGCGTCGACCGTCCTTCGGGTATGGTCATAGCCAGCCGGTCGAGGAACTGTTGCCAACTCGTTTCCTCTAACAATGACGAATAAATCAGATCGACCAATTCATTGTCGACCGCATTCAAGTCATGTCTCATCCCGGACCGCCTGAACTTTGTAGCGCGGGTACAGTTTCCGTTGAACAGCAACAAATGGGCATGCGGCAATTAGATGGCGTCAGGATACGCACTGACAGTGATTTTTGCAACCAACACGAGCAGCCACTAATTCAGCCAAAGGGGGAGCTGAGGCGCTTCTCTTACCCCAGAACTCGGGTGAGCAGCGCCTCTCTTGCGTGTCAATCGCCAATGGGATTGACGTCATCAACGAAGCGAAGAAGGTCGGCCATGGTGAAGTTTCCAGCCTGCTTCGAGGGCAGCGTCGGCTTCCAGTTTGCACGCTGCCAAAGATATGAGTTCTGATCGCCTTGGACGAGACCGACGAACACTTCCGATATGATCGTCGAGCCGACCGGTCCGAGCCGTTCTCCGTTGTGCCGAACCTTGGCCTCCTTCAGGATGTAGTACCAAAGCGGCGTCGAAGTGTGCAGGCCCTTGGCCTTTGCAACCGCTCCATCAGTGCCGGACGCAATCTCGTCGGGGGTGAGCGGGTTCTTTATCTTCATACGCGTCGCCACCGATTGACCTGAAGGCAGGCCCAGATTGACGCCGCGTTTCAGATTGCGGAACGCCAAATTGCCCCCGCCGCCGGGCAGGCCATGCAAAGAAGAGGCAAGGAATGGGTCGATACGCCTCGAAGAATTGATCTCTACATGCGCGCCGCCCATGTCCCCCAGTTCATGGAAACGCCGCCAGTCGATAATCCAGTTGCTGGGCAGCGTCGGGAAGGCTGTATTGGGCGGCGTTGTCGGCGGTGTTGGAGCAAGGTCGCCGACCAGCCCACCGGACAGACCGGTGAATTCGAAAAACAGGAAGAAATCCGCTGCGGTAAACACCCGGTTATGCGCATATCGCTGGCGGACCATGCTGTGCCCCAGCCGATAGGCGGCCGCCGAAAACTCGACGGGCATGAATGGCACACGCTTGAAGCGGTAGAACTTCCGGCCATCATGCAAGATCTTGGCGACGATACCAGGCTCCGTAAGCCGTTCGACCCAGTCATGCAGCACCATCCACTGATAATGCCACGTCACAAGTTTGCGGGCTTCGGCGAAAACGTCTGCCGGCGGATTGGGATCTGCGCTGATTCTGTCACATACTTTGTTGTGAAATTTCAGCATCGCCACATGGGTCTGCGCGACAAGCAGATTTTCATCGTTTCGGTGATCCGCGATGAGGGCAAAGCCTTCGGGACTGCGGGGCAGGTCATTGCGGAAAGCGCCCTCTCCCGAGTTGAAATTCTTTCCGATCAGGAACTTTGGCCCATGCTTCCGACCGGACCCTTCGCCCGGATTGCGGGCATAGAGGTGCGGGCCTCCATCTGGTCCAAGCCCGTATATGGCATCAAGGTCCAGGCTGGGAGTTCTGAAATTCTCGATGCCGAGAGGATCCTTTTCCTTGTCGCCAAGGGAGGTCAGATCAAGCGTTATGTCGTGATCGACGAATTGCCCGAGATAGGTGAAACCCGCCGGGATCTTTGGATTGTTTCCCGCTGCGATGTTGGGGTCATTATCGATCATGGCATCGGCAAGAGCTTGAAGCTTTTCGTCGCTTATCGCCAATGCGGGCAGTTTAGGAAACATCCGGCCGAACATGCCGGGGTCCTTGTTGCCCGACAGCGCATCGAGCAATTGCCGTGTCGCGTGCCTGCCCGCCACACCATGACCGGGCGTCGTCTTGACCGCCTGAACTTTCGTTTCAAGTGTCGCCAGCAGCTCGATGGGCAGGCCCAACGGCCCTGATTTCTTCGCAGTTGTCGTCCTGGTTTTCAAAGACATTGCGTTTCTCCTCTTTGCTATCGTCAAGCCGATGCTCGAAGTGCCCCCAGATCGACGAGGAATGGATTTGCGCGCGCCAATTTTGGCTGAATCACTTACTATTTTATTCAATATTTTTTATGTATATCCATTCGACGCACTCAAAAAACTACAGGCCGGAAATTGATTAAACCATTGGTCGAAAAGTATTAGCCTATTCTCATTAGGTCAGAATTCGCTTAATTATTGCTATTGTCCATTCTGAAGCCGAGGCGGAGGAAAAGATGAGCACGACGGATCCCGACGTGGGCAACAAGGGAATAGCTTTTGATCAGGTGCTCTTCGACGAATTCAAGGCGATCGCAGAACGCCGTCAAGCGCTGGGGCTATCGATCGTAGCCTCAGCCGGCGCATCCAAGTCGGTTCCACAGGAAATTTTTGGCGTGGCTCTTTCCGGTGGCGGGGTGCGATCCGCCTGCTTCTGCCTTGGCGCGCTGCAGGCGCTTGACCGGTACAAGCTGATCCCGAGGATTGATTATCTTTCGACCGTTTCAGGTGGCGGCTACATTGGCGCAAGCATGGTATCGGCACTCACCCGCAGCAATGGCGAGTTCCCGTTCGCGGTGGCCGAGCAGGAAAATGGCGACGTCCGCGATAACGAACCGGTCAGCCACATCCGTGACCACAGCCGCTACCTTGCACCCAAGGGCCTGTCTGACCTTCTCCTGACTGTGGCAATCGTCCTGAGGGGACTGGCGGTTAACCTGCTGCTCGTGCTGTCGGTGCTCTTTCCGCTCGCGACCCTCATTATCCTTGCCAACCCGACCGTTTCTCATCTCAGACACAACGTGCTTTATGATCTGGTGCGCTATTTCGAGCCCCCCGCGGGCTGGAAGGCAGAAACCGTTACCTCGGCGTACAGCTATCTGCTTGATCCGTTCCTGCTGACAAAGATGACAGGCGTCCTGCTGCTGCTCTTTCTCATCGCCTGGGGGCTGCGCCGATCCTATCTGGAAAGGCACAGTACCCAAAGGCCGCTGCGCATCTCCGAGCCCAGAAGCCGATGGACACGCGCGGGAGCGTTGCTGATCGTCCTGTTCGTGCTTGCGATTATCATCGAGGTTCAGTCCCGCATCCTCGCCTGGATCATTGAATGGTTCACACAAGATGGACCAACCGGAGCAAGCATCGTTTCATTTGGCAGCGCACTCATGACGATTATAGCGAGCGTGGCGCTTTTCCAGGAAAGACTGGTCAGCTGGATCCAGAAGGCTCTCAACAACCCGACGATAGGCGCGCGAATACAGGCATGGTGCGCGAAGCTGGCACTCTATGCGGCTGCCCTGGCATTGCCGGCACTGATCTATCTGTTGTTCCTGACCTTGTGCGTCTGGGGAATTGCTACAGCGGCAGGCACATATCCGCTCGCCCCGACCGCTCTCAGCGATAGCAGTATCGGTCTCGCCCGCTACGTCGGCCTTGCCCTGCTCGTCTGTATCGTGTTCTGGCTGGTGCTGTTGCTGACGCGCCAGACGGGAAGGGAGATTTTTTCGAGCATGAAGGCGACGTTACTTGAACATCGCTGGCGCAGCCTGTTCGTGATCGTCCTGATACTGATGTTCGCCGCTGCATTGACGGCGATAGCCATCGCAACAAGGGCACCCGGCACATCCTGGTTCATGCTGTACAATTACCTGGCCATTTCTGCCTTCATCGGCTTTCTGGCGATGAACTTCGCCGAGAACGCCAATGCACTGCATCGCCTATACCGCGATCGCCTGAACATCGCTTTCAGACTTGGAAAGGGCCGGTTGGGCATAGCTCCGCTGCCGCTCACTGAATTGGGAACAAAATCACCTTATCTCCTTGTCAACGGCACCCTCAATGTCCGCCGTTCGACCCCGAAAAGGCAGCAAGGGACCGCAATCCCCGAACCGGTCACCGAAAGCGACGGAGCAACAAGAGCCAGCACATTGCCCAGTACCGATCCGGCGAAACGTGGGCGCAATGCCGAGTTTTTCCTGTTCTCCAAAGGCTTTGTCGGCAGCGACGCCACCGGATACGCCTCGACCGGGGCAATGACTGCGAACGAGCCACAGCTCGATCTGGCAACGGCAGCCGCCATTTCGGGAGCTGCCGTTTCGTCCAGTATGGGGCGTGTCGGCATCGGAATTCTCAGCCCGACGCTCGCACTTCTCAATTTGCGGCTCGGCTATTGGCTGCGCAATCCACGCTATGTCGAGGATGTGCAAAATGCGGCGCCGCAGGGTGCTGCGCGGCCGGCAGAGCGGGTCAAGGCAAGCTGGTACGATTTGTTCCGCTTTTACCTCGCGGCTGAGGCCTTCGGCATCCTTCGGTCGGACAGTTCGCGCATATTCGTCAGCGACGGCGGGCACATCGACAATAGCGGGCTTTATCAATTGCTCAAACGCAAGTGCCAGATGATCGTGGTGATCGACGCGGAAGCTGATCCGGCCATGAATTTCGGTGCGCTGGTCGATGTGCAGCGGTTCGCGCGCATCGATCTCGGGATCAGGATCGCCATTGACTGGGAAGCGATGCGGGAGGCCATGTTGCGCCGTTCCGCCGACAGATCCAAACGCATTCCAGCCGACGACGAGGCCCACTGTCAGCATTTTGCCGTGGGAAAAATCATCTACGACCAGGCTGGCACCGAGGGTATTCTTGTTTACGTGAAGGCGTCGGTTACCGGCGATGAACCTGACTATGTTCTGGATTACGAACGCCGCTATCCGCTTTTTCCGCATGAATCCACGGGTGATCAGTTCTTTTCAGAGGAACAGATGGAAGCCTATCGCTCGCTTGGCTTCCACGCCACCAATTGTGCGCTCAAGGAGCCGAAGTCAAAGGCCATCGGGCCTGTCCCGCAGGCAACGCTGATCTCCGAGCTGAAGCGGCGTCTCGGCATCGCCGGACAGACGATCAGCTGAGATCGAAAACGCTGTATAGACCAGCGTCTCCAAGACCTCCCGGAAGGTCTCAGCGCATCCAGAAGGGCGTCGTGCGACTGAACTTCCGCCACCTGCCATGCATCCGGTCGGCACCGGCGAGTGCAACATGCCCCTGCCAGCCGATGACCGCGCCGATGGCCCGATGCACATCGGGATTACGATTGCTCTCCCGTAGATCGGCCAATAGGTCCCGCGAGGTTATGATGTCATTGGCTTCACCCAGGACATCCTGCAGGCGGGACAACTGCTTCAGATATTTCTTGGTTGAAGCCTGATCGGAATACAGCGGCAGGAAGAACTCCGCAGTGTATCGCAGTTTTTTCAGCGTGATCCGCAGCTTGTGGCGCGCTTCCGGGCGGAGATGACGGAAGTGACGGCCGCGCTTGAGTGCCTTGCGCTCGAGGCTGCTAAGGACACGCGAAGCAAACCTCGTCAGCGGCTCGGCAAGGATCGCCAGATCCTCGCTTGCGACATCGTTTCGCCAGTTCCTCTGCTCGATTGCAAGCCCCAGCGACAATAGAAAGCGGTTCGTCCGCGGATCGGATAGGCTATGCCGCACTGCCTGATAGCCCTTTTCCCGGAATGGCGCGCTCGCCTCGCGCAATGTGGAGAACTCGATATCGGGAAGGTCGGCCTTTTCGATATCGGTGAGCGTTAAATCGACAAAGACATCCCAGTTACGGGCAGGTCCGAGCGTTCGCGCGAATCTTTGGGCCTCGGCATCGAGCGCCTGCAGCGACGGTGATTCCAGTTCGCGCCGCAAGAAATACAGGGCCGTCCGCAACCGCCGCAACGCTACCCGCAGCTGGTGGATACCTTCCGGCTCGCGCCCGTCTTCAGCGGCACAAAGATTTGCCAGTATCTGTTGCTGGCAGCCCGACAAGAGCTTGGCTATTCCCTCATCGACAGTGTCCTCGCGGCGAAGGCTCGACGAACCGGCCTTCACGGCGGCCGGGTTGATATTCAACGCCAGTGCATACCCGCGAGAGGACTTGCTCTGGGTTTCAAGGCACAGCGGGGACACATCCATCAGGCCGAGGCCGAACTTGTAAAGTGTGGCGGCCCTGCCCTGTTTCAATTCGAGCTCGATCTCCGACAGCGGTTCCCGCTGCTCTCCGGCTTCAATGACCCCGTCGTCAAAGGCAATCTCGATCTGACCATCCGGCACATCGAGGGCAATCGCGTGCCGGCGTACCCTGGTGACGAAGACCGGCACGAGGTCATTGGCGGCGATCGTGCTGAAAATCCCATCTATTTCGCCGGTTGGCAGCGCATCAAGATCTGGCGCTGGTGCCTCGACTGGCGATTCCCATTCATCGCGCGCCAGCGGATTCTTGACCGACAGGCGTTTGATCGTTTGGGTAAAGCGTTTGCCGCTTCGGCGCACCCGCAAGGAGAGACCAGCACCAAACAGCTGATGATCCGCCGTATCGTAGTAGGTTGCCTCCAGCCGGCGGATTGTTCCCTTGTTGCGGGCCGATTGCAGGACGGCAGGCGAGCTGCGGACAGCGTCGAGCGCTCCCGGCGGAGCGAGCAGTTTCAGCTCGGTTTCAACGGGAGCAGCGCTACGCTGAGCGGCATCGTCATCGCTTGACTGTTTCACCGTGTTGCGCACCGAAGTCGCCATATTCAAGCTCCCGCCACCCAATCGCCCTGTTAAGACAATGACATACTATAGGAGCATACTAATCCGTAAACATATTACGCCGTAAACTCATTATTGCTAATGGCAGACCGCGACGTTTCAATATTGAATGTGACGTCGAATGTCGCCAAAGTAGCACCGCGAGCCCTTGGGGGAGTAACGATGCGTGATGATCGTCAGCGGCTGGTAGGACTTGTACGCGATGTCCGGACGGCGCCCTACGCCAGGGACCGCGCGCTCGTCGACAAGATTGATAATGATATTGAAAAAGCGCTGAAGCAGCCCGATCGCGGCGGCCCGAAGCCTCCTACAGTCGACAAATGGGTCAGCGAGACCGCCTATGCTCCGCTGTCGCCGGCGCCAGCCGAGCGCTTTCGTCCCGATAACTCGATCCGTGAGGAATCCATAGCCCTGCGCCGGGGCCGTCCTGTCCTTGGCATCACCGAGGGCGCGGCCGTATTGAAATTCACTGACCCCGAAAGTGAAGTCTGGGGCGACCGATTGCGGAAATCCGCCAAGGTGCTGAAGCAGGCCATACCATCGGTCGGCCGCATCGAACTCGACAATTTCATCGCAATGCCGGCTTTGGCCACCGGATGGATGATCCAACCCGGCATCGTTGTGACGAACAGCCACGTCGCAGCCTACTTCGCCGAGCGCGGACCTCAGGGATTCCGCTTCATGACTGGCGATGACCCGCGCCGCCCGATTGGTGTTGCCATCGACTTTCTCGAGGAGGTCGGATCGGTCGCAGAATCGGAGTTCACGATCAGCGATATCCTTTTTGTCGGAGGCCCGCGCGAGCTTGACGTAGCACTCCTGCGCGTCGCTCCTGCCAGCGGCACAGCGCTGCCGCCTCCCCTTGTAATCGATCCTGCCGATCCTTTGGGCAAAACCGTCGCCGTTATCGGTTATCCGCTCCGCGATACCCGCATCCCGGATCAGGCATTAATGGATTCGATCTTCGGCGACGTCTACGGACGCAAGCGGATCGCACCGGGATTCGTGAAATCTCTCATCGGAGCCGAACTCTCTCACGACTGCACGACACTCGGGGGCAACTCCGGCTCCCCCGTCATCGATATCGAGACCGGCCTGGTGGTTGGCCTGCACAAGAGCGGCGTCTTTCTCAAGAGCAACGGAGCTGTGGCAGGCGGCAGTCTCGGCGATCTCGTGACGAAGGCCCTCAAGCCGCCGGTTGTTGCCCTCTCCACTATCAATCGCGAGACAACTCCGCAGATCGTGCAAATGTCCAAGGGAAGCGAGCGGCCCATGTCCGGCACCGAAATTTCCGTCACCATCCCGATCACGGTGACCGTGCGCATCGGGGAACAGACCCCGACGACCATTGCGGCGACATCCGGCGCACGCCCCGTGCGCGGCAATCCAGCGACGTGGACCGAAGTGGAAAGCGCCATCCCTGCCGCCGAGCAGCTTCTCTGCAGCCGCCCCGATGTTGTGGCCGTTTATCCGGGGCTTCGCGTCACGGGAGGAATAATGACCGACGAGCCGGTCATCGTGGTCGCGGTGACGCAGCGGCTCACCCCCGAGGAACTTGCACTCAAGGGCATGACCCTGATTCCAGCGGAATTCGACGGAATTTCTACAGACGTTACCTTCGCCTCGATCGCCGACCAGCTGGGCATCGTCGAGGATTGGGTCACGAACGAAGCAGGCTGGGTTTCGCGCTACCAGCCACGCCCGGAGCTCCCGCTGGATCCAGTGCCGGACGTTGCTGCCGTCACCCTCAGTGTCAGCCCGGATTGCGGCTGGCCGGTACTGAAGGAGTTCCTTCACGGCGTAGGCACACGCCTCACCGTCGGCATGTATGATTTTACCGCGCCACACATTCTGAAAGCCGTCCTCGATACGACAAAGAAGTCTCCGCGTGAGTTGAACCTCGTTTTGCAGGCAGGAGAGGACACCGGAAGCGGGTCGAAAAAGAACGACGGAACAGACATACAAACAAGAGACAGTCTGGCTGCCGAGTTGAAGAAACGCTTCGACTTCTCCTGGGCGTCGATTGCGCGACCGTTCGGCCGCATCGGCAACCCCAACGGCATCTTTGATTCCGCCTACCACATCAAGGTTGCCGTCAAGGATCACGCCTCATTCTGGCTCTCATCCGGCAATTGGCAGAGCTCCAACCAGCCCCCGCTCGGCGAAGACGGGACCGATTTCGGCACTCCGACGAAACTGATCGGTGGCTTCAACCGTGAGTGGCATGCGGTTGTCGAGAACGACCAACTGGCAGAGCTCTACGAGAACCACATCCTGCTTGACCTCAAGCAGGCCAAGGAGACCGAGAATGTCGAGGTTGCCGGCGAAGAGCCCTATGTCTGGGTGCCGGTCGAATATTTTACCGATCCTTTCGACGCGCTGGAAGCGCCTTACGTGCTGCGCAGCTCCAAGCGGATCGAGGGACCACTCGAGATCCACCCCCTTTTGACACCGGACAATTACGCCGAAGTCGTCGCTGAGCTCATTGAGAGGGCCGAGAGCCGCATTCTCTTCCAGAACCAGTCGCTGAAACTGGCTGACAGGGATGGGGACGCACCGCATTTCCGCCGCCTGGTTGATGGCCTGCTCGCCAAGCAGCAGACGGGGCTCGATGTCCGCATCATCTTCCGCCGCATCGGTGACGATCTGCGCAAGACGCTAACCAAGCTCAAAAAGAAGGGCTTTGACTTCAATAAGTTGAAGCTCTCTTCCCGCTGCCACACCAAGGGCATCATCATCGACCGGAAGGCCGTCGTCCTCGGAAGTCATAACTGGACAAACGCCGGCACCAAGTTCAACCGGGATGCCAGCTTGGTCATCTACCATTCCGATGCGGTCCGCTATTTTGAGGACCTTTTCGAAGAAGACTGGCGCCGCTCGAGCGAACCGTCCATCGATGAAACACTGCCATCCCCCCGCCTCGTTAGCCCCACCGACACAGAAGCGCCGCCCCGGATGATCCGCGTTCCGCTCAGGGATTGGGTCGCCCTCTGACAGGCTCAGAGAGTACTGTGGAAACTCGCTGCGGCGAGTGGAGTTTCAAAGGCAGGCCTCACAGATCGCCGCGATGTGGCGATGATCCGTGCCGCAGCATCCGCCCAGCACGCGCATCCCGGGGAATGTTTGCCTCAATGTGTTGTAGCGCTGTCCGAGGTCCAGCGGGTCACCGGCGTCGAGCGTTGCCGATTCATCGAGCTCCGCGTGGCTTTTAGCCGAGGCATTGGCCTTGGCTCCATACACACGGTCGACCCACGGCTCTCCCTTTTCGAGAGCCTGCGTGAAATGCGTCGGGTGGGCGCAATTGATCAGATAATAGACCGGCGACGCTCCAGTTGCATCGTCGACGCGGTTGATCGCGTCTGCCAGTGACAGACCGGTCACGAGCCTTCCGTCGGTTTCAACCGTAAAGGATATCGCGCAAGGCATAGCGTTGAGCTGGGCCGCTCGTGCAATCCCGATCGCTTCCTTGTAGTTGGTCAGGGTGTAGGCGGAGACCATGTCCGCTTCCGTTTGCGCGAAGCTCTCGATCTGCGCGGCGTGATAGGTTTCGGCCTCCCCGGCATCCATGTCACCGGCCTTGTAGCCATCGCCGCGCGGTCCGATGGCACCACTGATGACGCAAGGCGCTCCGTCCGGCTCGAATTCATTGCGCAGCTCGGCCAGCAAGGCAATGGAATCCCTGTTGACGGTGCGTAGTTCCTCCGGCCCGTACCCCAGCAGCGCGCCCCAGTCGGGATTTGCCCGCCATGTCGGCGTATCGAGAATGAAGCCGGCGCGATGTTTCCGGGCGATTTCCAGATATCGGATGTAGTAATTCTTCAACTGCTGCCGGCCTTCGGGGCTGGACATCAGCACGAAGGATGCGAAATGTGGAAGCTCGGCACCTTCGTCAAAGATCAGGGTTGTTTCCATTCCCCCGTCGCTCAGGAAAATGTCTCCGGCAAGCTGCGGCAGATTCTGGCGGTATTTGGCCATGTTCTTTCTCCCTCTACGGCCGTTGAACGCGCTTCCCGGCCGCGTCTCCAATCTCCTCTTTCTGTCTGCAAATTCCTCGGTTCAGTCGTAACGCGAACCGCATTCTACATGGGCAAAGCTGCTGCTGAGTGCTTTTGATACGACCATGCGGGCAGCATCCCGAACCGCGGTTCGTCGACCGCAGGAGGCGTTTTTATGCCCCGTTCTCTTTTATCAGAGATATCCGCCCTTCGCGATCAATATGAGTGCTTAGCCCTTCGTAGTTCGGGATCGTCGTATGGGCAGTTTGGATCGTATGCGTGTGGGTCGCCGTTATCACCATGACATCAGTACCCGCAGCGTCTCCGGCCAGGATACCCGGGACCGCGTCTTCAAACACCAGACAGTCTGCCGCTTCAACACCAAGCTTCTTTGCCGCCAGCAGATAACAATCCGGGCTGGGCTTGCCGACTTTCACGTCTTCGGCGGTAACAAGGTTCACAGGTACCGGAATGCCCGCCGCAGCCAGACGGCGCTTTGCAAGCTCAAGCGGCGACGAGGTCACGATCGCCCATTTGACCGATGGCAAAGACTTGAGAAAATCTGCAGCCCCCGGAAGCGGAACGATCCCTTCCACATCGATGATCTCGGCCTCGGTGATCTTTACAGCCTCCTCCTCCGGGTCCACGCCCGGCAGCCCCAGCCTGCGAACAGTATCCACTGCGCGGGCGCCGTGCATGGTTGGCAGGAAGGTTTTGACATCGAGGCCATGCCGTTCGGCCCACCTTGCCCAGACGCGTTCGGCCGCCAATGTGGAATTGAGAAGGGTACCGTCCATGTCGAACAGGAATGCTGCGTAATTCTTGTCAAAAACCGTAGATGTTGTTGGCACGATGGTCTTTTCTTTCTGTGATGAGTGTTGTCGACGCCGGACCCTGACCCTAAGTCAATCCCTCGACATATTGCTAGTGCCGAATCGCGCCGCGAAACGATCAACGTTTGTTCCGTCTGATCGTCTGTCATTAACGAAAACAGCGGCCCGAAGGCCGCTGTCACAAAGTTAGTATTAAGGATTGCAATCTTTACTGGCGTGCATCCAGCAAGTCGTTGACGCGATCGACCTGCTCTGTGGTCAGCGTGCGTCCAAACGCGGTTTCGAGATCGAGCACGGCATCCTCAAGCGCTTCTTCCCGAAGGACAGGATCCTCTATTGCCAGAGCATCTTCCCGGGCGAGTTCATACGTGGCGATCTTGCCGACGGACGAATTTGGTGCGGCGCGTTCCCTCGCCCGCGCGGATGCGTGAGCAGCATTGAGCGGACCCAGCGTGTTCGGGTCATCGGTGATGAGCGCTGCCTCCTGGACATTCTGAACTTTCGTCTTTGGCGATGCCTTCTGAACTTTCTGAACTTTCTGAGCTTTCGTGTTTAGCGATGCCTTCTGAACTTTCTGAGACTTGGATTTGTCATGGGCACTGGCTGATTTGCCACGGTCGGACGATTTTCCGCTGCTTCCGCCGCCGTTCCCATTTCCACCACCGTTCCCGCCGCCATTGCCACCGCCATTTTTGGCAAAGGCCGATCCTACCGGGCTGAAACTATCTGTGGTCGACAACGCCGTGCCGGTTACAAAGAAACCTAGGCAAGCTGCCAGGACGATACCTCGTTTGAATTGAGCCATATTCACCTCTCCCAAAACTACACAATTGTGATTATACCCGAAACTGACCGTTCGTTTAAGGCTCCAATGTGGCAACACGCAGTACACGCGCTCACATACTATTTCAACCCGACACGTACGTCGTCTTACGATCGCGGCTTCGCCGCACCCCAGCGCAAGCCATCCATGAGGAGCGCGACAAGGCGGCGCGAGCGGTCGCGCCAGTCGGGCGTGTCCGGGCTCGAATATATCCCCGACAGCGCGTGCAGCACATCGGCGCTGTCGATGTCGCTGCGGATCGACCCATCGGCAATCGCTGCCTCGACAAGCCCGCGCAAGGCCGACGCGACCATCCCGGCAGTATTGGCGAACACGTCTGAATTCGCGTCAAAGAGTATGCGCAGACTGTTCGCCATGCCCCGCTTAGCCGCGATATAATCGACAAAACGCTGCATCCATTCGGCGAGTGCAATGTCGGGGGCATTGTGCTGCGCGAGTTCATCCGCAGCCGCACAAAGCGCCTCGACCTCGCGGCGGTAGACAACTTCCACGAGGTGTTCACGTGTTGGAAAATGCCGGTAAAGCGTTCCAATTCCCACGCCTGCCTGCCGCGCGATGTCCTCAAGCGAAGCATCGCCACCGCGCTCGGCAAATACGATCCCGGCAATCTCGACGAGCTTTTCCCTATTGCGGCTGGCGTCGGCGCGCAACCGCCTGGCAGGCGGAGACAGTTCGATCTCCTTCAGCTCTGACGGCTCCTTGCTGCGCAATATTCCAACTCCAATACGATTAGGCCTTGAACCCGCATGGGCTAGCCGCTATGTTTCGAAAACGGAGGCGCCTCCGATTATCACGTGACCTCTGGACTCTTATCCCATTCGGGTCTGTGATGTCATGTCTTTTGAGCCTTGAACTCAATAGGTCGCTGACGGATCTGACGGACTCATTCTGAGCGTACTGGAGCAGGACGTCTATGACAAATCGAACCACCATCCAACTTGAAATCAACGGGCAGACGCAGGCGCTTGAAGTCGAGCCGCGTGTGACGTTGCTCGATGCGCTGCGTGATCATCTGCAGCTGACCGGAACGAAGAAAGGTTGTGATCAGGGCCAATGCGGCGCCTGCACTGTCCATGTCGATGGCGAGCGGGTGCTCTCCTGCCTGACCCTGGCAGCACAGGCGGAAGGACGCAAGATCACCACCGTCGAGGGACTTTCCGGACCCGGCGGCGAGCTTCATCCGGTCCAGGCCGCCTTCCTGGAGCACGACGCCTTCCAATGCGGTTACTGCACGCCGGGGCAGATCATGTCGGCCGTGGCCTGTATCCGCGAGGGCCATGCCGGATCTGACGATGAAATCCGCGAATATATGTCGGGAAATCTCTGCCGCTGTGGTGCCTACCCGCACATCGTCGAGGCAATCCGTGAAGCCGCAAAGGTGATGTCATGAGAGATTTCTCCTATCTTCGCGCGGGCTCGGTCGAAGAGGCGCTGAGCGCAGCTGCCATGCCTGCAACAATGCTGTTGGCTGGCGGGACCACGCTGATCGACCTTGCAAAATGCGGCGTCACCGAGCCCGAACGGGTGGTCGACATCACGCACCTCAAAGGGCTCGACACGATCCGCATCGATGCGGAAGGCGCCTTCATCGGTGCCTTGGCCAAGATGAGCCATGTGGCGGCAGATGCAGCTGTTCAGTCTGCGTTCCCGGCCGTTTCGGAATCGCTCTGGCAGGCAGCATCAGCCCAGATCCGCAACATGGCGACGATCGGCGGCAATCTGTTGCAACGGACGCGCTGCGCCTATTTCCGTGACCCGGCAACCTTTCCTGCCTGCAACAAGCGCACACCGGGCAGCGGCTGTTCGGCACTTGAAGGCGTCAATCGCGGCCATGCGGTTCTTGGCGGCAGCGATACGTGCATCGCCATATATCCGGGCGACCTCGCGATAGCGCTCGTCGCCTTCGATGCCATCGTGCATCTTGGCGATCGCAAGATTGCAGTCGATGATTTCTTCCTTCTGCCCGGCACGACTCCGGACAAGGAACACGATCTGCAGCCCGGCGAAATGATCACGGCAATCACCATTCCGGCCTCGGCCGCCGCGCGGCGCTCGACCTATCTCAAGGTGCGCGACCGCCAGTCCTACGAATTCGCAGCTGCCAGCGCCGCCGTCGGCATCGAATTCGAAACGGATGGCAAGACGATCAAGGATGTGCGCGTCGCGCTTGGCGGCGTCGCTACGAAACCCTGGCGCGCACGGACAGTGGAAGAAGCGCTCAAGGGCAAGGCCCTGCAAACGGAAACGGTCAAAACCGCCAGCCGCCTTGCGGTTGAAGGTGCTGTCGCCCATGGCGCCAACCACTACAAGATCGAGCTCGCCTCGCGCGTTATTGAACGTGCCATTCTGAAAATGGGAGCCTTGGCATGACCATTGTCGAAACCAGATCAAAACGCGGCGATGCCTCTGACGGCGCGCTTGGCGGCCGGCTGTCCCGCGTGGATGGCCCCGCCAAGATCACCGGTGAAGCAACTTATGGACTAGAATATCATCCCGAGGGCATGGTTTACGCCGTCCTCGTGCAGAGCACGATAGCCTCCGGCCGCGTCCGCTCCATCGACGCGACGGCGGCGGAAGCCGCTCCGGGTGTGCTGCTCGTCATGACACCGGAAAATGCGCTGCCCATCAAGTCGGCGACCGACTGGCTCGAAACGCCGCCCTCCGAAGCGCCTTACGAGCCCCTCGCCCGCGAGGTCACGTTTAGCGGTCAGCATGTCGCGGCAGTGATCGCCGGGACCTTCGAGCAAGCCACCGCTGCGGCGGCATTACTGAAGATCACCTATGACGAGACGAAGGCGATCACCAGCCTTGACGATCCCGAAGCCGGCATAGGCATTCCGATCGATCAGATGACGGTGGAATGGGGCGATGCCGAGGCGGCCCTTGCAACAGCTCCCGTGCGCATCGAAGGGGAGTACAGAACACCCCGCGAATATAACGTGCCGATCGAGCCGCACGGCCTGATTGCGGAGTGGAAGGGCGATACGCTCACCGTATGGGAGCCCAGCCAGTGGATCGATGGCATGGCTCGCACCTATGCCGAATGGTTTGGCTTGCCGTTTGAGAATGTACGGCTTGTCTCGCCCTATATTGGCGGCGGATTCGGCTCGAAGGCTCTCCCCCTCGAACACAGCGCCGTCGCGATCAACGCCGCCAGAATGCTGGGCCGGCCGGTGAAGCTCGCCGTCACCCGGCCGCAGACCTTCACCGCCTTTGGCGGCAGACCGGCCACGCGCCAAACCATTGCGCTCGGGGCAACACGCGAAGGCAAGCTCCTTTCGATTGTTCATCGCAGCGCCAACGAGACGTCGATGAAGGACATTTTCGTCGAACCTCTGGGTTCGGTCACCTCCCTCATGTACGAGACACCGAACTTGAGTTCCCGCCAGAATGTCGTGCGGGTGAATACCGTCAAACCTGGAGCATTGCGAGCGCCGGGTGAAAACCCGAGCGCCTTCGGTATCGAGTGCGCCATCGATGAACTCGCCTATAAGGTCGGCATCGATCCGCTGGAAATCCGTCTGCTCAACTATGCCGAACAGGATCCACACGCCAAAAAGCCCTGGTCCACCCGCCGCCTGCGCGAAGCCTATGCCGCCGGAGCGGAAGCGTTCGGCTGGTCGAAGCGACATCCGCAACCACGCTCGATGCGTGAGGGCAACCAGCTCATTGGTTATGGTGTCGCCGCAGGCACCTATCCCGTCCGCCGTACGCCGGGCGAAGCGCTCGTTCGCATCCTCAGCGATGGCACGGTCGAAGTCGCCAGCAGCAGCATCGACATGGGTCAGGGTACCTATACGATCCTGGCGCAGACTGCAGCGGAGGCCATCGGCGTTCCCGTCGATGCCGTCAGGGTCAAGCTTGGCGATTCTGCGTTGCCCCGCGCGCCGGTCGCAGGCGGATCGCAGCTCGCCAACCTGATGACCGGAGCGGTGCACAAGGCCGCGCTTGCCGCTCGCGACGAGCTGATCGGCCTTGCCATCAACGACCCGAATTCGCCCTTCCGCAACCTGCAGGCAAATACTCTGGTCGTTGAGGGTGGTCAGATCGCATCACCGCGCGATGCGGGCTCGGGCATTGCCATTGCCGAAGTCATGCAGCGCATCGGCCGCGACCGGATCGAGGCGCTGCGCGATACGCTTCCGGAAAATCTGCGCAACGAGAAGGACCACTTCCGTAACTTCACGACGATCACGACGATGCGTTCGCCGACGGAGGGGGATTATTCGCTACACAGCTGGTGCGTGCATTTCGTCGAGGTGCGTGTTGACGAAGACTTCGGCACCGTTCGTGTTGCTCGGATGGTCTCGGCCCTGGATTCGGGCCGCCTGTACAATCCCAAGCTCGCCGAGAGCCAGTGGAAGGGCGGCATCATCATGGGCATCGGCCAGGCGCTCCTCGAAGAGGGCACCATCGATTCCCGGCATGGCCGCGTCATGAACAACAATCTGGGCGATTATCTCGTGCCCACCAATTCCGACATTCCCGATCTCAAGGTGATCTCGGTTGGCATTCCCGATACCAACGCTTCGGTGCTGGGTGGCAAGGCCGTAGGTGAACTTGCGATTGTGGGTGTCGCGCCGGCCATCGCCAACGCGGTCTTTCATGCAACTGGCAAGCGTATCCGCGACATGCCGATCACGCTGGAAAAGCTGATTTAGGATAGTAGCTGAAGGCGCTGCGTCTCAAGTCACAGCGGCCTTTTGAAAATTCAGCCTGATGAGTCAGCTGGAGCAGTTTCGAGCATCGGAGTGCAGCGGACGGCTTCGTACCCGAGCACCGGAAGCGCAGAACACCGCATCAGGTGGCCATCAGGGTGGATTCGCAAAGGTCTCTAGGCGGCGTCCTGGATCGCTGACAGCTTCCAGTCGGAATCGCCCTTGCGCACGAAGGTCCAGACCTCCGTCGTCTGCGTTGCCTCCTTGTCGTCGCCATTGACGACACGGCCCGTGTTGCGGTCCAGCATGGTATCGACGCTCGAATAGCGCATGGCTGTCGTCGCGAACTGCGTATCGCCCTCTGCCCAGGCCTCTGCGATATCGGCCTGCAGGAGCTGTACATTCGAGACGCTGTTCCGGAGGCCATCCGTAGCATTCTGACCAAGCTCTTCCGCAAGATACGACATGGCCTCTGGCGTGGTCAGCCTGCGCAGGGTTGCATAGTCTTCCTTGCCATAGGCTGTCTGAACCTCGGTCAGGAGCTCTTCGAACCGGTCGAGATCGTCCTGCTTCAGGCCGATCTCATCGGATGCCACCGCCGGGCCCTTTGCCGCCGTTCCCTGACCAAATCCTGTGGTGCTACCCTGCCCCGAGCCGCCACCGATCGTTGGAATACGGAAGGACGAGGACGCTGGCTGTTCACTGCTGTAGGAATTGCGGCCAAACGATTGTCCGGCTCCCGCAGTTGCCGTGGAGGGCTGCCGGGACCGGAAGAACCGCATGGCGAGCATGGCCGCGCCGATAACCAGGCCAATCTGCAGCAGCATGCCAAGGAAGCCGGCCGCACCGCCGAAACCGGCTCCGAACAACGTACCGATCAGGCCGCCAAGAAGCAGACCGCCGATCAGCGACCGTCCCATGCCGCCGAACAGTCCGGGGCGCTGCTGCTGGGCCGCTGCTGGCTGTGCAGCACCAGGCTGGTTTTGCGGCCGCGGGGTCATGGAGCGTTCAATGGGGGCAGCGTTTGAAGGCGCGGTTCGCGTTGGCGCAGGCGCCTGGAAGGTGCGGGTACCGCGGCTGCCGAAACCACCGCCGCCAGCGCGCCGCGCATCGGCCTCGTAGACAGCGCTGAACGAAACCGCCAATCCGATGACGAATATCGCGGCGATCCGGCTGAGACGGGAAAGAACGAGCGGCATGCAGACAATCTCCTCATAATGTTTGTCCCCGCGCATATGGGGAAAGCAATCGGCGATTTGAAGGATCACCTTGCAAATATCGGCAAATACTCGCAATTCGGACAACAGATAAGGGGCAGGCGCAAATGAATGACAAGAATTGGCAGCAACGGGTAGATGCACTCTGGGCTAGGTTTGATCAATTCGAGCCTGCTGATTTTGTCAGGCAGATTGAGGGCCTGGCAAAAGAGGTTCCGCCAGGAGATGCGATCGCTCTGTTCGAACGCGCCTCCGCCCATGACTCGACAGGACAGGAGGAGAAAGCCGCCCCGCTTTACCGGCGGGCAATCGCATCGGGCCTTACTGGCACTCTGCGGCGTCGTGCGATCATCCAGCTGGCGAGCACCTTGCGCAACCTTGGCCAAATCGAGGAGAGCATCGCTCTTCTTACCACCGAGCGGCAAGCTGGTTCCGACGAGCTCGACGATGCGGTTACAGCATTTCTCGCCCTGTCCCTGACTGACGCAGGTCGTGACCGCGAAGCAGTAGCGCTTGCACTTGGAGCCCTGGCTCGTCACCTGCCAAGATACAACCGCTCACTGACGAATTATGCGAAGTCGCTCACCCATAAGGCTTAGGAGCTTTTGCGAGCGCTCCGAGGGGTCCCCGTGCTATAGTGCCGCCCTTGGAGCTACAGGGGAGGGTGAGGTCCGTGGTTCAACCGCACGTGGAACGCAGGCTGGCGGCCATTCTGGCCGCTGACGTTGCGGGTTATAGCCGGCTTATGGGAGTCGATGAAGCCGGAACGGCACGTGCCCTGCGGGGCCACCGGGAAGCCATCTCGCCGATCATCACGAAACAGGGCGGCCGGATCGTCAAGACCATTGGCGACGGCGTGCTTCTGGAATTTCCGTCGGTCGTCGCTGCCGTCGCATGCGCAGCGGCCATCCAGAAGTTGATGTCGGAACGAAATGCGGCTGCACCCGCCGATCAGCGGATGCTGTTCCGGATTGGCATCAATCTCGGCGACGTCCTGATCGAGGGCGATGACATCCTGGGAGACGGCGTCAACGTCGCAGCGCGGCTTGAGGAGATTTCCGAGGCCGGGGGAATTTGCATCTCCGAAGACGTATACCGGCAGATTGACGGCAAGGTCGATATCAACTTTGCCGATATGGGCTTGCACCACCTCAAGAATATCTCTCGTCCGCTGAGGACCTACCGGGCGCATCTGGATCAGATCATGCCGTTGCGGGCGCCCCGACCCGCGCTGCCGGACCGGCCATCGATCGCCGTACTGCCGTTTGGGAACATGAGCAGCGATGCGACAGAGGACTATTTCGGCGACGGCGTCGTCGAAGAGATCATCATCGGGCTGTCGCGCATTCGTTGGCTCTTCGTCATCGCGCGCAATTCCAGCTTTACCTACAAAGGGCGCGCTGTCGACGTGAAGCAAGTCGGGCGTGACTTGGGCGTGCGCTACGTGCTGGAGGGCAGCGTGCGCAGGGCGGCCAACCGGGTGCGTATCTCTGCCCAGCTTATCGAGGCCACCACGGGCGTGCACATTTGGGCGGATCGCTTTGAAGGGGGGCTGGAAGACATTTTCGAGCTTCAGGACCAGATAACCGCGAGCGTGGTTGGCGCCATCGGGTCGAAGCTCGAACAGGCTGAGATCGAGCGGGCCAAGCACAAGCCCACGGAGAACCTCGACGCCTATGATTACTTCCTGCGCGGCTCGGCAGCTCTGCATCGCTGGAGCCGGGAAGGCAATAACGAAGCTCTGCGTCTGTTTTATCGCGCCATCGAACTCGATCCGGAATATGCTGCCGCTTACGGCATGGCCGCCCGCTGCTATTCCCAACGGAAGGCAAGCGGCTGGATGGTCGATCGCGCACAAGAGACTGCCGAAACCGAGCGGCTGGCCCGGCATGCCGCGGCCTTGGGGAAGGATGATGCGGTGGCGCTCTGCACTGCCGGTATCGCCTTCACATATGTTCTCGGCGCCCACGACTATGGCGCTGATTTGCTGGAGCGTGCGCTTGCACTCAATCCCAATTTGGCGTCGGCGTGGCTGTTCAGCGGCTGGGCCAAGATCTGGCGTGGCGAACCTGACGTAGCTATGGACCACCTCACGCGTGCCATGCGCCTGAACCCCCAAGACCCTCAAATGTTCAATGCGCACGCCGCAATGGCTGCCGCCTACTTCTTTGCTGGCCGGTACGAGGATGCGTCTTCATGGGCCAACGCCGCCATTCGCGAGCAGCCGGTTCACTTCATTGGAACCTGCGTCGCTGCTGCAAGCCACGCGCTGGCTGGCCAAGCTGCGGAGGCAACGGAGGCCATGACGCGATTGCGACAGCTTTATCCCGACCTCCGCCTTTCGAACCTCAATGATTGCTTCCCGATCCGGCAACCGGACGATGCCGCGCGATGGGCCGGCGCCCTGGAAAGCGCAGGCCTGCCACAATGATGGCTCTCTCCGGACCACTGCCGGCTAGATACCCGCATACCATTCATAGCCGCGGTCTTCCCAGAAACCACCCTTGCCGCCCCAAAGCCCCTTGAAGCTGTCGACCAGTTCGATCCGCATGACATACTTGGCGTGCTTGTAGCCCAGTTGCCGTTCGACGCGCAGCCGCAGCGGTGCGCCATGGGCGACTTCGAGGTCCTTGCCGTTCATGCTGTAGGCAAGGATTGTCTGCGGATGCCAGGCATCGACAAGGTCGATGCTTTCATAATACTGGCCGCTGCCGTCCAGCGTCTTCTCATATTCGTCGGCGCAATGGAAAACCGCAAAGCGCGCACCCGGTGCGAGCCCTGCCTTTTCAAGAACAAGGCCGAGCTGCACGCCGGTCCACTTGCCGATGGCGCTCCAGCCTTCGACGCAATCGTGCCGCGTGATTTGCGTGCGCGACGCCATGGCCTTGAGATCGGCAAGCGACAGTTCGAGCGGTCGTTGCACCATGCCGTTCACCGTGAGCTTCCAGTCCGCGAAATTGCTTTCCATCAGCCGGGCGTACTCCTCGCCATCGGGCTGCGAAGTACCATTCGCCTTGAAGACCGGCGACATATCTGCCTCGGTGTATTCACGTGCCAATGGCTGGTGCGGCATGAGCAGGCGCTGGGTGCCCAAGGTCAGGGACTCCGCCTTTTGCAGGACATCATTGACCGTGGCGTTTTCCACCAATGCATCGCAGCCGGTCAGAAGGCCGGTTGCAGCGACGCCTGAGCCGATGAGGAAACGCCGGCGTGTGAGATCAAAGCCCATTTGACTTGTCCTTTTCCGGTTCGATCTTCAGCGCGTAGTAGCCGGTGATCATCGAACGCAGATTGTTCCAGACGCCGGAGAGCAGCACCATGACGATGTGGACAATCACGAAGGCAACCAGCAGCGAAGCGCAGATGAAGTGGATTGTGCGCGCTGACTGCCGCCCGCCGAAGACATCGAGCAGCCACGGGAAGATTGCATTGAAACCCGGCGACATGGTGAGTCCGGTCAGCACGATCAGCGGCAGGATGATGAAGATGACACCCACATAAGCGAGCTTTTGCAGCGAATTATAGTGCCGCGCCTCTTCGCCCTTCGGAAAGCGCAGCCGCGCATGTTCGGAAATCTCGTGCGCCAGATGTTTTGGCGTCAGCTGGCCTTTGCTCGGGACAAGATCCCGGCGGAAATGCCCGGCAGCAAGGCCATAGAGCAGATAGACCAGACCATTGATGACAAAGAACCAGGCGAAAAAGAAGTGCCATCGCCGGCCGGTCGCCAGATCCTGATAGCTCGGGATCGTGATCCATGACGGGAATGCACGCGGACTGAGTTCGCCGTCCTCCGTCGAGGCGCCAAGGACGCCCGTGGTGTTCAGCGACAGCGATCCGATGCGGGTGACGCCCTTGATTGTATCGCCGTCCTGGACCGCCCCGATGGAAATGAACGAGGGATCGGGAAGCGCATCGGCACCGTATTGCCCCCAATAGAGTGAAGGATGGGCGTTGAATATTTGCAGCCCGCTCATCAAAAGGAAACTCAGGCACAAAACGTTCAGCCAGTGCGTAACGCGCACCGCGACCGAATGGCGATAGAACAGAACCTTCTTCGGCTTGGCCGTTCCTGTATCGCTTGTGCCGGTGGTGACACTTGTCATGTTGAGCCTCCATAATGTGCCGCCTCTTGCCCCTCCCCCTTTTGGGGAGGGTAAATGCGTCAACGCCTCAGAACTCCACTTACTTCTTCTTGGGAGCCATTGCGTCAGGAGCCATTGCGTCCTTCTTCATCGGCTTCATTGTATCCTTTTTCATCGCCATCGTGTCGCATTCCTTGACCATGGCATTCATCTTCGTCGTGTCTTTCTCCATCTTGGCTTTCGCCATGCAGTCTTCCTGGCTCATCGGCTTCATGGCCTCTTCGGCCTGCGCGATATTTGCACCGGCAAGTCCGGTTGCGAGGACAAAGGCCGACAGGGCGATGCTGCGTGCGAGAATGTTCATGGAAAGTCTCCTTGGTTGGATGAGACACGTTTGAACGTGCCAACAAGTTTCGGATGTCTCTGACATCCACGTGATCCTGGGCATCGCCAGGAATTCCTTTGATCTTCGCTATTGTGTGACGGCCGCCAGGATCGGCCCACCATTGGGGGCTTGGATGAGGATCGCCGTGCGCAGCCCCGGCGTTGCCGCCGGAACATCAATCGTCTCGGCCCTGCCGTTCCAGCTGCCGACCTTGGTCAGGCTGTGAACGACGTTCTTGTGCGGAAGTGTGCGGCCGGTATTCTCGCCGCGATTGACCGGGACATTGACCGTCCGCTCGTCATAGGTGACGAACCAGATATCCGCCTTGCCACCCGGTACGTCGCCCTCGCCTATGGTGAGCTTGCGTTTGGTCAGGTCCAGCGACGGCGTGGCAACTTTGCCTTGCTCCGCGATCAAGTCGTCGATCTCTGAAATCCTGTTGCCGACAACATCGGCGCGGCCATTTACCACGACCTGCGGTGTAAACGGGCCGTCGCGACCGAGCGGCTTTTCATAGTTGACCTGACGATCGGTATACTCAGGCTTGGCGAAAATATCCTTCCAGCCAAGCCGGTCCCAATAGGTGACGCCGAAGCTCAGCGCGAGGACGCCGGGCCGCTTGCTGATTTCAATGAGATTGGCATTTGCCGGTGGGCATGACGAGCAACCCTGGCTGGTGAAAAGTTCGACAACGGTGAGCGGCTTCATGTCCCCGGCAAGGGCTGCAGAGGCGCCAAGACCGAGCAATGCCGTCGCGGCAGCCAAGGCCAACGCATGCATGCCGCCACGATTTCGTTGAACACCCATCTTGATCTCCTCACGTTCCCGAAGTCCGGACTTTGTCGCGGTCACATCAGACAATTCGCGAGGCAATGCGATCTGGTTACAGCCATCACGCATTGGTGATCATTCTTCGGTCGATTCATGTTTGAAGGATTGACCTGCAGCCGACTTCCATCTCATCTGTAACTTTTTCGCCGCTGCCACGAATAAGGAATGAATCGGAGTGCACTCGGTCGAAACGCGATTGAAAGCATTGATGCTCGCAAGCCTTGCGGGTGATGCGCGGAGCTATGGCGTGCTCTTGAATGACGTCGCCAGGCATTTGCGCATTTATTTCCTGCGCCGGCTGGCTGACGCACATAAGGGCGACGCCGACGATCTCGTGCAGGAGACACTGATGGCCTTGCACACGCGGCGCGCAACCTATGAGGTCGACCGGCCTTTTACCGCCTGGCTGCATGCGATTGCGCGCTACAAGCTGATCGATCACTTCAGGCGCAACCGTATCAGGGTAACCGTTCCGCTCGACGATGCGGAGGACTTGTTTGCGCAGGATCAATCTGACGCCGCGGCGGACCGCATGGATGTGGAACGGCTCCTGCAATCCGCGCCGGAAAGGACCAGGGAACTCATCTACCGGACGAAGATCGAGGGCCAATCCATCGCTGAAGTAGCGGAAAGTACCGGCCTTTCGGAGACTTCCGTCAAGGTCAGTATACACAGGGGAATAAGGGCGATAACCGCGAGGTTAAAGGGACATGCAGCCAATGATGACAAATGATCTTATTGCGCGTCTCGCGGGTGAACTGAAGCCGGTGTCGCGCCTCGCTGTCATCCGGCGGGTCGTGACAGGTCTCGGCCTGAGCCTGATCGCTTCTGCCCTTCTCATGTGGTGGTGGCTCGGGATGCGGCCAGACCTTGCTGAAGCGTCAACGACCATGATGTTTTGGAGCAAATTTACCTATACGCTCATCCTCGCCGCTGCCGGCGCCTGGGCAGTCAAGCGCATCGCCCACCCGCTCGGTTCGATTCGCGTCAATATCGGCCTGATTGCCGCGACAATCGTCGTGATGATCATTCTCGCGCTTGTTCAATTGGCGCTGACACCGCCCGAAGAATATATGGCCATGTTGAAAGGCCATACGATCAGGGTCTGCACGTTCAACATCGTCGTGCTGTCGCTGCCGCTGCTGATCGGTGCCTTCTGGGTGCTGCGCGGGCTCGCTCCAACACGGTTGACCGTCGCCGGCGCAGCCGCTGGCCTTGCCGCCGGGTCAATCGCTTCCTTCGTCTATTCGTTCCACTGCGACGAAAGCGCCATGCCTTTCGTCGCAATCTGGTACACACTGGGCGTGCTTGTTGCTGGCCTGATCGGCGCAATCACCGGGCGATATATTCTGAGGTGGTAGCTCTGGTTATCCCCCCATTGAGGGGGAGAGATAATCGGCATTTGCTCTCGCACCTATCGACTCATCAGCCACTCATGTTCGACAGCATTGTGGAATTTCCAGGTGCGCTTCGGCCCAGCCATCACATTGAGGTAATAGAGATCATAGCCGTGGCAGGCAGCGCAGGGATGATAGCCCTTTGGAACCATCACCACATCGCCGTCTTCGATCGCCATCGCCTCGTCCAGTGACCGGTCATCCGTGTAGACGCGCTGGAAGCCAAAACCCTGAGGCGGGTTGAAGCGGTGATAATAGGTCTCTTCAAGATAGGATTCCGCCGGAAGGTTGTCCTGGTCATGCTTGTGCGGCGGATAGCTCGACGTATGGCCGCCGGGCGTGATCACCTCGACCACAAGCAATGAATCCGCCGGCTCGTTCTCCGGCAGGATGTTCGTCACATAGCGCGTGTTCGTGCCCTTGCCACGCGTTTCCTGGCCGAGATCGTCGGGCGAGATTACCCGGACCGGCAGGCCGCCGCCAAGTCCTGGCGCCGAGCAAACCGCAAGCTCCAGGGCTGTATCCGCCGTCACCGACCAGTTGCAGCCTTCCGGTACATAGACCGACCACGGCTTGCCCTCAAAGGGTGACATCCGTTCGCCAAGCAGGCCGAGATCGCGGCCATTGACCGTGGCAACGCCCTTGCCGGTGACGAAGACGAGGCAGACTTCCTTGTCTTCGCTGCGGCCCGAAACTGTCTGACCGGCCTCAGCCCTGTGCAGGTCGAAGCCGACATAGGTCCAGCCGGCACTTTCGGGAGTGACATGCGCCACGTGACCTGTACCCGGCTTGGCCTTCAACAAGAGTTTCGACATGGTTTCACTCCTCCTTCTTGTCTTCCGTGCCAGCTGCTGGCTCCGACGCATCGAAGATGATGAAGAATTGCCAGACGCCATATCCGGCAAAGCCCAGCGCCAGCACGCCCCAGAAGGGCGTTCCGGTCGCAAATTCGAAAATCGCCCAGGCGACGCAGAAGGCGACAACCGCAACGCGGCGCCAGAGCGGGCGAAAAAACGGATGGTTCGAGTCTTTTATCAATCGAGTCCTGCTTCCTTGATGAAGCGGCTGAGATTGGCGCGCCCGAGCTTCGAATAGACGGCCGGATCGGCCTTCTTCGGATCCTGCTCGGCTTCGACCACGACCCAGCCGCTATAGCCCTGAAGTTCCTTCAGCACGCGAACATAGTCGATCATGCCGTCACCGGGAACAGTATAGACGCCGGCAAGTACAGAATCGAGGAACGACCAGTCTTCGCGGTTCGAGCGCCACATCACATCCTCGCGAATGTCCTTGCAATGGACATGGCTGATCCGGGCCTTGTAGTGGCGCGCCAGCCGCGCCGGATCCGCGCCGCCCCACGTGGCATGGCCGGTGTCGAGCAGCAGGTGAACCGCACCGCCCGTCGTTTCCATGAACCGGTCGATCTCGGATTCGCTCTGCACGACTGTGCCCATATGATGGTGATAGACCAGTTGCAGGCCGTAGGTCTGCTTCACGGCCTCGGCGAACCGCGTATAGCGCTCGCCGAACACGGTCCACGCCGCCTTCTGCAAAACCGGACGCGCCGAGAGCGGCAGTTCCTTGTTGGAATGAATGGCATTGGACGTCTCGGCAGCGATCAGCACCGAGCAACCCATATCCCTCAGCAGCGTTGCATGCCCTTTGGCGGCTTCGAGCTCAGCATCGACATCGCGCGTGAGCAGCTCGGTTGAATACCAGCCGCTGACAAGGCTGTGGCCATAGGATTCGAGGATCGGCCGCAGCTTGTCAGCGGTGCGCGGAAACTTGTTGCCAAGCTCCATGCCGGTGAAACCGGCCGCCTGCGCCTGCTCAAGGCAGGTTTCGAGCGGAATATCGCCGCCGATTTCCAGCATGTCATCATTGGACCAGCCGATTGGGTTCGCCCCGATACGGATCATTCTCGTGTTCCTTCAATTATTGTTTGTAACGTAAACGTTGATGCCGATTTTCTCTCCCCTCAAGCGGAGATAATCGGCATCACCCTTTAATCCCCAACCCGCTGCAGCTTCTGTTGCTCTTCATAGTTTCTGCGCGCCGCGTTGACCTGCGGCCGCTGGCTGACCTCGGGCACGGCGACATCCCACCAGGTACCGCCCTCCTCCGTGGAAATCAGCGGATCGGTATCGATGACGATCACCGTCGTCCGATCATTCCGCTTGGCACGCTCGAGCGCACTCTCCATTTCGGCAATCGACGACACCTTCTCGGCGATCGCGCCAAGGCTTCGCGCATGGGCGGCGAAATCTATATCCCGCAGGACCTCATGTTTCGTATCCTTCAGCAAATTGTTGAAGTTCGCGCCGCCAGTGCCCATCTGCAGCCGGTTGATGCAGCCGTAACCGCGATTGTCCAGGAGCACGATATTGATCTTCTGGCCGAGCATCACCGACGTCGCAATCTCGGAGTTCAGCATAAGATAGGAGCCATCGCCGATCATGACGACGACCTCGTCGTTTGGCTTTGCCATCTTTGTGCCAAGCCCGCCGGCAATCTCGTAGCCCATGCAGGAGAAACCATATTCGGCATGGTAGGAGCCGGGTGCGCCTGCCTGCCAGAGCTTGTGCATTTCGCCCGGCAACCCGCCAGCCGCGTGCAGCACCGTCGCCTCGGCGCCCATTGCCCGCTGCACGGCGCCGATGACCTGCGCATCCGAAGGCAGTGCTGCATTTGTAGGCCCGGTGACCTTGGCGGCGGCCCTCTGCCATTCCGCCTTGCCGTTGGCCGCATTGTCGGTCCAGCTTCCGGGAGCCTTGTAGCCCTTCAGCCCCGCCGCGAGCTCAATCAGGCCCTCCTTCGCATCGGCGACCAGCGGCAGCGCACGATGTTTCGAAGCGTCGAAAGCCTGCACATTGAGCCCGATGAAGGTTTTGTCCGAATTCTGGAACAGCGCCCACGAACCGGTGGTGAAATCCTGCAACCGCGTTCCGATGGCAAGGATGACGTCGGCTTCCTGCGCCAGCCGGTTGGCGGCCGAGGTACCGGTAACGCCAACGGCCGCCATGTTGAGCGGATGCGTGTCCGGCAAAGACGACTTGCCGCCTTGCGTCTCGCAGACCGGGATGCCCGCGGCTTCGACAAACTCTGCAAGTTGCTTCGAGGCCTGGGAATAGATGACACCGCCACCGGCGATGACCAGCGGTTTCTTCGCCGCCTTCAGTGCCTCGACGGCAGCGGCGAGTTCATCTCGGTCCGGTCTTGGCCGGCGCTGCGTCCACACGCGCTCCTCGAAGAAGCTTTCCGGATAGTCATAGGCTTCGGCCTGCACGTCCTGGCACAGCGCCAAGGTTACGGGTCCGCATTCCGCCGGATCGGTCAGCACAGTCATTGCCCGCGCCAGCGCCTGGATGATCTGTTCAGGCCGGGTGATACGGTCGAAATAGCGCGAAACCGGGCGGAAACAGTCATTCGCCGAAACGGTACCATCACCGAAGGATTCGACCTGCTGCAGGACGGGATCGGGGACACGATTGGCGAAGACGTCGCCGGGCAAAAGCAATAGCGGCAGCCGGTTGACATGCGCCAGCGCCGCAGCGGTCACCATATTGGTCGCGCCGGGGCCGACCGAACTCGTCACCGCCATCATGCGGCGGCGGAAACTTGCCTTGGCAAAGGCAATGGCGGCGTGGGCCATTGCCTGCTCGTTATGGGCGCGATAGGTCGGCAGTTCTTCCCTGACCTGATACAGCGCTTCGCCGAGACCGGCGACATTGCCATGGCCGAAAATGGCCCAGACGCCTGCGAAGACCGGTACTTTCTTCCCGTCGATCACTGTCATCTGCCGGCTCAGAAACCGCGTCAGGGCCTGTGCCATGGTCAGGCGTATTGTCTTGGTCATGTCAGTCTCCTCCAGGCTATATGCTATGCCGCTTGTCTGTTGCGACTGGCAAGCCAGGCCTTGGTCAATTTTTCGAAACGATCAGCCATGTCGTCGATCGCCGCCTCATCGGAAATACGCCCCGACAGCCAGCCTTCCGCTGCATCCATGAACAACGTACGGCCCACGGCAAAGCCCTTCACCACCGGCGCGTTGGCAGTCGCGGCAAATGCGGCCTCCAGTTCGTCCTGCGGCGCTTCGAGCCCGAGGAGTACCACACCACGGCACCTTGGATCGTGCTTCTCGATCACCGCTTCGATCTTCTTCCACGCAGCAGCGGATGCCTGCGGCTCCAGTTTCCACCAATCCGGCTTGATGCCAAGCGCGTAGAGTTCCTCGAGCGCCTGCGGGATCGTATTGTCGTCGAGCTTGCCGTGCTTGCCGGCGATGATTTCGATCAGCAATTCGCGCCCGACCTTGCGCGCAGCCTCAAACAGAGTGCGCAGCTTTGCCTGCTGCTCTGCCTTGAGCTCTGCCGGATCGTCGGGGCGATAGAAGCACAGGCATTTGATGCAATGATCCACCGGCCATTCCGCCAGTTGTGAGCCGATATCCTGCGAGAATTCGAAGCGCAGCGGGCGCGAGCCCGGCAGTTCCACCGGGCGCCCGAGCCAGTCGAAATTGTGCCTGGCGAATTCGAACATCGCCTCGCGGCCAAATTTCTCGTCCAGCAGCATGCCGTAGCCGCTCCGGCCATCGGCAACCTTCGCCGCCGCCTTCACCGCCAGCTCCTTGAACGCGTGAACCTTATCCAGATCAACGCCGAGCTTCTGAGCGAGGTCTTCGAGCTGCGCACGATGGTCGATCGCAAAGGCCATCATCGAGGGAATTTCGTGCCGGCGTGTCGTTGCCCAATGCACATGGTTGATCGCCTCGTCCTTGCGCAAGGCGTGATATTTGCTGCCATGCTTGAGGAAATATTGCAGTTCCTCAAAGGTCGGAATTTCGGGCGCGCAAAGCAGTCGCGATACGGCAAAGGCACCGCAGGCATTGGCCCAGGTCGCGGCCGTCGCCAATGACTCACCGCCAAGCCAGCCGCGCAGGAAGCCCGACATGAAGGCATCGCCTGCGCCAAGAACGTTGAAGACCTCGATCGGGAAACCCTTGCCAACGATGCCATCTTCCAGATTGTCGGAAATCGCACCCTCATAGACGATGCAGCCCATCGGACCGCGCTTCAGGACAATCGTGCCGCTCGAAAGGGCCCGGATAGTCTTCAAGGCACTGAGCAGATCGGCTTCGCCGGAGGCGATCAGCACTTCTTCCTCGGTGCCGACGATCAGGTCGCAATCGGCAAGAACGGTTTTCAGATGGTTGGAGACAGCGTCGGAGGCGATGTAGCGGCTGTCGCCGGCGGCGTGCCCGGCAAGGCCCCACAGATTGGGACGATAATCGATGTCGAACACCACCTTGCCGCCCGCCTCTTTCATCAGGCGGATGGCCTTGCGCTGCGCAGCGTCGGTGTTCGGCTTGGAAAAGTGCGTACCGGTCACGACAACGGCCCGCGCCGACTGGATGAATGCCGGGTCCACGTCGCCCTCATCCAGTGCCATGTCGGCGCAGTTCTCGCGATAGAAGATCAGTGGAAAGCTCTTGTCGTTCTCAACCGAGAGAATGACCAGCGCCGAGAGCCGTTCCGGATCCGTGATCACACCTGTCGTGGCAACCCCTTCGCGCGCCATCTGTTCGCGGATGAACCGGCCCATCTGCTCGTCGCCAACACGTGACAAAAGTGCCGAGCGCAGGCCAAGCCGCGCCGTGCCGACGGCGATATTGGCCGGGCAGCCGCCGACGGATTTGGCAAAGGAAGTGATATCCTCCAGGCGCGAGCCGATTTGCTGGCCATAAAGATCAACGGACGAGCGGCCTATGGTGATGACGTCAAGCGGCTTGCTCGCATCAGATCTGTCCATGATAGTCCTCCCGATAGGCTGATCTGCCGGCGCGAAGTGGCCGGGAATTTCCCTATATGAAATAATAATTCTATCAAATCGTCAATATGGAATGTCTGTTCTTTTTACCTTTTGGATGAGACTTTCAAATTGAACAATAAATGTACGTGCATTATACTTACATAACGTACATACAGGAGTCTCCCATGCCACGCACCAGCCAGCATCCTAAGGCAGACACATTCAACTTCCGGATCGACCCGGACCTGAAGGCGGCTTTTACCCATGCAACAGAGGCTGAAGACAAGCCCGCCGCTCAAGTTCTGCGGGACTTCATGCGGAGCTATGTGGAACGCCAACAGCGCAAGGCATTTGAACTTGAAGCGCGTCGGCAATCTCTTGCGATTGCAAGAAGGTCTCGCAATCCATCGACGGATGAGCACGCATCACTGCAGGAGCTGGAAGCTCTGTTCGACGAGACCGCTATCGATGATGATAGCGCCAAATGAAGCGTGGAGATTTGGTAACGATCGTTGTCAATGGTGACTACGGTAAACCGCGTCCAGCATTTATCGTACAATCGGATGCATTTGAGCTGCTTCCGTCAGTAACGGTGCTCCAATTAACGAGTGACGTCCACGATGAACACCTGGCACGCATTACAGTTATCCCGACCGTCGAAAATGGCCTGCGGGAGCGTTCGCAGGTAATGATCGACCGCGCAATGACGGTGCCGCGAACGAAAGTCGGACGGGTGTTCGGACATTTGGACAGCGAGACGATAGCCAATATCAGCAAGGCGACAGTGCGATTTTTGGGATTGGAGACGGACGCCTAGAAACTCCGCCGCTTCTCCGCGACACTCACCGTCAGCGCCATGGCGAGCGCCATCGTTCCGGACAGGGATCGGAAACCGGAAAAATCGCCTTCCGCCGCCTCGAACCACACCTTGGCCGACTGCGCGAGCGGTGAGAATGCGCTGTCGGTGATGGCCACGACGGGCACATTCCTCGCCGCCAATGCTGCCGCATGCTCGATTGTCGCCGAAGCATAGGGCGAGAAACTGATGGCGATGGCTGCATCGCTCGGTTTGGCGAAGGAAAGAATTTCCGGATCGATACCCGCCGTCGATTCAATCAGCTGGTTGCGGATTTTCAGCTTGCCGAAGGCATAGGCCATATATGCCGTAATCGGATAGGAGCGGCGCCGCGCCAGGAGATAGATCGTCTCGGCGCCCGCCAGGATATTGACCGCACTCTCGAGCACTTCTTCTTCGACATTATGCGAAATCGTCTCGATGGAGTGGCTTGCAGCGGTGAGGAACCCGTTGAGGATGACGCGATTCGTGGAAAGGCCGTGTGTGTCGCCGCGCAGTGCCGAGAGCCGTTCCTCATAGGAAACCTGCCGTTCGCGCAGGCGCTCGCGGAATACCGACTGCAGGCTGGTGAAGCCATCGAAACCCAGATGCTGGGCAAAGCGGATCAGCGTCGAGGGCTGCACGCCCGCAGTCTGGGCAATGCTCGCCGCCGTGCCGAACGCGATTTCGTCAGGGTTGCTCAAGGCATAGGCGGCTATTTGAGCCAGGCGCTTCGGCAAAACCTCGCGGCGATCGAGGATCATGGTGCGCAGCGCATCAAAATCCCGCGGCAATGAAACGTCATTATCCATGTTGCCCACCGAACGTTCCCTCTTCGCACCCGCCATCATCGCAAAATATTTGTATCAAGACGGATCAGTTATTCCATTTTGTCCTGTTATAGATTATTTCAATCGGAAACTGCAAGCGTTGGGAGAGAGCTATGTTAGGCGTAGGATTGATCGGAACAGGTTTCATGGGCAAATGCCACGCGCTGGCATGGAACTCTGTTCGCGCCGTCTTCGGCGATGTACCACCCGTGCGCCTGGTCCACCTCGGCGAGGCCAATGCCGAGCTTGCCGTGCGCCGCGCCAACGAGTTCGGTTTCCGCGAAGGCTCCGGCGACTGGCGCGCCGTGATCGATGATCCCGAAGTGAATGTCGTCTCCATCACGACGCCAAACCAGTTTCATCCGGAAATGGCGATTGCAGCGCTGAAAGCCGGCAAGCATGTCTGGTGCGAGAAGCCCATGGCGCCCGCTTATCGCGACGCGGAAGCCATGCTCGCCGCAGCGAACGCGTCCGGCAAGGTTGCAGCCCTCGGCTACAACTACATTCAGGGCCCTGCCATTCGCCACATCCGCAAGCTCCTCGCCGAGAAAATTATCGGCGATGTCAATCATCTGCGCATCGAGATGGACGAGGACTTCATGGCCGACCCCGATGCCCTGTTCTACTGGAAGCACGAGGCCACATCCGGCTATGGTGCGCTCGACGATTTCGCCGTGCACCCGCTCTCGCTGTTACACATATTGTTCGGCCGCGTCTCCCGTGTCATGTGCGAGATGTCCAAGCCCTATCCTGCCCGCAAGACGCAAGATGGCGGCAGCCGGGCCGTCGAGACCTATGACAGCGCCAGCGTGCTCATGCACATGGAAAACGGCGTTGCTGGCACGCTGCAGGTCAACCGTTCCGCCTGGGGTCGCAAGGGCCGCATCGCACTGCAGATCTTCGGCTCGAAGGGCTCGATCCTGTTCGACCAGGAGCGCGCCAACGAGTTCCAGCTCTATGTCACCGCCGACCGTGCCACCGAACAGGGGTACCGTACCATCCTGACCGCGCCGCACCACGAGCCCTACAGTCAGTTCATTCCCGCGCCCGGCCACGGCCTCGGCTTCAACGATTTAAAGATCATCGAATGCCATGAGCTGATCAAGCGCATCAACGGTCAGCCGGCCCACCTGATCGAATTCGCTGACGGCCTCGAAATAGAACGCACCGTCCATGCCATGGCAAGTTCGTTCCATGAGCAGCGCTGGGTGGATGTAAGGTAGCGTCTCTGGACGCCTGGACGCCGGCAGAGAGCGTTTCAGGTTTTGACTGCAATGCGCCTCTCTCTCCGTCATCCTCGGGCTTGACCCGAGGATGACGGAGGTGGGGGATGGGATGACGCAGAAGTGGCGGAAGAAGGTATGTTCAATCAAATCCGCCGACTGGCACCATAGACACCAATCCCCTCACTTGGATTTTCTAAGGGGTTAGCTGTGCTAGAGCGTAAACTCATAAACGCCCTAGAACTCGCCAAGATCGTTCGCTCATGCGTAGTTTAGGCTGCACTCTGGGCCCGATGATAAGCAACTAGAGCATTGGCGTGGCCATGACCCATCTTGTGCTCTGATTTTAGCGTGGAAACCATCTCCATGTGCTTCTTTTCCTTTATTTCATCCAGCACCTTTAGCCAGTGACTTATTGGCTTGCCGTATGTCTTCTCAATAGAAGGAAAGTACGAAGCAGGACCCTTCAGGTTCTTCTCTGCCGACATCTGAACTAACTCCTATCTTTGTTATCACGTTCACCCTTCTGAGACATTAGAATTGTCGACGCAAGGGACCAAAACCGGCAACCCCTTTATGAGTTCACGGCCTAAACACAAGCCCGCAAGGGGAGATAACGGAGAACTCAGAGCTTGATCGTTCTGCCCTCCTTCACTGACCTCACTGCCGCATCGGCAAGCGCCAGAGCAATCAGTCCATCCTCGCCGCTCGGTGCCGCCTTGGTGCCCGTCGCAATCGCATTGATGAAAGCAGCGATCTCGTTGGCATAGGCTTCCGTATAACGGGTCATGAAGAAATCGTGCAGCGGTGGTCGGGTGTAACCGTTGCCATTAGCGACCTCGATGGAAACTGCCCGCTGGTTTTCCGCCTGCACCATGCCCTTCGATCCATGCACCTCAATGCGCTGGTCGTAGCCGTAGGTCGCACGGCGGGAATTGGAGATGACGCATTGCTTGCCCGAAGCGGTTGAGAGAATGACGCTGACGCTGTCAAAATCGCCAAGCTCGCCGATCTTCTTGTCGACCAGCACAGAGGCGTGGGCGGTTACAGCGACAGGATCCTCGCCGAGCAGGAACCGCGCCATGTCGAAATCGTGGATGGTCATGTCACGGAAAATACCACCCGAACGGCTGATATATTCGGCCGGTGGCGCGCCGGGATCCCGCGAGGTGATCGTCACCATTTCCACGTCACCGATGGCGCCATCGTCGATCGCCTTACGTACCGCAGCGAAATGCGGGTCGAAGCGGCGGTTGAAGCCGACCATCAGCGTCGTGCCGGTTTCCCGCACAACGGCAAGGCATTCTTCGACACGCTTCACATCGAGATCGATTGGCTTCTCGCAGAAAATCGCCTTGCCGGCGCGGGCGAAGCGTTCGATCAGGTCCGCATGCGTGTCGGTCGGCGTGCAGATGATGACTGCATCGATATCGGACGCCTTCTCGATTTCCTCAATGGTGCGGATTTCACAGCCATGCGCGGCGGAGAGGTCTTTGGCCGCCTGTTCAAAAGCATCGGCGACGGCTACGAGCTTCGCCTCCGGGTTGGACGTCACTGCTTTAGCGTGAACCTTGCCGATACGACCTGCGCCGAGCAGACCAAAACGTACAGTCATTTCATTCCCTCTTGAAAGAAGCCCGGAAATATCCCGGGTGTTACGGATTTATATCGAAGCGCCAAGAGGCTTTGTGAAAATTCATCCTGATGCGGCAGATGGTGCGGTTTTCGAGAACCGGAGCGCAGCAGACTTTTAGGTCCGTGAGCACCGGAAGCGGAGCAAACCGCATCAGGTGCTCATCAGGGTGGATTTTGAAAGCCTTTTATACCTTGCGCTTCTTCTGGCGATACACGTCTACGATTACCGCTGCCACGATGATCACGCCCTTGATGATCTCCTGGTAATAGGCATCGACCCGCAGGAACGTGAAGCCGGAGATCATGACGCCGAGGATGATGGCGCCGATAACGGTACCGGTAATGCGTCCGATACCACCCGTCAGCGACGTACCACCTATAACCGCAGCGGCGATCGCATCAAGTTCATAGGTAACGCCCATGCCTGCCTGCGCCGTCTGCGCCCGCGCTGCCGTGACGATCCCGGCAAGGCCAGCCAACAAACCGGCGATGGCATAGACCTTGATCAGGTGGCGCTCGATATCAATACCAGAAACGCGTGCTGCCTGCAGATTGGCGCCAATGGCATAGGTGAACTTGCCGTAGCGTGTATAACGCAAAGCCACATGGAAGATCAGTGCCACCAGCAGGAAGACCACCACTGGCCAGATGCTCGCGCCTATGAAGGTGAACTGGTCGGTCAGACCTGAAACCGGCGAGCCTTTCGTATACCACTTTGCAACGCCACGGGCCGACACCATCATGCCCAGCGTGGCGATGAATGGCGGTATCTTCGTATAGGCGATCAGCCAGCCATTGACGATGCCGGCGAGAAGGCCGATGCCAAGCCCGACGCCGATAGGGATGAAAAACGGCAGGTCCGTCAAAGCGGGATAGACCGGCCGCGCCCAAGTGGAGGACTGGGCGAAACTTGCGGCAATCATCGCGGTCATTCCAACGACGGAGCCGGAGGAAAGGTCGATACCGCCGGTGATGATCACCTGCGTCACGCCCACCGCGATGATGCCGATGACCGAGACCTGCAGGATGATGATGCGCAGCCGCTGAAAATTCATGAGGAAGCTTTGTCCCGCAAAGATCCAGCCAAGAATCTCGAAGATCAGTGCTATGCCGATCAGCACGAGCAGGATGTTGACCTCAGGCGGCAGCCGGCGACGGCTTCTGGGTGTGAGTGTCGGCGTTGTGGCCTTCGCGGTTACTGGTTCGCTTGTCATTGTTGTTTCCTCCCCGGGGCACTCACTTGGAAGCGAGCTCCATAACTTTTACCTGGGTTGCTTCTGCGCGATCGAGAAAACCGGTAACCCGGCCTTCATGCATCACCATGATCCGGTCGCTCATGCCGAGCACTTCCGGCATTTCCGACGAGATCATGATCACCGCTACACCCGTTTTGGCGAGTTGCGATATCAGACGGTGGATTTCCGCCTTGGCGCCGACATCTATGCCGCGCGTCGGCTCGTCGAGAATAAGAATCTTCGGGTTCGTCAGCAGCCACCGGCCGATCAGCACTTTCTGCTGGTTGCCGCCGGAAAGGTTTTCCACCGTCTCCTCGAGGCTCGGTGTTTTGACACGAAGTGTATCGCTCATGGCCTTGCAAGCCTTGGCGATCTGCTTCTCTTCCACAAAGCCGTATTTGACGAAACGATCCTGCAGCACGGCAATCTGCATGTTTTCCAGCACGTCGAGAATAAGCAGGCAGCCGGTCTCCTTGCGGTCCTCGGTGATGAAGGCCATGCCGTGACTGATCGCCTGGGTAGGCGAATTCATCTTGATGGGTTGACCCTTGATGGTGATGGTGCCCGACGTTGCGGGCGTCACGCCAAAGATCGTCTCGGCCACATTCGACCTGCCAGATCCGACCAGACCGGCAACACCGAGAATCTCCCCGGCCCTCACGTCAAACGATACATCGTGGAAGACGTTCTTTAGCGAAAGATCCTTGACGGAGAGCACGACGTCGCCGATCGGCACTATCTCCTTCGGGAACATCTGGGTGATCTCGCGTCCCACCATCATCTTGATGATGTCGTCGCGCGTCACGTCCGTCGAAGCATGGGTGCCGATATAGCGGCCGTCACGGAACACCGAGAACTCGTCGGCAATCTCGAACAGCTCGTTCATCTTGTGGGTAATATAGACGATGCCGATACCCTGTTCGCGTAGGTCGCGGATGATCTGGAACAGATGCTCCACTTCGCGCTCGGTCAGTGCAGAAGTCGGCTCATCCATGATCAGCACATCGGATTCGTAGGAAACGGCCTTGGCGATTTCCACCATCTGCCGGTTGGCGACACTCAGGTCGCGTACCTGGCTTTCCGGATCCAGCGTAATGTTCAGCCGCTTGAACAGATCGGCGGTCATGTCATACATCTTGCCGTGATCGACAAATCCGAAGCCGTTCTTCGGCTCGCGCCGGATCCAGATGTTTTCCGCCACCGTCATGAATGGCATCAGGTTGAGTTCCTGATGGATCATGGCGATGCCATTCTCCAGAGCATCCAGAGGGGATTTGAGACGGATCGGCAGGCCCTTCAGGTAAACCTCGCCCTGGTCTGGAATATATATTCCAGCGAGAATTTTCATCAGAGTGGATTTGCCGGCGCCGTTCTCGCCCATCAGCGCGTGCACCGTGCCGCGCTTCAGCCGGAACTGCACATTGTCAAGCGCAAGCACACCGGGAAACTCCTTGCGGATGTTTTCCGCGTTCAGGAGAAATTCCGCCTGCGGCACAGCACCACTGGCGCGCACTGCGGCCATGGTCGAGGGACTGACTGACATGATCATCTCCTCCCAGAGAGGCTCTTCGAGCAATTCCAGGAAAAGTGCGAAGCGGTTTTCCGTCCGGAATTGCGTGAAAACAAAGTGTATACCGGAACGCATCGGATTGATGCGTTCCGGATCGGCGAAGACTGCTTAATTCGACTTCTGGTACTTCGACAGATTTTCCGGTGTTACGAGCTCGAAGGGAACATAGACCTTCGACTCAACCTTCTCGCCCTTGGAAAGCTTCAGAGCGGCATCAACCGCACCCTGACCCTGGCCGGCAGCGTTCTGGAACACCGTCACGTCAAGATCGCCGGCAGACATGGCGGCGAGCGCGTCCTGCGTGGCATCAACACCGCCAACGACGACTGAGTCCATCGAGCGGCCAGCCGCCTTGAGCGCCTGGATAGCACCGATAGCCATCTCGTCGTTGTTGGAGACGACCGCGTCGAATTCAAGACCGGCCGAGAGCCAGTTCGTCATCAGGTCGGCGCCCTGCGTGCGCGACCAGTTGGCGGTCTGTTCCTCAACGATTTCAAGGCCTTTGCACTCATCCGTAGCGATCACGTCATGGATGTCCTTGGTGCGCTGGCGCGCCGCCTGGTTGGACAGTTCTCCCATCATGACAACGATCTTGCCCTTGCCCTTCAGCAGGCGGCAGACTTCCTTGGTCTCGAGCGTGCCGGACTCGACTTCGTTCGAAGCGACGAAGGCCTGCTTCTCGGGAAGTTCGTTGACGTTCACCGGCTCGCGGTTGACGTAGACCAGCGGAATGCCGGCTTCAGCGGCAATCTTCGACATGGCTGCGGTAGCATCCGTGTCGACCGGATTGACGATGATCGCATCAACCTTGGAGGCGATGAAATTCTGGATCTGGCTCTGCTGCTTGGCGACGTCGTTCTGGGCGTCCTCGACCTGCAGTGTCACGCCATCCAGCGTCTTGGCGTAGTCTTGCATGCCGTTGCGCAGCACGGTCAGGAAGTTGTCGTCGAACAGGGCCATCGAGACGCCGATATTGGCGGCAAAGGCCGAACTGCTCATAAGGGCCGATACAGCCACAGTCATCAAAAGCTTCTTCATTTCATCTCCTCCACAAATGGTGCCCGGCCACACCGGTTTTAATCCGGAATCTCCCCACGCCTTTCCTATGCGCAGCCAACCTACCCCTGGCGGCGAATGTCCGGTCGTGTGGAGTGCGCGAAGTTTCGCGCAAACTTGATTCTGAACGTCAAATACGGAACATACAGACCGTTGTGCTCAGTTTCTGAAATATTTATTCCATTTTCTGATCGCAGCGTCAAGCGGGATTCGAGAGATACGGGTCAATTAATCAACAAGGCCGCTGCCAGTGGCGCCCTTACATTCACGTCGTTGGGAACCTAATCATTTGGGTTTACGCCTATTGCATTCCGGGCGGGCACGCGCTTGTCTTACGGTTTCAACGTTGAGGACGACAACGGTGCAATCGAGAGAAATGCGAAAGCACACGATGGACAAGCCCATCCGCGTCTATTTTGGCATTGACCCCTCTACCCTGACTGTCGAGCATTGGCTCGCCCGGAACCGGCATCTGATTGGAATGCACGCAGGCAATCCCGTCTGCCACTATGTTATGCCGACAAGCGACGCTGAATCGGAACTGAGAACCGCCTACCGCCTGACCAATATTGTGGCTCTCCGGCCGATGGCCAGCCTATGGGAAACCGAACAAGTCAAGAACCTCGAAGGCAAGGCGGAAGCTCTTCGGACTGGACAGGCAGCGGACGACGCGTAAGGCTGTAAAGTGTAAAAGCCTGGGCTGTTGGGATCGGTCCCATGAAGCGTCTATTGATTTTCGGCGCATTGCTGTGCGCCGCTTTGGTGGCGGGGACGGTATTTCTCGTCACCGGGCAAACCGCTGTGTCCCCGGCAGCAATCGAAACGTCAGTCATCCGCACACCGGTATTGATCGATCGCGCTTGGCGGCTGCCGGCCGCCGCAACCTACCAGTCGCGTATCAGCTGGCAATCCAACGGCTCGCGGTGTGGCCCTGCAAGTCTCGCCAACGCGTTTCGTTCCCTGGGTGAAGAAGAGACGACGGAAGCAGCGGTCCTTGACGGCACACACAAGTGCTGGACCGGCTATTGCATCATGGGGCTCACACTCGATGAACTTGCCGAAGTTGGACGCCAGCATACCGGCCGGAAGGTTTCCGTGCTCCGCGACCTGACGCCTGACGAATTCCGCCAGCATATGATGCACGCCAACGATACGAACCGCCGGTACATAGTGAACTTCACCAGAGAGAAGGTTTTCGGCGACGGCGCCGGCCACCATTCCCCGATCGGCGGATATCTGGAGGCTGAAGACATGGTCTTCGTGCTCGATGTGAATGAAAACTTCAGGCCCTGGCTCATCGAGCGCGAACGCCTGTTCTCGGCCGTGGACACGTTCGATGGCGACAGGAAGCGCGGCTTGCTTCTGATCGAATAGAACACGCGCGATCCTCACAAGCCCTTAGACTTTGGTATAATTGACGCGATTCCGGCTCAGCGATAAGTTCGTCAATTCTGGAGGAAGGTTGCGGAAGGGGGGAGCCTTGAGCGCGACAGGAAATAAACACCGCCGCCCTGAAGTGGGACTGCAACTGCACGCACGGTACAGCGGCATGACGCCGACGCGCGATTGAGCTGACCCGCATCCAGTCCTCAAATTGACTTTTTTGATACGAGGAACCCGAGATCAGATTGAGCGGCGACTATCCATTAAATCGATTGAAAATATCAAGATGGTGCCGCGCAATCATGGCAGTCACAACACGTTCTTCACGATGGATTGCACCCCTCAACAGGTGGCTTTAAGGCCTTGGCGAAGCATATTGCAGACCTGGTGGCCGGGGCAAATTCGATTCCGGACACGACAACCCTGATTACAAGCGCGTCCTCGTTAAAGCGTGCCGTTAAAGTCGAGGGCACGATCATCTTCTACGAAGCAGTAGACGCCACGTTTGATGGCAAATTTGCCGGCAACGGGATATTGGTCAAAATGGGACCAGGTGCACTTGTCATAAAGCATGGTGATTTTTTCAAGGGACCCCGGCGCCGGCTGGAAGGTGGTCTTTCCGTACTAGTCGATCGCATATAGAAAAGGGGGGCTCAAGTACACGGACGCACGATGGCTGTGGCCGTGTACTCGAGAGCTGCGTCTCAAACCAATCCGGCCTTGATCGTGTCCATGCTGGCCGAGATTGCTTTGGCGGGATTTTCCAGTTCCTGCACTTCCCTCGCGAATGGCTCGAACGAAAAGAGACCGTCATAACCCTTGTCGAGAAGGGCACGGATCTGGTCGATATTGCCCAGCCGGTCGTCCGCATCGATGAGGACCCGGTGCGGGTCGCGCATGTCGCTGACAGACACGACGGGATCAGTCACACCGGAAATATGGACGAGGCCGGTCAGCGCTGGAAAGAGGTCCGGTTCGCCCGCGAGATGATGATGGAACGTGTCGTGCACCAGCTTGAACCGCCCCTTCCCGCCGATCGCCTCGATGGCCTCAGCCGCCTCCCGCTTGGAACGCAGCGAACAGATCTCGAAGCCGAGCGGCTCGACGAAACCGATCAGGCCACGCTCTTCAAGGATCGGCTTCAACGCCTTCAATGCAGTACGCAGATTCGCCTGCCGTTCACCATCTTGCTGGCCCGATCCGTCATTGACCGGAACCAGAACCAGCGCCGTCGCGCCAACATCCCTTGCGTAATCGGCAAGTTCGATCGCTTCCTTCTCACGCTCCGGCGTCCATTCGTTAAAGCGCTGCAGCGCATTGATCGTGGCGATGCGAACGCCCGCCTCTTCGGCCAGCGCCCGGACTTTCGCCGCTGGCGTACCGTCGAGAATGGCATTGCCGTCGAGGTCGTTGCGGATCTCGACATCGCTGAGATCGAGGGACTTCGCCAGCTGGAAAAAATCGCGCGGCCCTAGATTGGGGGCGACCATATGGTTGATCGCGAAAACGGGGTGAGAAATTGTGTCGGTCATCCAAATTACCTCCGGGGATGCCTGGAAGAGTTTGCTCCCGGTGGTTGCACCGGGCGGCAAATGTCGGGCGCAACCATCTGTTGAGGCCGCCTTGCCGTCAATCACGTTCCTATCAGAAAAACTATCATTTCTGATAGATTCCGACATACCGGCCGAACACGAACAAGCGCTGCGCGATCCGGCACGCTTTTCATACAAAGATGTCCGGATTTCGTACAAGAAACCGCGAAAATGGACCAAGAACTCGCCATTTTGATACAAGAACCTCAATCAACGCGGGAGATTTTGGTGTAGGCGCGTGCAATTGCCCCGTTAGATGTTCTCCGGCAGATAGATATCGAAGGGCAAGAAGGTTTGGCCGGGCGCATTGGCGGCACCCCGCTCGATCGCGTGGCCCATCAGTTCCACCAGCTCACTGCACAGTCGCGGCAGCGGCGTGGCTATCGCCATCGTAACGATGTTGTCGGCCAGCGCCGCCCGCGATTCCGGCGTGATTTCATTGACGATCATCACCGGTGGCGGGTCCATCCGGCTTTCGCGCAAGGCAGCGATCGCCCCCTCCATGCCGCCGCCCGCCACGTAACATCCAGCGAGGTCAGGGTGGCGGCGGAGCAGTTCGAGCATGGCCTCGTGCGTAATCTGGCGCGTCTCCAGATTGACCATCGTGTCGAGAACGGTGAATTCCGGTGCCTGTTCGCGAAAGAAGGAGCGGAAGCCGATTTCGCGCAATTCATGGCCGTGAAAGCGATGACTCCCGACGAAAAGTGCAACTTTTCCAGGTTTTTTTGCCGTTTTTGTAATCATCCAGGCTGCTGTGCGCCCGACCTTGCGGTTATTCACGCCGACATAGCCCTCACGGACTCCGGCAGCGAAATCCGAAAGCAGCGAGAAAACCGGGATGTCCCTTGCCTTGAGTTCCTCGACCGCCACGGTAATCGCCGGATGGTCGGGGCAAACGAGCCCGATCGAGCGGCAGCGCCCCGCCAGCGATCCGAGCTTGGCGATTATGTCGTCCGGACCCTGCGACGCCCAGAAATCAATGACCGGCACTCCACGAAAGTGCGGCGCCTGGGTAACGGCGCTTTCGATCTCGCGCGCGAATTCCTGGTAGAAGTGCTGCCCCGGCTTCTGTAGCAGGAAGCCGAGCCTGTACTCCGGCAATTCCTGACGCATGCGCTGACGGATCAGCCCGGCCGCATGGTAGCCGATACTATTGGCAGCCTCGTAGACCCGCCGCGCCGTCTCCTCGCGCACCGGCAGCCGGTTGTTCAACACCCGGTCCACGGTCGCAACGCTGACACCGGACTCACGCGCCAGATCAGCAATTGTTGGCCTGTTTGCCACCTTCTGCGCTCCATGATAGAATCTATCATTTGAAACTACCAATCATTGATTGAAAATGATAGAATTTTGTCATCCTTGATTGAGGCGAGTTGAGCGCAAGCGTAGTATCCCCGCCATTCAGCCGGAAAACACATGCTTTTCCGTTGCATGATCAGGGAGGTCTCGCAATGAACACCGCTGCGCTCGCAATGCCAACCAAACGGGATTACAGCCTCATCGGCCGCGACGCCCGGTTGGCCGTTGAATCGGGCCTCGCTGCAGCCGAGTGGTACCATACCGACATCCCGCGCAAACAGATGAAGGAGCTGATGAAGCGCTCCGATGGCCCGGCGATCCGCGATACCGCGATCTGGCTTGGCAGCATGGTGCTTTTCGCCGGCCTCGGCATCACCTTCTGGGGCACATGGGTGTGCGTACCGTTCTTCCTTGCCTACGGCGTGCTTTACGGTTCCGCATCCGACAGCCGCTGGCATGAGTGCGGCCATGGCACGGCATTCAAGACCCGCTGGATGAATGACGCCGTCTACGAGATCGCGTGCTTCATGATCATGCGCAACCCGGTCACTTGGCGCTGGAGCCACACCCGCCACCACACCGACACGGTCATCGTCGGCCGCGATCCGGAAATCGCAGTGATGCGTCCCCCAGACCTTCTGCGTGTGGTGTTGAATTTCTTCGGGATTCTTGACGTCTGGCATGCGCTGAACGACCTCGTCCGCAACACGTTTGGTGTCATCAGTGCCGAAGAGAAGACCTTCATCCCAGAACAGGAACAGCCGAGAGCCATCCGCATCGCGCGCATCTGGTCTGCTATCTATGCCGTCACCATTGCCCTGTCGATCTACATCGGATCGGTCCTTCCGCTGGTACTGATCGGCCTGCCCCGCCTCTATGGCGCGTGGCATCACGTTCTCACTGGCCTGTTGCAGCACGGCGGGCTGGCCGACAATGTTACCGATCACCGGCTGAACAGCCGCACCGTTCTCATGAACCCCGTCAGCCGGTTCATCTACTGGAACATGAACTATCACGTCGAGCATCACATGTTTCCGATGGTGCCCTATCATGCTCTGCCGCAGCTGCATGCGATGATCAGACACGACCTGCCTGCTGCCAACCCATCGATCCTGCATGCTTATCGCGAGATGGTTCCCGCGTTCCTGCGCCAGTTGCGGAATGAGGACTATTTCCTCAAGCGTGAATTGCCGCCGACCGCCAAGCCGTACCGCGAAGAATTCCACAGCGAACGAATGGCAGCCGCGGCTGAATAATAATCAAGACATTAGGGAGGACTGAACATGAGCAACTGGATAGAGGCGTGCACATCCGACGACATCGACGAAGAGGACGTCATGCGCTTTGACCATGATGGACGTACCTTCGCGATCTATCGCAGCCCCGACGACGAGTTTTTCGCCACGGACGGCCTGTGCACCCATGAACATATCCACCTTGCTGATGGCCTGGTGATGGACGAGATCATCGAATGCCCCAAGCATAACGGTCGCTTCAACTACAAGACCGGCGAGGCGAAGGGGGCTCCGGTCTGCGTCAATCTCAGGACCTATCCGGTCAGGGTCGAGGCGGGCAAAGTTCTGATTGAGGTGGGGTGATCGCCATGCAACACGGAATGGTCATCATTGGCGCCGGCGAGTGCGGCGCGCGCGCAGCATTCGCATTGCGGGAAAATGGCTATGAGGGACCGGTGACGCTGATCGGAACCGAAAGGCACCTCCCCTATGAGCGTCCTCCACTGTCGAAGGACGTTATGGTTTCCGACGCCCATCCATTGCCAAGAACGATTGCAGGCGAAGATCAGTTCAACGAGAAACGCGTCGATTTCATCGCTCAATCCACCGTGTCGGCGATAGATCGTTCGGCAAAGCGCGTCGTGCTCGAAGACGGCCGACTAGTGGATTACGAACGGCTCCTGCTCGCCACTGGAGCAATCCCTCGCCCCCTGCCGCTTGCTGCGAACAGCAAGCATTGCGTCACCCTCCGCAGTTTCGACGATGCCATTGCCATCCGTGCGCGGTTTCAGCCCGATGCCCGGATCGTCATTATTGGCGGTGGCTTTATCGGACTCGAACTTGCGGCAAGCGCCCGTAAACGCGGCGCTAAAGTGACAGTCATCGAGGCGCAGATCCGGATCATGATGCGTGGGGTTACCGCAGAAATCGCTGAGGTCATCGCTGCACGTCACCGCAATGAAGGGGTAACCATCCTCTGCAACACCGGCATTGTTTCCATTGCCGACCATGCAAGGAATGTCGCGATCGTCCTTTCAAGCGGCGATGTCATTGCTGCCGATCTTGCCGTGATCGGCATTGGTGCAACGCCCGCCACAGCATTAGCGGAAGCATCTGGCCTTGAAACCGGCAACGGCATTGTCGTCAATGAATGGCTGCAGACCGGTGACCCCGACATCTACGCGGCCGGCGACTGCTGCGTCTTCCCGCTCGCCATCTATGGCGGGCGGCGTGTGCGGCTGGAAGCCTGGCGCAATGCGCAGGAACAGGGCGCACTGGCAGCGCGCAACATGCTCGGCGCGTTGGAGCCACACCAGGCAGTTCCATGGTTCTGGTCGGATCAGTATGAGCTCGGTCTGCAGGTCGCAGGTCTCTCCGACGAGGGGACGCAAACCATTCGCCGCGACCTCGGCGACGGTGCTTTCATCCTCTTTCACCTTGACGACGATGGCCGCCTTGTTGCCGCCAGTGGCATCGGCCCGGGCAACGCAGTTGCCAAGGATATCCGGCTTGCCGAGATGCTTATTGCACGGAGCGCCAGGCCGGGTGCCGATCAGCTCGCGGCATCGAACGTCAAACTCAAATCGCTTCTAGCGGCATAGACCGGATAAAAAATGAACAGCAAACGACCCACCGTGGCGGACATACTTGCGTTGAAGGGCAGGCGCCAGCTGACGATGCTGCGCGTTGAAACGCTTGAGGAGGCGGAAGCGGCAGAGCGCGCCCGCGTCGACCTGTTGTCGGTACCGCCAGCACTCCTGATACCGGAGTTTCGCGACGCAGCTCCTTCGGCCTTCACGTTCCCCGGGCTTGACTATGGCGAGTACATCACCGCTGAAGACTATCTGCGCGCCGCTTTCAAGGCGCTGCGTGCCGGTGGCGACGCCGTCTATTGTGCCGCCAGTCTCGCGACCATACGCCGGATGCGCGATGAAGGGATTCCCGTCTGCGGCCATGTCGGGCTGATCCCCTCCAGGGCAACCTGGACTGGCGGCTTCAAGGCCGTGGGCAAGACTGCGCAGAGTGCGTTGGAAATCTGGCGGCAGACCAAGGCGCTGGAAGAAGCGGGCGCCTTCGCAGCGGAAATCGAGGTGGTTCCCGTCAACGTCGCGGCGGCCATTTCCGAACGCACGTCGATGTTCATGATCTCGATGGGAGCAGGTGCTGGCTGCGACGCGCAATATCTCTTTGCAACGGACGTTCTCGGTTCAAATCGCGGTCATTACCCCCGCCACGCCAAGATCTATCGCAATTTTATCGCTGAATATGATCGTCTGCAGCAGGAGAGAGTCGCAGCCTTCTCCGAGTTTGTCGCAGATGTGCACGCGCAAAACTATCCGGGGCCCGAACATGTGGTTGGAATTCCGCGTGACGAACTGGACCGATTTCTGAAAGAGCTTCCTGGAGTTTAGCCTATGGATCATCAGCCCCTGAACCATTCAACCGCGTCAAAAGCGGCTGAACATACGCATCGTTTCGTCCTCACTCTTGCCTGCGAAGACCAGCCGGGCATCGTCGCTGCGGTGACGACTGAGCTCGCCAACACCGGTGCCAACATTGCCGAGAGCAACCAGTTCTGGGACCGGCAGACCAACCGCTTCTTCATGCGCATTGCCTTTACCGCTGCCGAAGGCACGACCAAGGACGACGTGGAACGGGCGCTCAAGCCGGCCATTGACCGCTTCGACATGAAGACGACCCTGGTCGATCAGGCCAAGAAGCCGAAGATCATCATCATGGTGTCGAAGTTCGACCATGCACTGCTGCACCTGTTCTACCAGATCAAGGTCGGCTGGCTCGATGCCGAGGTGGCGGCGATCGTCTCCAACCATGAGGACAGCCGCCGCTTTGCCGAGCATGAGGGCATCCCCTATCACGTCTTGCAGGTGAATAAGGACAACAAGAAGGAGCAGGAAGAGACGCTCTTGAAGATCGTCAAGGACAGTGGCGCCGATCTCGTCATCCTTGCTCGCTACATGCAGGTGCTGTCCGACAATCTCTCCAAGCGGCTTTACGGCAAGGTGATCAACATCCACCACTCCTTCCTGCCGAGCTTCAAGGGGGCGAAGCCCTATCACCAGGCGCATGAGCGCGGGGTGAAGCTGATCGGTGCCACGGCGCACTATGTCACCCCGGATCTCGACGAGGGTCCGATCATCGAGCAGGAGACCGAGCGGGTCAGCCATGCCATGAGCGCCGAGGATTTCGTCGCCACCGGCCGCGACATCGAAAGCCGGGTGCTGGCACGGGCGGTGAAGAAACACCTCGAATCCCGCGTCATGCTCAACGGCCACAAGACGGTGGTTTTCTAGTCGTCGCGAGACGTTTCAAGCAATCGCTGAATGATTTTAGCAACATGCTGCACGGCGGGATCCTGGTCCCGCCGCACATGCCAGGCAAGATGCAGGGTGAAACCGTCGACCGGGATCGGCGGCTCGAACACGGCAAAGCGTTTCGCTGCGTCCTTTGGAACACAAAGGCTGGGGATCATCGCTATAAGGTTGGACTCGGCTAAAAGTGGCGGCACCATCAGGAAACTCGGTACGACAATGCCGACGCGGCGTTCCTTGCCATGCCCCGCCAGCGCGTCATCCAGGTCGCCTTTGGTATGGCCACGGCCGGAGACCAGTACATGGGGAAACGCCAGCCACTTTTCGAGATTGAAATCGGCGATTGCCGGATGATCCTTGCGCATCATCACCACATAATGCTCCCGCAGCAGTTCATGCCGCCTGAACGAAACATCGATCTTCGGAAACACTGAGGCGGTGAGGTCGATCGTTCCCTTGGCAAGAGCATCGAGGGCGTCGGCGGGCCCGCCATGCCACGGCCGGATCACCAGATCGATCCCGGGCGCTGACTTTGCAAGTTCCTGATGCAGGGCGCCGATGATGACCACGGCCGGGTAATCCGCCATGACAATGCGCACTGTCTGGCGCAGGGTGGCAAGGTCGACAGCCGGCGGATCGAGCACGGCATTGACCTCGGCCAGCAAATTCTTGATCGGCACACGCAGCGACTCTGCTTTCGGGCTCAGTCGCATCATGCCCTTGCCGCGTTCCAGCAACGGGTCATTGAACAGTTGGCGGCAGCGCTCCAGCGCGCTCGACGCGGCTGGCTGCGAGAGACCCAGCCGGTCCGCCGCACGTGATACATGCGCCTCATCGAGAAGTGCGTCCAGCACGACGAGGAGATTGAGATCGACGGAACGCAAATTCATGTGCTGGATACTAGCACATGCGGCCGATCAAATTAAGTAATATCCTGATGAGCTCCTGGCCCTAAGCTTCGATCTCGACATTGCCGAGCGGCTTGGAGCAGCAGGCGAGGACATAGCCTTCGTCAATCTCTTCGTCGAGAATGCCGCCATTGTGATCCATGTCGACATCGCCGGAAATCTTCATGACCTTGCAGGTGCCGCAGAGGCCGGATTCGCACGCAGCTGCAATACGGATACCGGCCCCGCGAGCAGCCTTGAGAATCGTATCGCCTGCCGCGCAGGGAACGTCCATTCCCGACATGGAAAAGGTTACGGTAGATGTAGCTTCGGCGATCTCTGTCGAGATCACATCCAGCATAGGCAAGACCGGTTCGGCGGCAGGACCGAAACTTTCCTGATGATAATGTGCCATATCGAAGCCGGATGACTCGAGCATCGCCCGGACATCCCGCATGAAGCCTTCCGGGCCGCAGCAGAAAATGGCCCGGTCCTTGAAGTCCGGCGAGAGCAGCGGCAGCTTGGGTGCTTCGAGCCGGCCGCGAATGCCGGTCCAGACCTGCCCCATCTCGTGCTCCTTGATAAGGAAGGCGAGCTTCAGATTGGGCATGCAACTCGTGAGATATTCGAGTTCCTTGCGGAAGATGATGTCACTGGGACGGCGCGCGCAGGTCACGAAACTGATATCGCTCTGCGGCGCGCAATCATGCATCCAGCGGGTCATCGACATCATCGGCGTAATGCCTGACCCGGCCGAGATGAATAGATATTTCCCGCCAGGATGCTTGCGCATAGAGAAGTCGCCAAGCGGACCGAAAGCCTTCAATCGCACACCCGGCATCAGGTGATCCAGCATCCAGCGCGTGCCAATACTGTCTTCCTGCGCCTTCACCGTCACGGCGATGGTGAATGGCCGTGACGGGCTTGAGGAGAGCGTGTAGGTGCGCAGCACCGCTTCCGGCTGCACCGGCAGTTCGAAGGTCATGAACTGGCCCGGCTCATAACGGAACCAGTTATGATTGTCCGAGCGGAAGGTGAAAGTCTTCACATTGGGTGCTTCCTCAACGACCGACAGGCACTCCAGCAAATGCAGCCGGTCATTCCATGGCTGCATCTGATCGAGGTGCGGATAGTTCTGAGAAAGCGCCATAGAGCGAGAATAGGTCATATTGCACCGTTCTGCCGGGGGGGATTCTGGTCAAGGTCAAGGGATTTGGCGAGACCGATGTGGTTCCATCGGACGAAGCCGAAGCCCGATGGATTTGGCCTGAATTCACCTGGCCCTTCGGGTTTCCGGCTGGCGGACACCCACTTTGTCAAGTGGCGTCGTCCGATGGATAAGCATCGACCTCGCCACTCTCCGCGTGGATTGTCTCGCCATCCGAGAAACAGAACGCGTGCCATATGACCCGTTCTCGCTCTTCTCATCATGCTACCTTGCTGAGCTTGTTATTACCGGAAAGACGGCTCTCCATCGCATTGCTGTACCATTCAAGGAACTGCAGTACGCCGCCCTCATGCTCGACCGAATAGGGGCCGGGTTCATAGGCGGGCGAGCGGATGCCGAATGCGTTTTCCTCAACGATACGGCGATCCTGGTCATTGGTTTCTAGCCAGACATGCGTCAGCTCTTCGATATTGTAGTCGACACCTTCGACCGCATCCTTGTGTACCAGCCACTTCGTCGTGACCTGCGTCTCGTCGGGACCGAGCGGCAGCACGCGGAAGGAGATGGCGTGGTCACCGAGGATGTGGTTCCAGGTCGTCGGGTAGTGGTAGAGCAGCAGCGAGCCGATATGCTTGGCGTTTACGTCGTCACTAAGCTGGCGGCCGACCGCGCGCTTGCCTGAAAGCGTATAGCTCTCGGCGTTGTTGAGCAGCGGAACGCGCGTTGCCCGGTACTGGCCATCCTCGGCAATGCGGAACACGCTCGGCAAACCGGCTGCTTCGCACTTGTCCCAATGTGCGACCATTTCCGGATCTTCCTTCGAGCCCTGAATTCCCGTAGCGCTCGGGGCCTCGGGGAAGGTCTTGCACAGCTCGGGATGGTTGGCGACACAGTGATAGCACTCGCGATTGTTCTCCCAGACGAGTTTCCAGTTGCCCTTTTCGACAATCGAACTCTGGAAGGCGACCTTGGTTTCGGTCAGCCGATGCGGCGCAAGATAGAGGTCGAGCATGGCGCGTGTCGGACCGAAATCCGGAGCAACCTGTGCCAGGCATATGAAGATATAACCGCCCACGCTTTCGCAATGCACCGTTTTCAGGCTGTGCTGGCTGGCATCGAAATCGTCGCCCATCTGCCGCGCGAAAAGCAGACGGCCATCGAGCTCATAGGTCCACTGGTGATAGGGGCACACGAGCTTGGCCGACGTGCCCTTTTCGGCCGCGCAGATGCGTGACCCGCGGTGGCGGCATGAATTGTGAAAGGCTCTGATCTGTCCCTGGCGGTCGCGGACGATAACGACCGGGTAGTCACCGACCTGGACGGTGAAGTAGTTGCCCGGCTTTGCCACTTCGCAATCGTGGCCGATAAACAGCCAGTCGCGATAGAAGATGGTCTCCATGTCGAGACGGTAATAGTCCGGATCGGAAAAGAAGGCCTGTTCGAGGCCATAGCCCGGTTTCCGGTTTTTGAGATTCCGGAGCAGTTCGTTACGAATATCCATGTCGTGTCCTCGCCCTAAGCTTGCAAAGAACTGACTGGTGGTGACGGAGAAGAACGTCCGCACGGTCAGCGAATGACCATACAAAAGCATGCTCCTTGATCGCCCACCGCGATCAGTCGGTTGTACCACTCGGGGCTGGTTTCCGGGCTCTGGAGTTGCCTTGCGGGGCTTCGCGACGCCTTCCCGGGGTGCACTCCCAGTGGCTGTTTTGCCGCGTTTTCCACTCCACTACCGTTGCGGGGGCAGCGCCGGGTTTTTGACCGGCTTCCCAATTCTCCGCTTCCCCTAGAAAGCGGCACCTCGAGTATCCTGATAAAAGCATCCGGCACGGAAAAAGAATAGGCGCGGAAACGACATCGCATTTACGAACGGCGACAATGTCTGAAACGAAATCGGCGGCACATCTGCCGCCGACCGTCGCCGTATTAATGAACTTACGCTTTGGCGCGATAAAGGTACTTCCTGATCGACTCGAGCTTCATCTCGATCGAGAACCCCGGCAATGACGGCGGCATGTAGGCCGCGCTCTGGATATCGCAAGGATCGATGAAATGCTCATGCAGGTGATCGACATATTCGATCACCCTGCCCTCTTTCGTGCCCGAGACGGCAACATAGTCGATCATCGACAGGTGCTGCACATATTCGCACAGGCCCACACCGCCCGCATGGGGCCAGACCGGCAGGTCGTATTTCGCTGCGATCAGCAGCACCGCCAGCACTTCGTTCAGCCCGCCCATGCGGCAGGAATCGATCTGCACCACGTCAATGGCGCCTTCGGCGATGAACTGCTTGAACATGATGCGGTTCTGGCACATCTCCCCGGTCGCCACCTTCACCGGGCTGATCGCCTGGCGAATCTTGCGATGGCCCGCCACGTCGTCAGGGCTCGTCGGCTCCTCGATGAAGAACGGTTTGACGAAGGAGAGTTTCTTCACCCAGTCGATCGCCTCATTGACTTCCCAGACCTGATTGGCATCGATCATCAATATCCGGTCCGGGCCGATGACCTCGCGGGCAATCGTCAGGCGGCGGATGTCATCATCGAGATCGCGGCCAACCTTCATCTTGATATGATTGAACCCGGCATCGACGGCCTCCTGGCAAAGGCGCCGCAGCTTGTCATCCGAATAGCCGAGCCAGCCGGCCGAAGTCGTGTAGCAGGGATAGCCTTCGGCTTTCAGGGTCGCGATCCTCTGCTGCTTGCCCGCCTCAGCCTTGCGCAGGAGCGCCAGTGCTTCGTCGCGGGTGAGCACGTCGGTCAGATAACGGAAGTCGACAATGTTGACGATCTCTTCGGGCGTCATTTCACCGACCAATTGCCAGACCGGCTTCTTCGCTTCCTTGGCGAGCAGATCCCACACCGCATTCACCACGGCGCCGGTGGCAAGGTGCATCGCACCCTTGTCCGGGCCGATCCAGCGCAACTGGCTGTCGCCGGTGATGAAATGCCAGAAGCGTCCCGGATTTTCCTTCACCCAATCGAGTTCGAGCCCGATGACCAGGTGCTTCATCGCCTCGATGGCGAGGCAGCAAATCTCATTGCCGCGACCGATGGTGAAGGTTAGGCCGTGGCCGGATAGCCCGTCAACATCGGTGTCGAGCACGACATAGGCAGCCGAATAATCCGGATCGGGATTCATCGCATCCGACCCGTCGAGACTTTGAGAGGTAGGGAAACGGATATCAAAAACACGAAGATCGGTGATGCGGGTCACAATATGCCTCTTTATCTGTTGCTGCGGCGCGCCTCGCCTAAACGTCCGCGCGCGTCACCTGCTTCTGGTTGCCCAGACCTTCAATACCGAGTTCCACGACGTCACCTGCCTTGAGATAGCGCGGTGGCTTCATGCCCATCCCGACACCGGGAGGTGTGCCGGTCGAAATGATATCGCCCGGATGCAGGCTCATGAACTGGCTGAGATAGGAGACGAGGAAGGCAACGCCATAGACCATCGTCTTGGACGAGCCATTCTGCATGGTCTCGCCGTTTACCGTCAGCCACATGGCAAGGTTCTGCGGATCGGCGACCTCGTCCTTGGTCACCAGCCACGGACCGGTCGGCCCGAACGTGTCGCAGGACTTGCCCTTGGTCCACTGGCCGGCGTGCTCGGTCTGGAACGCGCGCTCGCTGACATCATGAACGGTGCAGTATCCGGCCACATAATCGAGAGCTTCGGCTTCGCTCACATATTTTGCCGTGTGGCCGATCACGACGCCGAGTTCCACCTCCCAATCGGTCTTTTCCGAACCGCGCGGAATGACGAGATCATCGTTCGGGCCGACAATCGCCGAGGTCGCCTTCATGAAGATGACGGGTTCCGGCGGTACGGCCATCCCGGACTCGGCTGCGTGATCCGCATAATTGAGACCGATACAGATGAATTTGCCGGTCCCCGCAACGCATGGCCCAAGACGCGGATTGCCGCTGACAAGCGGCAGACTTTCAATGTCCATGTCAACGAGCTTGGCCAGCACGTCCGGGCTGAGCGCTGGACCAGACAGATCACTTACCTTGCCGGACAGATCGCGGATTTGACCCTTGGTATCAAGAACGCCGGGTTTTTCCTGGCCTGGCTCGCCATAACGTAGAAATTTCATTGTATATTCCTTGCTTGCTTAGACGGTCCAGCCGCCATCGATATTATAGGCCTGGCCCGTCGTGTAAGTGGCTCCAGCGAGATAGACGGCGAGGTCGGCGATCTCCTCCGGCAGGCCGAGGCGGCCCATCGGCTGGCGTGCGATAAAGGCGGCACGGGTCGCTTCGTAATCGCCTCCAGCGCGCATCCGCTGTTCGAGCGACGGGCTTTCCACCGTGCCCGGGCAGATGGCGTTGCAGCGGATGCCCTGCGTGATGTAGTCAGCGGCTACTGCCTTGGTCAGACCCAACACAGCCGCCTTGGTTACACCATAGGCAAAGCGGTTCGGCACGCCCTTAACGCTGCTGGCAACGGACGACATGTTGACGATTGCACCGTCCCTGCGCTCAAGCATGCCCGGCAGCACCGCCCTGATCGTGCGGATCATGGCGCGGACGTTGAGGTCGAGCGCGAAGTCGAGGTCAGCGTCCGGCATTTCGAGTATGGAGCCGCCATGGACGAACCCGGCACAGTTGAACAGCACGTCGATTGCACCGATCTCGCTGATGACCTGGTTGACTTCGTTTGTCTTCAGCACGTCGAGCTTGCGAGGCTTGATAGCGGTTTCCTTTGGCAGCGCGTCCAGCAACCCCTGATTGATGTCCGTCGCATGGACGATGGCGCCTTCACTTAAAAAGGCCAGCACCGACGCACGGCCGATGCCCTGCCCTGCTGCAGTTATCAGAACGCGCTTGCCTTCAAGCTTACCTGTCATTTCAAACCTCCATTCGGCATTTCACTATGCCCGTCATGCATCTTTTGCGACCTTTTGAGAACCCAGCCTGACGCGGCAAAGGGTGTGGTTTTCGAGAACCGGAGCGGAGTGGACTTTCTCGTCCATGAGCAACGGAAGCGGAGAAAATTGCATCAGATGCCCGTCAGGGTGGTGTTATCAAAGGTTGAATGGCCTTGCGCTCGGCAATCAGAATATGATCCGCTGCAAGGACAACCTCATCGCGCTGATTGATCACCTCGCAGCGCTCGACCACGCGACCACTCTCCGGCCGCTTCGGATCATCTTCCTTGGCGCTGATTATTACGCGCGTCCGGATCGTATCGCCGATGAATACCGGTCTTACGAAACGCAGGCGGTCATAACCATAGGAAAATGCCACCGGATTGATCAGGCTGGCCGTGAGCCCGACTCCGATGGAAAAGATCATCGTGCCGTGGGCAACCCGCTGGCCGAAGGGCGTCGTCTTGGCAAACTCCGCATCCATATGATGCGGGAAGAAATCACCCGTATGGCCGGCGTGCACCACGAAATCCGTTTCGGTGATGGTGCGGCCCGTGGTGACACGCATGTGGCCGAGCTCATAGTCTTCGAAATAGATGGCTTGTTCGGACATTCAGGCCTCCGGCTTCGGTGCAAGCGGCGTGGCCGGCACAGCGCTGGACTGGTAGGCCGCCTCAACCAGTGCCATTGTGTGCCAGCCATCCTCGACGGAGCTGACGAGTTCCTTGTCCTCGCCGCTGGCGAGGCGTTGCAGGTTGGCCATCCTTCCAACAAAAGCATCTGGAAACCATGCGCCCTGCAAATGGACATTGATCCAGTCGGATCCGCCCTTCGGATAGATCATCAATTCGTCCGGCTCACCGCGCGGATAATCGAGATTAACGCCAAGCTTCACATAGGCTGCCCCTTCGGTGCCACTGACGCGGAATTCACAGGCCTGGAATTTGCGCCCGAATTTGTGATCATGGTTGACCGACAGTGAGCAGCGCACCTTGTCACCGTAATCGAGAATGGCACTCGTTCGTGTCTGCGCTACCTTGTGGTTGGGATGGCCCAATGTCTTGGCATGGACACCAAGCGGGTTGCCGAGGATTTGCCGGATCAGGTCGATGTAGTGGATCGAGTGCATGGCTATCTCGACACGCGGCAAGCCGTTCAAGAACGGCCACAGAGACCAAGGTGTGTCCAGGGCGAGCCATGCATCGAAATCGACGACTTCTCCGAGCCAGCCTTGCCGTATCGTGTCCTTAAGTGCAAGCATCATCGGAGCAAAACGCAACTGGAAATTGACCGCTGCGGTGATATTGCGATCGCGGCAGATGCCAAGGATTTCAGAAGCTTCCGCAAGATCGCCGCCCATCGGCTTCTGGATCAGCGCGTATGAGCCTTCCGGCAAGGCCTTCAGCACGTCGGCGTGCCGCGATGGCGGCGTCGCCAGATCGAAAATCGCGTTCTCCACGGCTGCCGCCTCTGCGACCGAAGCATAGGCCGTGACGTTCCACTCGTCGGCCAGCTTTCTTGCTTTCGCCTGATCCGGATCGAACAGCCCGGCGATGGGAAATCCGCCCTTCCTGTAGGCTGGATAGTGCGCATCGCCGACAATGCTGCCCGCGCCGAATGTGACGATCGGGCGTGGCTTCGCCGGAAGCGGCCAGCTTTGCTGCAAGGTTGTGGGGTCAAAACTCATCAAACTTTCCTGTCAGTCGAGATGGAAGACTTCTTCCATCATTGCCCACCATTCCCCCTCGGCCCGCGTTGCAAGCGGCACCTGGCAAGGCATGCACACCGCCCACCATTCCTTGTTCTTTGGGTTGGCTGCCATCTTCTCCATATCGGCCTTGAAGTCCGTCCCGTGATATTCCCAGGTGCCGAACAGGACATTCTCCGGTTCGCGCAGGAAGATCGTGTAGTTTCGGATGTTGCAGCTCGAGATCAGCTCGAGGATTTCCGGCCACACGGCGGCATGCAGGCGCTTGTATTCGGCGACCTTGCCGGCGTTGAGCCCGATCATCATTCCCATTCGTTGCATCGTCAGACCCTTATCTCGGTCGTGAATTCGTCGACGCTTCGACCTTTGACCGCACCCCAGTCCCAATCGATTCCGATCCCAGGCTCCGATGGAGCGATGGCATAGCCGTTTTCAATGCGCATCTGTGTTTGGGTCAGATCATCCAGCTGCGGGATATATTCGACATACTTACCGTTCTGCACCGCGCAGGTCAGACTTACATGCAGCTCCATCAGAAAATGCGGGCAGACCGGCATGTCAAATGTCTCCGCCGTATGCGCCACCTTGAGCCACGGCGTAATACCGCCAATGCGGCCGACATCGACCTGCACGATGGAGCAGGCGCGCTTCTGCATGTATTCGCGGAAATGCCGGATCGAGTAGAGCGACTCGCCGACGGCAATCGGCGTCTGCGTTGCCGAAGAAAGCCGCACGTGACCATCTATATCATCGGCCGGCAGCGGTTCTTCAAACCAGGCAATATCAATGTCACGCAGCACCTGCGAGCGGCGGATAGCCTCATCCAGTGTAAAGCCCTGATTGGCGTCGGTCATGATCTCGAAACCGGAACCAACCGCGTCGCGAACTGCCGACAGCCGGTCCAGATCCTCGGAACCATGCGGACGGCCGATCTTGACCTTGGCACCCTTGAAACCCTTGGCCTTCGCCTGCAGCGCGTCGTCAACCAGTGCCTGCTTCTCGATATGCAACCAGCCGCCCTCGGTGGTGTAGAGCGGGCAGCGGTCCTTGGCCCCGCCCGCCAGCTTCCATAGCGGCAAGCCCTGCTTCTTCGCGCGCAAATCCCAGAGCGCTATGTCGACGGCGGCAAGGGCAATCGCCGTGATGGCACCGATGGTCGTCGCATGGGTCGCGAATTCAAGATCGCGCCAGATCGCCTCGATCTGGTCTGCATCCTTGCCGAGGAGACGCGGCGCGAGGTGATCGGACAACAGCCGCATCACGGAGGAACCGCCGGTGCCGATGGTGTAGCTGTAACCAGTGCCCACTGCCCCGTCGCTGTCGGTGATCGTGACGATCGGCGTCTCCTGGCTGACGAAGCTCTGGATCGCGTCGGTACGCAGGACTTTTGGCGGCAGATCCACCATACGTAATTCAACTTTTTCGATCTTGGCCATAATACTACCCCCGCAACGTTTTGCCGGTTTCAGGCGAGAACAGATGCGCCTGCGACAGGTCGAAACTGAATCTTACCATTTCACCAGCCCCCATGGGGCGTGGATTGAGCATGCGCGATACCCATTCGCGCTGTGCCATAGTGACAAAGAGCAGCGTCTCGTTGCCAAGCGGCTCGGTGATCGCAACCGGCAGTTCCATTTCGTGTACGTCGGTGGCTTCGCCGGAATTCAGTCCATGACCTGTCGGGTAGATGTCATCGGGACGGAGGCCGAAAATCAACTTGTCGCCCGCCGCAACCTTGTTGCGGAACTCGATCGGCAGCGGCAGGCTCTGGCCGCCGGCAAAGACCAACTTGCCATCCGCGACCGTCGCCTCGTTGAGGTTCATGGGCGGCGAGCCGATAAAGCCGGCGACGAAGCGCGTGGCCGGGCGCCTGAACACTTCCTCGGGCGTACCGACTTGCTCGATATGGCCATCGCGCATGATGACGATGCGGTCGGATAGCGTCATCGCTTCAACCTGATCATGCGTCACATAGATCATTGTCGATTGTACCTTGGCATGCAGGCGCTTGATCTCGGTGCGGACCTGCGTGCGCAGTTTGGCGTCGAGGTTTGACAGCGGTTCGTCGAAAAGGAACACATCTGGCTTGCGCACGATCGCTCGACCCATGGCCACGCGCTGGCGCTGGCCACCGGAAAGCTGCGACGGGCGGCGGTCCATATACTTTTCCAGATCGAGAATTGCGGCTGCCTCATTCACACGCGTGTCGATCTCGCTCTGCGCGACTTTGCCGATCTTCAGCGAGAAGCCCATGTTCTCCCGCACTGTCATATGCGGGTAGAGCGCATAGGACTGGAATACCATGGAGATATTGCGGGCGCGTGGCGGCAGGTCGTTGACCGGCTTGCCGCCAATCTCGATGATGCCGCCGCTGATGTCCTCAAGCCCCGCGATCATGCGCAGTGTCGTGGATTTTCCACAGCCGGACGGACCGACCAGCGCGATGAATTCGCGGTCCTTGACCTCAAGGTCGATGCCATGGACGACATCGACATTGCCATAACTCTTGACGAGCTTTTTGAGTGTTACGGGAGCCATAACAAGTTAACCTTTCACCGCGCCGAACGTCAGTCCGGACACGAGATGCTTCTGGATGATGAATGTAAGAGTGAGCGCCGGGATGATCATCACTACCGCAAGCGCGCACATGCCGCGCCAGTCGATCGTGAACTCTGAGGTGTAATCGAGAAGCCCAACGGGCAACGTCTTCGAGTTGACCGAACGGGTGATCTGCGATGCCAGCGCATATTCATTCCACGAGGTAAGGAAGGCGAAGATGCCTGCCGACGCGATACCGGGTCCCGCCAATGGAAATTCCACCTGCCAGAATGCCTGCCAGCGTGTGCAGCCATCGATCTGTGCAGCTTCGGCCAGATCCTTGGGCACCTGCCGGAAGAAACCGTCGATCAGCCAGATCGTGAACGGCACGTTCAGCGCCACGTAGATAAGGATCATCGCAAAATGTGTGTCGATGATGCCGACGCGGGCAAAGATCATGAACAGCGGCAGCGACAGGGCGATGCCAGGCACGGCGCGCGTGAGCATGAATCCGAGGAAGATCCCCGACTTGCCCTTGAACTTGTAGCGGGCGAAGGCATAGCCGCCAGCCATGCCGATCGTCAGCGCAATGATGGTCGAGGTGATGGAGATGACCAGCGAGTTGCGGAAATACTCCCAAACCGGAATGCCGCCCTGCCCGGCACCGCCAAACATGGCGCGGTACGCATCGAGCGAGATGTCCTGTGGTATCCAGACCGGCGGTTTGGCCATGATCTCGACGGTGGGCCGCAGCGAGCTCAGGACAATCCACAGGCCAGGCATGCAGATGATCAGCATCGCGATGAACAGCCCGACAAGATGCAGGAATTTCAGGCCGCGGCGCTTGAGACGGTGAGCACTATTCTGGTCCATCTTACCACTCCGCTCCGATCTGCTGGCGAGCAGCCGCAAGCTTTCGGAAAAAATACACTGTGAACAGGATCGACAGCAGGATCGAAATATAGGCCATCGCATTGGCGAGACCCATGCGCGCATCGCTGTAGGCCGTACGGCCGACAAGCGTCCACAGAAGTTCCGTTCGCTTGGCTGGTCCGCCGTCGGTCATGATCTTGACGATGTCATAGGCGCGCGCCACGTCGAGCGAGCGGATTGTCATCGCGATAAATGCGAATGGCATCAGGTAGGGCCACGTCACGTAGCGGAATGTCTGCCACGGCGTGCAGCCATCGACGCGCGCAGCTTCCACCGGCTCCTGCGGCATGGCGAGCAATCCGGCGAGGATCAGGATGGCGAAAACCGCGGTCGACGACCAGACCTCGGCAACGATAATCGAAAACAGCGCAAGATTGCCGTCGATCAGCCAGGGGATGGCATTTGTGGTCAGCCCGAGCGACTGCAGCGCATTGTTGACGAAACCGATATTGTCGTTGAAGAGGAACTTGAACTGGAAGCCGACGAGCACCGGAGAGAACATCATCGGAAACATCATGAGCGTGCGCAGCAGGCGCTGACCATGTGTCGCCTTGTTGACCAGCATCGCCAGCCCGAGACCGAGGAACATTTCGGCGTTGAGCGCCACGGTCAGAAGCAGCACAGTCCGACCGAAGGCAGTCCAGAATTCGATGTTGGTCAGTACGCTCACATAATTGCGAAAGCCGATGAAAACCCAGATCGATTCAGGCTTGGTCAGCCGGAATGGCGTGAAACTCGAATAGAGCGAGAACAACAACGGCAGTACGATGACGGCGGCAAGAACGACGATGGCGGGCAGCAGCAGGAGCGTAGGCGCCGAAAATTTGGGAAATTTCATATCATGCCCTGTTGCTGACATCACGTTGGTAAGCGAGCCAGCCAAGTTCACTGACTTCATACAATGGCGTTCCAGCCGCAGTGCTTGCGCTATGCCGGAGTGGTGGCGGTGTTTCCGGGACATCGCGCAGCCGCGATGCCCCGGAATGAAAGCTTAGAGCTTGCCGGCGTCCTCGAGGATTTCGGTTGCTTTCTTGGCTGCCGTGTCCAGCGCTTCTTTCGACGTCTTGTCGCCGAGGATCGCGGCCTGCAGTTCCGGATAGACCGCATTGGAGATCTCTATCCATTCCGCAAGCGGCGGTACCGGGAATGCGTTCTTTGCTTCTTCCTGGAATGCATTCAGCACTTCGGTCTTGTAGGGATCGCCCTTGGCCTGTTCGATATCCCACGCCCATACCGCCGTGCGCGTCGGCAATGGTCCAGCCTTGGCCTCGAGCTTCTGGCTGTCTTCATTGGTCAGCCACCAGACGAGCGAGGCGGCGGCCTCCTTGTTGGCGCAGGATTCCGTCACCGAGAAACCGTGATGACCAGACCAGCCGGTCCGCTTGCCGGACGAGCCGGCAGGCGCAACCTTGACGCCGACATTGCCGGCAACCTTCGACGACTTCGGATCATTGAAGAAGCTTGCCCAGCCTGGCCAGTCGAGATTGATTGCGATGGACCCGGAAGCAAACCCCTGACCGAGATCGTCCCAAAGATAGTTGGTAGTGCCGGCCGGAACAGCCTTCGCCTTATAGAGATTAACGAACCAGTCGAGTGCCCTGACACCCGCTTCGGAGTTGAAGGCGGGCTTGCCTTCCTTGTCGATATACTCACCGCCCTCGGCGAGGACCATTTCATAGAAACGGCCATTGATCGCCTCTTCCTTGCCGGCAAATTGTGTGCCGTAGAATTCCGGAGCTTTCGTGAAGAACAATGCCTGGTCGGTTACCTGCTGCCAGGTGTCCGGCGGCGTCAGGTCATAGCCGTACTTTTCCTTGAAAGCTTTCTTGTTGCCCTCATCCTCGTACAGGCTCTTCTGGTAATAAAGCGCCGACACGTCGAACTGCGCGCGCGGCAGCATGACGAGCTTGCCGTCAAGCGTCGAGGACTGGATGTTCGATGGCACGAAAGCGGCAACCTCTTCGGCCGGTATGAGGTTGTTCAGATCCGTGTAGATGCCGGGATACTGGGGCGCGAAGGACGAGTGGTTGGAACCGACGCACCAGTTCAGGCTGCCCGAGGCAATGTCAGATTTGATTTCCTTGTCGAGCTCGAAGTGATTCTTCTTCGACAGGATGTTGACCTTGGCGCCCGTCAGCTTTTCCCATTCGCCGATGCGCTCGTAGAGTGGCTCATATTGCTGGCCGCCAATGAGCTTTGCGTCGATCGTCACGCCTTCAAATTTTCCTGGCAGATCAGCAGATAGAGCAGCTTGCGCGCTGAAGATGGCAATCACACCAGCTGAAACGCTGGCCAAAAGGTTTTTCATTGGTTCCCTCCCAAAAACAAGCGCCGCTCCCGGCTCTCGCATTCTTTTGAATACCCACATATGGGCGTTTCATTCATATACAAACATTAATAGGCTTGACCGTCAAGCAAGGAAACTGCTTTCCTATGATTATGATCTTCGTATATGCATACCTTGCGAGGGGGCGATTCATATGACAGAGGAAGACGATAGCGACCGGTATCGCGCGCCGGCGCTCGATAAGGGACTGGATATTCTGGAGCTTCTTTCCGGTATTGATGGCGGGCTGACCCAGGCCGAAATCGCCAAGTTTCTCGGCCGCAGTCCCAATGAATTTTATCGCATGCTCGACCGCCTTGTGCGCCGCGGCTATGTCACAAGGCTTGAAGGCGACCGCTACTCATTGACATTGAAGCTGTTTGGCCTTGCGCAGTTGCACGCACCGGTCAGGCGCCTCGCCTCCTATGCGACGCCGCTGATGCGCGACCTTGCAGTCAGCTCGAAACAGGCCAACCAGCTCAGCGTCTTCGATCGTGGCGCCGCCGTCGTCATTGCACAGCAGGAAGCCCCCGACTACTGGGGCATTTCCATCCGTGTCGGATCGCATATCAGCCTGTTCAACACCGGCTCCGGCCATGTGCTGCTGGCGTTCCGCTCCGATGAGGAGAGGGCATTGATGATCGCCGAATATGAAAAACACGCCGACGATATTGCACAACCACCCGATTTTCATGAACGCCTGAACCAGATCAGGGAGCGCGGCTATGAGGTCATGCCCAGCGCGCAAACAGCAGGCGTTTATAACGTGTCAGCCCCGGTACTCGGCCCTGACGGCCGCGCGATCGCCGCCCTGACCTGCCCTTATATCCAGTTGCTCAACATGCCGGACGCGCCTGCCGTCGACGACGCACGCAAGATGCTGGTGGCCACGGCGCAGAAACTTTCGGAACTTGCAGGCGCGGACGTCATTCACTCCAGTGTTGTGCGCATGGCCTGACGAAGGAGGGATTGCAGTTGGGAATTGCATCGATCATAGACACGCACCTTCACCTGATCGACCAGTCGACCCTGTCCTATCCATGGCTGTCGAGTGTGGAGGCCTTGAACCGCGATTTTCGCTATGAGGAATATGCGCTTCAGGCCCATCGCGTCGGCATCACCCAGGCTTTGCATATGGAAGTGGATGTTGCGCCTTCCGATATCGAAGCTGAGTCCGGCTACATTGCCGGCTTGGCGAAGCGCGAAGGCAGCCTGATCGCCGGATGCATCTCCTCTTGCCGCCCTGAGGAAGATGGCTTCGCCGCATTTCTCGAACGGCAGCAGGCAAATCCCCTGATCAAGGGCTTCCGGCGCGTCCTGCACGTCATGCCGGATAACCTGTCGGAAAGCGCGTTGTTTCGAGAGAATATAAAACAGCTGGAAGGTACTGGCCTCACCTTTGACCTCTGTGTTCTCCCATCACAGATCGAAAAGGCCATCGCGTTAATTGACCTTGCGCCGGGCGTACAGTTCATCCTCGACCATTGTGGCGTTCCCGACATCAAGAGCGAAGGTTTGAGCGAATGGCACAGCAAGATCACTGACATCGCGAAACGCCCCAACGTCACTGCAAAGATTTCAGGTGTCGTCGCCTACGCAGACTCGGACACATGGCGCATCGAAACGCTTGAGCCCTATGTCCATCATGTCATTGAGAGTTTCGGCTGGGACCGCCTCGTCTGGGGCAGCGACTGGCCGGTCTGCACGCTCGGCGGCGGGCTCGCCACATGGGTCGCTGCAACCCACGCACTGCTACAGGGCTGCAGTGAAGCGGAGAAGGCAAAACTCTTTTCAGCAAATGCAAAACGGATTTGGAGTATTGCGTGACTTTGCCCTTATCTCCCCCTCGAGGGGGGAGAGATAATCGGCATGTTCTGTTGACAGACAAACGTTTGGCCGCTCCGCCGTAAATAGACTTGCCTGCTGCATGCTCCCGCTTTACCTCTGACATCAGAGACGGCCAGCAGCAGGAGTGATAATGGCAGCGGAAGTGAGCGGACCCGACCTTGTGAGCGTTGTCGTCCTGCTTGGAGCAGGCGTTGTTGCTGTGCCGCTGTTCAAACGGCTCGGGCTTGGATCCGTTCTTGGCTATCTCGCTGCCGGTCTCGTCATAGGTCCATTCGGCCTCAAATTCTTCACCGATCCTCAGACGATCCTGCATGTGGCGGAACTTGGCGTCGTCATGTTCCTGTTCATTATCGGGCTCGAGATGCAGCCTTCGCGGCTTTGGAGCATGCGCAAGGACATTTTTGGCCTCGGCGTGCTCCAGGTCGGCCTTTGTGCCGTCCTGTTGACCGCTGTCGTCATCGCCGCCGGCTTTCCTCTTGCTCAATCCTTTGTGGCCGCCGCTGGATTTGTCCTGACTTCGACGGCGATCGTGATGCAGTTGCTCGAAGAGCGCGGCGAAATCGCGTCGCCGCAAGGTCAGCGCATGGTATCGATCCTGCTGCTTGAGGATCTCGCCATTGTGCCGCTCCTGGCACTCATCGCTTTCCTTGCACCAATCAGCACGGCAACGTCTGGTGGCCTGAACTGGCAGGGTATAGGCATCGGCATAGGCGCCATTGTCGGCCTCGTTCTCGCGGGCCGGTACCTTCTCAATCCCCTGTTCGGCTTTCTCGCCGAGTCGCGTGCCCGTGAAGTCATGACAGCAGCCGGTTTGCTGGTTGTGCTTGGGGCCGCCCTGGTTATGCAGGTGAGCGGTCTTTCCATGGCGATGGGCGCTTTCCTTGCAGGAGTGCTCCTCTCGGAATCGACCTTCCGCCACCAGCTCGAAGCCGACGTCGAGCCGTTCCGCGGCATCCTGCTCGGACTGTTCTTCCTTGCCGTAGGAATGTCGCTCGACCTGAGTGTCGTCGCCGCCAACTGGCAGACAGTGCTTTTCTATGTAATCGCCTTCAAATTCGTCAAAGGCACCGGCATCTATATCGTCGCGCGGCTCCTCCGGTCATCGAACCGCGAGGCGCTGGAGCGCGCGGTCATCATGGCGCAGGGCGGTGAGTTTGCCTTCGTCCTCTATTCGACGGCCACCGCTGTCGGCATTCTCGATGGCGAAGCCAACGCCATCCTGACCGCCATCGTCATCTTCTCCATGGCACTGACGCCGCTGTTCATTCTCGGCCTGCGCTTTCTCCTGCCAAAGGAAGTGGAACAGATGGATGGTATCGACGTTGCTGAGGGCCTCTCGGGCAGCGTCCTTATCATCGGCTTTGGCCGCTTCGGCCAGATCTCGAGCCAGCCTTTATTGTTGCGCGGTGTCGATATTTCCATCATCGACACTGACATTGAGATGATCCAGGCGGCGGCGCAATTCGGCTTCAAGGTCTATTATGGCGACGGCACCCGGCTCGACATTCTCCACGCGGCAGGTGCGGGCCGCGCGCAGGCTGTGCTGATCTGCGTCGACAAGGCCGAAGCCAGTCTTGCGATAGCGGGGCTGCTCAAGTCGGAGTTTCCGCTCGTGCAGATCTACGCTCGTGCCTATGATCGCGGGACCACGATCGAGCTCATCAAGCTCGGCGTCGAATACCAGATGCGCGAAACCTTCGAGTCCGCTGTGATCTTCGGCGAGAATACGCTGATCGGACTTGGCGTCGACCCGGACGAAGCCGCCGAGATTGCCAATGATGTGCGCCGCCGCGATGCCGAACGCCTTAATCTGCAGCTGGCCGGCGGCATTTGGGCCGGCACCGATTTGATGAAGGGCAACGCGCCGGTTCCGGGTCCGCTTATCAAGCCGCGTCAGACCGGCCGCGCCCTCAATGAGGAAACCGCAAGCGTCCTGCCTTCAACGCAGGCCGCAGATGCAAGCTGAACGGGGGAGCGCAACCAATGGCTGACAAGAACACATCGATCATTGCCGGGATCGTCGACTTCTGGCGCGAGGCTGGACCGGACAAATGGTTCGTCAAGGACGAGACATTTGATGAAATCTGCCGCCAGCGTTTTCTCCAGGATCATTTGGCCGCCGCGCGCCGCGAATATGAAGGCTGGCTGAATACGCCTGATGGCGCACTGGCGCTGATGATCCTGCTCGATCAATTTCCGCGCAATTTCTTCCGCGACACCGGCCACATGTACGCGACCGACACTCTTGCCCGCCTTTATGCGGGCCGCGCATTGGAGAAGGGCCACGACCTCTCATTCGAGCCGCAGCTCCGCGCCTTCTTCTACCTTCCGTATATGCATTCGGAGAATGTCGATGACCAGCGCCGTTCTGTGGAGCTATGCCGTGAAGGCGCACCTGATAATCTGGAATATGCCGACCACCACTATGACATCATCCGCCGCTTCGGCCGCTTCCCGCATCGCAACGCCATTCTTGGCCGCACCACCACTGAGGAAGAGCAGGCCTTCCTCGATGGCGGCGGGTTCTCGGGGTAAGAGGCGGCTAGGACGCCGCCCCTGTTATTATCACACTCGCATCGCACACGTTGACCGGTTGTCAGAGGATAAAGGCGTCGGCTGGCAACGGTTCTCCGTCGTTAAAGTAATCCTGGAGGACAATGGAGACCTGTTGATCGCCTACATTGAGAGTAAGGACTATCCCATCTTCGTCTTCCCGTTGGCTTATTGTACCGGGGGACGATGACTCCCCTGAATCCCAAACAAAGGCTTGATCTTCTAGGGCATCGGGATCTGCATCTATTGCCGAAAGGTCTATTTTCTCGCCACTCGCATAATCGTAATCGGTGATCGTGTAATCATCGTCCGCAAGGAACGTGGTAAAATAAAACGTGTCAGTGCCATCGCCACCCTTAAGTTCGCGGCCGCCTACAACGTCGGCCTGGTTGAGGGCATAGATTTGGTCGTTGCCGCCACCGCCATCAACGTCGCTGAACCCCTTGATCGTATCATCGAAATTTGATCCAACTATCCCAGAAAAGCCGGTAACACTGTCACCCTCTGCGTCGCCACCAAGAAACACGTTAGACGTCTGATTGACGTCGATCGCGTCAGGGGAGCTTGAATACTTGGCCGCGCCATCCCCGGAGCAAACCAATGTGTCCGCCCCTGACCCGCCAGTAGCAGTTTGTGTGTTACCCTCGTCAGAAAAGCCAACGTCGATAAAGTCGTCACCGTCGTCGCCAAACAGGTGATCTATACCATTCCCACCAAGGATAGTGTCATTGCCGGCGCCACCATGGATGGTGTCGCCCTCATCGCCGCCGACAAGTTCGTCATCCGCACCGACACCGCCGATGAGAATGTCGTTACCGCCCATGCCGAATAGTTTGTCGGCGCCGGCAAGTCCCGCCAGCACATTCGCCGAATTGTTGCCGGTGAGCGTATCGTTAAACAACGAACCGACGACATTCTCGAATCCGCCGATGGTGTCGCCCTGGGCATGGTTGCCCGGGCCGGAGCCAGAGCCGGAGGTTGTGCCGTCGCCGCTATCGTTGAGTGTCACCTTCACGCTTGAACCCGATTGCGAATGGCCGAGCGTGTCAATACCGGCACCGCCATTCATCGCGTCGCCGCCAGCGCCGCCTTCGACATAGACATTGCCGCCACCGCCAACGAGCGTGTCACCGCCCGTGCCACCCTCGACAATATCCGATCCGCCCTTCGCATCGATCACGTCGCCGCCACCATTGCCGAGTATATGCTCGTTGGCATCCGTACCACTGAAGATATTGCCCGCGTTGCTGAGCGAGACTTCGATTGTGCTTGGGTCTATGTCGAGAAGTTTCAGCAAGCCGTTTGGTAGATTGATTGCCATGATAGTCCTCCCGTTCGCGCTGTGCGGGGAAGACCATCGTTCCGGGGCCCCTCACCCCTCACAACTGCGGACTACATCATACGCCTTATTATGAATTAAATAAAGGTATTGATGGATGGTAGATGTTCCGAGTTTAATCCTGCAACACAAAAGAACTATACTTATCAATACCAAGAATATCGGGTAATCGTTGAAAACGTTGTCGTTTTGGAATTCCGGGCATTTGGGTCAAGAGTGTCAACAACCGGCAAATTCTCACCCGCCTCTTGAATGGCAGCCGCCGGACTGCCATTATAGCCGCATCTGGCACCTCTCAATTTTCACAATGACAGCCAGTCAAACAGGGACTGACCGCGCATCGATGCCGGACGATCAATCTGAAGAGCCTCCAAGTCCGGACTTGCGAAGCATGCTGACTCTGCATATGCGGCGTCAGCAACCAATCCCTCCATTTCTTCGTTTCTCTTTCTTTTCCTGCGCTGCGGGTGGATTTGCGCTGCCATTTTCAAGCCTTTCCTCCTGTAATGCCGCGCTGATCTATTGATTAAAAGGACCTGACTTCCCCATGGACTGGACATTGGACTGGATTGCCGACCCCAACGCCTGGATTGGTCTTGCCACGCTTGTCGTGCTGGAGATCGTGCTTGGCATCGACAATCTCGTTTTCATAGCGATCCTCGCCGACAAGTTGCCGCCGCATCAGCGCAACCGTGCGCGGCTTGTCGGCCTCTCGCTGGCCCTCGTCATGCGGCTCTTGCTGCTCGCCTCCATTTCGTGGGTCATCAGGTTGACCACGCCGCTGTTCAGCGTCGCAGGACTTGATTTCTCCGGGCGCGATATCATCCTCATTCTCGGCGGCGTTTTCCTGCTGTTCAAGGGCACGATGGAGCTGCATGAGCGGCTTGAAGGCCATATGTCCGCCAAGGAGAGCAATGCGGCCCATGCGGTTTTCTGGCAGGTCATTGCCCAGATCGTCGTCCTCGACGCCGTCTTCTCGCTCGACAGCGTCATCACCGCCGTTGGCATGGTGAAATATCTCGAGGTCATGATGATCGCGGTGGTGATCGCGGTTGGCGTCATGATGCTGGCCTCAAAACCGTTGATGACCTTCGTCAACAAGCATCCGACCGTCGTCATCCTCTGCCTCGGCTTCCTGATGATGATCGGTTTCAGCCTGATCGTCGAAGGCTTCGGCTTCCACATCCCGAAGGGCTACCTCTACGCTGCCATCGGCTTCTCGGTTCTTGTCGAAGCCGCCAACCAGGTCGGCCGCCACAATCGCGAAAAGCGCGTCACGACGATGGATCTGCGCGATCGCACTGCTGGCGCGGTCCTGAGGCTTCTGGGCGGGGGGCGCAGCGATGCCCCGCATTCCGATACGCTGGATGTCATCGCTGAACAGAGCGCCGCAGGAGATGTCTTCCACCCCGAGGAGAAGGAGATGATCCGCGGTGTGCTCGACCTGGTCGAACGCCCCGTTCGCTCGATCATGTCACCGCGCAATGAGGTTGAATGGCTCGATCTCGACGAGACCAATGAGGAGCTGCTTGCCGAAATCCGCACACTCAGCCACAGCCGCGTCGTCCTCGCTCGCGGACGCGTCGATGAGTTCGTGGGTGTCGCCCTCACCAAGGATCTTCTCTTCGCCATCCTCGATGGCGGCAAGATCGACTGGGACAAGGTGACACGCCAGCCGCTGATCCTGCATGAGAACGCCAATGTTCTGCGTGTGATGGAACAGTTGCGTGGTTCCACGGTTCAGATGGGCGTCGTGCTCGATGAACATGGCTCCTTCGAAGGTGTCGTGACACCGACGGACGTTCTCGAAGCCATTGCCGGCGACTTCCCCGAGGAGGGCGAGGAGAGCCCCATTCTCGAGCGCTCGGAAGACGGCAGCATGGTCGTTGACGCCTATATCGACATTCGCCGCCTTGGCGGCCTGATCGACCGCGACCTGGTCGATGACGGCGACCGCTACACAACCCTCGCCGGCTATATCCTGTGGAATCTCGGCCATATCCCTGCAGTCGGGGAGAGACTAACCGTCGACGACCTCGAATACGAGATAGTCGAAATGGATGGGCGCAACATCGGCAAGGTGCGTATCTCGCCGACACAGACCGCCGCGTTCATTTGAGACTTGCAAAAGTTTTCTCCGCTTCACCCTCCCCCTTGTGGGGAGGGCTGAGTCGGACCCATCGGCGCTTAGCCGATTACACTCAACTACCGAGAATGGCCTTTTTGAACGTATCGATGTTGTGATGCATCATGTCGATATAGGTGCCCGCGCCCTCCTCCGGCTTCGAAAGCGCATCCGAGTAAAGCGTGCCTCCAACCTTCAGGTTCGTCTCGCTGGCAATCTGCTCGATCAGACGCGGATTGGTGATGCTTTCGACAAAGATCGCCGATGCCTTGTCTTCCTTGATCTGCTTGATCAAGGCGACGATATCCGCAGCCGATGCTTCGGAATCGGTAGAAATGCCCTCGGGGGCAAGAAATTTCAGACCGTATTCGTGCTGGAAATAACCGAAGGCGTCGTGAGAGGTAATGACCAGACGCTTTGATTCCGGAATGGAGGCGATCGCAGTCATTACTTCAGCTTCCGTAGCTTCGAGCTTCGACGTATAGACCGCGGCGTTTGACTTGTAGGTGTCACAGTTGCCGGCGTCCGCCGCGCAGAATGCATCCGCGATGTTTTTTACATAGATTTTGGCGTTGCTGATCGACTGAAAGGCGTGAGGGTCGTAGGCGCCATGGTCCTCATGCCCGGCGCTGCTTCCTGCATCGTGATCATGTTCCTCCTCTGCACTTTTGATTGGCTCGACACCCATGGTCAGCTCGATGATCGGAGCCTTGGTCGCGCTTGCCTCGACAAGACGCGGAAGAAACCCCTCGAAATGCAACCCATTGACCAGAACAACATCGGCCGCTGCCACTGCCGCGGCATCGGCGGGCTTCGGTTCATAGACGTGCGCGTCCCCATCCGGACCGACCAGCGTAGTAATGGAGACCTTGTCACCGCCGACATTCCTGGCGAAATCCGAGATGACCGTAAAACTTGAGACGATCTTCAGGCCCTCTGCCGACGCGGCAGAATATCCCGCGCCGAGTAATAATATAACATACAAAGCAGTGGCAAGTTTCAGAGCCTTGATCATGAGGCGGTTCCTTTCGATTATTAGGCTGTTCTGTGACGATGCGGGCGCAGGCGCGTGTTGATGACACCGCGTGAGCCAAGGAGGATTGAGCAAAGATAGATCGCGCCGGCGGAGAGGATTATAGCTGGCCCCGATGGCACGGAAAAATGATAGGAGATGAGCAGGCCGCCGACGCAAGAGAAGCAGCCGATAACAATAGCCAGTGCGCACATGGGTCCCACCCGCACAGTCCAGAACCGGGCGGCGGCAGCCGGGAGCATCATCAGCCCGACCGCGAGCAAAGTGCCTAGCGCCTGGAAGCCGCCGACGAGATTGATCACCACCAGAGCCAGGAAGATGAAATGGACAGGCGTTCCGATACGGCTGACCGAGCGCAGGAACAGTGGGTCGAGACACTCCGCAACGAGGCCGCGCCAGAAGATCGCCAGGGTCACAACACTGATCGCCGAGATCATGGCAATGAGGCTCAACGCCTCGTTGTTGAGGGCAAGAACAGTTCCGAAAAGCACATGCATCAGATCGATATTCGATCCGCGCAAGGAAACAATCAAAACACCCAGCGCCAGGGAAATGAGATAGAAAGCCGCCATTGAAGCGTCTTCCTTCTGGATGGTGAAGCGGGACACCGCCCCCGCCCCGAGTGCAACAACGACACCCGCGATCAATCCGCCGATGGTCATCGGCACGATCTGCAGGCCGTAGAGCAGAAAACCCACGGCCGCACCCGGCAGGATCGCATGCGCCATCGCATCGCCGGTCAAGCTCATGCGCCGCAACATCAGAAATACGCCGACCGGACAGGATCCAAGCGCAAGCGCCAGTGAGCCGAGGAGCGCGCGCTGCATGAAACTGTAGTCAACAAAGGGGGCAATCAGGAAATCATACATGGATCAAGCCGCGCCCTTGCTCACGCCGTTCTGGGGTCCGCCGTGGTCGTCGCCGTGATGATGATGCGCGTGCGAATGATCGTGATGATCATGGTGCGTTGAATGGGCGACGTCGTCCTCGCACCAGGGCGCGCCCTCTTCCCATGCCTCGTGGAACTGCCGCGCATGCAACAGATTCTCCGGACGCAAGGTCTCGCGTGAGTCGCCCCACGCAATCGGCTTGCGTGCCAAAAGCAGGGTTTCGGGGAAATGTTCCCGCACCAGATGCAGATCATGGACGACGACCATGATCGTCCGCTTTTCGCCGTGCCAGCGCTTGATCAGTTCGATCAGATCACCGACGGTCTTGGCATCGATCGCATTGAAGGGCTCGTCAAGCAGGATCAGATCTGCGTCTTGCACCAGCACCCTTGCAAACAGGGCGCGCTGCAACTGCCCCCCGGACAGGGTATCGATCGGACGATTTTCGAAGCCGGCCAGCCCGACACTCATCAGCGCCTTCGATACCTTGTCGCGGTCATCGGACGTGAAGCGCCCAAGCAAGCCGCGCTTTGGCCAAAGGCCGAGCGATACCAGATCGATCACACGCGCTGGAAACGACCGGTCCAGTTCAGATTGCTGGGGCAGATACGCGATGCGGACGCCTTTTTCGACGGTGCACGAACCTGACATCGGCTTCAGGACGCCGACAATGCCCTTCATGAGCGTCGACTTGCCTGAGCCGTTGGAACCCACCACCGCGGTCAGCGATCCGCGCTTGATACTACCGCTCAAATGATGAACGGCCGGGTGGCGATGATAGCCCAGCGTCAGATCGTTAAAGGTGAGGCATGTTTCAATCATCAAACTTCCGCATCCCGAAATGCAACCGCCACTCGGTTGTCACAGCTTGCCATTTCGATATGTGATGTTATTACATTAGTCAACAATGGCGAATTTGGGAACGTCCAAAAATATCGTATCCACTGGCGGAAAAGCCAAAACTTTCCTATGTCTTGTCCAACACCTAAAGCAATTCCAGCAAAAGTGGGAACCGGTTTTGCGTCCGGAATTGCGTAGAACAAAGCTCTAGGAGCGCATAAGGCATGACATCAACCCAGGAGCTGACCAAGAACCAATCGCTGGTTTTCAATGCATTGGCTCGGGCCGATGGTCCGCTCAGCGCCTATACGATCCTTGATCAGTTGCGCGGTGACGGCTTCCGGGCCCCGCTTCAGGTCTATCGTGCTCTCGATAAACTGCTCGACTACGGCATGATTCACCGGCTCGAGAGCATCAATGCTTTCGTCGCCTGTTCGCATCCGCACGAACATAACCACAGCCACGGCATGATCGCATTTGCCATTTGCGACAAGTGCGGTCAGGTCTCGGAGTTCTCGGACGATATCATCACCGACCGCGTACGCGACTGGACCACGAGCCACGGCTTCAAGCAGTCCAAGACGACCATCGAGATCAGAGGCGTCTGCGCCAATTGCGGCAACGCCTGACCGGATTTCAGAGACAGTGCAACTCGTCACTGATGCGTCAGCCGGCGATTTGCGGAGTCTTGCAGGGCCCGATTGGAAAGTCGCTGCGGCGAGGCACATGGCGTGATTTACGAAAACCGGAGCGGAACGTACTTAGAGTACGTGAGCACCGGAAGCGCAGAAAACCGCGTCAGATGACCGCCGCAGTAGAGTTTCAAAACGGGCTCTCAGCGCTGATACGCTTTCAGGAATACATCGACACCAGCTGTAACCGTCTTCCGGATCAGTTCCTTCGACGGCGGTTGCTCCATGCAACCGAACAAACGCTTCTTGAACATGCCCGACATGAAGAGGTCCGCCAGCTGGTAGGTGGCAAGCTCCGTGTCTTCGATGTCAAGCCTGCCAGCAGCCACGTGCCGGTCGATCAGCGCGCGCATGAGAGCCTGACCACGCTTCGGGCCCCGTTCGTAGAAATCGCGGCTCATCGAGGGCATGCGCTCGGCAACACCGATCACCACACGCTGTGCGCGAACGACCACGTCGGACGTGATGACGCCTGCCAAGGCTACGCCGAACTCGATCAGCGCCTCGCGAAGATCTCCATCGCTTTCCAGCGCGTGGTAGATATCGGCGAACAGGATCTCGCGAAAATGGTTGCAGAGCTCCAGAAAGAGCTCTTCCTTGCTGTCGAAATAAACGTAGATAGTGCCTTTGGATACGCCCGCCTCACGCGTGATGTCGTTCATGCTCGCGGCGTCAAAGCCCATCTGCGAAAAAACGCGGTTGGCACCCTCAAGTATCTGCTGGCGCTTCGCCGGATCCTGGCCAGCCGCCAACCGGCTCGGGCGATCAGCCTCTGTCATTTCAACATCTGTTGTTGCCGTTGATGACATAACGGATGGCCTCGCAGATGACATTTAGCGCAGTTTCCTTTTTTTGAATCTTTTCGAACCAATCGGTTCGATCCACTTGATATGCGCTCTCATTTGCGCTATGTCAACGATCGAACCGATTGGTTTAATCACTTTATGAGTGAAGTCCTTTAGAAAGAGCCACCCCATGTCCGCGTCGAAAGCAACGAATGAAGCTGAGATCCGTCAGTTTCCAGCCCCGGCTCCTGCTTCAAAGGCTGAAGCACCAGCAAAAACTGAAGCGCCGCAACCCGATATTATAACCAATACGCCTGCACCGCCCAAGCGTTCCGCAAAGCGCTTCGTGCTGCCCGTCTTGGTTATAGCAGCCGTTGGCGCAGGCGCCTGGTACGGCCACGAATGGTGGACGACCGGCCGCTTCATGGTTTCGACTGACGACGCCTATATACAGGGCGATATCACGGCGATTGCACCAAAGGTCACTGGCTATATCGATGCGATCGACGTGGTTGCCAACCAGCGCGTGAAAGCGGGCGATCCCCTGGTAACGCTGGATAATGGTGACTACAGGATTGCCGAAGAGCAAGCTGAGGCCCAAATCGCGACGGAAAAGCTCTCACTCGACCGCATCAACGCGCAGATCGTTGCCGCCAAGGCTTCGCTGCAGCAGGCGCAGGCCGGCAAGCTCAACGCGCAAGCCGTCTTGACCAATGCGCAGGCAGGGTCTGTGCGCGCCAAACAGCTCCATGCGACAAGCTTCGCATCGCAGTCTCAACTTGATGATGCAACTGCGGCTCTCGATCAGGCGAAGGCCAATATAGCCTCCGCCGATGCACAGATCGCCGCCGCCGTTGCCAATGTCGGCGTGCTCGAGGCCCAATACAAGGAAGCCGAAGGCTCCATCGCTTCGCTTGAGCTTGCCAAGGACAAGGCAGCCCGCGATCTCGGTTTCACCGTTATCCGCGCACCGGTCGATGGCGTGATCGGCAATCTTGCCGCCAAGAAGGGCGACCTCGTGAGCCCCGGCCAGCGCCTCGCAGCCCTCGTTCCCGTAAACGCGCTCTATATCGACGCGAACTACAAGGAAACGCAGCTGCGTGACATCGCCGTAGGCCAGAAGGTCCGAATTGAGGTCGACGCGATGTCAGGCGATACGTTTGAAGGCACGGTTGCCTCGGTCGCTCCTGCGTCGGGCGCAGTGTTCTCGTTGCTCCCCCCGGAAAACGCGACGGGTAACTTCACCAAGGTTGTCCAGCGTGTACCGGTTCGCATCGCCCTGCCCGCCGACGCCCTGGCGAGCGGCAAGTTGCAGGCTGGCCTCAGCGTCGTTGTAGACATCGACACGCGCACGACACCAGCCAAATAAACCCTGGATAGGCCGAAGATCATGTCGAACGCCACCACCATCGGAGGACCGGCAGCTCCTGCCGTTCCGGAAGAGCATATCGATCCGAAGAAAGCCATCGCCTTCCTGGCGATGGTCTTCGGCATGTTCATGGCCATTCTCGATATCCAGATTGTCTCGGCGTCGCTTGCCGAGATCCAGGCAGGTTTGAGCGCAAGTTCTGACGAGATTTCCTGGGTCCAGACCTCCTACCTGATCGCCGAAGTCATCATGATCCCGCTGTCAGGCTTCCTCGGACGGCTCGTATCGACGCGTATTCTTTTCTCGGTCTCCGCGGCGGGCTTCACCGCCGCCAGCATCCTGTGCGCCACGGCAACGAACATCGACCAGATGATCGTCTACCGCGCCATCCAGGGCTTTATCGGAGGCGGCATGATCCCGAGCGTCTTCGCGGCGGCTTTCACGATCTTCCCGCCCTCCAAACGCACGATCGTCTCTCCGATGATCGGCCTCGTTGCCACGCTTGCTCCGACAATCGGACCGACCGTCGGCGGCTATCTCAGCAACGCCTTTTCCTGGCACTGGCTGTTCCTCGTCAACGTCATTCCCGGCATTGCCGTGGCGATTGCCGCGTGGAACCTGATCGATTTCGACAAGGGCGACCGCTCGCTCCTCAACAAGTTCGACTGGTGGGGTCTCGCCGCCATGGCAGCGTTCCTCGGCTCGCTTGAGTATGTGCTGGAAGAGGGCCCGCGCAACGACTGGCTGCAGGACCACGCGGTCTATTACTGCAGCATCGTCATGGTCGTTGGCGGGCTTACTTTCTTCTATCGCGCCTTCACGGCGGAACAGCCGATCGTCGACCTTTACGCATTCAAGAACCTGAATTTTGCCTTTGGCTCGGCTTTCTCTTTCGTCCTCGGCATCGGTCTCTATGGCCTGACCTATATCTATCCCGTCTATCTCGGCCAGATCAGGGGTTACGATGCCCTGATGATCGGCGAAGCCTTGTTCGTTAGTGGCCTGTGCATGTTCCTCACCGCCCCCGTAGCCGGCTTCCTGTCCGGTCGCATGGACCCGCGGATCATGATCATGATCGGGTTTATTGGTTTTGCCGCCGGGACATGGACCATGACGAACCTGACGGCCGACTGGGATTTCAACGAACTTCTGGTTCCGCAGATCTTCCGCGGTGTCTCGCTGATGCTGTGCATGGTGCCAATCAACAATCTGGCGCTTGGTACGCTGCCGCCTGCGCGGCTGAAGAATGCCTCCGGTCTGTTCAACCTCATGCGCAACCTTGGCGGCGCGGTTGGGTTGGCCGTGATCAACCAGATCCTGACCGATCGCGGCGCCCTCCATTATGCACAGCTCTCCGAGAATGTCCGTTGGGGCAATCCGGAGGCGGAGGATATGATGGCGACGATGAGTAAGAACTTCGCGTCGCATGGCCTTGATGGGCCCACAACCGCCCTAAGCAAGATCTCGGGCATGGTGCACCAGCAGGCCTCGCTGCTGTCGTTCATGGATGTGTTCTACATCCTGACATTGCTGTTTGCCTCGCTTGCGGTCTTTGCCATTCTGATGCGCAAGCCGGGAGCTCCGGCCTCCGGGGGTGGTGGCGGCCACTAACTGGCCGTCTCTACCCGCGATCTAGCTCAAAGAGTTTAGCCCCATAACCATTAATTGTTGAGCGCGCGGCATCTGGTCGCCGGCGTTCGCCTGACGTCTTGCGGCCGCGTCCGAAGGAACAGAGCCAAACACCTTATCTTTAAGCGCTTCCACGAGCGGCCTGCCATTTCGCAACCCGCAGAAAACACTTAAAAATCGCGCCTTCGTCGAATTGCTAAGCCACGAAAAAAGTGGTTCACTCCCTTCCACTGCTCAGGAAAACGACGTTCACGACCCCGTCATCGGTCTGTCATCCAACTGACACGAGACACCTATATCGGGATGCTGGAACGTCGAAACAGAGCCAATGACGTATCGCTTAAGAAGGGGTGTTAAAATGGTAGGTTACTCAAAACGCTTGCTTGCACTGTCGACTGCACTGCTGTTCACAGGCACAACGATTTCATTTGCTGATGCGCCAGCCGAGCTGGTCGAAGCAGCGAAGAAGGAAGGCTCGCTCACAACGATCGCCTTGCCGCATGACTGGTGCGGATACGGCGACATTATCGCTGGTTTCAAGGCAAAATATGGCCTCGAAGTCAACGAATTGAACCCGGATGCCGGTTCCAAGGACGAAGTTGAAGCGATAAAGGCGAACAAAGACAATAAGGGCCCGCAGGCACCGGATGTCATCGATGTCGGCTTCTCTTTCGGCCCTGATGCCAAGAAAGACGGCCTGACAATGCCGTACAAGGTCTCTACCTGGGATTCGATCCCGGAGAATGTCAAGGACGCAGAAGGCCATTGGTACGGTGACTATTATGGCGTTATGGCGCTTGAGGTGAACACCGATATCGTCAAGAACATCCCGAAGGATTGGGCCGACCTGCTCAAGCCGGAGTATGCCAACAGCGTTGCACTTGCCGGCGATCCGCGCGCATCCAACCAGGCCATTCTCGCCGTTCAGGCCGCTGGTGCCGCGGCGGGTGCCAAGGCAGGCACCGAAGCCGGTGAAGCCGGTCTGAAATTCTTCGGCGATCTGAACAAGGCCGGCAATTTTGTACCGGTCATCGGCAAGTCCGGTACGTTGGCACAGGGTGCAACCCCGATCATCATCACCTGGGACTACAATGCGCTTTCCGGTCGCGACACACTCAAGGGCAATCCGCCGGTTGAAGTCGTCGTGCCTGCGTCGGGCGTTCTCGCCGGTGTCTATGTTCAGGCCATCAGCGCCTATGCACCGCATCCGAACGCTGCCAAGCTCTGGATAGAATACCTCTACTCCGACGAAGGTCAGATCGGCTACCTGAAGGGCTATTGCCATCCTGCACGCTTCCAGGATCTGGTGAAGAACAACAAGGTGCCGAAGGAGCTCCTCGACAAGCTTCCGCCAGCAGCAGCCTACGAGAAGGCTTTCTTCCCGACACTTGATGAACAGGCAGCCGCCAAGGACGCCATCACCAAGGGCTGGGACAAGGTCGTTGGCGCCAACGTCCAGTAAATCCTGACGGACATATCCCCGCGGTTCTTGCCGCGGGGATATGATTTCGTCAGCATTTGGCGCAGCTTTGTAGGCGCGACGAGTTGAAGAAAATCTGTGTCGGCCTTGTTTGCTTCGCGTATTGTGAGGCAGCGGCTATACTGTACCCAAGAACGCGGTGTCGACATCCATGAGCGTCATTTCACAGCCAAGCACATCTCCAGTTCCGTTGACTGAGCGTAAACGCCTTTCGCTCGACTGGCTCGGCGTCATGCCGTTTATGATATTCGCCATCATGTTCCTGGTCTTGCCGACAATCTACCTTGTCGCGGGTGCCTTTCAGGATGCGCAGGGCAATCTGACCCTCGCCAACATGATCAATCTTTTCCAGCCCTCAATCCGCGACGCGTACTGGATATCCATCAAGATCTCCCTGGCCTCGGCGCTTTTGGGCGCGGCAATCGGCTTCGCCATTGCTGCTGCCGTTACGTTGGGTGGGCTGCCCAATTGGATCCGCTCGCCGCTGATGACCTTTTCCGGTGTCGCATCGAATTTCGCGGGCGTTCCGTTGGCCTATGCCTTCCTGTTCACACTTGGACGCACCGGCCTCGTTACCTATCTGCTGACGAATATTTTCGGCTTCAATCTTTACGCTCACGGCTTCAATCTGCTGAGCTTCTGGGGCCTGACCCTCACCTATCTGTACTTCCAGATTCCCCTGATGGTCCTCATCATCACTCCGGCGCTGGACGGCCTCAAGCGGGAGTGGAAGGAAGCAGCACTCATCCTTGGCGCGACAGGCCCGCAATATTGGCGCATGGTCGCCTTCCCGATCCTGTGGCCTGCTCTGCTTGGCACCATTCTCTTGCTGTTTGCCAATTCCTTCGGCGCGATTGCAACTGCCTACGCTCTTACCGGGTCGTCCCTCAGCATCGTCCCGATCGTTCTCTATGCCCAGATCCGGGGAGACGTGCTGCAGGATCCGCAGCTTGGCTATGCGCTCGCCTTCGGCATGATCGTGATCACCGGGGTGTCGAACGGCATTTACATCTGGATGCGCGCCCGCAGTGAACGGTGGCTCAAATGAAGACAAATCGCATCTGGTCCTGGATCGCTCTCGCCTTCGGCATTGTCTATTTCGTACTGCCGCTGCTGGGTCTCCTCGAATTTTCTTTGCGCATGCGGCGCGGTGTCTATTCCCTTGATGCCTATTGGGTCGTGCTCAGCGATCCCGGATTTCAGGCGACATTTGCCTATTCCGTCGTGTTGGCAATTGCCACCATCATTGTCGGTGTCCTTCTGGTCGTTCCTACTGCCTATTGGGTGCGGTTGAGGCTGCCTGCCTGGCGGCCCTTCATCGAATTCATCACCCTGCTGCCGCTGGTCATCCCAGCAATCGTCATCGTGTTTGGCTATATCCGGCTCTACAACACCTCGTCGATCCTGCCGCTGACTGGATCAGCGATGGGAACGAACATTCTGCTCTGCCTCGGCTATACGACGCTGGCGTTGCCCTATATGTACCGCGCCGTCGATACAGGTCTTGGCGCCATCGACATCCGTACAATGACCGAAGCCGCTGAAAGCCTCGGGGCGAGCCGCATTACCATCATGTCGCGCATCATTCTGCCCAATGTGCTCGTTGCGGTTCTGTCCGGCGCTTTTCTGACCTTCGCCATTGTCATCGGCGAGTTCACCATGGCGGCGCTGCTTAACCGGCCGGCATTTGGCCCATTCCTGCAGCTGATGGGTGCGAACCGGGCCTATGAGCCTGCAGCGCTCTCCGTGATCGCATTCGCCATCACCTGGGTCTGCATGGGCCTGATCCAGGTCATCACCCGCCTCAACAAATCACTCGCCGCGACCAAGCGATAGACTTGGAAACTGAGAGCCCTTTTCGACCATATTGACCTATTCTGACGGAGGCATGTTGTGACAAGATCAAGCAAAGACACGAAGACCCGCACATTGCGTGCGGGCGAGTGGTTTTGCGCCGATATTGGCGCAACATGCCCCGTCCCTTCGGGTTTCCGGCTGACGGACACCCGCTTTGTCAGGCGACTTCGTCCGATGTCCCGCATCGGCCTCGCCACCTTCCGCGCGGATTGTCTCGTCAGACGAGAAACAGAATACGGCCAATATGGCCGGAAAGGGCTCTAAATGTCATTTCTCAGCATCAGCCATTTGAAAAAGAGCTTCGGGGCAACAACCGTCGTTCATGATTTCAATCTGGACATCGAGAAGGGTGAGTTCATCTCCTTTCTCGGGCCGAGCGGCTGCGGCAAGACAACTGTCTTGCGCATGGTCGCCGGCTTCGAAACACCGAGTTCCGGCCAGATCAGCATTGGCGGCAAGGACGTTGTCAATCTCAAGCCGAACCAGCGCAATATCGGCATGGTGTTCCAGGCCTATGCACTGTTCCCCAATATGACGGTTGCGCAAAATGTTGCCTTCGGGCTCAAGGTCGCCAAGAAACCACAGGCCGAAATCGATGCAACCGTTCATGAGATGCTGTCGCTGATCAAGCTCGACCATCTCGCCGAACGCTTCCCTTACCAGTTGTCGGGCGGTCAGCAGCAGCGCGTGGCGCTTGCCCGCGCGCTTGCCACCAAGCCACAGGTCCTCCTTTTGGACGAACCGCTTTCGGCGCTCGATGCAAAGATCCGTGTTTCGCTGCGCGAGGAAATCCGCGCGATCCAGCGCAAGCTCGGTATCACGACGATTTTCGTCACCCACGACCAGGAAGAAGCTCTCTCGATCTCCGATCGCATTGTCGTCATGTATGAAGGCCGCGCCGAACAGGTCGGTGCACCGTTCGAGATTTACAATCAACCGGCCTCGCGGTTTGTGGCGTCCTTCGTCGGCACGCTCAATACGCTCGATGCGACGGTCCGCGATGCTGGAGCCGGTGTGATCACCGTCGACGGCAAGGACGTTACGATCGGGCCGCGGCTCAACGGTCACAAGGCTGGAGACAAGATCGCCCTCGCCGTGCGCCCCGAAGCCGTCAGCCTCGGCGAAGCCACTGACAAGCGCGAGACCACCCTCGACGGCAAGATCAACAGCGTGCATTTCCTTGGCTCAGTCATCCGTATCCGCGCATCGCTGGGTGAAAACACCGTGTCCTTCGACACGTTCAACAATCCGAGCGCCCCGCCGCCGGAACCTGGCGAAGACGTCAAGGTCAGCCTCTGCGCAAAGGACCTGCTGGTCCTGGGGCATTGATAATCGTTGCAAGCCGATCGTGAGTAATACACTTCCTCACGCTTTGATCTTTGCAACGAACTTGACGTTTGGCAGGTCTTTGAAATGGGCATCGCAGGTCAATACTTCGGCCTGATACTCCATTGCTGTCGCATAGACGATGGCGTCCGCTGTGGCCAACCTGTGATTTACAGATATCTCCGCCGCGGCAAGGGCAATTGGAGTTTCGAGCGATGCCACAACGCATGTCTGTGTGAAAGCGATCACCTGATCTGCCTTGTCTGCCCCGACTTCGCGCGTAAGCCATTTCGCCAGTTCAAGCTGTACGATCGTCGGCACGAGCCAATTCTCACGCGGGGGAACCATGCCTTCGATGATCTTGCCGGTCGGCGACGCAATCAGCCACTCGATCCAGGCGGACGTATCGACAAGCAGCATCAGAAGCGATCTTTGCGATCACGATAGTGCGCTGCCTTGGCGCCCTTGGCGATGCCTGCCAGTTCGGCAGGCATCGGCACAGGGACGAGCAGGACGCCCGTCCCCTTTGGAATGAAGGCAAACTCCTGGCCTGCCTTCCACTGGTGAGCGGTGCGCACGGCTTTAGGGATTGATATCTGGAATTTTTCCGAAAGCCGCGCTGTGTCTGACATTAATCTTACCTATCTTTGATCGATCGAAGATTGGTAAGAAATTATCATACATTTGTCGCGCGCGGAAGTGACTACCCCGCGATCGCCTCATCCAGCAGCTTGAGTGCCGCCTTCTTTGTCAGCTTCACCGGATTACCGCCAGCTGTTGGGTCGACGATGGCCATGTCGGCAATCAGTTCCTTCTGCTTCTTGGTCATGTCGAGGTCTTTGATCAGACCCGGCAGCGTGTGCGGCACTTTCAGCTCCTTGCGCAGCTTGATTACTGCTTTGGCGAAACCATTGAACCCGCCCTTGATGCCGATATAGCTGGCAAGACGCGCAATGCGCTCGTCGACCGCCTCGCGATTGAAGGCCAATACATAGGGCATGAACACTGCATTGGTCATGCCGTGATGCGTGTCATACAGCGCCCCAATCGGATGCGACAGCGAGTGGATCGCGCCGAGACCCTTCTGAAACGCAGCAGCACCCATAGTGGCCGCGCTCATCATATGCGCCCGCGCCGTCAAATCCTTGCCGTTGGCATAGGCTTTCGGCAGGTTCTCGAACACAAGCCGGATACCTTCGACGGCAATGCCGTCCGCCATCGGGTGGTAGCCCGGCGCGCAGTAGGCTTCGAGGCAATGCGCCAGAGCATCCATGCCGGTCCCGGCGGTGATGAACGCCGGCATGCCAACTGACAGCTCGGGGTCGGCGATGACCACAGCCGGCAAGAGCTTAGGGTGGAAGATCACCTTCTTCGTATGGGTTTCCTCATTGGTGATGACCCCGGCGCGGCCGACTTCGGAACCCGTTCCGGCCGTCGTCGGCACGGCGATGATCGGCGCGATGGCATTGCTGTTGGCACGCTTCCACCAGTCGCCAACATCCTCGAAATCCCAGACCGGCCGCGTCTGGCCAGCTTGGAAGGCGATCAGCTTGCCGAGGTCGAGCGCCGAACCGCCGCCAAAAGCGATGACGCCATCGTGCTTGCCCTTTTTGAAGACGGCAATGCCGGCGGTCAGGTTGGAGTCCACCGGATTGGGCTTCACGTCCGAGAAAACGCCATAGGGCACCTTGGCGTCGTCGAGTATTTTCAGTGTGCTCGCCACCACAGGCAGCTTGGCGAGACCGGGGTCCGTGACGAACAGCGGCTTCTTGATGCCCGTTGCTTCCAGAACCTCCGGCAGTTCCTTGATGCGTCCTGCGCCAAAGCGGACGGTGGTCGGATAGTTCCATTTGGAAATGAGTTTGCTCATGTCGGGTCGTCTCTCAGATTGCTTCGCGTAGATGATAAGATTTCGGACGGGTCAAATTGCCATAGCCGATCGCGGACATGGCAGCGCCCTTACCCGTCTCCTTGACACCGGTCCAGACCAGCGCCGGGTCAATGTAATCGCAGCGGTTCATGAAGACCGTGCCGGTCTCGATCCGGTCGCCAATCGCCGCGGCATGATCGGTATCGGTTGTCCACAGCGAGGCTGTCAGCCCGTACTGGCTGTCATTCATCAGCGCCAGGGCCTCCTCGTCATTACGCACCTTCATGATGCCAACGATGGGACCAAAGCTTTCCTCGCGCATGACACTCATCTGGTGGTCGACACCGGTCAGCACTTCCGGGGCAAGATAGGGCGAACCGGCCTTGTCATTGGTAACGCTCATATTGACATGTGCCTTGGCACCCTTGCGCAGGGCTTCGGCCTTCTGCTCGCGCACGAGATCGGCAAAACGCGTCTGGGCCATCGGCCCCATCGTCGTTGCCGCCTCGAGCGGATTGCCAACGACGTATTGCTTCGTCAGATCGATGAACCCATCGACAAACCGGTCATAGACGTTCTCGTGCACATAGATGCGCTCGATGCCGCAGCAGCATTGGCCGGAATTGAAGAACGCGCCGTCGACGAGATTGGCAACAGCATGGTCGAGGTTAACGTCGGGCAGCACGTAGGCCGGATCCTTGCCTCCAAGCTCGAGGCCCAGCGTCATGAAGGTCCCCGCCGCTGCTTTCTCGATGGCGCGGCCGCCGCCGACGGAACCCGTGAAGTTCACATGGTCGATACGGCCGGAACCCAGTAGCTTTTCCGTTTGCGCGTGGCTGAGGACGATGTTCTGGAATACGCCTTTCGGTAGGCCAGCTTTCTCGAAGGCTTGTGCAAAGCGCTCGCCGACGAGCAACGTTTGCGCCGCGTGCTTCAAGATCACGCTGTTACCGGCCATCAGCGCGGGAATGATTGTGTTGACGGCGGTGAGATAGGGGTAGTTCCAAGGCGCGATGACCATGACGACACCAAGCGGTGCGTGTTTGATATAGCGGCGGAACCCCGGCTTGTCGTTTTCGACGACGGGAGCCAGCGCCGTTTCGGCGATCTTGACCATGTAACGCGTGCGTTCTTCCACGCCGCCTTTTTCGCCGCCATAGCGTACCGGACGGCCCATCTGCCAGGCGATCTCCGGTACGATCTCGTCATTCATGGCTAGCAATGCGTCAAGCGCCGCCAGGCATAAACGGCCCCGTTCTGCGATACTGGTCTGGGCCCAGTCCGCCTGCGCCTGCCTGGCAGACTCAACTGCGGCGTCGATCGCCTTTTCGGTCGCTATGGGGCGTTCCGCATAAACGGAGCCGTCGATCGGGGTAATCAGTTTGACCGTCTCGGTCATGGCAAAACCTCTGCGTTCTTGATCTTTTGGTTCTTCAATACCGTTCGAAGCCGCGATGCAACTCCCAGTCGGTCACCCGGCGGTCATATTCGAACTGCTCCCATTTGGCGGTGTGGACATAGTGCTCAACCACGTCTTCACCGAGCGCCTCTTTCAGCATCTTGGAGCGTGCCAGTGTCTCGGTCGCTTCGCGCAGCGTCTTGGGGATTTCCTTGAGGCGCGTACCGCCATAGGCATCGCCCTGGAACGGCGGGCCAAGATCCAGCTTCTCATCGATACCAGCAAGGCCCGATGCAATCAGGCCGGCAAAGGCGAGATAGGGGTTGAGATCGGCGCCGCCGATGCGGCATTCGATACGGATACCTTTCGTGCCCTCGCCGCAGAGACGGAAACCGGCGGTGCGGTTATCAAGACTCCAGACACTCTTCGTCGGCGCAAAAGTACCTGCCTGGAAGCGCTTGTAGGAATTGATGTAGGGCGCGAGAAAATAGGTGAAGTCGTCGGCATATTTCAGTTGCCCGGCCACCCACTGCCGCATCAATGGCGACATCGTATGTTCCGCCTTCTTGTCATAGAACAGCGGTGTCTTGCCGTCAGCGCTCCACAGGGAGTTGTGCACGTGGCTGGAGCTTCCGGCCAGCGAATAATCGTACTTCGCCATGAAGGTGATCGCCTTGCCCATCTGGGTAGCGATTTCCTTGCAGCCGTTTTTCATGACGACATGGCGGTCCGCCATTTCCAGCGCTTCCGCATAGCGGACATTGATCTCTTCCTGACCCGGTCCCCATTCGCCCTTGGAATTCTCGACGGGAATACCGGCATCGAAGAGCCCGTTGCGGATGGCGCGCATCACCGCGTCTTCCTTGGTGGTCATCTGGATCACATAATCCTGGATGTAGGGCGATGCCGTATTCATGCCCTTCCAGTGCTTGGCACGGGCGGTCTCGTAGGTCTCGTCAAAGAGATAGAATTCGAGCTCCGAGGCAAAGTAAGCGAGGTAACCGCGTTCCTTCAGCCGGGCCAGTTGGCGCTTAAGGATGCTGCGCGGCGAATGCGCCAGATCTTCATGATGGTGATGGTCGAGAATATCGCACAGCACAAGCGCGCACTTCTCCAGCCAAGGAATATGGCGGATCGTCGAAAGGTCCGGCTTTATGATGAAATCGCCGTAGCCCTGTTTCCAGCTAGCAGCCTTGTAGCCCGGCACAGGCTCCATATCGATATCGTTGGCGAGCAGGTAATTGCAGCCATGGGTCTCGTCGTGGGCGGATTCAACGAAATAAGTGGCGTGGAACCGCTTGCCGATCAGCCGGCCCTGCATGTCCACGAAGCAGGCAAGAACCGTATCAATCTCGCCATTGTTCACGCGGCGCTTCAATTCGTCGAAATTCCAGTGTCCGGGCATAATCTTTCCTTTGAAAGGTCAATCTGGGTCAAAATAAAAGGGGCGACCGGCGCCAGACCGATCGCCCCTTTTGTTGAAATCAGGCTCGTTCGCCGACTGCCTTTTCGGCTGCCGCGATTTCTGCAGCGCGCCTGGCAACTTCGTCACCAATGGGCGGTCCGCGGAAGCGGCGCTGCTCGAAGCCGTACCAGACACCCGCCGTGACGATCAGGAAGCCGACAGTGATATAGAGGGCCCATTCATTTGGCGGCTGAATGCCAATAATGAAGATCAAGGCCATGGCGAGCGCGGAGAGTACCGCAAAGAGCTTGAATTTGGCCTCTCCCAGATCCCATGGTCCCATCTTGTTCCACTTCGGCGTGCCCCAGGCGAAGAAGCCCAGCGCGATCGGAATGGCGAATGAGAAGAACAGGAAGATGACCGTGCAGGACACGACGATCGTATAGACAGGTGTTTCACCGATCGACACAAGCGACGAGCCCCAGACGAACAGGACCGAGAGGATCGAGCCTGTCCAGATCGCCGCAACCGGGGTGCGGTGCTGCGGGCTGACTTTCGACAAGGCGCTCGAGCCGGGAAGTCCCTTGTCACGGGCAAAGGCGAAGATCATGCGCGAAACGGAAGTGACGGTGGCAAGTCCGCACAGGAACTGGCAGATGAAGATCAGGAAATAGAGAATATCCTTCACGAGCGGATTGACCTGTTCGCCCATCGCCCAGAAGAAGACGTTCCAGCCCTGGGCTGCAGCCGCATTCATGTCGGGGATCATCAGCACGAACGAACAGAGCATGATGTAGCCGAAGACTGCAGACCACAGCACCGACGATACCATGCCACGCGGTACCGAGTGAGCCGCCTTAACGGTCTCTTCCGATGTATGGGCGGACGCGTCATAGCCTGTGATCGTGTAGATCGGCAGCAACAGGCCAAGCAGGAAGACCCAAGCGCCCGAGGTCGCCGGCCAGACATTGCCACCTGCCTCACCGGAATAGTTGGAGAAGGTAAAGAGGCGGCCGATGTCATAGCTGTCCGCAACCGCAAGGCACACGACCGCAAGGGCAATTGCCGTGACAAAAATCAGGTATCCCGAAAAGTCGGTTAGCTTGGCGGTCAAGCCAATGCCCATATGGTTGATGAGCGCCTGCAATCCCGTCAGGATGGCAAGGAATACGATCCGCACCGTAGTCGAATCTTCTATCCCGAGATAACCGCCGAAGGCGCCTATGAAGAAATAATACGTGCCGACGTTGATGGCGCCCAAAACGGTAATGAGACCAAGCAGATTGAACCAGGCGGTCAGCCAGCCAGTACCGCGATTGCCAAGGATCGATCCCCAGTGATAAAGCCCGCCAGCGGTTGGATAGGCGGAGCTGATCTGCGCCATGGCGATGGCGAAAACCGCGGAGACAAGGCAGCCGAGCGGCCAGCCAATGCCGATCGCTGCACCACCGGCGCCCGAAGTAGCCTGCGCCAGGGAATTGATACCGCCGGACAGGATGCAGATGATCGAGAATGAAATTGCGAAGTTCGAAAAACGGCTCATGCGCCGTTCCAGTTCCTGGGCATAGCCCATGCCGTGGAGGACCTTTACGTCCTCCAGCTTGTCAGTGTCCGTATAATCATGGTGTGTCATCACGTTCCCCTATTATTCTTTAAAGAGTTGCAACGTCAGATACCGCCCTGTTGGGAGCTATGCCCCCTACTTCCCGTTTACCGTTTCCTTCTTTGATATCCCCGCCATTCCCGAAGGGGGGTTTTGTATGATGTCGCGCAGAAGGCTTGAGAGTGTTTCAGCCCATACCTGTTCTTGTGGTGGAGTGGTGATCAGATCGTTCCGTATCTCGATCATCACTGCCGGTAGTCCAAAGGCCGAAGCGTGCCGCTCCAGCGTGTAGTAGACACGGTCTGCCGGTGAATAAGGTTCGTTGATGCCGACATTGAACTGCTTCAATGCCTGCAGCCCGGCGATCAATGGCGCGGCAACCCTGTCATCGTCGTCATGAATGATACCGATATGCCAGGGACGGGTCACCCCGCGATAGACGGGCGTATAGGAATGCACCGCCACGTAGATCGGATCAGGCATGCCATTGCTTGCACGCTCATCTGCCAGTTTCTCGATGGCGGCGTGATATGGCTTGTGCGACAGCGCGACCCGGTGCGATCTGGCGGCCTCGTCCAGATCCACATTGCCGGGAATCGTCGTCGCTTCGCTCAAGGAGGGCATGAGGTCCGGCGCATCGAGCGGGCGGTTGCAATCGATGATGAGGCGCGACACGCAGGATTCGACCAGCGGCGCGTCCAGCTGTTGGCTCATCACCTGACTGACGCCCAACGCGCCGGGGTCCCAGGCGATATGCTTCTGCAAATCACCCGGATCAAGGCCAAGCGTGCCGAAGTCATCAGGTATGTGGTTGGAGGCATGGTCGCAAAGGATGACAAACTGCGAGCGCCCGTCGGGGTTCGATACCCGGACTGGATTCCAGTCATGCGCCACTGTCCTCGACAATCCCATCTTGCCCTCTTCGGCAACTGTATCTTACGTTACATTTTTTGTTTTTATTTCCACTCTCGTATGATTTGATACATAACAAGCAAGATTGTCAAATCCGAAAATTGCATTTAGCCGGATTCGGGTCATGGCAAAAATGGGGAAGAAGCGATGACGACCAGCATTTCCGAGCTGATAGCGGAGAAAATCGACGCGATGCCCGCATCGGAACGCAAAGCTGCGCAGACGCTGATCGCCAATTATCCGTTGATCGGCTTGCGCACGGTCGCCGAATTTTCGACTCAGGCCGGCGTAAGTTCGCCAACGATTCTCCGTTTTGTTTCCCGTCTCGGCTTCCAGAGTTACCCCGACTTCCAGGGAGCGCTACAGGAGGAACTGGCCGCTCAGGTGCAGTCGCCCTGGAACCGCGCGAGCACGATCCAGACGGCGAAGGACGGCCCGGTATTCCCTCTCATGGAAGCCGCAATTGAGAATATTCGTGAGACCTTCCAGCATCTTTCGGCACAACAACTGGATGATGTGACCGATGCAATCAGCCGCAACCGCGCCCGCATCTATCTTCTGGGAGGCCGCTTCACCGATCCGATTGCCCGATATATGGCCGCGCATCTCAAGATCACCCGACCGGGCGTGACCCATCTTACTGGCCAGGAAAGCCATTGGCGCGACCATCTGATCGACATGGGAAAGAAGGATGTCCTCGTCATCTTCGATATCCGCCGCTACCAGCAGAGCCTGATCCGCTTCGCCGAAAAGGCACAGGCACGCGGGGTAGAGATTGTCCTGATAACCGATCAATGGCTTTCGCCCATCGCCCGCTTTGCCCGTCATGTCATCGCCGGCCGTACGGCCGTACCCTCGCCCTGGGATTCGTCTGCGACGCTCTTCCTTGTGGCCGAGACCTTGATCGCAGAAGTCACGCGCAAACTGGAAAAGAGCAGCGCCGATCGCATCCGCGACATGGAAAAGCTGCGTGATAATTAGATTGTGAATGCAACTGATCATTGCCGTTGATATACAAATGCTCACCCGGACCGAAGACGGCCCTCCGGGCCAAGCATCGAAATAAGCAAGGACCAAAATCATGCAGCAAGCTGATATCGGATTGATCGGCCTTGGCGTCATGGGCGCCAATTTGGCACTCAATATCGCCGACAACGGTTATCGCGTCGCAGTTTTCAACCGGACCGTGGTCAAGACCAGCGAGTTCTACGAAGAAGCAGGCCGCCTGAAGGACCAGATCATTCCTTGCGAGACCCTCGAAGAGCTGGCGAAGAGCATCCGTGCGCCGCGCCCGATCATCCTGATGGTCAAAGCCGGAGAAGCCGTCGACGAACAGATCGTAGCTCTGACGCCATATCTCGCGAAAGATGACATCATCATCGATGCCGGCAACGCCAACTTCCATGACACTGTACGGCGCCTCGCCGAACTCGGCCCCAACGATCCGACATTTGTCGGTATGGGCGTTTCCGGTGGTGAGGAAGGTGCACGCCACGGCCCATCCATCATGGTCGGTGGCACGCCCGAATCCTACGCCCGCATCGAACCGGTATTGACCGCGATCTCCGCGAAGTATGAGGGCGAATCTTGCTCTGCCCTGCTCGGTCCTGATGGCGCCGGCCATTTCGTCAAGACTATCCACAACGGCATCGAGTATGCCGACATGCAGATGATCGCCGAGGTCTATGGCGTGTTGCGCGACGGCCTCGGCCTCGCACCGGAGGCGATCGGCAGCATCTTCGAAAAGTGGAATGCCGGCCCGCTGAATTCCTACCTCATCGAGATCACTGCCAAGGTCTTGGCTGCAACCGACAAGAAGACTGGAAAACCCGCAGTCGACGTCATCCTCGATAGCGCCGGCCAAAAGGGAACCGGGCGCTGGGCTGCCATCGAGGCGCAGATGCTCGGCATCCCGGCAACCGGCATTGAAGCAGCAGTGGCCGCGCGATCGATCTCGTCGCTGGTCAAGGAGCGGAGCGAAGCGTCAAAAGCCTATGGCGATCTCGGCACCGCCAAGCTGGCGGATGGCGGTCAAGCGTTCATCGACGCACTGGAAGACGGCTTGCTGGCCGGCAAGATTGCCGCCTATGCGCAAGGTTTCGATGTGATGGCAGGCGCCTCGAAGGAACATGGCTGGAATATTCCGCTCGCAACCACTGCGCGCATCTGGCGCGCCGGCTGCATCATCCGCTCGCAGTTTCTTGATCAGATCGCCGCAGCTTTCGAAGGCAGCGAAGGCAAGAACCTCCTCCTCGCGCCGGCGTTCATCGAGCGGATGAAGACCGGCTCGGCTTCCCTGCGCAAGGTCGTTGCCCAAGCGGCCCTTGTCGGCCTGCCAACCCCTGCCCTTTCGGCCGCACTCAATTATTTCGACGGTTATCGCCAGGCGCGCGGCACAGCGAGTCTTATTCAGGCCCAGCGTGATTTCTTCGGCGCGCACGGGTTCAAACGCCTCGATGAGGAAGGCGATTTCCACGGCCCTTGGTCGGATGTAGGTTGAATGCGTCAATAATTCGTCTATCGTCTGCCGCGATTGTCCATGGAGCGGCGACAATGCATCAAGCGAGTGGCGGGTTTAACAATGCCGCCTCCCGCCGCATATGTCGGGCATGCAAAACGAAGCCAATGAGAGTGTTGGCGCTTGGGCGGTGCCGCACTGGAGAGGTTAGACATGTCAATCGATAGTTATCAGCATCGCATCTATAAGGCCGAGCGGCCGGGAAGCCCGCTCCTGTTCGTTTTTCACGGCACGGGTGGCGACGAAAATCAGTTCTTCGATTTCGGCCGGCGCTTGCTGCCGCAAGCCGGCATTGTTTCGCCCCGCGGCGATGTATCCGAGCATGGCGCCTCGCGTTTCTTTCGCCGCACTGGCGAAGGTGTCTATGACATGGATGATCTCGCCAGACGCACCAGTGCGATGGCGGATTTTATTCGTGCCCATAAGGCCATTGCGAAGCCATCGAGTGTGATCGGTCTCGGCTACTCCAATGGCGCCAATATTCTTGCATCCGTGATGCTGGAGCAGCCGGGCCTGTTTGACGAAGCGATCCTCATGCACCCGCTGGTTCCGTGGACCCCGGCGCCACAAATAGGCCTTGCGGGGAAGCGCGTCCTGATCACGGCCGGCAGGCTCGACACCATCTGCCCGCCGGCGATGACACAGTCCTTGGCCGATTATCTGATCGCACAGGGGGTTGAGACCGACCTTGTCTGGCACTCCGGCGGTCACGAGATCCAGCAAGGCGAAGTGGTGGCGATCGAACGTTTTGTTCGTGAGAGCGTCTAACAATAAAAAACCGGCCAAACGGCCGGTTCTTTATTCCTTACATGGAAAATCGCAGCGACACCGGCAGGATTTTCATCGCCCGCGATGACTTCCGTCCTCTCGGGCTCAGCAAGCCATGGCAACCTTCAAGATGCCCTTGCTTCAGTTCCAGCGCCAGGAACCGCCGGCGCTCGACAGGACCAGGCATCGCAAGCTCGCTCGTCTTATCGCCGCTGAATCCGAAACGCTCGTAATATTCGGGATCACCAACCAGGACGATGGTGCCGTGTCCAAGGCGCGCAGCCTCGGCGATCGCATGCCGCATCAGCGCGACACCGATGCCCTGCCCCTTGAGTGCGGGTTCCACGGCCAAAGGTCCGAGCAAAAGCGCCCGCACCGGCTTGCCCGCTGCATCATGACCGGCCTGGATATCCCAAAGCCGGACCGTGCCGAGCAACGTGCCATCATGGCCGCGCGCGACAAAGGCAAGCCCAGCTGAAGGCAGCCGCCCGCGCCTCAGCTTTTCAGAAGATTTGCGCCGCCGTCCCTCGCCCATGGCGCGGTCGAGCAAAGCTTCGCGCGCCCGTTCGTCCTGCGCGGTCTCATTGAGGATCATAAAGCCCTGCGATCCCTCCGGATGCAGGTTCTGTTGGATGTAGTCTGCTGCGCTCATTGTCTTAACCAATCAATCATAAGGGTGCGTCATCGCTGTCCGGCGAGCGCCGGACAGCTGTCCACAACCGGGCAAAGCCCGGTTAGATGACGTATGATCGGAGTGGTTCAAACCCGTTGAAAGCAACCGCCGAGTAGGTCGTGGTGTAGGCGCCCGTTCCCTCGATCAGCACCTCGTCGCCGATGGTCAGCGACAGGGGAAGCGGATAGGGGTTCTTTTCGTACATCACGTCGGCGCTATCGCAGGTCGGGCCGGCGAGAACGCAAGGCTCAGCGCGGTCACCGTCGCGCGGTGTGGTGATCTGGTAGCGGATCGCCTCGTCCATCGTCTCGGCAAGACCGCCGAACTTGCCGATGTCGAGATAGACCCAGCGTACATTGTCGTTATCGGCCTTCTTCGACACGAGCACGACTTCTGCCTTGATGACACCGGCATTGCCGACCATGCCGCGGCCGGGCTCAATGATGGTCTCGGGCAGACGGTTGCCGAAATGCTTGCTCAAAGCCTGGAAGATCGCCTGGCCATAGGCCTGGGCGGTCGGCACGTCCTTGAGGTAACGGGTCGGGAAACCACCGCCCATATTGACCATCTTCAACGTGATGCCTTCCAGGGCGAGCGTATCGAACACCTGCTTGGCGTCACCAAGCGCACGGTCCCAGGCAGCGAGATCCGTCTGCTGCGAACCGACATGGAACGAAACACCATAGGACTCGAGGCCAAGCTTCTGCGCAGCGCGCAGTACGTCGACGGCCATTGCCGGCACGCAGCCGAACTTGCGCGACAGCGGCCATTCGGCACCGGCGCCATCGGTCAAAACGCGGCAGAAGACCCGCGAGCCGGGAGCTGCGCGTGCAACCTTCTCGACTTCCTCGACGCAATCGACAGCGAACAGGCGGATGCCGAGCTCGAAGGCGCGGGCGATGTCGCGCTCCTTCTTGATCGTGTTGCCGAAGGAGATGCGGTCAGCCGTTGCGCCGGCATCGAGCGCCATTTCGACTTCTGCAACGGAGGCAGTGTCGAAGCTCGAGCCAAGCGAGGCGAGCAGGCGCAGGATTTCGGGCGCAGGATTGGCCTTCACTGCGTAGAAGATTTTCGATTCCGGCAACGCCATCTCGAAATTATGAAAATTTTCCCGGACCACCTCGAGATCAAGCACCATGCAGGGACCGTTCGGGCGTCGGGTATTGATGAAGTCGAGGATGCGCTGTGTAGCCATCTTGGGTCTCCAATCCGTGGCGGCACTTCCGGCCGCCTTGAAAGCAAGTCGCGGTTTTCAGGGGACACGCCCGATGGACCGCAGGGACAAAGTGCAAGAGTCGGTCCAGCGCGAGGCCAGCCTTTGGAGGTGCTGGAACCACGGGAAAGATTCATGCGGCGATGGACCCACGCTAAAGTCAGCGTAAATCCGCTTTGTCTGCCTTGGCTTGGATGAACCCATCCGCACTACCGGCAATGAAGGTGTGCCTCTTCAGTAATCCCGGCTTATGGACAGCCGGAAGACACCAGAAAGGCCCGCACCGTCGTTGCTTCAGATGTCCTCAGCTTAACAGTTGGCCGTTAAACTGACTGGAGGGGTTAGTTCCAGGTACCATACCGTTTCCTCACCATAATGAAGATCGGCGGACACCCATGGGCACGTGCGACTTTGGGCAAAGGCCATATAAGTGGAAAGATGTGTCCAATCAATGAAAATGTGGGGCAGCGCGAAATTTTTTATTCATTGAACAAGCCGAGGCAAATGACCTAGAATCATTGAACGATGAGCACAATTCCGCCCCTGAATGCCCTGCTGGATCTGCCGCTGCCCGTTGTCGCTTCAGGCATTGGGCCGCTGACCGGCGAAACCTTGGCCGTCAAAGACATTTTCGACGTGGCCGGAATGATCACCGGGTGCGGGAACCCGCAAAAAGAAAGCGAATCACTCTCCGCGGTAAAGACCGCTCCCGCAGTGCAGAAACTGTTCGACGCCGGTGCCCGATTTGTCGGCAAGACCCAGACCGACGAACTCGCCTTTTCCATGATGGGCCAGAACGCACATTATCCGCATCCCGTTAATCCGAGGGCGCCGGACCGCGTTCCTGGCGGTTCATCCTCAGGTTCGGTTTCGGCCGTCGCGGGCGGCCTCGCCACAATCGCTGTTGGTACCGACACGGGTGGATCGATCCGCGCGCCGGCAAGCTTCTGCGGTCTTGTCGGCCTTCGCACGACCCACGGGCGCATTTCGCTCGAAGGCACAATGCCGCTCGCGCACTCGCTCGACACGTTCGGCTGGTTCGCCCGGGATATCGCTCTCTACGAAAAGGTCGGCTCCGTTCTCCTCGGGCCGGATGACGAGGAGTTCAAACTCGGTCGCCCGCTCTTCATTCCCTTGCTCGAACATTTGCTGCTCGGCGAAGCGGAAGATGCCGCCTACAGGAAGATGTACTCGACCGTCTGCGCCCATCTCGGCCAGGCTCGGTCGGCCCGCCAGCCCACGGCGTCAATGGATGACCTTTACCTTTGCCTGCGGCAGATCCAGGGTTTCGAAGCCTGGGCGGCCCATGGTGCGTGGATTTCGCAGAAGGAGCGAAATCTTGGTCCAGCTGTCAAAGAGCGGTTTGAATATGGCTCGACGATCGACTTCGAAACCTATCAGGCGCAAACGAAGCGCCGTGACCTTTTCCGTAGCGAGTTGTCCGACCTGCTCAAAGACGACGGGGTAATGGTCATGCCGACAGTCCCCGGGGCAGCGCCGCTTGTCACCACATCATTTGATGAATCTCAGGCCTATCGCGAACGCTGTGTGCGGTTGTTCTGCCTCTCCGGATTGTCGGGCTTTCCGCAGATCACCCTGCCGCTCGGCGAGGTTCACGGCGCGCCGTTCGGCATTTCCCTGCTCGGCCCGAAGGGCAGTGACCTCGCATTGATCCGGCTTGGACGGGCCATTTTGAATACTTCGGAAGGGCAGGCCTGACATGGATACGCTCACACGCATGCGCGCCTTCATCGACGTGGTCGAGGCTGAAGGTTTTTCAGCGGCGGCGCGCAAGATCGGGCGGTCGAAGGCACTCCTCTCCAAATATGTGCGTGAGCTGGAAGACGAGCTCGGCGCACTCCTTCTTAATCGGACGACCCGGCAATTCTCGCTGACTGAAGCGGGGCACACCTATTATCAGCGCGCCAGCGAGATTCTGCGCGAGGTCGAAAGCCTGCAGGAGGCGGTGCGCGAATCGAGCAGTGACATCAAGGGCCGTATCAAGATCTCCGCGCCCCGCACGTTCGCCGACGCCGATATAGGCCAGTGCCTCGTCGATTTCTGCGCCGAGCAGCCCGACATTGTGCTCGATGTGCGGCTCGACGACCGCTTTGTGGACCTTGTCGAAGAAGGCTTCGATCTCGCCATTCGCATTACCCGCATGCAGGACTCGTCCCTCATTGCCAAGCGCATCGCGCCCTTTCACGTCATCGTGTGCGGCTCGCCGCAACTGGTCGAGCGCGTGGGGCGGCCCACACGGCCCGAACAACTCGCGGGCTTGCCTTGTATCATCGATACCAACAATCGGACACGCAACGCCTGGCAATTCCGCAACGACGACGGGGCGCCGCTATCGGTACAGGTCTCCGGGCCCATCGAAATCAACAGCCCGCTTTCGGGGCGGCGGGCAGCGCTTGCCGGACTTGGGTTTGCATTGATCCCGGACTTCATCGCCCGGACGGACATCGAGAGCGGCAGGCTCGTCAGTGTTCTCGAAGCATTTGTGCCGCGCGATGCCGGCATCTATGCGGTCTATCCGCATCGCCGTTACCTTCCGGCAAAGGTGCGGGTCCTCGTTGATTATCTCGCCAAGTGGTTTAGGGTCAGGACCCATTAATATGGTCGACAATGGCGCCTGAAACGGCCAAAAGATGCAAGGAGGGGTACGAAGGACGGGGTCTTTCCCCGGTCGAGCAGCTCGACACTGCAGCTTGCAGCGGTTTCGGCGCAATCGAAGGGCGTGAAAATGTTATATCGTCCCAATTTCGCCAAGTTCGGGATGTCCTGTGCAGCAACTCACAAAGGGTCATCCATGCTCCAGAGATTCGCGGTTTTCGGCGGCGCGCTTGCGGCGGGACTGTTCCTCGCCACACCCGCCTATGTGCACCCGCACGTCTTTGCCGAAGCACGGCTCGATCTTACGATCAAGCCCGACGGGACAGTCGAAAAGCTCGGCCACGTCTGGCGTTTTGATGATCTTTTCTCGAGCACCGTGCTGGTCGAGTTCGACAAGAACGCCGACATGAAGCTCGATGAGAAGGAACTGGCTGACCTTGCCAGTACCATCAAGGATTCGATCGCAGAGTACGACTATTTCCAAGCCGTTACGCTCGACGGCAAGAATATTGCCATGGCGATCCCTGGGAATCTGCTGGCCGACTTCCAGAACAATCAGCTGCTGATCATCTTCGAAAGCACGCCAAAACAACCGCTCAAGCTCGGCAAGAAGACCAGTTTCGGTGTGTACGACCCGACTTTCTATACGGCCATCGATTACGTGAATGACACGGACATTCACGTCAAAGGTCTGCCCGGCGGCTGCACGCAGAAAGTGGTTCGCCCGAATCCGGACGAAGCCATTGCCGCCAATCAGGGCACACTGACCGAGGCCTTCTTCAACGATCCGACTGGCACCAACATGTCGAAAATATTCGCGACGCGGCTCGAAATCGAATGCGCCCCTTAGAGCAAGCCCAGGAAAAGTTCGAAGCGGTTTCGCGTCCGGAATTGCGCAAAAACAACGGACTGGTGCATTTCCGTGATTCGAAGAAGACGGCAATGCTCCAGGGCGACAAAGGGATAGAATGATGCGGAAACGGACCCTGTTTGGCGCTTTGGTACTCGTAACACTTTTCAGTGGCCATGCACTGGCGCAGTCATCGCTGGGCATCGGCGCAAACGAAGTGGCGATGCAGCCCACGGGCCCATTCGCTGAACTCATTCTCTGGATCAATGTCCAGCAGCGCAATTTCTACCTCGCCATGACCCACGCCCTCAAGGCCATGCGTGAGGATCCGTGGCAAGCCTCGATCCTTGTCGGACTGTCATTTCTCTACGGCATTCTACACGCGGTGGGTCCCGGTCACGGCAAGGCAGTGATTTCCTCCTACATGCTGGCCAATGAGACAACTCTGAGGCGCGGTGTCCTGCTCTCCTTTGCATCGTCGATGCTGCAGGCGCTCTCCGCGATCTTTGTCATTGGCCTTACCTTCCTGGTTCTGCGCGGAACGACAGTCTCGATGGATGACGCCGCACATTACATGGAAATGGCGAGCTTCGTCCTGATCATCGCCTTTGGACTGTCGCTGCTGTGGCGCAAGGTACCGTTGCTGTTCCGCCCTCAGGTCGCGCATCTCGTTTCCGAAAAGCATGGCTCGCCCCTGACGGATCATGGCCACGATCACCATCACGACCATTCGCACACGCGTGCCCATAGCCATCATGCGCACGACCACGACCATCACCATCACGCCGAGGGCGAAGTCTGCGCCACGTGTGGCCACGCGCATGCGCCGGACCCGGCTATGCTTGGCGGTGACTTCAACTGGAAGACCGCTTGGGCCGCAATCATCGCGGTGGGCCTGCGTCCATGCTCTGGCGCGCTTATCGTCCTGACGTTCTCGCTTCTGAACGGCTTGATCCTCGGGGGCGTGCTCTCGGTATTTGCCATGGCGCTTGGTACGTTCATCACCGTTGCAATATTGGCAACGCTGGCTGTCACTGCCAAGAACGCGGCGTTGAAAATCTCGGGCGCTAGTGCGCTTTCGGGCCGGGTTCAGAACATCATTGAAATCAGCGGCGCGCTGTTTATCGTCCTTTTTGGTGTACTGCTCCTGACCGCCTCGATGCGTTTTTAAGAACGCTCATCCTCATGCTGTTTTCTGGCGCGCAGCCAGAACACCAGGAAGAACCCAACAACAAAGACGATTGCGAAGATGCCCGCTGCAAGCGTTGAGCGTTCGCCCAGCGCGAGCATCAGGGTGGGCATCCAGTAGGCGACGAGGCCAAAGCCGAACATGATACAGGCGGCTGCAATGGCCGCATTACGGGTTTTCGGATCAGTCACGCTTCATTGGCCCTTGTTCGATGCATCTCAGCGCGTTGTAGCCGCGTGGGGGTTTTATGCAAGTGCACCACATTTATCTCCCCCTTGTGGAGGAGAAAGGATTTTCTAAGGATCTAGCCTTAGCTAAATCCTTAGAAAATCCATGAGAGGGGATAGGGTTGTGAGTTCTAAATCCCCTTGCGATTTCTAGCACTTAGCAAGAGCTAAGATGCTGAAATCGCTTTCTCTCCCTCAAGGGGAGAGATAACCCGCGCCGCCACAAACTCACCCTACCCGAAACTCTTCCAGCCGCTTGATCTGCTTGCCCTCGGCATCGAAATTATCCGGCGAGAGCCAGGCCTGATAGGCTGCTTTCAGCTGCGGCCATTCGCTGTCAATGACCGAATACCAGGCGGTATCGCGGTTCTTGCCCTTCTGCACCATATGCTGGCGGAAAATGCCCTCGAACGTGAAGCCGAAACGCTCGGCCGCGCGCTTTGAAGGCTCGTTGGCATTGTTGCATTTCCACTCGTAGCGCCGGTAGCCGAGGCCATCGAAGGCATATTGCATGAACAGGAACTGCGCTTCCGTCGCCGCCGGCTTGCGCGAAATCAGCGGCCCCCAATAAATATTGCCGATCTCGATCACACCGAATACCGGGTCAATGCGCATCAGGGTCTGGCGTCCGGCCACCTTGCCGCTCGCCTTGTCGATGACAGCGAAAAACAGCGGATCCCTGCTCGCTTCGACTTTTTCCAGCCATGCCGCAAAGGCTTCACGATCTTGCGCTGGATTTTCGAAGAGGAAGCGGAAACGGTCGTCGGCGTCAGCAACCGACGAAGCCTCGTAAAGCTCATCGCCATGCCTTGCCGCGTCGAGCGGCTCCAGGCGGACGTAGCGGCCGTCGAGCGGCTCGCGGGCAGGAGAAGGGCGCGGCGTCCAGTCTGCAAGATCGGTCATGATATTTACCTGCCTGAATATAAGAGTATTTGACTCCATACGATGGCGCACGCACAAAGCAGAAGTTGAAAATTGTATGTGAGACAAGAAAATGCTGCGGACTATTTCCGGGTTCGATCGTATCGGCGAAGAGAATGCCTTTGCCGTCCTCGCCCGCGCCACTGCCCTCGCCGCGCAAGGCAAGGACATCATCAACCTTGGCATCGGCCAGCCGGATTTCAAAACGCCCGCGCACATCGTCGAAGCGGCGATCAAGGCGCTGAAGGACGGTTATCACGGCTATACGCCGGCAACCGGCCTGCTTGCTGCCCGTGAGGCGGTCGTCCGCCGCACGCTGGCCACCACGGGTGTCGAAGTCTCACCCGAAAACGTCATGGTGGTCCCCGGCGGCAAGGTGACCATGTTCGCCGCCATCCTCATTTTCGGCGAGCCAGGTGCTGAAATTCTCTATCCGGACCCGGGTTTCCCGATCTACCGCTCGATGATCGAGTTCACGGGGGCAAAGCCCATCCCTGTTCCCATCCGCGAGGAAAACGGCTTCGCCTTCTCCGCCGAGGAAACTCTGGCGTTGATCACGCCGAAGACCCGGCTTCTGATCCTCAATTCGCCGGCCAATCCGACCGGCGGCGTCACGCCGAAAGCGGAAATCGAGAAGCTCGTGAAGGGTCTCGAGGCTCACCCGCATGTGGCTATCATGTCCGACGAGATCTACGACGTCATGACCTATGATGGCGAGGAACATTGCTCGCTCCTCTCGTTCCCGGAAATCCGCGACCGGCTGATCATCCTCAATGGCTGGTCAAAGACCTGGGCGATGACCGGCTGGCGCATGGGCTGGTCGATCTGGCCAAATTCGCAAGAGAGTGGTCAGCTCTACGACAAGGTGCGCAAGCTTGCGGTGAACTGCTGGTCCTGTGTCAACGCTCCGAGCCAGTTCGCGGGCATCGCCGCCATCGACGGGCCACAGGACGATGTGATCAAGATGTGCAAGGCTTTCGACAACCGCCGCAAGATTGTCGTCGACGGTCTCAATAGCCTGCCCGGCATCAGTTGCGCCACGCCGAAAGGCGCGTTCTATGCCTTCCCCAATGTCAAGGAGACTGGCTGGCCCGCCAAGCAGCTGGCTTCGGCGCTGCTCGACGAAGCAGGTGTCGCGCTGATCGGCGGCCCGGATTTCGGCATTCTTGGCGAAGGCTATATCCGTCTGTCCTATGCCAATTCGGAAGAGAACATCCTGCGCGCCATCGAGCGGATCGAGAAGTTTCTGGCGAAGTAGCACTGCCTGACCCTCCCCTTGTGGGGAGGGTAAAGGAGCCAGTATCTGCTAAGCCGGCGTATTCGTCTTCACATTGGCCACAGTGGCTTCGATATGATCGATCAGGCTGTCCGGCAGCTTCAAACGTCCGGCCAGGAGATCGAGATAGCCGCGCTCGGCGCGGGTCTTAGGCTCGATGGTCAGGCGAGAAGCAGTGTAGAGCTCGACCTTCTGCGCGTCGGTAACGGCAGCCGCCACCAGCGCATCGATATCCACCGGCGCGTTCAGTTCATTGGTCAGGAATTCCTGCGTATCGCTGTTGAGGCCGGAGAGCGACAGTTTCTCGGCAATGCGCGCCCGCTCGGCATCGTCGATGTGTCCGTCGGCACGGGCCGCGGCGATCATCGCGCGCACTAGCACCAGCGCAAATTCATGCTCACCCTGCGGCGCAGTCTTGGGATGGAAACTGGAATCGTCCGGAGGTGGCAGCAGTTCTCCGCCCGCGGTCTGCTCGGCTTCGGCCGGCGCCTTGCCGCTCTGATAGTTCTGATAGGCCTTGTAGGCCAGTCCTGCAACGGCAGCGAGACCACCGAGCTTCAATGCCCCGCCCGCCACCTCGCGGCCCGTGCCCGTACCAAGCAGGATCGCAGCCAGAGCGCCGGCAGCAAGCGGATTGTCCTTGGCCATTTGTGTTGCCTTGCCGGCCGTATCGCGAACCGAGGTTCCTGTTCCGGGAATGTTGCTTCCCAGGAAATCAGTGAGAATCTTCTTCGGATCAAGCATGCAAATCTCCCTCCGTTGCGTTCTGCGTCCGATTGGACGCACAAGAGAACGCACCAATACCTAAAATCTGCGCACTCAAAAGCCCATCTGGCTTTTGAGTCATGCGCGGCCGCATGAATTCGCCCCGCTTAGTTAGGACCGGCTTCATGGCATTGCAATGACAGGAGAGGAATTTGTGGGCTTGCAAAACCACGCACAACAAACCTGCAGATTATTCGCTGCTAGGAACCGATGTGAGCCTTCTCGCCCCGCTCTTTCGCCAGCCTCACCTGCTTCTGCCGTTCGGCAAAGCGGGCGCGGTCTTCGTCTGTCCGCTCGTGGTAGCAATTCGGGCAGGAAACACCCTCCTCGAACAGCGGTGAGAGCTTGTCATCGGGTGCAATAGGATTGCGGCAGGCGTGGCAAAGCTCGGCCTCGCCCTCGATAAGGCCATGGCCCACCGAAACCCGCTCATCGAAGACAAAACACTCGCCTTCCCAGCGGCTCTGCTCGGCCGGCACGTCCTCGAGATATTTCAGGATGCCGCCCTTCAGATGGAACACATCGTCAAAACCGAGCCCTTTGACAAAGGCGGTCGCCTTCTCGCAGCGAATGCCGCCGGTGCAGAACATGGCGATCTTCTTGCCTTCCAGTTCCTCGCGGTGGTTGTCAACCCACTGCGGAAATTCTCTGAATGTCTTCGTCTGCGGATCGATCGCCCCCTGAAACGTGCCGATCGCCGTTTCATAATCGTTGCGCGTATCGATGAGGATCGTATCCGGATCGCTGATCAGCGCATTCCAGTCCCCGGCAGGGACATAGGTACCGACACTCTTCAAGGGGTCGATATCCTCGACGCCCATGGTGACGATTTCCTTCTTCAGGCGCACCTTCATGCGCTTGAACGGCATCTCGCTGGCGTGGGAGTATTTGAGCTCCATCCCGGCAATGGCAGGTTCTGCTTCGAGAAAATCGATCAGCTTCTTCATCGCCGCTGCAGACCCTGCAACGGTGCCATTGATGCCCTCCGCAGCGAGAAGCAACGTGCCCTTGATCCCCTCGCCGCAGCACAGTTTCGCCAGCGGCTCCTGCAACGACTGGTAGTGATCCAGTCGGGCAAAGCGGTAGAGGGCGGCCACTGTAAATGGCAGGTTCGAAGTGTGTTGTGTCATGATCGCATCCAACTACTGTGCTAGGGCTGCAATTTCAAGGGTTTTGCAACCGCGACAAGCATCGCAAGATGGGCTACGCCCTGATAAATCCAGGTAGACAAACCTGGCGGCCCCCACTAAATCGATTGAAGTTCACGACAGCGGAGAGAATGACATGACCCAGAAGACCGATTTGTTACTTCCCGTCCTCAAGGGCCAGCCGGTCATTCCGGTCATTCTGATCCAGAATGTTGCCGATGCCGTTCCCCTGGCACGCGCCCTCGCCGCTGGCGGCCTTCCCGCAATCGAGATCACGCTGCGGACCGCTGCCGCGCTTGACGCCATTCGTGCCGTCGCCGACGAAGTGCCGGAAGCGATCGTGGGTGCCGGCACCGTTCTCAATGCCCGCCAGTACGAAGAGGCCAGCGCGGCCGGTTCGCGCTTTATCGTCAGCCCCGGCGCGACGCCGCAGCTCATCGAAGCCGCCCGCCACAGCAAGGTGCCACTGTTGCCCGGGGCGATTACGCCCGGCGAGATCATGGCACTGCGCGAGGAAGGCTATACGATGCTGAAGTTCTTCCCGGCCGAACAGGCAGGCGGCGCGACATTCCTGAAATCCCTCGCCTCGCCGCTTGCGGGCACATTGTTCTGCCCGACGGGTGGTGTCAGCATTGCTAACGCCAAAACCTACCTGAGCTTGCCGAACGTCGTCTGCGTCGGCGGCTCCTGGATCGCACCGGAGGAACTGGTCAAGGCCGGCAAGTGGGATGAAATCACCAAACTTGCCGCAGACGCGGTAAAGTTGGCGAGCTGACCACACGGGAATTCAATAAAATGAAAAAGGCGGCTCTGGATCAGAGCCGCTTTTTTTTGGTTCAGGCCGTTTTACGACCCGTTGGTCGAATTGAACTTGGCGATCTGCAGGAATGTAACTGCCTTGCCGGTGAACTTGTTGGCATCTGCCACAGGAAGGTTCTGCTGGAAACCGGCGGTGTAGACCGTCGTCGGTGCCGTACGCATCGTTTCATTGCGCAAGACAGCCGGCTCCACGTCCGGAGATGTCTCCGCTACCTGCTGGGTAGAGAGCGCGCGATCCGGCAGATCTGAAGAAACCTGGATGGCTTTCGGATTGTGGGCCTGCGCTGTCTGACGGCGCGGCTTCGAGCTCTTGGTCGTCGTGACCACACCGCTGTCGAGCATGGCGACTGGATCACCCTTGGCTTCGAGCATCGTCCGGCGGAGCGATGGTTGCGGTTCAGCCGAGGCCATTTGCGCGTTCTGCTGTGCCTGGACGACGCGTCCGCCGGTTGTGCCAGGCAAGGTCGGCAGTTCCGGCTGAGGCTTCAATTCGGTATCGGACTGCTTGATGATGGCTTCCGGGGTCAGATCGTCTTCTTCGGGAACCTGAATGATGTCCGGATTTGCCTCTGCCGCGGTTTGCAGGGCCGGTGTCACGGGGCGTTGGTTTGGTACAACCGACGCAACCATCATGTCGGTCGGCTTGGGTGCATTGTGCGGCTTGTCGAAGGGAACGGGCACAAGCGCGTTCACCATTTCAGGATGAGCCGGGGCTGTATTGGCATCATCGACGTTCGCAGCAATCATGTCGCGAATTGCGCTGGCGCTATCCTGCGGCCGGGGCGTTGGCAAGGCGGCAACGACTGTCGGCTTCTCTTCCGCCAATGCATTGAGCGTGTCCGGTTGTCCGGGCGCCGGCGTCGGCGTGTAATCCGGGCGGCGTAGCGGAACAGGAACGGCGAACGCCAGGGCCTGGTTGTCTTCAGCCGTTATAGCGAGCGGCGCTTCAGGGCGTGGCGCATTCAAAGGCGCAGGCGCAGCACGTGTCGGAAGGTCCGGAGCGATGGCCGCGGGTTTCGCCGCTGTAGCGGCTGGTGCCGGCGGTGCAGCGCCCTCCTCCGAATCTGCGGCCGGAGCAGCCTTGGCTGTTACGGTGCGCGACTGCGTCGGCGCGGAGGCTACAGCCACTGAGCTTTCGCTGGAATCTTCTTCTTCGTCGGCGCCGCCGCCAAAGAGAACGCCAAAGAGCGTCTTGCCGCGTCGTCCGGAGCTTGAAGCGCTCGCAACCTGGATCGAGCTGCCATTGCGCTTGCGCGATTCATACGCAGCCAGCGCCTGCTCGTAGCCGGGCAATGGCTTGCCGTCGGAAGGAACATGGATCGTCTTGCCGTCCGGGAATACAGCCAGCAATTCCCTGCGGCTCATGCGCGGCCAATGGCGGACACTGCCAACGTCGGTATGTATGAATGGCGAGCCTGAGGTCGGATAATAACCAACGCCGCCAGCCTGGAACTTTAGCGCTGCAACGCGCAGCGACGACAGCTTCACGCCGGGCAGATACCAGTCCATTGCCTTGCCGAGCATATGCTGGCTCTTCGTCGCAACGCCGCGCGAACGGGAACGCAGCATGGAGTTTGTTGCAGGGGAACGATAGGCGGAAACAACGTTGATGTAATCACGGCCGCCGACGTTCTGATAGACCTGCCAGACGAGATCGAACAAACGGGGGTCCATCTTCGTCGGCTCATTGCGGCGCCAGTCGCGCAGGAATTTGTTGAGCTTGTTCAGGCCGTCCTGCTGGTAACGACCATTTTTCTTGAATGTGATCTCGGCGCGTTCTTTAGTGTGGATGAAGTAAAGCTTGAGAGTCCTCGTCTCGGCAGAAGCCTGTGCGGATGCAAACAGCATCGACGCAAAGACCATGAGGAAAACAAACCAGCTGGCGCGTACGAAAGAACTCGCCTCAGACTTGTCGTCCTGTGCATGAATCATGTTTGACAATTTCGTCCCAACCTTGACCGTGTTTTCCAACCCCCGAATAGCTGGATTATCCGATTTAATGGTTAATGGTCACTTATTGTAGAATAATTGCGTTGAGAGCATGGCAAAAAACCGAACGAAATCCAATGTTTTGTGACATGGTCAACGGGTTGTTAACAGCACAATTACGGCGTTTTCACGGACGAATCCACCCCTCTAAAGTCTAAAAAATGCGCGTTTTGTAAATCATAGAGATGAAGCTGGATGAATCCGCGACCCACTCTTATGGTTTAGGGCCCCGACTGACGCTTCCTGATTCGGTATTGGACGCTGCCGTCACCTCAACTACATGGTGCCAAAAATGATTTCTCAAATCACTGGATATACACACGATCCCAAAGCTATGGCGGCGCCTAAAGCTGGCTCGGCCGCCGCGGCAAAGAACGATCCGTCGGCGCTGGGCATTCTTCCCGAATGGAACCTTGCCGATCTCTATCCATCAACGGAAAGCAGCGAACTCAAGGCTGATCTCATCCGAGCCAACGAACTGGCCATTGCCTTCGAGCAACGCTGGAAGGGCAATCTCGCCGCTGAGGCCGCCAAACCCCGGGGCGGCGATTTCGCAGCCTCGATCCGGGAGTTCGAAGCGCTCGAAGAACTGATTGGCAAGATCGTCTCCTACGCAGGACTGGTCTACGCCGGCGACACGTCGGATCCGAAGCGTGCGAAGCTCTATGGCGACATCCAGCAGAAGATGACCGATGCCAGCACGCACCTGATCTTTTACAGCCTCGAACTTAACCGCATCGACGACGCGGTGATCGAAAAGGCCATGGCCGACAATCCCGAAATCGGCCATTACAGTCCGTGGCTGGTCGACCTGCGCAAGGATCGGCCCTATCAGCTCGAGGACAAGCTTGAGCAGTTGTTCCACGAAAAATCGATCACCGGCCGTGGTGCCTGGAACCGCTTGTTCGACGAAACCATGACCGCACTGCGCTTCGAGGTGAACGGCGAGGAACTGTCACTTGAACCGACGTTGAACCTTTTGCAGGATGCGGATGGCACCCTGCGCAAGGCCGCATCCGACGCATTGGCGAAAACCTTCAAGGAAAACCTGCGCACATTCACCCTGATCACCAACACTTTGGCGAAGGACAAGGAAATCTCCGATCGCTGGCGTGGATTTCAGGATATCGCCGATAGCCGCCATCTTGCCAATCGCGTCGAGCGTGAAGTTGTCGATGCCCTGGCCGAGGCCGTGCAGGCCGCCTACCCGAGGCTGTCGCATCGCTATTATGCGCTGAAAGCCAAGTGGCTCGGCCTCGAATATCTGAACAACTGGGATCGCAACGCTCCCCTGCCTGAGACACCGCAAGCCGTCATCTCGTGGACCGATGCACGGGAAACCGTGTTGTCTGCCTATCATGGCTTCGCACCCGAAATGGCCGATATCGCCAAACGGTTCTTCGACAGGAACTGGATCGATGCGCCGACCCGCCCCGGCAAGTCACCCGGCGCATTCGCCCATCCGACGGTGCCGTCGGTTCACCCCTATGTGCTCCTCAACTACATGGGCAAGCCACGCGACGTGATGACCCTTGCCCATGAGCTTGGCCACGGCGTGCATCAGGTGCTCGCCGGCGATCAGGGTGCCCTGATGGCCTCGACGCCGCTGACGCTCGCCGAGACTGCCTCTGTTTTTGGCGAAATGCTGACCTTCCGCTCGCTCCTCGAGAAGACGAGGGACAAGCGTGAGCGCAAGGCAATGCTTGCCCAGAAGGCCGAGGATATGATCAACACGGTCGTACGCCAGATCGCGTTCTACCAGTTCGAGCGCCGCGTCCACACCGAACGCATGAACGGCGAGTTGACCTCCGACCGCATCGGCGAGATCTGGCTGGATGTGCAAAAGGAGAGCTTGGGCGATGCAGTCCGCTTCGGCCCCGGCTATGAGACCTTCTGGACCTACATCCCTCATTTCATCCACTCGCCCTTCTATGTCTATGCCTACGCCTTCGGCGATTGCCTGGTGAACTCGCTCTACGCCGTCTACCAGAACGCTGATGCGGGGTTTCAGCAGAAATATTTCGACATGCTGAAGGCGGGCGGCACGAAGCACCATTCCGAACTGCTCGCGCCTTTTGGCCTCGACGCGACTGACCCTGCCTTCTGGCAAAAGGGCCTCTCGGTCATCGAAGGCATCATCGACGAACTGGAGGCGATGGACGCCGCATAATGGATACCACCGCCAACTCTGCGCCTGTTGCCCCGACGCACACGCCCTATGATGGTTCGGCGCAACCCTTCACCATAGGGCTGCAGCAGCTCGACCTGAAGGACTGGATCGAAGTCGACGATGATCTTCTCGGCTACCTCGCCGAGAAAGAGCGCCTGTTTGCCGAATACGGCGACAGGATCTTCGTCGAGGAACCGGGTACCCGCGAGGCGCAACAGGAGGTCCTTGACCTTCTCGCGGAGCATCTCGTCGAGCACTATCCATCGACCTATACCCGTATCAATGACGCCATTGCCATCACCGGCCGGGAGAACCCCGTGCACCTGGGCGATACCGATGTTCCATTCCTGCATAGCGCTGCCAGTCTCGTTCAGGAAGACCTCGTGCTGATGCGCAAGGACGAGCGGCGCGGCTGGCATCTCGCGGCTGCCTCGCTGTCCTTTCCGTCATCCTGGACCCTTCTGGAAAAATTCAGCCGTTCGATGGACGAGATCCATGCGCCTGTGCCCGATTTCGGCGCCGGTACGCGCAATGCCGGGCTGATCACCCGCATGTTCGACAATCTGCGCCTCGACCGGCCCGTCTGGCGCATGAACTGGTCACTGCAGCCGGACGGTAATCTTTACCATCCGCTCGCCAGCCACCAGAAGGGCGCGCTGTATGGCGATGGCGATATCGCCGAGCAGAGTTTCGTCCGTGTCGAGCGCCAGACCTTACGCAAATTGCCCACTTCCGGCGATATACTTTTCACCATCCGCATCCATTTGAATCCTATAAATGCGCTCAAGAAACATCCGGAATGCCGTGCCGTCGCCGAAGCTTTTGCTAGCCAGCTTGAAGCGCTAAATCCTGCGCAATTGCATTACAAAGGTATTATGACAATTCGCGAACGGCTTATTGACGCGCTAAAACGCCTATAAACGCCGTTATAATTAACAGTATAATGAAATTTCACCCTAAAAGGGCATTGGGTTGTTTGCTCTTTGTCATGTCTATGCTCTATGGTTTCTTTGAAGCCGCTCTGTAGCGGCTGTACTCATTGATGGAGATCAAAATTAGGAGCACAAAAAAAATGGCGAAGGCTGATTGGCCTGTACATGGAGAAATTACCGGTCCGATCGTGATGATTGGTTTCGGGTCCATCGGACGGGGTACCCTGCCCCTCATCGAACGCCACTTCAAATACGATAAATCCCGCCTGGTCGTTATCGATCCGAGCGATGCCAACAAGAAACTGCTCGACGAGCGCGGCATCCGCTTCATTCAGGAAGCCGTTACCAAGGAAAATTACAAGACGCTGCTCAAGCCCCTTCTCACCGAAGGCGGCGGACAGGGTTTCTGCGTCAATCTTTCCGTCGATACGTCGTCCGTCGATATCTTGCATCTGTGCCGTAAGGCCGGCGCGCTCTATATCGACACCGTGATCGAGCCCTGGCCCGGCTTCTATTATGCCAACGACCTCGATAACGCCGACCGCACCAATTATGCGCTGCGCCAGACATTGCTTGCCGAACGGAAGAAGCATCCAGGCGGTCCGACCGCGGTGTCCTGCTGCGGCGCAAATCCCGGCATGGTCTCGTGGTTCGTCAAGCAGGCTGTGCTTGACCTTGCCCGCGACCTGCACGTCGACCACAAGGAACCCGGCCGCAACGATCGCGAGGGCTGGGCGAAACTGATGAAAAAGGTTGGTGTCAAGGGCATCCACATCGCCGAGCGCGACACGCAACGCGCTGGCGAGCCGAAGCCTTTCGGCGCCTTCTGGAACACATGGTCCGTCGATGGCTTCATTTCCGAAGGCCTGCAGCCGGCCGAACTCGGCTGGGGCACCCATGAAAAATGGATGCCGAAGAATGCCCGCAAGCAGAAGAAGGGCAACAAGGCCGCGATCTTCCTGGAACAGCCCGGCGCCGACACTCGCATCCGCACATGGTGCCCGACCGAGGGTGCGCAGTTCGGCCTGCTGGTCACGCACAACGAGGCGATCTCGATCGCCGATTTCTTCACGGTGTTCGACAAGAAGGGCAAGGCCAACTATCGGCCGACCTGCCATTACGCCTATCATCCTGCGAATGTGGCGACACTATCGCTCGATGAGATGTTCGGCGCAGCCGGCCAGCCCCAGGCGATCCAGCACGTGCTGGAAGAGTCGGAGATCGTCGACGGCGCCGATGAACTCGGCGTCCTCGTCTACGGCCACGACAAGAACGCCTATTGGTACGGGTCGCAGCTGACGATCGAGGAAGCCCGCAAGCTTGCTCCTTATCAGAACGCCACCGGCCTGCAGGTTTCATCCGCCGTCATGGCAGGCATGGTCTGGGCGCTGGAAAATCCGGATGCAGGCATCGTCGAGACCGATGAGATGGATTTCCGCCGCTGCCTCGAAGTGCAGAAGCCCTATCTCGGTCCGCTCAAGGGTCACTATACCGACTGGACGCCGCTGGAAAACCGGCCAGGCCTGTTCAAGGAAAATCTCGACACGAGCGATCCCTGGCAGTTCCGCAACATCCTCGTGCGCTGATCTCAGCGCAATCAAGCAAAACGGCAGCCTTCGGGCTGCCGTTTCTCTTTACCGACTTCTACGTGATCGGTTCGGCGTCATAACAGACAAACGCCAGCTTGTTGCCGTCCGGATCGCGGACATAGGCGCCATAGAAGCCCTCGCCGTATTGGGGCCGGAAGCCCGGGGGGCCCTCGTCGCTTCCGCCATTTTTCAGTGCCATCGCATAGAGCCAGTCAACCAGCGCTGCGTTATTGTCGAAACGGAAAGCCGTCATCACACCATTGCCGACAGTCGCGGGCTCGCGATCAAACGGATATCCGACAAAGAAGAGCGGGAAACGGTCATCGCCCTTCCTGCCCCATGACGTCGACAGGTCATCCCGGTAGCACCCGTCGAGACCCATCTCAGCCATCAACGGATCATAGAAGCGGATCGCCTTCTCAAGATCGTTCGTGCCTACCATCGTGTAACCGATCATTCTGTCCTCACTTGTCCGAAAGCTATTTGATCATCGGTTGGGCACTCATCCCTGCCCACAATTCCGGTTCTCCCGCATCCTCGTAACCTGACGCCAGATAAAATCGATGGGCGGTAAGGGTACTTGAAAGGAAACTTTTCTTGCCGCCCTGCGCAAGCACATATGTTTCAAGATGCAGCAGGATTGCCTTGCTCACACCGCGAAACCGCGCATCCGGCGAAACATAGTTCAACAGGATTTCGCCGGCAGCCGAGGCGGCTCCTACCCCAAGGACCTCACCTGCCTCTTCGGCGATCACCAATTCCTGGCCCTTTGCCTCGATCCATGCCGTGACGTTTTCCGGCGTTTTGTTGGCGAGCCATTGTTCGAGCGACATCCGATCATTGCCATGATCGGCAACGCATAGCTCCGTGATCGACCGGCGCAACACGGCGCAGGCCCTCGCCGCGTCTGCTACTCTTGCTGTTCGAACACACTTCACGTCACCACACCACATGCCTCATCGTGCTGAATACATTCCGTTGTCATTCTTTCCACATACCCTGCAGGCGGCAACTGACAACCGGGATATTTTACGGAACTAACAACCTCTTCGAATTTGCAATTAAACTTAGGTCTTGTTTTTGCTTGATTTTCACGGCATTGAATCAAGGCAGATTCATTGGGAGATTGTCTGGATGAAACGCTTTTCGTTGGCCATCGCCGCAACCACACTGACCATCACCCTTGCCGGCTGCATGAGCGGGTCCATGCAGGATGGCGGTTCGGGTCAAGTTTCCAAGCCATCCGATAGTGTACAGGGTCAATGGTTCGACACATCCGGCGTCGCTTTCTCCAACTTCAACAACGGGGTGTTCGAAACCCGCGCCAACGACACAAAGGAAAAACTGGCCGAGGGTAATTACCGCTTTGCTTCAGCCAGCCTGATCGAGATCGATCTGCGCTCGCTCGCCCGTGGCACCCAGTCCAAGGTCAATTGCGCCCTCATCAGTGCCGGTCAGCTGAATTGCACCTCGTCATCAGGCCAGCAGTTCTCCCTGACGCGTCGCTCGCCGCAGGTAGGCTAGAAAGCTCTATTTTTCTGCTCAAAGCACGTGCGCCAGCAAGGCGGTAACACCTTGGTGCGGTTGGTGCGTCTTGTCATATCTCCTTGACGCGCGAAACATAGGATGAAGATACTAAGCCCTTCGATTGAATGAGCCCCGCGGAGCAGTCATGTCCAGAATCCTCAACCAAATCCTGCCGAAAATCCTGTTAGCCACCTCAGCCCTCGGCATGACTGCCGGCGCGGCGATGGCCGACTACACACTCAATATTCTGCATATCAACGACGAGCATTCGCGCATCGAGGCGATCAACAAATTCGATTCCACCTGCTCCGCTGAGGAGGAGAGCAAGAACGAGTGTTTCGGCGGGATTGCCCGCGTCAAAACCAAGATCGACGAACGCCGCGCCGCGCTGTCGAAGGACGGCGGCAACGTCATCGTCCTCGATGCCGGCGACGAGTTTCAAGGCTCGCTGTTCTATACGACCTACAAGGGTGACGACACCGCCGAGTTCATGAACCAGATGGGATTCGATGCCATGGCGCTCGGCAACCATGAGTTCGACGATACACCAGTCACTCTGGCCAGGTTCCTCGACAAGGTGAAATTCCCGGTCATTTCCAGCAACACGGAGGCCGCCCCGAATTCGCCCATAGCCGGGAAATTCAAACCCTATCTCATCAAGGAAATCGGCGGCCAGAAAATCGGCATTATCTCCGCTCTCACCACCGACACGGCAGAAATCTCCAGCCCTGGGCCTGATGTCAAGTTTGCCGACGAAGTCGAGGCGTTGAAAAAGCTCGTTGAGACACTGAAGGCCGAAGGCGTCAACAAGATCATCGCCGTCAACCATTACGGCTATCTCAGGGACAAGGAACTCGCCGCCAAGGTAGACGGCATCGATGTGATCGTCGGCGGTCACAGTCACACACTGCTATCGAACACCGACCCGGAAGCGCTCGGGCCTTATCCGACGCTGGTCAAGAACCCCTCTGGCAGGGATGTGCCGATTGTTCAGGCAAAATCCTATTCGAAATATCTCGGCGAGCTCAAAGTTACGTTCGACGACGATGGCAATGTCATCAAGAGCGAGGGCGCACCAATCCTCCTCGATTCATCTGTAACGCCGGACCCCGCCTTTGTCGCCCGCATCAAGGAACTGGGCAAGCCGATCGAAGAGTTGAAAGCCAGGAAGGTCGGCGAATCGGGCGGCGTGATTGAAGCTGCCCGCGAGGTCTGCCGGGTCAAGGAATGCAGCATGGGTGATCTCGTTGCCGATGCGATGCTCGACCGCGTCAAGGGCCAGGGCGTGACGATCGCCATCATCAATGGCGGCGGCTTGCGCGCATCGATTGATGCGGGTGAGGTCACCATGGGTGAGGTTCTGACGGTCCTGCCGTTCCAGAATACGCTGGCAACGTTCCAGTTGCGCGGTTCGGACGTGGTGGCCGCCCTCGAAAACGGCGTCAGCCAGATCGATCAGGGTGCCGGCCGGTTCCCGCAGGTCGCTGGTCTCAAATATGCTTTCGACGTGTCAAAACCCGCTGGCAGCCGCATCTCTGACGTTCAGGTGTTGCAGGGCGACAGCTGGAAGCCGATCGATACCGGCGCAACCTATGGCGTCGTATCCAACAACTACATGCGCGCAGGTGGCGACGGTTATAAGGTCTTCTCGACCAACGCGGTAAACGCCTATGACTTCGGCCCAGGGCTTGAACTGGTCCTTGCCGATTACATGGCGAAGAACACCCCGTACAAGCCCTATACCGACGGCCGCATTACCGCTCTGGCGCCCGGTGCTTCGGTTGAAGCCAAGCCGGCGGAACCCTCAACGACAGAAGCTCCGAAAGCTCCGGATGCCGCCAAACCCGCATCCGAAACAGCGGCAGCCGCTCCAGCGGCGAACCACCATCCTGATACCTATACGATCAAGCGCGGTGACAATTTCTGGGACATTGCCGAAGAGGTCTATGGCAAAGGCATCGAATGGAAAAGGCTCGCTGAGGCCAACCCGGACATGCGGGTTATGAAGCTACCGATCGGCGCCGAGATGAAAGTACCGCCGGCGATGTAGGATCAGTTTCAACCGGATCACAGTTGAACTGGGTTCGACTTTCACCGTGCCTTTGCACTTGGCCTGCAGCCATACTATTCTTGGGGTAGTAGGCCGCTCGCTGGGTGCGGCGGGTGTTGAAATGTCGGCACTGCCTTTCTCGAAGATATCTGCGCCGCTGAACGCGCTGCTTGCCGCGACCGGCCTGGTGGCGGTAGCTGCACTTACGACGCCGGACTTGACCGGACGGACCAGGCTTGTTTTGGAGGTCTTGCTCGCCGGTATCTGGGCGGTCTATCTCCTGCAACTGATCGAGACGCTGGTTTCGCAGCGGGCGAGAGAGGTTCGGAAGAGAATGCCGGTCATCGCTGTCGATGTGCTGGCTGTCTTGGTCCCTATGGCTGCGTTCCTGTTCGTCGGCACCCGCGACCAGATTCTATACTGTGCCGTCTGGCTGCTAAAGCCGCTACGCGATTCGACCTACCTTCGGGTATTGGTCAGGGTTCTGACCAACGAAGCTCGCAACCTGATCGGCGTCACCTCGATCTTCGTCACCGTTCTGTTCGGTGCAGCGCTGGTAGCCTATATCATCGAGCGCGACGTCCAGCCTGACAAGTTCGGCAGCATCCCCCAGGCGATGTGGTGGGCAGTGGTCACCCTGTCGACCACCGGCTATGGCGACGTCGTTCCGCAGAGCTTGGCCGCCCGTATACTGGCGGGGTTGGTCATGATGAGCGGCATCGGCATCTTCGCGCTGTGGGCGGGCATCCTCGCCACGGGATTCTACCAGGAAGTCCGCCGCCAGGACTTCGTGCGCAATTGGCAACTGGTTGCGGCAGTGCCGCTGTTCCAGAAGCTTGGCTCGGCCGCGCTCGTCGAGATCGTGCGGTCATTGAGACCTCGGGTCGTGCCGGCGGGTGCCGTCATCTGCCGCAAGGGTGAGGCTGGTGACCAGATGTTCTTCATCGTCGAGGGTCGCGTCAGCGTTGCGACAGCGAACCCGGTGGAGCTTGGCCCTGGCAGCTTCTTCGGCGAGATGGCCCTGATCAGCGGCGAGCCCCGTTCTGCGACCGTCAGCGCCGCGACTGCGGTGTCGCTGCTGTCGCTGCATTCGGTGGATTTCCAGGTGCTGTCCAGCAGCAGCCCCGAGATCGCAGACATCATCCGCAAGACCGCGGCCGAGCGGGGCGGCGCAATACCAAAATCTTGAGCAAGCGAGCTGCGGAGCCCACCAACCAACATGCGGCCTTTCGCACTCTTGCAATCAGCCCTGTCCTGACTAGGTTCCACGCGAAGAAGTGGAGTTTTGGATATGGCGATTTCTGGCGAGGCGTTGAAAGCGGTAACAAAGCCGGAAAACCATCCACGCATCGAGACATCGAAGATCGGCGTGCTCCTCGTCAATCTCGGCACTCCGGACGGCACCGATCAGAAATCGATGCGGCGCTACCTCAAGGAATTCCTGTCCGACAAACGCGTGATCGAGTGGCCACGCGCAATCTGGCTGCCTGTGCTTCACGGCATCGTGCTCAACACCCGTCCGAAAAAATCCGGCGCGCTTTATGACAAGATCTGGAACCGCGAGCGCAACGAGTCGCCGTTGCGCACCTATACCCGCTCGCAGGGCGAGAAGCTCGGCGCCGCCCTCGCCTCCCATCCTGAAATCATTGTCGATTGGGGCATGCGCTACGGCCAGCCCTCGATCGAACAGGCGCTGGAGCGGCTGGACAAACAGGGCTGCAAACGCATCCTGATGTTCCCGCTCTACCCGCAATATTCGGCGACGACGACAGCAACGGTCAACGACAAGTTCTTCGAAGCCTTGATCAAGATGCGCTTCATGCCCGCTACGCGCACTGTGCCGTCCTATCAGGACGAGGCCACCTACATCGAAGCGCTTGCGACGTCGATCGAGAGGCATTATGCCTCGCTCGACTTCGAGCCGGAAGTGCTGATCGCCTCCTATCACGGCATACCGCAGAGCTATTTCAAGCGCGGCGATCCTTATCCATGCCATTGCTGGAAAACCACGCGCCTGCTGCGTGAACGGCTCGGCTGGAGCGAGGACAAGCTGATCAGCTGTTTCCAGTCACGTTTCGGCCCGGAAGAATGGATGCAGCCCTATACGGACAAGACGCTGGAGAAGCTTGCGAAGGACGGCGTCAAATCGGTCGCCGTCTTCAATCCGGGCTTCGTCGCCGACTGCCTGGAAACGCTGGAGGAAATCGCCGTTGGCGGCGCCGAAATCTTCCACCACAATGGCGGTGTCAACTTCACCCACATCCCCTGCCTCAACGATTCCGACGAGGGCATGAAGGTTATCGAGACACTGGTCCGGCGCGAATTGCAGGGCTGGATCTGACCACTCGGCGGGCTCGCTCGAATCAGAACTATCGTCTATCTTGGCCTCGCCTGCCAATGGGCGATAACGTGTTTGACGCCGCTCGAGCGGTCGTCGGCCAGGGGAGACCACAATGCCGTTCAGCGGTTTCGACTTCACCATTCCAGTCCTCGTCATCCTGGTGTTCGTGGTTCTGTTTGCGGGCGTCAAAACCGTCCCGCAGGGCTACAATTACACCATCGAACGCTTCGGCAAATATACCCGCACCCTCGCACCGGGTTTGAGCCTCATCATCCCCTTCTTTGACCGGATCGGCGCCAAGCTGAACATGATGGAGCAGGTGCTTGACGTTCCGACGCAGGAGGTCATCACCAAGGACAATGCCAACATCGCCGTCGATGGCATCGCCTTTTACCAGATACTCAATGCACCGCAGGCCGCCTATCAGGTCAGCGGGCTGCAGAACGCGATCCTCAACCTGACCATGACCAATATCCGTACCGTTATGGGGTCGATGGTGCTCGACGAACTCCTGTCGAACCGCGATGCGATCAATGATCGCCTGTTGCGAGTGGTTGACGAGGCAGCGCACTCCTGGGGCATCAAGATGACCCGCGTCGAGATCAAGGACATCAATCCGCCCAAGGACCTGCTCGACTCCATGGCCCGCCAGATGAAGGCCGAGCGTGACAAGCGTGCGGTCGTACTCGAGGCCGAAGGCACCAGGGCGGCGCAGATCCTGCGCGCCGAAGGTCTGAAGCAGGCGCAGATCCTCGAAGCCGAGGGCAAGCGCGAAGCCGCCTTCCGCGAAGCCGAAGGCCGCGAACGCCTTGCAGAGGCGGAAGCCAAGGCGACGGAATTCGTTTCCGCTGCCATCAGTGGAGGCAATGTGCAGGCGCTGAACTATTTCGTCGCGCAGAAATACACCGAGGCATTTGGCAAATTCGCCACAAGCCCCAACCAGAAGGTCATTCTGATGCCGATGGAGGCATCATCGCTTATCGGCTCGCTCGGCGGCATTGGCGCCATTGCCCGTGAAGCCTTCGGCGACAATGCGCCCTCCAACCCTACCGCCCCGGCAACGCCGCCCCCACGCGGACGGACCGTTCCGGGTACCGGCTCGACCTCGTAAGCTGGAGGAGTTGCATCGATGCTGGAACGTCTCTTTGCTGAGCTTGGCCCCTGGAACTGGATCGTCCTCGGCCTGGTCCTGATGATTTTCGAGGTCGCGGCCCCGGGCATCTTCTTCCTGTGGTTCGGCATCGCCGCACTCGTCGTCGGCGCGCTTTCTATCCTCTTGGGCGACGCACTCGGACTTGGCTGGCAGTTGCAGGTCGTCCTGTTCCTGATTCTTTCTCTCATTTCCGTCTTCATCGGCCGCAGGCTCATTGGCGCAACCGACGTCGTATCGGACGAACCCCTGCTCAACCGGCGCGGCGAACAGCTGATCGGTCAGGTGGTGACGCTCGAGGAAGCAACGGTCAACGGCAGGGGACGCGCCCGCGTCGGCGACAGCCTGTGGCGGGTGACCGGGCCCGACCTTGCCGCCGGTAGCCAAGTGCGCATCACCGGCATCGATCACGGAACGCTGGTGGTTGAGGCGGCTTAGGCTTTCACGTTGGACCATTGTCTCGTTTGCTGTCGCCCTCGAGGCTGTGGTACGCTGCACCAGTAATCGGGATACAAGTCATGCAGAAACCTGTGATCTTTACAATCACGACAGTGTGGGATGCAGAGGCCTCGGTTTGGTCCGGGCATTGCGACGACATTCCTGTTGCCGTTGACGCGCCAACGCTTGATGAACTATTGGAAAAAATCTCTGCCATGACTGTAGACATCATGCCAGACAATCATCCCGACGTTCCGCTTTCGTCAGTATTTTTGCAAATCGTTGCTTTGCGCGAAATAGATCAAGCGGCTTGATGGCTCCAGCATTTGACCGCAGTTTGCGGAAGCTTCTGCTGGCGAGTGGTTGTTATTTGGTTCGTCAGGGTAAGGGTAAGGTCTGGCATAGCCCGATTACAAAGCAAAACATTGCTGTGCCGATTCATATTCCAAGCCGTCACACGGCCAACTCGATCTTAAGACAAGCAAGTCTGCCGAAAACTTTTAGGCAGCGCCGATCCGCAACAAATCATGGAAATGCACGATGCCGATCGGGAAATTGTTCTCGGTTACGATCAGCGCGCCGATATTGTGCTCGTTGAGCAGTGCGAGTGCCGCGCTTGCGAGCATCGTCGGCGGCACCGTCTTCGGCGCGCGCGTCATGATCTCCTCAACCTTCACCGTCACGAGATTGCGGTGAAGATTGCGCGAAAGATCACCGTCGGTGATGATCCCGGCCAGCGTTTCATCATCGTTCAGCACGGCAATGCAGCCGAAGCGCTTTTCCGAAAGCACCTTCATCGCGTCGGGAATAAGCGTTCCAAGCGGCACCAGCGGCAGCCTGTCGCCGCGATGCATGATCTCTCGCACATGCGTCAGGCTCGCGCCAAGCGATCCGCCGGGGTGGAAGGTCTTGAAATCGTGTGCCGTAAAGCCGCGCGCTTCCAGCAGAGCAACGGCAAGCGCATCGCCCATTGCCAGCTGCATCAGGGTCGAGGTGGTTGGTGCGAGGCCATGCGGACAGGCTTCGGTCACGCGCGGCATCAAAAGCACCACGTCGGCAGCTGTCGCCAGTGCGGAATTCTCGCCGGCAGTTACCGCGATAAGCGGGATACGGAAGCGGCGCGAATAGCTGACAATACCTTTGAGCTCCGCCGTATCGCCTGACCAGGATATCGCGAGGATGGCATCATCCGTGGCAATCATGCCGAGATCGCCATGATTGGCTTCGGAGGGATGCACAAAGAATGCAGGCGTTCCCGTCGATGCGAAGGTCGCGGCGATCTTCGAGCCGATATGGCCACTCTTGCCGACGCCAGTGACGATGATACGGCCGCGTACCGCAGCAATCTTCTCGATGGCTTTGCAGAAGGCTTCTGCCAGGGGGCCTTCAAGCGACCTGCTGAGTGCTGCCAGCCCGTCTTTCTCGGTTGAAATTGTCCGTTTTGCGGAATCAACCGCTGCGGATTTGTCCAGTTCGGTGTCGTTTATCGCCTGCATGGCGAGAACCGTTAGCGCTTTGCATCCCCGCTGTCCATTTTTTGTTCAAGTGAGCGTGCGGAAAACCGCATCAGATGACCGCCGCAGGTGAGTTTCCATACAGGCCCTTAGCCAGTCATTAACCATGCCTCTTTACCATCCCGCAATGTTCGAACCGATTGGCACACCTGTTGATACACCCTTGGCAACCACGTTACGAAGCGCCGCCCCGCGGCAGCTTCAGGACTGCGATCAACATCTGTTTGATAACGGGGTTGCTTGCAAGCACCGTGCTTGCGTCCAGTGCTTCGGCGCAGGAGACCCCTCCCTTACGCGGAGCCGTCCAGGAAAACGTGCTTCAGGCGCAGAACACAACCAATGCCAATCAGACGAACGGCGCCAACAATAACCCTGCGCGGCAAACGGACAGCGGCATTCCCGCAAGACCCTACGAACCCGTCAGTCCGGGCGCATTGCCGCAAGACGATGACAGCAGCAATCTTGGATTGCTCGGCGTACCCATAGATGATGACTCACCACCATCCGGCCCCGCCGACAATAGCGGCGGGCTCAATGCGGAATCCGCGGCACCTGCTGCCGGAACAGTACCCGTTCCGGCCCAGCGCCCCGGCGCCGTACGCAGGGCCGGCGTCGAGGACCGGCTGGACGAAGAACAGACCGGTTCGATTTCCAATCCTCCCATCGAGCAGAACAGGGAAGCCAATCCGCCCGCAGCCGCTGCCGAAAGGGATAATCTCCCGGTACCCGCGATCGAGCGGCGGACGATACGCCCGGACCCCGAACCTTTTGCACCGCTCGGCATAAGGGCCGGCACTGTCACCCTTCGCCCATCGCTCAGCACCGGCCTTCGCGCTACGACCAACGCCGACGGCAGTTCGGATGGCAGCAGCGCCGTGCTGTCGGAAACCCGCCTGCGTGCCCGCGCCACCACCGATTGGTCGCGTCATTCAGCCTTTCTCGATTTCGACGGCACCTATGACAAGACCATCTCGGGCGAAGAATATTCGGCCCCTGATGCTGGCTTGCGCGGCGGCTTCCAGCTCGACCTTGGCGAGCGCACCACCGTAAAGGGCGAGGCGGGCTATCGCATCCGCCAGGAAGACCCGAGCGCCCCAACGACCATCGTCGGCACCTCGAATCGTCCCCTGGTGCAGGAACTCGACGGGAGCCTTGGCGTGCGCCACGAGTTCGGCAAGTTCTTTGCCGATGTGAAAGGCAATGTCGATCACACGACCTACGGCAATGCTGAATTCTCCGATGGCAGCACCGTCAGCCAGGGAGACCGCGACAACACCTTCGCCAGCATAGCCCTGCGCGGCGGTTTCGAAATGTCGCCGGCCATCAAGCCGTTTGTCGAAGTGGAACTCGGCAAGCTGATGTACGACGAAGCGGTCGACGTCAACGGCTTCCGCCGTTCGGGACCGCTCCTCGGGCTGCGGGGCGGCGTCGAACTCGACATCGCCGAAAAACTCTCGGGCGAACTGGCGATCGGCTATCTGCGTCAGGACATCGATGACCCAAGGCTCGCAGCCATCGATGGCCTCAGTGTCGACGGCGCGCTCAAATGGTCGCCGCAACGCGGTACCGATGTCACTCTCGGCCTCTTGACCCGTGTAGAGGGTGCAACTGCCCCCGATGACAGCGGCTCGATATTCTATGAGGGCACGCTGGGCATAAAACGCCAGGTCCGGTCGAACCTCGATGTCCACGCAACGCTGATCGGATCGCTTCGCGACAATACGGACGGATCGGGCTGGGACAAGGGGTTCGGCGCCGAAATCGGCACCACCTACTGGTTCAACCGTTTCGTCGGCCTGGATGTCAGTGCCCGCCACGAATTCACCCACAGCGAGGTCGACACCCGCCAGACCGAAGAAACCAGCATCTTCATGGGTGTGACGCTGCAGAGGTAGGCATCCGCATCATCGGGAAAGACCCGCCGTCAATGGTCAAATGACGGCTTCAATCAGAAACGGGCCACGACGCCTCAAGACACTGTCCAGAAGGTCGTCAAACTCTTTGCAGGAGTTCGCGCGGGCGGCCTCGACGCCCATCCCCCTTGCGATCGACACCCAATCCAGCGACGGTTGATCGAGATCGAGCATTCGCCGTGCGTTCTCCCCGATTGGCCCGACGCCGACATTCTGCATTTCCATGTGCAGGGTAGCATATATGCGGTTGGAAAAAATAATCGTGACGACGTCGAGATTTTCACGCGCCTGCGTCCAAAGTCCCTGCAAAGTGTACATGCCGCTTCCATCGGCCTGCAGGTTGAAGACCTTCCTGTCCGGACAGGCTATTGCAGCTCCGGTCGCCAGGGGAATCCCGTTGCCAATTGCCCCGCCTGTCGTCATGAGGAAATCATGCGGGGCGGCAAAGGCAGAGAGCGCAAAGAATCGCCGGGCCGAAGTAATCGCCTCATCGCAAACGATCGCATTCTCGGGCAGCTTTCGCGCCACCATCACGGCGATCGCGTCGTCGGTCAGCATTCCATCGGGAACCTGCTCGTCCGGCATCGCGCTCGACCGCGGCTGCGGCTGCGAGCGCGTCACGCCCAGTTCATCGCGAAGACCTTCCAGTGCCCCTTCAAATCCTCGCCATGTTTCGCCAGGGTAAGAACCTGGCAATCGTCGCGGACGAGGCGCCCGGGCTTGCCGGGATAGGCGAAAAAAGCCACCGGTTCCGGGGCTCCAACCAGGATCAGCACGTCGATATCGCTGAGCAGTTCGATCGCTGCATCGATCGGATAGGGGATCCGAGTCGGAGCGACGCGACCAACGCCGCGCGCCATTCGCGCGACCAGAACTTCACTGAACAGGCGCACATCCTTCGCCGCGGCGATCTGCCCTGCGACTTCGAGGGAGTCAGCCTGTGCAGCGGCCCCGCTGACAAGAATACCGACGCGGCCAGGAGCACTGCGGATGGCATCGGCAACTCTCCGCACCCTATCCGCTGGAACTTCAGGCGGGGCAGGAAGGACCACCCTTTTCGACGGCGCAGGGGCAACTTCGCCCCACGCAGCGTCGGCAGGCAGGATCAATGTTGCGATGCCGGGAGGCAAGAGTGACGCGCGATAGGCCGCCTCGGCCGCCGGCGCAACATCGGCTGGACCACCTATGCGATGCACCCAGTTCGACATTGGAGCGGCAAGGCTCTCAATGTCGGTGGTGAGCGGCGCATCGAGGGGAAGATGATAGGAAGCATGATCGCCGACGACGTTGATCATCGGTATTCGGGCGCGGCGGGCATTGTGAAGATTGGCAAGACCGTTCGCCAGACCCGGGCCGGTGTGGAGCAAGGTTGCGGCTGGCCGGCCGGTCATTCGGGCGTAACCGTCAGCCGCGCCCGTAACGACACCCTCGAACAGTCCAAGTATGCAACGCATTTCGGGCTTGCGATCGAGCGCAGCGACGAAATGCATTTCCGACGTGCCAGGATTGGCGAAACACACCCTTACATCATTGGCCAGAAGAGTGTCGCAAAGCGCATCTGCCCCATTCATTGCCACGCTCCCCCAGCCGCTTTGCAATATAGCGAGCCTTGCAGAACCGACGCATAAGCGCAACCCGGCAAGCGGTCGGGGAGAGACATTTGGTATCCCTCCCCGGCCATGATCAGCCCTTCTTTGGCTCGATCGTCTTCAGCATGTTGCCGATATTGTCGATGACACCGTTGCGGATGTCATTGCGCCACAGCGCGAAGGCGACATTGGCTTCGACAAAGCCTTCCTTCGAGCCGGTATCGTAAGTCCGGCCCTTGAAGTGATAGCCAAAGAAGTCCTGCTGCTTGGTCAGCTTCAGCATTGCATCGGTGAGCTGGATTTCATTGCCGGCACCACGCTCCTGATTCTCCAGAATGCCGAAAATTTCCGGCTGCAGGATGTAACGGCCGTTGATGTAGAGATTGGAGGGTGCCGTTCCCTTGGCGGGCTTTTCGACCATTTCCGTCAGCTCGAACCCTTTGCCGATGGGCTTGCCCTGCCCGACAATGCCGTATTTGTGCGTTTCGGCAGGATCGCACTCCTGTACCGCGATCACGTTGCCGCCGGACTGATTGTAGACCTCGACCATGTCGGCAAGGCAGCCATTGCCCTCCGGCTGCATGATCATGTCCGGCAACAGCAGCGCGAAGGGCTCGTCACCGACGATATCGCGCGCGCACCATACCGCATGTCCAAGACCCATCGGCACCTGCTGGCGGGTAAAGCTCGTTGTCCCGGGGCCTGGCTGGATGCCTTGCAATTCGTCGAGCAGTCCGGTCTTGCCGCGTTCGGCAAGGGTGGCGTAGAGCTCGTACTGGGCGTCGAAATAATCCTCGATGACGGCCTTGTTGCGGCCCGTTACGAAAATGAAATGCTCGATACCGGCTTCGCGCGCCTCGTCCACCACATATTGGATGACCGGCTTGTCGACGACTGTCAGCATCTCTTTTGGGATGGATTTCGTGGCGGGAAGAACGCGGGTCCCAAAGCCCGCAACTGGAAATACGGCCTTCCGGATTTTCTTGACTGTCGTCATCGTGACCTCATAGGTGTTACACTCAAATACTAATTTTTATTACTGTGCCATACGCTCTATTGAATGCACAAGCGCACAGTAACACTTCAAATTTGCGCACAATTCACTGCAAAATCTGTTCGAAATTCAGGGTTGTGCGCTAGACAATTTTGTTTCAAAGACCCAAAATACATACCACTGTAAAATAACTATTCGTTGCCGTTGTTAAGAGTCCGTTTGGAAAATCACTGCGGTGAGGCAGATGGCGCTTATTCCGAGAACCGGAGCGCAGCGTACGTATGGTACGCTGAGCACCGGAAGCGCAGAAAATGACGTCAGATGCCGCCGCAGTAGGATTTCAAAACGGACTCTAATGTGCCCATATGGCACTCGTTTGCGTATGCATGGTAAACCAATTCCTAACTTTGACATGCCTATTTTATCGTTTGACCCCAAAATGTGGGAACACAGTTCGAGGAGAGAACATGATCAGGAGTTCATCGGCCTTTGCCAGGCGCATGTTGATGGTTGCTGCGGTTGCGGGCATCGGATTTGCCGGTGCGGTCAATAACGCGGCGGCCGATGCAAAGTTCCAGAGCTGGATCGCGGACTTCCGTGGAACGGCTATGAAGAGCGGCATTACCGCCGCTACCTACCAGCGGGCCTTTGCCGGCGTGACGGAGATCGATCCGGAAGTGCTGGAGAAGGCACGGTTCCAGCCGGAATTCACCGAGCCTGTCTGGGGTTATCTCGATAATCGCGTCAACGAACACTCGGTGGCAACGGGCCGCGAAATGGCGCGCAAATACAGCCGCTGGCTTGGAGCCATTGAAAAGTCTTATGGCGTCGATCGCAACATCCTGCTCGCCATCTGGTCGATGGAGACCAATTTCGGCGAGATCATGAAGCGCGATGATGTGATGCGCGATGCGGTACGCTCGCTTGCAACTCTCGCCTATGCCGATCCGCGCCGGGCGAAATTTGCGCGTACGCAGCTCATCGCCGCCATGAAAATCCTGCAGACGGGCGATATTGATCGCAGCCATCTGACGGGATCCTGGGCCGGCGCCCTTGGCCACACCCAGTTCATCCCGACGAGCTATCTCGCCTACGCAGTCGACATGGACGGCAATGGCAAGCGCGATATCTGGAACTCGGTGCCGGATGCGCTGGCAACCGCCGCCAACCTGCTTCGCAAGAATGGCTGGCAGTCCGGCCGCACCTGGGGCTATGAGGTCGTTCTTCCGGCCGGGCGTAAATTCCCCAGCGGCACGCGCACGATTGCCGAATGGCAAAGTCTTGGTGTCGTCCGCGCGAACGGCAAGGCCTTCCCGCATGGCAGTGAGAAGGCAACGCTGAAAGTGCCGGATGGCCGGAATGGCCCGACTTTCCTGATGACGAGGAACTTCTTCGTCCTGAAAAACTACAACAATGCGGACAAGTATGCCCTTGGTGTTGGCCTGCTTGCCGATCAGATCGCCGGTGCTTCCGGACTGCGCCAGGACTGGAATCGCCCCTTCACGCCGATCACCATGAAGGAGCGCGAAGAATTGCAGACTCATTTGCGTGAACTCGGCTATTATAGCGGCAAGGTCGACGGAAAGATTGGCGGTAGTTCCCGTGACGCCATCCAGGCTTTCCAGAAGCAGATGGGCCTCGATCCCGATGGTCATCCCAGCAAGGAAGTGCTGACGATCATCCGGAAAAAAATAGAGTAGGACCTTCGTCGATCCGCAGAACAGTCGTGGTGGTTCCAAGGGCTCACCACGACGTGCGGATTTGATTGCAGGGAGTCAAGATAGTGCAAGGTTGGCGATCACCGATGCAGACCACCAAACCCCCTCATGGTGAGCTTGTCGAACCACGCACGACCTTCTCACTTGCGCGCCTGTCAATCGTCCTAGGTCTTGCCGGCAGCATCGTCGTCGTTGACACGGCTGCGGCCAGAACAATCCTCGATATGCTGTTCGGGCCGCGCCAGGTCTATCGGGAACCGACAGACAGGCTCATTGACGATGGCAGGAGGAGATATCGCGCGCCCACCAAGAACCGCGCCATAAAGCGCGCCAGCCGTCCGCGTCCCACTGCGCCCAACAGGGCTCCGTCCGGGCCTGCCTCGGTCGCCCAGCCTGCGATTCCGGAAAAACTGCCCGATGCGAAGACCGTGCTCGTCGTCGGCGATTTCATGGCGGGCAATCTGGCGGAAGGTCTCGATGCGGCATTCGTTGATTCGCCAGGAGTCCGTGTCGTCGACAAGGCGGACGGTTCGTCCGGTTTCGTCCGTACTGACCATCACGACTGGCCAGCATCGATCGGCGGCTTGATTGAAGCTGAAAAGCCGGCTGTCGTCGTCATCATGGTTGGGGCCAATGACCGCCAGCAGATGGGCGGCCAGACACTGCTGACCGATGAGTGGACCAGGGAATATCAGACGCGCATCAATGCGTTTCTCGAAGCGGTCAAAAAGACCGGCAATCCTGTCGTGTGGGTTGGCCAGCCTGCATTCAAGTCGAAAAACATCACCAATGACGTGCTTGCCTTCAATGAGCTTTATCGCAATGCGACGGAAAAAGCCGACGGCAAGTTTGTCGATGTTTGGGATGGATTTGTCGATCAGAGCGGCAATTTCACCCTCTCGGGTTTCGACATCTCCGGCCAGACGGCGCGCCTGCGCAACAATGACGGGATCGGCCTGACAATGGCCGGCAAGCGCAAGCTGGCCTTCTATGTGGAAAAGCCGTTGCGCCAGATGCTTGGCAATGCAACCTCGCCCGAGATTGCTGCAATCAAACCGGGTGCGCCGGTGCAAGCCCTCCCCGGCACTCCGCAGCCGCCCGTGAAGGTTGACCGGCTCGCTCCGATCAGCCTCAACGACCCCGAACTCGATGGTGGCACCGATCTCCTCGGCGGTGCGCCGCGTCCCGTATCCGCCACGGAGAAATCCGCACGTGACCGGCTTGTGATCGACGGCATTGCGCCGGACAGCCAGCCCGGCCGCGTCAATGATTTTTCCTGGCCGAAGAAGCCCGAGGAAACGCCCACAACCGGAGCTGTTCGCTGACACCATTTGCGGATCGGCGGGGCCATTTCCTGGTTTAAACGGTTGTCGCCTCTTCCTGCACAGGCTTCGTACAGAATGATCCCAATATCGTACAAGAACCGCCGAATTCCGCACACGAATCCTCGAATTCGGTACAGGAATTTCAACCGGCACGTGATTTTTGCACGTGCTCGGTTGAAATCTTATCGTGGCAGGACCGAAGTTCCCATCAGAGCGGTGTCGATCGCCTGCGCAGCCTGGCGGCCTTCGCGGATCGCCCATACAACCAGCGATTGCCCGCGCCGGACGTCGCCGGCCGTGTAGAGCTTGTCGACGCTGGTGCGGTAATTCCTGTCGTCCGCTGCAACCGAACGGTTACCGCGGCGATCGGCGCGCATGTCGAGGGAGCCGCTGAGTTCCTTGACGATACTGTTCTCGAATGGCCCGGAGAAGCCGATGGCGATAAAGGCAAGGTCTGCCTTGATGAAGAACTCGGTCCCGGCGACCGGCTTGCGTGCTTCATCCACCTCGCAGCACTTGACGTGGGTCAGCGTGCCGTTTTCTCCAATGAATTCAAGCGTTGCGACCTGGAATTCGCGATCCGCGCCCTCGGCCTGCGAGGACGACGTGCGCATCTTCGTCGCCCAGTATGGCCAGACGCTGAGCTTGTCTTCCTTCTCCGGCGGCTGCGGACGAATGTCGAGCTGGGTCACCTTTACAGCTCCCTGACGAAACGCCGTGCCGACGCAGTCGGACGCCGTATCGCCACCGCCTACAACCACGACGTGCTTTCCCGAGGCGACGATCGGATCGCTCGGCCATGCCACCGATTCAATGTTCTCACGGCCGATGCGGCGGTTCTGCTGCACGAGATAGTGCATGGCGTCATGCACGCCTTCGAACTCGCCGCCAGGGATGCCCGCCGGACGCGGCGTTTCCGCCCCGCCGCAATAGAGGACCGCGTCGTAACTATCGATAAGTTCTTGAACTGGCTTGTCAATTCCGACATTGACCCCGCAGAAGAAGGTAACGCCTTCACCTTCCATCTGAGCAACGCGCCGGTCGATGAAGTGCTTCTCCATCTTGAAGTCCGGAATGCCGTAACGCAGCAGTCCGCCCGGACGGCTCTCGCGTTCATAGACGTGGACTTCATGTCCTGCGCGGCCAAGTTGCTGCGCCGCCGCAAGACCGGCCGGCCCGGAGCCGATGATTGCAACGTTCTTGCCGGTCTTGGATGCAGCCGGTTGCGGGATGATGAAGCCCTTTTCGTAGGCCTTGTCGGCAATCGCCTGCTCCACCGTCTTGATGGACACCGGCACGTCCTCGAGGTTCAGCGTGCACGCTTCCTCGCAGGGAGCCGGGCAGATTCGCCCCGTAAACTCGGGAAAATTGTTGGTGGAATGCAGGTTGCGGATCGCCTCATCCCAGTTGTCATTGTAGACGAGGTCGTTCCAGTCTGGAATCTGGTTGTGGATCGGGCATCCCGTCGGTCCGTGGCAGAACGGAATCCCGCAATCCATGCAGCGTGCTGCCTGCTTCTTGACCTCGCTGTCCGACATGGGAATTGTGAATTCCCGGAAGTGCCGGATACGGTCCGAAGCCGGCTGATACTTGCCAACCTGCCGGTCGATCTCTAGAAAACCTGTAACCTTACCCATAAAACTGCTCCCCTCGCCTCTCGGAGGGCCACCCATTCCCGCGCGGGTTTTTGGGCAGCATTCACCCCATGCCGAGCATCATCTTGACGCTCGAAGCATGGAGTATGTTGACTTATTCGGCTGCGACACCCATCCGCATGCGCTCCATGTCTTCGAGCGCGCGGCGATATTCAACCGGCATGACTTTCACGAATTTCGGCCGGAATGTTTCCCAATTGTCGAGAATTTCCTTGGCCCGGCCCGAACCTGTATAGTGCATGTGGTTCGAAATGAGCTGCACAAGCCGCTCCTCGTCGTGACGGGTCATATTGGCCGACACATCGACACGTCCCTTGTGCGCCAGGTCACCACCGTGATGGTGCAGCTTCTCAAGGATGTCATCCTCTTCCGGAACCGGCTCGAGTTCGACCATCGCCATGTTGCAACGTTGGGCGAAATCGCCTGCCTCATCAAGCACATAGGCGACACCGCCGGACATGCCTGCCGCAAAGTTGCGGCCAGTCTGGCCGATGACGACGACAACGCCGCCAGTCATGTACTCGCAGCCATGGTCGCCCGTACCCTCGACGACAGCGATGGCGCCGGAGTTACGAACGGCGAAACGCTCACCGGCCACGCCGCGGAAATAGGCTTCACCCTCGATGGCCCCGTAAAGCACGGTGTTGCCGACGATGATAGAGTCTTCCGGTACGATCTTCGTCTCTTCGGGCGGGCGGATGACGATACGGCCGCCGCAAAGACCCTTGCCGACATAATCATTGCCGTCACCGATCAAATCGAACGAAATCCCGCGTGCCAAGAACGCTCCGAAGGACTGTCCGGCCGTTCCGCGGAACTTTACCGAGATCGTATCTTCCTTGAGGCCCTTGTGCCGATAGCGCTTGGCCACTTCACCTGACAGCATCGCACCGGCTGAACGATCGACATTCTTGATATCCATCTCGATCTTGACCGGAATCTTGCTTTCGAGTGCAGTCTTGGCCTGCTCGATCAGCTTGCGGTCGAGAATATCGACGATCGGGTGGTTCTGACGTTCCGTCCAGCGGATCTTGTTCTCGGGTGCTTCCGGCTTGTGGAAGATGCGGGTGAAATCGAGGCCCTTGGCCTTCCAGTGATCGATCATGTCGCGCTTCTCGAGCAGTTCGGCCTTGCCGACGATCTCTTCAAGCTTCGTGTATCCCATCTCAGCCAGGAACTGCCGCACTTCTTCCGCCATGTAAAAGAAGAAGTTGATGACATGTTCAGGCGTGCCCTTGAAGCGCTTGCGCAGGACAGGATCCTGCGTAGCGACACCGACAGGGCAGGTATTGAGATGGCACTTGCGCATCATGATGCAACCGGCGGCGATCAGCGGCGCGGTCGAGAAGCCGAACTCGTCGGCTCCAAGCAACGCACCGATGATGACATCGCGCCCGGTCCGCAGACCGCCATCGACCTGCAGGGCCACGCGCGAGCGCAGGCCATTGAGAACCAGCGTCTGCTGCGTCTCTGCCAGACCCATTTCCCATGGGCTACCCGCGTGCTTGAGCGAGGTGAGCGGCGACGCGCCCGTTCCGCCGTCATAGCCCGAGATGGTGATATGATCGGCACGTGCCTTGGCAACGCCGGCAGCAACAGTGCCGACGCCGACTTCCGAAACCAGCTTGACCGAGACATCCGCCTCGGGATTGACGTTCTTCAGATCGTAGATGAGCTGCGCCAGATCTTCGATGGAGTAGATGTCATGGTGCGGCGGTGGCGAAATGAGGCCGACGCCCGGCGTCGAATGGCGGGTTTTCGCAACGGTCGCATCTACCTTATGACCAGGCAGCTGACCGCCTTCGCCGGGCTTGGCACCCTGCGCGACCTTGATCTGCATCATGTCGGAGTTGACGAGATATTCCGTCGTCACGCCAAAACGGCCCGATGCCACCTGCTTGATCGCCGAGCGTTCAGGATTCGGCTTACCATCGGGCAGCGGGTAGAACCGATCGGGCTCCTCGCCGCCTTCGCCGGTGTTCGACTTGCCGCCGATCCGGTTCATGGCCACGGCGAGCGTCGTATGGGCTTCGCGGCTGATCGAACCGAAGGACATCGCGCCGGTCGAGAACCGCTTGACGATCTCCTTCGCAGGCTCGACGTCATCGATCGAGACAGGCTTGCGTCCCGTATCGGAGGCCATCTTGATGTTGAAGAGGCCGCGAATGGTCTTCGCCCGCGCCGACTGGCTGTTCACCATGTCGGAATATTCCTTGAACGTGCTCGGCGAATCCGTCCGGACTGCATGCTGCAACTTCGCAACGGCATCCGGCGACCAGAGATGCGCTTCTCCGCGCATGCGGTACGCATATTCACCACCGATTTCCAGCGTGCTGGCGAGCACCGGATCATTGCCAAAGGCATCGCGGTGACGTCGAACCGTCTCTTCCGCCACTTCCTCGAGACCAACGCCCTCGATGGTCGTCGCCGTTCCGAAGAAGAACCGGTCGACAAACGCCGACTTCAGACCGACCGCGTCGAAAATTTGCGCGCCGCAATAGGACTGGTAGGTCGAGATGCCCATCTTCGACATGACCTTGAGGATGCCCTTGCCGATAGACTTGATATAGCGCGAAACGACTTCCTTTGAATCAACTTCAGGCGGGAACTCTCCGCGCTTGTGCATGTCGAGCAGCGTATCGAAGGCGAGATAGGGATTGATCGCTTCCGCACCATAACCGGCAAGGCAGCAGAAATGATGCACTTCGCGCGGCTCGCCCGATTCAACCACAAGACCAACCGATGTCCGCAGGCCCTTGCGGATCAGGTGATGGTGAACTGCCGCAGTCGCGAGCAGCGCCGGGATTGGTATGCGGTCCGGCCCAACCTGTCGGTCGGACAGGATGATGATGTTATAACCGCCATGCACAGCAGCTTCCGCACGGTCGCATAACCGCTCGACCGCACCGGCCATGCCGGCAGCACCTTCGTCTACGTTATAGGCCGTATCCAGCGTCTTGGTATCGAACCGGTCTTCCGTATGTCCGATGGAACGGATCTTTTCGAGATCGCCATTGGTCAGGATCGGCTGGCGCACTTCGAGCCGCTTGCGGCGCGACGAACCAACCAGGTCGAAAATGTTCGGGCGCGGGCCGATGAACGATACGAGGCTCATCACCAGTTCTTCGCGGATCGGATCGATCGGCGGGTTGGTGACCTGCGCAAAGTTCTGCTTGAAATAGGTGTAGAGCAGCTTCGACTTGTCCGACATCGCGGAAATCGGCGTGTCGGTGCCCATCGAGCCAATGGCTTCCTGGCCCGTCGTTGCCATTGGCGCCATCAGCAGGCGCGTATCTTCCTGCGTGTAGCCGAAGGCCTGCTGACGATCGAGTAGGCTCACATCCTTGCGCAGCGCACGGGGCTCCACTGGGCTCAATTCTTCCAGAATGAGCTGCGTGTTCTTCAGCCACTTCGTGTAGGGATGGCGGTTGGCGATCTCCGACTTGATGGTATCGTCGGAGACGATCTCACCCTTTTCCATGTCGATGAGCAGCATGCGGCCCGGCTGGAGCCGCCACTTTTTGACGATCTTCTCTTCAGGCACAGGCAGCACGCCTGCTTCCGAAGCCATGATGACGAAGTCGTCGTCGGTAACGATATAGCGGGCGGGGCGCAGCCCGTTGCGGTCAAGCGTCGCGCCGATCTGGCGGCCATCGGTGAAGGCAACAGCTGCCGGACCATCCCACGGCTCCATGAGCGCGGCGTGATACTCGTAAAATGCCTTGCGGTCATCGGACATCAGCTTGTTACCCGACCACGCTTCGGGGATCAGCATCATCATCGAATGGGCGAGCGAGTACCCGCCCTGGAACAGGAATTCCAGAGCATTGTCGAAGCATGCCGTATCCGACTGGCCCTCATAGGAAATTGGCCAGAGCTTGGAGATGTCATTGCCGAAATATTCAGAATCGACCGAAGCCTGGCGCGCCGCCATCCAGTTGACGTTGCCGCGCAGCGTGTTGATTTCACCGTTGTGGGCGACCATGCGGTATGGATGCGCCAGCTTCCACGACGGGAAGGTGTTGGTCGAAAACCGCTGATGCACCAGCGCCACCGCGCTTTCGAAACGCGGATCCTTCAAGTCCTTGTAGTAGGCACCGACCTGGTAGGCGAGGAACATGCCCTTGTAGACGATTGTCCGCGCCGACATGGAGACGACATAGAAATCGCTCTCCTTGCCGCCATTCTCCTGGTAGATGCGGTTCGAGATCACCTTGCGCAGAACAAACAGCCTGCCCTCGAAATCTTCGTTCGTTTCGATGTTGGGGTTGCGGCCGATGAATACCTGCCGGTGATACGGCTCGGTGGCAGCGATGTGCGGCGCCTTCGACAAGGACGAGTTGTCGACGGGGACGTCGCGGAACCCGATCAGCGACTGGCCTTCCGAAGCGATAACCTCGGAAATCACGGTTTCGATATGGGCCCGCTCGTCAGGATCCTGCGGCATGAACAGGTAGCCGACGGCATAGTGGTTGACGGGAGGCAGCTCGACGCCCTTCTCCGCCCATTCAGCACGGAAGAACGCATCCGGAATCTGCACGAGCATGCCGGCGCCATCGCCCATCAGGGGATCGGCGCCAACGGCGCCACGATGGGTCAGGTTTTCGAGCATGAACAGCCCGTCTTCAATGATCTTGTGTGACTTGACGCCCTTCATATGCGCGACAAAGCCAACGCCGCAGGCGTCGTGCTCGTTGCGCGGGTCATAAAGGCCTTGTCGGGTGGGAATGCCGGACGATTTATTGGTTTTGACCGCACGAGTCTGCACGGCCTGAGCGAGTTCAGTCGTTACAGATGGCGTCAAATCCGTCATCGTCAATTCCTCCATTTGAGCCCGTTGCGGGCGGTCATCATTTCATGGGACGGAATAGCATAATTCCAGTCCCGCTTCGGTGCGGCATATCTTCCGATTGCAGGCTGCGGTCACCACTATAAGCACGGAAGCACGTTTGCTTACCGTCCTGCTTTCAGCTTGCGCAAATTAGGACAGCATTGCTGTCTTATTGTCGTATGCCAGAATTACTCCAAACAAACAAGATGGAAAAGCAAAAAATATCAGCATTCTGCGAAATATCATTGCGCAAAATGCACCAAAAGTATCCCGTTCGTTTCGAAACATGAGGTTTTCGCTAAAAATTCAAGGGAAAACAGAGTGTTCCACATAACCAGGATTTTTGGTTGCCTTTTCACCCCCGGGCTAAAGGCGTATGCCTGTCCGCGCAATTCGAAACCCGAGGTTACTTTCATGCATTTTGCTTCCGATAATTGGGCCGGAACCCATCCGAAAATCGCAGAGAATCTGAACAAGCATGCAAGCGGTTTTGCAAGTGCCTACGGTACGAGCAACCTGGATAAAGTCGTCGAGCAAAGGTTCAACGAGATTTTTGAACGTGAAGTCGCGGTTTTCTTCGTCGCCACGGGCACTGCGGCCAATTCGCTGGCACAGGCCAGTGTTGCCAAGCCCGGCGGTGTCACCTTCGCGCATCGCGAAGCGCACACAATCGCGGATGAAGGCGGAGCACCGGAATATCTGTCCGGCGGTGCCCGGCTGCACCCGGTCGACGGACCGCTAGGGCGGATCGAAGTGGACAATCTCAAGAAAGCAATGGCTGGCTATAATAACGTCCGCGCAGGTCAGCCGATGGCGGTATCCATCACGCAGCTGACCGAGAGCGGTACGCTTTACGAACCCGGTGAAATCGCCGGAATCTCCGCGGTTTGCCGCGAAAACGGACTGCCCCTGCACATGGATGGCGCCCGCTTTGCCAACGCATTGGTTTCGCTCGGCTGTTCCCCGGCAGATATGACCTGGCGGCAGGGCATCGATATCCTGTCGTTTGGCGGGACAAAGAATGGCTGCTGGTGCGCCGAAGCACTGGTTTTCATGGATCCGGCAGGCGCTGAGGCTTTTCCCTACATTCGCCAGCGGGCGGCGCAGCTCTTCTCAAAGTCACGCTTCATCGCCGCTCAGTTCGAGGCGTACTTCGAAGATAACCTGTGGCTGGATCTGGCAAGGCATTCCAACACCATGGCCGGGCGCATGGCTGACCGCATTGCCGCATCCGGCAATGTCCGATTGGCCTGGGAGCCGCGCGGCAATGAAATTTTCGCCATCATGAAAAACACGACCGCAGCAAAATTGCGTGACCATGGAGCACTTTTCTACGACCAGAACGCGCCGGCCTCGGAAAGCCATCTTGTCGGCGAAGGCGAAACGCTGACGCGGCTCGTCACCAGCTTTGCTACTCTTCCCGAGGAGATTGACCGCTTTGGCGAGCTCATCGCATAAAAAAGCGGCGCTTTCGCGCCGCTTTCTTCGCTCACTGCGTAGACCGCTTAGTTTGCAGCTTTCGCTTCGATCTGCTTGGCTTCCTTGTCGGACAGGGAAGTCACGGCAATCTTGCGCGGCTTCATCTCTTCAGGAATTTCGCGCTTGAGATCAATGTGCAGCAGGCCGTTTTTCAGGCTGGCACCGCTGACCTCGACGAAATCGGCAAGATGGAAACGGCGTTCGAAAGCGCGTGAAGCAATACCGCGGTAAAGCGTCTCGGCATTTTCATCGGAGTTCTCGGTGCTCTTTTCGCCGGTCACCTTGAGCTGATTGCGATGAGCCTCGATCTGGATTTCATCCTCTGAGAACCCGGCAACTGCCATGGTGATGCGGTAAGCGTTCTCGCCGGTCCGCTCGATATTATAAGGCGGATAGGTCTGGGCGCCTTCCGGCTGAGCGAGACTATCAAGAATCGTGAAAAGCCGGTCAAAACCGACGGTTGAACGGTAGAGTGGGGAAAAATCAACGTGACGCATGGTTTAGCCCTCCTTTGAGCGACAATGTTTGCGTGTTTTGGTTCCTTGAAAGACTCCCATAGAGGCAAGTCCCGATGAACCAGTGACCCCGATATGGCGGTCACAACAGCTATTTGGTTAGGCCAAACTTCGTTTTCAAGGGTTTTTGTTCAGCAGCATTCGCGCGCGCAATCGAGGTGTCGCGGCCCTGTGGATGAACGCAAAATGAACATCATCTTCGGAATACGTTCACCTCGATGCATCTATAACTGCACTCAAGGTTGGAAACGATCCGACATCACAAAGGACAAACAGAATGAAAAAAACCGTTCTTGCACTGACCGCCACGGCGCTTCTCGTCACTGGCTTTGCCGCTTCGGCAATGGCTGACGACCGCTATTACCGGGACGAATCACCGATCTATCTCGACAACCGTGGCGAAGCAGATGGCTACCTGGTTCAGGATCGCCGCTACTATGATGACGGTTACCACGGTGATCGTTACGACCGCCGTGACCGGTTTGGTCCGCGCGATGTTAGCCGGATGCTCGAGCGCCGCGGCTACAGGGTTCGTGATGTCGATTTCGAGCGTGGCCGGTATTTTGTAAGAGCTTCGCGTCGCGGTGCACCCGTACTCGTGGTTGTTTCACGCCGTGGCGAAATTCTCGAAACTCGCCGCATGGGTGGTGATCGTTACGCCGAGCGTCGCAATGGTTTCAGCATCGAAATAAACCCGGCTTACTGATGAGTTCAAAAAAGCCGAATCGTTCCGGGTGTAACGTCCCTTCCGCCCGGAACGTGCTGACCGGAAGCTCTCGACAGAGTTTCCGGTCATTCTTTTTGCGATCCCCGGTTTGACCTTTGTATCCGCGCATTTTATCAGAGAAAGAGCTGAAGTCGGCGAGCCAAAGATGAGGATTGACCCGATCAAATGATCCGACCGCTTGTCGAAACCGCATCCAACCCCCTTCCGCCCGGGACGCGCGTCGAAACCCTAAATCTCGCTGACGGCAAGGAATTGCGCTACGGGATTACGCCTGCGAGTACCCATCCCGTACAGGGAACCGTGCTTATCCTCCAGGGCCGGAACGAATGCATCGAAAAATACTTCGAGACGGCCCGCGACATTGCCACCCGCGGCTTTACCGTGGCGACCTTCGACTGGCGTGGCCAGGGTGCCTCCAGCCGCCTCTTGCGGGATCCGGCGCGCGGCTATGTGAAAAGCTTTGATCAATATGCGGCAGACCTTGAGCAGCTGTTCGAATCTGTACTTTTGCCCGATTGCCGTGGTCCCTACTACATTCTTGCCCATTCGACAGGGGCATTGGTGGCGTTGCTGGCGGCGCCGGCTCTTTCCAACCGTGTCCGGCGAATGGTGCTGACAGCTCCGCTGCTCGACATTACCGGCAGCCGTGCCAGAAAGATTGCAGCGCGAATCGCGGCCAACACTCTGCGGTCAACCGGTCTGGGCAAGACCTACATGCTCGGCGGAGCGCATTCCATAAAGGCCTTTGAAGTCAACGAAGTGACTTCAGATGCGGTACGCTATCTGCGCAACGTGGACGTTCTCGAGCAGGCGCCGGAACTTGCCATCGGTGGACCAACGGCAAGCTGGATCGTGGCTGCCGCGGCCGCCATCAAGAAGGTCAGCCGCCCGGATTTCATCGATGCGATACGGATACCGATGCTGATCATCGCCGCGGGTATGGATAGTGTCGTATCAACGCCGGCGATCGAGCGTTATGCGCTGCAGCTGCGTAACACCACGCTGCTGACCATCGACGGTTCAAAGCATGAAATCCTGCAGGAACAGGATTTCTACCGCGAGCAGTTCTTCGCGGCTTTCGATGCGTTCATCCCAGGAACCGGGGGCGAGTCGCTGTAAGATCAGCGATTGAGAAGATCCAGCGCCCGGGCATGCAGCTCTGGCGTAGCCGCAGCAAGGATGTTGCCGGCCTTTTCGGCCGCGCCGCCATCCCACATCGTAATCACACCACCTGCCTTTTCGATGATCGGAATGAGCGCGACAATATCGTAGGGATGCAGCCCGGTTTCTACGACCAGATCGACAAAACCGGCAGCAAGCATCGCATAGGCATAACAATCGGTGCCGTAGCGTGCAAGCCTGACGGTTTGTTCGACACGGTCATAGGCTTCCCGCTTTTCGTCCTTGAACAGTGCCGGCGTAGTCGTAAAAAGCGTTGCCTCGGAAAGCTCAATCGTCTTGCGTGTTTCGAGACGGCGCGTCCCGCCCGGTCCTTCATACCAGGAGGCCTCTCCGTCGCACATGAACAGCTCCTTGGTGAACGGCTGTGCCATCAGACCCGCCACCGCATCGCCATCGATTGTTAGACCTGCCAGCGTGCCCCAGACCGGAATGCCTGAAATGAACGCACGTGTCCCGTCGATGGGATCGATCACCCAGACATGTGACTGGTCAAGATTTTCCCCACCGAACTCTTCCCCAAGAATACCGTGCTCGGGAAAGGACGCATTGATCAGCCTTCGAATCGCCCGTTCGGCCTCTCGATCAGCCTCGGTGACCGGATCAAAACCCGTTTGGTATTTGTTGTCGACGAGCGAAATATTGCGGAATCGCGGCAGGGTTTGCTCGGCGGCAACGTCAGCAATCTGCTTCAAAAAGGAAAGTTCTACGAACAAAATGGCTCCTTGCGATTAAATCATTCTCAAACTTCTGCCTCGTTGGACAAATTTTTGCATATTTTTTAGGCATACAATGACAATGCACAAAAAATCATACAAATCACTTGACATTTGTGCGACGCAGCATAGAGTAATCAACAGACAGGGCGACCTGTCTATGCCCTCCTTGGGCGTTTCCTCCCTAGACTTGGGCCGCGCTTATGCGCGGTCTTTTTTTGTCGATGCCTCTAAACTATTCGGCCGCCAACGGCGTATCGAGGAAGTGGAAGTCGGGTAGAGAAACCAGATCCGCCAGGAACAGCCCGATATCCCGTTGCAGTTGGTCGAAGCCGGCCTTCCGTTCATAATTATGCTCATTGAGGTAAAGCCCGCGGTTCACCTCGATCTGCATCGCATGGAAGGATTTCAAGGGCCGACCGTAGTGCTCGGTAATGTAACCGCCGGCATAGGGCTTGTTGTGCGCAACCACATAGCCCATCTCCCTGAGAAGGTGGATTGCCGAATTGGTGAGTTCCGGCGTGCAGCTCGTGCCGAAACGGTCACCGATAATGAAATCGGGGCGCATTCCACTCTCCGGGAAACGAATTCCTGTCGGCATCGAGTGGCAATCAATCAGCACGCCGTAGCCAAAGCGATCCCGCGTTGCGACGAGCACGTCTCCAAGAACCGCATGATAAGGCTTGTAGATATTGTTGATCCGGCCCAAAGCTTCATCAAGATGCAGCTTCTGCGCATAGATTTCCTGCCCCTCCCCGACAAGACGCGGGATCGTTCCAAGTCCGCCGGCGACGCGCGCCGAATTGCCGTTTGCATAGGGCGGCAGCGGCTCGAGGAACATCCTTGCATCGAGCTCATAGGGCTCGCGGTTCACATCGAGATAGGCGCGGGGGAAATGCGCAACCATCAAGGGTGCGCCGAGCATCACGGCCGCAGCAAACAACTGGTCGACGAAACAGTCTTCGGAGCGCCGGATCGTTTGCGGGTCGAGTTGCGACTGCCTGACAAAGGCTGCAGGGTAGCACTGACCGCTATGCGGCGAATTGAAAACGAATGGGATGCGTTGATCGGCCGGTTGCCGCAATTCGTAAGGCAGGCTGTCTGGAAAATCGCGCTCGACGGTCATTCTTCACTTCAAGGTTTGCAGCGGTAAAGGCGGACAGATGTCCTACTCTAGTGCAACTTTCCTTCAGATGGAATTCATCAACCGGCATAAGCAGCCAACTTTATGACCTACACGCCCTACTCCCAAAGAGCGGGCCATATCTTACAGGGCTACCTCGACATTTGGTTCGTTCGCCCTTATTTTCTGGCAAATCATTCACGCGATCTTTACCAAAAAAGCGTTTTGTAAATATCGACAGACGCCGGTTTGGGGATGATCCGGTGCTAGACAATTCGGACGGACTGATGAAGAGAATACTTCTTGCAGAAGATGACAATGATATGCGGCGCTTTCTAGTCAAGGCGCTGGAAAAGGCGGGGTATCATGTCACCCATTTCGACAATGGCGCCAGCGCCTATGACCGTTTGCGTGAAGAACCGTTCTCGCTGCTCTTGACCGACATCGTAATGCCGGAAATGGATGGCATCGAGTTGGCGCGGCGCGCATCGGAAATCGACCCGGATCTCAAAATCATGTTCATCACAGGCTTTGCCGCGGTGGCGCTGAATTCCGATTCGAAGGCCCCGAAGGACGCGAAAGTGCTTTCCAAGCCTTTCCATCTGCGCGATCTTGTCAACGAGATCGAAAAAATGCTGGTCGCTGCATAGAACAGGCGCGACATTCTTTCATTCTCGCAAAGAAAGCCTGATAACTTCTTCCGAACGCTATTGACGGACACAAATCAATATGGTGTATGCGCCCGGTCAGATGGGCGTGTAGCTCAGCGGGAGAGCACTACGTTGACATCGTAGGGGTCACAGGTTCAATCCCTGTCACGCCCACCATCTGATCCTCCAAATTCAAGCGCTTGAGTAACCGCCTTTCAGTCGCGACTGGTGGCAAATTCGCTGTTGGGCAAGCAGAAGCGGCCTCTGGGTCTGGATAAATCCGGCCTCCTACTGCTCTCGAAATGCTCGGCTGAACTGGTCTGCAAGTGGTTTGGCACGACATTGCAGTGCGCTCTTCTGTTGAAATGAAGACTTCCACCGGCATGCCTGGCAGTAGTCTGTTGTCGCCAAGCTTTTCGAGCTCCTCGGCCGGAACAACGACGTCTGCCAGATAATATACCTGACCGGTGGCGGGATCGCTGCTTGTCGCCGCCGAGACATACGCGATGCGGCCACGTTTTTTCAGAGCCAAAGAGCTCTTTTGGATCGTGTCAGTCTTCGTCGCGCTAGCATTGTTCGCTTGGTTTTTCTTAGCAGAATAGCCTTCAACCTATGCGTTTGGAGCGATGGCTTTAGTTTCTTGAAGCATCGGATGCTCAAGTGACCGTCGCAGTCTGTCATGCGATTGCCTCGCTTGTGCTCTCAAGCGGGCCGAACTACCTTGGTAATTGCTCCTGCCCCCGGTAACGTGCGCCTTAAGCATAGATTCCACGCTCAAAGGAGATTCGCGATGCAGCTTGGTATGATTGGTCTGGGGCGCATGGGCAGCAATATGACACAGCGCCTGATGAAACATGGGCACGACTGTGTCGTGCACGATACCCGTGCCGAGAGCATGACTGACCTGCAAGAGCAGGGCGCTAAAGGCACAACGTCTCTGGAGGAATTCGTGTCATTGCTGGCGCGGCCGCGCGCCGTCTGGCTGATGTTGCCTGCTGCCGTGGTCGACACCGTTTTGGCCAAACTGGTTCCCCTGCTCGACAAGGATGACATCGTCATCGATGGCGGCAATTCTTACTACCACGACGATATTAGGCGCGGCGGCGAGCTGAAATCGCACGGCCTTCACTATGTCGATGTAGGCACGAGTGGCGGCGTCTTCGGTCTGGAGCGCGGCTACTGTCTGATGATCGGCGGCGAGAAGGACATCGTGAAACATCTTTCGCCAATTTTCGCCGCGCTCGCACCCGGCAAAGGCAACGTGCCGGTGACCCAGAGCCGGGCAGAAAAGGCAAATGGCGACAATACGGCAGATCAGGGCTTTCTGCATTGTGGTCCGCATGGCGCCGGCCATTTCGTCAAGATGGTGCACAATGGCATCGAATACGGGCTGATGGCAGCCTATTCCGAGGGACTGAACATCCTGCGCAATGCAGATATTGGCCTGCGCTCGCACGAGGCTGATGCGGAAACAACCCCGCTGCAGCACCCCGAGCATTACCAATACAATTTCGACCTGCCGGATATCGCCGAGGTGTGGCGGCGCGGCAGTGTTATCAGTTCGTGGCTGCTCGACCTGACCGCCGATGCGCTTTACGAAGACCCCGGATTAACAAGTTATGAGGGACGTGTCTCCGACTCGGGCGAAGGGCGCTGGACCGTCGTGGCGGCAATCGACGAAGCGGTGCCGACGCCCGTGCTCAGTGCTGCGCTCCAGGAACGATTCAGCTCGCGCGGCAATGCGGATTTTGCCAACAAAATCCTGTCCGCCATGCGCCGTGAATTTGGCGGGCATGTGGAAAAACCGGCGCCGAAATCTTAAGGCGCCGGTCTTTGCTCCCGGAGAACAGGTTTCTCCGGGATGCAACTGACTGAGGCTCAGTGCCGCTGACCAAGCTCGCTGTCGAGGTGCGCCATCTGCGCTTCGGCGTAGCGCGTACCGGCAGCTGCTCCCTTTGGGACAGCCTTTTCGATCGCCGTCATGTCTTCCGCCGTCAGCGTCACATCATAGGCACCAAGCGCTTCCGTCAGGCGGTCGCGGCGGCGGGCGCCGATCACCGGGATGATGTCCTGCCCTTGCGCAGCAACCCAGGCAATGGCGATCTGCGCAACCGTGACGCCCTTACCCGCGGCGATCGCCTGCAAAGCTTCGACAAGGGTGAGATTCTTCTCGACATTTTTGCCCTGGAAGCGCGGGCTGTGTGCCCGGAGGTCGCCTGGAGCGGCCTTGTCCTTGCTCCAGTGGCCGCTGATCAGGCCGCGTGACAGTACGCCGTAGGCGGTAATGCCGATATCAAGGTCGCGGCAGGCATCAAGAATACCGTCTTCAATGCCGCGGGAAATCAGCGAATACTCGATCTGGAGATCGACGATCGGATGAACGGCAGCGGCCCTTCTGATCGTTTCTGACCCCACCTCCGACAATCCGATATGCTTGACATAACCGGCCTTCACCATGTCGGCGATGGCACCAATTGTTTCCTCAATCGGCACGTTGGGGTCGAGACGCGCCGGGCGGTAAACATCAATGTAGTCGACGCCAAGGCGCTGCAGAGAATAGGTGAGGAAGTTCTTGACCGCTTGCGGTCGTGCGTCAAAGCCGGTCCAACCACCGGTTGGATCGCGAAGACCACCAAATTTGACGCTAAGGATCGCGTCCTCGCGCTTCCTGCCCTTCAATGCTTCGCAGATCAGTAATTCATTATGGCCAGCCCCATAGAAATCGCCGGTGTCGAGCAGATTGATGCCTGCTTCAAGGGCCGCGTGCACGGTGGCGATACTCTCTGCCCTGTCGGACGGGCCATACATGCCCGACATGCCCATGCAGCCCAGCCCTACTTCAGAAACGCGCGGTCCTGTCGCGCCAAGTTGACGATAGTGCATTCTCAAACCCCTGGTCTTGTCGTTAGGAAGGAACGTTCGAGGGCCACTTTAAAACAGCTTGGTCTGTGCAATAATCCTGCATATTATGTACGGGTCGTACGGAAATATGCACAATGACTGATCCTGATCTCTCCGATCTTGGGGCACTTGTCGCCGTCGCTCAGGCGCGCAGCTTTCGCGCTGCAGCCTCGCTTCGCGGTGTCTCCGCCTCGTCCTTGAGCGAAGCCATCCGCAGGCTCGAGGCACGCATTGGCGTGCGCCTGCTCAACCGGACCACGCGCAGCGTTACCCCGACCGAAGCCGGCACCCAGCTGCTCGAACGCCTGATGCCAGCCCTTGGTGAAATCACTGGCGCGCTGGACGCCTTGAACAGTTTTCGCGACAGTCCCACAGGAACGCTGAGACTCAATGTGCCGATCATCGTGGCACAGCGTATCCTCCCCCCGATCACCAGCCGTTTCCTTTTGGCATACCCGGGGATCACGCTGGAGGTTTCGGCCAGCGATACGTTCATCGACGTCCTCGCGGCGGGCTTCGACGCGGGTATCCGCTATGATGAAAGCATCGAACGCGACATGATCGCAATACCGGTCGGACCGCGGACTCAGCGTTTCATCCTGGCCGCGGCGCCATCCTATCTCGCAGTTAATGGCACACCGCAACACCCGCGCGATCTCCTCGATCACGCCTGCATCCGCCACCGCTTCGCCAGTGGCGTGATCCCGAACTGGGAATTCGAGCGCAATGGGAAAGTCGTCAAGATAACGCCAAAAGGGCGAGTGATCGCCTCGACTGCCGAAATGGGGATCGGAGCCGCTGTCGCCGGCCTTGGTGTGGTCTGTACCTTCGAGGAATATCTGAGCGAAGCGTTACAAAGTGGCCAACTGGTCCCTGTTATGGAGCCATGGTGGCAGGAATTTACCGGTCCCCGCCTCTATTACCCGAGCCGCACCCACATGCCGGCTCCGCTGCGTGCCTTCGTGGATTTCATCAAGAGTCCGGAAGAACGCACGCTGGCAAGAACGTAGCTCGCCTCCCTTGCATCGGGCATCTCGCTGTGGCATGACGCGCCTCCCTCATCGAGGACACCAATGCGCCGCCTCGGCAGGCAGCATCGAATTCTGAATATCTGTGGACAACAGGAGTGCGGCAATGGCTCAGGCGCTGGGTTTCGACTTTGGCACGACCAATACGGTCATGGCATTGGCCGATGGAGCAACGACGCATTCCATGGCCTTCACCAGCGCAGCCGGCACGGCCGACAGCATGCGCACCGCCCTCTCCTTCATGAAGGACCCCGTCGCCGGCGCGTCGGCGCTGAAGGTGGAGGCCGGCCATGCAGCGATCCGCCAGTTTATCGACCACCCGGGCGAGTGCCGTTTTCTTCAGTCAATCAAAACTTTTGCTGCGAGCGCCCTCTTCCAGGGCACGCTCATCTTCGCCAAGCGTCAGACCTTCGAGGACCTGATGGAGATCTTCCTCCGGCGCCTGCGGACCTATGCGGGTGACCACTGGCCGGACGAGATCAGTCGTATTGTTACCGGCCGCCCCGTGCATTTCGCTGGCGCCAATCCCGATCCGGCGCTGGCGACGGAGCGCTATAATACAGCGTTGCGGCGCTTCGGCTTCCCCGAGATCCATTTCGTCTATGAGCCGGTCGCGGCGGCATTCTATTTCGCGCAGAACCTCAAGGCCGACGCGACCGTACTGGTCGCCGACTTCGGCGGCGGTACGACCGACTATTCGATTATCCGCTTCGAAACGTCGGGCGGCAAGCTCAGTGCCATGCCGATCGGCCATTCCGGCGTCGGCGTTGCCGGAGATCATTTCGACTATCGCATGATCGATCAGATCGTCGCGCCGCAGATCGGCAAAGGCAGCTTGTTCCGGAGTTTCGACAAGACCCTCGAAGTTCCCGCTTCCTGGTACGCCAATTTCGGCCGCTGGAACCAGCTCTCGATCTTCAAGACCTCGAAAGAGTTCACTGCCCTGAAGAAACTGGTACGCGATAGCCTCGAGCCGGAGAAGCTCGAAATATTCGTCGATCTCGTTGATCATGATGAAGGCTATCCGCTCTACCAGGCGGTATCAGCGACCAAGATCGCATTGTCATCGGAAGACGAAGCGGAGTTCAACTTCTCGCCGCTGGGGCGCGGCGGCCGTAAGACGATCCGGCGTACCGACTTCGAAAACTGGATCGAAGGAGACCTGGCACGTATCGAAGCTGCGCTCGATGACGTCCTGGAAAAGACAAACACCCTGCCCGGGCAGATCGACAAGATATTCCTCACGGGCGGCACGTCTTTCGTCCCGGCCGTCCGGCGCATCTTCACCGAGCGGTTCGATCACGATCGCATCGAGAGTGGCGGTGAATTGCTATCGATCGCCCACGGACTTGCGCTCATCGGCGAGCGCGATGACATTCTGCAATGGACCGCCTGAGACGGCAGGTTGCGTGCAAGGGATGACAACCGAAGCATAACCAGCTATCGAACACCGCAAGTTCGAAGAAGAAGTCCGGAAAGCTGGAAGTCATGAAAGAAGCGATTACGCTCAAACAATTGAAGGAAGCGGTTGGCACGGAGATCGGCTCTTCCGAGTGGCGCGTCGTCAGCCAGGAAATGATCAACCAGTTTGCTGATGCGACCGACGACCATCAGTTCATCCACACGGACCCGGAACGGGCCGAAAAGGAAACGCCTTTCGGTGGCACCATCGCCCACGGCTTTCTGACGATCTCGCTTCTGTCCACGCTGGCTTATGAAGCATTGCCGATGATCGAAGGCGCGACGATGGGCATCAATTACGGTTTCGACAAGGTGCGCTTCATGGCGCCGGTCAAATCCGGCAAGCGGGTGCGCGCACGCTTCAAGCTCGTCGACGCCGATATTCGTCCGTCCGGACGCGTCCTCAACAATTACGAAGTGACGCTGGAAATCGAAGACTCGCTCAAGCCTGCGCTGGTCGCCAATTGGCTCACCATCGCCGTACTGGAACATCCACCCGAAATGGACTGAGTCAAGCCGCGAGTTTGCCAACCTCGTCGAGAGGGGGAGCACTCGCATGATAGGTCGTCACCAGATCCTTGAACGAAAAAGGCCCCTGGACGAACATCCCGATGTCGTAGGGATTGCGTATCTGTGCACCCTTGAGAAACAGCAAGTGCATCTTGAAGAAATTCTGCTTGGCGCGCGCATAACGCTTTGCGCCGTGAATGTGCTTGAAGCGGATTCGCCGGATAATCGGCTCGCTGCGCGGCTTGATTCCCAATGCTGCCGCCGGATCCGATTTGTAGAAATGGACAATGTCGTTGATCGTCTGGAATTCCGCCCACAATATTGGCGTATCCTGGAGAACGACGCGCACATCCTCGCGCAATCCAGTCGCACGCGGGTGCAAGGCAATCATCAACAGACATGAGCCTGCGGCAAGCAGCGATACCGGCTTCTGTTTGAGAAGTTGCGGATTGTTGCGCCAGACATCGGCGATTGCTTCCACGGCGGGAACAGTGCCGAGACTGTGCCCGATGATCACCACCTCATCCGCATCGCTCCCCCGCAGCTTCTCGACCAGATGATCCGCAAATGCCTGCCGGCGGCGCAAAAGGCTTGCGTTACGCCGGTGGATTCGGTCCGAAGCGGCGGCCCAATCATCAAGGAGATATGAAAAGAACAGCTTTTCGCCAGGCCAGCGAATGAGCAAACGGCCAATGGCCAACGCAAGCGGGATCGTCCAAAGGAGATGAAGACCGTTATATCCGGCAAACAGCGGAAACAGCCCGACGCCAATCGTAACAAGCGTGATAAAGCAGGCAAGAGCGAACGGCCACATGAAGAAGATGCAGAAACGCCAGCTGGTGCCCAAATAGCGCCAGAACGTTCCTGTCAGCAGGAAATCGAGAAACGCCATCAGTCCCGTTGCAAACCGCGTGGCAACATTTCGGGCCGCATAAGCGTCAAAAATATCCGCGGTGCCGTACTGACAGAATTCCGTTTCGGTGTGCCAGTCGGCGCCACTGGTTTTGATTTGCATGCTGGCGATGTTCTGTCCTTGCGGGCTCATGCGGCTCGCCTGGGTTTTGGCACGCCAGAGACTGTTGAAATCAGCTGCGCTGTTCAGATAGCGTCCCCGCACCGCGTCGGGATGCAGCCCCTCATAGCCGGTGAAATTGATGACCAGACGCTTTTTGACAGCCATTTCGTTTCTCTGAACAACGAGACCACACGAATCGGCAGTCACTGGCGTTCTATATGGTGGGCGGTGGCATAATTGCGAGCCGCCTTTTCAGCATTTCGAGCGCATTTAACATGGAATTGAGAGTGTGTGATATCGGACCAAAGTATTGCCGCTTAAACGGCGTGATCCAAAAAAAAAGGCCCCTCCTCGTTACTTCGCTCCGTCACCTGAAACCACCCACGCTTCCGTCGTCCTCGGGCTTGACCCGAGGACCCAGATAAAGAGTCACAAGCGCCCGGCGTTTCAATGGGCAGAACTTTGAGTTATCTCGTGGGTCCTCGGGTCAAGCCCGAGCATGACGGAAGGGGAGTGCATTACGATAACGCGGGACGATTGGTGTGGACCAGATAGTTCCTTCAACGAGTGCCGATCAAAAAATCGCTGCGCACTTATCCACGTCCCCAAAACCTCGGTTATCCTGTTCCCGTCCTTCCCGTGTTGGGGTGGACGGCTCCCAACGGCATCAAATGTGCCAGAATGAGTTCGTTGAAAGCTCAATCGAAGGAGACCGTCCGTGGACCAGATTATCCGAATTGGTATGGATACGTCAAAG
>NZ_PGGO01000011.1 GCF_003010955.1 Phyllobacterium brassicacearum
GAAATATTCCCCCGACCTCAATCCGATCGAACAGGTCTTTGCCAAGATCAAGCACTGGATGCGCCAGGCTCAAAAGCGAACCGTCGACGACACCTGGCGCCATCTCGGCTACCTCGCCAACACCATCAAACCAGACGAATGCGCCAACTACTTTACCAACGCAGGATACGCTTCGGTGAAAACATGAAACGCTCTAGTGCCTGTCAGGGTCCATTTCGAGATGCCGGTCTCAGCAGCCGCATCGACAAAATGCTGCCCGTTGCCGTAGTGAACATCAGGCAGTCCTTCAAAGCGCGTTGCCAGCGCGTCGCGGACGTTGCTTTTTCCCTCGAAACGAGAACCCCAGGGCCTGTTCCCCCGCGGCATTTCCAGGACGCAATCATCAGCAAAGAACGTCATGATGCGATCGAGATCGTGCGCATTGAAGGCGTCACAGATCTCGTTCAGTGTCGATCGAATGTCCATCGCCGCTCTCCATTCAGTCAGCGCCGCTTGGCTACAGAACCATAGTGGCCCCATAGGATTCCATTCGCTCATGTTTATTATGGGAAGGAGCTATGCCTCTCGCATGATCTGCTCGTCGTCCACCCTGGGTATGCTTTCCCCACCTTGTGCAACAAAGGACGTGTCAAGCTGCGACCACATTCCAAGTGGAGTATCGCAGGAACTGCAATGGATGACGGTGGAATTGGTCACCCCGGTTGGAATATAGAGGTATGTCACCCCGCATGTCGGGCAATCTGATTTGAAGTTGAGTCGTTGTGGCATGGCGCCCTCCACATAATGCGAACTCATTGGTCCTCCAAGACATCTGCCTTGGCTCCTCCGACGGCTGCCCATTCTATGCAAATTGCACGCAGAGTCGAGAAATTTAACAACGCCGATAATTGGAATTGCAAATTGTCAATCGGCGTTCTGCGATTATCCGCAACTATCGTTCGAGCATAGTGGTTGTTGCCCGTAAATCCGGGCAACAACCATCGCCTCAAAGATCAAATATGTCGCCATCGAGCACGTCCGTAACCCCGGCCAGTTTGACGAGGAAATCCGCGGCCTCGTCTCCATTCACGTCGATCTGAATCTCCGTTGCGGTTCCGTTCTGCACAAGACGCAGTTCTCCAATCTCGCCCGAGAAATCGCCATAACCAATGAAGGTGAGGTCGATCGGATCGCCTTGTCCCGGATAATCGGCATGGAACGTACTCAGGTCGATCCTGTCGCCCTCCGATGTGCTGAAATCCGTGATGACATCGGCGCGAGGAATATCGCTGTCCTGGGTTGCCCTGAAGACAAAGACATCGGCCCCGAGGCCCCCGCTAAGGGTGTCGTTCGGAGGAATTCCCGGAATCGAGGCGGCAGGAGCGAAGTTGTTGGTGAAATAGGCGCCTATTCCGCCGATGATCGTATCGTTCCCGGCGCCGCCCGAAATGGTGTCGGCGCCGTCATTACCGTAAAGCACATTGTCATTGGCATCCCCGCGCAGGATGTCACGGTTGAAGCCAGCGGAGACATTTTCAATGTTGGTTAATGTGCTGCCGTCGGAATAGCCGCCAGCGACCGTGCCGGTCGCGAGATCGACAGTCAGGCCTGTGTCGAACACACTGCCGCCGCTTCTGATCACTGCCGTATCGGTTCCTCCGCCGCCGTCGACCTGATCGGAGCCGCCACCCGTGTCGAACACATTGTCATCGCCGTCGCCGCGCAGGACGTCGTCATAGGGCGTCGCATCTATGTTCTCAATGTTGCGAAACGTCTCGCCGGTTCCGGCCTCGCCGCCAGAGGCGGTCCCCGCCGCCATGTCGACGACAACGCTCTGATTCATAACACCGAACGAGAGGAAGTCGATTGTGTCCGTTCCTTCGCCGCCGTCGATCTGGTCCATACCGCTTCCGCCCGTGAGGGTGTCGTCCCCGGAGCCGCCGTTCAAACCGTCGTTGCCTTCGCCACCAAGCAGTTCGTCCGCACCGGCTCCGCCGCTCAGGAAATCATTGCCGGCATAACCATACAGGTCATTGTCCTCGCCATGACCGTATATTGCATCGGAGAATGCCGTGCCGCGGACTTCTTCGATATTTCGGATCACGTCGCCATCAGCAAAGCCGCCTCGGCCGGTTCCGGTCGCCAGGTTCACCATGACCCCGGCGGTGGAGCCGCGATAATCGATAGTGTCTGTGGAATCCCCGCCATCCAACAGGTCGGCGCCCCAATCACCAAAGAACCGGTCTCCTCCATCCCCTCCCAACACCGTGTCATCTCCTGCGCCTCCGTACAGCGAGTCACTGCGGCCGCTGCCGATGAGAGTGTCATTGCCTGCGCCGCCAGAAAGCACGTCCCCGTCGCTGTTTCCCCCAATATCGCCGGGAACGGGTTCCGTATGACCGCCGACGAGGACATCGTCTCCCGCACCTCCATATAGCCGGTCCTTGCCGTAACCGCCCGAGAGTGTATCGTCCCCCTCGCGTCCATAGAGAGTATCTCTATCCCACTCGTCACCTGAACCTGCATCCAGCCAATCGTCGCCTGCTTCGCCATCGAGCACATCCGCCCCGCTGCCGCCTATCAAGGCATCATCGCCGCCTTGGCCGTTCAGCCTGTCGTTCCCTCCGAGGCCAAGAATCGAGTCGTCCTGACCGGTTCCGTTGAGGACATCGTCGTTCTCGGTACCTTCGATCAACACGGTTGGAGCGATCTCCGGATTGCTCAAGCCTGTACTGATACTGAGCGACATAGCTCCTTGTCTGTCATGTGAAACAGTCATCTTCCATTCCTCCTCGGATCTGGCCTCATGAACTCGGTCAATAGTATTGACATGAAGAAACAAGAATGATGGTACAGCCCGGTATATTGACAATATCGAAGCGGGCAAAACTTGCGATACATAACCTCGATTGCTGCGATACTTCTGGTGATATTGTTCGGACTTGCCATGACAATGAAAGGTTATTGATTGCCAGATGCAGTAAAAATTTGTTTCTGGCAGTTATTGTTATTCCAATATATTTCAAATTTCATAGTAAATTAATATTGAAATATCTGGGCCGAGAGTACGGTGAGCTGCAGTCATAAGCCTCCAGTTGAAGCGTCGATGCACCGGTATTTCTCGGTAATGCTGTGTTATGTGCAGTTTTTATTGCACGATGTACTGGTAAAATACTTAGTACCCGGAACGCTGTACATTCGAAGCGCTTTCTCATTCCGGACGCCCCTTCGCCAGGGGCGCGGTGCATTGGCTTGGGGATCTGGAGGGGACAATTGAGCGACACACATACTGAGTACGAGGTGCATAATTCTGAGACGCCGGTTGTCACCAGAAAGCGAAAGGAACCGGTCCATGTTGCCATCGGGGCCGCCATATTCCTGGTAGGGCTGGTGATAGCCTGGATCGTGATGCCGGGGCCACTGGACAAAGCGCAAGCTGCCCTCGACGCAAAAAATTACGCGGATGCAATCGAAATACTGACGCCGCTTGCAGGTGAGGGAGTACCCGGCGCCCAATATGGCCTTGGTTATATATACGCCGGACGATTCCAGGGCGATCGGATTTTTTTCGAAGTGCCGCCGAGCAAGGGCACCCGTTTGCGCAGGTTAGTTTGGGTAGGATGTACGCTGCTGGGAGAGGCGTTTTGCGGGACGACAAAATTGCTGTCGGCTGGTACCGAAAAGCTGCGAAGACGGGGTTTGCTCTTGCTCAATACCATCTCGGCTACATGTACAAGACGGGCAGCGGCGTGGTGCAATACGACGTTATGGCGGCCTGGTGGTATCGCAAGGCCGCGGAGCAAGATATGCCCGAGGCTCAGAATGACCTTGGCGCCATGTACCTGAAAGGCGAGGGCGTTCCTCAGGATGAACGGCTGGCGGCCGAATGGTTTCGCAAAGCCGCCGATCAGGGCCTCGCAATTGCCCAAAATTCTCTTGGCGGGATGTATCTTGATGGAAGAGGCGTGCCACAAGACGATAAGCTGGCGGTGGAGTGGTACCGGAAAGCGGCGCTTCAGGGTAACGCCTACGCCCAACATAATCTTGGCTCCCTATACATCTTGGGACGAGGTGTGGAGAAAAGCCATGCCCAAGCCGCAGAATGGTATCGAAAGGCAGCAGAACAGGGCGATATGAGAGCCCAGGAGTTACTCGATCAAATGAACGATCAGGGTGTCACCTCCAGGCTTTGACCAGCCAAGAACTCTCACTCCATGTCCGGCACGTCGCCAGACTGAAACAGGATTGTCGGCGGCCCATAAGTCCCATTGTCAGGATTGGTCTCACGGCTCCAAGCCAACACGCCCGCGCACCTTCTAGCCAGTGTACGGGCCATGCGGATAGCGTCGTCTTCGGTATCGAACTGCATCGGATCATATGCCGGCACAAGCAGCCCATTGGCCGTTCGCTTGAATGCAACAACTACTATGAGGCGGGCAGGGGTCATGGATGACGATCCTGCCACTTGAACTGAAAAGTCATTCCGTTGGGCGGCTCTTGCCTGATGACAGGGTTGCCACAATTCGCGGCGAGAGCTCCCTGATCAGCTTCATTTTGATTGCGGTGGAATAGTCGGCATAGTTTCGTATATCCATCACGAATGCGCTGGCTCCGACGATTACTCTGTTCGAGTAATAGCTGGCGAGGTCGCCCTTATCATCGGCTATAACAAGTGCGTTGACGGTCACCCCCATTGTCTCAGCACGCAGGCGTGCCTGATACAAGGATGCCACTTTCCGCCGTTTTGGTGCTATCGTCTCCTCGCCGTCGCCTGAGACGTTCACGACAGATTTGGTCGCGCATAATCTGGGGTCGGAAAGCAAATCAAGCGCGGACCAGATCCCGCTGCCAATGTCCGTATTGCCGAAAACCATGCGCTGATTGCCCTCGATTTCGCGCGCGAAGGGCTCGCCTCCTTCTCCGCCGTTGATGATGAACCAGTCGAGCTTTTGCACAGCGAACTCGCCATCGCCCCAAAAGACGGCCGAAATGGCGACCACACCGGCGCTTGTGAGGGCTGCGAGAACATCCCGATCCCGGAAGGCGCTGGCAATCGCAAATTTTTGAAATGCGTATTCTACCTCATTGACGCTGCCAGATCCGTCGACGGCGAGAACGAGCGCGATGTCGACACAAGCGCTCGATTGTGGCATGGCCGCAAACAAAAATGAGGCTGAAGCCATGCTAAGCAATGTCTTGCGCATCTTACCCCCCGAACTTCGTTTGAAATAATCCAAACAAAGACGGTATCACGTCGTGGGGATCAGCTTTTCACCCGATCGGGTTAGACACGGGTGTCTATGCCGACCTCATCTCATTGGCCTAATCCATCGTCTCAACAGCAGCGATGGAAGAACGATGGAGAGCGATGGCCGCAAACCAAACGTCTCCCCATTCAATCTATCCGGAGCTGTTAATGGTGAGGTAGTCCCGCTTGCGGCTCCGTCTGCTCATCCTTGTCGCTTTCCTCCATCCAGGCGTCCAATAGGGTGTATGCGACCGCGAGCAGCGTAGGTCCGACGAAAATACCGAGGATGCCGAAAGAGATAAGGCCGCCAATGACGCCGGCAAAGATGAGCAGCAAGGGCAGGTCGGCGCCCTTGCGGATCAGGATCGGCCGCAGAAAACCATCCATCGTTCCGGCGACGATTGTGAACAGCAGCAAGACTGTCGCCCACAGCGTGTCGCCAATGTAGTACATCCAGATGACCGTCGGCACCAGAACGAGGCCTGGACCGATCTGCATCAAGCAAAGCACAAAGATCACTGCAGTCAGAAACCCTGCAAACGGTATGCCCACGACAAGGAGCCCAACACCGCTCAACGCGGTCTGCGCGACTGCGGTGACGACGACACCGAGAGCAACGCCGCGAATTGCCTTGCCCGCCAGGCGAACGGCCATCTCGCCGCGATCGCCGCTGAGTCTCCGGCCAAACCGGATGGCCATCGCAGCGCCTTGTTCGCCGCGTGAATACATGATCGCCGCTATGGCGGTCGTCAGCAGGAACTGGATAAAGATGCCGCCGAGACTGCCAGCTGCTGTCGCGAACCATTGCGCCAACGCCCCGGCATAGGGTCTCAGCCTGGGCGCCAGCTCGTTCATCCCGATCGACGCCAGCCTTACCCAGATCTCGTGCATGCGCGGACCGATCAGAGGCACGTCTCCCAGCCAGGACGGCGGCTGCGGCAATCTGAACGTCAGGCCAGTGCGGAGGAAGTCGGTGATATTGTCCATGTTGTCTATGATCATGCCGATCGCCAGCCAGAACGGCACAATGAGGACCAGCAGCAGCGTGATCGTCATGACCAGGACGGCGATGCCGCGTCTGTTGCCGGTGTGGCGCTGCACCCAGAGCATCAGCGGCCACGTGGCGATCACCAGGGTCAAGGCCCAGATGATCGCCGCAAGGAACGGCAACATGATCCAGATCGAGCTGACAAGGAGGCCGCCAATGAACAGGACGGCGAGCGTCACCCGAGTTATGTCCTGACGCGGTTGGGCCATGTTCCTCGTCTTCAATTCAGATGCATCTTGCACTGTGGCAACGCCTCTCAAGCGTGACGTTGCAGAAAGCTATTTCCCCTTCTTGGACGCGTTGAATGCATCGACATAACTGCGGCCGACTGCACGCACTGCTCTGCCAATATCATCGTAAACATCGTCGGTCAGGTTGGCGAAGGAGACGCGAACACTCCAGTTCGGAGCGTCGAATCCACCGCCATTGAGGAGCACGATCGCATGGTCCTCGGCGAGCTTGAAGACGAGATCGAGCGGATGGACGTTCTTCTTCAGCCACTTCACCATATCTTCGCCGACATATCTGCGCAGCCAGAACTCGAAATCGATCGTGCCGTAGTAGTACGCGAAGTTCGGGTTTGGCTGGACATCGAGCGGCAACCCTTCGAGCAAGCTGTCCACGCGGCTGTGGCAAATGTCCATGCAGGCCTTCTGGTAGAGTTTTTCCGTGTCCATTAACTCGCTCATCGAGAACATGGTCATCATCACTTGCTGCGGTAGCGACAAACCAGCCGTGTGGTTGAGCGCGACGTCGCGGCTGTCGGCGACGATGCGGTCGATCATCTTGAGCTTGCGCGGCTCAAGCGTGATCGAGATATAGCGCTTGTCGAGCGCTTCGAGGTCCTTGGCGGGCAGCTTGGCAATCGTGCTGTCGAGAATGTTCTTCTCATGAATGGCGATGACGCCCAGTCGCCAGCCCGTGCACCCGAAATATTTCGAATAGGAATAGACGCCGATGGTGTTTTCCGGCAGTTCGGCCATTAGCGAGCGGAAGCCAGGCACGAAGGTGCCATAGACATCGTCAGTAAGCAGCAGCAAGTCCGGCCGCTTTTTCTTCACAAGGTCCACGATTTTCTTCAGCGTCGGGGCATCGATTGCCATCGATGTCGGATTGCCCGGGTTGACCACGAAGAAGGCCTTGATCTTCGGATCCTCAAGCTTCTTGATCTCCTCGTCGGAATATTGGAATCGATTCTCTTGCTTCGCCTTGATATGCACGGCCTTGAAGGCATAATCCTCCAGTTCGGCGATCTCGATGTAAGGCGTAAATATCGGCGTACCGAGCGCGATCGTGTCGCCCTTCTTGAGGATGCGATTGGCAATCAGCGATTTGAAAATGTAGCACATGGCGGCAGTGCCGCCTTCCACCGCATAAAGGTCGAACTTGCCGGGCGGAACCTTGTCGCCGCACATCGCCCACATCAGGTAGCGGTGCGCGATCTGTTCTGCGTGGACCAGCATGCGGTCGGGCACGGGATAGTTGTCGCCGATAATTGAATCCGTCAGCTCAAAGACGAACGCGTCCGCGTCAAAACCGAATGCCTTGACCGCGTGGTCGACCATCTTCGACAGGAACTCCGCGCCCTCCATTTCCGCATGTTTCTCGAGCCAGACCTTAAAGCGCTCCGCGATGTCCTTCTGTTGCGGCATCCCGGCGACACCGGCCGTAGGATTATCCAGCGCACGACGGGCTTCGGACAGCGCGAACTGGCCGAACAGGAAGAAGCCTTCGCGTGGCTTGGTTGCGATCCAGTTTGGATTGCCACGCCCTGCATTGAGCAGGACCTGAGTCGACTTCTGAGAACTGCGCTTAGCCAGCTTGATCAAGGCGTCCTTGATCTCGAATGGGCTCATTTTCTCATAGTCGCGGTAGTCGATCGTCGTCATGATATTTCTCCCACAATTAACATTCGCACCAAGCTAAGACCGTACGCACCTCTCTCCATCCAGCGTGGGACCAGTGGCCAAATCCACTGCTCGCACACAGCAGCTGCAACGTTGTCGCGTGCGGGATGTGTTGATACTTCCATCCCTTTTTAAGAACATAAATAATCAAAAGGCGGAAAGACATAGTCAATCCGTCCCAAATGTATGCACAGAATCCCACGGCGTCAGAAAGTAACTATCTTCGGTCGTGTCTAGACGTCATATTTATAATAGTTTACTGATACTTGCACTTGGAATCGTGCACACAACCATGTAATCTTGTCAATACAGTTGGGTATTCGGGGTGAACGACGTATGCTGCTTGCTGAGCAGCAGCGTGCCGTTCTGCTGATGGGGGGACAATATGTTCGACTGGTTCGCAAACACACTCCGCAGCTATCCGGAAATCGCTATCTTTCTATCTTTGGCCCTGGGCTATTACTTCGGTTCCTTTACCTATAAAGGGCTCGGTCTTGGTGCTGTGACGGCGACCCTTATCGCCGCCGTTATCATTGGCCAGCTAGGCATCACCATTTCCCCGCCGCTCAAGGCAACCGTCTTCCTCATGTTCCTGTTCGCCGTCGGTTATGGGGTGGGGCCGCAATTCGTCCGCGGCATTGCCAAGGACGGCGTGCCGCAAGCATTGTTCGCGGCGGTTGTCTGCGTGTTCTGTCTTGGCGCACCTTTCATAGCTGCCAAGGTAGCCGGCTATGATATCGGGTCAGCGGCAGGGCTTTACGCAGGTTCGCAGACGATTTCGGCCTCGATGGGTTTGGCTACCGACGCAATCAATCGTCTTGGGCTGGCACCGGAGGAAACCAAGCGGCTGCTCGACGCCATGCCGGTTGCCTATGCCGTTACTTACATTTTCGGCACGGTTGGATCGGCGATCGTGCTGGCGTTGCTGGGACCGGCATTGCTGGGCATCGACCTCGAGGCGGAATGCAAGCGCTACGAGGAAGAGCATGGGGGCAAGAAGGAAATCGGCGGCGCGGGAACAGCCTGGCACAACTACGAACTGCGGGCGTTTCGCGTCAAGGAAGACGGGAGGGTTGTCGGACTCACGGCGAGGCAGGCCGAAGGGTTGATCCCCGAGCAGCGGGTCTTTGTGGAGCGTATCAGGCGGGGCGGAAAAGTCCTCGACGCGACCGAAGACACCGTGATTCAGGCGGGTGATATCGTGGCCGTCGCCGGACGCCGCGAAGTACTGGTCAGTCTGGTCGGCGCTGCCGCCGAAGAGGTCGACGATCGCGAGCTTCTGGCGGTGCCCGTTGAAGGTGTGGACGTGCTGGTAACCAGCAAGCACGCCGATGGCAAAACGCTGGCCGAACTCGCCCAGTTGCCGTCTTCCCGCGGTGTGTTCCTGCGCAGGATCGTTCGTGGAGCCACAGCGACCGAAATCCCGATCCTGCCCAACACCAAAATTCACCGTGGCGATATATTGACCTTGGTCGGCCGCACCCAGGACACCTCCGCCGCGGCGAAGGCGCTTGGCGTTGCCGACCGCCCGAGCGATATCGCCGACGTTGCCTTCATCGGCGCTGCCATCGCGATCGGCGCATTGGTTGGCGCTTTCGTCTACAAGGTCGGCGACATACCGTTGACGCTTTCCACGTCGGGAGGCGCACTCATTTCCGGGCTCGTCTTCGGCTGGTTGCGGTCGGTCCATCCGACATTTGGACGGATTCCGTCGTCCACCGTGTGGTTCATGAATTCGGTCGGCTTGAACATCTTCATCGCTGTGGTGGGCATTTCGTCTGGGCCGGGCTTTATTGCCGGCCTGCAGCAATTGGGCTTCAGCCTGTTCCTTTGGGGCATTTTCGCCACGACCGTCCCGCTGATACTGGCGATGTATGTCGGAAAATACGTTTTCCGCTTTCACCCGGCTATCCTCTTGGGGTGCTGCTCGGGCGCCCGCACAACGACTGCCTCGCTTGGCATGATCAATGACCGGGCGAAAAGCCAAATCCCGGGACTTGGCTATACCGTCACCTATGCCGTGGGCAATACCCTCCTGACCGTTTGGGGTATGGTCCTCGTCATGCTGATGGGGTAAGTGCGAGTCCAGCTCCCCAACGAAACTCGTTGGGGATTTAACATCGACCGAGAGTATTGGATGCGACGCAGTCGGCATGACGACGACAGATGGATTCACTCGAACAGAGACGCGAAGGGAGGATACCGTGCCCCGCGAAACCAAACGCAACGATCAATTTCTACTCATTCATTCTGCGCGGGCTGACAACTGGCGCGAGATCACGACGCTGGCCGATGCCTGGGCCGCCAAGCAAGGCGAGCGGGCGGCGTTGGAGAGCGCGCTCGCGGCCTTGTCGACAAGCGAGGAATATCACGCCTACCCGGGCGCACGGCTGCTCGGCGCGCTGAACGAACGCATTGCTACCAACGACGCTGGAGGCGCGGCGAAACTCGCACGGCGCATCTCCAATGGGCTCTTGACCCGAGCCTATCGCGGCCGCCCGGCGGAATGGGATATCCATGATGAGATGTCGCCCGGCGAGGTGGCGGACATCATGCCGATCTCAACGGCCGAAACGGGGGCTCGCCGGCCCTATTTCGAAGTGCTCTTCGTCAACAGCCAGCCGGCGGCCCGTTGGCCTGCGCTTGCAGGCGAAATTCGACGGCTGCGCCGGCCGGAGGATACTTTCATCTATGAGCCGATCTTCATTGGCTCTTTCGAGGATGCCCTGTGCGCGGCAATCGTGAACCCCGACATCGTTTCGGTCGTACTCGCTGAGGGCTTCCCCTACCGCTCACGTCATGACGTGCCGGTGCTGCGCTCCGTACTCGATCCTTTTGCGGAGTCGGAAACGCCCGACAAATCTGCGCTCCGGCTTGCACGCACACTGAAGAAGATCCGGCCGGAACTCGACATATATCTGCTCTCTGACCGCGAGGTGGAAAAGCTTGCCGGCGACTCGGCAGCGGACGCTGTGCGGCGCATCTTCTATGCGGTTGAGGAGCCGCTTGAGTTGCACCTTGCCATCCTGGAGGGGGTACAGGCACGCTACGAAACGCCCTTCTTTGACAATCTGAAGAACTACGCCCGCCGGCCGATCGGCACTTTCCACGCATTGCCCATCGCTCGCGGCAAGTCGGTGTTCCATTCTGACTGGATACGCGACATGGGCGAATTCTACGGCATCAACCTTTTCCTTGCGGAAAGCAGCGCGACCACAGGTGGCCTCGACAGTCTCCTGGAGCCCACAGGCAACATAAAGCGCTCGCAGGAGATGGCCGCTCGCGCCTTTGGCGCCGACCACGTCTTCTTCGTAACAAACGGCACCTCCACGTCAAACAAGATGGCGGTGCAAGCCCTGCTGGCTCCCGGCGACATCGCGGTTGTGGATCGCAACTGCCACAAATCGCACCATTACGGCATGGTGCTGACCGGAGCGCAGCCTTACTATGTCGAAGCCTTCCCGATGACGGAATATTCGATGTATGGGGCGGTGCCGCTCGACACGATAAAGCGCGCTCTGCTGGCGCTGCGGGCGGAGGGGCGGCTCAATCGCGTGAAGCTCCTCGACCTGACGAACTGCACTTTCGACGGTCATATGTACAACGTCAGGCGGGTAATGGAGGAATGCCTCGCCATCAAACCGGACCTCATCTTCCTCTGGGACGAGGCGTGGTCTGGCTTTGCCCGCTTCTCGCCCTTCCTGCGTCCGCGCACGGCTATGGGCGCTGCGGCGGAAATCGAGGAATGGCTGCGCGATCCGGCGTCTGTCACGGCGTATGAGAAACAGCAGGAGGCATTGGGCAAGAAACCATCCGATGACACACTGCTCGCAACCCGGCTGATCCCGGACCCGCGCCAGGTACGGCTGCGTGTCTATCAGACCAACTCCACGCACAAATCGATGTCGGCGATCCGGCAAGGGTCCATGTTGCTCGTCAAGGATGTGGATTTCCCCACGGTCGAAGCTCAGTTCCACGAGGCTGTGTTCACCCACGCCTCGACCAGTCCGAACCAGCAGTTGATCGCAAGTCTCGATGTCGCGCGCCGGCAGATGGAGCTCGAGGGCTATGGTCTGGTCATGAACGCAATCGAGATTGCGCTCAAGATCCGGCGGGCAATAAACGAGCACCCGCTGATCTCGAAATACTTTCGCGTGCTCGGTGCCGACGCAATGATGCCTGCATCCTATCGCCAATCGGGCTTCACGGACTACCTGGCGCCGGGCTCTACCTGGGCAACGGCCGTCAAGGCGATGCGGGAGGACGAGTTCTATCTCGATCCAACGCGCATGACGCTGGTCTGCGGCACCGCCGGTTTTGACGGAACGCAATTCAAGGGCCTTCTGGCGAGCGGGTACGGCATCCAGCTCAACAAGACATCGCGCAACAGTGTGCTGCTGCAATCGAACATCAATAATACACGCAGCGATGTCGCCCATCTCGTCCGGGTTCTGGTAGAGATCTGCCACGCCATCGAGAAGCGTCTGGCCGACGGGGGAGAGGCAGAGCGGTCCGCATTCGAGGCGCGGGTGAAGTCGCTGATGACCGACGTTCCGGATCTGCCCAATTTCAGCCGCTTCCATGATGTGTTTCGCGGCGACGCCGGCAAAACGACGCCGGAGGGCGATATCCGCACCGCATTTTTTGGCGCCTACGATCCCACGATTTGCGAATATGTTCCGCTTTTTGGGGCAGAGTGCGACCGCAGGCTGAGCGAGGGACCGGAAATGGTCTCCGCCAACTTCGTCATACCCTATCCGCCGGGATTCCCGATCATGGTGCCGGGTCAGGTGCTGACCCAGGAGACGATCGATTTTATGCGAAAGCTCGATGTGAAGGAAATCCACGGCTACGAGAAAGCCAAGGGCCTTAAGCTGCTGCTACCTGATGCGATCGCCGCAAGAGCGAAGCGTTAAACGCGTGCGCCACGGCGCGCCTTGATACTGACTGATCGTGTTCAAGCGCGCGAGGGTCATCGCGGGGAGGGGTATGGCTATGGTTTGGTTGGAGCAGTTTCTGGTCAAATATCCGGAGCTCGCCGTGTTTCTTTCGATCAGCATCGGCTATATGATCGGTGGCGTGAAGGTCAAGGGCTTCAGCCTTGGACCTGTTACCGGCTCCCTCTTCGCCGGTATCCTGATCGGTCAGTTCGCGCATGTTCCAATTGCCGGCATGGCAAAATCGTTTCTCTTCCTTCTGTTTCTGTTCGGAATTGGCTATTCGGTCGGGCCGCAGTTCCTGCAGGCGCTCAAACGAGACGGGTTGAAGCCCGTGCTGCTTGCCGTGGTCGTCTGTGTGACCGGCCTGCTCACTGCCATCGTCATCGCGAGAGCGCTCGGGCTTGATCCGGGCTTTGCTGCGGGACTTGTTTCAGGCGCGCTCACGGAGAGTCCGGCGATGGGCACGGCGACAGAAGCCATCAACGCGCTTCCGCTCATGGAGGATGAACGTGCACGGTTAGTGGCACATGTCGCGGTGGCCGATGCTGTCTGCTACGTCTTCGGCGCCGTTGGCGTCATTATGTTCTGCAGCGTGGTGGGACCGAAATTGCTAGGCATCGACCTCGCTGCCGAGGCGCTCAAGCTCGAAGAGGAGCTCGGTATCAAGCGGACGGCGGCCGGAGTCACCTCCGCCTGGCACAGGTTCGAGCTGCGTTCCTACCGGATCGCGGAGGGGTCGCCGGTCGCGGGTCTGTCCATAGCGGCAGCTGAGGCAAAACTTCCGGAGCACCGGCTGTTCATTCAGCGCGTGCGACGCGGGGAGCGAATTATCGAGGCAACCCCGGATCTCGTATTGAGCCCAGGAGACGTCGTCGCAGTGTCTGGCAGGCGAGAGACCCTGGTGGAGATACTCGGTCAGCGCGCCGCGGAGGTAGAAGATCGCGAGCTCCTCGATATACCGGTTTCAGTCGCGGACGTGCTGGTAACAAACAAAGAGATCGACGGCCGGAGTATCGGTGACGCGGCCAAGGAGGACTGGACACGCAGCCTCTATCTGCGAGCCATCACCCGCGGGAGCCAGGAGCTGCCGCTTGCCCCCGGGATCTCGGTGCAACGTGGCGACATCCTCCGGCTGGTTGGGCCGGAAGCTGTCGTCTCGCGCGCCGCAAAGAAGGTAGGCGTCATTATCGCACCGACGACCGCGACCGACTTCTTCGTTCTCGGCCTTGCAATCTTCCTCGGCGGGCTCGTCGGCGTGTTTGTCACCATTCCAGTCGGGGACATGCGGATCTCTTTGAGCACCAGCGTGGGAACCTTGCTGGCGGGGCTGGTCGTGGGGCACCTGCGCACGCGCTTTCCGCTTTTCGGCCGCATACCGGACGGAGCCGTCTCGCTGATGACGGCACTCGGCCTTGCCGCCTTCGTTGCGATGACCGGCCTCCATGCCGGGCCCATCTTCTTCACAGCCATCGCGGAGGCGGGGGTCGGCCTGCTGTTCGGCGGTATGGTCGTTACCATGATGCCCTTGATCGTAGGGCTCTACGTAGGACGCTACCTGCTTGGCATGAACCCGATACTGCTTCTCGGTGGCCTCGCTGGGGCACAGACAATGACCGCCGGCATGGCCGCCGTACAGGAACGGTCGGGGAGTCCCGTGGCCGTCCTCGGCTACACCCCGGCAGTCCCCATCGGCCATATCTTGCTCACGACCTGGGGAACGGTAATCGTGGGCATTATAGCCGGCTGAATCCGACCTGCCTTGCTAGCGATTACTGGGTGTGCAGCAACGGCGCAGGACCTGCGGCGATAACGGATCTCAACAGCTCGTTTCCGCCCGACCAGAGGATCTGCAAGCCGAGGCAGAACAGAATAAACGCGGACAGCCGCACGGCAATGTCAGTGCCGCCCGGCCCGAGAATGCGTTGAATGCGATCCGCATAAGTAAAGCAAAGCAGGATGGTCAGTGCCAGAACAGCAATGGCGACGACGCTGGCTATGACGAATATGAGCCTGTCAGCCGGGGTCGAAATTGTTGCTTCCGAAAGTCCGATGCTGATGACTACTGCCATTGAGCCTGGCCCCGTGGTGAGCGGGAGAGTCAGAGGGTAGAAGGCCTGATCAAGCAACCTGGTGCCAGGAGCTCCGTCTGCCGGCGTCTCCAGTTCCTTGTGGCTTCCTTCATTGAGAAGCTTCCACCCCGATACCGCGACAATGAATCCGCCGCCGACGCGAAGGATCGGGATCGAAATTCCGTAAAATTGCAAGATGAGGGCGCCGAGCAGGAACGAGCACACCAGGAGGATGAACGAATTCAGGGCGACACGCCGCGCGATGAGCGCGCGGAGCTCGGGTGTGGCCCCACTTGTAAATCCAAGAAAAACGAGTGCAGAGCCGGGCGGATTGACCACCGGGAAGATCGATGCAAGCACCAGGACGAATGTGTTGATGGCCGCGTTCATTCGGGCGGATCCATCTTGATCGGGCGGGCGGTGCCGAGGCTCTCGGAAATCCTCATGGCAACCGACCAGCTGGCCGCGTCGGTCATTTCATTGCCTTTCGAACAGTGCGCAACGTAACGCTTCAGCTCTGCTCTTGCAGAATAGACCAAATACGTTGCTACCGCTGCACGAAAGGCGTGGTACCCACGGTTAAAAGTTGCGCTGAACCCGGACAATACCGCCGAGTGCGTCATCATCCCCGAACTCGCTCACAGCCTGGTCCTCCCGCGCGCCGCCGAAATTGGTGTAGTCGATTTCCGGCCTGATGATGAGACCCGGGACAATTTCATAATTCACGTTGAGGGCGAGGGCGAAGGTTCCCTGTTCTTCGTAGGCAGCCTGGCCGTTAATCGTCGCCTTTTCGGTGACCTTGAAGGCAAAGCCGCCCCAGGCCGCCCAGTCGCCTTCCCATGGGCCATACCAGTTGCGGTTTTCGTTGGTGACAAAGGAATCGGAGTCATAGTCTGACTGATACCCGCCCATCACCCAAGCCGATATCGAGTCGGTCAGGCTCACATCCAGGCGCGCCTTGATGCCTACATTCTCCTGCACGGAATCGTAGCCGATAACTGCACCGATCTGACCCCATTGTTGCTGCAGTTTCGCGCCGGCGAGGACGTGCGGCATGTAATCGTCAATGATGTAGTCATAGCCGTTGAATATTTCGCCCTGTTCGGCGCCGATGATGGCCGAAAATCCGTTGCCGCCCTTGAACGTATAGCTGATCTGGTTGGTGTTCATACTGTCGGACCCGTACTGGATCACGTCGTCCTGGATGATGCTGCTTCCGGCATAGCCCAACCAGGAGCCGAAGAGCATATCGTTGAGACCGACCTGGAAACCGCCGAGCTCGATGTACCCTTGATGCAGCGACGCTACATTATCGCTGTTGGTATTCTGAACACGGGTATCTGCAAAGGAGCGCAGGGTGCCCAATTCGGTCTCGGAGCGGGCATCGAAACGAAGTTCGGCGCGCGAACGGGCATACCAGGTCTCGTTTTCGTCGGCGCCGACCGGGCCACCGGTGAAGACGTCATCCCCGCCGGCCACGTCAAAACGCAGATACCCGCTCACCTTGAGGCAGGTTTCCGTACCGGGGATGTAGAAGAAGCCGGCGCCAAAGGCATCGCAGACGCGGACATATTCCACGGGTTCGGGTTCAGCCACAACGACGGCATCTGCAGCGCGGGCTGCGGACGTCGCGAGGATGGCTGCAGTCGAGGCGAGAAGAAGAGTTCGAGAATCCATGGCATCCCCCATCGAATAAATTGCTGAACCAGTGAGTCGCGGCAGCTCCTCAAACAACCTAGGCAACACATAACATGGCAGGGGCGTCAATACTGTCGCGCCATGGCCACACCCACGCGGCATTCCACTGGACACAACCTAAGCAAGAACAGGTGACAAGCCTGTGAAGCCCACCCGGCAATAATATTCGGATTGATTGGATCGAGGCGCGATCGATTGCCTACTCATCCAATCGATCGCGCCTCTGCTGACAAAGAAATGTCGGCGCTGATCAACGTGCACGGCGCTGTTTTGTTCCAGATGGGGGCTTCGAGGTGAGAAGGAACATTGGCTAATGGGACGAACCCCGTTACGTCGCGATAGGGATGAAACAGCCAGAGAGCGGCATATCGAGCTTCAACGCGACCGCGACGCCTGTCATTCGCAGGTCACTTGGTTAAATACACGACCTTCCGGTCTCTTGTCGAAACAATGATCGGTTGCTTGTCCACATAGACATAGGCGTAGTCTGGGGTGTCAGGTATAGGAACAAGCTCGATGTCTTGCGGGATCACGGACCCTACAGCCACATCCCCTTCGATCACGATCGGGTCAGACGGATGGGCAATCACATAGTCGCGGGCCGGTTGCGGCACTTCGACGATAACCGCGTCTTGTGCAAATAGCGGACCCAATGTGGTAAACATCATTGCAGTGGTAATAAGAAGTATTCGTTTCATCGGTTTTTCTCCCTGGAGACTTCCCTTCTTGTGGGAAACAGACGATGTGCAATTTGGTTCCGCGCCCCTGGGTGAAACAGATTTGAAATACTTTTGTGGGTATAGCTTGAACAGGTGAAGCTGATTTCGCACCTATGAGGACGCGATGAAACTTTGTATCGCCACCTTTATCGCCTCTGGTTTGCTGGTTTGCACGGCGCAGGCCAGCCAGAATCTGGACAAGTACCGGAAGTGCTGGGCGAATGCGTCGTCGGCTGTGATCAACACCAACGGCGTTTCAGGAAAAACACTGTCCTACGCCATCTTTACTGCCGACACTCAGTGCCAGCCTTTGAGGGCGGATGCCATAGCGAGCAACGGCGTTGCAGTCGTCAATCAAATTACTGAATGGATGGTAGTGCAGCTGCACAACGCGAACCAGGTCGGCGACTCCGTGTCGCTGAACATCCCGCCTGTCGAGATTGCCACCGAAGCCAATCCGCCGCACCAATCAGAGTAACCGCGCCGTCGTTGGGCCCCGTAGCACAGGCGCAGCCTTGATGAAGACATCGGCTATTAGCCGGAACGGGATGGCCGGGCAAAGCTCAGGGATCTGATCGTAAGCTCCTGAATTATCAGGATAAAACGCTTAGCTGGAGCAGAGCTGGCAGATCAATACGGCGAGGGAGACGGCGGAGCCGAAGATGAGCAGGTGACACCACATTGGTGTCGTATAATGCATGTAGGTTTCTTCGTCTTCATCTTCATACATGGACGGCCTTTCAAGTTTGAGCCGTCGCTATCAGGGACATATGACAGTTGGATGTCAAGTCACGATGTGTCTGCGTGCCCCCTCGCATCCCGGCGGTGAGGCTCGACTTTAACCATTGCATGTCACTACGACGGAGAGAGCCAAGCCTCTGCTGGATATACTCCAGCCTCGTCAGAATGCGTCAGGCCCGGGTGTCGCGCAACATTGTTCCAGATCAATTTTGTTTGTAGCTGGCTTGGCTTCTGCTGCGCCGGCCGCGCCCGTTGGGGAACATTTCGCGGCGCCGCAAATTTAGGGTGTATGGGGAGGTTCTCGATCGTGAAAATGTTGGTGCCCTCTGTGGCAATTCTGTTGGGCGCCGTTCTGGTTGCATCGCCCGTGTGGCCGGACCCAAGTATGGTTGTTGCTGTAGCAAACTTCGATTTCCTCGACACATCCGGCGAAATCAAGAACCAGAAAGACACGCACGACCGGAGATTGACCGCACTTTCAGATTATCTGCGCCAGCAGTTGTCCGGCAGCGGCAAGCTCGAAATTGTCGACCTGCCGTGTCAATCGGCCCAATGCACGGCGACAGACCCGGGCTTCGAGAAACTGTCGGAGCAGGCCAAACAGGCCGGCGCGCGTTTCCTCATTATCGGCATCGTCAAGAAGACCAGCACCTTGATCGGCTGGATTGAATATTCGGTGCTCGGCGTCGACGATCAGCGCGCTATTTGTGGCGAACTGGTCAGCTATCGAGACGACACCGATGAGTCCTGGCGTCGCGCCGCGCGGTTTTCGGCCAGCCAGATCCTGAAACGCTGTGCATTCGGTGTTCCGGCCCAGTGACAGGGCTCATGGCCCCGGCCATGGCTCCGGATCAGATCGCAGCCGGCGGCCCGTCGCTCGCGTCAGCCGCGCTCCAGCACAGCCACGCAGGAATCGAGATCGTTTGTCGCCAGGTGCGCGTAGCGCATCGTCATCTGCAGCGTCTGATGGCCGAGCCACATCTGCACGCGTCTGATATCGATGCCGCCGCGCACCAGCCGCGAAGCGCAGGTGTGACGCAGAATATGCGGGACAACCTGGTCGTCTGTCGCCAGACCGACTTCCGCCTTGGCATCGTTCCAGATGGCGCGGAAGCGCACCTGGTTATGCATGGCGAACGGACCTTTCAACCGGCCGTGCGGAATCTGGATGACTTCCCTGGCCCGGGCGGTGAGGGGAACCGTGCGGCTGCGGCCGGACTTCGTCAGCCAGAACGTTGAAGCGCATCCTGCAGGTCATTCCACGAGAGACCGATCGCCTCGCCAAGCCGGCAGCCCGTGTCGACCAGAAACACGCTCAACCTGTAGCTGTCTTCGCACCGCGCACGGATCGCCGAGAATAACCGCTGTTCTTCCTCGGCTTCCAGGAAGCGGATGCGCCCTTGCCGCTCCTTTTGGCGGCGGAATTCCGGCAAATTGTAGATATCGCCCATCTTGCACGCCTTCCGCAGCAGCTTGCTCAAAGCAGCCATCTTTCTATTGATGGTTCATTGCTATTGCCGCGTTCGCGTAGCGTGCCGATCACAGAATCAAGCATTTCCTGCGTGAAGACGCTGAACCGCTCGCCGATCAATATTTCGCTGATTTCTCCAAGGAAAGACCGGACATTGGTCTTGTGCGAGCCTTCATCCCAGAGGATACCGATATATTGCGCAGTCAGGTCTTTAAGAGAATGTTCCTTGACCAGTCGTCTGGTTGCCTGATCGGACGATGCATAACGGAGATCATATTTGAATCCGACCGAAAACATCGATTCTGGCTGAGGAGGAGCAATGCTTGCTGGTGAAAACGTCATGATGGTTGCGCTCTGATTGATAAAATATGCATCGGAAAAATATGCGACAAGTTGTACCCGTCTTTCGGAAAAGCGCAATCCGGGACACCATAGCACTTTAGGCTAACAGCATTCCGTTCGATAAAGCCATCACCGGCTCCACCTAGCTTCAACCGCAAGGGCTGTTGTCCAAACATTTCACCGTCTCCTCGGTCCGCGACCGGTTAAGAACCCTTTCTCCGCTTAAATGTCTGTGCGGCCGCTCATGCGAACGCTGAAAATTGGTTGTGGTTCAAATGAATTCGGGAAAAGCCAACGCCGGAGAAAAACCCGGCGTTGGTATTGTCAGATGATCAAGGGATCAGAAGTTGCGCTGGAAGCGGACGATACCGCCGAATGCGTCATCGTCACCATCGTCTGCATCAACTTTGAGGTAATCGATTTCTGGCGTGATGACAAAACCAGGAACGATCTCGTAATCAACGTTAAGTGAGGCAGCAAGGGCACCCGCGTCGGAATAAGAAACCTGTCCGTTGACGGTCGCATTTTCGGCAACCTTGGCGGATCCTCCACCCCAAACAGCCCAGTCACCGAGCCAAGCGCCGTAATAGTTGGGCTTATCGGGGTCAGACTGGTAACCGGCCATGATGAACGCTGAGATGGTGTCGTTAAACTTCACGTCAGCGCGCAGCTTGCCGGCAAATTCCTCAACGACCGAGTCATAGCCGCCAACCGCCGAGATTGAGCCCCACTCTTGTTCGAATTTGGCACCAGCAACAACATGCGGAGCATAGTCGACAATCAGATGGGAAGAATCACCTTGTTCGAGGGAGATGATCGCCGAGAAACCGTTTCCAGCCGCAAATGTATAGCTGATCTGGTTGGTACGTCCCCCGGCGTAAGGCACGATACCATCCTCGATTACTGGACCGCCGCCCGTCCATGCGTCAAAACGTGAATCGGTCACACCAACGCGGAAGCCGCCGAGTTCGATGTAGCCATGGGCCAGTGTCTGGCTTTGCACCGAGTTTTGATAATCGAGCCGTGCCTCGATATAGGATTTGAGTGTGCCGAGTTCGGTTTCCGAGCGTGCATCGAAACGCAGTGTTGCGCGCGTGTGGAAATCGTAGGTATCGCCGAAATCTGTTGGCTCGCCATCTTCATCGACGGCAGTTATCGGATGAAATTCCCACAGATCACCACCCTTAACATCAGCACGCACGTAGCCGCTGATTTTCAGGCAGGTATCAGTTCCCGGAATGTAATAAAACCCTGCGCCGTATGCGTCGCAAACTTTGACGTATTCGACGGGTTCTGGTTCGGCGACGACGACTGCATCAGCAGCACGTGCGCCGGTTACTGCAACGAGAGCTGCAGCAGAGCCGAGTAGAAGGCTCTTAATGTTCATTTCTGACCTCCAGTCAAGATTCGCTGGAGGCCGGTATGAAAACGCCGCCCTGGGGTTCAGGGGCGCGCCTGGATACGGCCGGGTTGGCGGCTCGCGGGTGCCCGGTTAGTGGCTGATGCTGGTTGAAAACAGATTGACGACGAGAACCCCGGTGACGATCATCGTCAGGCCGACGATTGCAGCAAAATCAAGCGTTTGCCTGTACCAGAACCAGCCGACAGCGGCGATCAGCACGATGCCGGCGCCCGACCAGATCGCATAGACGATGCCGACGGGGATGGTCTTGATGGGAATCGACAGAAGATAGAAGGCGGCGCCATAGCCAAGCACACAGATCAGTGACGGCCAGAGCTTCGTGAAGCCGTCAGCCTGTTTGAGGGCCGATGTCGCGACCACTTCGCAGACTATGGCGATAACGAGGTAAAGATATGTCATGTCAAATCACCATTCAGAATCAGTCGGCAAATCATTGATTCGATTCACGCATCGGCCGTGAACAGTAGTGTCATGGCCGATTCCGTGGGTAATTGCAGTTCCAATACCGCCATGGCGATGAAGAATTTTATTAAAAACCGGGTTACCTATATTAATGAGTGGTAAAGATATTGCAGGCCCCGAAGCGATTTCGTGTCATTTGTGCAACAGCGCTCCGCCATAGAGCCGCCACAAGTCGCCTGACCCGACATTCATGGTTGAAACGCGGACGCTGGCGAGTATGGTCGGTCAGGAGGAAGGGCGTTCATCGCATTTCTTCTTGGACTTAGGGGATGGGGACAGGTTGTCCTTCAGCCAAATTGGAATGCCCAGACCCATTTTTAACTTTGACTGGAGGTCAGAAAATGAACATTAAGAGCCTTCTTCTCGGCTCCGCTGCAGCCCTCGTTGCAGTAACCGGCGCACGTGCTGCAGACGCAGTCGTTGTCGCTGAACCAGAGCCCGTCGAATACGTTCGCGTTTGCGACGCTTACGGCGCAGGCTTCTTTTACATTCCGGGGACCGAGACCTGCCTGAAGATCAGCGGCTATCTGCGTTATGATGCGCAGGGTGGCGATGATCCCTACACTGGTATCGACACTGAAACATGGACCAAGCACACTCGTGCAACGCTCCGCTTCGATGCCCGTTCGGAAACCGAACTCGGCACGCTGCGTTCGTACATCGAAACCCGTTTCGATTACACTGCTGGTCGTGAAGGTGAAGACGAAGACGGCTTCAATCCGTCCTACGCTGACCAGACCGAAACTCTGGCCCATGGCTACATCGAACTCGGCGGCTTCCGCGTTGGTGTGACGGACTCGCAGTTCGACACATGGACCGGTTCTGCTGGTAACGTGATCTTCGACGATGTCATCGATTACGGTGGCGGACGTACGAACCAGATCAGCTACACTTTTGCTGGCGGCAATGGCTTCTCGGCTACGGTCGGTCTGGAACAGGGTGATTCCGATCACATCATCGACGACTACATGCCGCACGTTGTTGCTGGTCTGAAGTGGGAGCAGGGTTGGGGCGCAATCTCCGGTGTTGCCGGTTATGACGCTCTTGCCGAAGAATTCGCTGGTAAGATCCGTTTGGACGTGAAGTTCACTGACACAATTTCTGCCTTCATCATGGGTGGTTATCAGTCTGACTTCGACGCAGCCGACGAAGTTAACCAGTTCTACGGCGCTTGGTACGGTGATTGGGCTCTGTGGGGTGGCGCTTCCTTCAAGGTTACCGAGAAGGCTACCATCAACGGTCAGGTTGCTTACGAAGACGAAGGCACAGTCGCTGCTGCTTTGAACGTAGCTTACGAGCTGGTTCCTGGCTTCACGATCACTCCTGAAGTTGCATACACCTCCTTCGACGGCGACCGTGGCGTTGAAGACGATGCAGTTGCGGGTATCATCCGCTTCCAGCGTAACTTCTAATCCTTCACTGGATTGGTTGATTGAGACCCGGCAGCGCGAGCTGCCGGGTTTTCTTTTGCCTACCTTTTGGACGGCACTTCTGCCGCAATGAATCCCTAAAGCAATTCCAGGAAAAGTGTGAAGCGGTTTTCTGTCGGGAATTGCGACAAGACAAAGCGCAAAGCGACACATCGCTGTGTTGAAATGGCAATAAACATTGGGCAAGACTGGAGCAATTCCAGGAAAAGTGTGAAGCGGTTTTCCGTCTGGAATTGCGTAAAAGCAAAGATCAGCCCAAGCAACAGGAAGAGAAGTCCGGAAATATGCACGTCATCAAGAGCTGGTTCTGGCCAGGCGTAATTACCACTGCGCTGCTTACTGCCCTGGCAGGATGGTTTCTCGCCGGGCCGGTCGATCAGCAGCTGACCGATACGGTCAATGCGGCGCTCGAATCGCAAAACGCGTGGGCGAGTGCCGAAGTGGACGGGCGTGATCTGATCCTCAAGGGCATTGCTCCTTCTGAAGAAGCGCTCGCCGAAGCGCTGAAGATTGCCAGGGAAACCTTTGGTGTTCGTGTCGTTGAGAACGCCGCCACGCTTCTTCCCCTGGCGGAGCCATTCTCCTTTGTCGTCACCAAATCCGATGATGGGATTCTGCTTTCCGGCAATGTTCCCTATGGTGACGCCCGTGCAAAGATCCTGGCTGCGGCGGAAACGGCCATGCCCGGCATCGAGATCCTCGACGAAATGGCGGTTGCACGCGGTGAACCGCAAGGATTTTTCGACCTTGCCAATTTTGCCTTGATGCAGGCGGCCCAATTGACCAATGGCGAGGTGGAAGTTTCGGGTGAAACCTATAGTATCAGCGGAACGGCAGCCAATGCTGCCGACTACGAATCCATCAATGCTGCGCTGCGCCTCGCTCTTCCGGGCAATGGCAAACCGGGGGAGATCAAACTGGAGGCACCGGCCAGCGCCAGCAGCAATTAGGTCGTTTGCACGCTCTGAGGGGAAAAGCATGTGGTATCTGCTCAGTCAGCTATGGCTCTTTCTGCTGATAGCTGCTCTTGTTGGCTTCTATGTCGGCTGGTCGACCTATGACGGGATGCGCAGCTGAAACTTGTGGTCCGCTTTTGACACTTGAGTATGTGCGTTACCGCAATGGGTGGACTCAAATGTCAAATTCGTTCCACTGGATCGAAGCGGGATAGGGAACGATGCTTGTATTCATTCTTCAGTCGCTGTTTCTCATTGCTGCAGCCTTCATCGCCGGTGCAATTGTAGGTAGTGTATTCAAAAGGTTCGCCGGAAAACAAGAATCAGTATCTGAGGATTCGACCCGAGCTGCCGATGCCCGCCTGGCGTCACAGGCGGCATTGGGTGTCCCGGCCAATGACGATGTTGCCAAGTCTGCGCGGGAGGCGGCGGCCATGATTCCTCCGGCCGAACCCGTCCCGGCGATCAGCGCGAAAGCGCCGCGCAAGACCACTAGAAGAAGCGCCGCCAAACCGGTGAGGGTACAAAATCCGAGACAGGACGACAGGCACCGCCCGCCCGTATTGAAGTCGGCCCGCCGGGCCAGGCCGGACCAGCTGACCGCGATCGATGGCATTGGCAACGTTATCCAGTCGAAGCTCTTCGAACTCGGTGTCTTCCATCACGATCAGATCGCCGCATGGTCTGCGGAGCAGGCCACGTGGGTCAGCGAGGAGATCGGCTTTCCCGGGCGTGCCCATCGTGAAAATTGGATCAAGCAGGCAGCCGCATTTGCAAAACCGGCGACGAAAGCTGTGAAGACGAAGCCCGCACCAAGGAAAGCAGCCGCGAATCCAGCAACCACGAAGCGGCGTAATTCACAGTCCTAAACCGCCCGCAGATCAACGCCCGCGACAAACGCTGCGATCAACTCCGGCAATCGCGCGGTCTCCAACAGCGGCGCGTGCCCCTGGCCGGCGACGTTGATGACCTGCAGGGCAGGGTGACGGCGCGTCATCTCCTCCACCGTTTCGGGGGCCAGCAGTTTGGTATTCTCCCCGCGGATCAGTAGCAGCGGCAATTCCGCCATCAGATCGAACTGTGCCCATAGATCCGGCAGCTTCTGCGTCAGGTCAACGCTTTCCATCGTCCTTAGAAGGTTCGGATCGTAGTCCGGGACGATGACGCCATTTTCCTCGCGGTATATCGCCCGCGCAAAGCGCTCGCAATCCGCCCTTGTCAGAGCGGGGAAGTCGGGGCCATGCACTGTCCACTGCAGATCCGCCGCCTCGGCCCAGGTCTTCGGCTCGCGCGGGCTCCTTAGATACTGGCTGATCTCGACCAATCCCGGCAGTGCGATCTCCGGACCGATATCATTGAGGATCACACCCGCCAGAAGCTGCGGGGCGATCGCGGCGAGCACATGGGTGATCAGCCCGCCGCGCGAGGTGCCGAGAAACACCGCCCGGTCGATCCTGAGATGCGCAAGTCCCGCAATGATATCGCCCGCCTCGGTGCCGATATTATAATGTGACCACTCGGGGTCATAGGCCGACATGCCGCGCCCGCGATAGTCAAAGCTGATCACCTGGCGTGGTGTTTCCGGGTGAGCAGCAAGCGACAGCGCCAGTTCGTGGAAATCGCGGCTGTTGCGTGTCATGCCCGGCAGGCAGACGAGCGGCAAAGCTTCCGTCTTCTGTGCCGGATCATAGATTCGTGCATAGAGCTTCAATCCATCCGGCGCGTCGTAGGTGACTTCGCGGAACGACCCTGCCAAGCCGATCAACCCCGGCGCCCGGCGGTCAGATCGCTTTCGATCTGCGCTTTTCCGGTAAGCCGCGCCTTGTAGACCTCGTAGTTTTCCATCACCCGCTGCACGTAATTGCGTGTCTCGGTATAGGGAATGCGCTCGATCCAATCGACAACCTCGTCGAGCGGCTTGCCGCGCGGATCGCCATATTTCGCCACCCACTCATTGGCGCGGGTCGGGCCGGCATTGTAGCCGGCAAAGGTAAGCACATACGAACCATCGAACTTCGAGATCTGCTCGCCGAGGAATTTCGCGCCGAGCGTGGCGTTATAGGCCGCATCGGTGGTCAGACGGTCCTTCGAATAGCTCATGCCGGCGCGGGTGGCGACGCCCTTGGCAGTTCCGGGCAAAAGCTGCAGCAGACCGCGTGCGCCGGCGCTGGATACGGCAGCGGGGTTGAACTCGCTTTCCTGGCGGGCGATCGCATAGGCAAGTGCCGTGCCGGAGCCGGAGATATTGGCATTGCCGGGGATAGCGCCGATCGGATGCGACAATGCGCCGACATCGATGCCGCGCTGTGCTGCCGCCTTGCCGACGCGCAGCGCGACGTAGTGATTGTTCTTGCGCTCGGCCATCACCGCCAGCAGCGCCAGCTCACCGGGGCTGTCGAGTTCCTGCGCCAGACTCGTATAGAGCATGGCGGCGCGTGAATCGTAACCCGTGTCCTCGAGCCGCTGGATCGCCCGCACAGCCTCGCGCTGGGCAAAGCGTGCGCGGTCGGCGTCGCTCGGCTTGGGGTAGGGCAGTTGCAGTCCGGATTGTCCGAGCTTCGCCGCCGAAAGCTGGCCATAGAACGTTGTACCGTAGCGCGACGCGCGCGCATAATAGTCACGTGCGCTGCCGCTGCTGCCGGCCTCCGCCGCGCGGCCGAGCCAGTAATAGGCGCGCGACGCCGACATTGGCTTCGACGATATCTCCGCGATCCGGGCAAAATGCCGTTGCGCCGTGTTCGGGTCGTTCATCGCCCGCAGCGCAACCCAGCCCGCGTGAAACTCCGCATCCGCCGCGACGCTCGGCGTCTCGGCGCTGTGCATCGCCGCGATACGGTAAGCGCGCTTGGCGTCGCCAATGTCGAGCAGTTCGCGCGAAAGCACCCGCCGCTCCGTCCACCACGCATCCGGATCGACCAGCGAAGCCGCATCGCGCGGCGCAGTTGCCATCACGTCGGCGGCTTCCCGGAACTTCTCCTGGCGCCGCAAATATTGCGCCTTGGCGAAGATATAGGCGGCATTGCGCGACCACGACCCGTCCACCTGTGCAAGCTTCTTGGCCGAGTCCGGCGACTTCTGTAACACGGCGGCGAACGCCTGGAACAGCGAGTCGGCATTGGCAAGCTTGGCGACGCGCCCGGCGGATTTGACCTTGCCCTCGTAGAGCATGGTCAACATGCGGGTCAGGTGGTCGTCACGCGGGATCACCTGCGAAAACTCCTTGAGGATCATGCTCTCCTGATTGTCGTCCAGCTTTTTCGTGCGCCAGAAGGGCGCGAGAACTTGCCGTGCGCGCGCGGTGCTGCCGCTTGCCACATAGGCGCGGGCAAGGATCACCACGCCTTCCGTCGTCTGCGGCGGCGTGTTGCCGAAGGCGTTGATGACGATGGAAGGGGCGGGGTTCTCCTTATAGAGCGCCCGTTCGGAATTGTTGCGGAAAGTCGCGATGCCCGGCCAGCCCGGCAATTCCGCGGCGGCATGGGCGATCTCCGAACTCGGAACGCCCGGCGCATTGGAAAGACCGATCGCCCAGGTCAGGATATGCCGGTCGAGGGCATTGACCGGCAGACCGTTGCGGATGCCAAGCGCCCGGTTCACATCGCCGGAGGCAATCGCGTCGAGACCGGTCTTCAGGCTACCGGCAATGGCGCTGGGCTTGGCGGGCTTGATGCCCGCCGTGGTCACCGGGTCTGGCCGCGTGACGGCCTGCATCGCAGGACTCACCCGCGTTTGCGTGGCGGCGAAGGGCTTCAGCCCCGGTACCGGAACGGACGCCGAAGGCGTGGACTTCTGGGCATGGGAAGGCAGCGCATCGAGGCCCATTGGCAGCGCAAAGGCCGACGCGAGAAGAACATGACGCAAAACAGAAGTTCTCAGCATAAAACTACCGGTTATGTTGAAGCGGATCGGCGACTTTTTTGAGAATGCAGCTTGATGAGGCAGCTGGTGTGGTTTTCGAGAACCGGAGCGCAGTGGACATTTTCGTCCATGAGCACCGGAGCGGAGAAAATCGCATCAGATGTCCATCAGGGCGCATTCGCATGAAGTCGCTTGGAGGCCCCTGATCCGAAGACAATAGCATAATAATAGCGGACGTATGAAAGCACTCTTAACAAAGGGTTAGCCGAAAGCGTCGAATTTGAGCGGTGAAGGCGTCACCCTCTCCGTCATCCTCGGGTCAAGCCCGAGGATGACGGAGAGGGCAGCGCGTTTCAGTCAAAACCTGAAACGCTCTACTCTGAGAGCCTGCCCAAAGACAACGAGCCGAACTGGCCACCCGCGCCATCGGGCCCGTTCCTCATCACCACGCGGCTCGACTGGCCCAAGCTTGACGCGCTCGATGGCAGCTGGAAGCCGCCACCGATGCAGTGAGTTGCGTAGGAGAGGCCAGCGACACGGATTTGCGCCAACTCCCATCAACGAAATGAAAACCGCGCGGCCTTCGCCGCGCGGGAGGGGTCATCGCGAATGTGCCGGAAGCGCGCTCATGCGCAGCTCGAGGCATCCCTTGGAAGGCCTCATTCCAATTCACCTCAGCCAAATCAATTGGCAATACTGAAATGCTGTGTGCATGCCTCTGTTCAGACGGCGGCTGCTCCATGGCAATCATCGCCCGTGCAGGAAAATTTCGCCCACAATCCTGCATGGGCGGTGATGCGCGAAACGGTGGCCGAATGCAGCCGGCTTCACGCTCGCGAACGCCAGGGATCTGGCGAAATGGACGGGGGTGCTCGTTCCCCGGGGGAGGGACGCGCGCGGAGGAGGCGGCGCGGACAAGTCTTGCCGCCTCCTCCTGAGATCACGCGTGGAACTGCGTCGTGCTCCTGCCGGAACTCGGCGCGGCTGGTTATGTGTCTGGGTGGTATGGGGGAGTTGCGTGGTTCGACTGCTTTGACAACTTCTCCAAAGACGCAATCCGTGGATAAGTCCGGACCTATCCACGGAGGCAGGGGGCACCTCGGCGCACGATGCTATACTTCAACGCGTCGCACTCTATTCTTGAGCGAGCGACATCGTTACTTGTGCATTTTCCGCGTGCAAGAGGCTGGCTTCAACCTGACAATAACGCAAAGTTGCAAGAATTCGGAAAAAGCGTTCTCATATGAACCAGAGCTTAATTGAACGATTGTTTCTTTAATTTTCGTCTGAGATCCGGTTCCAAGGCCGAAATTGGTATGTTTTGCGACGCCAGAACCCCGTTTTGGCAAGCGATTCGTACGAACTCATCCCGAATCTGTACCAACCCTGGCGATTCCTGTCCTGAAATTCACGAATCCGGTACAGGTATCTCAATTTGCGCGGGAATTTTACATGTATCAGGTTGATGAATTTCATCAGGGAAATGAACTTGCTCCATGCGCCTCGCGCGATTATGGTGCGCCACCTCATGACCGGGTAGGTTATGGGCAGGAACATTATCATTTCGGAGTTTCCCATGCTGAAAGGCTCAATCACCGCTCTCGTCACGCCCTTCGATCAGGACGGCGCGTTCGACGAGAAAGCCTTTCGTGGCTTTGTCTCCTGGCAAATAGACAATGGAACCAATGGGTTGGTTCCTGTTGGCACCACGGGCGAGTCTCCGACGCTGTCCCATGCGGAACACAAGCGCGTCGTCGAGGTTTGCATCGAGGAAGCCGCCGGGAGAGTGCCGGTGATTGCGGGCGCTGGCTCCAACAATACGCGTGAAGCCATTGAATTGGCTGAGTTTTCTGAGAAGGCCGGTGCCGATGCCATTCTCGTCGTCACACCCTATTATAACAAGCCGAGCCAGCGCGGTCTCTACGCCCATTACGCGGCGATCGCCCAATCCGTGTCGCTGCCGATCATCATCTATAACATTCCGGGGCGGTCTATCATCGACATGACACCGGAGACGATGGGCCAACTTGCCAATGATTTCAAGAACATAGTGGGCGTCAAAGACGCGACCGGCAAGATCGAACGCGTGTCGGAACAGCGCATCACCTGCGGCAAGGATTTCATCCAGCTCTCCGGCGAGGATGCGACGGCGCTCGGTTTCAACGCCCATGGCGGTCATGGCTGCATCTCGGTGACGTCGAATGTTGCGCCGCGGCTTTGTGCGGAGTTTCAGGCAGCAACGCTCGCCGGTGAATATGACAAGGCATTGTTATTGCAGGATAAATTGATGCCATTGCATAAGGCGATGTTCATCGAACCCAATCCGAGCGGCCCGAAATATGCCTTGGCAAAGCTCGGCAAAATGCAAAATGCCCTGCGTTCTCCGATGGTTAGCGTTGAAGCGGCGACAGCCGAGCGCATCGACCGGGCGATGCGGCATGCCGGTCTGGTCAATTAAGGTTCGGAATCCCATATAAATTGCATGAACAAGCCAAAAACTGCCTCAAAACCCATCACGGTCCGCAAAATCATTGCGGAAAACCGTAAAGCGCGCTTCAATTTCGAGATTCTCGACACGCTGGAGGCTGGCCTCGTGCTGCATGGGACCGAGGTCAAGTCGCTGCGCAACAACCAGTCGAACATTGCCGAGAGCTATGCAAGCCTGGAGAACGGCGAGTTCTGGCTGATCAACTCCTATATTCCGGAGTACCTGCAGGCCAATCGCTTCAATCATGAGCCGCGCCGTCATCGCAAGTTGTTGATTTCAAAGCGGGAAATGTCGCGGCTCGCGCAGTCTGTCGACCGTGAGGGAATGACAGTGGTGCCGCTCAAGCTCTATTTCAACGATCAGGGCAGGGCGAAACTTGAGCTCGCCGTCGCTCGCGGCAAGAAGCTGCATGACAAGCGCGAGACGGAAAAGCAGCGCGACTGGAACCGCGAGAAATCGCGGCTGCTGCGCGATCGCGGCTAGGTTTTATCCAGCGATTCCATCAAGATAGCGTCTCACTTCGGCAAAAACGCCCTTGAACATTGGCTCGGTCAACCGGCCGGTATTGGTGTTGTAGCGCGAACAATGATAGCTCGAAAAGATCCGGACATTGCCGATGTTCGATTGCCCGCCATGGCTGAAGGGAAACTTCGCTACAGGCCGCGCAAAGGCCCGGATCGTCGATTGGTGCGCGATGGTGCCGAGGGTGACGATGGCGCGGAGATTGGCGAACTGCTCGATCGTTGGCGTCAGAAACCGCCGGCAATTGCTGATTTCTCCGCCAACCGGCCTGTTTTCAGGCGGGACACAACGCACGGCATTGGTAATCGCCGCATCGATCAGCTGCAGGCCATCGTCAGGGCGCGCTGCGAACGTGCCGCGTGAAAAACCGTATTCATTCAATGTGCTGTAGAGGAGATCGCCGGCATAGTCGCCGGTGAACGGCCGCCCCGTGCGGTTGGCTCCGCGCAGGCCTGGCGCCAGACCGACAACCAGCAATTGCACCTGATTGATCCCGCCGATCGGCAGGAAGGTGGGCACCGGCGCGTTGTGCCAGCCGGGCTCCTTCACGCGCCATGCCGCGATGAAATCGTGCAGGCGCGTGCAGATCGGGCAGTCGGGAGAGGGCTCGACACTCATGCGCCGGCAGAACAGAGGTCAGTAGTCGACCTGTTCCTCTTCGACGCGGCGCGGTGCGCGCTCGGAAGCTTCACGGCCGATTTCAGCCCGCAGTGACGTCAGATCGATGAAGTGGTCAGCCTGGCGGCGCAGTTCATCGGATATCATTGGCGGCTGGGTCGACAGGGTGGACACGACGCTGACCTTGCGGCCCTTGCGCTGCAGCGCCTCCACCAGCGAGCGGAAGTCACCGTCGCCGGAGAAAATCACAAAATGGTCGACCGTGTCAGTCAATTGCATCGCATCGACAGCAAGTTCGATGTCCATATTGCCCTTGATCTTGCGGCGGCCAGCAGAATCCGTGAATTCTTTGGCTGGCTTTGTCACAACTTTGTATCCATTGTAGTCTAGCCAATCGATCAGCGGACGAATGGAAGAGTATTCTTGGTCTTCAACCAAGGCAGTATAGTAATACGCGCGCAACAAGTAGCCGCGCTTCTGAAAAGCTGCGAGCAATTTCCGATAGTCTATATCGAAACCGAGTACCTTGGAGGCTGCGTAGAGATTTGCACCGTCGATGAACAAGACGATTTTTTCTCGTGGATCAAACATAATAAGGTTCCATTTCAAAAATCTGAGCTTCAATTTCAAATCAGCTTGAAGGTAATAAAGCCCGATCTGAACTTATACGAAAGTAGGATATTTAGTACGTCGGGTTGGAGCAAAAGCCAATACCTTCGTTGAAATTTTGTATACATTTCTGGACAGAAGTGCTCAACATTGCGTGACTACTGCAGCGAAGCTGATGCAGGGCGTCAAAATGCGTCGAGCGCTTTTGCTTGTCTTTTGGACACAACCGCGTTATGTCCGCATTAATCCGCTAATTCAGTAAAAAATGAAAGGGGCAGTTCATGGCCCGCGTAACTGTTGAAGATTGCGTTGACAAGGTTGAGAACCGTTTCGAACTGGTTCTGCTTGCCAGTCATCGTGCGCGCCTGATTTCGCAAGGTGCAGCGATCACCATCGATCGCGACAATGACAAGAATCCTGTAGTGGCGCTGCGCGAAATCGCGGAAGAGACCCTGTCTCCCGGTGACCTCAAGGAAGATCTGATCCATTCGCTGCAGAAGCATGTGGAAGTCGACGAGCCGGAAGCAGTTGCTGTTCCGCAGGTGACCGCTGGTGACAGCGATATCACTGAAACTGCCGATATGGATGCTGATGACAATGTCTCCTTCGATTCGATGTCGGAAGAAGAGCTGTTGGCCGGTATCGAAGGCCTGGTGGCCCCGGAAAAAAGCGACGACTACTAAAATCAAACGTCGCGCCTCACGCGCGATAAATAGCCGATCAGGCTTTTGATGCGTCGCAGTTTCTGCGGCGCATTATTTTTGCGGCTTAGTAACGCAATTACAATATAGGCGAATGAGAATTACCATATAGGCGAATAACAATTCAATTTGTGACCAACTTTCTGTGTGTGTGTGTGAATCCGGAGGCCCCCGCCCATGATGCGTCAGTATGAGCTTGTCGAGCGTGTTCAGCGTTACAAGCCTGACGTCAATGAGGCACTTCTCAACAAGGCCTACGTCTACGCCATGCAAAAGCATGGGCATCAAAAGCGCGCGTCGGGCGATCCCTATTTCTCGCATCCCCTTGAAGTCGCCGCGATTCTCACGGACATGCATCTTGACGAGGCGACCATCGCGATTGCCCTGCTGCATGATACGATCGAGGATACTTCGGCCACGCGCCAGGAAATCGATACGCTGTTCGGGCCTGATATTGGCAAGCTCGTTGAAGGACTGACCAAGCTCAAGAAACTCGATCTGGTTTCGAAAAAGGCCGTTCAGGCCGAGAATCTGCGCAAACTGCTATTGGCAATTTCTGATGATGTGCGCGTCCTGCTGGTCAAGCTCGCCGACCGCCTGCACAACATGCGCACGCTCCACCACGTGCCCGAAGACAAGCGGCTGCGCATCTCGGAAGAGACGATGGATATTTATGCGCCGCTCGCCGGGCGCATGGGCATGCAGGACATGCGCGAGGAGCTGGAGCAGCTCGCATTCCGTTACATTAACCCTGAAGCCTTCAACGCAGTCACCAACCGGCTCGCGGAATTGATGGAGAAGAACAAGGCGACGCTGAAGCAGATCGAAACCGACCTTTCCAGCTTGTTCGAAAAACACGGCGTCAAGGCCAGTGTTAAAAGCCGGCAGAAGAAGGCATGGTCGGTGTTCCGCAAGATGGAAAGCAAGGGCCTCTCCTTCGAGCAGTTGTCGGACATATTCGGGTTTCGGGTCGTCGTGGATACGGTTGCCGATTGCTACAACGCTCTCGGTATCATTCACACGACCTGGTCGATGGTTCCGGGACGGTTCAAGGACTATATCTCGACACCGAAGCAGAACGATTACCGTTCAATTCACACAACCATCGTTGGGCCATCGCGCCAGCGCGTCGAACTACAGATACGCACGCGTGAAATGAACGACATTGCCGAATATGGCGTGGCTGCCCATTCGATCTACAAAGATCGCGGCAGCGCACAGAATCCGCATGTGATTTCAACGGAAACCAATGCCTATGCATGGTTGCGGCAGACGATCGAAGCTTTGGCCGAAGGTGATAATCCGGAAGAGTTCCTTGAGCACACGAAGCTCGAACTGTTCCAGGATCAGGTCTTCTGCTTTACGCCAAAGGGCCGCTTGATCGCTCTGCCGCGCGGCGCGACGCCGATTGATTTCGCCTATGCAGTGCACACCAACATCGGTGACAGCTGCGTCGGTGCCAAGGTCAATGGCCGCATCATGCCGCTCATGACCGAACTGCATAATGGCGATGAGGTGGAGATCATCCGCTCCAAGGCGCAGACACCGCCGGCCGCCTGGGAATCGATTGTCGTCACCGGCAAGGCGCGTGCCGCGATCCGTCGTGCTACCCGTCTTGCCGTGCGCAAGCAATATTCCGGGCTCGGGACGCAGATCCTGGAGCGGGCGTTTGAGCGGGCAGGGAAAGTGTACTCCCGCGATGAATTGAAGAAAGGCCTGCCGCGTCTTGCACGCAAGGAGCTTGATGATGTTCTGGCTGCGGTTGGCCGCGGCGAATTGCCGTCATCGGATGTGATGAAGGCCGTCTATCCCGAATATCAGGACGCCAAGCCGAAGCCGAGCCCCAGCGAGCGCGAGGAGGGCTGGGTGAATTTCCGCAACACGTCAGGCATGATCTTCAAGATGCCTGAGGGCGGGGAAGCCGCCGGCTTTGAACCCGGCGGCCCGAATGCCCTGCCGATCCGCGGTGCCAGTCCCGATATGCCCGTGCATTTCTCGCCGGAAGGTGCTGTACCCGGTGATCGGATCGTCGGCATTCTTCAGCCCGGCGCGGGCATGACCATCTACCCCATCCAGTCCTCGGCCCTGATGGCCTATGACGATCAGCCTGAACGCTGGATTGATGTGCGCTGGGATATCGATGAGAGCCGGCGCGACCGCTTTCCGGCGCGGATCAGTATCTCAGCAATCAATGCGCCTGGTTCATTGGCGGAAATTGCGCAGATCATTGCCGAGAATGAAACCAATATTCACAATCTCTCGATGGTTCGCACAGCGCCGGATTTCACGCAGATGATCGTCGACCTGGAAGTGTGGAACCTGAAACATCTCAATCGGATATTATCGAAACTTAAAGAGAGCAAATGTGTCAGCGATGCGCAGCGCGTCAATGGATAGGGGATCTGTATGAATACCAATGAAGTTCTCGATGTTTTTCGTGAGGCAGGCGCCGTCCTCGAAGGGCACTTTATCCTGACGTCAGGACTACGGAGCCCGGTCTTTCTACAGAAGGCACGCGTGTTCATGCATGCCGACAAGACGGAACGTGTTTGCCGCGGCCTTGCCGATAAGATCAGAGACGCCGGCCTCGGCCACATTGACTACGTGGTTGGCCCGGCGATCGGCGGCATCATTCCTGCCTATGAGACATCGCGGCATCTTGGTGTGCCAGCGATCTGGGTCGAGCGGGAGAATGGCATCTTCAAGCTTCGCCGGTTTGAAATTGCCAAGGGCGCGCGTGTGGTCATCGTCGAAGACATCGTGACGACGGGGCTATCGATACGCGAAACCGTCACCTGTCTGCAGGAATTGGGCGCCAATGTGCTGGCAGCCGCCTGCATCATCGACAGGTCCGCAGGGAAAAGTGACGTCGGCGTGCCGCTGATCGCACTGGCGGAATATGAAGTGCCGGCTTATCCTGCAGACAAACTTCCGCCGGAACTTGCCGCAATTCCGCCCGTTAAGCCCGGTAGTCGCAACATTTGATCCAATGGAACGTACCGCGCGCAATTCGCCCTGCACGCTGGTATTGAAGGACTTGCATAGAAATGCTCTTCAGACGGCGTAAACTCCCGGGCATTCGTGAGCGGCTGCGTATTGCACTGTGGCCGCGCCGTTCTGTTGGCAGGTCCTTGCGTTACTTCGGCAAGCGGGTCTTGCGGTTGCGAGCGACGCCACACGCAATCGCTGCCGGCTTCGCTTGCGGGATATTTGCTGCCTTCATTCCTTTACTCGGTATTCATATCGCTGTGGCCGTGACGGTCGCCTGGCTGATCGGAGGAAATTTTGCTGCAGCCATTATCGGCACTACCCTGGGCAACCCGCTGATTTTGCCCTTCATCTGGGCCGCGACACTGGAAGCTGGTAGCTTCGTCATGACAGGCAGCCTGAGCGCAGATCCGCTGCCGCATCATCTCGGTTCCATGCTTCGTCATTTGGATTTCGCGGTTCTGTGGGGGCCGCTGATCAAGCCCATGTTGATTGGTGCTGTGCCGCTCGGTCTCGCCGCGGCGCTCCTTGTTTATTTTCCCGTTCGCTGGGCAGCCACCAGCTTTCAAGACCGGCGCAAATCCGGGTTTCGGCTTGAGAAAGTCGCCGAACCAACATGATCATCGGAATTGGCAGCGATTTGATCGACATCAGGCGTATTGAAAAGACGCTTGAACGTCATGGCCAACGCTTCATCGACCGGGTTTATACGCCTGTCGAACAGGCAAAATCGGAACGCAGAAAGCAGCGTGCGGCTTCTTATGCCAAGCGCTTTGCCGCGAAGGAAGCCTGCGCCAAGGCACTTGGCACCGGCCTGGCCCAAGGAGTTTTCTGGCGCGACATGGGTGTAGTCAACCTGCCGAGTGGCGCTCCGACCATGCGGCTTACCAATGGCGCGGCAGAACGCCTGAACGCAATCATTCCCTCCGGCTATGCCTCCCGAATCCACCTGACGATCACTGATGATTTTCCGCTCGCACAAGCATTCGTGATCATCGAAGCAGTCAAGATCGAAGAATAGCCGCATTCAAGCGGCATTCAGCGCGACTAAGTGGCATTGCTCCCCGAGCCTTCAACGGTTATGAGGGGGCACATTTTGGTTTTTGGAGATATGAGACACGTGAGCGACAAAGCTGTTGTGAAGAATTCTGGTGGTCTTGGCGAGACGATCAGCGTTATCGTGCAGGCGTTGCTGCTCGCACTGGTCATCCGGACATTGTTGTTCCAGCCATTCAATATCCCGTCCGGTTCCATGCGACCGACGCTGCTGGAGGGCGATTACCTTTTCGTGTCCAAATTCTCCTACGGCTATTCGAAATATTCGATTCCATTTGCACCTGACCTCTTTTCGGGCCGCATCTGGGGCGGCGAGCCGAAGCGCGGTGACATTGCCGTCTTCCGCAAGCCGAATGATACATCGCTGGATTTCATCAAGCGTGTCATTGGCCTCCCCGGCGACAAGATTCAGATGCGCGACGGCGTCCTTTACATCAATGACGTCGCTGTGCCGCGCGAGAAAGTCGGTCAGATCGACAACTCCGACGTGACCGAAGTCAACCGCCCGGTCGATGTTTATCGCGAAACCCTGCCGAACGGGATCACCTACGACACGCTTGACCTGACGCAAAACGGCCTCGGCGATGACACCAGGGAATTCGTTGTACCGGCAGGTCACTATTTCATGATGGGTGACAACCGCGACAACTCCAGCGACAGCCGTTTTGACGTTGGCTACGTGCCGCTCGAAAACTTTATCGGTCGCGCCAACATCATCTTCTTCTCAATCGCCGGTAAGGCGAGCCCGCTCGAACTCTGGCGCTGGCCTTCGGAATTGCGCTTCGACCGCTTGTTGCACAGCGTCAACGGCGCACCGGACTCAGTGCAAAGCAATTGATGGGCCAATGACGCTGTCCGCCGACGCCGTTCGCAGACTGGAAGAAAAGACGAGGCACACATTTCGCGATCTCGGCCGTCTGGAGCGTGCGCTTACCCATGCAAGTGCGCGTCCTTCGGCAGGATCCGACTATGAGCGTCTCGAATTTTTGGGCGACCGTGTTCTTGGCCTGGTCATCGCAGAGCTGCTCTTTCGGGCCTATCCGACCGCCAGCGAAGGCGAATTGTCATTGCGGCTTAACTCGCTCGTCAATGCAGATACTTGTGCTGCCGTTGCTGATGAAATCGGCCTGCACGAATTCATTCGCACCGGTTCCGACGTGAAGGGACTGGCGGACAAGCGTCTCAAGAGCTTGCGCGCCGATGTCGTTGAATCGCTGATCGCCACGATTTATCTGGACGGCGGGCTGGAAGCGGCGCAACCTTTCATTGAACGCTACTGGAACGCCCGCTCGCGCGAAATCAATTCCGCGCAGCGCGATCCGAAAACAGAATTGCAGGAATGGGCGCATCAGCAGAATGGTGCACAGCCCCAATACACCGTTGTCGACCGCACCGGCCCGGACCATGATCCGCAGTTTACGGTGAAGGTCGATGTCAAAGGCTTCGAACCGGCCACCGGAATGGGGCGTTCGAAGCGGATCGCCGAGCAGGAAGCTGCCGTCGCATTGCTTTATCGTGAAGGCGTCCGTCAGAAGGCGCAGGAAGAAGACATGAAATGACCGACCAGGAACAGACGCCCGGGGCCCAAACCATGCCTGACGCACCAACGCGCTCGGGCTTCATTGCCTTGATCGGCGCACCAAATGCCGGGAAATCGACCCTGGTCAACCAACTGGTTGGCAGCAAGGTGTCCATCGTCACGCACAAGGTGCAGACGACACGCGCATTGGTTCGCGGCATCGTCATTCATGATCAGGCTCAGATGGTGCTCGTGGACACGCCAGGTATTTTCAAGCCGAAGCGCCGGCTTGATCGCGCCATGGTGACGACTGCCTGGGGCGGCGCAAAGGATGCTGACCTCATTCTTGTGCTCATTGATGCGGAACTCGGGATCAATGAGGAAGCCGAAGCCATCCTCGACAGCTTGCACGAAAAGAAGCGCAAGGTGATCCTTGTTCTCAACAAGGTTGACCGTATCGAAGCGCCCAAATTGCTGGAGCTGGCCCGACAAGCCAATGACAAGGTCAATTTCGACAAGACCTTCATGATCTCGGCGCTGAAGGGCTATGGCTGCAAGGATCTTTTGAAATACCTCGCTGATAATCTGCCTGAAGGGCCGTGGTATTATCCTGAAGACCAGATTTCCGATATGCCGATGCGCATGCTTGCGGCGGAAATCACCCGCGAAAAGCTCTATCTGCGCCTGCACAATGAATTGCCCTATTCCTCGACGATCGAGACGGAAAGCTGGGAAGAAAAGCCGGATGGATCCGTGCGCATTGCCCAGGTTATCTATGTCGAGCGCGACAGCCAGAAGAAGATCGTTCTCGGCCACAAGGGCGAGGCGATCAAGTCGATTGGCCAGGCGGCGCGCAAGGAACTGATGGAAATCCTCGAGCAGAAGGTCCACCTGTTCCTCTTCGTCAAGGTTCGTGACAATTGGGGCAATGATCCTGAGCGTTACCGCGAAATGGGCCTTGAATTCCCGCACTGATAGCGCAAGTCTCGGCTTATGGAATGGCGAGACGAAGGTATCATCCTTGGAACGAGGCGGCACGGCGAAACCAGCGCCATCCTTGAGCTGATGACGCGCGAACATGGCCGCCATCTCGGTCTTGTGCGCGGCGGGCGTTCCCGCCGCATGCAGCCGCTGTTGCAGCCGGGCAACCGCGTCGACGTGATCTGGCGCGCGCGCATGGACGAGCACCTCGGCATGATGCAGGTCGAACCCGTCAGCTTTGCCGCCGCACGGCTGATCGAGCAGCCGGTCGCTCTCTATGGCCTGCAGCTTGCGGCCGCCCATCTGCGGCTCTTGCCCGAGCGCGATCCGCATCAGAATCTCTTTGAAATCCTGGCGGTTATTCTCGAACATTGCGAGGACACGCTGATCGCAGGTGAACTGATGTTGCGATTCGAAGTGTTGATGCTCGAAGAGCTGGGGTTTGGTCTTGATTTGAAGCGCTGCGCCGCCACCGGCAGCGACCAGAACCTCGCCTATGTTTCGCCGAAGTCTGGACGCGCAGTCTCGCGCGATGCAGGTTTGCCTTGGGCCGGCAAGCTTCTGGAAATGCCGCCTTTCATGATCAGTTCGAACGTGCGCGCTGAATCCCTTGGCGAGGTCATGGCTGCATTCCGCCTTACTGGCTTCTTTTTCAACCGCCATCTCTGGGAGCCACGGGGCCAAAAGGCGCCGGAAGCGCGCGATGGCTTTCTGACCGCTGTTTCGCGATCATTATCAAATGTGCCGGGGCAGGGATCTGCCGCGCAGGAAAGGTCCGTTCTTCCATGAGCTATGATGATGCGTCCGCGATCGAATTCCCCGGCGGTGTTGGCTTGCTGCCGCTTGGCGATCTCGCCACCCGCAGTGGTCTCGACATTCTTCAGGCGATGCTGCGCGGCGATTATCCCGCGCCGCCAATCGCGAGGACACTTTCGTTTACCCTGCATGAGGTCGAGCAGGATCGCGTGGTGTTCAAAGGCTTGCCGAGGCCCGAACACCTCAATCCGCTGGGTGGCATTCACGGCGGCTGGATCGCCACATTGATGGATTCGGCGCTCGCCTGCTGCATCATGACCACGCTGAAACCCGGCGAGGCTTACACCACGGCCGAATTCAAAGTGAACCTGGTGCGTCCGCTGAGCGCAGATATGGGCGTTGTCTTTTGTGAAGGGCGGTTGATCCATCGCGGCCGTACCCTGGCGACGTCCGAGGCTTTCATGAAGGACGCTAACGGCAAGCTGCTCGCGCATGGCACAGAAACCTGTGCAATCTTCCCGCTGGAAAATTTCGTTCGGGGCAAGTAATCGCCGACCAAATAACGCCTTACTGTTCAAGCAATTGGCAAGCTCTGTTAACGCTGGGCGATTCTTGATGCGTATCTTGACGACATTTCTTTTTTCTCTGAGCCTGACATGTGGATCAAATGCCGCAGACCTCGCCAGTTTCTGGGACAAGCCGCAACATGGCGGCAACAGTTTCAATCGCCTGCCACCCGACCAGGCCTATTTCGATGCCCTGAAGCAATATGGCGCAAGCTGGGTGCGACTTTCCTATGATAAATGGAAACCGGCCAAGCGCGATTTCCTCCTCGGTGACGCGGATCATTACGAAGCCATTCCGGCGAGTGATCTCGCAACGCTGAGGGCAACGCTCGACCGCGCCGACAAAGCCGGTCTCAAGGTTGTGATTACCCCTTTGTCCTTGCCCTCGATGCGATGGTCTCAGAATAACAACGGCAAATTTGACGACCGGTTATGGCAGGACAAGGCAAACTGGCAGGATGCTGCCCGCTTCTGGCGTGATCTGGCGTCCTCTCTGAAGGATCACCCCGCAATCGCCGCCTATAATCTGATCAACGAACCGGCCCCGGAAAAGAAGGGCGGGCTGCAGGAACATACGGACGTTTCGGATATGCAAGCCTGGTATCAGCAGCAGAAAGGCGGATCGCGCGATCTCATGGCTTTCTATGAGTTGGTGATCGCCGAAATTCGGAAGGTTGATCCAGTGACACCGATCATGGCCGATGCGGGCTGGTATGCGGCGGCTGACGCTTTCGGCTATTGGCCCTCCGCACTAAACGACAGGAATGTCTTATACAGCTTCCACATGTATGAGCCCTATGAGGCGACCAGCGCGCCGAACATGAAACGGGACAAGCCCTACGCCTATCCCGGCGCGGTGCCCTATGCCGGTTCAACCGTTAAGTGGGATGCTCAAAAGGTTGCGGAATATCTGGCCCGGCCCGTCGAATGGGCAAAGACGCATGGCGTTCCGCTCAATCGCCTTGTAGCAGGTGAGTTCGGCTGCATGCGCCGTCTGGCTGGTTGCACGACCTATCTCGACGATGTCCTGACGGCGCTCGATAGCAACAAGCTGCATTGGGCGTTCTACAGCTTCCGCGAGGACAGCTGGGATGGCATGGACTACGAACTCGGTGCAGGCAAGGTGAACTGGAAATACTGGGAAGCGATTGATGCCAATCAGCCCGATCCGGTGAAGCGCAAGGCCACACCGGCGTTCGAGCCGATCCGCAAGCGGCTCCAGCCCTAATTATTCTGCAGGCTGGAGGGCAGGTCGGTAGGCGGCAGTTTCCTGGATCGGCCAGTGGACGATCGCTGCGAAGACGCCAAGCGCTACGCCCAGCCACCACACGGCGTTATAGCTGCCGAACTGATCGTAGAGATAGCCGCCGAGCCAGACGCCGAGGAACGAACCGATCTGGTGCGAGAAGAACACAATGCCGCCCAGCATGCCGAGATGGCGCGTGCCGAACATGATGGCGACCAATGAATTAGTCGGCGGTACCGTGGACAGCCACATCAGACCCATGAGGATCGAAAAGACGATGACCGAAGTGCCAGTCTGCGGCAACAGCAGGAAGGCGGTGACCAATACGGACCGGCCAAGATAGAGATAAGCCAGGAATTTCGGTTTGGAGTAGCGCTGGCTTACAACGCCGGACGCCAGTGAGCCGATAATATTGAAAAAGCCGATCAGGGCGAGGGCAAGCACGGCATAGGTCGCATCGATGCCGATATCGCCGATATAGGCGGGGAAGTGCGCCGTGATGAAGGCTACCTGAAAGCCGCACACAAAAAAGCCGGTCGTCAGCAAAACATAGCTCTTGTGTCCAAGGGCCTCGCGCAAGGCTTCGCCAATCGATTGCTTGTACTGCATTTCACTCACCCTGCCACTTGAGGAATTACCCCGCAGCGGAATGGCAAGAACCGGGATGATCAGCATCGCAAGCCCGAGATACACCAAGCCGTCGGACCATCCAAAGCGATCAATCAGGCCTTGGCTGATCGGTGCGAAAACGAACATGCCAGCCGAGCCCGCCGCAGTTCCGATGCCGAAGACGAATGTGCGGTTAGCGGCAGAAACGTTACGGGCAAAGGCGGAGAGAATGATTCCAAACGAGCCTGATGCAACGCCAAGTCCTACAAGCACGCCGCCGCCCAGATAGAGCAGGCCTGGCGATGTTGCCCATGCCATCAACAAGAGACCGCTGCAATAGAGGATCGCTGACATGAACAGCACACGCCAGGTGCCGTACTTGTCGGCGATGGCACCGAAGAACGGTTGTCCTGCACCCCAGAAAAGGTTCTGCAAGGCCATTGCCATGCCGAAGGTTGTGCGATCCCAGCCCTTTTCGGCGAGGAGCGGCAGTTGGAAAAAGCCCATCGCGGACCGCGGGCCGAACGTCAGAAGCGCAATAAGGCAACCGGCGATAATGATCAGCCACGGAATGCCGGGTTGCTTGATGTCACTTGCTGTGTTCTGCGGCATGGCGCTTTCCTTTTTTTGAAAATGCAGGATTAGCGCATTTGCCATCTCAATCAATTGAATTGAGTTGATTGGTACTTAAATGAGTTTGATGAGTATAAGCCGGGTGAGGCTGTACAGCCTGCCATTCGAATAAAGGATTGATAATATGCGACTATTACTGCCGATGCTGGCGCTGGGTGCCGTAACTCTCGCGGGTTGCGCGAATTCCGGTAGCGTCAGCCCGCTGGTTTTCTGCGATCGGCCAAGCGATTTCGGCGCGAAGGTTTTCACCGATTGCACCCCGCGTGTCGGTGGCGACAGTCCTGCCAGGAGCGCCAGGGATAGTCGCCGTTTCAGTGATGACCGGAGGATTATCCTCGGTGGTGTTTATGGCCGCTGAGATGAAAATCTCGCCCCGCATCGAATGGCCGCCGATTCTGCGGCCATTTTTCTTTTGACGAAATGCCCCTTGAAGCCATCTAAATATTCCCCTATGTAATTCGCGACGGCTTTGCCGTTTTTCTTTTGATCATAAATATGCTCAATGTGAGTATAAATGATCGGCGGGCAGGGGCCGAATAGGAACGGCTCAACCCGTGGAGAGTGTCCAGGAGGAAGTGGATATGACCAGCACTGCTCGCACGACCAACGTCAAGGTTCGTACCAAAGGGCAAACAGCGGCAGACCGATTTGGCATTCTCGAAATGCCGGACCTTTCCTTTACGCCGGAGGTTGCGGCCGAAACCGAGCATCTCTACGAGCGTGTCGCTCACCATATCCCGCGCATCGAATGGCCTGTTTACGCGCCGTATGTGGCTGCGATCAACCGGCTGAAGAAACCTCGCAATGCGGTCATTCTCGCTCACAACTACCAGACGCCGGAGATTTTTCACTGCGTTGCCGACATTGTTGGCGACTCGCTGCAACTCGCCAAGGAAGCGACCAAGGTCGACGCGGATATCATCGTGCAGTGCGGCGTGCACTTCATGGCCGAGACCTCAAAGCTACTCAATCCGCACAAGACGGTGCTGATCCCGGACATGAAGGCTGGCTGTTCGCTAGCCGAGTCGATCACCGGCGCAGACGTGCGGCTGCTGCGCGAAACCTATCCTGGGGTTCCCATTGTTACCTATGTCAACACGTCCGCTGAGGTCAAAGCAGAGAGCGACATCTGTTGCACTTCAGCTAACGCGGTTCAGATCGTCGAGAGTTTCGGTGTTGATCGTGTTCTGTGCATCCCCGACGAATTTCTCGCCCAGAACGTTGCAGCACAGACCAACGTCAAAGTGCTGGCCTGGAAGGGACACTGCGAGGTGCATGAGCGCTTCACGGCAGACGAATTGCTGGCCTACAAGGCCGCGGATCCGGACATCCAGATCATCGCCCACCCTGAATGCCCGCCGGATGTGGTTGCCGTCGCCGATTTTACTGGTTCGACCAGCGGCATGATCAACTATGTGAAGGATAATCGTCCGGCCAAGGTGCTTCTCGTGACCGAATGTTCGATGGCCTCCAACATCGAATCGGAAGTACCGGATGTGAAATTCATCAAGCCGTGCAATCTGTGCCCGCATATGAAACGCATTACGCTACCGAACATTCTCGAAAGCCTCGTCTTCATGCGTGAGGAAATTCATGTTGATCCGCTGGTCGCAAAACGCGCGCGGCTCGCGGTCGAACGCATGGTCAATCTCAAGAACTGACACCGGAGGGCGAACCTCATGTCCATTCAAACCGATCCCGTCATTATCATCGGTGGCGGTCTTGCCGGACTTTTCTGCGCCCTGAAACTCGCCCCCCGGCCAGTTACGGTCCTTGCAGCGGCACCCATCGGTCGTGGTGCCTCCTCAGCCTGGGCGCAGGCCGGTATCGCGGCAGCAGTGTCCGAAGGTGACACTATGGAAAAGCACGTCGCAGATACGGTTGCAGCGGGCGATGGCATTGTCGACGAGGGCATTGCCCGTCTGATGGCCAGCGAGGCCGCGGCGCGCGTTCACGACCTGCTTGAATATGGCGTTCCCTTCGACCGGGATCTGGAGGGCAGGCTTCAGGTGTCGCGCGAAGCTGCGCATTCGGAAAGCCGTATCGTTCGCGTGCGTGGCGATATGGCCGGCCGCGCCATCATGCAGGCGCTAGTGAAAACGGTTGAAGACACGCCGTCAATCCGGGTGATGGAAGGTTATGTGGTCGAAAACATCGTGACCGAAAACGGCGCGGCGACCGGTGTTATCGCGCGAAGCGAGGCGGGACGCGGCAAGCAGATCAGGCTAGCCTCACGGATAGTGGTGATTGCGACGGGCGGAATTGGCCACCTCTATGCCGTCACCACAAACCCGTCTGAAGCGCGCGGCGAGGGCATCGGCATGGCGGCGCGGGCGGGGGCAATGATGGCGGACATGGAGTTCGTGCAGTTTCATCCAACGGCGCTCAATGTCGACAAGGATCCGGCGCCATTGGCAACCGAGGCGCTGCGCGGCCACGGGGCAACGCTGATTAATCGCGCCGGCGAGCGTTTCATGCTGAAGATCGATCCAGACGCTGAGCTTGCACCGCGTGATGTTGTTGCGCGCGGTATCTTTGCCGAGGTCACGAGCGGGCGCGGCGCCTGGCTCGATTGCACCAAGGCCGTGGGCGCGACGTTTGCCGAAGAATTCCCGACGGTCTACAAATACTGCCGCGATGCCGGCATTGACCCGGTCGTCGAGCCCATTCCCGTTGTTCCGGCAGCCCATTATTTCATGGGAGGCATCCTGACTGACCAGGATGGGCGCACGTCCATCGACGGCCTGTGGGCATGCGGCGAATGCACATCGACAGGTGCTCATGGCGCAAATCGTCTGGCGTCGAACTCGCTGCTCGAAGCGGTGGTTTTCTCGGCCCGCATTGCGGCCAAGATCGGTAAGGGCGACGAAAAACACGACGGCGATTGGTCGAGGGGCTCGGTTGACCGGGACGATTTGCAACCGGAACCCGACACGGCTGCAATGAGCACGCTGCGCCAAATGATGAGCGCAAGTTTCGGAGTGATCCGCGACCGTGAAGGTATGTTGCAGGGGCTCAAAACCATCCTCGAATTGGAGAGGGCCAATCGCGACGCTGCTTTCCGCAACGTGCTTGCCACCGCCAAGCTGGTTGCGGTCAGTGCCTTGCGCCGCGAGGAAAGCCGCGGCGGCCATTTCCGTACAGATTTCCCCGAAAAGCGGAAACAGTGGCAGCACCGGACATTCCTGACCCTGAGCGATGCGACAAGTACAGTTGACGAGATCATGGAGCTGGCATGATGACGGGTCGCCCGGAAGAAGTGCAGAAGGCGTTTGCGCCATACTTGCCGCGACTGATGATCGAAGATGCGGTGCGCGCCGCCCTGCTCGAAGATCTCGGCCGGGCAGGTGACATCACCACCAATGCAACCTTGCCGGAAGATGCGACCGCCGCTGCGGTTCTTTCGAGCCGCGAAGCGGGCGCGATCTGCGGCATTGGTTTTGCAAAGACTGCCTTTGCGCTGGTTGAGCCTTCACTGAAGTTTACCGCTTTCGTCAAAGACGGTGCGCGGGTCGAACGCGGTGACACAATCGCCCGCGTCGAAGGCAATGCGCGCGCTATTTTGTCTGCAGAACGGGTTGCGCTGAACTACCTCATGCACCTGAGCGGGATATCAAGTTACACCGCAAAGTTCGCAGATTTGATCGCCCACACCGGCGCAAAAGTCTGCGACACCCGCAAGACCATTCCGGGCATGCGTGCCTTCGCCAAATACGCGGTGAAATGCGGCGGTGGCGCTAATCATCGCTTCGGCCTCGACGATGCGATCCTCATCAAGGACAACCACATAGCCGTCGCCGGCGGGGTTGCAAAAGCCATCCTCGCCGCCCGCGCCTATGCCGGACATTTGGTGAAGATCGAGGTCGAAGTGGATGGGCTAACGCAACTCGAGGAGGCACTGTCCGTCGGTGCGGATGTGATTCTTCTTGATAATATGGGGCCGGAACTGCTTGAAAAGGCGGTGAAAATCAATGGCGGCCGCGCCAGGCTCGAGGCGTCGGGCGGTATTGCATTTGATACGATCAAGGCGATTGCAGAAACCGGCGTCGACTATATTTCGACATCAAAGATCACTATGGCAGCACCAACGCTGGATATCGGACTGGACATTGAACTGACATGAAAGTCATCGCAACGATTGACGAACTGCGTGCTGCATTGAAATCGGAACGCTTGGCCGGCAAGTCCATCGGCCTTGTGCCGACCATGGGCTATCTGCATATCGGTCATATGGAACTGGTCCGGCAGTCGAAGGCAGCCGCGAATATCTCCGTGGTCTCCATCTTCGTCAATCCGACCCAGTTCGGACCGAACGAGGATCTATCCACCTATCCGCGCGACATGGAAGGCGACCTTGCTAAACTCCGGGCCGAAGGTGTCGACTATGTCTTCACACCGGAGGTTGCGGAAATTTACCGCCCCGGCGCCAATACGATTGTCGACAACCCTGTCCTGTCGCGGATACTGATCGGCAAGATCCGCCCCGGGCATTTCCGCGGTGTGACGACCGTCGTCACCAAATTGTTCAATATCGTGCAGCCGGACCGGGCATTCTTCGGCGAGAAGGACTACCAACAGCTGACTATCATCCGCCGGATGGTAGCCGACCTCAATATGCCGATTGCAATTACCGGTGTAGCGACGGTGCGCGAGGATGATGGCGTTGCCTGTTCATCACGCAATGCGATGCTGACGCCTGCCGACCGCAGGGCAGCAGTCGTCCTGTCGAAGTCGCTGGCGCAGGCCGAAGAGATGGTCGCTAAGGGTCAGCGCTCCGTTCCGGCCATCCGCAATGCGGTCCGTGCCGTCCTGGGAAGCGAAAAACGCGGCGAGCTCGAATCTGTCGACATTCGCGATGCCGAGACACTCGATCCGGTCTCGGGCAAGTTCAAGCAGTCAGTGGTCATTCTATTGACTGTTCGCTTCGGCAAGGTGCGGCTGATCGATCAGCGCGTCGTAGGCTGACAGGATCAAGGGAGGGTTGCATGAGTCAGGAAGTCGTCACCCGCAGAATCACTGCTCCAGAAATCCGTGGCCGCAAGGGCGGCGAGCCGATTGTCGCCTTGACCTCCTATCATGCCAATACCGCGCGTATCGTCGACAACCATGCGGATATTCTATTGGTTGGCGACAGTCTCGGCATGGTCCTCTATGCGATGGACTCAACGCTTGGTGTTTCGCTTGATCTGATGATTACTCATGGCCGCGCAGTGGTGCGCGGCTCCAGGCGGGCGATGGTGGTGGTGGACATGCCCTTCGGCTCCTATGAGGAGAGCCCGGCGGTGGCATTTCGCAATGCAGCCCGGGTCATGCAGGAAACCGGCTGCGGAGCAGTCAAGCTCGAAGGCGGGATCCGTATGGCTGATACCATCCGGTTTCTGACCGAGCGCGGCATTCCCGTCATGGCGCATATCGGACTGACACCACAGTCGATCAACACCCTCGGCGGCTTCAAGACTCAGGGCCGCGATACGGCCTTGTGGCCGCTTATCAAGGCCGACGCGCAGGCGGTGAGCGAAGCCGGCGCTTTCTCGGTGGTGCTCGAGGGTATCGTTGAACCGCTTGCTGCGGAAATCTCCCGCCAGAGCGTCATTCCGACCATCGGCATCGGCGGGTCGAGAGAATGCGACGGCCAGATTCTCGTGCTCGAGGACATGCTCGGCTATAATCCGAAGCCGCCGAAATTCGTGAAGGTTTATGGCGCTGTCGGTACGGCCATAGACGATGCTGTCAAAGCCTACGCGGAAGACGTGCGGTCACGCGCGTTTCCCGGAGACGAGAACATCTATCCGCTGAAATAGGTTTCCCGTTCATACGCGCCTTTTCTGTTCTGTATCAGCGCCTTGCCAGTATTCCATGGTGGCTGATCTGTCATAGCCTTCGCCCATCAACCGAACGCCGATGCGGCCGGTCTCCGCATAGAAAATCACATCGTTGGGGTTTTTTTCGCCGATGATGATGAATCGGCAGGGCGCATCACTATGATTGTAGAAGGAATGACCCGCCTTCTGTCCAGCTGGGAAGACGACGTGGTCACCGGCCTTCATTGGATAGGTCTTGTCGCCAAGCCGTAGCGTCATCTCACCTTGAAGGATGAAAGCCTGCTCTTCCTCGAGCATATGATAGTGATTGAGGCTCGACTCTTTGCCGGGCGACAACTCTTCCAGGGCTACACCTACATGAGTTGCCCCGCCAAAGCCTGACAGATATCGATAGCGTGTGCCATAGCGGCTGCCTTCGGACCATTCTTCCCACGGAACGGTGTCGGAAGCGAACGGTTCGGAAATACCATCGGCATTCAATGACATCGGTTTATCGCTCATTTCTCTCTCCCTATCCTCGTCCGCCAACCCTCAGTCCAGCCACGCTGCGCTCCTCCAGCACGTTGTGGCGGAAGCGATAAAGCGCTGCCGGCCGTCCACGCGCCTGCGTCTGTTCGGCGCCGGTGGGCTCGACAAGTTCAGTTGTCTCGACGAGCCTGCGGAAGTTCTGCTTGTGCAGGTGCCTCCCGGATATCGCCTCAACAGTTTCCTGCAATGCGGTCAGTGTAAAGGTCGGCGGCATCAGTTCAAAGACCACTGGCCGGTATTTCAGCTTTGCACGCAGCCGGGAGATTGCCGTCGCAAGGATGCGCCTGTGATCGAAACTCATCGGTAAGCCAAGTACCCGCGCAAGCTCTGTTCGGTCAGCCCGGCCGTCCCGTGCCGCCTCTTCGACCAGCCCGGCCTCGTAAAGAAGTTCGTACCGCTCCAGCACGCGCTCTTCATCCCAGGCAATACCATCGTCGCCAAAAGCGAGCCGGAATCGGCTGAGCTGCGCCGGGACCCCGCCGTTTTTCGCCCAGGCAAGAAGCGCAGGGCGGATCGTCTCGTCGATCATCACCGGCTTGCCGACGCGCCAGTCTTCCCAAGGCAGGAATGAATACCAGCTGCGCCAGCGTGCACCTGATTTGCTGAGCGCCTCTCTGTCGTCGACGATGCGCGTGAGGGCGAGATAACCCACTGAAACAATGTGCAAGTCCCGATCTTCGGCTGTCTTGTGGCGGCCCCGGTCGCCAAAAGTGTAAAGCTGTTCGACATATCCGAGCCGCAACGGCGTCTGCTCAGCAACCCACTCGCGCAGACCAGTCTCGAAGGTCCGGTGCTGCAAGGGATTGAACGGGCCGAACGGCAACTCGTCGCGCTCCGGATCGTCGCCGGACGGGGTGGTCAAGATCAGGGGATCGTTGTTTGCCACGGCGACGATGGCAGCGCTCAGGTTGATTTCAACGGCATTTGGCGCGCCGGTCATGACTAAACCACAAGCGGGAGCATGAATGGTGTGCCTTCAAAAGCCTCTTCGCCGCGTCCAATCGCGTTGATCGCATCGACCATGCGGCCCTTTCGGACGAGCATGTCGTCGGCGAGCGCTATCAATCGGCTGTTGGGTGTGGCGGAGGGTGAGTTACGGCGCAGCGTCTGGGCCAGCCACACCTCGTCAAGTTCCGGATTGAGCGCGAGCGCTGTGATGTAGGCACCAGCGGTTGAGCGCGAAATTCCGGCAAAACAGTGGATGAGGAGCGGGGTCTTGCGATCCCAGCGCCGGCCAAAAGCGAGCAAGTCGCTGACGTGATCAGCGACTGGGTGCGTCATTCCTTCAGTCGGCTCGATGATATCGTTGAAACCCAGAAACAGATGCCGGTCCTCGGCAATCTCGGCCGGTCGAACCACAGACGTACCGATATTGATCAGGGTAACCATATCGCGGGCTCCGAAACGTGTTGCGGACTCGGCAAGGCGCGAGAGTGGCGAGACGATAATATGCGGCATGTTCTTATCCTCTATTCTGCTCACGCTGCGTGTCAAGAAATGCAAAACGCTGCAGAAAAGCATCCTGTACATCTTGGGTGGGCATGGCGGTCAGGTCGAGCCCTTGCGGGTCTATACCGCGCGGACGGCCAAAGAACTGCACCGCTTCTTTCTCGGCGAACCCGGCAAGCCGTGTAGCTTCATAATATGCGGCAATTGCGTCTGCACGCTTGATCAACGCGCGAAGTTCCGGTTTGACGACTGGCGCCAGCGAAAACCGCAAGTGGATGGCATGCTGCAGGCGAAGCTCGACGCTTTTGTAATCGCCACCGACCACGGCCTTGAATGGTGAAATCATGTCGCCGATCACATATTCGGGCGCATCATGGAGAAGAGCGATCAGACGATGCTCCGTCGTTGTTTCCGGCAGGATCTTGCCGAAGATCTGCTCGACCAGCAGCGAATGCTGCGCCACCGAAAAGGCGTGCTCGCCGACTGTTTGGCCATTCCAGCGTGCGACGCGCGACAGCCCTTGGGCTATGTCCTCGATCTCAATGTCCAGCGGCGAGGGGTCAAGAAGATCCAGCCGGCGCCCGGACAGCATGCGTTGCCAGGCGCGCAGTTCGGTTTTCTTCAGTACGATCGTTTGCGGCTTAGCCGGCATGAATGCTCCCCGATTAGGCCACAAGACCCTAGGCCTCTTGCGTTGCCTCCGGGAATGTAAACCGGTGTTCGGGCGGAATGGCAAGGTGGACCGCAACTTCTCCTGCCAGAATAGGTATGCCCTTGTGGGTCGCTTCCTTTACCCTGTCGATGCGGACAAGCGCGAGCCCGGCATTTCCAGCGACACTCCCGAGTGTGCCGATCTCCCGGCCATCGGCGGTGATCGATGTTCCAGTCGCGGGCAGTTCCGATGCGCAGGATACGATGAGGATGCGCCGCCGTGCGGTGCCGCGGTGTTGCATGCGCGAGACGACTTCCTGACCGACGAAGCAGCCCTTCCTAAATGAAACGCCGCCGGTCTGATCTAGATTGACATCATGCGGGAACGCGTCGCCGAGCAGATAATCCAATGGTGCCTCCGCGACCCCATGGGCGATACGCAGTTTAGTCCATTCGATCTCGTCGTTTCCAGCCGTCCGTGTTGCGCCATAGTGTCGCCGAACGTTCAGCGCATCGGGAAAGCGCCTGTCATGCAATGTTGAATCACTTTCCGAAGTCCCGGAATCATTCTCCCAGGAAACCTGGACAAGCGACTCTAAATCCACGGCAATTTGAACTTTGGCTCGCAATTTGTAGAGCGTCAGTCGCTTCAGCAGATCGTCAGCAGAGGTCCGCAATGTATCGAGGCGCAACCCATTGCCGTCGCGTGAAACGAGGAATTCGAACAGGATCTTGCCCTGTGGGCTGAGCAGGGCGCCGGGTTTCAGATCGTGTTGTTCCAGCGCGTCGAGGTCGGTCGTTATGAGGTTCTGAAGGAAATTTTCGGCATCCTCACCCGTCACCTTGAGGATCGCTCTTCCGTTTAAACTTGCCGATGGCATTGCATCACCCTTGCCTTTCGCTTCCCTGTTACGTAATCCGCTGCTGAAGGGTTCGCAAGGCTGGATTGGAGGGCAGAAACAATGGCTCAGACGTTCGACACGATTTTCCGGAGCGGTATTGTCGTCAACCAGGATGGCGTCGGGCTGCGCGATATCGGCATCAGCAATGGCCGCATCGCAGCAATCGGCAATCTTGGCGGCGCTTCCGCGGGCGAGATGATCGATGCGACCGGGTTGCACATCCTTCCGGGCGTGGTCGACAGCCAGGTACATTTCCGCGAACCGGGGCTTGAGCACAAGGAAGATTTGGAGAGCGGTTCGCGCTCTGCTGTTCTCGGCGGTGTCACGGCAGTCTTTGAGATGCCCAACACCAAGCCACTGACGACGTCGGCCGAAACACTTGAGGACAAAGTACGTCGTGGCCGTCATCACATGCATTGCGACTTTGCATTCTGGGTTGGAGGCACCCGAGATAATGCAAACGACGTGGCAGAGCTTGAGCGACTGCCCGGTGCAGCCGGCGTCAAGGTCTTCATGGGCTCATCCACGGGCGATCTTCTTGTTGAGGACGATGAAGGCGTACGCTCCATCCTGAGAAATACACGGCGTCGCGCGGCGTTCCACTCGGAAGACGAGTTCCGGCTGCGCGAACGCGAGGGACTGCGTGTTCCGAATGATCCATCTTCTCATCCTGTCTGGCGTGACGAGATCGCGGCACTCAAATGCACCGAGCGACTGGTTCGGATCGCCCGGGAGACCCGTGCGCGCATTCACGTCCTGCATATCTCAACGGCCGAGGAGATCGAGTTCCTGAAGGATCACAAGGATGTGGCGAGTTGTGAAGCGACGCCGCATCATTTGACGCTCGATGCCAGCCAATACGCAACGCTTGGCACGCTCCTCCAGATGAACCCGCCGGTGCGTGATGCGCGCCACCGCGACGGCGTCTGGAAAGGTATAGGGCAGGGGATCGTTGACGTCCTTGGCTCCGACCACGCACCACATACGCTCGAAGAAAAGTCAAAGCCCTATCCGGCCTCACCTTCAGGCATGACCGGCGTGCAGACCCTCGTGCCGATCATGCTCGATCACGTGAATGCCGGACGCCTGTCCATAGAGCGCTTCGTTGACTTGAGTTCGCATGGTCCGAACCGTCTATTCGGCATGGCCAGCAAGGGGCGCATCGCGGTCGGCTATGATGCTGACCTGACGATCGTCGACATGAAGCGGCGCGATACCATCACCAATGCGCAGGTTGGCTCCAAAGCTGGCTGGACGCCCTATGACGGCAAGATCGTCACCGGCTGGCCGGTCGGAACGATCATCCGCGGCCGCAAAGTCATGTGGGAAGGTGAAATCGTCACGCTATCGCAGGGCGAACCGGTGCTGTTTGGCGAAGCCCTTCCAGCATCCATGTAACGGGGATTTCATCAAGCCGTACCCTGAGGCAACGATTTCGCAAATGTCAGATGTCCGAGTTTTTCCGGATTGCGCACGATATAGATCGTCTTGATCTTGCCGTTCTCGATTTCGAGGGCCGTCGTCTGTGGCATTCCGTCGAATTCGGTCGTCACGAAACCGGGCAAGCCGTCGATCATCCCCTCATACAAGAGGGGCGGGGATTGGTATTCCACATGGCGGGCAATTCCATCGAAGAAACGGCTGACCTTCGCCATTGAATAAATCGGGTTGATTGTGGAGGGACGAATGCCGCCACCATCCGCATACATGACGACGTCGTCGGCCAATAGGGATTGCAGCGCCTGCATGTCGCCGCTGCGCGAGGCATCGAAGAAAGCCTTCGCAATATTTTGACCCTGTTCATCCGACACCGGAAAACGCGGCTTTGCCTGCTGGACATGGCTGCGGGCCCGGCTGGCAAGCTGCCGGCAAGTCGCCGGATCGCGGCCGATGGCTTTGGAAATCTGGTTGAAGTCCTGGCCGAAAACATCGTGCAGCAGGAATGCGGCTCGCTCGAGTGGCGAAAGCCGCTCCAGCGCCATCATCAGGGTCAGTGTGATGTCATTATCCGACTCGTCTTCACTCGGGTCGAATATAGGTTCAGGCAGCCAGCTTCCCACATAAGTTTCCCTTCGAACGCGCGCAGACTTCAAATGATCAAGGCAAAGCCGCGTGATAGTGCGCACCAGGAAGGCTTCCTCGTTGCGCACCGCGGACCGGTCGGCCTGGTGCCAGCGAATGAAGCCCTCCTGAACGATATCTTCCGCCTCCGCGACCGATCCGAGCATGCGATAGGCAATGCGGATCAGCCGCGGTCTGAGGCGGTTGAACGTATCAGCCGAGTTGTCAGGCAGCGGCACTGTCTTTTGTCACTGGATGGACAGAGCGGAAGCCGATAGCCAAGCGGTTCCACCCATTGATGGTTACGATCAACATGGACAGCTTGACGATCTCCTCTTCGGTGAACTGTTCCTTCAGCACGTCATAAACGCTGTCCGGAGCATGGGTCTTCGATACCAGCGTCAGTGCCTCCGTCCACGCCAGCGCAGCGCGTTCGCGCTCACTATAGAGCGGCGATTCCCGCCATGCATCCAGCAGATAGAGTCGCTGCTCGGTCTCTCCCCGCTTGCGCGCATCCTTGGAATGCATGTCGAGACAGAATGCGCAGCCATTGATTTGCGAAGCGCGCATTTTGACGAGCTCTATAAGGCTCATTTCCAGCCCGCTGCTGACGACGCTCTCTTCCATCTTGAGCATTGGCTTGATTGCTTCGTGGTTGTAGGGATTCAGTCTTGCTTTCACGATGTATCTCCTTGTGCGGCACTCAGTTGCCTGCACACAAGACGAGGTAGCGAACTTGAACGTGACATTGGGCCGAAATTATTTCGACAATTAATCCTAAGCAGCCCGCTTCAATGCATGGCGGATCAGCCGATCGATCAATTCCGGATAGGGAATGCCGCTCTCGGCAAACACCTTCGGGTACATGCTGATATCAGTGAAACCGGGTATCGTGTTGATTTCATTTATAACGATACGCCCGTCAGGACGCAGGAAGAAATCGACACGGGCCATGCCTTCGCAACCGAGCGTTGTGAATGCCCGTTTAGCCATCTCCTGGAGGTCCATTGTCGTGCCTTCGTCAAGATGGGCCGGCACGAACAATGCCGCCCCGTCCGCATCAATATATTTCGCCTCATAGGAATAGAAGCCGTGAGCCGCTGCAGGCGCTATTTCGCCGGGAACAGACACGCGCAGCCTACCATACTCTTCCTCCAGCACACCGAGTTCGATTTCACGCGCCTCGATGAATTCTTCGATCAGAACGCGGCTATCGTACTTCAGGGCGTCATCAATTGCCGATCGCAGCTCCGCCGTCGTCCTTGCCTTGCTCACGCCGACGGAGGAGCCTTGCCGTACGGGTTTGACAAACAGCGGCAGTCCGAGATCCAGCGCGATTGCTTCGACATCCACCGGTTCGTGACGGCTGACCGTCAACCCGCGGGCCACAGGCAGACCCGCTTGCGCGAACAGACTTTTGGCCTGGTGCTTGTCCATGGCGGCTGCGGACCCGAAAATGCCGCAGCCCACATATGCGATATCGGCGACTTCCGCCAGGCCTTGAACGGAGCCGTCTTCGCCGAACTGCCCGTGCAGGACCGGCATCAGTACGTCAACAGGCGCAATTTCATAGGCAGGCCCGGATGGGGGAAGAACAATAGCTCGCCCCTTGCCGCCGGGTAGCAGGCTGATCAGCGTGCCATTGTCGGGGACGGATTGCGGAAACTCGCCATCGATCAGCAGCCACTTGCCCTGTCGCGTGATACCGATCAGCACAACGTAATATTTTTCGCGGTCGATGGCTCGATCAACGTTGCGGGCCGACATCAGAGAAACATCATGCTCGGCCGACTTGCCACCAAACAAAATTGCAACGCGTATCCTGGACATACTGAAACGTCTCTCTCTGAAAGGAGCCAAGAACAACTTGAAAACGAGATAACTTTGGGCCTCAATCGCCCGTCACGAAAAACCGCCAGCGGCCCTTTGGAGTAATACCGAGGCGATAGAACACATAGGTTCCGAACTGTTTCATCTCGTCATAGTCACCGGCAGTGACAATCTGGAAGAGTTCCACCTTCTGCTTCGCATCGAGCTTGTCGAGCGGGTAGGCGAAGAAGTACGGCCATACGTAAAGCTCATCTGCGGTACCCGCATCGAGATGGACATAGCCCGACTCCAGCACATCAACCAGGATTGCCAGGATTTCCTGTCCGTCCTGATCGCCGGCAAGACTCTTCAAATACGCCAACGGATCGCCATCGATATCGGTCAGTGAGAGCATGGTCACATCATCGCCCGAACCAATGAGGGGACGAAGTGCCTCGATCGATCCGGATTTGGCGGCGGTCAGTATCAGCTCGCGCATCTTCTGCACAGGGAAGGGCAGTTTGCTGACATCATACTCAACCTGCGGTACGGGCGCGCCTTCCTTGGCGTTGGGCATTGCGGGATTGGCCGCTGCAGCGCCGCCATCATCTGCCGCCGCTGGCTCCTTCGGCGCAGCGGCAGGCTTGTCGGGGGCCGCGGCCGGCTCATCCGAACCTGGCTCGCCTTGCGTCTCGCCTGCAGGTTTCCCGGGCGCCGGCTCTGCGGCTTTGGGGAGTTCTTCTTTTTTGATCTCACTCAGAGCGAGTTGCACCGGCACGTCGCGGCCAGCCGAAATTGCAGGAAAGCTGAAAGCACAGACTGCCGCTGCCAAACAAATTGTTCCGGCGATCACCGAAGCGGAGAAGTGCTTTTCGAGCATACAGCATCACCCGGAATTTGAATTATTGCAGAACGCGATTCGATGAAAACTCACCCGCAGAAATACGTTCACGCAGCGCCTCAAGCAAGGCCAATGCAGACACTTCGCCGTTATCGCGGATCAATTCGGTCAGCGCGGTTGCGAAAGCGGCTTCGGCCATAATTTCGGGTTCGATACCTTCAAGCGTGCCATCTGCCCAGACTTCATTCTGATATTCGATCGCAACCAGTTTTTTTTCTTCTGCAACCAGCCTATCAAGGTCCGTCGATGTCATGTTCATGATATACCATCCTTGGCCGAGGCCAATTCTTAAACTGCCGCTAAACAATACCATACGTTTTGTTTAAAATGCGGTTCATTGGCTCCAACAGTTAAAGCCTAGTTAATTTCCATAGCCCGATACGATCTCAGAAGAAAGTCTCATTCCTTCAGCCTGGTAGCGGTCAATCGCCGCAATCGCTTGGCTCGTGCAACTCGAATAAGTCTCGTTGAATGTGCGATAACCGCGGTTGAAACTCGCGATGAGGCGCGCCTTGCGGGCAGGGTCAGGGTTCTCCGCCAGAAGTAGTGAATCCATGCGATCCCGCCACTGACTGCTTTTTTCCCCGCACAGGTTACGCAACGAATGAATCGACCCAATCACCTCGGCGAGACGAAGCAATTTTGCCTCGTACAGAGGATCAACCGCATGGGCCGGTACCGCCGCGGCAAATACTGCCAAGAACGCTGTGATCAATGCCGTACGCCGCACGAGATAACCTTGAACGCTGACTTCCCCTTTGAGAGCATGTTGCTCGAAAGCAAGGCGTCTTCAAGGCGCTGATGGTTAATACCCTCAACTTTTGAAGGAGCGAGCGAGGTGGTGGGCAACTTCCAACACGCTTGTCGTCACGTCGAATGCCGCCATGTCTTCAACGCGCAACCAATGCACTGATGCTGCATCGTCAGCGGCCACGGCTTCCCCCATGGGATCATGGGCGAGAAACACGGCGAGGCGGAAAGGCTTCGGCGACGGGAATTCAGCAGTGGAATAGTCGAATGTCACCGTCGTGAGGTAGGAAACCTCTGTCGCAACCAGGCCGGTTTCTTCAAGGAGCTCCCGGATCGCCGCTTCCTGTGGCGTCTCGCCTTCCTCGCGTCGTCCGCCCGGGAATGCAAGCCAGCCCTTCGACGGCTCACGTCCACGCTCGACCAGAAGGAATGCCTGATCGCGAATACAGACAGCTGAAACACCGTCGACAGTTGCGGAGAGGGGAATCTGGTCCATATATCAGGGGTAAGTGTTGGTGCAGCCTTTGACAAGCGGTCTAAGACTTGACCCGGTATCACAAATACGGATGATCGCCACCTCCAAACCAAACCAGGCCCCAATTGCATGTGCGGACGTTTTTCACTCCTTGGAACACCGGATGAGATCGAAGCCTTGTTCGATTTGATGGACATCGGGACTTTCCCGCCGCGCTTCAACATCGCCCCCACGCAGCCGATCCTCATGGTGGTCAGCGGTGAAACGCCACCGCCGGGTAGCAATCGGCCGGACCGCCGGGCATTGCTGGTACGCTGGGGATTTATTCCTGGCTGGGTAAAGGACACCGCAAATTATCCCTTGATGATCAATGCCCGTTCGGAAACAGCCATCGAGAAAGCCTCATTCAAAACCGCAATGCGTCACCGGCGCGCTTTGATCCCGGCGTCGGGATTCTATGAATGGCGGCGAGACGGTGATCGAAAGTCCCAGGCCTACTGGGTCAGGCCGCGTGATGGAGGGATTTTCGCATTTGCCGGGCTCTACGAGCCGTGGGCGAACGCTGAGGGGTCGGAGATGGATACGGGTGCAATCCTGACAACCGGTGCCAGCGAAAATCTTCGTTTCATCCATGACCGCATGCCGGTGGTCATCGAACGACAGGATTTTGCCCGCTGGCTTGACTGCAAGACGCAGGAGCCCCGCCATATTGCTGACCTGCTGAAGCCTGCGCAGGCTGATTTCTTCGAGGCCATTCCGGTGTCGGACAAGGTCAACAATTTCGCAAACACGGGACCGGAGATACAGGAGCGGGTGACCGAAACGCAGGAAGTGCGCAAGAAACCGGGACGTGCCAAACCGCCGGAGCCCGATGACCAGATGAAACTGTTCTAGGCTACCCATCCCCCAATTCTCCAGGAATTCCATCCGATGTTTTCAGCCGCACTCTCCGGTTTTCTTCTTGGCGCGTCGCTTATCATTGCGATCGGCGCGCAAAACGCCTTCATATTGCGTCAGGGACTACTGCGCGAGCACCTCTTTATTCTGAGCCTGATCTGCGCGCTCTCTGATGCGCTATTGATCGCCGCCGGGGTTGCCGGGCTCGGTACCCTGATTGCCCAATCACCAACCTTGATTTCCTTCGTGACGCTCGGTGGCGCGGTTTTCCTGCTTTGGTACGCGTCTATTGCCTTTCGGCGTGCCTTTCATCCGGAAGTTCTGCAGGCTGCGACGTCAGGAAATGGCAATTTGAAGGTGGCGATCAGCACCGTTCTGGCGCTGACCTTCCTCAACCCGCATGTCTATCTCGATACGGTCGTTCTGCTTGGCGGGCTTTCGGCCCGCTTTGAAGGCGTCAACCGCGCGGCCTATGGCGCTGGCGCAGCACTTGCATCCTTCATCTGGTTCTTTGGCCTCGGCTATGGTGCGAGGCTATTGCAGCCGGTATTTGCAAAGCCGGCTGCCTGGCGCGTGCTTGACGTTCTGATCGGCCTCGTGATGGCCGGTATTGCCTTGAGCCTGTTAGTCAGTTTCCTGAACAATTGAAGCCAGTTTCAACTGCGGACGCTGGCGAACGGTGCTGAGGACTGCTGCCAGAATGGCGGCCGGGCCGATCGCCCGGTATTGTGAGGCAAGACTGTCGGCGCGGGCGCTTTCACGCGGCTTTGCCGTTTGCTGTTTGGTGGTCATGGGTTTGGTCCTTTTGGCGGGGCCTATTCCCCTTTTGTCTAAGCCTTGAGGATTCCCGGTCAAATTGGCCGGAAAAAAGGCACTTTCCGGGAGGATTTTGGGCTATTCGGTTAATATGGATTAACCATGGAGAAGGCGACAAAAATGCAACACCGCGCGTAAGGAGCGATTGCTGGAAAGTTTGGGGCGGTTTTCCATCTGCAATTGCGATGGAATGCAACGTGTTCGGCGCTTGACGATTGCCGCGCGCTCGCCCATAAATGCCCGCATGAAAACGTTGCCCGTCACGATTATTATTACCTGTCGGATTATTATCAGCTAGCACTTGCTGGCCCGGCCGTTTTCGTCTCAAAAATCGTTACCAAAGATGTGAAACGCTCCGGTCGCCAGGCCAGTGCGATGATATGCGTTTTGACGATGAACCCCAAATTTTGAGATCCAGGACATGCCGCAGCAATTGAGCCTATACAACACGCTCACCCGCACGAAAGAAACCTTCGCGCCAATCGATCCGAAGAATGTGCGCATGTATGTCTGCGGCCCGACCGTTTACGACTATGCCCATATCGGCAATGCCCGGCCGGTGATCGTCTTCGACGTCCTGTTCCGCCTGCTGCGCCATCTCTATGGCGAACAGCATGTCACCTATGTGCGCAACATCACCGACGTCGATGACAAGATCAACGCGCGCGCGGCCCGCGATTTTCCGGACCTGCCTCTCAACGAAGCAATCCGCAAGGTCACGGAAACAACGAACTGGCAATTCCAGACCGACGTTGCCGCGCTCGGCAACCTTCAGCCGTCGGACCAGCCACGCGCAACCGAATACATTGCCGAGATGGTCGCGATGATCGACCGCCTCGTCGAGCGCGGCGTTGCCTATGTGGCCGATCGTCATGTGTTGTTTTCCCCGTCGGCAATGAACGCCGTCAAAGGCCCGCGTTATGGCTTGCTTTCCCGCCGCTCTGCCGACGACATGTTGGCTGGCGCACGGGTGGATGTTGCATCCTATAAGCGGGACGAGATGGATTTCGTGTTGTGGAAGCCGTCCAGGGAAGGAGAACCCGGCTGGCAGTCTCCGGCGGGCATCGAGGGGCTCGGGCGTCCTGGCTGGCATATCGAGTGCTCGGCCATGTCGATGGCCAAGCTGCTCGCGCCATTCGGCGGCGGTCTGCATTGCGACGATCCGATGAAGAACATCTTCGACATCCATGCCGGCGGCATCGATCTCGTCTTCCCGCACCATGAGAACGAGATCGCCCAGTCATGCTGCGCTTTTGGCACGGACCGCATGGCCAATGTGTGGATGCACAACGGCTTCCTGCAGGTCGAGGGCCAGAAGATGGCGAAGAGCGTCGGCAATTTCGTGACAATCCACGAGTTGCTGGAGACGACCACTTTCGGCGACCGTAAGTGGCCGGGCGAAGTGTTGCGTCTTGCCATGCTCATGACCAATTATCGGGAACCGATCGACTTTAGCGTGAGAAAACTGGAAGAGGCGGAAAATATCCTCGCCAAGGCCCGCGAATATGTGGGCGATGTCGGCGTTGGTACTATCCCCGACGAAGCTGTCGAAATCCTGTCGGACGATCTCGCCACCCCAGGCCTGATCAATTGGCTGGCTTCGATCAGGAGATCGCGGTCTCTCGAACCTGCGGACTACCGGGCAGCGTTTGGCCTGTTGGGCATTGATCTGCACGCTGCTTCGATTTCGACTGAACTAGAGAGTGAGATCAACGCCAAGATTCACAACCGTTTGTCTTTGCTGGCTGCAAAAAGCTTTGCAGAAGCCGATCGCATCCGCGAGGAATTGCTCGAAAAGGGCATCCAGCTGAAGGATGGCAAGGACCCGGAGACGGGCGAGCGTGTGACGACCTGGGAGGTGAAGCGATGAGTCTCGACAACAGGCCCGTCTATACCGGCGGGTGTCAGTGCGGTGCCATCCGCTTCCGGGTCGAAGGCAAGCTCGGTGACGCGTCGATCTGTCATTGCCGGATGTGTCAAAAGGCATTCGGCAATTTCTTCGCGCCGTTGACATCGGTACGAGGTGCTGACTTCTCATGGACAAGGGGAGAGCCGAAGCGGTTCCAGTCGTCCAATCACGTCAAACGGGGCTTCTGCGCAAACTGCGGGACCCCTCTGACTTACGAAGCGCCGGACGGCATGGCGCTTGCCATTGCCGCCTTCGATCACCCGGAGGAGTTGGGTCCCACCGTCCAGTGGGGGCTGGAAGGAAAGCTTCCTTATGTCGACGATTTGTCCGCCCTTCCAGGGTACACGACCGAAGACGATCCGGAATCGGCAGAATTCGTCAAAACAATGATATCCTACCAGCACCCGGACCATGATACGGATCAGTGGCCGCCAATGGGGCCGCGAGGGGAGGCGGGCGAGTGACAAAAGAACGGATCTATCTCTTCGACACGACATTGCGCGATGGCCAGCAGACGCCGGGCATCGACTTTTCGGTTGAGGACAAGAAGGTCATCGCCGATATGCTGGACGAGTTCGGCTTCGACTATGTCGAGGGCGGCTACCCTGGCGCGAATCCGACCGACACAGCCTTCTTTGCCGAAAAACGCACCAAGCGCGCGAAATTTGCAGCCTTCGGCATGACGAAACGTGCGGGCGTATCAGCCTCCAACGATCCCGGTCTTGCCGGGCTCATTCGCTCGTCAGCGGACACGGTGTGTTTCGTCGGCAAGAGCTGGGACTATCATGTCCGCGTCGCACTCAGCTGCACCAATGAAGAAAATCTCGAGTCTATCGATGCTTCCGTGAAGGCGGCCATTGAAGCTGGCAAGGAAGCTATTGTCGATTGCGAGCATTTCTTCGATGGCTACAAGGCCAATCCGGACTATGCACTCGCCTGTGCGAAGACGGCTTATGACGCGGGCGCGCGATGGATTGTCCTGTGCGATACCAATGGCGGAAGCCAGCCTGCGGAAGTGGCGGAGATTGTCCGCAAGGTGACAAAACTCATCCCTGGCGATCACCTGGGTATTCACGCTCACAACGATACGGAGCAGGCCGTTGCCAATTCGCTCGCCGCGATCGATGCCGGGGTTCGGCATGTGCAAGGCACGCTCAACGGAATCGGCGAACGCTGCGGCAATGCCAATCTCGTCACGATCATCCCGACACTGATGCTGAAGCCTGCGTGGTCGGATCGCTTCGAGACCGGTATCAGTCTGGAGAAATTGCAGGGGCTCGCCCGCCTGTCACGCAGTTTCGACGAATTGCTGAACCGCGCGCCCAATCCTCAAGGTGCGTTTGTCGGTACGTCTGCCTTCGCCACAAAGGCCGGCATCCACGCTTCGGCCCTCATCAAGGAGCCCGCAACCTACGAACATGTTCCGCCGGAAACGGTTGGTAACCGCCGCAAGGTCATGGTCTCTGATCAGGGCGGAAAATCCAATTTCATCAATGAACTGGAACGTCGCGGTATTCCCGTTGCGAAGTCCGATCCGCGGCTCGACACGCTGATCGCACTGGTCAAGGAGCATGAAGCGGAAGGCTATGCCTACGAGGGCGCGGATGCGAGTTTCGAATTGCTTGCGCGGCGCACGCTCGGCACTGTACCGGAGTTCTTCAAAGTGGACTCCTTCCGTTGTATGGTCGAGCGCCGCTTCGATGCCAATGGCAATATCAAGACGGTCTCCGAAGCGGTGGTGCGTGTGGAGATAGACGGCGAGACCCGCATGTCCGTTGCGGAGGGCCATGGTCCGGTCAACGCGCTCGACCTCGCACTTCGCAAGGATATGGGCCGTTATCAGCACGAGATCGATGACCTCGTGCTGGCGGATTTCAAGGTGCGTATTCTCAATGGCGGCACGGAAGCCATTACGCGGGTTCTTATCGAGTCGACCGATTCCAGTAACGCCCGCTGGTGGACGGTCGGCGTGTCCGACAACATTATCGATGCATCATTCCAGGCCTTGATGGACTCAGTCGTCTACAAACTGATGAAAAACCGCGATCTGGCAGGCAAAATTGCTGCCGAATGAGTGAATTCGATCGGGCATTGCACAAATGGCGTGCGAAATGGCGCAAAAAACATCAACCGTCTTGATCGATTGATCAGCCGAATTCAATGGACGGCGCGTGGCCCGAAGAATAGGACTTCGCGTCATGACCGAGCAAATCAACCATAACGGCGCCGTGACTGTTTGCCCCGTGACAACGGAATCGACAGTTCACATGTCGGACGGCAAAAAAGGGTTCGTCTTCGCGCTCTCGGCCTATTTGCTATGGGGCGTCCTGCCGTTCTACCTGAAGACAGTTGCCCATATGCCCGCGCTCGAGGTGGTGGCTCACCGCGTCATCTGGTCTGTGCCGATCGCCGGTGCGCTGCTCTGGTGGCTCGGTCTGTTCGGTGATCTGAAAGTCGCGCTCACGACCCCGCGCATGCTTGCCATGGCTGTGCTGACGGCCTCGCTCATTACGCTCAACTGGGGCACCTATGTCTGGGCTATCGGCAGCGGCCATGCCATCGATACGGCGCTTGGCTATTACATCAATCCTCTGGTGAACGTTGTCCTTGGCGGCATTTTCCTCTCGGAGCGTCTGTCGAAGCCGCAAATCCTGGCCGTCGCGCTGGCAGCTTCTGCCGTGATCCTGCTGACGGTGTCGTCCGGCGGTTTGCCATGGGTTTCGCTGGTCCTCGCCTTCAGTTTTGGCTTCTACGGCTTTTTCCGCAAGACATTGCCGATCGGTCCGACACAGGGCTTCATGCTGGAGGTTCTGCTCCTCTCTGTACCTGCGCTCGGCTATATATTCTGGACGGTGTCACAGGGAACCAGCCATTTCTTCAATGGCAACGCCCATGACATCGCCCTGCTGTTGTTTGCTGGCCCAGCCACGGCGGTACCGCTCATTCTATATGCATTTGGTGCGAAGCTCCTGCGCTACACAACGATTGGTCTTATGCAGTATATCGCGCCGACGATCGTCTTCCTGAGCGCGATATTCATCTTCGGCGAGCCATTCTCGCATATCCAGTTCATCGCCTTCGCGCTGATCTGGTCAGCACTAGCGATCTATACCTGGTCCATGTTGAACGAAGCACGCAAAGCAAGATCAGTGGAAACGGCCTAGTTTCTCGAGCCGCCGATCCTGCGTACGAGCAGATAGACGATTGCCGAGATCACCAAGGCAATGAATGCAACTACCCAGAATCCGTGCAGATTGCCGGAAAAGGGCAGGCCCTCCGTGTTCATGCCGAACAGGCCAGTTATGACATTTGTCGGCAACAGCACCGCCGTCATGACCGATAGGACATAAAGAAACTGGTTCGACTGATCGGTGAGCTTCGCCAGCAGTTCGTCCTGCAACAATCGCGCTCGCTGTTGCAGTTGTTCTCCTTCGGCGTGCAACGTTGCGGCCCTGCGCGACAAGCCTTCGATCAGGTCGTCCAGGTCTTCGGGGAGGGCGCGGCGATCCGCATGGTCGATGTGGCGGAACAGACTTGTCGCTGCCGTCAGGTAGCGGTGAAAGACAACGATCTGGCGCCGGACCGGCACGAGCCGTTCGCGCTCGCCCTGCCAGTTTTCGCCGACGATGTGATCTTCGATTGAATCGAGCGTCTCAGCAAGTTGGGCGATTTCGGCTTTCAGAAGCTCGAGAAAGCGTCGAAAGATGGCATTGAACAGCGCAATCGGCGATGCTGGCTTGATCTTGCCACGGCTGATGGACTGCCGCACGTCGTCGACCGATTGGAGCGGATGGCGCCGCCCGCTGATGAAAAGCCGGTCGTTGAAGGCAAACCGGAAATAACCCAGTTCACGCGGATCACCATAGTGCTCGTGCTGAAGGTCGGGCAATTCGCCGAACAGCCACCCATCCTCATAGCTGATCTGGTATTGGTCCCCTGTGGCGAGAAATGTCTCCTTGACCAATTCCGGCAGGTTTTCGTCTGTTTCGATTGAGCGTCGCGCTCTGGCATCGGCAAGGGCGTAGCTCTTCCACATCCAAGCCGCCTGCGCGGAGGGAACCGCCTTTTGCAACAGCGCACCATCCGGGTCAAAACCGTGGGTTATAACAAAATCATCATTATGAAGCTTGGGGACGATGGATGCGGGATCGGAGGTTACACTGTCCGCCATGAGATCCCTTTTCGGTTCCTACATCCGCCCGATAATCGCTTCGTTGCCTTCGCGATCGCCCTTTGCTGAGGCACTCAGGACGGCAGGCACGATTTCTTCGGGAGCTTCTACCACGAGCGGGTTGACCAAATGTGACGTATGAACGAAGCCCTCTGCCTTCATATGATCAATGAGCGCCAGCATGGGGTTCCAGAAGCCATTGATATTGGCGAAGACCATAGGTTTCCGATGGCGACCGAGCTGCGCCCAGGTCATGATCTCCACGATCTCTTCAACTGTGCCAATACCGCCGGGCAGGGTGACAAAAGCGTCCGACCGTTCGAACATCTTGTGCTTGCGCTCGTGCATGTCTTCGGTAACAATCAATTCGGAAAGCTGGCCAAGCGCGTGTTCGGTGGCTTCCTTGTTCATCAGGAACTTCGGAATGATCCCGGTGACCCTGCCGCCCGCAGACATGACGCCGTCTGCGACTGCGCCCATGATGCCTTTGGTGCCGCCGCCATAGACAAGCTCAAGCCCGTGCTCAGCGATAGACTTGCCGAGAAGCTTGCCACTTTGTTTGTAAATTGGATCGCGGCCGGGCGAGGAACCGCAATAGACGCAAATGGATCGAATCTTGCTCATTCGATGAGTGGTGCCTTGTGCATCGCAAAACGTCAAGCCCGATACAAAGGCGACAAAATGCTCGAGTGAGATTTCTGGTGAGTAAGTCTAAAGAATAGGGCTGAATCTAAAGGGTTTTCTTGTAGCTTGGTACAAAAGGCGCTAGAGCAAAAAGAACAAGAGGATCGGGGAACAATGATCAACAATAAATTTGCGTTCTTGGGGTTAGGTTCAGTCGTGGCGGTGGGGCTCGCGGCTGCTTACATGGGATACCTGCCAGGCAAGCCAACTTTGGATAAACCAGTCGCGCCCGTCAGCGGCACGGCGCAGACCGAAACTGCGCCGCAACCGCAAGCACCCGGTACCCAAACGCCCCCGGCTCCAGATACAACGGCTCCTGCCCCTCAGGCTGCGCAAACTCCTCCTGCAGCAGCTGCGCCGCAAGGTGAGGTGGCGGAGGCAAAGCCAATCGCACCGACGTTTGATGTCTTGCGCGTCGAACCCTCGGGCGCAATGGTCATCGCCGGCAAGGCCGGCAAGAATGCAACCGTTGATCTCCTTGCACGCTCCAACGTAATCGGTTCAACGAAATCGTCGGAGAGCGGCGACTTCGTCATCGTGTTGGATGATCCGTTGAAGCCTGGTGACTATCAGCTTGTTCTGCGTTCGACACTGCCGGACGGAACAGCAATGACATCGCTTGAGACAGCAATTGTCTCAATTCCCGAGACAAAGACCGGCCAGGTGTTGGCGCTGGTGGAGCAGTCCGGCCAGCCAAGCCGCATGATCACCAAACCACAAGCTGTTGAACCGCCGGCTGCATCGACTGAAACAGCAACCGCCGCTGCTCCGAAGGGAGACAAGCCGGTGGTCGCACCCGATGAAAAAGCGTTGATCGCCGTTGAAGCAGTGGAGATCGAGGGCAACAAACTCTTCATTGCCGGGACGGCCGAGGCAGGTTCGACCGTCAAAGTCTATGCCAATGACGATTTGGTTGGCGTCACAAAGACTTCGCCAAACGGTCGCTTTCTCGTACAGGCGGTTCGCGAACTGGCCGTTGGTGACTACATCGTGCGCGCTGATATGATCGGCAAAGATGGTGTGACCGTTGCTGCCCGGGCAGCTGTTCCGTTCAAACGGGAAGCAGGCGACCGCGTTTCGGCCGTGGCGTCTGCGGATCCGGCTCCGGCGCCTTCGGTCGATGGTTCGCAGACCTCGACAGGTGCCGTTGCACCGCAGACGGATGCCCAGGCCGTGCAAGCCCCCGACGTCGAAGCACCTTTGAAGAATGTCGAGGGATCGGTGATCATCCGTCGGGGTGACAATCTCTGGCGAATTTCACGCCGCACTTACGGCGAGGGAATGCGCTACACGACAATCTATCTGGCCAACAAAGAACAGATCCGCAATCCGAACATGATTTTCCCCGGGCAGGTGTTTAGCTTGCCGAAGAAGGACAAGCCGGTACAGCAATAGAAAAATCGACCTGCGGTCACCCGTTTCGGAGTAGGTCATTCGTGTTTCCTGCTTGCATTGGAAACTTGTATCGTTTATCGCCGATGAACGATGAAGTGCACCAATCGCTTTGAATGGTCTGTGGCAGACGCTGATACGGCGCGTGTGCTTGCCGCGCTGGCGCACCCGGCACGGTTGCGCATCGTCCGGCAACTGGCTTGCCTCGACGCCTCCTGCTGCAAGGACATCGTTGCACAACTTGACCTGGCGCAATCGACCGTGTCGCAACATCTCAAGATTCTCGTCGATGCCGGTTTAGTGCACTACCGGCCAGCAGGTCAGAGTTCCCATTACAGCATCAATCCGGAAGCATTTGCCGATGTCGCGTCGTTCATCAACGACATGGCCAATCTGTGCTGTCCGCCAGAGACAATGGTCGGGGAAGTGGCGCGGCCTCAGCCCGAAATTGTTCACAAGGATTAATCGTGGCTAATAAAACCGTCTCGGCCGAGTCTGGAAAGACACTCCAGACAATTCGCAATCTCTGGCCTTATATGTGGCCCGACGAACGTCCGGATCTGAAAATGCGGGTCGTTTGGGCGACCGTATACCTGTTGATTTCCAAGGTTGTCCTGATGCTGGTGCCCTATTTCTTCAAATGGGCAACCGATGCGCTGAATGGCAAACTCGAGACGTCCGAGCTCGTGCCCGTGCTGCTGATCGGCCCGCTCATGCTGGTGGCCGCCTACAATGTAGCCCGCATCGTTCAGGCGGGGCTCAATCAATTGCGCGATGCGCTCTTCGCTAGTGTCGGCCAGTATGCAGTGCGAAAATTGGCTTACAGGACATTCGTGCACATGCACGACCTGTCGCTGCGCTTCCATGTGGAGCGCCGCACCGGCGGGCTCTCTCGCATCATCGAACGCGGCACGAAGGGCATTGAAACGATCGTGCGGTTCACCATTCTGAACACGGCACCAACGATCATCGAATTCTTGCTGACTGCTGTCATCTTCGCTGTCACATACGGCCTGTCTTACCTCGCTGTGGTAGTTGCGACGGTGTGGCTCTATACCTGGTTTACCGTTCGAGCCAGCGACTGGCGCATCAGTATCCGCAGAGACATGAACGCCTCGGATACTGATGCCAATTCCAAGGCGATCGATTCGCTGCTCAACTTTGAGACTGTAAAATACTTCGGCAATGAAGCGATGGAAGCGAAGCGCTTCGACACGGCCATGGCGCGTTATGAAATCTCCGCGACCCGCATCTGGACCTCGCTTGGCTGGCTGAACTTTGGTCAGGCAGTGATCTTCGGTGCAGGGATGGCCGTCATGATGATCATGTCGGGCAGGGAGGTCCTTGCCGGAACACAGACCATAGGTGACTTCGTCTTCATCAATGCCATGCTGATGCAGCTATCCATCCCGCTCAACTTTATTGGTTTCATCTATCGCGAGGTTCGTCAGGGCCTGACGGACATCGAGCAGATGTTCGACCTCCTCGACGTTGAGCAGGAAGTGATGGACAAGCCAGGCGCAAAACCGTTGACGATCGATCGCGGTTCTGTGCGCTTCGACAATGTGCACTTCGCCTATGATCCGAAACGCCCCATTCTGAAGGGCGTCAGTTTTGATGTACCGGCTGGCAAGACTGTGGCCATTGTCGGCCCCTCTGGTGCGGGCAAGTCCACACTGTCACGACTGCTGTTCCGCTTCTACGACATTCAGGGTGGATCCATTAGCATCGACGGTCAGGATATTCGCGACGTGACGCAGGAAAGTGTGCGCTCGGTAATCGGAATGGTGCCGCAGGATACCGTCCTGTTCAACGATACCATTGCTTATAATATCAGCTACGGCCGCATCAGCGCGACCGACGAGGAAATGCGCAATGCTGCGGAACTTGCGCAGATCGGGCCGTTCATCGAAAGCTTGCCTGAAGGCTATGACGCCATGGTTGGTGAGCGTGGTTTGAAACTTTCTGGTGGTGAGAAACAGCGTGTTGCAATTGCCCGGACCATTCTGAAAGCCCCGCCGATTCTTATCTTGGATGAAGCAACATCGGCGCTCGACAGCGCGACTGAACATGAGATCCAGTCAGCACTCGATCTGGTCAGCCGCAACCGTACAACACTGGTTATTGCGCATCGGCTTTCGACGATCATCGGCGCAGATGAGATCATTGTCCTGAAGGACGGCGTGATCGCCGAGCGCGGGACGCACCTGAAGCTGCTTGCCAAGCATGGGCTCTACGCCTCCATGTGGAATCGCCAGCGCGAAGCCACCGAGGCCGAGGAGCGGCTGCGCCGGGTTCAGGCGGAAGACGATCTTGGCGTCGTCATCCGCGGCAAACCTGCTCTGCCAGCGTAACGCTGAAAAACCTGGAGATCACGCGGATCGGTCCGCGTGAAAGGTTTGCCCAATTCGTTGATCTCCGATAAGTAACGCTCGAAATCCTTTGGAGTAGTTGCCGTTTCATGGGATGTCCCTTGCTAAGTTACCGGCACAATCAGGAACAAACGAATGAGCGTTGTCGATTCCATCCGTAACACACTGGTGCCTATTCATCGGGAAGGCTATCCGTTCATCGCCGGTTTTGCAGGCGCGACGATCATCCTCGGATATTTCTGGGAACCGCTGTTCTGGATCGGTGTCATCCTTACCGCCTGGTGCATCTATTTCTATCGGGATCCGCAGCGCGTCACACCAACCGATGACAAGCTGGTGATCAGCCCGGCCGATGGCATCGTCTCGGCAGTCGGACCTGCAGTGCCGCCGCGCGAACTCGGGCTTGGTGAGAAGGAAATGACCCGTATTTCGGTGTTCATGAATGTCTTCTCCTGCCACATCAATCGCGCTCCGGTGCGTGGACGTATTTCAACGATCGTTCACAAGCCCGGCAAATTCCTGAATGCCGAACTCGACAAAGCGAGCGCAGAAAACGAACGCAACAGCCTGTTGATCGACAGTCCGAACGGGGAGGTGGCAGTCGTCCAGATCGCTGGTCTTGTGGCACGCCGTATCGTTTGCTGGGCCGATGAAAACACTGCAATTGCCATCGGCGAACGCTTTGGTCTGATCCGCTTCGGCTCGCGCGTCGATGTCTATTTGCCGGAAGGCTTCACCCCGCGCGTCGCGATTGGCCAGATCTCCGTCGGCGGCGAATCCGTGATCGCAGAGTTCGGCGGCGCGGCCAGCGCTCCACTCGTTCGCATCAGCTGAGGCAACCGGAATGAGCGAACACGAAGCCGATCCACTCTTCGACGAGAAACCGCAGGTACGGGGGCTGACCGGCTCGCGCATCCCCATGCGTTATCTCGCTCCCAACGTGATTACAGTTCTGGCAATCTGCGCCGGGCTGACCGGGATACGGCTCGCTTTCGAAAACCGCTTTGAACTCGCGGTTTCCATGGTACTTCTGGCTGCATTTCTCGACGGCATCGATGGCCGCATTGCACGGATGATGAAGGGATCGACGAAATTTGGCGCCCAGATGGATTCGCTTGCTGACATCGTCAATTTCGGCGTAGCACCAGCTCTGGTTCTCTACGCCTATATGCTCGATCAGGCGCGTTCATTCGGCTGGATTGCCGCGCTGCTCTATTGCATTGCCTGCTGTCTGCGCCTTGCCCGCTTTAACGTGATGCTGGACGTGGTGGACAAGCCCCTGTGGCAGAATAACTTCTTCACCGGTGTTCCGGCGCCGGCCGGCGCCATGCTGGTGATGCTGCCGGTCTATCTCGGATTCCTCGGCCTTGCGCCGACCCGCACGCTGGCTTTTACAGCGGCCGCCTATACGGTGGGTGTCGCGATCCTGATGATCAGCCGCCTGCCGGTCTACAGCGGCAAGGCTGCGGGCACGAAGCTGCGTTCGGATTGGGTGATGCCGACGTTCCTGTTCATTGTCGTCTATGTGGCATTCTTGATGAGCTTTACATGGGAGACGCTGACGCTGACGACGATAGCATTCTTCATCACGCTGCCCTTCAGCGCCAGGGCGTGGAAGCGTTTTGAAGCGGCCGACGCAGCGTCGCTTATGAGTTCTGAAAAGGATGGCTCCGAAGCCGTTTCCTGACTCCCCAGCCGATCTGTTTTTAATTGTCGGGTTTCAGCGTCGGTTCGATGGCTTTGCTGATCATATCGATGAGCTGTGCATGAATTTCGGCGCGTGACCGCCCGCCACCATCGCCGCAAAGCGGATCGTCAATCTTTTCAGCAGCAATAATGTTGGAGGCGTTCGGCTTGCATTCGGCAAACATGCTATAATGACTCGCATCTTCGACCACTGCATACCTCGCATTTGAGATTGCTTTTGCAATCCCGGAGGCTTGGGCCGCCCCGGGGATTTTCCCCGGTTGACCGAGATTAATGATATCAACTGGAATTCTAATGCTGGCAAAGCTTTTGACTTCAAAGATATCGGATGGGGCAGGATCAATTGCCATGGCAAACCGAATGCGTTCATCTCTATTGTCACGATTTGCAGATTCCAAATTCATCGCATGAAGATCAACACCGCTCTGTCTGACCCACCCACAAAGCGAAGGATTGAGCAAGTCCGTATCGCAATAGCCCGCCAAGAGTAGTGGGTCTATGCGAGCACCCGCTATGGCCAAAGCTGTGTTGCCACCCAAGGAAAGACCAAGAACACCGATCTTGTCTTGATCAAGATGGTTTTGGAAAAATGCGTCTGTCTCTATTGTAAAAGTTGCGATGAGACCGGCAGGTCGCAACCATATTCTCATTGTTTCAAAGGCTGATCTATTTCTTCCGGTGTTTCCCGGATGAGTAGGAGCGGCAACAACGAAGCCGTGCTCGGCTAACGGCGTTGCAATCCAGCTCAAGGCTTGCGCGCTGCCCGCAAGCCCAGCACCATGCGAAAGCAGGATGAGCGGATACTTCCCATCTGAGATCGGCGCGTCGCGCATAGCAGACGTTCCGACGAAGAACGCATTGTCGCCGAGCAGAACCTCCTCGCCTCCCGCTTGCGCCGGATACCAGACGGTCACATCCAGATCGACGCCACGCTCCTTCGACGGCGCAAGGATTTGGCGAACGCCCACATTAACGTCTGCATCGGCCATTGACTGCGTGATAATCGAAATGACGGCAACACAAAGCGTTGTCCAGAATTTCATCGGAATCTCCATCGTCCTAACGCTACATTTGGATATGTTCGGGGGGAGTATTTCTCTTAGGGTTTCGTGACTTCGACTATATTTTTGCGGAAGAAGGCCAGGATTTCCGCGTCGAACTGCTTATGGAAGGCAGCGCGGTCAAAGCCCGTCTTGTCCGTACAGAGCTCAGGTTCATCCTCCGCAGTGCGTCGCGCAAATTCCATGGTGCAAGGGGGAAGGAAGGAGAAATGACCGGAATTGGGAACGACGCGCAAATCCGCCTTGATAGGAAGGTTCTCTACAATCATTGCTGCATCGTCGGGGGATACGCCGTCTCCGCCACGCTCCGATGCCCAGAACTGTAGCGGCACTGTTATATCGCGCAGTCCAGAGCTCGGGAAAAGCGGCCCTGCCGGTGAGTCGACAATGACAGCGGCCTTGATTCTTCCATCGTGAGACATGGGAGCGATTGGACCGGACCGGATCTGTTCGCAAAAGCGGTTTCCGGGATATACAGGGCAATTGTCGAGCAGACGTTTCCAATCGGGATCAGCGCCGACCAATCCAAGGCCGGTGAAGGCACCCCTTGAGTAGCCGATGAAACCAACGCGTATCGCGTCAATTCTTGCTCCTTCCGGCCAATTGTAGAATATGAAATCAATCAACCGGGAAATGTCCATGGGTCGCTGCACCATCGAGGCAATATCGCCGGGATTTCTCACCTTGGATTGGCCACTGTCCAACGGGTGATTGATGGCTGCGACGATGAAGCCGTTGTCAGCGAGGAGTTCGGCCAGTCCGTGGTAATTGCCAAAGGTGCCACCCGCGCCATGTGAGACAACAACAAATGGATGTTTGGTCCCGCTGATGGGGCAGTCTTGTACCGCCTTCATATCAAAACCGGCAATATTGATTTCAGTCGGTGTACCGGCACACGGGTACCAGACCGCGCCAGCAATGGCGGGTCCAAGAGTGTCTTCGGGCACTTCGATAAGCTGCAATCCCGCAGCCTGAGCGGGAAGAATGCTGAAAGCAAGAAAAGAAAGCATCGCTGAGAGTGTGAGTATTTTCATGGAAACGTCCTTGCCATTTAATGGTTGGAGCGATCGGCCCGTACCAACGGATGTCACGGTGTTGATTGCCGTTGCGACCAAGAAGCTTGCTTTCTTTGGGAATTTCGACCTTGATCGCATTCAAGGTCGTCCCGAAACGTGTTTCAGGACACTGTGGCGCCAATCAATTTGCCGGTAGTTGCCATGCTCTTTGTCCCTTTGCCTTTTGTCGTAGCCTTTCTGCTTCTCATCCTGCTGGTCCAGATGGTCCGGCGGAACGACGGCAATGCTCGCAACCTGTTCTTTACCGCCTTGATTGCTTTCTACGTCTTGCAGTCGGTCGTGATCGGTGTGCGCTGGGGTTACGGGGTCACCCAGATCCTGCCAGTTCAGGCGGTTCTGGCGGCGATCGTTCCTGCACTGGCCTGGCTGAGTTTCGTAGGGCTGAGAGACGGGCGGTCGCCAGCGAGGCGGCCGCTCCTGCTGTTGCATGCGCTTCCGGCCCTGATGATCGTTGGCTTCATTGCGTTCTGGCCAGCCCCTATTTCGCTTGCACTCATTCTGATTTTTCTCGGCTATGGCATCGCGCTCGCGGCGCTGGCATGGGCAGGACCGAATGCGCTCGCCTCGTCGAGGCTTGATGGCGTGATCAGCACCTACCGGGCATTGCAGGTTACAGCGTTCGCCATACTCTCTCGGGCCTGATCGATATTGTAATCAGTCTCGACTTTGCCGAAACCGGCGGTGTCTACTCGGGTGGCATTGTTGCATTCGGCAACGTATTAGCGTTGCTTGTTCTGGGCACGGCGGCAACTGTCGCTGGCACTAGCGCGCCTTCCGAAGAGCCCCAAGACAGCGTCGCCGCCACCTCAACCGCCTCGCCCGCAAAATGGGCGTTTCGGCTCGACAAGTCTCGACTGCCATCAATCGAGTGATGGGGATGAGCGTCTCGCAATATGTCAATGATTACCGGGTGAAGGAAGCCTGCCGCCTGCTGGCCGGCACGGATGAGCCGATCACCCGGATCATGTTTGACGCGGGTTTTCAGACAAAATCAAACATCAACCGCGAATTTTTGCGCGTGACCGGTACAAGTCCGAAGGCATGGCGTGCGCGGACGTCATCGGCAAATGTAACCAGTGATAGCGTCGTACGCCTGGCCGGTTAGCTCGGGTCGTTGTAGCTCAACAGTTTGTCAGACCGCACGTCGTAGAGCTTGCCTGTTGCGTCGAGTGCGGGATCGCAGAGCAATACAATCTTGGCGGCAACCTCGGCTGGTGTTGGCAGCGTGTCGGGGTCTTCGCCCGGCATGGCCTGCGCCCGCAATGCCGTTCGAGTCGCGCCGGGATTGACAGAGTTCACCCTCAGACGCGTCTGGCGGGATTCCTCTGCCCATGAGCGCGCCATGACTTCGATAGCTGCCTTGGATGCTGCATAGGGACCCCAATAAGCGCGTGCCGTGTGCGCAACGCTTGATGACAGCAGAATGGCGCGGCCGGCGTCAGAGAGCTTCAGAAGCGGGTCGGTGGTGCGAATTAGCCGCCATACACTGGAAACATTGATCGCCATCAGCTTGTCGAAAACCTTTGCCTCGACATGACCAATAGGCGAAATCGTCCCGAGTACCCCGGCATTTGCCACCATGATGTCGAGCTTGCCCCAACGCTCATGGATAGAACCGCCGAGACGGTCAATCGCTGGCATATCGGTCAAGTCCAAGGGCACCAGCGTTGCCGTGCCACCAGCCGCATTGATTTCATCGTCGAGTTCTTCAAGCCCGCCAACTGTGCGGGCAACAGCAATCACATGAGCACCGCGGGCTGCAAGTTCTTTGGAAAGGGAATAGCCAATGCCGCGGGATGCGCCGGTGACAAGCGCAAGCTTGCCGTCCAGCCGAAAACTGCCGTCAGAAATCATGAGTTATGCTCAACCGTTATTTGCGAGAAGCGATAGTTTGTGGACGTTGCTGGGGCCGTCCTTGTCGAGAAGCCGTGTCGGGTAATCGCCAGTGAAATAATGATCGGTGAACAACGGCGCGCGCGCATCACGCGGCGATCCGCTGACAGCCTTGTACAGCCCGTCAATTGACAGGAACGCCAACGAATCGGCGCCGATATAATCGCACATGGCGGCCAGGTCGGCATATTGATTGGCCAGCAGCTTGTCGGCATCCGGCGTATCGATGCCATAGAAGTCAGGATGGAAGATCATCGGACTGGCCACGCGGATATGGACTTCGCGTGCACCAGCATCGCGAATCATCTGCACGATCTTGACCGATGTAGTTCCACGCACGATCGAGTCATCGACGAGCACGACGCGCTTGCCTTCGATTACGGCACGGTTGGCCGAATGCTTCAGCTTCACACCGAATGCCCGGATCGATTGGGTAGGCTCAATAAAGGTACGTCCGACATAATGGTTGCGGATGATGCCAAGTTCGAAGGGAATGCCGCTAGCCTGCGCAAAACCGATCGCTGCGGGCGTACCGCCATCCGGAACTGGGACGACGACATCGGCCTCAAGCGGCGCTTCCTTGGCAAGATTGATGCCCATGTTCTTGCGTGCGGTGTAGACGTTGCGGCCGCCGACGATGGAATCGGGTCGGGCGAAATAGACATACTCGAACAGGCACAGCCGTTCCTGCTTGGGAACTTGTGGCTTGAACGCATCGATGCTGATCGAACCATCTGGCTGGATCTCGCAAACCACCACTTCACCATTCTCCACGTCGCGCACGAACTTGGCGCCGATGATGTCGAGTGCACAGGTCTCAGATGCAAAGATCGGCTTGCCGTCAAGTTCGCCCATGACGAGCGGGCGGATGCCGATAGGGTCGCGCGCAGCAATAAGTTTGGTGCGGGTCAGTGCGAGCATAGCATAACCGCCTTCCATCTGGCGGATCGCATCGATGAAACGGTTGCTGGACGAGGCACTGCGTGAACGCGCAATGAGATGTAGCACGACTTCCGTATCGGAATTCGACTGGCAGATAGCACCATCGGCGATCAACTGGCGACGCAGTGTCAGGCCATTGGTGAAATTGCCGTTATGGGCAATGGCGATACCGCCAACTTCGAGTTCGGCGAGCAATGGCTGGACATTGCGCAGGACCGTATCGCCAGTCGTGGAATAGCGGACATGGCCAATTGCGCGGTCGCCGGGCAACTGGGCGAGGGTGGCCGGGTTGGTATAGTGATCACCGACGAGACCCATTCGGCGTTCCGAACAGAACTGCCGGCCATCATAGGAGACGATACCGGCTGCTTCCTGCCCGCGATGCTGCAGGGCATGCAGCCCGAGCGCTGTCAGGGTTGCAGCGTCGGGATGCCCCAAAATGCCAAACACACCGCACTCTTCGTGCAGTGTGTCATCATCGAGGGACATCAATTGGGTATCGTTACGAGAAATGTCGGTCATTACCGCCAGCCTTTCGCCGCAGATTCAATTGTGTCTAGCTTGCATTATGCCACACTATATGGAGCATTACCAAACAAACGCCAAGTGCCGATAAGTGCCAATATTGACGCAGTTATGTCGTTCATGCGCCCAATTACTGGTTTGTCGTACCTTCCGGAGGAATGTCTTCCTTGGGTTCCGGCGCTGCGGTGCCGTCTGGGGCAGTATCAGGTGCCGTCGTTGTACCGGGCTTCAGTCGGTTGAGAATGGTCGATTCCGGATCTTCCGGCAACAGACCGATCAGTTTTGCCCCCAGTGAATCGATCATCGGCTTGGATTTCGCCTGGGCGATCCAGGCCGGCTGGTTGTCAGTCACCAGCCAGTTGAAGAACAACATGGCAACGACAACCAGGAGCACGCCGCGTGCTGCACCAAAGAGGAAGCCGAGCGTCCGGTCCAGCGCGCCAATGCGGCTATCGATGATGAAATCTGCAATCTTCATGGTGATGATGGACACGACAATCAGCGTGACCACAAAGACGAGGCCGGCGGCAGCGATCTGCGCGATGGTGTCGTTGCTGATATATGGCGTGAGAAAGGGCACGACGGGCTTGTAAAAGAGGTAAGCAGCCGCAGCGGCAGCTGCCCAGGAGACAACCGATAGCACCTCCCGGGAAAAGCCGCGCACCATGGCAAGGACCGCCGAAACGAGGGTGATGCCCAATAGAATTCCGTCAAGCAACGTAATCGGCATTATTTACAGTCCCCAATTCAAACCTGATCAGCCAAAGCCTCGTTAGATCGGCTTGGTGGTCAGTCTTCGCGTTGTCTTTTACCGGGTCCCGACGCTGCAATCCGGGCCACAAGGTCCGGCAGCGACGCCGTCTCGGTCAGACGAGCATTGCCGTTCTTTGAGACATCGTTGCTTCCCTTGGGAAGAACAGCCTGTTTGAACCCAAGCTTATCTGCTTCCTTCAGCCTCTGCACTGCGTGCGCCACCGGGCGAACCGCGCCAGATAAACTGACTTCGCCGAAATAGACGCAATCTGCGGGAAGGGCAATACCGGCAATAGAGGAAACCAGTGCAGATGCAACGGCAAGGTCGGCTGCAGGCTCGGCAATGCGGTATCCACCCGCCACATTCAGGTAAACATCATGCTGACCGAAGCGAACGCCGCAATGCGCTTCGAGCACCGCGAGAATCATCGACAGCCGGTTGCCATCCCATCCGACAACGGCGCGGCGGGGAGTGCCGAGCGTAGAGGGTGCGACGAGGGCCTGGATCTCGACGAGAATCGGCCGCGTGCCTTCCATGCCGGCAAAAACCGCGGCTCCAGGCGACTTTTCATTGCGTTCGCCGAGAAAAAGCTCGGAAGGATTGGCGACTTCCCGCAATCCCCGGTCCGACATTTCGAACACACCGATTTCGTCGGTCGGCCCGAAGCGGTTCTTGACGGTGCGAAGAATCCGGTAGTGGTGACCGCCTTCACCCTCGAAGTAGAGCACCGCATCGACCATATGCTCGACGACGCGTGGCCCGGCGATCTGGCCTTCCTTGGTCACATGGCCGACGAGAACCACCGCCGCGCCGGTCTGCTTGGCATAACGAATCATGGCCTGGGCTCCGGCCCGCACCTGGGTCACCGTGCCCGGTGCCGAATCGGCGGCGTCGGTCCAAAGCGTCTGGATCGAATCAATGATGATCAGGTCCGGCCGCTTTGCATCGGAGATCGTTGCCAGAATGTCCTCGACATTGGTTTCCGCGGCGAGCAGCACATCCGTATCGGCAGCATGCAATCTCTGGGCGCGCAATCTGATCTGTGCCACCGCTTCCTCACCGGAAACGTAGACGACGCGATTGCCTTTGCGCGCCAATGCGGCGGCCGCCTGGGTGAGCAGGGTGGATTTGCCGATGCCCGGATCGCCGCCGACGAGGATGGCCGAACCGCGAACAAAACCACCGCCGGTGACGCGATCAAGCTCGTTGATTCCGGATTGGATGCGCGGTGCATCCTCGATCTCGCCGGAGAGGGTGGTCAAAGCGACCGCGCGGCCCTTGCGGCTCGACAGTTTGCCTGGCCCGCTGCCGATGCCGCCGGATGTGCCTTCCTCGACGAGCGTGTTCCACTCGCCGCACTCGTCGCACTTTCCCGCCCAGCGCGCATGAACAGCGCCGCAATTCTGGCAAATGAATTGAATTCTCGTTTTTGCCATCAGTCGCTCTGTCCGGAATGGAGATAGCGGCGGTGGTAACGATTTCCGAGGCTTGTCAGCAATTCATAACCTATGGTGCCGGCCGAACGGGCGGCATCGTCAAGCGCAATGTTCGGGCCGAACAGCTCAATATAGTCGCCCGGCTTTACGGCATCCTCGGCGAGATTGGTAATATCGAACGAGGTGAGGTCCATGGTAATCCGGCCGATGATCGGTACTTTCTTGCCGGCCACGAAACCCTCACCGCCGCCAGGCACCGCATTGCGCAAGGGTACCCCGCTGCCTGAAGCAGATCGAAGGTAACCGTCCGCATAGCCCACTGAACAAATGGCGATGCGCGTATCGCGTTGCAGAGTCGTCGTCGCGCCATAGCCAACCGTTTCACCCTTCACACCAGTTTGGATTTGGACGATACGTGCCTCCAGAGTCACCACCGGACGCATAGGATTGGGCGTGTCCGAAAGCGGCTCTCCGCCATATATCGCAACACCTGGGCGGTTGAGATCGAATTCTCTACTTGCCGGATGAAAGATGCCAGGAGAATTGGCGATGCTTGATTCAATTCCTGCAAAGGCGGCGCGAAGCTCTTGAAAAGATTCGAATTGCTTCTGGTTCAATGCATGAGCCCGATCATCGGCCGTTGCCAGGTGCGTGATCAAAAGGATCGGCTTTTCGGCCCGTCCATCCGCGGCAAACGCCAGCCCTTCATCGACGTTGAGGCCCAGCCGGTTCATGCCCGTGTCGACATTCAGCGCAAAAGGCAGCTTGTCTTTGCGGCCCTTATTCAGCTTTTTCCACAGGCTGAGTTCATGCAGAGAGCCTAAAACCGGGATCAGATTGGACTGTTCATAAACCGGAAAAGCCTCAGCGAAGAAACCATTGAGGACGAACACCCGGGCATCGGGCGCGACAGCTTTCACGCGCAAACCTTCCTCGGGCAGCGCCGCGAAGAACGTGCGGCATCCCGCCTGCCACAGCACTGGTACGACGTGCACGATACCCAGGCCATAGGCGTCAGCCTTCACCACGGCTCCCGTATCCGCCGGCGACTTTTCTGCGAGAAGCCGCCAGTTCGCGACAAGAGCGTCGAGGTCGATTGTGAGCCGCCCGCCCGCGAGCCTGGGATCGGCGCCGGTGGTCGTGATGTTAGAGCGGGTTGCAGTCATGTTGGATCAGTTCTGTTTCTCGGATGGCGAGACAATCCACGCGGAGGTGGCGAGGCCGATGTGTGTGCATCGGGCGAAGCTACCTGACAAAGTGGGTGTCCGCCAGCACGAAACCCGATCACTCGAAGCGTTCTGGCAGATGCGAGTCTTCGGCAAGGTCGGTAAAGCGCGTGTATTCCGCCTGGAACGCTAGCCGCACAGTGCCCGTCGGACCATGACGCTGCTTGGCCACGATGACTTCGGCCTTGCCCATGGCTTCGTTGAGATCGGCCTGCCACTTGAAATGCTCCTCAGTGCCCGCCTTTGGCTCCTTGTTTTTGATGTAATACTCATCGCGGTAAACGAAAAGCACAACGTCAGCGTCCTGTTCGATCGAACCCGATTCGCGCAAGTCGGACAGCTGCGGGTGCTTGTCTTCGCGGCTTTCCACCTGACGGGAGAGCTGGGAAAGGGCGATGATCGGCGTATTCAGTTCCTTGCCGAGCGCCTTCAAGCCCGTGGTGATTTCCGTGATTTCCTGCACGCGGTTCTCCGACGCGCGCTTCGACGAGCCCTGCATCAGCTGAATATAGTCGATGACGAGGACATCGAGTCCCCGTTGGCGCTTGAGCCGCCGCGCACGCGCTGCGAGCTGTGCAATCGAGATACCACCGGTCTGGTCGATATAGAGCGGTACCTTCTGCATGTGCTGCGAACAGGCGACCAGCTTCTCGAAATCGGCCTCGCTGATCTCGCCACGTCGGATTTTCGAGGAACTGATTTCCGATTGCTCCGAGATGATACGGGTTGCCAGCTGCTCGGACGACATTTCGAGCGAGAAGAACCCGACAACGCCGCCATTCTTCGCCTTGAAGGTCCCATCCGCCAGTTGCTCCGGCTCGTAGGCGGCGGCAATGTTGAACGCGATGTTCGTGGCGAGCGACGTCTTGCCCATGCCCGGACGTCCTGCCAGCACGATCAAGTCGGATGGCTGCAGGCCGCCCATTCGGGCGTCGAGCGCCCGAATGCCAGTAGAAATGCCGGAAAGGTGACCGTCGCGCATGAAGGCCGCGTTGGCCATGTCGACAGCGGTCTTGACCGCATCGGTAAATGTCTGGAATCCGCCATCGTAGCGTCCGGTCTCGGCAAGTTCGAACAACCGCCGCTCGGCATCTTCGATCTGGCCCTGAGGCGCCACATCGACCGGCGCGTCATAGGCGATATTGACCATATCTTCGCCGATCGTGATCAGCGCGCGGCGTGTGGCAAGATCGTAAATTGCCCGGCCATAGTCTTCCGCGTTGATGACGGTCACGGCTTCTGCAGCAAGACGGGCGAGATATTGCATCACCGTCATCTCGCCGACCTTTTCCTCGGCCGGCAGGAATGTCTTCAGCGTGACGGGATTGGCCATCTTGCCCATGCGGATCATGTCAGATGAGACGTCAAAAATCTTCCGGTGCAGCGGCTCGTAGAAGTGGGTCGACTTCAGGAAATCAGATACGCGGTAGAAGGCATCGTTGTTGACGAGGATTGCGCCAAGAAGCGCTTGTTCGGCCTCGATATTATTCGGGGCCTCGCGGTAGAATGCGTCCCGCGCCTCATTGATCTTGCGTACCGTTGCTTCTGCCATCTCGTGTTTCCCCGTTCTCCTTCACTATGGTCATGGCGCAATTAACCGCGCAACGCGGGGTCGAAACATACATTTCAATCCACAACAACAAGAAGCTGACTGACGGTTTAAGGCTTGACTCAGAGACGCTGATTCGACGGCGATTCGCCACTCTCAATGTACACCCTGCCTATTGCAGGTCGCAATTCCGCCGGCTGTGGAAAAGCAAACGAAAACTATCCGCCCCGGGAGAGCGGATAGTTGAGGCTTGCAAGAGAAAGACGGGCGGCTAACGCCCGGCCGCTGTTTCCTTGGTCTCAACCTGGCTGTTGGCGGAGCTGCGTTCGCATTCGAGCCGCTTCAGCCGCTTTTCTTCCTTTTCGATGTAGTTCCGCGTCAAAGGGACGGCCTCCTGGCGGTGAGCGAGCTGGATCTGGAACACTACAAGATTCTGCCAGCGGAATGCTGCTTCCGACGCTGCAAGATAGAATTCCCACATCCGGCAGAAGCGTTCGTCATAGATCGCCTTGGCCATTTCGCGGTTGACCATGAAGCGTTCCCGCCAGATCCGCAGCGTGTCGGCATAATGCAGGCGAAGGATTTCCACATCCGTGACGATCAGACCGGCCTTCTCGATATGTGGAATGACCTCCGACAATGCCGGAATGTACCCGCCCGGGAAGATGTACTTCTGGATAAAGGCATTGGTATAGGACGGCCCGTCGGAGCGCCCGATCGTGTGCAGCAGAAATACACCATCTTTTTTCAAAAGCCGCGCCGTATGATGGAAATATTCGGGGAAATGGCCAATGCCGACATGTTCGAACATGCCGACAGATACGATCCGGTCAAAACTTTCCTCGATTGTGCGGTAATCGCGCAGATCAAACCGCGCCTGCGCTGTCAGACCTTCCTCGAAGGCACGCTCGTTGGCGATGCCGTGTTGCTCCTGAGATAGGGTCACGCCGGTGACATCGGCTTTAAGATGTTTGGCGAGATAAAGCCCGAGGCCACCCCAGCCACTGCCGATGTCGAGGGTCTTGTGACCCTTTTCAACCAGCAGCTTGGCCGCGATATGGCGTTTTTTTGCCATTTGCGCCTCTTCGAGCGTTGCGTCCGGCCGTTCAAAATAGGCGCATGAATATTGCATGTCCGTATCAAGAAACAGTCGGTAGAGGTCTTCCGAAAGATCATAGTGCCGCTGAACGTTGCTGGACGCGCGCGTCAAGGTGTTCATCTGATGCAAGCGGCGGGTGGCGCGGCGGATCCCTTCAATCGCCAGCATCCAGGGTTCCCTGGCAACGGTTGCGCCGGTGTTTTCAAAGATGATCTTCAGAACGTCATAGATGTCGCCGTCAAGGACATCGAGTTCACCGTTCATATAGGCTTCGGCAAAATGCAGCGATGGATCGAAAGCGATTTTCCGCTCCGCAGCGGCACTGTTGATGCGAAAGTGGATGGGGTCACCGGTTCCATCGCCGAAGGTTCGCGATTTGCCGGAAGAGTCCGTTATGATCAGTGTACCAGTGTGTATCAGCCGTGAAAGTGTAGCCTTTAGAATGGCATTCATGAACAATCTCCATCATTGACGATAGAGCTCGGCCATAGAAAGACTCGGGAGGAGTCTAGGTCGGGCATAGGGAGGACAAACAAATCTAATCGTTTTTTTGTTCCTGAAAAGCAAAAAAACACCCGGCATCGCTGCCGGGTGTTTCAAAATATTGATGGGATCATTCTTTTGAATGATACATCCAAATAAATCAGGCGTTTTCTTCGCCTTCTTCGTCCTCATCAAAGAACTCGTCCGAGAGCGGTGCTTCTTCAATGCCGTAGATCGCCTGGGCGGAGGTGAGGTCTTCACCCTTTACTTGGCGCTCTGCTTCATCGGCGGTGCGTGCAATGTTGATCGTTACCGTTGCTTCGACTTCAGGATGAAGCGCCAGAACGATATTGTGCAGGCCGATCGTCTTGATTGGCGTGTTCAATTCAACCTGGTTGCGGTTGAGCGAGAAGCCTTCAGCCGTGATCAGGTCCGCGATGTCGCGCGTCGAAACTGAACCGTAAAGCTGGCCGGTCTCGCCTGCGGAGCGAACGGCGACGAATGTCTTGCCGTCGAGCTTCTCAGCGATTGCCTGAGCTTCGGTCTTGCGCTCGAGATTACGGGCCTCGAGCTGGGCGCGTTGGCCTTCGAACTTCTTCTTGTTGGCTTCGTTGGCACGAAGAGCCTTGCCCTGCGGCAAGAGGAAGTTACGGGCAAAGCCGTCCTTTACCTTGACTGTTTCGCCCATCTGGCCGAGGCGGCTGATACGTTCGAGAAGAATGACTTCCATTTGAGTTTTCCTTGTCTGTTCTGGTGTTCAATTGTCATTATTGGGTGGTGTTGAATTCGCAGCCTTCGAGACCGGGGCGTTGCGCGACGTGTCGAACAACCCGGCCAGAAGGAAGAGAAAGAGCGCGAAAGCAAAAAGCATGACCGCGAGGTATGCAAACCACAGGGCCACCGGGCGCCAGGGCGCGCCGCGTGTCCTTGCATGCAGCATGGCGAAACCCGCCATCATGAAGCCTGCGCCAAGCGCGCCGGCAATGGCGGTGGCCGCGTAGCCTATGCCGCCAGGTAGAAAGCAAGCCGCACAAGCGACTGCAAAAATGATGAGAGCCGGGCGCGGCATGCGCAACGCACGCGGCCAGTCGTCTTTCGGACGGCGCAATCGGCCGGAGGCTGCCGTCAGACGCAGCGCGAGATAAAGATTGGCGACGATAATCATCACCCAGACGGCCGGTTGCAGGGCTGGCAGGACGCGTACGACGAAGTCTGCCATGTTTTGGGCGACATCAGCGTTTGCAGCAAGTTCCGGGTTATTGGCGGCAAGTTGCTGGCCGAGCGATTTCGCGAGTTCGCCCGCGAGATCGTCGCCGAAGCCAACCAGCATGCCGATGACGATGAAGCTTGCGCCAACGATCAGTGCGAGCCGCAACAATGTGTCTGCAAGCGGGTACCAGACGTAGACGTCCTTGGGACCTCCGATTTCTTCCGCAGGACGCGCAAGACCGGTGAAATAAGCCGCTGCGGCAGCGGGAACGGCCGTGATCAGCACTACGATGAGTGCGGCTGTCGGTGCAGCAAGAACGGAAACAGCCACGGCCATCGACAGGGCGGCAATAAAGCCTGCGGCAGTGCCCCATCCAAGCGCAGCCACAAAGATCGGCAGCGGCGAGAAGAGCAGGAGAGCCATGGCAAGGGTCGACTGCGTGATAACGCCAACTGAGAGCAGCGCGGCCGAAAGGCCCGCCAGCACTCCAACGCCAATATCTTTTGCAGTCGGTTTCATTTCACTCGCTGTCCTGCTTGCCGAAGCAGTTAGAGGTGGTTCTTAAACCAATGCCTCAACTTGGGTTTCTTGTTTTAACGCAATTCCGGACGGAAAACCGGTTTCCACGTTTCCTGGAATTGCTTTGGTTCACCAGACCCGCGCCCATCGCGGATGGAGAGATGAAGGCGGCGGAGCTGGCTCTGCCGCCTTCGGATATCTTACTTCACAACGTAAGGCAGCAGGCCGAGGAAGCGGGCACGCTTGATCGCCTGGGCGAGTTCGCGCTGCTTCTTCTGGCTGACAGCCGTAATACGGGAAGGAACGATCTTGCCACGTTCGGAAATGTAGCGCGACAGGAGCTTGATGTCCTTGTAGTCGATCTTCGGCGCATTGGCACCCGAGAACGGGCAGGTCTTGCGGCGGCGATGGAACGGACGACGGGTCGGGATCTGATTGATATCAACCATTATTCTGCTCCTTCACCGGCTTCGTTGTCACGCGGACGGCGTGGACGGCGCGGACGGTCGTCATCGCGGCCACCGAACTTGTTGTCATCGCGGTCGCGGCGATCGTCACGGCGTGCGAGCATGGCCGACTGGCCTTCCTCGTGCTCTTCAACGCGGATCGTCATGAAACGCAGGACGTCTTCGTTGATGCGCTGCTGGCGCTCAAGCTCGGCAACAGCTGCTGCAGGAGCAGTGATGTTGAGCAGGGAGTAATACGCTTTGCGGTTTTTGTTGATACGATAGGTGAGGGCACGAAGTCCCCAGCTTTCGATGCGCCCGACTGATCCGCCATTGCTTTCGATGATGCCCTTGTACTGTTCTACAAGCGCATCGACCTGCTGCTGCGAAATGTCCTGTCGGGCAAGGAACACATGTTCATAAAGAGCCATTGTCTTTGCCTTTCTTCGTTAGTATTGCCCGGTGTCAACGGTAAACCTCTGCGAATCTCTCTGCCGGATAACCGGGGAAGAAAGGACGCTGATGGAGACGATCGAGAGCGGAGACACGGGAGGCTGAAGCGTTACGCTTCGACGGATTTTCATCCGGCCCTCCGTTCAGCCCCCAGCTGACGCCGAGCAATGAACGGGCGCTCTATACGGGCAAATGGCCAAATAAGCAACCCGCCAGGAAATTATATCGGTCCGGCTATTGTAAATCGGGCTGAGGCTCGATTCAAAGGAAAGAAGCCTCTCACCCACTGCCACAGGGTAGGACAGTTTGCAACAAAGCTTGACTTCGTGCTTGGCTGTAGGCACATCGCGGCAGATTGGCATTTGTAAAGCAACGATTGGAGGGGGCTCCCGATGCCCATTGCATTCACTTTTCCGGGTCAGGGAAGTCAAGCCGTTGGCATGGGCAAGGCTTTGGCCGACAACTTCGCCGAGGCCCGCGCCGTCTTCGATGAGGTGGATGAGGCGCTTGGTGAAAAGTTGTCTTCGATCATCTGGGAGGGGCCAGAGGAAACGTTGACCCTCACCGCCAATGCCCAGCCAGCCCTCATGGCAGTATCCATTGCCGCCATCCGTGTGTTGGAATCCAAGGGTATTTCCTTGAAGGACAAGGTCTCTTTCGTCGCGGGCCACTCACTCGGAGAGTATTCGGCATTGTGTGCGGCCGGCACGTTCTCGCTTCCTGATACGGCACGGCTGCTGCGTACCCGCGGCAATGCCATGCAAAAGGCCGTCCCGGCGGGCGAAGGAGCGATGGCAGCCATCATCGGCCTTGAGCACGAGGATGTCGAAGCCATCTGCGCCGAAGCGTCAAAGCAAGGTGCCGTTCAGATCGCCAATGACAATGGTGGGGGTCAGCTGGTTATTTCGGGCGCGAAAAGTGCGGTCGAGGCGGCCGCAGCGCTCGCAACGTCAAAAGGCGCCAAGCGCGCGCTGATGCTGCCGGTCTCGGCACCTTTCCATTCGGCTCTGATGGAGCCGGCTGCCGAAGCCATGCGTGCGGCCCTGGCCCAAGTTTCAAAGAATGATCCCGTTGTACCGCTGATTGCCAACGTGCGTGCTGCTCCAGTGCAATCCGCGGATGAAATCGCGGCTCTTCTGGTCGAACAGGTGACCGGACAGGTACGCTGGCGCGAGACGGTGCAATGGTTTGGCGAGAACGGCGTGACCACACTCTATGAGATCGGTGCCGGCAAGGTGCTGACCGGCCTCGCACGCCGTATTAATAAAGACATTTCCGGTGTCGCCATCGGCACTCCCGAGGATATCGACGCGGCTGTAGCTGCCCTGAACGCTTGAAAAGGAACGCGCAATGTTTGATCTCACAGGCCGCAAGGCTCTCATCACAGGTGCGACAGGTGGAATTGGTGAGGCAATTGCCAGAGCACTGCATGCCCAGGGTGCCGTCGTTGGCCTGCATGGCACCCGCGTTGAAAAGCTCGAGGCTCTGGCTGTCGAACTTGGCGACCGCGTGAAGATTTTCCCGGCCAACCTCTCCAGCAGGGACGAGGTCAAGGCACTGGGCGAAAAGGCGGAAGCTGAACTCGAGGGTGTCGAAATCCTCGTGAACAATGCGGGCATCACCAAGGACGGCCTGTTCGTGCGTATGAGCGATGCGGATTGGGACAGTGTGCTTGAGGTCAATTTGACCGCTGTGTTCCGCCTGACCCGCGAATTCACCCATCCGATGATGCGCCGCCGCTATGGCCGTATCATCAATATCACCTCGGTGGTTGGCGTAACCGGTAATCCCGGCCAGACAAATTATGTGGCATCGAAGGCTGGTCTGATCGGCTTTTCCAAGTCGCTGGCGCAGGAGATCGCCAGCCGCAATGTTACGGTCAACTGCGTTGCGCCCGGCTTCATCGAATCGGCCATGACCGACAAGCTCAACGACAAGCAGAAGGAAGCCATCATGTCCGCCATTCCGATGCGCCGGATGGGCACGGGCGCCGAGGTTGCTTCGTCGGTTATTTACCTGGCCAGCAACGAGGCGTCCTATGTCACCGGCCAGACAATTCACGTCAATGGCGGCATGGCAATGATCTAACCCGGCTGCATTGGGCTACATGTTGTGCCCGATGGTATCAGTGGGTATCGTCCCCAATCACATTTATGAGATTGAGGCCGTGAATAAAGCGTGATAAGTCGCGCTCCAGTCTGGGCAATCAAACCGATTTGATGCCCTTTCAATTCCGCAAGGAAAGAACCGCAAGGAATGGGTGTTTTAGCTGCTGAACAGGGTGAAACAACCATCTTATTGCTTGATTAGAGTCATCCGTGCCGCTAACCAAGGCATAGGGAAAAACAAACAGGTTGAGGTTTCCACATGAGTGATACTGCAGAACGCGTCAAGAAAATCGTTATTGAGCATCTGGGCGTTGATGCCGAGAAAGTCACCGATGGTGCGAGCTTCATCGACGATCTGGGCGCAGACAGCCTGGATACTGTCGAGCTCGTGATGGCTTTCGAAGAAGAGTTCGGCGTTGAAATCCCGGACGATGCTGCTGAGACCATTCTGACAGTCGGCGATGCCGTTAAGTTCATCGACAAAGCATCTGCCTGATTTTCGTTCGGCTCGCCATCGCATGGATCGTGATATAAGGTGTTCTGCCTTGCTCATTCATGCATGGGGCCGGAAACAATCATGTTGCGTATGACATTGAAGGATCGGCCATGAGGCGTGTTGTCATAACCGGCCTTGGGCTGGTGTCTCCTCTTGCATCCGGTGTTGAAGCCACCTGGTCGCGGCTTCTTGCTGGCCAGAGCGGTGCCCGGCGTGTAACTGAATTTGAAGTTGATGATCTGCCTTGCAAGATTGCCTGCCGTATTCCGGTCGGCGATGGCACGGACGGCACGTTCAATCCGGATGATTGGATGGAGCCTAAAGAGCAGCGCAAGGTCGATCCCTTCATTATCTACGCTGTTGCGGCTGCCGATCAGGCGCTTGCGGATGCCAAGTGGGCGCCGGAAAGCGATGAGGATCAAATCCGCACCGGTGTTTTGATTGGATCGGGTATTGGTGGTCTCGAAGGCATTGTTGAGGCGGGTTACACCCTGCGCGACAAGGGTCCACGCCGCATCTCTCCCTTCTTCATCCCCGGTCGTCTGATCAATCTGGCCTCTGGACACGTTTCCATCAAGCACAAGCTTCGCGGCCCCAACCATGCCGTCGTCACAGCCTGCTCGACAGGTGCGCACGCCATTGGCGACGCATCGCGGTTGATCGCGTTCGGCGATGCTGATGTCATGGTCGCCGGTGGGACGGAATCACCGGTGAGCCGTATCTCGCTTGCCGGCTTCGCCGCCTGCAAGGCGCTTTCGACTGCGCGCAATGACGATCCCACTGCGGCTTCCCGTCCCTATGACGACGACCGGGACGGTTTCGTCATGGGTGAGGGTGCAGGCGTTGTCGTGCTCGAAGAACTCGAGCATGCGCTTGCACGCGGCGCCAAGATCTATGCCGAAGTGATTGGCTATGGCCTGTCGGGTGACGCTTATCACATCACTGCACCTTCCGAGGACGGTGAGGGCGCCCAGCGCTGCATGGAGATGGCGTTGAAGCGCGCCGGTATAACGCCAGACGATATTGACTACATCAATTCGCATGGCACCTCGACGATGGCAGATACCATCGAGCTCGGCGCCGTCGAACGTGTCGTTGGCGATGCGGCATCAAAGATATCGATGTCGTCCACCAAGTCTTCGATCGGTCACCTTCTTGGTGCGGCCGGGTCGACCGAGGCGGTCTTCTGCGCTCTGGCGATCCGCGACAATATCGCTCCGGCAACGATCAATCTGGATAAGCCGTCCAGGGAAACCAAGATCGATCTGGTTCCGCACAAGCCGCGTGAACGCAGGATCGATATCGCACTGTCCAATTCCTTCGGATTTGGCGGCACCAATGCCTCGCTGGTTCTTCGGCGTTATCAACAGTGATTGATCCCCTTGCGACAGCGCTTTCGCGCTTTCGCCATATTCACAATCGATTCTACCGGCTAGACCACTATTCTAGCCGGTTAACATATTCCGAGGTGCTTGCGTGAGCTCAGATCAGCCGTCTGAAGAGACCAACGGTTCAGCCGCGGCTAACGTGCCGGATCGCAAGCCGATTGTGCCGCAATCGGCCTCCGAAGCGCTGCGTCCTGAGCCCGGTACGCCGCCCCCTGCTCCGAAGAAGCGTTCCCGCCGCGCTCGCAGCCAGATCGTCGTTTTTGCCAACTTCATGTTATCGCTTGTCGTGCTCGTGGTGATTGCGGCCGCAGCAGCGGTTTATTTTGGCAAGGTCGCGTTCAACGAGCCAGGCCCCACCGACGTCGCCACCAATTATGTCGTCAAGAGCGGTACTGGCATAACGGAGATTGCCGACGGGCTCGAGCGACGCGGAATCATTTCTGACGCGCGCGTCTTCATGTACGGCGTTCAGGCCTATGGCTACCAGCGCGATATGAAAGCTGGCGAGTATGAGATCAGGGCTGGGGCATCCATGCGCGACATCATGGACCTTTTGCGCAGCGGTAAGTCAGTGCTTCATTCGCTGACTATTCCGGAGGGTCTTACTGTCGAACAAATATTCCAGCGCGTTCAGGAGGACGACGTACTGACGGGCGACCTGCCAGCCATCATGCCGAGTGAAGGCTCACTCTTCGCCAATACAATGCGTTTCTCTCGCGGTACGACTCGCGAAGAACTCGTGAAGAAGATGCAATCGGACCAGAAAAAGCTGGTCGAGGATATCTGGGAACGCCGTGACCCCAATATTCCGCTCAAGTCGATCGAGGAGTTTATAACGCTTGCATCCATCGTCGAGAAGGAAACCGGGAAGGCCGACGAGCGGCCGCGCGTTGCCGCCGTTTTCATCAATCGACTGAACAAGAAGATGCGCCTGCAATCCGATCCGACGATCATTTACGGCCTGTTCGGCGGCAAGGGAAAGCCTGCTGATCGGCCTATCCTCAAATCGGATCTGGAGAAGCCGACGCCGTATAACACCTACACGGTGAATGGCCTCCCACCAGGTCCGATCGCAAATCCTGGCCGCGATGCACTGGAAGCCGTTGCCCATCCCTCGCAGACCAAGGAGCTTTACTTCGTTGCCGACGGCACCGGCGGTCACGTGTTTGCCGAGACGCTCGAAGAACATAATGATAATGTGAAGCGTTGGCGCGATGTCGAGAAAAACCGTTTGGATGAAGCAGCCAAGGCGGCGACCGGAGATAAGAATGCCTCGCCGGACGCGGACAGCGGCAATTAGAACGAAAGGCCTGATTGCGATCGGGCCTTTATCGTAGGGGGGACATATGTCTTTGCAGAGCATGACGGGATTTGCCCGTCACCTCCGGAATAGCGCCGGGGCGCAGATCTCGTGGGAAATCAAGTCTGTGAACGGCAAAGGCCTGGACGTGCGGTTTCGCCTGCCTGCAGGTTTCGAGGCCGTGGAGCAGAAAGCCAGGGCCCTGTTCAATCAACATTTCAAGCGGGGCAATTTTCAGGCGGCCCTGTCTGTCGACACGAGTACCGGTAGCGCCAAGGCGACGATCAATCAGCCGCTCTTGCGGGAATTGGCCACTATAGCTGCCCACTTGCGCGAGGAATATGGCCTTACGGCGTCGACGCCGGAGGGCCTGATGGCACTCCGCGGCGTTCTGGAAGTGCCGCAGGAAGCGACTGCGCCCGAGCATCAGACGGAGGTCGAAAGTGCTGTTCTGGCCATTCTGGATGAGACGCTCATTCAGTTGGCGCATAATCGTCAGGCCGAAGGCAAGGCCCTTGGCGAGATTCTGACTGTCCAGATCGCTACAATAGAAATGCTGGTAGAACAGGCAAAGCTCGATCCTAGCCGATCAATCGATGCTGTTCGTGCTCGTCTTGCCGCACAGGTTGCGCTATTGCTCGATGCCGCCCCGGTTTTGGATGAAGCAAGATTACATATGGAGGCGGCATTCCTGGCCACCAAGGCCGATATTCAGGAAGAGCTTGACCGGCTGGAAATGCATATCGCGTCGGCCCGAACCCTCCTCAAGGAAGGAAACGGCGTTGGCCGCAAGCTCGATTTTCTGACACAGGAATTTAACCGCGAGGCGAATACGCTCTGCTCCAAAGCCAATGCTGTCTCCATCACGTCGATCGGGCTTGACCTGAAAGCCGTTGTGGATCAATTGCGCGAGCAGATACAGAATCTGGAGTAGATATGCTCAACCCATCGCACAGCATCAAAAGACGCGGTCTCATGCTTGTCCTGTCGTCGCCGTCGGGAGCGGGAAAGTCGACGCTTGCCCGAATGCTGCTCACTGACAAGGAAGAGCTCGACCTGTCGCTTTCGATCAGCGTGACGACCCGTCCGCGCCGCGCAAGCGAGATCGATGGCGTGCATTACCATTTCATCTCGGTGCGTGAATTCGAACGCCGGCGTGACAATGACGAATTGATTGAATGGGCCGAAGTCCACGGCAATTTCTATGGCACCCCTCGCGAGGCTGCGGAAAATGCGCTCGCCGACGGCCAGGACATGCTTTTCGATATTGATTGGCAGGGCGCGCAGCAGCTGCAGGACAAGATGAAGGGCGATGTCGTCAGCATCTTCATCCTTCCCCCATCCATGGCCGACTTGAAGCAGCGCCTGCACAGGCGTGCAGAAGACACCGAAGAAGTGATCGAGATGCGTTTGCGCAATGCGCGCAACGAAATCGAGCGGTGGCGCTCCTACGACTACGTCATTGTCAACGAGGATCTCGACAAGGCATTTCATCAGGTTGTGTCGATTGTTACGGCCGAGCGCCTGCGGCGTGACCGCTGTCCCGGTCTGTTCGACTTCGTCAGTAGTCTTCTCGACGAGAAGCTCGACTAAAGTGCATTCGCGAGCGCGACAAACTCGTCGATCGACAGCGTTTCGGCGCGACGGGTTGGATCGGTCCCCACGCGTGTGAGCAGAGCTTCCCCGCCCAGGGACTTGATGCTCTGGCGCAACATCTTGCGCCGCTGGCCAAAGGCGGCCTGGGTGAGGCGGCCAAGCGTCGCCGCATCGCAGGCAAGCGGCGCATCTCGTGGCACAAGATGGACCACGGACGATGTGACCTTCGGCGGCGGCGTAAAGGCTTGCGGCGGGACGTCGAACGTAATCCTTGCTTCCGTCCGCCAGCCCGCTAGAACACCGAGCCGGCCATAGGCCTCGGATCCGGGGCGAGCGACGATGCGCTCGGCCACCTCGCGCTGGAACATCAATGTCAGCGATGCAAAGAATGGCGGCCAGGGCTCGCTCAACAACCAGCCAATCAGCAATTGGGTACCGACATTATAGGGGAGATTGGCAACGATTTTCACTTTGTCGCCGCCCGCCAGCGCGGCAAAGTCAGTTTCGAGTGCATCGCCGGCGATGACGCGAAGACGCCCTGGATAATGGCTGGATATTTCCGCCAAGGCGGCCAGGCAACGCTCATCGCGCTCTATCGCAATGACAGTGGCGCCTTGCGCCAGGAGGGCACGTGTGAGACCGCCAGGCCCTGGCCCGACTTCGATGACCGTTTGCCCATGCAGATCGCCCGCTTGGCGCGCGATTTTGGCCGTAAGATTGAGGTCGAGCAGGAAATTTTGGCCAAGTGATTTCTTCGCCATCAATTCATGACGATCGATGACTTCACGCAATGGGGGGAGGCTGTCGATGCTCATGCCGCGGGGCGCTTTTGCTGCACACCATGTGATGCAAGTTCATCGGCAAGACGCAGGGCAGCAATGAGGCTGTCCGGTTTTGCCTTGCCGGTCGCCGCAATGTCGAATGCCGTGCCATGATCCGGTGACGTGCGAACAAATGGCAAGCCGAGCGTGACATTGACGCTGTCGTCAAACCCAAGTGTTTTCACAGGGATCAATGCCTGATCGTGATACATGCAGATCGCAGCATCGTAGGTGGCACGGGCAGCAGCATGGAACATCGTATCGGAAGGGAGTGGTCCGCGTGCATCGATGCCTTCTGCCCGCAGTGTCTCTACAGCAGGGCAGACAATTTTTTCGTCCTCCTCGCCCATGCTGCCGCCTTCACCTGCATGAGGATTGAGGCCCGCAACGGCCAGCCTTGGATTGGCGATTCCAAACTGGTCCTTCAGCGCGGTGGCGGTGATCCGCGATACAGAAACTATCTTCGCGGTGTCGAGAGCAGCCGGAACCTTGCTCAATGCGATGTGAATTGTTACGGGAACGGCCCGAAGCAGCGGTCCTGCCAGCATCATTACCGGTGTCACCTCATAGCCGAGGTGAGCGCCAGAAAGATGCGCCAGAAACTCCGTATGTCCGGGGAAATCGAAACCGGCCTCATAGAGCGCTTTCTTGGCAATCGGGCAGGTGACGACCGCGCGTGACCGTCCCGCAAGTGTCAGGGCAACGGCCTGCTCGATGGCTTCAATAGTCGCCGCAGCGTTATTGGCGAGCGGTAGACTCGGATGATCCGTCTGGCGATTCTCGAGGGGCACGATCGGTAAGGCACGGCCAAACACATGGCTTGCTTCTTCCGGTGTCGTGATCTCAATGGGACACTTTTGGCCGAGTCGCATCGCGCGCGACGCAATAAACTCCGGGTCTGCCAGGAGGAAAAAGGCCGGTAGCTGAGTTTTCTCACGCAACATCCACGCGGATATGGCGATGTCAGGTCCAATACCAGACGGTTCACCAGAACTGACGGCGAGTGCGGCGTTCATGCGGAGGCAATCCAGTCGTTGGCATTATTGATTGACGATGGTCGCCTTCTTGCGCAATTCATCGAGATACTTCTTGTCGACTGCTTGTACGGTAGCGTCTTGCTTGCCGTCAGCTGACGCTGCAGCAGCTTCCTGCGAAAAGACCATACGCGCTACACGGTCATCGGACACTTGGCGGGTGGCGCAAACGCCTAGAAATTCAACGCCTTTGTCCGTATCCTGGATTGCAGTCGCCTGGCCCACCGGAGTGGAAATGACTTGCTTGGACCATTCCGGTGGCAATTCCTGTTCGATGAATTTACCGAGGTCGCGCACTGTCACGTCCAGTGTACCTTTGGCGATATCCCGTGTCGTGTTGCACCCGCTGAATCGAGCGCGCAGGGCACTCGCTTCGCTGCGACGCTTCGGCAAGATACCGCGATTGTTGGCTGGCACGACGAATATGACCTGTTGCAACTGATACTCAGTAGACACGGGCTTCTTGCCACCATCCTTGAGCATGCGCTGCACGGCATCCTGCTCACTGACCTTGGCGCCACCCTGTGAACGGTTGCGAGTCGACAGTGCACGGCCCCAGCTCATCTGAAGACGGACATATTCCTTGAAGTGGCCGGATGTGACACCAGACTTTTCGAGCACACCCGTGAGCTGATCCTGGGTCATCTTGTTGTTGGTGGCGAATCGCGCGAAGGCGTCGTTCACCTCATTGTCCGAAACAAGCATGTTAAGGCGCTTCAGTTCCTGGCGTTTCAATGCCTCGTCCGTTAGCTCATCGCGCGCCTGTTGCGTAAGGTTACCCTTCTTGCGCTGCAGCTTCAGGAACGCGGCACGTCGGGCAATGTCGTAATCGGTGATAGGAGCGCCATTGACGACAATTTTGATCTCGCTCGCCGCAGCAGGCAAGGCCGCGCCAGCCGTCAGTGCAGAACTCAATGCGGTGGCGATCGCCGCTGCAAGAATATGCTTCCTCACCATCATTTCTCACTATTTCCGATCATATACCATTCTATACGAATGGGTTTTGCAGTGTGTTTGGAGTGCTCAATTCCACTTTATTGTCGCTTTACTAAGGCAAAAGCATGACTGGCCGCAAGTACGGCCAGTTCAGACAAAGTGATTAGATCCCACCAATATCGACTGGCTTGCCGATTTCCCCCAAGGTCCGGAAGGAAATGTTAAAGCCCCACGTCGTCGTCTGGTCGCCTTGGCTACCGTCGGCGGTAACAGGCTCTTCCCGCGTATAATACATCATGTAGGTGAAGCACTCGTCGTCATAGGCGAGCGCAGCGGTCTGCTTTACAAGAGTCTCCGAAACAATGTCGTAGGTACCAGAGCCGAGCAGGCGCCAGTTCGGCGTCATTTTTGCCGAACCGCCAAGCGTGACCTCATGTCTATCATCTTCGAAACCATAGGTTGGCTGCTGGTCGATGAAGGCGTACTTCACAAACAATGATCCATATTTGCCAGTGTTTGTACTCGCCACTTCGACGCGCCGCACTTCCAACGATTCCTTGTCGAATCGGCCGCCCGTGGTGACGTTGAACGCGCCTCGGCTCGCGCCGATCATGGCGACATAGTCGGAACGCGACGATTCGAGCCCGGATTCTGCGCCCGCATTGACGAAATCGGCCGTTGCGAATGAATTCAGGCCGCCTAGCTGGAAAGACTGGCCCGCAATACCATTGAGCGACCAGCCATTGTTGAATGTTCCAGAGTAGCGAACGCCAAGATTGGCCCGCGTACCGCCCTCGACCCGGTCATAACCCGAGAACTTGTCACGATCGAACAGACTTGATGCATCGAAGACAAAGCTCTGCGCGTCTTCATTAGGCATTTCGCCGGCGTAGGGCTCGTTGTTCCGCACAAAAAGCTGAGCCGTCGGTTCGAGAACATGGGTCGAACTGGTGCTCGAAAACAGAATTGGCCATCGCGTTTCAAGGCCAGCGGTTGCCATGGCGCGGAAGGCCTCGGAGCGTGTCACGCCAATTGAGTCGGAGTCGACATACATACCGTCGCCGCGCAAGGCGAGAAGGGGGGTGATAACCAGACCATTGTCCGCTATGAAGGTCCGCTTCCATTCCGCCTCGGCGGTGATGCGGCCGTCATTGCCCTCGACACCTGAGAGGTAGCCGGCGCGTTCCAATCCGATGGGCGTCGTGCCATCCTCGCGGTCGCGGTGCAATGCCTGCAGGTTCACATCGAAATTAAGCTCGCCTCCGGCGACAGATTGCGTCGGCGTATAGGCATAATCCAGACTTGGCAGAACCCAAGGCTGCTTGGGTTGGGACGCGTTGGGGTTGGAGTTAAACCAGCTCTCCTGGACCAGGAATTGATAAAGCCTTACGTCGAAATAGTTCCGGCCGTTAAGGCCAGTCAAATAGAGCTGGTTTGTAATGTTGTAGGCATCATAGCCCTCGATACCATACCGGTATGCAAAGGCCTTGTCCGATGGCACCATGGCGTTCCAGCCATAGGTCCAGCGCGGATTGATGCGGAAAGCGCCAGTCGTCGCGATCATTCCGCGCGTCGTGCTGCCGCGGTCGAGTTGATCGTCGTTATCGAATTCGTGGCGATCAAGCTGGTTTATTCCTGCAAGCTTGATGGTGTACGCACCATTCGCCAACCGGTGACGCCACTCGGCCTCGCCGAGAAAACCCTGCTTACTGTAATAAGTGCCTGTCGTCGTCAGATCGTAATTCGGAGCCAAGGCCCAGAAATACGGAACGCTGACGCCATAGCCGAGTTCAGATTCATACCGGTAGCTCGGCATGAGGAAGCCGCTCTTGCGCTTGACGGTCGGATCCGCGATCTCGAATGCTGGCAGGAATGCCAATGGCATGCCGAACATCTCAAAACGGCCGCGTTCAAAGCGAATGGTTTTCTTCTTGCCATTCCAGACGATCTTCTGTGCGCGCACCTGCCATAGTGGTGCCTTGTCAGGCTTGGAGCGGCAGGGCTCGCACGCAGTGTAGATACCGTTGTTGAAAGTCGTCAGTTCACCGCCGATGCGTTCGGCGCTCTCGGCTGCAAAGCGCGTATTGTCCGCTGCTTCGACACGCAAGGCATTGACGAACCCTTCTCGGAAATCATCGGTGATATCGAGATTGTCGGCATAGATGCGGTTGCCGTCCTTCTCAACGATCTCGACTTTGCCCATGGCCTTGAGACGGCCAGTGTTCTGATCATAGGTAACCTGGCGCGCGACGAGCCGGTTTCCGTCATAGTCGATCTGAACGCCGCCGACCGCTGAAATGGTCTTGGCGTTGATGTCGTAGATAAGCTCGTCCGATTCCAGCAGCATTTGAGCGTTTGGATTCGTCTCGATATTGCCGACGAGCGCATCGCCGGTCTGGGCATAGGCTGGGAGTGAAATCCCGCCCGCAAGGCATAGCAGCGCCGTCCCGCACGCAAGCCGTGCGAACCACGTCGGCAACACCGAGCGCGTTACATTCAATCCCACTCTAACCATCCTCCTTGTGCAACAGAAAGGAGACCCCAAAAAACGTTGCAATCAACACGGGTGTCCATGCGGCAATGAAAGGCGGGACGAATCCCGCATTGCCAAATGCCTTGACCACAACAGTGACGACATAAAGCACGAAGCCTGCGAGGACGCCACCCAGAATCATCGTGCCGGATTGTCCGAAGCGCACAAATTTCAGCGAAACGGTTGCGGCTATTAAAGTCATCGCCATCAGAAGAGCCGGCAAAGCCAGTAAAGACTGGAAATGCATGTCAAAAGCGTTGGCTGGATAGCCAAAAGAGCGAGCTGCGGCAATTTTGTTACGCAGCTCAAAAAAAGGAATCGTCTCCGGGCGGGCGAGGCTTTCTTCAACGAATTCAGGGCGAAGATGAGTCGGAATGCGCACCTCATCGAGGGAAACCGGTTTCTCGCCCTGCACGAATTTCGTCACCTCGGTCAACCGCCAGAAACCATCGTCGAGATCGGCGATCTTGGCATCCAGACGTTCCAGAATATCTTGATTCTTGTCGAGACGAATGAACGTGGAATCGACTAGTCGCAAGCCCCGGTTGACGACTGTCTTGGCGCCGATGATCGTCTCGCCATCCTCTGTTTTCTGGCGCAGCCAGGGTACGCGATCAGCCTGTACATCGTTGGCTTTTCCGGCTCGCCAGTTTGCAGTTATCTGCTCACTCCTTTCAAACCCCCAGGCAGCAAGCGGATTGACCACCAGCACCGCTGCAAGGCCGAAAAGGAAGGCGCCCGTGCAGGCCGGCAGGAGAAACTGCCACGCCGAAACACCAACCGAGCGGGCGACGACCAGCTCATATTTCCGGTTGAGGGATATGAGCGTTGCCATGGCTGCAAACAGGGCAATGAAAGGGAACACCTGTTGCATGATGTAGGGAATGCGCATCGCCGACAGGCCGAACGCCTGGATTGCGGAGTAGTCAGGCAAAGATGACAGTTTACCTGACAGTTCGGTGAAGTCGAGAATCAGGGCGAGAGCAAAGCTGCCCAAGAGGAAATACGCCGTGATCTTGGCGTAGCGCAGGAAGAAATAGCGTCCGAGGGTCCAGCCTATCATCATCTTCGCGCTCCGCGTTTGCGACCGAACCATTTCGCTCCAGCCCTGGCGAACGCCTCCTGTTGTGATTCAAAGGTGTTTCTGAACCAGTTGCTCCATTTGACCGGCACGCCAACCTGGCGATTCGTTGCAAGCGCGTAGATCGCGGCGAGGGCTGTGAGAATTGGGATGGCGAAGAGAAGCGGCAACATGGTAGCATTCTTGTCGGCGCTCTGGCCGGTTGAATACCCCAGCCAGAAAACGATGAGGCACAAGGTGATGGCGGTGAATGATGCAGATATGCGTGCTTCGCGATGCGAACGCGAATCTGCTGCTGCCGCCAGCGCAATAAGGGCAAAGACGATCGGATACATCCAATCGGTCAGCCGCTTATAGAGTTCCGTCTTATAGCGGAGTGGTTTCTGCTGAAATTGCTTGTCGTTCGGATCCGGGTTCCAGAGATAGTCAAGCGGACGGTCCTTTGGGAAAATGGCGGCTTCCTTGTCGTCCGATGACAGGAATGCTGCCAAATCAAGCGCATAGGTATTGAACTTAATGATCGATACGTTGCCGGTCTGGACGTCACGACGGTCAACTTCGCCATCTTTCATGATCAGCAGGCTCTGATTGCCGGTCTCAAATACAAGGCCGTCCTTGGCGTAATAAATCAGGTCCGTGGTTTTGTCGCGCGAATCCGAAACGAACAACCCTTTGATGGCTCCATTGGAATCACGGCTTTCGATTTGAAGATAGAGGTCGGTGTCGAGTTCCTTGAAGGTGCCTTGCTGGACCACGAGATTGATCACGTCTGCGCGCGCATCGGCGACCATCTGGCGCATGTTCATCTGGGAATAGGGGACTACGAAGTTGGCGATCAGAAAGGAAGCAACGGAAATGACAATCGCAAAGAGCAAAACCGGCCGGATCACTGCTGACCGCGGCGCGCCCGCTGCATTGATGACGACAAGCTCCGAATCCTGATTCATCGTGGAAAGGACTTGGGTCACTGCAATGACCAGTGCAAACGGCATCACGATCGGGAATGCGTTGGGCAGCAGGTTGGAACTGAATTTGATGATGTAGAAGAAGCTCTGACCGCTGGTGGTGAGGAAGTTGATGCGGCCTAGCACCTGGACGATCCATGTGATTCCGACCGCTGAAAGCAGAACGGCAAAAAACATGACGACGATCCGTCGCAAGATGTATATCTCAATCAGGCGCATGTCATGTTTCGCAAAAGAGTTCCGCCACCTTGTTCGACTAGCCGACCATTCATCTATGCCCTGGGATATAGGGCATTATTTTTGCCGCACTATGGGACGAACCCGTTACATGTTCAAAAAACCCGACATATGTTCAGTCTAGTCAGGCTTGGCTAAAAATAGGCGAAGAAAGCTGGTTAACAAGGCCTTAGCCAACCTCTTCGCCGTTAACCCCTCCATTCACCAGTTCTGGTGATTAGGAAAGTCACATTTTTGTTCATCTGGAGATATCATGTCCAAACGCCCATCCATCAGTTTCGCCAAATTTGCGCCCGTCGAAAGCGGCACTGCAATCTTGCTCGTCGCCGCTGAAGGCCGAACCGCTGCGGAAGCCGAATCTGTTGTCGGACCAGCATTGCTGTCGCGTATCATTGATGTCTCGGAATTCAAGGGAAAAATGGCCGCGGGCCTTTCTACGATTGCGCCCGCGGGCACGGAACTGGAGCGCCTCGTGCTGGTAGGCAGCGGCGACCCAGCCAAGCTGAAGGCAGATGACTGGTTGAAAATCGGCGGCGCCGCCCTTTCGAAGATCGGCACGGCCAAGAATGTTACAGCCATCCTTGCTCTGCCCGGCGTTGAAATATCGGCTGAGAATGTTGCCGACTTCGCCCTCGGCATGCTCCTGCGCTCCTACACCTTCGACAAATACAAGACAAAAAAGGGTAAGGACAACAGCGAGGAGAAGGAAGACAAATCTGCAGCCAAGATCACGATACAGGTTGCCGATCCCGGTGCAGCGAAGAAGTCATATGCTCATGCCGAGGCAGTGGCGGACGGCGTCGTTCTCGCACGCGATCTGGTCAATGAGCCCGCCAATATCCTCGGGCCCGTCGAATTCGCCGAACGTGTCGAAGAATTGAAGAAACTCGACGTCAAGGTGGAAATTCTTACTGAGAAGGACATGAAGAAGCTGGGTATGGGCTCGCTTCTTGGCGTCGCACAGGGCTCCGCACGCCCGGCGCGTCTTGCTATCATGGAGTGGCATGGCGGCAAGGGCAAAGACAAGCCAATCGCTTTCGTGGGCAAGGGCGTCACCTTCGACTCAGGCGGTGTCTCGATCAAGCCTGCTGCCGGCATGGACGAAATGAAGGGTGACATGGGCGGCGCCGCCGCTGTGACCGGTCTCATGCATGCTCTTGCCTCTCGCAAGGCCAAGGTCAATGCTGTTGGCATTATTGGTCTCGTTGAAAACATGATCAATGGCGACGCCCAGCGTCCGGGCGATATTGTCACGTCCATGTCTGGCCAGACCATTGAGGTCCTCAATACCGATGCAGAAGGGCGCCTCGTCCTCGCCGACGCGCTGTATTATTGCAATGAACGCTTCAATCCGAAGTTCATGGTCAATCTTGCGACCCTGACTGGGGCAATCATGGTAGCGCTGGGCGTCTATCACGCCGGTCTCTTCTCCAATGACGATACGCTTGCCGGACAACTTTTCGAGGCCGGCCAGGCAACGGGTGAAAAGCTTTGGCGCATGCCGCTCGGCGACGAATATGACAAGCTGATCGACACCAAGAATGCCGACATGAAGAACATCGGCGGCCGTCACGGCGGAGCGATCATCGCGGCGCAGTTCCTGAAGCGTTTTGTCGGCGACACCCCTTGGGCGCATCTCGATGTCGCCGGCACGGCGATGGGCGCGCCGGCCACGGAATACAGCCAGTCCTGGGCATCCGGTTTTGGTGTGCGGTTGCTCGACCGGTTGGTTCGAGATCACTTCGAAGGCTAGATCCAGTGGAGGTCAAACTCTACGGCACCGAAGAAAGCGTCTACACGCGCATCGTGCGGCTCGTCCTTCTGGCAAAAAAGGTCGAGTTCGCGCTCATCGAAGCCGATCCGTTTGAAGGGGGCGTTTTGCCGGAAGACTACGATCTTCGGCATCCGTTCAAGCGGATTCCAGCGTTCGAAATGGATGGCGTTCGTCTCTATGAGACGGATGCCATCGTCCACTATGTTGATGCGATCATCGATCCCAAACTCACTCCGGGCGACTCCCTTGTCGCGGCGCATATGCGCCAGATCATGCGGATTGTCGACAATTACGCCTATGCGCCGCTGGTTTGGGGCATCTATGTTCCAGTTTGGTGGCGAGACGGGCTTGAGCCGTCAGACGAGGCCGTAGGAAAAGCCAGGCATGTCCTGGGCGTCATTGAGGGTTTCCTTGATTCCTCACCCGATGCTTGTTTCAACCAGCAGACGTTGGCCACATTCTATCTCGCAATCGTCCTCGCTGCGGCCGACAGCGTGACGCAGGGCACAGCTCTGATTGACGAACGGCTCCGCTTGCGTGAATGGTGGAATGGCTTTCGAATGACACCAATCATGACAAAGACCAGATCGAAACACACGAAATTCTGACCTTGGGCGATAATGACCGAAATCCTCTTCTACCACCTGACAGAATCGACGCTGGAAAATGCGCTGCCTGGTCTGGTCGAGCGTTCCCTTGCGCGGCAGTGGAAGGTAGTCATTCAGACCGGTTCGGAGGAGCGGCGCGACAGCCTGGATAATCATCTGTGGACCTGGTCCGATACTTCCTTTCTGGCTCATGCCACCGATCAGGAGCCACATCCGGAAGAACAGCCCATCATCCTGACGACCGGCGACGGTAATCCGAATAATGCAACCGTGCGGTTCCTCGTTGATGGGGCCGAACCACGGAATGTCGAAGTCTATGAACGGCTCGTTCTGATGTTCGATGGCCATGACCAGCAACAGCTGGAGCAGGCGAGGGCACAATGGAAATTGTTGAAGACCCAGGGCCATACGCTGACTTACTGGCAGCAGAACGCCGAAGGGCGGTGGGAGAAGAAGGCTTGAGATGCGTCTGTTTCTATTGCTTCTCCTGATCATTGGTCTCTTGCTCGGGATTGGATATCCATGGGTAGCCACGAATTTCTCCGGCGAGGAGATCGGTACGTGGCGCGTCTACGATCGCCCGGGGCCATACAAGCCCGTCACTCTCAATCTGAAGCAAAACGATGCGACGGTACGCGCATTTGTCGATATGCAGCCTCTGCGCAACTTTGTTCCGACGGAAGGACGTACAGCGCTGACTGCAGTCGTAACCCGGCAGGGCAAGGACATTCTGGTCAAGACTTTGAGCTATGCCAGCTCCAAATCGACCAACAAGGGCTCGCCTCAGGGTCCGCAGGTCTATCGCGACAGCATCGGTGACATCGACTCGGTTGAAGATGGTAATTTCACGTTCACGATCGGTCCGGGCGATTATGACGGTCTGGAAGTTGCGCAGGTCGATCTCGTGTTGCGCCGGGGCGTCATCGCAGTCGATTGGCGCATCGTGCCCGCAGGTATCGCCCTGATTGTCATCAGCATTTTCGGCCTGATTCGTTTGCGCCGTGGCCGCAAGGTGGCGGCGAATGAGACGCCACCCCCGAAATGGGGCAGATGATGGCGGATCAGTCCAGCACTTTTCCAACGATCGTCACAGAGCGGCTGCGCCTGCGCCAGTTCGAGGCGAAGGATGATGTCGGCCTGCACGCCTGCCTCGGCGATGAAAAACTGATGCGTTATTGGGATTTCACCGCCTGCGAGACCATCCAGGAAACCCGCCGCTGGGTGCGCATTCTTGCCAAGACAACATCGCCATACGACTCACTTGCCTGGGCTGTCACGGACAGGAAAACCGATGAGTGCATCGGCATGGTGAACTACCATCATCGCGAGGCACGCAACCACAGGCTGGAGATTGGTTATATTCTCAGCGCCAGATGCCATGGGCACGGCTTCATGAGCGAGGCAACGCAAGCACTGGTGGCGCACTGCGTCGACAATCTGAAAACGCGCCGGATTACGGCGATCATCCATCCTGACAATACGCCCTCCATCAGGCTCGTGAAGCGTCTCGGATTCGAATGTGAGGGCGGACCGCTGCGCGATTATTGGCGCGTCGGAAGCAACTATATGAGCCCGATGCTCTACAGCTTCATCGCAAACTGACGCTCGTTCTTTGGCTTTTCGGTGATGCGGTAGGCGCAGCGCCGTGCACCTTTCAGTATGTGTTCGAAGCGCTTGATCTCCACATTTGGGCCAAGCACTGCCTGAAACACCTCCAGCTCGGACCTGCACAATTTCTGGCACGCTCTGGCTGCGACGCAGATTGGGCAGTGGTTCTCGATCAGTATAAAAGCGCCACTTTCATCCCGACTGGCTTCAGCCATATAACCCTCGGCCGAACGTATTTCCGCGAGGTGGTTGACTTTGGCCTCGACGCCATCCAACGGCTCAAGCGCCGTGCGGTATTGAGTAAGGGTCGTTTTTTCCCTGTGGGAGATCAGCCGGTCGAGACCGTCATCGCCAAATACAGCCGATACGGAGGCCAGGATATCTGCGGTCAAGCCGGCATGGTTATCGGGAAATTGTCCATTTCCGGCATTAGTCAAGTGCCAGAACCGCTTCGGCCGGCCCACGCTTTCGCGACTGTCTTCGAAATCAACGAGGCCGTCCTCGTGGAGACGGGCAAGCATCTGCCGCACCGCAACGGGAGTAACGCCAAGCCGGTCGGCCAGGGCGGCCGCGGTCTGTGGCCCGGAAACCTTGAGCGAATAGAGCATGCGATTTGTCGTGCGATCCTGCATGGACATAAGATAGCAAGAAAAATTTAAAAAGCTATTGCTTGTTTTATTAAGAGGAATATAAAAACAAAAAGCTTGTTAAATTGAGGAAATGCCATGCACGATACAGAAGAAGCCGGCAGTACCAGCTGGTCGGAACTCCTGAGCCCCTCCTATTCGGCGGCAACACTGACGCTATGCCTTGGAGTGGCGCTCTTCGCCTTCAATGGTTTCCTTGTTTCCACGTCTCTTCCGACGGCAGTGCGTGAAATCGGCGGACTTGAGCTGATTTCCTGGGCTTTCACGCTCTATCTCGTCCTTTCCATTGTCGGCGGCGCCAGCGGCGCATTGCTGAAGGCCCGAGTCGGCGCAAGAACGGCACTGGCCGGTTCGGCGCTTGTGTTCCTTGCCGGAACGCTTATCGCAGCTTTTGCATCGTCGATGACAGAGGTCCTGATTGGACGCGCCTTTCAGGGTTTGGGCGAGGGCATCATTGCGGCGATCTGCTATGCGCTGATTCCTGAACTTTTCCCCTCGCGGCTCGTTGCCAAGGTGTTCGGTGCGGAGGCTGTGGTCTGGGCCGTCGCTGCATTTGGCGGACCGCTTGTATCTGGACTCCTGACCGAGCATCTGTCATGGCGCGCTGCCTTCCTTGTCAATGTACCCCTGGCTTTGATCTTCATCGCGCTGGTCTTCCGCATCGTGCCCAAGTTTTCCGGTGAGATCGCACGCCTTTCCGTGCCCTTCCTCCGGTTAACTGCAATTGGTTGCGGCATTATGCTGGTTGCCCTTGCCAGTATCATGCAGACGCTTACGGTAGAGGTGCTGCTCGTTCTTGGGTCCGCGATTGTCCTGGCGTCAGTCGTTATGGTGGACAGGCGCAGCCGCATACGACTCTTTCCCTCCGATGCTTTCGCGCTGAATTCCATTGTTGGCATCGGCCTATGGATCGTCCTGCTTATGCCGGTCGCCCAGGCATCTACGTCGGTTTATCTGGTTATGACACTGCAGGATCTCTGGGGCTATGGACCCACCAAGGCAGGTGCCTTCAATGCCACGTTCGCCGTTGCATGGAGCACAGTTGCTATCCTCGTTGCCAATATTCAGGATCCGCGTAAGCGTGCATGGTTGATCCGGCTCGGACCGACTCTTCTCGTTGCCGGCCTCGCCACCATCGTCTTCGGCTTCTTCGCCGATCTGCCGCTGGTCGTAATGCTGGGCCAGATCGGCATTGGCACCGGCTTTGGTGTCAGCTGGGGTTTCCTCAGCCAATCGGTCATGGAATCGGCGCGCAGCGGTGAACGCGACCGTGCCTCGGCCCTGCTGCCAACCCTGCAGTCCGCCGGTTACGCGATCGGCGCCGCTGTCGCCGGTCTCGTTGCCAACGCAGTGGGCTACCCTGAGGCCACGACACCCGACGCCCTGCGTGACGCTACGATAATCATCTTCGCCGTCTCGACGATGATCGGGCTTGGTGCATTCGTGGCCGGATTCGCCTTGCCGATGCGGAGAAAGGTACTGCTGGCCGAAATGCCGAAGCAGTGAAAAAGGCGGCGATGGCTCTACAGATCCGCCATCGCCTCTTCATACTCGCTGGAAAGTGTCAGCCACTCTTCCTCAGCACGGGCGAGCGATGTCTTTGCGTAGCCGATCTCCTTGCCGATCTGCGTCGCCTTGGCAGGTTCGCGCGTATAGATGATCGGATCGGCGAGCTGCGTCTGCAGTGTGTCGATCTTCTTCTGGAAGCGGTGCACCTGTGTCTCGGCTTCCTGGATCTTCTTCTGCAATGGCTTCAGTGCCTCGCGCTTTTGCGCCGCAAGCTTGCGCTGCTCGGCCTTCGTCAGCTTCTGGCCCTCATCGGCAATGGCCTTGCCGTTGCCCGCCCGCTCGGCCTTGGCATCGGCCAGCACCAAAGAACGATAGGCATCGAGGTCGCCATCGTAGGGAGCAACGCCGCTATCCCGCACCAGCCATAACCGGTCCATCGTCGCTTCGATCAGGTGCCTGTCGTGGGCGATCAGGATCACCGCGCCATTGAAATCGTTGAGCGCATACATGAGCGCTTCACGGCTGTCGATGTCGAGATGGTTGGTCGGCTCGTCGAGGATGAGCAGGTTCGGACCATGGAAGGTCGCAAGACCCATCAGCAAGCGCGCTTTTTCGCCGCCGGAAAGATCCTTCGCCGCCGTGTTCATCTTGACGGTCGCCAGGCCCATCTGCGCAACGCGCGCCCGCACCTTGGCTTCCGGTGCGTCCGGCATCAGCTTGCGCACGTGCTCGATCGCATTGTCCTCGGGGATCAAATCGTCGAGCTGATGCTGCGCGAAGAACGAGATCTTCAGGTTCGGCGCAACGGTCATCCGGCCGTTTTGCAAAGGTAGCCGTCCGCCAATGAGCTTGGCGAGCGTTGATTTACCATTGCCGTTCGAACCGAGCAGGGCAATGCGGTCATCGGCATCGATGCGCAGGTTGAGGTGACGCAACACGGGCTTGCCCGGCGTGTAGCCTACTTCGCCGCCCTCGACGGCGATAATCGGCGAGGCAACCACTTTTTCCGGTTCCGGAAAATGAAATGGCATCACGTGGTCTTCAATGTGGGCCGAAATGGGCTTCAGCTTCTGCAATGCTTTCAGGCGGGATTGCGCCTGCTTGGCCTTGGATGCCTTTGCCCGGAAACGCTCGACAAACGCCTCCATATGCTTGCGCTGCGCTTCCTGCTTGGTGCGCTGCTTCTGCTGCAATTCCAGTGCTTCCGACCTCAGCCGCTCGAACTGGTCGTAATTGCCCTGCCAAAGGGTGAGCTTGGTCTGGTCAAGATGGATGATCGAGTTGACAGCCGAATTCAGCAGATCGCGGTCATGGCTGATGAGGATAACTGTGTGCGGATATCGCCGCACATAATCCTCGAGCCACAGGGTGCCTTCGAGATCGAGATAGTTGGTCGGCTCGTCGAGAAGTAGAAGATCAGGTTCTGCGAAGAGAACGGCGGCGAGTGCGACGCGCATGCGCCAGCCGCCCGAGAAGGACGAGGCGGGCCGCTTCTGTGCCTCCGCATCGAAGCCGAGGCCGGAAAGGATGGCGCCTGCGCGAGCTTCGGCCGAGTGGGCGTCGATATCGGCAAGGCGGATATGGATGTCGGCAATGCGGTGCGGATCGGTGGCGGTCTCGGCCTCTTCCAGCAAGGCTGTACGTTCTGCGTCGGCGGCAAGTACGATTTCGATCAGCGAATCCTCTGTACCTGGCGCTTCCTGGGCCACCTGACCGATCCGAACATTCTTCGGCAGGAAGAAATCGCCGGTTTCTGCGTGAAGCTCGCCGGTGATCACCTTGAACAGCGTGGATTTCCCCGCGCCATTACGCCCGACCAACCCTGCCTTTGTGCCAGAGGGAAGGTTCAGGCTGGCGTGATCGATCAGCAGGCGGCCGGCCATGCGCACGGAAATGTCGTCAAGAATAAGCATGGCCGCGCTTTTGCACGGGAATTGGCTTTTCCGCAAGCCGCTCCTGTTGCAGATATGTGCCGCGAAGGCCGGAAAATGGCCTCAAGAGAAGGGGCGACCCTCCTCAGTCCGTTGAAACTGGATGAGATCGAAGGAAGGAGCCGATTTTCCCAGCGCGGTCAAAATAGCGTGAGCCTGGCCGCGATGGTGCGTCTGGTGATTGAAGAGGTGTGCAAGCGCCGGCGCCAGCCGCTGGCTGATCGTCCGCATGTCGCTGACTGTCGTATACGTGAACCGCCCGGAAATGGCTGCATTGTCCAGCCTGTTGACCCAGTCAATGATGCGCGCATCTTCTTTGACACGTGCAGCCTTCAAATCCTCAAGCATATGGAAAAGTATTGCATCGAGAGCCTTTGGCGCTTCGCCTTCGCCAGTAAAGCGGTAGAGCCAGATGCGGTCGGTAACGAGGAGATGGTTCAGCGTTCCGTGCAATGATGAAAAGAACGCACGCATGTCGCGCCGGTATTCATCATTTTCGAGATCAGCCGCTGCCGCGTATAGCCGCTCGTTTGCCCAGCGATTATAGGCGGCGAACATGCGGAAATGCTGTTCCATCACATTGACTTTCTGTCGATAAGAGTCAGTCTTGCTGACATATTATCTGAAGGAGGGCGTCTTTCCATGGGAATTATTCTGCACGAACTCGTCGGTGCTGACAAAGGCCGTCCTTTCAGCCCGCATTGCTGGAAAACTGTCATGTCACTGGCGCACAAAGGGCTGCCATTTGACCGGAACACCATCTCCTTCAAGGACATTCCGCGGCTGGAGAATGGCTATTCCGCCAAGGTGCCGATTATCCGCGATGGCGAAAGCGTGGTGGCCGATTCCTTTGCGATTGCGCTTTACCTGGAGGATAAGTATCCGGACCGGCCATCGCTCTTCAAGGGTGAGGGCGGCCGTGCCATGGCGCGCTTTGTCGAGGGCTACTCGCAGATGATCCTCCATCCCTTCATCAATGTCGTGATCCTCATGCCCGTGCATGATCTGCTTGACGAGCCCAACAAGGCTTATTTTCGCGAGAGCCGTGAGAAGATGTTTGGCCGCAAGCTTGAGGATGTGGCGGCCGAACGCGATGCCAAGCGCGGTGCATTTACCAGGAGCCTCGAGCCCATCCGCAAGATGCTGCTGTCGCAGCCGTTCATCGGTGGCGATGGCCCTCTGTTTGGTGACTACATCATCTTTGGCGCATTCCAATGGGTTCGAGTCCTCACGCCGTACAAATTGTTCGATGATGGCGATCCCGTGCAGGATTGGTTCCAACGTTGCCTTGATCTCCACGGCGGCATCGCCCGCGAGATCAAGGCTGCGGCGGCATAGCACCACAGGCCCATCAGGGTGGAAAGGCAAATGGTCTATTGGCAAATGGGCCTGCTCCCGCTATAGAGCCGCCACCATTCCCCCTAATGACAAGGTTTCATTCCATGGCAATTGAACGTACTTTTTCGATGATCAAGCCCGACGCGACCCGCCGCAATCTGACCGGTGCTATCACCCAGAAGTTTGAAGAAGCTGGTCTTCGCGTTGTTGCTTCCAAGCGCGTCTGGATGAGCCGCCGCGAAGCCGAAGGCTTCTACGCTGTGCACAAGGAACGTCCGTTCTTCGGCGAGCTGGTCGAATCCATGTCGTCGGGTCCGACGATCGTTCAGATTCTCGAAGGCGAGAACGCCATTGCCCGCAACCGCGAAATCATGGGTGCGACCAACCCGGCAAACGCTGACGAAGGCACGATCCGCAAGACTTTTGCGCTGTCGATCGGCGAGAACTCGGTTCACGGTTCCGATGCCCCTGAGACCGCTGCTGAAGAAATCGCCTATTGGTTCTCGGGCACAGAAATCGTCGGCTGATCCGACATAAAATGATAAGAAAAAGCCGGGCTTGCCCGGCTTTTTTAATGTTCGGGATTAATCTTGCCGCGCCAGCCGCGCAACGACTTTTCCGGCCTCATCATGCAGGAGAAGCTTTCCCGTCGGGGCGTCAATTGCATAGGACCGCGCCTGCTCCAAGGCCGAGAAGAACTTTTGCTCCTGGTCCATCAGCGCGGGTGCACACATCATGCGAGTCGCTACCGTCGGGTTGAACGTGATCTTTGAGCCATCAATCGACGCGTTGCTCATGAAGCGGTTGCATCCGCCCGATCCCGTCACCGATCCGTCGGCATTGACCATCAGCGTGGTCTGCGCGTTGTCAATTACACCGCCACTGTTGATGTCTTCTGCAAGCCAGTTGATGTCTTTCAGATCATCACCTCGGGCAGACAAAGACAACACCAGCAAAACGAGTACGGCAACGAAGCCGATGATGAGCGATCCTATGGCGATGCGGTTCATTTGGCCTTTGTCCAGCGCTTGAGCGCTTCCTCGTCTTTTGCCTTTGCCTCGACCCAGCCGCTTGCTTCGCCGCTGACGAGATGCTGTTTCTTCCAGAAAGGTGCGGCATTTTTCAGGTAGTCCATCAGGAATGACGCTGCCTCGAATGCCGCCTGGCGATGTGCGGATGCGGCGACGACAAGGACGATGTTTTCACCGGGTTTGATGAATCCGTAGCGATGGATGACGGTCAGCCCGGTAAGGGTCCAGCGCGCAAGCACCTCTTCGGCAATGCGGCCGATTTCCGCTTCGGCCATGTCGGGGTAGTGTTCGATCTCAAGTGCCGACAGCGTCCCGCCCTCATCGCGGCAGAGCCCGCTGAATGTTACCACCGCTCCAATGTCGCGGCGGTGTTGGGTCATGCGGGCAATCTCGGCGGCCGTATCAAAATCGCTGCTCTGGATAACAATGAGCGGTTTGACCCTGCTCATGCCTCATCCCCCGGTCATCGGCGGGAAGAGTGCGATCTCGGTCGCTCCCTTGATCGGCGCATCGTGATCGACATGCTCCTGATTGATCGCAACGCGGATCACCTCCGGATACTCGAATGCCGCCTCATATTCCTCGCCGCGCGTTTTAAGGTGGGAAAGCAGATCGCCGACCGTCACGATGGATGGCTCAAGATCGAGATTTTCCTCACCCTTGCCGATGCGCTCGCGCACCCATGCGAAATAGACAAGTTTTGTCATTTTTGAATCCACCACACGTTTAATCCACTACGTGTTTCAATCCGGCCCGGAAATAATCCCAGCCAGTGTACAGCGTTATCAGGGCGGCAATCCACAACAGAATGATGCCGAAGATCGTGATGATCGGCACAATCTTGTCACCGGCCGGTCCTGCCAGCAGAAATGCGATGGCAACCATCTGGATTGTAGTCTTCCACTTGGCAAGCCGGCTCACGGGAACACTGACCTTGAGCTCCGCGAGATATTCGCGCAGACCCGAAACCAGGATTTCGCGGCACAAGATGATAATGGCGGCCCACAATGACCAGCCGGCGATGGTTCCGTCAGCAGCCAGAAGCAGGAGTACGGCCGAAACAAGCAGCTTGTCGGCAATCGGATCCAGCATGCGGCCGATCGTCGACGTCTGTTTCCAGATGCGTGCCAGATAGCCGTCAAAGAAATCGGTAATGCTGGCGATCAGGAATATCGCCAGCGCTCCCCAGCGGGCTGCGTCGCTGGATTGCAGCCGGCCCTCGAGGAAGAAGCAAAGGACCACGAGCGGAACCGCGATAATACGAGCATAGGTGAGGATATTCGGCAGTGAGTAGGCGTTGTTTCTGGGCATGTTTCCAACCAATCAAATCAGCGCCGATCAAAGGGGTTCGACCGCGATCCGTCAAGCACATCAATTGGGAGTCCGGCGCAATTATGTCGGAATGAGTTGCTACGTTCGGAAATGATCGCGAATTGTGATCGCCATCGCTTCAGATATACCCTCGACCTTCATCAAATCTTCGACAGCAGCCCGCGAAACCGCCTTCGCCGTGCCGAACTGATGCAACAGGGCACGTTTGCGTGAAGGGCCGATTCCGGCGATTTCATCGAGCGGGTTCTTGACCATCTCCTTCTTGCGCTTGGCGCGATGCGTGCCAATGGCGAAGCGGTGTGCCTCGTCGCGCAGACGCTGCAGGAAATACAGAACCGGATCGCGCGGTGGAAGGGTAAATGAGGGCTTACCCTCCATGAAAAACCGTTCGCGCCCCGCGTCGCGATCGACGCCCTTGGCGACGCCGATGGCCGTGACTTTGTCCGCAATGCCCATCTCCTGGAGAATGCCGCGCACAGCGCTCATCTGACCCTGACCGCCATCGATGAGGATGATATCCGGCCAGGCCGGAAAGGCATCGGAATCGTCATCGAATTCATCGATCTCAATATCCTCCGTCGGCGCGTCCTTGGTTTCCGGTGTGCCGTGTTCCTTCACAAGCCGGCTAAAGCGCCGTTCGATCACTTCGCGCATCATGCCAAAATCGTCGCCCGGTGTGATCTCGGTCGAGCGGATGTTGAATTTGCGGTACTGGTTTTTGACGAAGCCTTCGGGACCCGCCACGATCATCGCGCCAATGGCGTTGGTGCCCATGATATGGGAGTTGTCATAGACCTCGATGCGCCGCGGGGTCTTTTCGAGGCCGAATGTTTCCGCGACCCCTTTGAGTAGCCGCGACTGGGACGACGTCTCTGCCAGTTGGCGGCCCAGCGCTTCACGCGCATTGCTCAGCGCATGCTCGACCAGATCCCTTTTCTCGCCGCGCTGTGGAACACTGATGGTTACCTTGCGGTCGGATTTCGCCGTCAACGCCACCCCGAGCAATTCCTGGTCCTCGACGGTTTCGGAAAGCAGGATCAGGGCTGGGCAGGGCTTGTCGTCGTAGAATTGCGACAGGAACGCTCCCAGTACTTCGGCGCCGGAAAGCGAGGAGTCTGCCTTGGGATAATAAGCCCGGTTGCCCCAGTTCTGGCCGGTGCGGAAGAAGAACACCTGGATGCAGGTCACGCCGCCATCCTGATAAATCGCGAAGACATCAGCTTCTTCTACAGATTGCGGGTTGATGCCTGAATGAGACTGGACATGGGACAATGCCGAGAGACGGTCGCGATAGACTGCTGCGCGTTCGAAGTCGAGGTCTGCCGATGCTTCGCGCATGGCATCCGACAAATGCGTCTTCACGGCCTGGCTCTTGCCCGAAAGGAAGGCTTTGGTTTCGCTGACCAGTTCATCATAGTCCGCATCGCTGATCTCGCCGGTGCAAGGTCCGGAACAGCGCTTGATCTGGTAGAGCAGACAGGGCCGCGTGCGGTTTTCATAGAACGAATCCGTGCAGGTGCGCAGCAGAAACGCGCGCTGCAACGCATTGATTGTGCGCCCGACCGCACCGGCAGAGGCAAAGGGCCCGAAATAATCGCCCTTGCTCGACCGCGCACCGCGATGCTTGAAGATTCCGGGAGCGAGCCGTCTGTCCGTCTGTTTCGGCGCAGTCAGCAGAATATACGGGAAGGATTTGTCATCCCGCATCAACACATTAAAGCGAGGCCGCAAGCGCTTGATCAGATTCGCTTCCAGGAGAAGCGCTTCCGTCTCCGTGCGGGTGACAACGAACTCCATCTTCGCCGTTTCGCGGATCATACGTGCGATGCGGTTATTGTGGCCCTGACCGCGCGCATAATTGGACACGCGCTTTTTCAGGCTATGGGCCTTCCCGACATAAAGCACGTCGCCGCCCTCGTTGAACATGCGGTAGACGCCCGGCTTGTTCGGCAGGCGCTTGACGAGCGCTGCAATGACATCAGCACCGCTGGTGCCGTCACTGACGACGGCAGAATCCCACTCGATCGCGCTGATCAATGCGGCAACGTCACGTGGCGGCTCGCTGCTCGCGTCAGGCGTTTCGTCCTCGTCGTTCTCCATGTCGATGTCGATGTCATCCTCTTTCACTTCGTCTGAAAGAGCCTGCTTCGTGCTGGAGGATTGGTTTGCGGGATCGTTCATTCTGCTATTCCTGATACATCCGGCGTTTCCCACGCCAGATGTTGCCCGCCATCGAGCGCGATCATCTGCCCCGTGATGGAGCGCGTCTGCCAGAGATAGCGGATTGTACGGCCGAATTCTGACAGATCGGGGCCGTGTTTCAACAGGAGTGTGCTGACTTGGCGGTCAAAATCCGCTGGGGTCTGTCTCTGGCTCGGCATTGTCGGTCCCGGACCAATGGCATTCACACGAATGCGTGGCGCCAAGGCTTGCGCCAGCGTCTGCGTCGCCGTCCAAAGTGCTGATTTTGACAATGTATAGGAGGTGAATTTGGGTGTGAGCTTCCACACCCGGTGGTCGATCATATTGACAACCAGACCATCCAGATTCTCGGGCAGGGCAGCCGCCATTGCGTCAGCGAGCAACACCGGTGCCTTGACATGAACAGCAAAGTGCCTTTCCCAGATTTGGTCGTTTGTCAGATTGCCAATGCCGTCTTCCTGGAAGGTGGAGGCATTGTTGACCAGCAATTGGACCGGCCCGAGTTGAACTTGCACATCGGCAACAAGCCTGCGGACGGCCTTGCTGTCCAGGAGATCGGCCTGGACGAGACACGCAGTGCCGCCCGCGGCATAAATGTCTGTCAAAAGTTCTTCGCCTTCATCGCGTGAATGATTGCAATGAATCCCAACGGCAAAGCCATGCGCCGTCAGATCTTCGACAATTGCCTTGCCGATCCGCTTTGCGCCACCGGTTACAAGAACAACGGGTCGGTCAGTTTTCAAGGGGTTCATCCTTCATTTGCGATTCAGTGACGAATATAAGGATCGCCGAGCCAAAGCGCGAGGGCGTAAGGTCAGGAGTGAACAGCTGCAATGGATCGTGCACGTTGATCGATTGTCGGGCCGGGAGCGGCGGTAGTGCGCTAGAGTTTCCCGATTCTTCCCTAGATGAACGAAAAATTTAAGTATTCGTTAAATATATTATATTGCATCGCAATATCGTTGGACTTTAGCGAAAATTTTCATCAAATATCACTAGATTTGTATTTTATTGCTATATTCAAAAGCAATTGAATTCATTGATGAATTCTGGTTGTTGCATAAAAAACACATCGCATTTCCGCCATTTTCTCGTCAGCTTCTTTTCACAGTCCGGAGCGAGTGCCGCCACAATGCGGAGCGAGTGTCCGTCTCGTCAAGCGGACGCAATCTTGGTTTTCCCCCCCCGACCAGTGCCCGCTCCGTGTAAAAGAGTTCTAAAAAAGGAGATTGCCATGCGCACTCTTAAAAAAATGATCCTCGCTTCGGCCGCTGTGCTGACGCTTTCCGCCCCGGTTCTTGCTGCTGACGCCGTCGTCGAACAGGCTCCGGCTCCGGAAGCCATCGTTGAAGCACCCGTCTCCGATTGGTCCGGCGCTTATCTTGGTGCCTATGGCGGCTACGGCTGGAACAAGCACAAGACCGATGAAGGCAACATCAATGCCGACGGTGTCAAAGGCGGCGCCTATGGTGGTTACAACTTCCAGAACGGCCAGTTCGTCTACGGTGGTGAAGCCGATCTCGGTTACTCCGGCGGCGACGATACCAGCAATGGCATCAAGGCCAAGCAGGGCGTAGAAGGCTCGGTCCGTGCTCGTGCCGGTATCGATCTCAACCCGGTTCTGCTCTACGGCACAGGCGGTCTTGCTGTAACGAACAGCAAGCTTGAATCCGCTACGGGCAGTGATTCCAATACCCATATCGGTTGGACGGCTGGTGCTGGTGCGGAAGCCAAGATCACTCAGAACATCGTCGGACGTCTTGAGTATCGCTATTCCGACTACGGCAAGAAAGACTACGACCTGGGCGGCGTTGACGACGTTTCCAGCAAGCTGACGACGAATGAGATTCGTCTGGGCGTTGGCTACAAGTTCTAAGCCGCGTACGACCCAGAAAAAGCCGGGCAGGAAACTGCCCGGCTTTTTTGTGTCCAGCGTTTATTTTGGCAGCAATGCCGCGAGCTCAGGGTGCAGTTCCTCGAAGCGCTTCTGCCAGCGCTTCAATTTCGAGCGGCCTTTTTCCCATTTGCCTTCAAAACGAAGGCTCGCATAGGCGAGGGCAGCTGCGAGCGCGATATGACCGCCATGGATTTTCTTGCTGAGCCGCGGCGGTGCGGCATTCAACTGATCGAACACGCGGATCGCCTTGCCCCACTGGCGATCGAGCCATGGCTGGTGGATTTTTTCCTCCGGATGAAACCGGCGCTCATAGACATGTGCGAGCAATACGTCGCATAGGCCGTCGGCAATCGATTCCAGTTGCTCGGCTTCGAGTCGCTTTTCCGCATTGCGCGGGAAAATCTTGTTGCCGGAAACACGGTTCAGATATTGGGTGATCACCCGGCTGTCGAAGATGGCCTTGCCATCATCGAGAATGAGCGTCGGAATTTTGCCGAGGGGGTTCGCATCGATCAATTCCGCCGGTTCGGCATTGCTGTCAACCAGGATCGACTCGACGGGAATGCCGGCATAAAGAGCCGCCATGCGGACTTTGGTGCTATAGGGTGAGGCAGGCGAATAGAGAACTTTCGTCACGGTGACGCTCCAGTGGCTTGGCGATTCGATGTCAAACCGTAAACCTGCCCTGTCATTTAGCAAAGTGCCGGATACTATTGTGTTCCAGGCATCTCAACCGATCTCCGCCGGCAGCTCGAACGCTCGACCTCGGGGCAGGCGCGAAAGTTCAGATCCTTTGTCAGGCAGACCCGCACCTCGCGCAAATGTTCGCGGTCACAGGTAACGGCAATTCCTCCAGTCGTCAGGCCAGGGTTGGCAGCGACAAAGGCCTGTTCCAGAACAAGCGGATTGACGGGCGCGCGCGGTGTTGGCTGGCGATAGGCTGGCGGGATCGAAACGCGATCGAGCGCCTTTCGTATCATCGAAAAATAGTCGTTTTGGCTCAAGCCCGTGCAAGAGCCATGCTTGCGCCATTCATGGACGACAAGCCCGGTCGACGGCATGATGTCGGAAAGCTGCTTGGCACGGGCAAAGGGAACGTCGCGCGGCTGCGACGTATCGCAATCCTGCGGGTAGCCGCGCTCATATTGCGGCCATAGCCCATGTACGATGAAGCCATACGGCCTGCCGGATGCACACTGCTGGCGGTTTGCGTTCGAACCCTCTGCCGCGCAATAGCTCGGCGACCAGGAAAGAGCGAGGACGTAGTAGTCAAAGCCCGATCCAGTAGGTGAGGCTTCCGGCGAAGGATCCGCTCGCTGTTCCGATGCTGTGATTGGGCCGGGAGGGGTGGCCAGCTCCTGATCCTGCTCCCGCAAGTACGTAAGGGCCGTAATACCGATCAGCGCAGCAAACAGCAGGTACCGCGCCAGCTTGCCGACTGGCATGCCTTATCTGCGCTTAGTACAGCGTCTTGCACTTGCCATTGTAGACGTGCCAGCGATCGAATCCGGCAACGCAGAACTCGACATTGTCACCGAGGCCGACGAAGCCCTGGCCCTCTTCGATCAGATACCAGACCGGCCGCTGGTCGCCGTCGGAAAGGTGAGCTGTCGCACGGCAGTAATGGCGGGCAACAGCAGCAAGATCCGGCTCGCGGCTCGGTTCGTAACGGCTTTGCTGCACGTTGCTGAAATTCACAATCGACACTTGTGGCAGGTAAGGCACGTGATGCACCTGATAGGAGAACCTGCTTACGATGCGGTTGAGAACATACGACTGCCCGCAGGTATCGTCATAGACTGGGCTCGCTGAATAATCTGCCGCCCTTGCCGGCGCGACGATCGAAGTCAGTGCCACACCGACGGCGAAGCTTGCAGCAAGAAGGGACGATACGCGTGCCATGATCACTCTCCGTGAATGTCTTCGTGGCGCCAATCTCGACCAGCAGTTGCTTTCGGTCAAGTGCGATCTTGCTCGGCGCGGATCCAATCGAGCGTGAAGCCTGCTTTCTGTTCCGCACTGAGGATTTTCGACAACGCTGGCAGGACCGTGCGCAGTTCGTCATGGAGCGTGAAGGGCGGATTGACGATGATCATCCCGGTTCCGTCCAGTCGCGGTTCGGCCGAAGCACCACGAATCATCAATTCCGTGCGCAATATCTTGGGTATTCCCGTGTCGTGCAGCGCAGCGATGAACCGCCGGACCTCGTGCCGGTCCTTCACGGGGTACCACAATGCAAACGTTCCGCCGGAAAATCGCTTGTGGGCCCTGACCAGTCCCTCGACGATCCGGTCGAATTCGCCTGCCACCTCGAACGGCGGATCGACGAGAATGAGACCGCGCTTCTCCTTTGGCGGCAGGTGAGCGCCGAGCGCCAGCCAGCCGTCGAGTTTGGTCACCCGAACCTGGATGTCACCCTCGAAGATTTCCGACAACAGCTCCGCGTCTTCGGGATGGAGTTCGAGGGCCGAGAGCCGATCCTGGCGGCGCAACAGATGGCGCACGATCAAGGGTGAACCCGGATATTGCCGCATCTCGCCATCGGGGTTTTCCGCGCGCACGATATCAAGATAGGGCTGAATCAGGTCTGCGACCTTGGCATCGACTTTCGCGTCCAGTAGTCGTCCGACGCCGCTTTGCCACTCATTGGTCTTACCGGCCTCAACGCCCTGCAGGTCGTATCGACCGATACCCGCATGGGTGTCGATAACGCGGAACGCTTGGTCCTTGCGTTGCAGATAGAGGACAATTCGCGTCAGGATGATGTGTTTGACCACATCGGCGAAATTGCCGGCATGATAGGCGTGACGGTAGTTCATGGCTCGCTTGTTTCACGATGTTTGCTCGTTCGCAAGCACGTAGCAGACGCGTTTAGATTTGTTGATGTTAATCTTGTGATTATGGAATTTGCCGCCTGACACAAATCTGTCATAGAGCAGGGTGAACACGCGGATGGTCGACGTGTTGGGGTCTCATCATGTCCGGAACCGTCGTCCTCGTCGTGCTGTTTGCTGCGCTGATGCATGCAAGCTGGAACGCTGTGGTCAAATCCGAGGGCGACAAGTTCCTCAATACCGTCGTCGTGGTCACCTCAGCAGGCATCATCGCCGCATGCTGCCTGCCGTTCCTGTCGCCGCCGGCGCGCGAAAGCTGGCCATTTCTTGCCGCATCCGGTGTTGCTCAGGTCATTTACCTCACACTCGTTGCCGCCGCGTACCGCAGTGGTGACATGAGCCAGGCCTATCCGATCATGCGCGGCACAGCACCACTGATCGTCGCCATCGCAAGCGGACCCTTGATTGGCGAAGTACTCTCCTTGCAGAAATGGGCCGGAATTGCATTGATCTGCGGTGGTGTTCTGGCGCTGGCTCTGGAATCACGCCGCCGGGCCACAGCAAATCGCGCCGCCACCATATTCGCCTTGATCAACGCTGTCGTGATCGCGTCCTACACGCTCATTGATGGTATTGGCGTCCGCCAGTCGGGTGCGCCGGCATCCTATACGATGTGGGTATTCGTACTGAACGCTGTGCCGCTCCTACTATGGACAATGGTCATGCGCCGGGGTGAACTCTGGCCGCATTTTGTCAAGCGCACCCGCCTTGCAACGATCGGCGGCGTTGGCACGCTTGGCTCTTACGGACTCGCGCTTTGGGCAATGACCATGGCGCCGGTGGCTGCGGTGGCTGCGCTGCGCGAAACATCGATCCTGTTTGCCGTTGCCATCTCCGCCCTCATTCTCAACGAGAGTGTGGGTATGAAGCGGCTCGTCGCAGTCGCCTTGATAGCTGCCGGTGCCGCCGTCATGCGCCTTGCCTGATCTATTCCGGCAGCATACTGAAATAGGGACTTGCTTCATCAATGGCGCGGGCGAAGGAAGGGCGATTCACCAATCTGTCCAGATAGCTGGACAAATTTGAATGTTCGGCGCCGAACGGCACTGACATATTGGTGTAGAACAGCGCGGGCGATGCGGCGCAATCCGCCATGGTGTAGTGGTCCCCCGTTGCCCAACGGTGGCCCGCCAGATCTTTCTCCAGAATGCCATAGGCTGTTCTCAGTTTGCCGCGCGCTTCTTCCACGCCAAACGCATCGTTGTGACCCTCTGGCCGGAAATTATCGGTCACGATCTTCTGCATCGGCACCTGGACATGCAGGTCGAAAAACCTGTCGAGCTGCCTCGCCCTGAATGCCAGTTCGGGATCGGCCGGCAGCATCTGCGCTTTCCCAGGATAATGCTGGTCAAGATACTCGATGATCAGGCTGGATTCAGGGATCGTCTTGCCGCGCGCTCCGTCCCGGAGCACTGGAAACTGCCGGATCGGCCAGATCTCCTTAAAGCTCGCATTTGCCACTGGATCCATGAAATCGACGACTTCCTTCTCGAAGGCCAGCTCTTTCTCGTAAAGCGCGATCAACACCTTCATGCAGAATGACGACAGCGGGTGAAAATACAGTTTGAGCGACATCACGTTTCCTCCGGTCCTGCATCGCTTGTGCGACGTTTAATACTAAAGTAATTACTTAACTATCAAGAAGCCAGGTCGTCGTCAAGGCGGGAGGCGAAGTTTGTCACCAAGACAAAAAGCGCATTTCTGCACGTCATTTTTTGCGCTAAGGATACGCCATGAACAAAGCTGTCCTTCTCCGCACCGGCCATTCCGCCTGTCCCCACGATTGCCCTTCGACCTGCGCTCTCGATGTGGAAGTGCTCGATACTGGCCATATCGGCCGTGTCCGCGGGGCCAAGGAGAACACCTACACGGCGGGCGTCATCTGCGCCAAGGTTGCCCGTTATGCCGAGCGCATTCACCACCCGGACCGGCTGCTGAAGCCCGTTATTCGTGGCGGCGCCAAGGGCGAGGGCGTCTGGAAAGAGGCGAGTTGGGAAGCGGCGCTTGACCTGATCGCCGAACGCTTCCTGAAGGCCGAAGCAGAATACGGTTCAGAAAGCGTCTGGCCGTACTACTATGCCGGCACAATGGGCCTCGTGCAGCGCGACTCGATCCACCGCCTGCGGCATGCGAAGAAATACACAAACCAGTTCGACAGCATTTGCACGAACCTCGCCTGGTCAGGGTTTTTTGCCGGCACGGGCAAGCTCGGCGGCGTGGATCCGCGTGAAATGGCCAAGTCTGACTGCGTGGTCATCTGGGGGACCAATGCCGCGGCGACGCAGGTGAATGTGATGACCCATGCCGTACGTGCCCGCAAGGACCGCGGCGCCAAGATCGTCGCCATCGACATCTACGAGACGGCGACAGTGCGGCAAGCCGATCTGGGTTTGGTCCTCAAGCCTGGCACCGACGGTGCATTCGCCTGCGCGGTCATGCACGTGCTCTTCCGCGATGGGCTCGCCGATTGGGGATATCTCAACGCCTATACCGACGACCCGAAGGGCCTCGAGCAACACTTGAAGGACCGCCCCCCGGAATGGGCCGCTGCGATCACGGGTCTCTCCGTTGCGGAAATTGAGGAATTCGCGCGTCTCGTCGGTACGACCAAGAAGACATTCTTCCGCCTCGGCTATGGGTTCGCACGCCAGCGCAACGGAGCCGTCAATATGCATGCGGCATTGTCGATTCCCGCTGTCACGGGAGCCTGGAAATATGAGGGCGGCGGCGGCTTTCATTCGAACTCCGGCATCTTCCGCATGGACAAGCGCGAGATCGAGGGCAGGGACTTTGCAGATCCGTCCGTCCGCCATATCGACCAGTGCAAGATCGGAGCGGCGCTAACCGGCGACCCGGCGGCGCTCTATGGCGGTCCGCCTGTCATGGCCATGCTGGTGCAGAACACCAATCCGGCCAACGTCGCGCCGGAACAGCGCCTGGTGAAGCAGGGCATGCAGCGCGATGACCTCTTTATGGCGGTGCACGAGCAGTTCATGACCGATACGGCGAAACTTGCCGATGTTGTGCTCCCGGCGACCATGTTCATGGAGCATGACGATATTTATCGAGGTGGCGGCCAGCAGCATATCGTGCTTGGTCCGAAGCTGATCGATGGTCCCGGAGAGACACGGCCGAACCTCTATGTCATCAACGAACTGGCAAAACGCCTTGGGGTCGACCACCTTCCGGGCTTCGATCTGGATGCCAGGACCTTGATCGACAACATGCTGGAAGCAAGCAATCTGCCCGGATTCGACGCGCTGAAGGAGGCGCGCTGGCTCGACATCCAGCCGGATTTTGAAACGGCCCACTACGAAAAGGGCTTCAATTGGCCGGATGGCAAATTCCGCTTCAAGCCGGAATGGACCAACGGTTCGTCTCCGAACCGCCCACCTCAGTCGATGGGCCTGCAGGGACCTTATGACACGCTACCGCAATGGCCCGACTATTGGGAAGCGATCGAGGTTGCGGATGAAAAACACCCGTTCCGCCTGGCCACATCGCCTGCACACAACTTCCTGAATTCATCGTTCGCCGAAACGGCGACATCGCTCGCAAAGGAACGGCGGCCCGAACTCCTGATTCATCCCGAGGATGCTGCCGAACTTGGCATTGAGGATGGCGCGCGCGTTGAAATTGGCAATGATCGCGGCGAGGTCGTCCTGCACGCGCGCGTGCAGGACTTGACGAAACGCGGAGTGGTGATTTCGGAAGGCATCTTTGCCAACTCCGCTTTCGAGCGCGGCGAGGGCATCAATGTCCTGACCGGAGCGGATTCACCCGCGCCCAATGGCGGCGCTGCCTTCCACGACAACAAGGTCTGGGTGCGGTTGGCAGCGAACTAATCGCTGAACACCGTCCGCCCATTCTCCATCTTGGCCTTGCCGGTCGCGACAAGCGCCAGCGCGCGGGCATAGGTCTCGTGCTCGACGGAAAGCACCCGCTCGGTAAGGGAGTCTGCTGTATCACCGGTCTTCACCGGCACGGCAGTCTGCGCAATGATCGGGCCTTCATCCATGCCCGCCGTTACGAAATGCACCGTGCAGCCATGCACGCGCACGCCAGCTTCCAGCGCCTGGTCGTGGGTGTGAAGTCCCCTGAACAGCGGCAGCAGGGAAGGGTGGATGTTGAGCATCTTTCCTTCCCATTCGCGCACGAATTCCGGTGAGAGCAGCCGCATATAGCCGGCGAGGCAGACAATATCGGCCTTTGCAGCATGCAATGCTTCGGAGACCGCCGTCTCATGTTGCTGTTTGGAAGCATAATCGCGGTTCGGGATCGCGTATGCCTGGATGCCCTGCGCACGCGCTGCATCAAGCCCTCCGGCATCGGACTTGTTGGCAATAACCGCAACGATTTCCGCGGGAAAGTCGGCGTTCTTGGCTGCTTCGATGAGCGCACTCATATTGGAGCCGCGGCCCGAAATGAGGACTGCAACACGCTTTTTCGGAAGGCTCGTGCTCACAGTGTCAGCGTGCCCTGATAGACGACACCTGCATCGGCCCGGGCAATCATCGTACCAAGCCGGACGGCCTGTTCGCCTTGTGCTTTCAATGCTTCGAGCACCGCATCGACGTTTTCAGGTGCAACAACGGCGATCATACCGATACCGCAATTGAACGTCCGCAGCATTTCATCGCGCTCGACACCGCCGGTCTTTGCCAGCCATGAAAACACCGGCGGCACTTTGATGGCTGACAGGTCGATGCTTGCGGTCAGGTTCTTGGGCAGCACGCGGGGAATATTGTCAGGAAAACCACCGCCGGTGATGTGTGCCAGCGCCTTGATCGCCTTGGTTTCGCGGATCGCGGCCAGCAGCGGCTTCACGTAAATACGCGTCGGTGTCAGCAGTGCCTCACCAAGCGTTGTGCCAGACTTGAATGGGGCATCGGCGTCCCAGCCGAGGCCGGACAACTCGACGATGCGCCGGACCAGCGAAAAGCCGTTGGAATGAACGCCGGAGGAGGCGAGGCCGATAATGATATCGCCCTCGGCAATATCAGCAGTCGGTAGCAGCTGATCGCGCTCGGCCGCGCCCACCGCAAATCCGGCGAGATCATAGTCGCCATCGCGGTACATGCCGGGCATCTCCGCGGTCTCGCCGCCGGTCAGCGCGCAACCGGCCTGCAGACAGCCTGCCGCGATACCGCTGACGATGGCCGCACCCTGGTCGGGATCGAGCTTGCCGGTGGCGAAATAGTCGAGGAAGAACAGCGGCTCCGCGCCCTGTACAACCAAGTCGTTGACGCACATGGCGACGAGGTCGATACCGACCGTGTCATGCACACCGGCATCGATGGCGATCTTCAGCTTGGTGCCGACACCATCATTGGCCGCGACGAGAATAGGGTCCTTAAAGCCCGCGGCCTTCAGGTCGAACAGGCCGCCGAAACCACCGATCTCGCCATCGGCGCCGGGACGGCGCGTCGAGCGGACAATCGGTTTGATTTTCTCCACAAGCAGATTGCCGGCATCGATATCGACGCCTGCCTGTGCATAGGTGAGGCCATTCTTGCCACCTTTGGTGGGCTCGCTTTTCACGCTCATGATCTGCTCCGGGATTATTGACCGCGAAATGGCACGACTCTGGCCCTGCTGCAAGGTCTGAGTAACCCTCACGTCAAGAAAACCCCAATTATGGACACTTTGCCAGCCGTTTGGGCTTGAGCGACGCCACCTTCCTCGCCATTTAGTTGAAGATGCACGAGATGAGGAATCCGGACCTAGTGGAACGAATTTCACATTTGGGATTAACCTGGCCGCAATGCGCGTGCTCAAATGTCAAATTCAAAGTTCCACTAGAATCATAGCGTTGCTAGTGGTCCCTTGATTTTGACATTCGTAAGCGGGCTTTGCAGAAATGGGATACGAATGTCAAAATCGGACCACTAGTGTGACCATCCCCAATTACATCACGATCTTCCGTTTCGTCCTTGTTCCTTTCATTGTCATGGCTGTGCTGTCCGATTACGTAGGAGCGGCGCTGATCGGTTTCGTCATCGCGGGAGTTTCCGACGGTGTCGATGGCTATATCGCAAGGCGCTACGATCAGCGCTCCGAGCTCGGTGCCTATCTCGACCCGATTGCCGACAAGCTCCTGCTTGTCTCGTTGTTCATCGTTCTGGGTTTTCTGGAACAATTACCGGTGTGGCTGGTTGTCATTGTGGTATCACGCGATATTTTTATTGTGGGCGCGGTGCTGCTTGGCGCTGTCATTGGCAAGCCCATGGAAATGCATCCACTGTTTGTTTCGAAGGCCAATACGGCGTTCCAGATCATTCTGGTCACTGTTGCGCTTGCGGATATGGCATTTGAATTTTCACTTCCCGGCATTCGCACCGCGCTCGCCTGGGTGGTTGGCCTCTTGACCGCAGCATCGGCGACTGCCTATCTCGTGGCTTGGACAAAACATATGGCTGGTTATGAGCAAGAGCGAAAATAAGAGCGTGGGCACGACCAAGCCTCAACCCCTGCCGGTGGAAGTGATCCCCGAACGCGACATTCACGTCGACGTCCAGGTCAGCACGCTTGCTACGAGCGTGCGGCGTCAGGCCGTGTTCTGGACCGGGGCGATGGTGTTTCTTGCGCTGTTTCTCTACATCTTCTCCTCAATCCTGCTGCCATTCGTTGCAGGACTCGTCCTCGCCTATTTCCTCGACCCCGTCGCCGACCGGCTTGAACGTCTTGGCCTCTCGCGGCTGCTGGCGACCGTTCTCATCCTGGTGCTGTTCATCGTCACCTTTGTGCTGTTGCTGATTATCCTTTTGCCGGTGCTGGCCTCCCAGATGAGCGATCTTATCGCGCGCCTGCCAGGTTACGTGACGCTTCTTCAGGAACTGATCGCCAACCGCAACTCGGAGTGGCTCAAGGATTTCATCGGCGTCGACGCGTCGGTCATCCGCAACAGCCTCGATTCGCTGCTCCAACAGGGCGCGGGTTTCCTCACCACGCTGCTGCAGTCGATATGGAGTTCGGGCAAGACCTTGATCAATGTAGCGGCACTGTTCGTCGTCACGCCCGTTGTCGCTTTCTACATGCTGCTCGATTGGGACCGTATGGTCGCCAAGATCGATAACCTCGTGCCGCGCGAACACGTCGAGACCGTTCGTGATATCGCCCGCGATATGAACAAGGCCATTGCCGGTTTCGTGCGGGGGCAGGGTACTGTCTGCCTGCTGCTCGGCATCATCTACGCCGCCGGCTTGACCGTTGTTGGGCTCAACTTCGGATTGCTGATCGGTCTCTTCGCCGGTCTGATCAGTTTCATTCCCTATGTTGGCTCGCTCGTCGGCCTGGTCTTGGCGCTTGGCGTGGCCATCGTGCAGTTCTGGCCGGAATGGGGCCATATCGTTGGCGTGGCCATTGCCTTCGGTATTGGCCAGTTCATCGAAGGCAATATTCTTCAGCCAAAACTCGTCGGGTCGTCCGTTGGCCTGCACCCCGTCTGGCTCATGTTTGCTCTATTTGCCTTCGGTTCGCTCATGGGCTTCACCGGCATGCTCATCGCCGTGCCGACAGCTGCTGCGGTCGGCGTCCTCGTGCGCTTTGTCATCAGCCGTTATCAGCAATCCCCGCTCTACACAGGCAACTATCGCAAAAACGAGAAGACCAAAGAAATCAGATGACAGTCTGATGGTGGTGGCTGTAATTCAACGCGCATGACCAACACACCCACACCGCGTCAGCTCCCGCTCGATCTTGGCCACGAGCCGGGTTATTCCCGCGACGACCTGATCGTCTCCGCGTCGAACATGGCGGCCGCGGATATGGTCGATCGCTGGCCAAGCTGGATTTCGCCCGTCGTCGTGCTCGCCGGTCCGACAGGCTCGGGTAAAACCCATCTCGCCGCGGTCTGGAAGGCCGAGTCGGACGCCACTGTTATCGACGCCCGGAATGTCGGTTCGGCATCGGGCGAAAACGGGCCATTTCTGATCGACGATATCGGCGATGGTCCAATCGATGAGGCCGGCCTGTTTCACCTGATCAACAGTGTTCGCCAGAGCGGTTCGAGCCTCTTGATGACCTCGCGCAAGTGGCCCGCCAATTGGCCGGTCACCCTGCCGGATCTGGCTTCCCGCCTGAAGGCAGCAACGACGGTGGAAATCGGGGAGCCGGACGACATGCTGTTGTCGGGCGTCCTCTACAAGCTGTTCGCTGACCGCCAGATCGCGGTGGATCCCAACGTCATCGGTTTCCTCGTCAGCCATATCGAGCGGTCCCTTTCCACGGCCAATCGCGTTGTCGAACGGCTGGACAGAGCCGCGCTAGAAAAGAAGTCGAAGATCACCCGCGCACTTGCCGCCAGCGTTGTCACTGCGATCGACGAGGGGCAGGCTGCGTTCGATCTTTGAGCGGCCCTTTCGACACTCAATTGCGAAATTCAGTGGTCATCCATGTCGATTTATAGTGCCTGGTCGCCGGTTCATTGTCGTTGACTTGAAAGAGGCAGAGCCATGCCGTGATCGCCGTGGAGAAGATGACAGACGTAAATACCCAGATTTCCGCTCGCATATGATGTTCCCCGTTTCCCCATTAGCAGTTTGCCGCAACCCATGACGACCGCAACGCAAAATTGCACGGCTGTGCAAAACGCAATACTACATGTCGCGAAGCGGCTCCGGTTCGCCAAAGCGCTTGTACAGCCGGCATCCCGTGCCGATCGCGGTCTCATATAGCCTGTCACCGGGTTTGATCTCTGCCCAGGAGGAATGCGTTGGTCCGACGGTCAGTCGGGGGCGAATATTGAGTCCGGCAATCGCAGAGAGCTCCGCCGCATATGCTTCAAGGGATCGTTGATTCATCCCCGTATAGCACGTTGCGAGATACACATAGTTCTCCAGTTCATATTGCCCGAAGCTTTCCCTGTTGCTGAAGGTTTGAGAGTCGATCGGACCAAGCAGCAGTTCCGCCGCACAATGAACGACGGTGTCATCCCATGTCTCATCCTGCAGGAATATCTCGTGTTCCTGCGTGGGAAATCCTCGCGTGCTGTGGTTTGTCGGCAAGCATTTTACGAAGGGACGAGCCACTTCCGCATCGTCGAAAATCTGGTGGACAAGCGCCTTGCCCTGCGAAAAGGACATCTTTCTGCGGATGGGCTCGATGTGCGCAAGCCACGCAGTGTCGCGGATCTGCGCCGATATCGCGGTTTGGCTCACTCTGGTCATCTCGGCCACTCGGATTGCCCCTTTAAGTGCTTTGACGGCAGTTGCACGCTATCAGAAGCGACTCTTCACCATGAAATAAGGGCATAATTTTATGTAAATTTGAGGCAATCCATAAATAGAATGATTAGGCGCAGGCATGCAGTTTGTTATGTAAATGTCATATTCTGCCTGCATTGTAGGCATTACACTTCATCCATCCGTCAACCGACCGTGGAGATGAGCTGTGAGTGACAAGGTCTTTCACGTGCTGTTCCTGTCGCAGCGCAACTCGGCAAGAAGCATGATGGCCGAAGCAATCCTCAACCGCATCGGCCAACCTCATTTCGTCGCCTACAGTGCTGGCGTCGATCCTTCGGGCGAGATTGAACCGGAAACCCGGGAGCTTTTTGAAGCGTTGGGCTATCCGGCCGACAAACTGCACCCGAAACACTACCGGGATTTTGGCGCTGCCGACGCACAGAATCTCGATTTCGTCTTTACGTTGAGTGATACAGCTGCCGGTGAACCGTTGCCCGAATGGCCGGGCGTGCCGGTCAGCGCCCACTGGGCCTCAGCAGACCCGGTCAAAGCCACGGGTGAACCATGGGAGCGCAAGCAAGCCTTTTCCCGCGCCATGGCGGAACTCGATCGCCGGTTGAAGATCTTCGTCAATCTTCCGCTTGCTTCGCTCGATCGGCTCAGCATCCAAAGTCACGTGGACGAGATTGGCCAGTCGAAGGGTGACAATTAGTTCCCGGGTTATCTGGCCTTGCCGATCTTGATGGTCTTGCCTTCCGTGTCGGCCAACGCGGTCTTGATGGCGTTGAGGAATTCTTCGGAATTGTCGATGGTTATGTTGACGCTCTTGGCTTCCTTGAAGGGGTTAAGACCAGAAAGCTTGAGGTTTCCGGTCTCTTCTTCGTATCTGATTTCGTGTAGTTCTCTAATGCGCATGGCGAATCCGATCGCGTTCGGTAGTGTCAGGTGGCGTCACCTATCCGTAATATATTTGTCATAATCAACGGTTGCCGCAAATATATCTTGCGGCGGAAATGAGGCACTGCCGCTTTCGCGTCACGGTTTTTTCATTCGGCTGACACGCGGTCAGGTTATGATTCGTTCATGGATAAAAAATCTGAATGGCACCGCACAATGAACACACCAGCAAATCGATGGACGCCGCATTGGGCAACTCACCCGGGTCAGCATTTGCTTGAATGTATCGAAGCACATGGACTGTCAGTGGAGGAGTTTGCGCGGTCGGCAGAAGTGCCTGCAGCGACGATTGACGCCATCATTGCTGGTCGGCGCCCGATTACCCACGCTATCGCCCTGCGCTTTGAACAATCGCTCGGCATCATGCCGGAGCTCTGGTTTGTGCTGCAAGCAAGATGGCAACGGCATCAGGTCACATTCCAGGCCCCAGCAGAACGATTGACCGCAGTTGACGGCCGTCATCAGTGCCACGCATAGTTCCAGTCGCGGACAACCCGGTGACCGCTATGTCGAAACGAAGGACCGCCTCGCGCACCCCAGCTCACCGTAATCGGCCTGAACATAGACAACCCAGGCGCCGCGGCGTGCGGCGAAGTTTTGGTCACCTCATATTTTCTCGATTGGACTGGACTCCGTCCACCAATTTGATCGTCAGGCGGTGTGGTGCGGCAGCAGCACTGTCGCATCCCGCTGGTTAAACCTGTAGACACGACCTTAGTACGGCCTGACCCAACAAGCGATCAGTAGTCCCAGAAGATTGGCACCCAACGAAAGGCGTCGCCTTCGACCGCCACATGGCCGATGGATGGGAACGGCAGGTGAGTGGCCACCAGCAGCTCGCCGCTTGCCGCCAGCTCCCGCAAAAGACGGACCCGGACGCGGGCCGCCTCCTCGGGGTCGTGTTCAAAGCCGTTGAACCAGTCGGGGTGCTCGAACCCGACCGCGAACACGGCGTCGCCGGCGAACATCAGCCGGTCGTCGCCGGACGCAAGGCGCACCACGCTGTGCCCGGGGGTGTGGCCGCCCGTGCGGGTGACGACCACCCCCGGCGCAACTTCGTACTCCTCCTCGAACGTCCGCAGATTGCTGCGGTAATCTTCCGCGAACCGCTTTGCGGCCGCCCGTAGCGCGTCCGGGAAACCCTGCGGCATCGAGACGTGGGTGAAATCGGGGTGTGTCCAGAACTTGACCTCGGCGTCCGCCACGTGGATTCTCAGGTCAGGACGCAGCTGCTCCTTCACCCCGTCGACGAGCAGCATGCCAATATGGTCCATGTGCATGTGGGTGAGCACCACGTCGGTCACGGACGAAAGATCGATACCGGCGGCCTTTAGTCGATGGGCCAGTTGCCCAGCCTTCGGCAAGTTAAGGTTCGGGTCGTCACCCAGCCCGGCGTCGATGAGGATGGTCTTGCCGCCGCTACGCACCACGACCACGTTCAACCCCCAATCGAGCGTGTCGGTCGGGAGGAAATTGTAGTCCAGCCAGGCCTCCCGCACAGCCTGATCGGCGTTGTGGCCCAACATCTTGCCCGGCAGCGTCAGCACCCCATCGCTGACCACCATTACGTCAATCTCGCCGATCCGCAGCGCGTAGCGCGACGGAACCAGCTCGTCGGGGGCGGGAGCAACGGCGGGGTGTGAGGTGTGTTCTAGGCTCATGACTGTCTCCTGTTGTTTGTCTGTCTCCTGCTGACCGCGATGCTACGTCGAGGTGTGTTTGCGGACAATTGGGGTCAAGGACAGGGCGAGCCATACCGCGGTATAGGTTCTGTGATTCAGGTTGGGGTGTCGAATAATCGGAATGAATGTGGGCACGGCGAAAGCCACCCCTGATTGAAACATCCGAGTGCTGCCTGGAGCTCATCGACCACCAGGCGGGACTTGCTCTAGGCCGCACATGGATTCGATGAGCCGTCGCCACGAACTGGCCGCGAGTTCGGTGGGAAATTTCGTAGGACTTTTGGTGCCTTACGAAGCCTATGTATGCCTTTTCATGTATTTTGTGCCTTTTTCAACTTTTCGGCTCTTGCGTTCTTGAATCGAAATCTCTAGGGACAACAGCGTTCAAGTTGGAACGGAGCGTAGCGCAGCCTGGTAGCGCATCTGGTTTGGGACCAGAGGGTCGCAGGTTCGAATCCTGCCGCTCCGACCACTTCAAGCAAAGCTGCCAAAAAAAGATTGTTCTTGCGCAATCCCGGACGGAAGACCGCTTCGCACTTTTCCTGGAATTGCTCTAGAGTTCGTCAAAAGCCTGTAATATATCGGCATTGCAGACAAGGGATTTTCATCATGGCAGCTCGCATCTACCGCCCGGCAAAAACCGCAATGCAGTCCGGCAAGGCCAAGTCCGACACCTGGACGCTCGATTTCGAGCCGGAACAGCCGCGCAAGGTTGAACCGTTGATGGGCTACACGTCGTCGCGCGACATGAAGAGCCAGATCCGCCTGACCTTCGAGACGAAGGAAGGGGCCATCGCCTATGCGGAGAAAAACGGCATCGCCTATACGGTGCAGGAACCCAAGGAGACGCGCCGCCGGGTGGTCACCTATTCGGAAAACTTCCGTTTCGACCGCAAACAGCCCTGGACGCATTGATTTTTACGAAATTTTGCAATTTTCTGGCGAGGATTGATTCCGCCGGAACTACAATTGGTCCCGTAGCTCAGCTGGATAGAGCACCGGCCTTCTAAGCCGACGGTCACTGGTTCGAATCCAGTCGGGATCGCCACCTTTTCAGTTCATGATCCAGAGAAACCGCCCGATGGAGTGGCGGTGCCGGTTGTTCATCGAAAGCTCAAACGTCATTCAATTGTCGATTGGGCAGCGACGGTTTGCTTGGCGGTTAAGAGCCTGGTCTCGGCCGGCTTGAATCTGCCCTCGATGTCGAGGTACGTCGAATAAACCACGCCCGATAGCAACATGATAGCGACGCCGTAATCGCAAAGCTTCACCATAACCGAGCGGGACCGTTGCGGTTCGAAGTCGTAATAATCTCGAGTGCTTTTCATGGCTCCCACCATCTTTTTTGTTTTTTACCCGATGGTCTAAATTTACGTTCGATAGGGGACCGCCACAATCAATCGAAACCTAATCACTTAGAGTGGTACGGGTCCGCTGCCCGCCCTGCGCTTGCGGAACATTCCGACCCTTCAGCGGTTTCCTATGCATATCTGTGCAACGAACCGTGTCCAGGATGGAAAATTTTCTCGAGCTTCTGGCTCCTCAGACAACATTGCCTGTTTCAGCTGTCTTGTTCCGCCTGCTGCTTGCGACCGTCCTTGGGATGGAACGGGAGTGGCGGAAACAGCCGGCAGGATTGAAAACCCACAAGATGGTCTGCATGGCCTCCGCGACCTTCGCAATCGTCGCCTTGAGGCCGTTGCCGTCCCGATGTTTCAGCGGGAAAGCGTCAGGATGGATCCATTGCGGCTGATCGAGGCTGCAACGAGCGGTGTAGCTTTCCTGGTCGCGGGCTTCATCATTGTCTCGCGCGGCGAGGTGAGGGGAATCACGACCGGCGCTGCATTATGGCTTGCAGCCTCCGTCGGTCTGGCCTGCGGCTTTGGATTCTGGTGGATCGCCGTTCCTGCTTGCCTCATGGCCGTGGTGGTGCTGATCATCGTCCGCCGGCTTGAAATCGGTTTTGGCGCCGAACGGCGGGGTGGCGGGAAACGCATCGACGAGAAGGCGGCAGAATAAGGTTACGCGGTGCGGGCTGCCTGCCACCTGGCTTCGCCCGAGCAATTTCTGATAATCGCAAGAACCTGCTATTATAGGCCGGATGGCGCTGCCAAGAAATTCAAGGAGACGCGTAATGTCTGAATTCCTGTGGTTTCTCGTGGTTATAATACTTCCCATCGTCCTCGGCGCAGTCATCGCCCTCGGCATAATGCGCCCGCGCATCCACGACTGACAAACGCGCAGCGAAAGGCTTGTAGCTCAGGTCGTTTGGCCGTGACTTGTGCGAAGCTTGAGGATTTGCACCTCCGAGGGAAGCTCTATTAGGCCGTAAACTCATGAATAGGATCGACAATGGCGCTGAAACGGCAAAATGATGCGAGGAGAGCTGCGAAGGTCGGGGTTTTTCCCCCGCCCGAGCAGCTCGACACTGCAGCTTGCAGCCGTTTCGGCGTCCGCAGGATATGGCCTTTTCGCCCGGCTACTGTGCCGCAAAGGCTCGAAAATGGATAAACATTTCCTTCGCCTTTGTTCCTCGTATCCGAACGAAAAGCCTCATACCATTTCGACCCTATTCATGAGTTCACGGCCTCGATAGTCCTTGTCGCGCTCGAGATGATGGATGCGCCTTGGATCGTCCCCGGCGAACCGTGTCATCGCCTCGATGCTTTCCCAGTAGGAAATTGTCATGAACTCGGTGTCGTTCGCGCGGTCCTCCCGAAACGTCTGGACGCCGAGCGCCTTCTCGATCAAGGGCTTGATGCCGGCGTCGTAATTGTACGCTTCATATTCATCCGCCACGCCGGGAAGCGTTCGTCCTCGCCAGGTGCGCGCTATTTTTGCCTTTGTCGGATGACCCATCTCGATATTCCTCCCTTGAATATGGATTTGCATTTCCGGCTGAAATCATGCGTGCGCGAGTTTGCCACTTTTTGGATATGTTTGTATCCCATGCAGGGGAGGGAACGCTATCGGGGATCAAACGTTGGTTTCAGGAGCGTGGGGTATTTTGCGTATGATTTTGATCTAAGGAGAATGTTATGTTGAAGAGATTGGTAATTGTAGGAGCTGCGGTTCTGATGACCGCCGCGGCTGTGCCGCAAAGTTTCGCACAATCGATCGTAATTGGTCCGGATGGTGTCCGTCTGCGTGAAGCCGCTCCGGAACGCGTCGAGCGCCGGTACTATGAAATTGGCGAACGCCAGGCTGTCCGCATCGCGAGAGCCGAAGGTGTGCGGGACGTGGACGACGTAAGACGCACACGGTCACGGTATGTCGTTGAAGGTATCGACCGCCGCGGCGACGAAATTCGCGTCGACATCGATCGCCGGACAGGTGAGGTCATCTCTGTCGATTGATCTTCCATGCCAATCAATGGTTCCGCCGTTTGAAGCGGCGGACCCCGGTGTGAAAACCCGGGCGAAGTCGCTCACATCTCAGGTACTTGCACGCCGGTAGAACGCAAGCGAACCTGCAAGCGCCAGCAAGGCACCACCGCAAAGGCGATCCAGCCAGAGCGCCCCTTGCTTCTTCAACAGGCGCACCGCGCGCGAACCTAGAATGGCGTAGCCGAACATGACGGCGAGATCGATCAGCGCGAACGTCACGGCGAGCGCCAGATATTGTGGAAACTGTGGCAATTCCGGCACGACGAACTGCGGCAGAAACGCCGAAAAAAACAGATACCCCTTGGGGTTGGTGATAGCGACAAAAAAACTCTTCAGGAAAACCAGGCGAGCGGAGGGCAGCGTGCTGATGCTGACGTCGGTATGCACGACATCGAGCGTGCCTTTGGACCGCAACAGCATGATTCCGAGAAACGTCAGATAGCCGACGCCAATCCATTTGACCACCGAGAACCAGAATTCTGACGCCGCGAGAAGGGCGCCAAGCCCCAGTGCCACGGCGCCGATGAGCACGAAGTCGGACAGAACCGCACCCGCCATGCCGTAGCTGGCTGTCCGGATGCCAAACTTCGAGCCGTTTGTGAGTGCGAGGAGCACTGTTGGGCCAGGGGTCGCAATGCCGATGAATGATACAAGTGCAAATGCCAGAATGGTCAGATGGGTCATGACTTGCTCCGAGGTCAGATGGCGTGCCGCACCCGCGGCGTTGGTTTGCCGGACAAGCTACCATTCTCCGGTTTCGTCCACCGAGTCAAAGCCTTCATCACACTCGCTTATCTGTCCCAGCAACTTGCGTGTCGTCCGATGCAGCGTTGATTCCGTGCGGTGGCTCGTAAGCGCCAAACTGAGGCCGTAAAGGGGCGCTTCGCACACATGCCCCCCGGATGCATCGATCTCTGATATACGTTGGTTGTACGCCTCCTAGACCACGGTGTGATTACGTCTCCATTGCGAATGGAGATAATGAACCACATCGAAAAGGAACAGTCAGGAGGAGACGACCATGAGTACGGACAATACCTCACACCCAGGTAGACCGAAATGAACGGCCGGCGGCATGGAGGCGATCATGGACGTATATGAGGCAGTCACAAGTCGACGGGCGGTGCGCGGATTCAAGGACGAGCCTGTGTCGAGGGAGGTGCTTGAGCGCGTGTTGTCCGCCGCAGCTTGGTCGCCGTCCGGATCGAACATCCAGCCGTGGAACACCTACGTGCTGACTGGCGCACCGCTGGCCGAGCTCAAGACGAACGCCGTCGAGCGCGTGGCCCACGGCGACCCTTGGGACAAGCGGCAGTACAAGATGTACCCACCCGTGCTGAAGTCCCCGTACGCGGAGCGCCGATCCGCCTTCGGCAAGGAGCGCTACAGTGCGCTCGGCATTGCGCGCGAGGACTGGGAGGCGCGGCAGCGGGCAGCCATCGCCAACTGGAACTGTTTCGGCGCGCCCGCCGCCCTGTTCTGCTACATCGACCGCGACCTGGGCCGGCCCCAATGGGCCGATGTCGGCATGTATCTGCAGACCATCATGCTGCTGCTCCGCGCCGAAGGGCTGCACAGTTGCACGCAGATGGCGTGGTCGCAAGTTCGCGAGACGGTCGCTGAGGTCCTGTCACCCCCGGACGGACTCATCCTCTTCTGCGGCATGTCGATCGGGTACGAGGACCCCGCGGTAAGTTCGGCCCGTACAGGCCGCGCCCCGCTCGACGAGACGGTCACGTTCGTCGGCGATTAGTTGCTTGCGCTCAAAGGACAAGAGACCCCTTCTATATTGGAGAACGCCATGACCACACATAAAGTAGGCTATTTCATCGGCAGCCTCGCCAAGGACTCGATCAATCGCAAGCTCGCCAAGGCGTTGGTGCGGTTAGCACCGCCGGAACTTGAGATGTCGGAGATATCCTTCAAGGACCTGCCGCTCTACAGTTACGACTATGACGCCGACTACCCTCCCGCTGGCAAGGCATTCAAGGCGGCAATCGCGGCCGTCGACGCCGTGCTGTTCGTCACGCCTGAATACAATCGATCCATCCCCGGTGGGCTGAAAAACGCAATCGACTGGGCGAGCCGCCCCTACGGCACCAACTCGTTCACGCGCAAGCCGTCAGCGGTGATCGGCACGTCACCGGGCGCGATAGGCACAGCAGTCGCACAGCAGAATTTGCGCAGCGTGCTTAGTTTCTGCAACTCTCCCCAGATGAATGCCCCGGAAGCCTACATCCAGTTCACACCGGGGCTGATCACCGATGACGGCGAGGTCACGAAGGACACCACCGCCGATTTCCTTCGCACTTTCATGCAGGACTTCCATGTCTTCATCGCAAGGGTTCGCTCAGTGCTGCCGAAAGACGCCTAGAGGCATCACGACAAGAACATCTCTAAACTGTATGGTACCTTGGACGAACCATGAACCTTCTCCTGCGATCTTGGTCGACACAGGCTACGTCATACAGGATTTCAGATCTGGTGGTTTTTGCTCCCTAATTCCGTTGATTTGCCGCGACCTAAGGGAGTAATGAAGGGATTGTTGATCCCACTCGCGGAGTCGCGCCGGAAATTCGATGGAAACCAAGGCCAATTATCTTCTCGTAGCGGTTTTCTGTCTGGTCGTGTGTCTTTTGGCGTTCGGTTTCTTTTACTGGATTGGGCGTTATGGAGACACCCGCGAGACGGCGACACTCGAGATCCGGGTGCCAGGGTCGGTCACTGGTCTGGCAGCAAACAGTCCGGTTTTCTTCAACGGGTTGAAGGTGGGCGAGGTACGCCGCCTGTTCGTCGATTCAACGAATCCCGATGCTGTCATCGTCCAGACCGAGATCGACTCGACCACCCCCATCACACGTTCGACTGTGGCAACATTGGCATTCGAACTGCTTGCGGGGCAGGCGCGCATAGAATTAACGGGCGGCAAGGCCTACGAGCCGAAACTGCTGGAGGAAGCCGAAAAGGAAGATACGGTCGCACGCGTGGATATTGACCCATCCTCGTTGAAGACGCTCGTCCAGACCGCGCAGGACTGGATTGAGCGCGTCGACAAGGCGACCGCTGCCACGGAAAAGTACCTGGCGGAGACGAGGGGGCCGTTCATCGAAAGCATCAAACAAGCCAAGACCTTTACCGATGGGCTCGCCGACAGCACGGAATTGATCAGCAAGTACGGCGAGCAGGCACAAAGCCTCGAAGAGATCATGGCGGATGCGCGTGACGTCATCTCGCGTGTGAAAACAGCGTCAGTGAATGTGGATGATACGCTGGCCAATGTCGACAAGCAGCTTTCCGATGACAAGGACAGCACCGTCAGCGCAATGCGCGGTAAACTGCAATCGTATCAGCAACAGGCGAAAGACCTGAATGCGCGGCTGGTCTCTATCACGAATGATCTGGCCAATATGACCGGCCCCAAACTGCGCGATGTCCAGAGGTTCGTGTCGCAAAGCCGCCGCACGGTACAAGGCATCGAGCGCGGCGTTTCCGCAATTAAGGATGATCCGCAAAAGCTCATTTTCGGCGATGAGAGCAAAGTTCAGGAATATGACGGAGGCCGCTGAGGTCGCTTGGATGACTCGCAGGTGCGCGTCACAGCGGACCTGCTTGCGCGGCAATTCCTGCGAACCTTGGAGATCGCCGTCGTCAGGATGCGAAATACATTCCGATCAGGTAGCTTGTAACGGCCAGCGTAACCATGACGATTGCCGGCGGCCAATACAAGTACGGTCTGAATTCGTTTTCGAATGCGAATGAACCTTCATCATTCGATAGCGGAAATGGAACTGCGACGGGGTTCTTCGCCCTCTTTTTCATAACGCTGGACACAACAACTCACCTTCCGAACTGACGGCCTAAGTACAGGACAATTGGTATGATGATCAGGAAGAGTATGAGATAGCCCCATATCGATGTGAGGTACGGCGCGTAATCCTCTTTCTCCTTCTTGTCATCCTCCTCCATTGGTGCCTCCCGCATCTGCCAATGAAAACAGTGGTCAAGAGGACTTCAAGCCGAGTAAACAATGCGGCTCAGGTCTTATCAGGCCACAGGGATATACCTAAAACAACTCAACAATTCGAGCTATGCTGCTCGCTTATCGCAACATGAATACATTATATCGAGGCGTCGCTCGACCAAAGGGGAGGATTATGGTTAGCGCGCCTGGCAGGCTGCTTTCAATGCGATGGTCTCGCCTGGTAGACGAGCAATGCTATCACAATGAGGGCAAGAAGAATATCCAGATCACGCATAGGCGTAACCTCGCTTTTCATTCAACCAGAGGCGCACTGAACAAAGGCATCCATTCGATGCGGCAGCAAATATTCGCGTTGCCTTACCGGCTCTGTTGCCGGCTACTTTGCATGCTCCTTGAACCTTCGATGCGTAAATCCGCCTTTGGCGCGCCTCAGAATATCCGAAAGCTTATTCGGACTGGTTGTCTTCTTGGGCATTTCCGAGCGTACTTTTTGTAATATTTGCGGCGATGCGCAGCTTGCATTGTGGGGTGTATGCAGCGTCACCTCTTCCATTTTGTTTGTCACTCCCTCGAGAAGAACAAATTACCGGTTGAAAGCCACCAAAGCGCTAAAATACGCTGATTTTTTACTTATTCAACAAGAACTCATTCGTTCCCAGCCGAATTGGCTGCCGTCCGGGTCAACGTGCCGTGAAATGCAACGGCGCTCCATACAGCAGCGCCGTTTTGAGTCAAAATTTGTCAGGCCGGAAGCGGATGAAAACGCCGCAAGGAAAGAAAGCCGGCAATCATGAACAGCACCAGGACGGTACCCTCGACGATGGCGAATGGCGGCTCCGAGCCCGTCGGCGCGAGCGCATTGAGAGCCGGTATCTTTTGGAACGCCTGTACAACGAGCACGAAGGCATTGAGATAGAGCGATACGACCGCGCTGACCACATAGATCCAGCGCCAGGCGCCGGCGAGACGATAGACATAGAGCGCGACAACAGCTGCGATGAGGAAGATCATCGAAATGATACCGACGCCGATAGCCGGCGTGAAACCGGCATAGGGAAACAGAAAACCGGTCACGCTCGTTCCGATGGTTGTTATCAGGAAGATAATTGTCCAGCCGGCTTTTCTGTCCGCGGCCAGTAACCCCGCCAGAACAATCAGACCCGAAACGATGCCGATAAGGCTCAAGATTACATGGAACGCAGTAAAAGGTGTCATACCGAAGATCATGATCGTACCCCTATTAGCTCTCGATCCCAATGAAGCTTGGAATCAGCCCGGTAAAACGAAACATTGTTTGGTGAAAATTGTAAATCCTCGCCACTGTTCGACAAATATGAGTGTGAAGGTCAATAAAACGCAACCGATTGTCTCGCACAGGACGTCGTTACCCATGGAAGACGTGGCGTTCAGGCGGCAACCTGTTGGCCCGTACTGCATGGAGATCTGGCAAGCATAATAGTCTTGCTGAAACAGTCCGTTGACACATACCAACTGTATGGTATGTATTCGATATGTCGAGACCTACCAAACAGTCACCCGAACGCGGCAGCGCACGAACCCGGCTCCTTGAGGCGGCGCGGGATATCGTCCGCACCAAAGGCTTCGCCGCCACAACCGTCGATGACCTCTGCAGGGCGGCCGACGTCACCAAGGGAGCATTTTTCCATCACTTCGCGAGCAAGGACGCTTTGGGCGTCGCCGCTGCCGAGTTCTGGGCCGCGACGACGACCGGCTTCTTCGAGGCCGCGCCGTATCACGATCCGGCCGATCCTTTGGAGCGCGTTCTCGCCTATGTCGCTTTCCGCAAGGCGATCATCATGGGCGAGCTCGCCGAGTTTACCTGTCTGGTCGGAACGATGGCGCAGGAGGTCTACGCAAGCTTCCCTGACATTCGCGATGCGTGTGGCCGCAGCATCTTCGGGCATACGGCTACGCTGGAAGGCGACATCGAGGCGGCACGACAGGACCGCGGCATCACGGACGATTGGACTGCGGAGAGCCTGGCGCGACACACCCAAGCCGTCATCCAGGGTGGATTCGTCCTGGCGAAGGCAGGGAATGATCCCGAGCTTGCGCGGGAAAGCCTCGACCATCTGAACCGGTACATCCGGTACCTGTTTCACGTCACAGAGGAGGAGGACATAGCATGAGCAGAACCACAAATATCAGATGCGCTTGCGGGCGAACATCCCTGGAGGTGCAGGGAGCCCCGATCGTTGTGTCCGAGTGCCTGTGCGACAGCTGCCGGACCGCTGCAGATCGTCTCGCAACGTTACCTGGCGCGAAGAACGTCCTCACATCCTATGGCGCGACGCCTTGTGCAGAATATCGCAAGGATAGAGTCCGTATCCTGTCCGGCGCCGAGTATCTGCGTGAGTTCCGGCTCAACGCGGATGCGGGCTCCCGCCGTGTCGTCGCCACGTGCTGCAATACGCCGGTGTTCCTGGAAATGAAGGGCGCGCACTGGCTCAGTCTCTATCTGCACCTCTGGCCGGACGGAGCGCGGCCGAAGGCCGAGATGCGAACCATGGCTGGCGACCTGCCTGATGCATCCAGACTGCCGAATGACATCCCCAACTTGAAAAGCCATACGGTGTCCTTCTACGCAAAGCTCCTGGGGGCATGGATCGCCATGGGATTCCGGAATCCAAAGATTGAAGTGGCCGGGAAGGTCGATGCCTGACGAGATCTAACCCTCGATTTTTTCAACAGATGTCGGAACCGAAGTCCTCGAAACGTCCTTTGCACTCAACTGCAACAGGTCTCAGGAGGACAGGATGACCATCCGAACACGCATCTCGCCCAATCTTTGGTTCGATTTTAATGCCAAGGAAGCCGTCGACTTCTACGTTTCCGTGTTCCCGAATTCAAAGGTGATGCGCACGTCGCATTATCTGAAGGACAGCTCCGGACCTGAGGGTGAGATCATGACCATTGAATTCCAGCTCGATGGCTTGATCTTCACTGCCATCAATGGCGGCCCGCAGTTCAAGTTCAACGAGGCGGTGTCGTTCCTCGTTGAGTGCAAGGATCAGACTGAAGTCGACCGCTACTGGAGTGCGCTGCTTGAAGACGGCGGCGAACCAGGGCCTTGCGGCTGGCTGAAGGATCGCTTCGGCCTGTCGTGGCAGGTCAACTGGACACCGCTGATCGACATGTTGCTTGATGCCGACAAGGAAAAGGCCGGACGCGCGATGCAGGCAATGCTCAAGATGGGCAAGCTGGATGTAGCTGCCCTACAAACGGCCTATGCAGAAAGGTAGGATAAGCGGGAGTGGCCCGCCAGGGGCAATTTCATTCGGATTGCGGCCGATCTCTAGGCGGCGCACTTCCGGCGGTCAATTGACCGACTCATCGAATCAACCTGGCCCTGCAAGGCGCCGGCTTGCTTCTGGTTGGCGGTGCGATAATCGGGAAGGAACGGCCCAAAACCGGTGATGATGTTTGGATCCTGATATCCGGCGCCATTCGTCAGGCGGTTGACTTCAGCCGCGGCCTGGTTGCGCTGCGCCACGAGCGCCGGGCACTCGACCGTGTCATAGCGCAGGGACGAGATTTTTTCGTTGTCGAGCTGACCCTGAATATTGCCGCAGCCTGCCAGCAGTGCGGAGAGTATCATCACCTGAAGGTGCCTTGTCGTCATATGCCAATGTCCTCGATCGCGTGGGGCAGCGGCACATGAATGGGCCAATGACGCCGTTTTGGCAAGATGCAGGCTTTCGATAAAAGCAACTGACTGCAACAGACGTGAACGGTGAGGGGACGATGCACGGGGAAGGCGTATCCACATGATCAGGGTTCAAAATACTGCAACGATAGGATGATATGCTCGAGCCAAATTACCCGGCAAGTGAATCACTACCAGGACCGGAGTTCGCCAGGTGAATTGGCCGTATTGAAAAGCGCACTAATACTCCGATTGGGGCGATTTGTATAAAAATAGAGCGATTTCAATCGATTATTGTTCTTTATGCAATTATAAGTTGAATATTGCGAGTTAAATCCGTCGCGAAATCTCGATTTAATTCAATATGTCTAGTAAATTGGTATGGTATCGCAGTTTGCGCTTGCTGAAACAGCCTTTCCACCCTTATGATTCCCTATCCGGGAGCCCCCGGTATTGCAACGCAAGAGTGAGGAGACAGGAATGCCTGGTTTGCTGCACCCACTTCATGATGGCCATGCCCCCATCATATTGCATAACGCATTTCAGGACGCCATTGACGCCTTGGAAGATTGGGAACTCGGTAACGATGAACCCGTAATTGACGTCAATGACAGGCAGGTGGCGATCAGTGCCGTCTTCCGGCGGTTGTGGACCTGCACCGACATCCTTCCTTCACGCACACTGGATGTCGTCGAGGATTTGTTGCCGTTGCGTTCAGCCGAGTTCAAGGTAGGGACGTCGACTTATGCCGATGCCGCTTACAGTCTTTGGCAGCTGTGCCTGCAGAAGCGGGCCGCCGGCTATGAAATGCGCCAGTAGGGCCTGAGTAACACGAGTTTGCATTGATCACCCGCCGGCGGCAAACCGGCGGGTGATTCATTTCGTGCGGTTGGAGCACGTTTGGAAACTCGCTGCGGCGAGGCAGATGGCGTGGTTTTCAAGACCCGGAGCGCAGCGTACTGAAAGTACGTGAGCACCGGAAGCACAGAAAATCGCGTCAGATGACCGCCGCAATAGAGTTAAGAGCGTGCTCTAGTTCCCGCTCTTATCGAGCCAAGCCTTCATCTGTTTGATCTCGCCTTCCTGTGCCGCGATAATATCCTCGGCCAGTTTGCGGATTTTGGCGTCTTTGCCGTATTCAAGTTCGACCTTGGCCATATCGATTGCACCCTGGTGATGGGCGATCATGCCAAGCACGAAATCCTTATCCGCATTGCCGGTGAATTCGATCGCCATATCCTTGTGCATTTTCGCATTGGCTGCAGCAAACGCCTTCGATGCGGCGCCCTGATCGCCGGCAGGCATCGCCGCCGCGTCGTGCTGCATGGTTTTATGTGCGTTGTGATCCTGCGCCAGTGCCGGTGAGGCGAGGGCGACGGCGGAGATCAGTCCCGCGGCAAGAAATGTCATCTTCATTGTTGTGATCTTTCCAAAGGGCCAGTCAGAAGGGCACAGGCTACGGCCCGCTCACCTGTGCGTCAGACGAATCGGAAACAATCACTTACATTCGGGGAGGCCGGGGAAGCGGAGCATCGGTGCGTGCGACCAAGGGTAATTCCTCGCCGCGTGGAATGACGATGCTGGGCTGTTGGGCGACCATTATCGGGATGTTAACCGCAGGAACCCCGATACAGGCCGCGCACACCGCCGGATGTTGTTGTTTGACATCTTGGGAGCAATGGTGCCGCTCTTCGGTACAGCCATCGGAACGATGCACATGGGCGGACGTCGATGACGTCGCGCCCATTTCAGCGGCCAGGCGGCCGGGCGCCGCAAACACCGGAACCCAGCCGAAACTGAGTGCGGTCAGAAACACGATGATTGCGGCGAATCTGTTCATGCGAACTTCATAACAACAGCGACGGCCAAATCGAAATCAACTTCTATTTATACGGCTTTTGCGGCCGCCAGTCCGTTCTCGATATCGGCGATCAGATCCGCAGTGTCCTCAAGGCCGATCTGCAGGCGGATGACCGGGCCGGCATAGTTCTGGCCAGTTATCACCCGGCCACCCAGATGGACATGCAGCGCCAGGCTTTCGTAGCCGCCCCAGGAATAACCAAGGCCGAAAATCCTCAGTGCGTTCAGGAAAGCGTGCGCCTGTTTTACGCCGCCATCGATGACGATGGAGAACACCCCGCCAGCACCGCAAAAGTCACGTTTCCACAGCGCGTGTCCCGCATGGCTTTCCAGCCCGGGGTGCAACACTTCGACGATGCCGTCCTGCCGTTCCAGCCATTTGGCGATCTCGAGTGCATTCTCGGCATGCCGTTCCATTCGGACGCCCATGGTGCGGAGACCGCGCAGGATCTGGTAGGCATCATCGCCGCTCACGCAAAGACCGAGCGCCGTATAGGCGGCATCGAGCGTCTTGAAGCATTTGTCGTTGGCCGAGATCGTCCCCATCAGGATGTCGGAGTGACCCGAAGGATATTTTGTCGCCGCGTGGATCGTAACGTCGACGCCATAGTCGAGAGCCTTGAAATAGATCGGCGTCGCCCAGGTGTTGTCCATCATGACGACGGCACCGGCCGCATGCGCCTTTTCGACAATGGCGGGAATGTCCTGCACTTCGAAGGTGTTGGAGCCTGGAGATTCGGTGAAGACGACACGGGTGTTGGGCCGGATCAGCTGTTCGATACCAGCGCCGATCAGCGGATCGTAGAATTCGGTCTCGACCCCGAGCCGTTTCAGCATCGTATTGCAGAAATGCCTCGTATTGCCGTAGCAACTGTCGACCATCAGCAGGTGATCTCCCGGCGAGAGAAATGCGAGGAGGGGAAGCGTCACTGCCACAAGCCCGGACGGCACCAGAAGTGTTCCGACCGACCCCTCCAACTCATCGATTGCCCTGCACAGGGCGTCGGTCGTCGGCGTGCCATGGGTGGCATAGGTGTATTTCTGTTTGTGGCCGGCCATGGTTTCGGCGTCGGGAAACAGCACGGTCGAGGCATGGACAACAGGCGGGTTGACGAAACCGTGATAATCGCGTGGATCGTAACCACTGTGAGCAAGCCGCGTATTGATGCCGGGTTTGACCGTCTTGCTCGGTTGCTTCTCCATCAGTGCGTCTCCATATCTTGTGTGCCTTAACCAGAGACCGTTTGAAAATTTATCCCTGATGTGTCAGCTGGTGTGGTTTTTGAGAACCGGAGCGCAGCGTACTTAAAGTACGTGAGCACCGGAAGCGCAGAAAATCGCATCAGATGACCGTCAGGGTTGAATTTGCAGACGGTCTCGAGAAGTCGATAATGCCACCGCGTGCCCGTTGCAACAGGAGAGCAGGTTTGCTTAACCGAAATGGGAAGATGACTGAAATTCCAAACCGGCAATCTGCCTTGCGGCGGACCGGTCAAGCCGTCGTTCGTTTTCTGCGCCGCATCAATGCGCCAGCCTATCCAGGTTCACCCCCGGCTTGGACCAACGCCATGTCGATGGGCGTTGTGTTGATTTTCTTCCTTGTTCTGCTGCTGCAGCCCTATGACGAATACCTGTCACGCACCCTGTGGTCCTACGGCTCATTGGGCAAAGTCCGCCATTTGACCGATATCGGCCTTTCGCAATGGTATCTCATTCCGGCCTTTGCCATTGGCGTCTGCCTCATCGGCATCGATTGGGCAAATGTTGCCCATTCGAGACGGGTGCGATTCGGTTTGGTCTATGCGCAGGCGACATTTGCCTTCTGGGCCATAGCACTCGCGGGAATCCTGACCAACATAGCGAAATTCCTGATCGGCCGGGCCCGGCCGAAATTCATCGATACGCTGGGGACGACCAGTTTCTCGCCATTCGAAGCGGGATATAACTTCGCCAGTTTCCCCTCGGGCCATTCCACGACCATGGGTGCGGTCGGTGCCGTTCTTGCCCTGTGGTTTCCGCGATGGCGTGTACCGATCATCCTCGCAACCATGTTCATCGCGTTCACCCGCATCATCGCCCGTGCCCATTATTCGACTGATGTTGTGGCAGGTTACAGTCTCGGCTTTCTCTTCACGGTTGCACTCGCCAGATTCCTTGCGGGACGCCGTACGGCCTTCCTTTTCGACGGGGACCGATTCTGGCCGATTTTACGTTTTCGTGACCGTTTTTGGCGGCCTCCAGTCAATTTGAACAAGAAATAATCGAAAATTAAGCTGCCGCGCAGCCGATGGATGCTTCTTGCCCCAATATTGGGCAAAGATTATCCCTTGACCAAAGAAGCAGAATGCCCTTCGATGCGGGGGTGAATGGGAGAGGTATTGGGCCCTCTTTTTAGGGTTAGGGGTAACCTGCCAATATGCTGTTTTTTCTCTCTGGGAACGACGGGCAACAACCAAAGGGTACACGTGTTATGAAAAATATTGTCTTGAAGGGCGCGTTGGCTGCCTCGGCGCTGGTTCTCCTGGCGACCGCAGCCTCGGCTGCAACACTTGACGACGTCAAGAAGAAGGGATTCCTCCAGTGTGGCGTCAATACCGGTCTCCCGGGATTTGCCTCACCGAACGATAAGGGTGAATGGTCGGGTTTCGACGTTGATTATTGCCGCGCCGTTGCTGCAGCTATTTTTGGCGACGCGACGAAAGTGAAGTATACGCCACTGTCGGCGAAGGACCGTCTTCCTGCTCTGCAGTCCGGCGAAATCGATGTCCTGATTCGCAACACCACCTGGACGCTGAGCCGCGATACCCAGGGTTTCGACTTCACGGGCGTCAACTATTATGACGGCCAGGGTTTCATGATCAACTCGAAGAAGCTGTCGGGCATCAATTCCGCTCTGCAGCTGTCGGGCGCTTCCGTTTGCGTTCAGGCTGGCACAACGACTGAGCTCAACCTCGCCGATTACTTCAAGTCGAACAAGATGGAATACAATCCGGTCGTGTTCGAGAAGGTTGAAGAGGTCAATGCGGCCTATGATTCGGGACGCTGTGACGTTTATACGACCGATCAGTCGGGCCTTTATGCTTACCGCTTGGCGCTGTCGGCCCCAGCCGATCACGTTGTGCTGCCGGAGATCATCTCCAAGGAGCCGTTGGGACCTGTCGTTCGTCAGGGTGACGCGCAATGGGCCGACATCATTCGCTGGACGCATTATGCGATGTTGACGGCCGAGGAACTTGGCATCACCCAGGGCAATGTCGAAGAGTTGAAGACCAGCGACAACCAGGAGATCAAGCGCGTTCTCGGCCAGGAGGCCAATACCAAGCTTGGAACGGACCTCGGCCTGACCAATGATTGGGTCATCAACATCGTCAAGGCCGTTGGCAACTACAGCGAAGTGTTTGAACGGAACATCGGCTCGGGCAGCCCGCTCAAGATTGCGCGCGGTATCAATGCGCAATGGAGCAAGGGCGGTCTGCAGTACGCAATGCCGATCCGCTGATCGCTTAAGCGATCATTTGAAGAATCGGGCGAGGGGGCTTGTCCCCTCCTCCAAACAAACAAATAATAATAAGAACAAACGTTTAAAAGAAACGAGGGGTTATGGCATCGCAGGATATTACGCCTGTCGGCAGAGACAGCGCAAAAGCATCACTTTTATACGATCCGAAATTTCGCGGTTATATTTTTCAGGCCGTGACCGTTCTTGTGATTGCAGGTCTGGTCTACTGGATCGTCAACAACACCATTGCCAATCTGCAGCGCGCGAACCTTGCATCCGGCTTTGGCTTCCTGGACGGACGCGCCGGGTTCGATATCAGCAGCAGTCCGTATCTCAGCTACACGAGCGATTCGACCTTTATCAAGGCTTTGGCAGTCGGCATTCTCAACACGCTGACGGTTGCCGTCGTTGGCATCATCACCGCAACGATCATCGGCTTCATTATCGGGATAGGCCGTCTTTCGCACAATTGGCTCATCCGCAAGCTTTGCACCGTCTATGTCGAGGTATTCCGCAATATCCCGCCCTTGCTGGTCATTTTCTTCTGGTATTTGGGTGTCCTGTCTGTTCTGCCGCAAGCGCGCGAAAGCATCAAACTGCCATTCAGTACCTTCCTCAACAATCGAGGTTTGTTTTTCCCGGCACCTGTGTTTGGTGAAGGCTCCTGGCTGATCGGCGCAGGTCTCATTGCCGGCATTATCGGAACGTTCTTCGTCCGGCGCTGGGCTTACAAGCGCCAGATGGCGACCGGTCAGCAATTTCCCGTTGGCCTGACGGCGTTCGGCCTCATTGTCGGCCTTCCGCTCTTGGCTTTGATTATCCGGGGTTTCCCGGTTTCATTCGACTATCCGGTTCTGGGTGCATTCAATTTGCGGGGTGGCACGCTCATTGGTCCGGAGTTCATGTCGCTCTACCTGGCCTTGTCCTTCTATACCGCGTCCTTCATTGCCGAGATCGTCCGTGCCGGCATTCGCGGTGTCGGCAAGGGCCAGAGCGAGGCATCCCATGCGCTTGGATTGCGGGCGGGACCGACAACGCGGCTGGTCGTGGTGCCGCAGGCGATGCGCATCATCATCCCTCCGCTCACGAGCCAATACCTCAACCTTACCAAGAACTCGTCCCTGGCTGTCGCGATCGGCTATCCTGATCTCGTTGCAGTCGGCGGGACGATCCTCAACCAGACCGGTCGCTCGATCGAAGTGGTGGCGATCTGGATGGTCGTTTATCTCAGCGTCAGCCTGCTCACATCTGTCTTCATGAATTGGGTAAACGCCAAGATGGCACTGGTGGAGCGCTGATCATGGATAACAATCTCAGCTTCGTCCGCACCGAAATGCTTCAGGGCCAGACCCCGCCGCTTGGCGAAAGGGGTATCGTCAGGTGGATGCGTACCAATCTCTTTGCCACGCCGCTTGATACGGCTCTGACGCTTCTGGCCATCCTGGCGCTCGCCTGGTTTCTGCCGGGTATTATTAATTGGCTGTTCGTCAATGCCGTCTGGTCTGGACCAGACCGGTCCGTTTGCTCGACGGTGGCTCAGGGCGGCATCCAGCCCGAAGGCTGGTCCGGTGCCTGCTGGGCTTATGTGAACGCCAATTTCAACCAGTTCATGTATGGCCCCTATCCGGTGGACCAGCATTGGCGCGTCAACCTCGTCGCGATCATATTCGTTTTGCTGCTGGTTCCGCTGCTCATCCCCAAGGCACCCTACAAGGTGCTGAATGCGGTCGTGTTCTTCTTTATTTTCCCGATCGTCGCGTTCATCCTCTTGGTCGGTGGCTGGTTCGGCCTCCCTTATGTCGAGACCTCCTCATGGGGCGGGTTGCTCGTCACCCTCACACTTTCCTTTGTCGGCATCGCGGTATCGCTGCCGCTTGGCATTGTGCTGGCGCTCGGGCGGCGGTCGAAGATGCCGGTCATCAAGATGCTCTGCGTCATCTTCATCGAAACGATCCGCGGCATTCCGCTGATCACGGTCCTGTTCATGGCCAGCTACATGCTGCCCCTGTTCCTGCCTCCGGGCGTATCCTTCGACAGATTCTTGCGCGCGTTGATCGGCGTGGCACTGTTCGCGTCGGCCTATATGGCCGAGGTGGTTCGCGGCGGTCTCCAGGCCATTCCAAAAGGGCAATATGAAGGTGCGGATTCCCTCGGGCTCGGCTACTGGCAGAAAACCGGATTGATCGTCCTGCCACAGGCGCTGAAGCTGGTTATTCCGGGCATCGTCAACACCTTCATCGGCCTGTTCAAGGATACGAGCCTCGTGACTGTGATCAGCATGTTCGATCTGCTCGGAACCGTGAAACAGCACTTTTCCGACGCGAACTGGATTTCGCCGCAAACACCCATCTCCGGCCTGATCTTCGCCGGCTTCGTCTTCTGGATTTTCTGTTTCGGAATGTCGCGCTATTCCATCTTCATGGAGAGCCGGCTCGATACAGGACATAAGCGCTAAGGAGTTTCCTATCATGACAACCGAAAACGTTGTTGACCCCAACGAAATCCACGTCGACCGCTCGCTGTTGCACGTCTCCAAGACGGATGTAGCCGTCGAGATCATCAACATGAACAAGTGGTATGGTGATTTTCACGTCCTCAAGGACATCAACCTGAAAGTGATGCGCGGCGAGCGCATCGTCATTGCTGGACCGTCCGGCTCGGGCAAGTCTACCATGATCCGCTGCGTCAACCGCCTGGAAGAACACCAGAGCGGCAAGATCCTGGTTGACGGCATCGAGCTCACCAACGATCTGAAGAAGATCGACGAAGTGCGCCGCGAAGTCGGCATGGTGTTCCAGCACTTCAATCTGTTCCCGCATCTGACCATTCTGGAAAACTGCACCCTGGCACCGATCTGGGTTCGCAAGATGCCGAAAAAGAAGGCTGACGAGATCGCGATGCACTATCTGGAGCGCGTCAAGATCCCGGAACAGGCCAATAAATATCCGGGCCAGCTCTCCGGCGGCCAGCAGCAGCGTGTGGCGATCGCGCGTTCGCTATGCATGAACCCGCGCATCATGCTGTTCGACGAGCCAACCTCGGCGCTCGACCCGGAAATGATCAAGGAAGTGCTGGATACGATGGTTCAGCTCGCCGAAGAAGGCATGACCATGGTCTGCGTTACCCACGAAATGGGCTTTGCCCGCCAGGTCGCCAACCGCGTGATCTTCATGGACCAGGGCCAGATCGTCGAGCAGAATGCGCCGGCAGAGTTCTTCGACAACCCGCAGCACGAGCGGACCAAGCTCTTCCTCAGCCAGATCCTGCACTAAGTAATTCGGTAGCGATAACACCACAAACAGCGGCCTTCGTGGCCGCTGAAATTTCTAGATAAGTTTTTTCAACAATGCCATTTTGCATCAGGAATTATTATGGACAAATTTCAAGAGACTTCGAGTGAACAGCTGAAGGAACTCCTGGCGCTGGAAAAAATGCGTAACAATGAGATTCAAAAATACACGGCCGCAGCATTGGATAGGCTTTCGACCGCATCAGCTGTGGTTGGTGTTCTTGGGCCCATCGTAAATATGGTGACCAATGGAGTTGGCTTAACTTCTCAGCTACTAACCATTGTGTACAGCTTGGTTCTCTCGACCGCACTTCACGTGCGTGGTAAGATTATGCTCAAAGTTGGATTGAGATGATGTTGGAAGATATCCTATCGCTTTTGTTTTGGATGACCTGTGTGAGCTTAGGGGCAATGCTTTGGGCTCAATATGAGTCGGAAAAGGTGCAAAAAGAAACAGACGAGCGCATCGCAGAAATCAATCGAGAACTGAGACGCCGCACCGCACCCGCCGAATAATCATTTCTGATCAAGCGGTCCTTCCGCATCAAACCCGTAAAGCCAATCAAAACCCTTGACGAATTTCTCCACCGGCCGGTTGCGCAGCAAGATATTGCGCGCCACAGCGACCGGTCCTCTGGCGTGGTAGGCCAGCTGGTTCAAGGCGCCGCGCCGCACGACAGCCGTTATGCGCTGCGTCCGGGCGCTGGCGAATGCGCCAAGGGCCGCATCCCATTTGGTATTGTCGGCGCCAAGCGCTCCTGCCAGGGCGCAGGCATCTTCGATGGCCATGGCCGCGCCCTGGGCCGCAAAGGGCGTCATCGCATGGGCGGCATCGCCGATCAGCACCAGCCGGTCCTCGAGGCGGAAGCGGCATTTCTTCATCTCGAACAGCCGCCACGGCGTCCATGGCTTGCCCGCACGCAGAACGTCGCGGATACCTTGATGCCAACCGGCGAATTCCCGGACAAAGGTCTGGCTGACACCTTCCGGATTGATCTGCAGATCCCAGCGGCGGCCATTTTGCCGGTCAGGCGCAACGGCGACAAAATTGATCATCTGTCCGGAACGGATCGGGTAGGCGATCAGATGGGCGTTGGCGCCAGTCCAGGCGATGACATTGGTTCCAGGCGGCATGAGCGCATTGAAACTTTCGGGCAATTCGTCAACGGCAACGGAGGATCGCCATGCGATGGTGCCGGTATAACGGGCGCGATCCGTATCTGACATGGCGGTACGTGTGTTCGACCACACACCGTCCGCCCCGACCAGCAGGGCGCCCCGATGTTCCTCGATGCGGTCGTGATACTGTGCCCGGACGAGTATCGTTTCCGCGTCCGCCTTGTGATGCGTCACCGCCGATTGTAGCTGGACGATAATATTTGAACGGCTGCGCACCTCCGTGAGCAGCGCATTTTGCAGGTCGGCGCGATGACAGACGATGTAGGGCGCTCCCCAGCGTTCCTTTGCCTGTCCGCCGATCGGCAGGTGCAGCAGTTTCTCGCCACTTGTCCCGTCTTGCAGGCATATGGCTTGCGGTTCGACGGACGAATGTTTCAACCGCTCCAGCACGCCCAGCCGGTCCAAAAGCCGCGTCGCATTCGGCGACAGTTGCAATCCCGCGCCGATTTCCGCGAGCGTCGCGCTTTTCTCGAAAATCCGGACCTGAAATCCCTTGTCGCTCAGCGCCAGTGCCAGTGTGAGGCCGGCAATCCCGGCACCGGCAATGATGATCTGTTCAGGATTGGGACTTCGCCTGTTTCGTTCCGTGGTCAGATCAATGAGAGCTGCGCTCAAGTCGCCCTGTCCACATAGGTGCAGCCTTCCGGAACGGTGGCATCGGCGGCAAGCGATGCATCATAGCGGTAAAGCGTCGAGCAATAGGGGCAGACCTTCTCATTGTCATCGCCGAGGTCAAGGAAGACATGCGGATGGTCAAAGGGTGGATTGGCGCCGACGCACATGAATTCCTTCACGCCGATCGAGATCGTCGCATGACCAGCGCTGTTCTGGAAATGAGGGATGCTGTGTCCAGCCATAATTTTGCTCCTGAGGCTCTACCTGCGGCATGCGTCCAATTGGGCGCACGAAGGACGCAGTCGCGCAATTGACTTCTCTTTCGTCTCGGTTTGTATCATCCTGATTACGATTTCAAGACGAATGCTATCAAAGTGTCAAAAGACTTGCTTAGGGTGGGTTTTTGCCACGACATTATTAATCGGAGAATGACTATGAACGAACAGTCACCAGCGATTCCGGAAGCAGTCGAGAAAGTCGACCTGCCGGATCTGCCCACGAGTGTGGACCGGTTCGTCAATCGCGAATTTTCCTGGCTGCAGTTCAACCGGCGCGTGCTCGAAGAGGCGCACAACAAGCATCAACCGCTGCTTGAACGCCTGCGTTTCCTGTCCATTTCCGCAGCCAATCTCGACGAGTTCTTCATGGTGCGCATTGCCGGCCTTGCGGGGCAGGTGCGTGCCGGCGTTTCCGACCGCAGTGACGACGGCCGTACACCACAGGAACAGCTCGAATTCGTTCTGGAGGAAGTTGGACGGCTACAGCAAGCACAACAAATCAGGCTCAATGAGCTGCGTTCCGAAATGCTTCATGAGCATATCGAGATTGTCCGGCCCGACAGGCTGACGAAGGGCGAGCAGGCTTGGTTGGAAGATCACTTCCTCGAAACGATCTATCCGGTTCTGACCCCGCTTGCCATCGATCCTGCGCACCCGTTCCCGTTCATTCCCAATCTTGGCTTCACCATCGCCATGCTCCTGAACCGGAGCACCGACAACCGGCCAATGACCGCCCTGCTGCGCCTGCCGCAGGCGTTGAAGCGTTTCATCCAGATTCCGGATGAGGGTGGACGCTTCCGCTTCCTTACCCTGGAGGACGCGATCGGCCTTTTCACCGGGCGTTTGTTCCCCGGCTACGAGGTCAAGGGCGCGGGCACTTTCCGCATCATCCGCGACAGCGATATCGAGGTGGAGGAAGAGGCCGAAGACCTCGTGCGCCTGTTCGAAAGCGCGCTGAAGCGCCGGCGCCGCGGCCAGGTGATCCGCATCGAGTTCGATGATGAAATGCCGGAAACGCTGCGCAGTTTTGTTGCCACCGAACTCGGTGTTCCTGACAATCGCATCAGCGTTCTCAATGGCCTGCTTGCGCTGAACATGATTTCCGAGATCGTCAACATTCCGCGCGCCGACCTGAAGTTCGTGCCCTACAATCCGCGCTTCCCCGAGCGCGTGCGCGAACATGGCGGCGATTGCCTCGCAGCCATCCGCGAAAAGGACATCGTCGTCCATCACCCGTATGAATCCTTTGACGTCGTTGTCCAGTTCCTGCGCCAGGCCGCAGCCGATCCGGACGTCGTCGCGATCAAGCAGACGTTGTATCGCACCTCCAATGACAGCCCCATCGTACGCGCGCTGATCGACGCGGCGGAAGCCGGCAAGTCCGTGACTGCCTTGATCGAGCTGAAGGCGCGATTTGATGAGGAAGCCAATATTCGCTGGGCGCGCGATCTGGAAAGGGCCGGCGTGCAGGTGGTCTTTGGCTTCATCGAGCTGAAAACCCATGCCAAGATGTCGCTGGTCGTGCGCCGCGAGGAGCACAGGCTGCGCAGCTATGTGCATCTCGGGACAGGCAATTACCATCCGATCACTGCCAAGATCTACACCGACCTGTCATTCTTCACCTGCGAGCCTTCGATCGGCCGCGATGTCGCGCAGATCTTCAACTACATCACCGGCTATACCCCGCCGTCGGGCGAAATGGGGATCGCCGTTTCACCGATCTCGCTGCGTCCACGGATCCTGCAGCACATCGCTGAGGAGATTGAACACGCGAAAGCCGGCAGGCCGGCGTCGATCTGGATGAAGGTGAATTCCCTGGTCGATGCGGAGATCATCGACGCGCTGTACGAAGCCAGCAGGCATGGTGTCGAGATTGATCTGGTGGTGCGCGGCATATGCTGCCTGCGGCCGCAGGTCCCGGGACTTTCCGACAATATCCGGGCAAAATCCATTGTCGGGCGCTTCCTCGAACACAGCCGGATCTTCTGCTTCGGCAATGGCCACTCCATGCCTTCGGAAAAGGCACTGGTCTATTTCGGTTCTGCCGACATGATGACGCGCAATCTCGACCGCCGTGTCGAAACCCTTGTTCCGATCACCAATCCAACTGTGCATCAACAGATTCTTTCACAGATTATGCTGGCCAACCTTCTCGACAACCAGCAGAGTTACGAGTTACTAGCTGACGGAACCTCACGCCGGATTGAGCCGGCCGATGGAGACGAACCTTTTAACGCGCAGGAATATTTCATGACAAATCCCAGCCTTTCCGGCCGAGGTAAGTCGCTGAAGTCTTCAGCACCCCGATTGATTGCGCATCGCAAACGGTCAAAGAGAAACAAGGCTGCATGATTTCTGCTGCACAAGGACGCGTACAGGGGCGTCAACCGGCCGCGGTCATCGACATCGGCTCGAACTCCGTACGTTTGGTGGTCTATGAAGGCGTAACCCGGTCTCCGACTGTACTATTCAACGAAAAGATCCTGTGCGGTCTCGGCAAGGGGCTGGTGAAAACCCGCAAGCTGAATGTGAAGGCAATGCAGAGCGCGCTGCGCGCCCTGCGCCGCTTCCGTGCGCTTGCCGATCAGGCCGGGGCGGTTTCGCTCGATGTCCTGGCAACTGCCGCGGCACGCGAGGCGGAGAATGGCTCGCAATTCATCAAGGAAGCCGAAGCTTTGCTCAAGGAGCCGATCAAGGTTCTGTCGGGCAGGGAAGAGGCCTATTATTCGGCACTCGGCATCATCTCCGGTTTTCATGATCCGGACGGAATTGCCGGCGATCTCGGCGGCGGCAGTCTTGAGCTGGTCGATATCAAAGGCCGCCAGATCGGCGATGGCATTACCCTTCCGCTCGGCGGCCTGCGTTTGCAGGACATGTCGAATGGCGATTTGACCGAAGCGACCAACATTGCCAGGAAACATCTGTCGACGGCGAAACTTCTCGCCAATGGCAAGGGCAGGGCGTTTTACGCGGTTGGCGGCACGTGGCGAAATCTCGCCAAACTGCACATGAGCGCAAAACACTATCCGCTTCATGTCATGCATCATTATGAGATCCCGTTTGATGAAGCCCAACGCTTCCTCAAGCTCGTCGCGGCAGGCGATCTCGATTATATGCGCGGCATCGACGACGTTTCCAAAAACCGCCGCTCGCTCCTGGCCTACGGTGCCATAGCTCTTCTCGAAACCATCCGGTTGATGCGGCCATCGAACGTCGTGTTCTCGGCAATCGGGGTACGGGAAGGGTTTCTCTACTCGCTCCTGCCGGAGAGCGAACAATTGGAAGATCCGCTGATCTCCGCGGCAGACGAATTGGCTGTGCTGCGCGCCCGGTCTCCAGCCTACGCTCGCGAGCTGGCAGACTGGAGCGGCGAAGCATTTGCCGCTCTCGGCTATGAAGAAACCGAGGATGAAAAGCGTTATCGCCGGGCCGCATGCCTGGTTGCCGATATCAGCTGGCGCGCGCATCCGGACTATCGCGGCAGCCAGGCGCTGAACATGATTTCCAACGCCGCCTTCATTGGCATCGATCATCCTGGTCGCGCTTATATAGCGCTTGCCAATTTCTTCCGGCATGAGGGCATTACCAACAGCGTGGCGGATCCAGAACTTGCCGCCATCGCCAGTCCGCGCCTGCTCGAATATTCGCGGGTTCTCGCCGCGATCATGCGGATTGTCTATCCATTCTCCGCATCGATGTCGGGCGTTGTCCCAAATCTTACATGGAAGCCGACTGCCGAAGGTATCGATCTGGTCGTCAACAAGTCGAAAGCCGATCTGATCGGCGACGTGCCCGAAGGCCGTCTTCAGCAGCTGGCGAGGCTGACCGGCAAGAACCTGAATATGGTTGTCGGTTAAGGCAACGCTTGTCAGGTGCGGGCCGATCGTGGTTCTGTGTTGTGATTTTGCCGTACTGTTTCTTGGAGAAAAAGTTGGACGATTATCGCCCCGCATCATGGCTTGAAGTGGGTTCAAGGGATCAGGAAATTACCGACTTTCGTCCATCCATTTTCAAATACGTGATGATGCCCCTTTTTACGTCAGGAATGATGGTGCTAACGGTTCGCACCGCGTTCCAATATTCCCCGCCACCCAGGAATTCCGTATTCAATTACTATATGTCCTGGCCGATGCTCCCCCTGTTCGCAGGCCTGATCCTGCTCTGCCTCTATCAAATTGCAATGTACAGAAGGCCGGTCATATCACTGTCGCCGGAAGGATTGCTCGACGGGCGCATTGGAACCGACATCATTCCCTGGCCAGCGATCGAAAGGATCGATGCAAGGGTCACCGGCAGGTACAAGTTCATCAATATCGTGGTGCGCAAGGAGTGGAAGGAACGCCTTGGCCCGGCGCTGCTTGCTTACATCAGGAGAGGGAGCAAGGCTCCGGAATCGAGAGCGGTATGCATTTTCCCGGGCTTGCTCGATGAAAGTCCACGCGATGTGGCATCCGCAATCGAAAGATATCATCGCCGCTTCGGTAAGGCTTAGCTCGTCGGCATTTAGTGAAGAGGCTATATTCAAGCAAATCCTTTCTCCCCCTCAAGGGGAGGCAACCGGCGCCAACGAACCCAACACGTCTATTTGCGAGAACCACCGATCACGCCCATGTGAGAGGTTGTGTGTTGATGAAGTCTTTTGGCAACGCCAATGTCTGCCGATGAAAAGCAGCTCGTTTCCGTTCAATCGCCGCACATTCCTGATGTCCTCGCTGGCCGGGGCCGGCTATGCGCTGGCGCCCGGGCTGGCGCGATCCCAATCTGTGGGCACGGCTGCGGCGTTCGAACCTGCTACAACCAACGACATTGTGCAACAGGCCGGTCTGTTGCCTGCCTTGCATACACTCATTGTTTCCCGGCAAGGGCAGCTCGAGATCGAGCGGACGTATCGCGGTCCAGCCGCTGATCGTCCGGTCAATGTGAAATCCGTGTCCAAGACGATCATCGCAACTCTGGTTGGGATTGCCATTGATCGCAAGATATTCGCGGGGATCGACCAGCCTATCGCACCGCTTCTGGCCGACCGGCTGCCGCGCGATGCCGACCCGCGATTGCAGCGCGTGACCATCGGCAACCTGCTTTCCATGCAGGCCGGACTGGAGCGCACGTCGGGCCCAAATTATGGGCGCTGGGTCGGTAGCAATGATTGGGTGCGTTATGCGCTGTCGCGTGAGTTCGTCGATGAACCGGGCGGCGGGATGCTCTATTCAACCGGCAATTCCCATCTCCTCTCGGCGCTGTTGACCGTCAAGACGCGGCGTTCGACGCTGCAGAACGCGCGGGATTGGATAGGCAAGCCCCTCGACATCAACATTCCGCCTTGGCCGCGCGATCCGCAGGGCATCTATTTCGGCGGCAATGATATGCTGCTTTCGCCGCGAGCTATGCGTGCATTCGGTGAAATGGTTCTGAATTCCGGTGCAAGCGGCGGCAGACAGATCGTGCCCAAAGGGTGGATCGAAGAGTCGTGGAAGCCGCGGACCAGTTCGCCGTTCACCGGCGATTCCTATGGCCTCGGCTGGTTCGTTTCAACGACAGCAAGCAACAATCCGTTCTACTACGCCTGGGGCTTTGGCGGGCAGATGATCTACGTTGTGCCGCACGCTTCCCTTGTGATTGTCATGACCTCGGATCCCACCGCGCCATCCGGCCGCTCTGGCTATGTGCGCCAGCTGCATGATCTGGTGAGCCAGCGCATTGTGCCTGCTGCCGAGGCGCTTGACGGTTAGCTTGAATTTCAGGCCGTGGCGGCGGCCTTCTTGCGCGACGGCAGCGTCATGGCTGCGACCCCGGCGATCACAAAAATGAGGCCGAACCACGCAGTCGATGCCAGGGTTTCGCCGAGGAAGAGAATGCCGATGCCGACGCCGATCGGCACGCGCAGGTAAGCCTGCGACGTGGTGCTGACCGAGCCCAGCGTATGGATGAGCCTGAAATAGATCACGAAGGCGAGGGCGGTCGAAAATACCGAAAGGCCCAGCAAAGCGAGAATCGAGTCGGCCGAGGGCGTGATCGTCCACGGTTGATCGAAGACCAGGCTAACCGGGATGAGCAGGACGGCGCCGCAGATCAGCGAACCGGCCGCGGGTATCATCGGGTCGAGGCCCTTGAAGCCGCGCCCGAAAATGGCGGCGCAGGCATAGGAGATCGTCGCGACCACAATCGCCAGTTGTGAAATCAGCTCTTTGCCCAGACCGTCGAACGCTTCGAGTCCGATGATCAGGCTGATGCCGACAATGCCGGCAGCAACCCCGAATACTTTGCGGCCCGTCACCGCCTCGTGGCGGGTGATCAGAACCGTCAGCAGGAACGCGAAGATCGGCGTTGTCGAGTTGAGGATCGTCGCCAGTCCCGCATCGACAGTCAGTTCCGCCCAGGCGATCAGGGTGAACGGGATGACACTGTTGATGCAGGCCTGAATCAGAAACCGCTTCCAGATGGCCGGATCCCGGGGCAGCCATAGTCCCCGCATCTTGATGATTGCAAGTAGCAGTCCGCCAGCGATCAGCGTCCGTGCCGCGATGAAGGTGATTGGCGGAATGGTTTCGACACCGATCTTGATGAACGTGTAGGACGCGCCCCAGAGTGTTGCGAGGACCGCGAGGAGGGCAATTTCTTTGGCGAATGCCGGCGTCTGTGATGCGGGGGCGGACATGTTTGCTTTCCATCGGGAGGGTGATCAATGCGACGATAGTAGCGGGGGTGATCCTGCCAATGCTTCGATCAAGGCCGAACTGTCGGTTTCGAACGCGGGTACTCCGACCTCATACGCAAATCGTACGGGCTCGCACGATTCCTGTACGATAATTGCCGATTCTGGCACAAGAATCGGCGAATTCGGTACTGGAATTGAAATCCTGGGGTGCAATCTGGTTGCATGTAATTGAGACCGCTACTCAGCGGGCCAAGTCACCGCACGGATTTTCCTGTTTTCGAATTTGAGGCAAAGCTCGCCATTGATGAGTTGCAGGGCCTTCTCGCCAAAGACTTCGCGCCGCCAGCCTTGCAGTGCCGGAATGTCCTCGACATCGCCTTCTGCCGCAATCCGGTCGATCTCATCGGTGGTCGCGACCACCTTGGCGGCGACGCCGTGCTCTTCCGTGACAAGCCGCAACAATACCTTCAGGAGCTCCGCCGCGGCCCCGGCGCCTTCCGGCGACTGCACCGATTTTGGCAGCCGCGGCATGTCTTCCTTCGGAAGATCGAGCGCAAGATTGACCGCATTGAGTAGGCCGGTTGCCATGTTGGAGCGCTCCCAACCCTTTGGAATCGTTCGCAAACGCGACATGGCTTCCGTGTCGCGCGGTTGCTGCTGCGCGATCTCGTATATGGCGTCGTCCTTGAGCACTCGTCCGCGCGGAACATTGCGCTCGCGCGCTTCCCGTTCGCGCCAGGCGGCAACGCTCCGCAGAACGGCGAGCTCGACCGGCTTGCGCAGCCGCATCTTCAGCCGCTTCCACGCATCGTCCGGATGCATGTCATAGGTCTCGCGCGCGGTGAGGATTTTCATCTCGTCGAGGACCCACTCGGTGCGGCCTTCCTCCTCGAGGCTCTTCTTCAGATGCAGATAGATGTCACGCAGATGAGTAACGTCTGCCAGGGCATAGTCGAGCTGTTTCTCGGAGAGCGGACGCCGCCGCCAGTCGGTGAAACGTGAGGATTTGTCAATCTGGGCGCCAACCACCCGCTGCACCAGCTGGTCGTAGGCGATTGCATCGCCGAAGCCGCAGACCATGGCGGCGACCTGCGTATCGAACACCGGATGCGGGATCAGATTGCCGAGGTGAAAGATGATTTCGATATCCTGCCGGGCGGCATGAAACACCTTGACGATCTTTTCATCGGCCATCAGCTTAAAAAACGCAGCAAGATCAAGGCCAGGCGCCAGCGCGTCGATGATGGCAGTATGATCGGGAGAGGCCAGCTGGATAACGCAGAGCTCCGGCCAGAACGTGGTCTCCCGGATAAATTCCGTATCGACGGTCACGAAATCGGATTGCGAAAGGGCGGCGACAGCCTGTTCAAGTTGATCTGTGGTTGTAATCATTGTCATGAAATTTCTATAGCGAACGGATTGGCGTTTGTCTCGCTCTCGCAATCCTGATCTTGACAAATCACCCTCAAAATGCGCTTGTCCGCCCAAATTCTTGGGGCTTCGGGGCTCGTCCCACGCCTTCCGGCAGCCAGCACATAAATATCAGAGGCACATATCATGCACCGTTACCGCAGCCATACCTGCGCCGCCTTGCGTAAATCGGACGTTGGTTCGACTGTTCGTCTTTCCGGCTGGGTTCACCGCGTCCGCGATCATGGCGGCATTCTCTTCATCGATATCCGCGATCATTACGGCCTGACACAGATCGTCGCCAGTCCGGATTCGCCGGCATTCAAACTGGCGGAAACCGTGCGAAGTGAATGGGTTATCCGGGTTGACGGCGAGGTGAAGGCCCGCACCGAAGACACCGTGAACCCCAACATGCCGACCGGCGAAATCGAAGTGTTTGCCCGCGACATCGAAGTGCTTTCCGCGGCCAAGGAACTGCCGTTGCCGGTGTTTGGCGAGCTCGAATATCCGGAAGACATTCGCCTCAAATACCGCTTCCTCGACCTGCGCCGCGACACGCTGCACAAGAACATCATGTCGCGCACCAAGATCATCGCCGCCATGCGCCGCCGCATGACCGATATTGGCTTCAACGAGTTCTCGACGCCGATCCTGACGGCTTCCTCGCCGGAAGGTGCACGTGACTTCCTCGTGCCGAGCCGTATCCACCCTGGCAAGTTCTACGCTCTGCCGCAGGCGCCGCAGCAGTACAAGCAGCTCATTATGATGTCCGGCTTCGACCGCTACTTCCAGATCGCGCCGTGCTTCCGCGATGAGGATCCGCGTGCCGACCGCCTGCCGGGCGAGTTCTACCAGCTCGACATCGAAATGAGCTTCGTCGAACAGAATGACGTTCTTTCGACCATGGAACCAGTCTTGCGCGGTGTTTTCGAAGAATTCGCCGCTGGTAAGCGGGTCACCCAGGAGTTCCCGCGCATCGCCTATGACGATGCTATGCGCAAATATGGGACGGACAAGCCGGACCTGCGCAATCCGATCGAGATGCAGGCTGTCACCGAACATTTTGCTGGATCCGGTTTCAAGGTCTTCGCCAACATGATCGCCAACGACCCGAAGGTGGAAGTCTGGGCGATCCCGGCAAAGACCGGCGGCTCGCGCGCATTCTGCGACCGCATGAACTCCTGGGCGCAGGGCGAAGGCCAGCCGGGGCTCGGTTATATCTTCTGGCGCAAGGAAGGTGAGGCCCTCGAAGGGGCTGGACCCATCGCCAAAAACATCGGTCCTGAGCGCACGGAAGCGCTGCGGATCCAGCTTGGCCTCGACGATGGCGATGCCGCATTCTTTGTTGCTGGTGATCCGAAGAAGTTCGTGTCTTTCGCCGGCGCGGCTCGTACGCGGGCCGGTGAAGAGCTGAACCTTGTCGATCGTGACCAGTTCAAGCTGTGCTGGATCGTTGATTTCCCATTCTTCGAATGGCTCGAAGACGAGAAGAAGATCGATTTCGCCCACAATCCTTTCTCCATGCCGCAGGGCGGTATGGATGCGCTGGAGAACCAGGATCCGCTGACGATCAAGGCATTCCAGTACGACATGGTCTGTAACGGCTTCGAGATAGCCTCGGGCGGCATCCGCAACCATCTGCCGGAAACGATGGTCAAGGCGTTTGAGGCTGTCGGGCACTCACGCGAAACTGTGGAAGAGCGCTTTGGTGGTCTCTACCGCGCGTTCCAGTATGGTGCCCCACCGCATGGCGGTATGGCTGCTGGCATCGACCGCATCGTCATGCTGCTGGTTGGCGCGAAGAATCTTCGTGAAATCACCATGTTCCCGATGAACCAGCAGGCCTACGATCTGTTGATGAATGCCCCTTCGGACGTGTCGCCGGCCCAGCTGCGCGATCTGAACATACGCCTGAATCCGGTGAAGAAAGAGGATTAATAACTTCCTCTAATCGACTCCAAACAAACAAAAGCCCGGCATCACTGCCGGGCTTTTTGTTTGACGGTGCCACCAATTACTGATTGGCGACGACGGTTACCCGAAGCGTCTTGATCAGCGATTTCGGATCGGCCATGCCGCCAGCGGCTATGATAGCGAAGGGAACCGGCTTTGCCGGTGCCGCCTTGACCTCAATCGTTTTCGGATCGTCCAGATAGGTGCTTACGGCCTGACCAAGCGCTTGGGAAAATTCCGCATTGCCGAGCTGTGCCGCTGCCATGGGGATGATCGCCTTGGCCTGGTTGATCAGGTCGGCACGCTTGGCGCCCTGCTGATTGGCGACATAGTCCAGAGCCTTGTATGTTACCGATGCGTCCTCAAAACGAACGGACGCCCCGGTGAAGCTCAACTGCTGCATCAGACCAAGCATAGCCATGCCCTGTGCATCGTCAGGTTTGCCCTCCATGTTCTTGGTGGCTTCCTGCAGGCCTTTGATGAAATCCAGCGTATAACCGGAGATATCGAACGTCAGGCCGAGCGTACCGGCATTGTCGGCGATAAAATCCATCTTTTCGAAATTGAGACGGCCATCGGACAGGCTCCAGGTGCCGTTCATCGCGATTTTCCCGGAGATCGTCTCATACCCCAGTGCTTTCAGGGCGTCCTTGGTCTTCGGATCTTCAACATCGGAAAGATCGGCTTCGAAACTCTCGACATTGGAGGAGAAGGTGACAGGGCTCGTCTCGCTAAGCGGAGATATGGTGGCGGTGAGATTATCAGCGGTGAAAACATCCTTGCCCTTGGCATTGACGTTGAGATGCTTCACCTCCGCTCTCTCGTACTGCAGCATCTTGGCCAATGGCTCGGTTGCGCCCTCGGCAGGAAGGGTGATGCCTTGGAGGCTTATACCGTCGATACTAACCTTGTTTTCTGGTGCGCCTTCCGGGCTGAAATCGATATCGGGCATTGTCAACGAGCCGATCTTGAAGCCGCCACCCGAAACATCGCTGACGTCGCTTAAGGTAACATCACCGGCATTGAAGCTTTCCTTGACCCCTGCAGTGGATACCTTGGTATCCTTCAGGATAACAGTCGAGCCATTGGTTTCGACGCTGCCATATTCAATCGCGCCACCCTGTTCGGCATAGACCGCTTTCAACCGTGCGGCGACGGCATTGCCATCCACCGCAAAGGCCGAACCGGCAAACACGACGACAAGAGCAGAGGTTGCCGCGAGAACGCGCGCACCGGATTTCAAAGAGTGGATTGGAAGCATGGTTTCATCCCTATTGGCTCAGTATTTGAAGCCTATTGCATGGGGCGCGGCGAAACTATGACGAGCGTCGGGCAATGGGCAATAATTCTTAGTCCGGCGCTAGAAAGTCAGATTTGAAGTTGCAGCGCAAGCGTCACGCGCTTCCTGGCCCAAATGCCGGCAACTGCCTGTGATCTTGGCGAATCATTGCTTGCCCGGGATTCCTCGAATTGATAACCCATTGACATGGGAAAAAGCCTGATTCCGCCTGACAATGGCGACGACGACAATGTAGAACCGGTTGATCTGAAGGCAGCGTTGGAAGAGCGCTATCTGGCCTATGCGCTTTCGACAATCATGCACCGCGCTTTGCCGGATGTACGGGATGGGTTGAAACCCGTTCACCGCCGCATCATGCACGCCATGCGACTGTTGCGTCTTTCGCCGGATCAGGCCTACGCGAAATGCGCGCGTATCGTCGGCGAGGTCATGGGTAAATTCCACCCGCACGGCGACCAGTCGATCTACGATGCGCTTGTGCGTTTGTCGCAAGACTTTGCGGTACGTTATCCGGTCGTCGATGGGCAAGGCAATTTCGGCAACATCGACGGCGATAATCCCGCCGCAATGCGTTACACCGAAGCTCGGATGACCGATGTCGCCATGCTTCTGCTTGAAGGCATCACCGAGGATGCTGTCGATTTCCGCCCGACCTATAATGAGGAAGACGAAGAACCGATCGTCCTTCCGGGCGCGTTTCCGAACCTCCTGGCCAATGGCTCGTCCGGTATTGCCGTCGGCATGGCGACGTCAATCCCGCCGCACAACGTATCCGAGCTCTGCGCTGCCGCACTGCACCTGATCAAGTATCCGGACGCGACGGTTGAAGAGCTGATGTCGCAAGCGGACGGCGAAGATCCCCTGAAGACCAAGGTTCGCGGTCCGGATTTTCCGACAGGCGGAATCCTGGTCGAAAGCGCTGACGCCATCCTCGATGCCTACAAGACCGGCCGTGGCGGCTTTCGCTTGCGCGCGCGCTGGCATGTCGAAGATCAGGGCCGTGGCACCTGGATCATTGTCGTTTCCGAAATTCCCTATCAGGTGCAGAAATCACGGCTGATCGAAAAGATCGCCGAGTTGATGATCGCCAAGAAACTGCCTTTGCTTGACGATGTGCGCGACGAATCCACAGAGGACGTGCGTCTCGTGCTGGAGCCAAAGAGCCGCAGCGTCAACCCTGATATCCTTATGGAATCCCTGTTCAAGCTGACCGAGCTCGAGACGCGTTTTCCGTTGAACATGAATGTGCTTTCCAACGGCAAGGTGCCGAATGTCCTCTCGCTGCGTGACGTTCTGAAGGAATGGCTGGAGCACCGCAAGGATGTGCTCATCCGCCGTTCATGTCATCGCCTGAGCGAGATCGAGCGCCGCCTCGAAATCCTTGGCGGCATGCTGATCGCCTATCTCAATATTGATGAGGTCATCCGCATCATCCGCGAGGAGGATGAGCCGAAGCAGGAGATGATCCGTCGCTTCGAACTTACAGATGTTCAGGCCGAAGCCATCCTCAATATGCGGCTGCGTTCCTTGCGCAAGCTCGAGGAATTCGAAATCCGCAAGGAATTCGAGGGGCTTACCACGGAAAAGCACGAGATCGAGCAGCTCCTCGGGTCTGAGCCCAAGCAGTGGCAGACGATCTCCTGGCAAATTTCGGAAATGCAGAAGAAGTATGCGCCCGATACGCTGCTCGGCAAGCGCCGCACGACGTTCGCCGACGCGCCGCAGCACGATCTGACCGATATCCATCACGCCATGATCGAGAAGGAGCCCGTTACGGTCGTTGTCTCCGAGAAGGGCTGGCTGCGCGCCATGAAGGGGCATTTGCCCGACTTCTCCGCGCTTACTTTCAAGGAAGGCGATAAGCTCAAGCTGGCCTTTCATGCGGAGACAACAGATCGGATTCTGGTCCTGACCACCGGCGGCAAGTTCTACACGATCGGCGCCAACAGCCTGCCCGGCGGACGCGGTCATGGCGAGCCAATCCGTATCATCGTCGACATGGAGAACGATCAGGACATTGTAACGGCCTTCGTGCACAATCCGGAGCGGAAGCTGCTGTTGTCTTCGCATGTCGGTAATGGCTTCATCGTGCCCGAGGCGGAAATCATCGCCAATACCCGCAAGGGCAAGCAGGTGATGAACGTCAAGGCGCCCGACGAGGCGCGCCATTGCATACCCGTCACTGGAGACAGCGTCGCAATCATCGGCGAAAACCGCAAGATGCTGGTGTTCCCGCTCACCGAGGTCCCGGAGCTTGGCCGCGGCAAGGGTGTCCGCCTGCAGCGCTACAAGGATGGCGGGGTCTCCGACATTCGGGTCTTTACCATGGCGCAGGGGCTGACGTGGCAGGATGCTTCGGGCCGCAGCTTCACCCGCGGGAAGCTGGAATTGCTGGAGTGGGTTGGGCCACGGGCTACCGCCGGGCGCATGGTGCCCAAGGGATTCCCGCGTTCCGGTAAGTTTTCGTAAGAGCAATTTGTGTCAGCAGTGATTCGAGAATGATCATTCTCGTATTGACGGTATCTCGCTGGTGCTATAAATGAGAGAGAACGTTCTCTCTTTTTTGGAATCCTATGGTTGATCACGTCTTGCCAAAGCAAGCAGCGAATTTTGCCGATGATGACGCGGACGATACATCGCACTGCTTCGTAGCCAAATTGTTCGGAAAACGCGCGCGCAATCGCGAAGCGCAGGAAGAGCGCATCCTCAACGCGGCGATAACATGTTTCATTCGCTCGGGCTTTCGGGGCGCCTCCATGAACGAGATTTGCTCCGAAGCCGGCATGAGCCCTGGCGCGCTTTACCGCTATTTTCCGTCAAAGGAAGCTATCATCGAGAAGATATCCGCTGCTCATCGCCAGCAAAGCGCCGAAATCCTCGATCGCATGTTGAAATCCGACAACATTATCGATGCAATTACCCAAGTGGGTATCGACCATGTCCGGCAAATGTCACTGAACACCACCGGGCCGGGACCTCGCGATTCCAATGCCCGTCTGTTTGTGGAAGTGCGCGCAGAATCCATGCGCAACGAAGGTGTTGCTGCGATCTGCGAACTCCACGAGGGCCTGATGCGTGAAAAACTCTTCGCGGCGTTTGACGCAGCCAAGGAGCGCGGGGAGATTGATCCCATTGTGGATATGGAACTCCTCGTGGCAACGCTCGCCGCGATGGGCGAGGGAATCATCATGCGTAATTTCCCTTCGCAAGGTGTGCCCGTCGAAGCGCTGGAACCAGTGTTCCGGGCCCTCGCCGAGGCCACGTTGCGCCCGACAAAGTCTTTAGAAAACAAATAGTTATCGCTCTTACCTTAGGTATTCCGATGAGCCAGAATAGCAAACAGATCCTGATCTCCCTGGCTCTCGCCTTGAGCCTCTCGACGTCCATGACCGCTAGCGGATTTGCCGAAGAGAAAGCGGCGGCGGCAATCCACGAAGCCAAGGCTCCGGTCATCAACGTCGTTCCCGCCAGTCAGAACGAGATGGTCGCAACGCTCACCGTGACCGGTACGATCGTACCCCGCCAGGAAGTGGCTGTCGGCACCGACGTAGCGGGTCTGCTGGTTCTCGAGCTCAATGCCGACCAGGGAGACGTCGTCAAGGAAGGCGATATTCTCGCCCGTCTCGACAAGTCTTCGCTGGAGATTCAGCTCGCCCAGATCGAGGCACAGCGCGCCTCGGCCGAAGCCTCTATTGCCCAGTCCGAAGCGCAGATCGTTGACGCGGAGATTGCCGTCCGTCAGGCGCTGGAAGCACTTGGCCGTGCTCGCGCCCTCTCTGCCAAGGGCATCAACTCCAAGATGGAGCTGGACAATGCCACCAATGCCCATGACAGCGCCAATGCGCGTCTCAACACGGCACGGCAGGCCTTGGCCGCTACCAAGTCCCAGCTGCAACTCGTTGCCGCGCAAAAGCGCGACGTGATGCTGCGGATCCAGAAGGCTGATGTGCGGGCACCGGCAAGTGGTGTCGTCTTGAGCCGCAATGCTCTTCTCGGCGGTATCGTCTCGTTCAATGCCGGCCCTCTATTCCGCATGGCTCGCGATCAGGATTTTGAACTCGCTGCCAATATCCCGGAAGCCGATCTGCCCCGGCTGAAGGAAAATATGCCAGTCGCTGTTCGCGTCTCTGGCATGCAGGAACCAGTGGCGGGCCGTGTACGGCTTATATCCCCGGAGATTACCGCAAGCTCGCGCCTCGGTTCGGTCAAGATCGCACTCGACAGGAATCCGGCCATCCGGCCCGGCAACTTTGCCCGTGCCATCATTGAGCTGGCGCGTCGCGACGGCATCAGCGTTCCGCTTTCTGCCATCGTTTATCATGGCAAGTCCGCATTGGTGCAGGTGGTCAAGGATGGTGTCGTCGAAAGTCGCAAGATCGCTCTCGGCATTCGCAGCGACCGCACCGTCGAAGTGCTGCAAGGTCTGAACGAGGGAGAGGATGTCGTTGCCCGTGCCGGAACCTTTGTCGCCAATGGTGACCGTGTCACGGCAGTTCGTGTGACCAATGAAGCGACGGGGGCGGTCAAATGAACTGGAACATTTCCGCGTGGTCGATCCGCAACCCGGTCCCATCGATCCTTCTGTTCGTCGTATTGACGGTTCTTGGCCTCATGGCCTTTGCCAAACTGCCGATTACGCGGTTTCCCAATATCGATGTGCCTTTGATTTCGGTGTCGATCACCGATCCTGGCGTTGCGCCGACGGAGCTTGAGACGCAGATCGCCAAGCGCGTCGAGGACTCAGTCGCCAACATTACCGGCGTCAAGAACGTCACCAGCAATCTGACCGAGGGCAATTCGACGACGCTGGTCGAATTTCGTCTGGAGGTGGATACCCAAAAGGCTCTTGATGACGTCAAGGATGCGGTGTCCCGCATCCGTGATGATCTTCCTGCGACGATCAAGGAGCCGATCATCAACTCCGTTGACGTCGAAGGTTCGTCGATCCTGACCTATGGTGTTTCTGCACCGGCGATGACATCGGAAGAGCTGTCGTGGTTCGTCGACGACAAGATCATTCGTGATATCCAAGGGCTCAAGGGCGTCGGCCGTGTGGAACGCTATGGCGGTGTTACGCGCGAAATCCGTGTCTCGCTCGATCCGGACCGGCTGACCGCCCTCGGTGTGACAGCTGCCGACGTCAACCGTGCGCTGAAATCCATGAATGCCGACCTCACTGGTGGCCGCGGCGATCTCGGCAGCACCCAGCAGACGATCCGTACGCTTGGGGCATCGCGCACACTGGAAGATCTGCGAGCTGTGGAAATTCCGATCGCCGGCGGGCGCTCTGTGCGCCTCGATGCGCTCGGAACCATCAGCGATGTCTATGAAGAGCCAAAGTCCTTTGCCCGTGTGGACAACCAGACCGTTGTGTCACTTGCGGTCTTCCGCGCCAAGGGCGCCAGCGATACGGATGTCTTTGCGCTTGTCCAGGCCCGCATGGACCAGCTGCAACAGAAATATCCCGACGCCCGGTTCAACATCATCGATAACTCGGTGAATTACACCTACGGCAACTACGAATCCGCCATGAGTTCGCTGGTGGAAGGTGCGCTGCTGTCGATCGTCGTGGTTTTCCTGTTCCTTCGCAATATCAGGGCAACCTTGATCGCCGCAGTCGCCTTGCCATTATCGGCCATTCCGACCTTCTGGGCCATCGACTTGATGGGCTTTTCGCTCAATCTGGTGAGCCTGCTTGGTATCACGCTCGTAACCGGTATCCTGGTGGATGATGCGATTGTCGAGATCGAAAATATCGTCCGGCACATGCGTTCCGGCAAGTCGCCGTACAAGGCCTCCCTCGAGGCGGCGGATGAGATCGGCCTTGCCGTTATTGCGATTTCCGTCACGATCATGGCGGTCTTTGCGCCCGTCAGCTTCATGAGTGGCATCGCAGGGCAATATTTCAAACAGTTCGGTTTAACGGTCGCCGTGGCGGTTTTCTTCTCGCTGCTGGTCGCCCGTTTGATCACGCCGATGATGACCGCCTATTTGTTGCGCGACCGCAAGAACCTGCACCATGGGGAACAGGAGACAGGCTGGATTCGCGCCTACACCCGGTTCCTCGCCGTGACCTTGCGCTATCGCTGGCTGACGCTCTTCAGTGGCATTGCCATTTTTGCGACGGCCATCTGGGCAATGGGCTTCCTGCCATCGGGTTTCGTCCCGGCCCAGGATGAGTCCCGTGTTGCCGTCAGCCTTGAGCTTCCTCCTGGCGCGCCCATCGAAGAAACTCTTCGGGTGACCGATCAGGCAGCATCGCTGGTACGCGAAATTCCGGAGGTTGAGCAGACCTATGTTACTGGCGGCGCTTCGCCAACAGGGTCGCTCGACACCCGCCGCGCGACGATGATCGTCAAACTCAGTCACAAGAGCGAGCGCGACCGGACACAGAAGCAGATCGAGGTCGATATCTTCAACAAGATCTCCGAGGTGCCTGATTTGCGCGGGAATTTCGTCAACGATCGCGGCGAACGCGAATTCGCTGTGGGCGTCATTGGCAGTGACGGCGAAAAGGTGACTGAACAGGCTCGCCAGCTGCAGAGTGCCATGACCGCGACGGGCAATTTCCAGGCTGTGTCCTCGACGGCGGCGTTGGACCGCCCGGAAATCATTGTAACGCCGCGCATGGACAAATTGGCGGAATTGGGCATATCCACTTCCGCTCTTTCTGACACGCTACGTGTTGCGACATTGGGCGACCTTGATCCGAACCTGGCCAAATATACTGTCGGCGACAGGCAGATCCCCATCCGCGTTCAGTTGACCGAAGAGTCGCGCCGCGACCTGTCGATTCTCAGCACATTGACCGTGACGGCGCCCTCCGGTGTTGTGGTACCGCTGGAATCCATTGCCGACATTACTTTTGGTCAGGGTCCGTCGTCGATCGAACGTTTCAATCGCGAGCGGCGTGTGGTTGTCGGTGCCAATATGGCGGGCGGCAAGGAAATCGGCGAAGGGCTCGAGATTGTAAAGAATCTGCCGCAGGCCAAGTCCATGCCGGAGGGCGTTCGTATTCAGGAAACGGGCGACGCCGAAGTCATGGGCGAGGTGTTTACCGGCTTCCGCGATGCGATGATCATGGGGCTGATGCTGGTCTTCGTCGTGCTCATCCTGCTGTTCGGCAGTGTTTTCCATGCCTTTACGATCTTGATGTCGTTGCCGCTGTCCATTGCCGGCGTGGCGGTCGCGCTTCTGCTGACTAACAATTCCGTCTCCATGGCAGTCGTCATCGGCATTCTGATGCTGATGGGTATCGTCACCAAGAACGCCATCATGCTTGTTGATTTCGCTGTCGAAGAAGTGAAACACGGCGTAGCCCGTAACGAAGCGATCATCGATGCTGGCCGCAAGCGTATCCGTCCGATCGTTATGACGACCATTGCCATGTCGGCCGGCATGCTCCCGGCTGCAATGGCCTTTGGCGACGGCGGCGAGTTCCGCGCACCGATGGCGATCGCGGTGATCGGCGGCCTGCTCGTCTCAACGGTGCTGTCACTCGTCTTCGTGCCGTCCTTCTATACGATCATGGATGATGTCAGCCATTGGATGGGACGCGCATTCCATTGGTCCTTCAAGCCGAACAAGCCGGACGAGGCGGCAGCCACTCCACGGTCAGGGACACGTCCGGTACCGTTGCATGCTTCAAGCGGGCATGCCGAAGCCGCTGAGTAATGAGGGCTATACCGGATGGCGCAGGGCCGTCATCCGGGCCATCCTGCGGGCATGATACATTTGCCAGAGCGAGTGACAGACCAGTGCGGTGATGATGATCAAGCCGCCGGCCAGGGTGGGATCGCTCGGCCGCTCTGAGAAGATCATCCAGACCCAGATCGGCGTCAACACGGTTTCCAAGAGATAGAACATCGCGACTTCCGGTCCGGAGATGAACTTCGGACCGGTTGCGAGGCACAGGAACGCGAGGGTGGTCACAACCGCGCCGTTGAAAATGACCCAGCCAGGGACCGCAACGGCATAGCCATTCTGCGATACCATGTAGGCGGCTACCAGCATGGGCAACGCTGTGCCAACAATGGCGGCGAAGCCCATGTCCTTGCCTGATGCACGGCTGACCGTGATAGCCGTCGACAAGATGAAGGTGGAGAGCAGAGCAACCAGGTCGCCAAAAACATGGCCGGATGAAAGCCCTTCACGCACGATGATCCCGACGCCAATCAGCATGAAGAACATGGCGATGAAGGTTACGGTCTTTGGCCGTTCCTTCAGGAAAATCCACGAAAGCAGGGCGGAGAAGACCGTGTTGAACGCCAGGATGAAAACGAGGTTGGCTGTCTTGGTGTTATAGACGGCGATCATGAAAGTAATCGACGTCAGTCCATAGAGCGCGGCGACGACCAGCCCAATTCGACCCGGAACAATTTTGGGCTTCTTCCCCGTCGCAAGGCTCCAGACTGCCCATATGAGGAAGGCGGCGACGAAAGTCGTGACGCTGCGCAAAAACAGGGTCGACCACGTTTCGCCTTGGCCGAGTCTGAGCAGGGGAATGTCGGCGGTAAGCACGAGGCCCCCAATCCCGGTGATTAGCAAACCCTTGCGATGGTCGAGTTCCAGCTGTGACATGTGGCGTTTCCGTCTTGTTTTGATTTGCCGCATGCCAGGGCAGTTTTGGGCAGGCTAGGTTAGTTCCTAATCTTGGCGCTCCCAACCCTTGGGGCCAAGATGTTCCTGGGGTCTGTAACGGATTTTGTACTGCATCTTGCGCGAGCCTTCGACCCAGTAGCCGAGATAAACGTGGGGCAAACCGGCTGCGGCAGCGCGCTGGATATGGTCGAGGATCATGAACGTGCCAAGCGAGCGGCTGGCGTGTTCCGGATTGAAGAAGGAATAGACCATCGAGAGGCCGTCCCCCATGGTATCCGTTAGCGCTACGGCGATCAGCTCGCCTTCGCCCTTCTTGGTAATGAAGGAGTCCGGTCCGCGCCGCCGGTATTCGATGATCTGAGTCGGAACATGCGTATCCTCGACCATCATCGCATAATCCAGGACCGTCATTTCCGACATCCCGCCCTTGTTGTGGCGGGCATCGAGATAGTGGCGGAAAAGCGAATATTGTTCAGTCGAAGGTTCGGCCTGGTGGATATTGCCGATGAGATCCCGGTTGCGGTTCCATACCCGGCGCATGGATTTGTCTTGTTTGAACTCTCCTGCAAGAATGCGCACCGAGACACAGGCCCGGCAGTTCTCACAGGCTGGGCGGTAGGCGATGTTCTGCGAACGGCGGAAGCCCCCTTGTGTCAGGAGGTCATTAAGTTCACTGGCGCGGCCACCAACCAGGTGCGTAAAAACCTTGCGCTCGAGCTGCCCTTCCAGATAGGGACAGGGCGAGGGTGCTGTCAGGAAGAACTGTGGTGACTGCTGCGGTTGGTGCGTCATTCAAGGTCCTGGGACGGTCTGCAATACCTATAGAATCGTACGACCGCCGAAAACGTCAATTGAATTATATTGTATTCAGCTGTGAATGTCTGCGGTGAGATTATCGCATGGCTGGGCCGGAGCAGCGGATACCATTCCACGAATGACTGGGTGCCTCCGATCGGCCATTGGTCGAGGCGCCCCAGCGACCCTGGAATTCCTGATAGTCATCGGAAAAGTGCAGATCGAGCGTTCCGGTGCCGTACTTGTCGGCCCACACCAGGGTTCGAGATGTGCCGGTGCCGTCCTTCTCAGTCAGCGTTCCCTCGACGCGGCCACCTGGCTCATCAAGTTCATAAGCCCCCGTTATGCGGCCATCCCTGCCAATATTCAGAAGCGTTTCGACGTCCTGATAGTCGCCGCTGGATATCATCTCGCCGCAAAATCGGCCGGCTGGGGACGCAGCCAAGCCGCCGTTGGTAGCAAAACCATAGGAAGCGATCGCCACGAGGGCGAATGCAAAAACGCGTACATTCATCATGATTAAAGCCAAATGAAAAAGAGCCCAGATTCAGGAGCCCTTGAGATTAGTCGTAGGCTCGAACAACAACTGTGCCGAGCAGAAGATCATGAACAGTCCGCTTGCGATCAAGGAACAGCGTCGCCAGCAGAATGAGCGGTGTGAGCACGACGTTGAGACCCCAGAACAGGACCGTGTGAACGACAGCAAGCAGCCCGTCGACCTTTTGGCCATCGAGTCGCTCGAGCCGCAAGCCCATCATCTGCATTCCCTTGGTCGCCTGGCGTTGTCCGCCCATCGTCGTCGCGACATAGCCCAGAGCAACGGCGGGAAACATGATGCCGTACAGCGTCCAGCCGATACCGAGCGTTGCCACGCCAAGAATCGCGATCAGCACCGCGACAGGAATGCACAGGAAAAACACGATCACATAGTCGATCAGGAATGCAAAGATGCGGCTTGTCCGCACGCCCTGATACAATCGCCAGTCGTCCAGGCGGTTGGTGATGATTTCGCCATCAAGGGTCTTCGCGTTCATTTTATTTCCTGTTTCAAGAGACGGACACAATGCCGTGCCGCTGAAATTGGGAATTCGAGAACGGTAATTCAAGAAGCAATCAGGAGCCGGCTTTCAATCGCCCCGCCACAATCGGTGCGAAATAGGTCAGAATGCCATCGCAGCCCGCCCGCTTGAACGCGAGCAGCGTCTCCATCATGACCCGTTCTTCATCGATCCAGCCATTCGCGCCCGCAGCCTTGATCATCGTGTATTCGCCCGAGACCTGATAGGCGAAGGTCGGCATGGCAAACGTGTCTTTCAGCCGGCGGATGATATCGAGATAGGGCAGTCCAGGTTTCACCATCAGCGAATCCGCGCCTTCGGCTAGATCCTGTTCGGCTTCGCGCACAGCTTCATCGGTGTTCGCCGGGTCGATATAGTAGGTCTTCTTGTCGCCCTTCAGCCGGCCCGATGTGCCAATCGCCTCGCGGTAGGGGCCATAGAAGGCCGAGGCGAATTTTGTCGCATAGGCCATGATCGCGACGTCCTGGAAGCCGTTTTGGTCGAGTGCATCGCGTATGGCGCCAATGCGTCCGTCCATCATGTCCGATGGCGCGATGATGTCTGCACCGGCTGCTGCCTGCAATACAGCGCCCTTGGTGATCTGCTCGACCGTCTCATCATTGACGATGATGCCGTCGCGCAGGATGCCGTCGTGGCCATGGCTGGTGAATGGGTCAAGCGCGACATCGGTGATCATGCCGATCTCCGGCACCGCATTCTTGATCGCCCGTGTCGCACGATTGATGAGATTGTCAGCATCCAGAATGCCCGAGCCGGCATCATCGCGCAGGTCAGGGTCGATATTCGCGAAGGTGGCAATGGCGGGAATGCCGAGCTTCGCAGCCCGCTCGGCCTCGCGCACGGCCATGTCGACGGAGAATCGCTGCACACCCGGCATGGCGTTGATATCTTCACGCCGATTGGTCCCCTCGCACAGGAAGATTGGCCAGATCAGATCATTGACCGTTAGCTGATTTTCCTGAACCAGACGCCGCGACCAGTCAGCCTTGCGCATGCGGCGCAGGCGGCGGCCTTGCGTAATCTCGTCAACGGTTCTTGGAGAATTTGCCTGAAATGCGGGGTGTTTGTTCATGTTTGCTGCCTTGTCTGTCGAAGTCAGACATTTTTCCTGTTGTTTGGAATGGTTTTAACAGGGAACGGCCTCATGACCAAGCTGTTCGTCTCACTCTGTGATCCATTGACGCGGTGCGCCGGAGTTTCCTAACCTCCGGCATGAAAGCGTGGAGGGGTGCATGGAAATCGATTTTGGCGGGGAGGGCGAAATCGTCTTCGAAAGGCGGGGCAAGGCGGGGCTTGTCCGACTGACACGGCCAAAGGCCCTGAATGCATTGACCCGCACCATGGTAGCTGCTTTCCATCGTGCACTCGTCGCCTGGTCGACCGATCCGGACGTCCTTTGTGTAATCGTCGAGGGTGAGGGCCGTGCCTTCTGCGCCGGTGGAGACATCCTTGCCGTTTATCAAGCAGGCCGCGCCGGCAAGCCCCTCTATGAGTTTTTTGCCGAGGAGTATCGGCTGAACGCTTATATCAGGCACTTTCCCAAGCCATATATCTCGCTCATCGATGGTATCTGCATGGGCGGTGGCGTTGGCATTTCGGTGCATGGTTCGCACCGTGTCGTCACGGAAAACGTCATGTTCGCCATGCCGGAAGTGGGTATTGGCTTCTTTCCCGATGTCGGCGGCAGCGCCTTCCTGCCGCATCTGCCGGAGCATTTCGGCACATATATCGCTCTGACGGGCAACCGCATCAGGCAAGGAGACTGCCTGCAAAGCGGTATCGCCACACATGCGATCAAGGCCGAGGACAAGGAAAGGGTACGGCGGAGCCTGATCAGAACCGGCAATCCCGATACGGCTTTACGGGGTAAGACCATCAATCCTGACAACGAAACGCCCGAGAAGACGCGCGATATGATAAGTGTGCTGTTCGATTCGGAAACGCTCGGCGGTTGTCTTATCCGCCTTGCCGCCGCCGGGGTGAACGGAAACGAATGGGCACAGCACATTCTCGATCTCATCAAGACCCGGTCTCCGACCAGCCTGCACGTGACGTTCAGGCAGATCGAAGAAGGACGTGATCTCGAAATGGATCAGTGCATGCAAATGGAGTACCGGATTTTGTCGCGCATGCTTGAGAACCACGATTTTTATGAAGGTGTGCGTGCGCTTCTTGTGGACAAGGACAACAAGCCCGTGTGGCAACCCGCGAATATTGATGACGTAACGCCAGAGATGGTGGATGCCTATTTCGCCCCCCTGGGCGAGCGGGAACTGCAACTGACATGAGCGATAGACCTACGCAACTGCCATTCGATCCGACAATGGCGCAAATGGGCTTCGTCTGGTTCCTGCGGCTTGTCTCGATCTATTGTCTCGTGGCCGGTGTTGGCTACTGGGCGCAACTGAGCGGCTATTACGAAGGATTGCTCTGGCGCTTCGATCTGATGCCCTGGCAGTGGAAAGTCGCTTCCGTGTCGCTGGCCATGCTCTATCCCGTGGCGTCAACGGGACTCTGGATGATGGTTTCCTGGGGCCCCGTAATCTGGTTTGTGGCGGCCGCCGGCGAAACGCTGATGTTCACGGTTTTCTCCCATTACTTCTTCTACAGGCCGCAGATCGCCATTGTGCATGGCTGTGTGGCGCTCCTTTACATCGCCTTCCGCATCGTGCTGTTCCTGCAGAAACGGCATCAGGCAAAGCCGGTGCGATAGCCATCGGATTTCCATCTCGCGCTCCAACAATGACGGCACCGGGTAAGTCTTCATTAAGACTGAAATTGATTCATTCGTGGTAAGGTACTGTTAAGTCTGTGTTTTAAGTCGAATTTTATATGCATTCGATAGTGTTGCCTCAACGGTGAGAAAAATACACCGAAACAACAGTGAGGCAGGTATTATGAACAACACACAGAGAAAGTCTGGTGCGAGCCAGCATTCTACACCAAGTGATACAGCATTGCGTACGCTTTATCTTGAAGCACTTCAGTTGGTCGAACGGTTGCATCGTCGCCTGCTTGATGTTGTCAAGGATGAATTTGACCGCAATGGCCGCAGTGACATCAACGCCATCCAGGCGTTGCTGCTGTTCAACATCGGCAATGCAGAACTGACGGCCGGTGAATTGCGCAGCCGCGGGTATTACCTGGGTTCGAATGTTTCCTACAATCTGAAGAAGCTCGTCGAACTCGGCTTCATCTCCCATGAACGTTCACGCACCGACCGTCGTTCGGTCCGGGTCAGCCTGACCGAAAAGGGAACGGAAGTCGCGGAACTGGTAGCGGGGCTCTACGAACGCCACGTCGCATCCATCGAACATGTCGGCGGCATCAAGGCGGAAGAATTCCAGTCCATGAACAAGGCCCTCCAGCGCCTTGACCGCTTCTGGAACGACTCCATTGCCTACCGCATGTAAGCACCGGCACAGTTCGGCAAACAAAAGCCCGGCTTCGCGAACTGCGAAGGCGGGCTTTGTTTGTGCAACAGCTTGGCTGGAGCCGCGCTCGAATTCTTGAAATCGTTCAGAGCTCAAGCGGAAATGGCGTTCGCTCCCAAATCTTCTCCAGTTTGTACGTGTTGACGCTGACCGCCTCCCAATCATGCAGGATACGGGCAATTCACAGCGAACACCATCGACGAGAGCGCGATAGAACTCTGGGTAGAACTTTTTGACATCGGTAAGTATTAGGGCATGTCGTTCAAGATTTTTTCGAGAAAGCTCGAGGTCGCCATTGGCCACCGGAATAAATACCTCAAGATATTGGATATGCCCGGTATACTCCCAGCGGAAACTCGAAACGAATGCGAAATAATCTTCGAACGTATTGATAGCGTATAGTTTGGGTAAGGCCTCGTCTTCAATCATGTCCAGCATTTGTTTGACCGTTTCCGGTTGTCTGATATCCCAATCGGACGACCTGATATCCCGAGGACCGTAGATATTTCTGAAGATTCGTTGCCCAATGCCTCTGGACTGTCTGGTCTCCGCAGGCACTCGAATGTCAACTGAGATATATGGCGCAAACGCGTGCGGATCACTCGTGGATTCAATGAAGACTGCCCGCCAGATATGGCGGACAGGTTTAATCATTACGAACCGGCCAATGCTTGCAAGATCACTGTGCCTTTGAATGAGTGGGCGCACTGCTTGCCGGACTTGCGCAACGGTTGTCATTTTTTTCCTCCCCCTCTAATGACGCCCGTACTTGGTCTAATCTGGATAACAAAGAACCATTTGATTTCTGGGTACTTTCTTGCGACTGACTCTGCCAACTCCGACATTCGTCCAGGACTAAGTCCTCTTTTGCCGGCTTTTATGTCGTAGATGCACGCAAGTTCGTCACTAACACGTTCATAGATATCGAGCCTTACCGTATCTTCGGCCCCGCGAAGTGACCTTTGCTGTAGACCCTGTTTAGCGCCTCCTCCATAGGCTTTAGCAGCGAGAGTTCGGCCACGAGTTCAGGATTGAATGCCGGGTTGATTTGATGTTCTAGAGCGTTTCATGTTTTCACCGAAGCGTATCCTGCGTTGGTAAAGTAGTTGGCGCATTCGTCTGGTTCGATGGTGTTGGCGAGGTAGCCGAGATGGCGCCAGGTGTCGTCGACGGTTCGCTTTTGAGCCTGGCGCATCCAGTGCTTGATCTTGGCAAAGACCTGTTCGATCGGATTGAGGTCGGGGGAATATTTC
>NZ_PGGO01000012.1 GCF_003010955.1 Phyllobacterium brassicacearum
GAAATATTCCCCCGACCTCAATCCGATCGAACAGGTCTTTGCCAAGATCAAGCACTGGATGCGCCAGGCTCAAAAGCGAACCGTCGACGACACCTGGCGCCATCTCGGCTACCTCGCCAACACCATCGAACCAGACGAATGCGCCAACTACTTTACCAACGCAGGATACGCTTCGGTGAAAACATGAAACGCTCTAGAACTACAAAAAGCAGTAGCGTCCCCACGCCGAATGCGCCGATTTGTAGCATTGCGCACAACATTATATGCGTCAAACCGGCTTGCCTCAAATAAACTGTTGCAGACTCGGAACCCCACTCGATTCCGTGCAGTACTGACACAGGCGAGACCAATGCACTTTTGGTGAATACGCCGAATAGGATTGCTAATAGATAGAAAGCAACAGCGACTAATATCAACGGCGTCCAACTCAAGGAAATCTTATGAGAGTTTTGTGCATTATGAAAAATAATCTGCGAAAGCAACGCAAACACCCCTGCCGCCACTCGACAGCGTCGTAATTAACTGCTGATAGCCTTCGATATTGCTTATAAGATCAGAAGCAACGTTTTCCATGTCGATTCAGTATCATGATTTTACTTCATAAACATAGTAGTATTTCGAGCAACTCAAAATCATTATCAATCAAGCTGATGTTATCGGTTTGCATGTCCGGCATGTACCTCAGCCCGCATACTATAACGAACATGAGTACATCAGCTATGGGCGATTTATATAGGTGAACAGTTCGTCCCTCGATGGGCCAGTAACCCCCATCGCCCCATCAATCGAAAAAGGCTTCCACGACCTTGCGCTTGCCGAGCAGGAACGCATCGGCCACGTGGCGGAGCGGCGCTATATCGACATCCGACGTACCGGATTTTATGATTTCGGCAAATCGGCAATAAAGTGCCGGGTATTCCTGCTCCGGTTCGGAGAACACGAGTTCGCCATTGATCGACAGCTTCGCGCCACCTTCGGCGAGGACCATGGTACCAGCTTCGGTCTCGGCAACGATATCCCAGGTCTGCTTGCCGGTTTGCCGCCAGTCGAACACAGCGTGGATGGGCATGTTGGCGGCATCCTTGAAGTGCAGTTCGGCGGCAATGGGTGCGTCGCAATTCTCCGGGAATTCCAGCGTCGCCGCGGTGATGAAAGCGGACCTCGGCAATATGTGCGTGACGATCGACAGCGCGTTGATACCCGGATCAAAAACGCCAAGCCCGCCAGCCTGCCAGATCCAGGCCTGGTTCGGATGCCAGTGACGCACGTCTTCCTTCCAGATGACTTGCACGCTTTTGATTTGGGTGGACGCCAGAAATGCCTTGGCAGGCTCGACGGCTGGTGCATAGCGCGAATGCCAGCTTGCAAAGAGCGATACTCCTTTGGCTGCAGCCGTCGCTTGCAGATCAGCGACTTCTGAAAGCGTCGCTCCGGGGGGTTTCTCAAGAAAAACATGCTTGCCGGCCGAAAGCGCCGTGTGGGCGGCTTCGAAGCGATATTGTGGCGGCATGCAAAGAGAAACGGCATCGACCGACGGCACCGCATCAAGCATTTCTTCGATGGATTTGTAGGCCGGAACACCGTCGACCGTGCCGTGGCGGCTTGCGGTCGCGACAAGATTGAATTCCGCACTCTTGGCGATTGATGGCAGATGCTGGTCGCGAACGATCTTGCCGACGCCGACGATGCCGAGATTGATAGGGGGCATGTTATAGACTCGCTTTGGTGTTTCGGCGGAAAGCATGCCCTATCGCAGCCGACATTTGAAGGACACTCAGCTCCCCCAGTAGCGTTTTTCTCAAATACACGTACATTGCTCCGTGGGGAAACCACCGGTTGTATTCATGCTGCTGCCTTCGCGCCATTCGCCGCGCGCTGTCAGCCGAAGCGGCCGTTGGCGGGAGGCACGCATGGGGTTGGGGATTTTCATCGGGTCCATTTTCATCGGCGGGACCATCGCGCTGACGCTCGCCTGCTATTTCCTGATGCGGTGGATCAGTGGCAGCGAGCACGAGACGCACGAAAGAGACCTGGCGAGCTCGGTTGTCTTCCGTGTCTCCGCCCTGCATGGTCTGATCCTGGCGCTGGTTTTTGCCCAGGAGATGTTCAGCTATCAGCAGCTCAGGCTTCAGACCGCCACCGAGGCCAATGCCGTCGCCGATATCTATTTCGATGCCGGGCGCTATGGCGATGCCGAAAAGGTGCCGATTCAGAAGGAGCTTTCTGACTATATCCGCGTCGTCATCGACAAGGAGTGGCCGGGGCTCGGTGAGACCAACCGGCTGTCGCCGGAAGCCTGGGCGCAGTGGGATGAAGCCTATCGGGCGATCCTCGACCTTGTGCCCGCAAATCCGCGCCAGCAAAGCCTGCGCGGCCATATGCTCGACCGGATCTATCTCGTCTCGGAAAGCCGCACCAAACGCGAGAGCACCGTTGCCGATTCCCTCAGCGGGATATTCTGGTTCGCCGCCATTTCCGGGGTGATCTTCATCGCCCTCGCCTATTATTCCTATCCGCCCATGCGCCGCAACATCGTCTTGATCTCGCTGTTCGGCGCCTATACGGGCGTTATCCTCTTTCTCATCTTCGCCTTCTCCAACCCCTACACCCAGCCCGCGGAACTCAGTCCCGGTCCGTTCCTGCGGCTGCAGGAACAGATCGCCGCCCTGCCGCCGGCAAGCTGATCCACTTTGACATCGTTCATCCCCGCATTATATATCGGCCATCCACCATCCGATGGAGTTCTTATGTCTTCTCAGTCTGAGTCCCGCTAGGGCCCCAGCTTCCTTGCAAGTTGGGGCGTGAAAACAGGAGCCCCGCGCCGATCGCTCGGCTGCGGATGCGTTCTCATGGGCTTTTGGCCCGTTTTCCTCAGGACTACAGACATGGACATTTCGCGCGACGAACAGCGCATACTTCACCTGCTCGCCCAGGGCGGCAAAATCATAGCTGAAAAGGACGAGCGCAAGACCATTCGCGAGATCATCTGCCTTACCCGCGATGGCTCCCGCTACATGGCCTGCGATCTGCGGCTGTTTCGCAAGCTGAAGCAGAAGCGCGCCATCGCCTCCGCTGGCGGCGGACCTTACCGGGTCACCCGCCGCGGCCTCGAACTGGTGCGGGCGGAACCCGACAATCGATAGAGGACAGGCCGGCGGTGCCGATGAGGTGCCGCCGGCCTCCGCGATTCAAAAATCTTCCGGCTCGGGAATGCGCCCGAAGGCGATCTTCGAGCCGATATAATTGCCGGGGCCATTGACCGGACCGAGATTGAGCGCCTTCGATCCATGGCGAATGCGCACCTTGTCGAGCATGTCCGACACACGTTCCCACTGGCCACGCTGTTTCACATTCCCGCCGGTGTCGAAGAGATCGCGGCTTGCCTCCTCCTCGCCGGAAAGGTTATGCAGCACCACCGTGACATTGCTGATGTTACGCATCTCACCCGACTTGACCAGTTTCTCGTGCAAGCCGTTGAGACAATTCAGGAAAGTGTGGTCGTCGCGCGCCGGACGGAATTGTCCTTCCAGCGTCACGCGGCTGTCGCGCCTTACCCCGATCGTATAGCTCATCGCGCCGGCACGGAAATGCGAGCGGCGCAGGCGGCGGGCGGCGCTCAGGGTCAGGAGCCTTGCGCATTGCAACACCCGCTCCGGCGCGCGCCAGTCCGGCGGCAGGTTGCGGCCATGGCCGAACATACGCTTGACCGTCTCCGGCTTTTTCACCGCATAGCCATGAAGCGCCGAAACGAAGCGCTCGCCCTCGACGCTGTTCCAGATGGCGCGGGCATGTTTGGGCGCAAGCCCCCAAAGCCCGGCAATGTCCGTGACACCGGCCTCGCCGAGGCGCGCCGCCATGCCCTTGGATATACCGGGCAGGTCGCGCAATTCGAGGTCGAGCAGCCTCCCGGGCAGGTCGGCATGATCTAGCAGCACGAAACCGTCCGGCTTGTCCATTTCCGCCGCGATCTTGGCGAGAAGCTCGTTGACAGAAATGCCGATGGAACAGGTAAGCAGCGGCCCGATCTCATGGCGCAAGGCGCGCTTGATCCGCGCCACCAGCGCTTCTGCGTCGCGTGCTTCCGACGCCAGCAATGTGCAGGTCACCTCGTCGATGGAGCGAACGGCGGCGATCGGCACGCAGCGTTCGATCGTCTCGAGAATCCGGTTATGCAACTTTACGTATACGTCCGGTCGCGCCTCGACAAAGACGATATCCGGGCACTTTTCCTTCGCCTCACGCACCGACGTCGCGGTCTTGATGCCAAAGGGTTTCGCCTCGCGGCTTGCGGCGATGACGCTCGTATGTGGCGAGTCGAGCGGCACCACGGCAACGGGGCACCCCCGCAGCGCCGGATCAAGCTGCTGCTCGGCGCTGGCAAAGAAGCTGTCGAAATCCAGGTACAGCTTTTCAGGATGGGTAGGCTTACGCATGTTCAAGCTCTCAGATGCGAACAAAACTAGAACATATCTCGTGTAAAAATGGAACAGGAATCTGCAGGAACTGTAAGGAAGTTCTCAATTCCTGACCTGAGGTTTGGCGATCTCATACCGCTTTTGCGGCGTCAAGGATGCGGAATTGCGTTGTGGTCGACCCGTTCCAGTGGTTGAGCGCAAGGTTTCCCGCCACATGCAGAGACTGACCTAACTCCTTGAAAAGAAAGTCGCCGAGCGGGCTCCCTACAGCCCGGAAGGCGATGGCGTTGATGCGCTTGCCATCTGCGCCAGCCAGTGTCGCCTTGACATGGGCCGTGCCGACCATCCGGGCGTCGACCAGCCGGTGATGCGGCAGAACCAGTACCGGTTGCGGGTGTCCGGAACCGTAAGGACCGGCCTTCTCGAGCGTATCGTAGAGCGGCACAGTCGCACCAGCAGCGCTGAGAGCGCCATCGATGGCAAGGGACGCATTGCAGCGCAGCTCGCCGACCATTTCGCCAGCGTTCTCCTCAAAAAACGCCCGCAAAGCGCCGAGTTTGGCCCGCTCCACGGTAATCCCGGCCGCCATGGCATGACCGCCACCCTTGACCAGCAGGCCCTGTTCGACAGCGCTTCGCACCAGTTTTCCGAGGTCGAAACCATTGATCGAGCGGCCTGAACCGCTGCCGGTGCCATTGGCGTTGAAGGCGACGGCGAAAACCGGACGGCGCGTCCGCTCCTTCAGCCGCGCCGCGATCAGTCCGACGATGCCGGGATGCCAGTCGTCGCTGGCGGTGACCAGCACCGCAGGTCCGGTGCCGGCGGAAAGCTCGACCATTGCCTCGGCCTCCGCCTGTTCCAGCATGATGGTTTCCATCGCCTGGCGCTCCTGGTTGAGCCGGTCGAGCTCTTCGGCGATGCGCATGGCTTCGTTCGGGTCGTCGAGCGTCAGCAACCTGGCACCGAGGCCGGCATCGCCGATCCGCCCGCCCGCATTGATCCGCGGCCCGACAAGGTAGGCAAAATGAAAGGCGTTCAGCGGTTCACCAATGCGCGAAACACGCGCCAGTGCGGCCAGCCCGACGTTCTGCTGCGCGCGGGCCACCAGGATGCCCTTGACCACGAAAGCCCGGTTGAGCTCCTTCAACGGCACCACATCACACACGGTCGCCAGCGCCACCAGATCGAGCAGCGATAGAAGGTCCGGCGCAAGCACGCCGGTGGCGATATGCTGCTCGCGTATGGTGCGCAATGTCTGCACCAAGGTGAGAAACACCACCCCGGCCGCGCAGAGATGGCCCTGACCCGACAGATCATCCTCGCGGTTGGGATTGACCACCGCATGCGCCGCAGCCGGCAGCTCGCCGCCAACCTGGTGATGGTCGAGAACGACCACTTCGGCCCCGGCAGCCTTCGCCGCCTCGATGGCAGCCGCGCTGTTGGTGCCACAATCCACCGTGACGATGAGCGATGCATGCCCGGCAAGCTCCTGCATTGCTGCCGGATTGGGGCCGTAACCTTCAAAAATCCGGTCCGGGATGTAAATCCGGTTGGCGATGCCGTAATGGCTCAGGAACCGCGACAGGATCGCCGACGAACAGGCGCCATCAACGTCATAATCACCGAAAATCGCCACGCTCTCGTGCGTGGCAATGGCGCTGGCGATGCGCTCTGCCGCCCGGTTCATGTCGGTCAGTGATGCGGGATCAGGCATCAAACTCTTGATGGTAGGCTCCATGAAGGCCGCAGCCTCATCGAGGCCGACACCCCTGCCCGCAAGCACGCGCGTAACGAGGTCGGGAAAGCCGTGGTTCTGCGCCATGGCGAGCGCGATGTTTGCCTCGCGTTGTCCCAGCCGGTCGATCCATTTCAAACCGGTGGCCGATTGTTCAACGCCGAGGAAGAGCCGCTCAGATATCATCCAAGCGTTCAATCATCCGCGACGCCTGAATGCAATGCTCCTTAAGAGGTATCCAACGGCAATTGCCGTGGAGGGTCAATTTCCAGGCCCAGGCGGCAATGCCAGTTCGCTCACGGCCTGAGCCATGGACGAAGCGAAATCCGCGAGTTGCCGGTCAACAACCCCTTTTGAGCTCAGTCTGTAATTCATGACCGGCTGTATGAGCATGTAACGGCCAAGCACGCCGGTGGCGCAGACCAGAAAATCGTCCTTTTTCTGGGGATCGTCGGAACTGACACATGCCATCGCCCTGTTGCCATAGCTGACGTTGGTCCGCACCGCAATCTGATTGGGCTGGGTGCTGTGATACTGAAACGCCTGGTCGAGCAGGCTGCGCACCACGGGATCGTCCGGTCCGTCCCTTACCGGATACATGCCGGCGACATTGCTGGCCCTGACCCCAGTGATCGATACGATCGCGCGGGCATCGACACCCGCATATTCGGCCGTCGCGCTGAAATTTTGGGCGTCACTGGTGCGGTTTATAATAGTGAATGGTCCAGAGGTGTCGGGCAGCCCCACCAGAATGTCGCTGGAGCGGTAGCCCTGGATCAGATCGAGATCAGCTTCCTGCGCATGCAACGGAGTAATCGCGGCTGCAAGCAGGACCACTATACAACTGGCTATTCCGTACCGGATATCCATGGCTGTCCCATCGGAATGAATTCCTCTGAGATCAAAATAGCAAAAATCATTTGATCCCAATAGGGTACAGTCAAAAATGTCAGCGAATTGATTAAAATGGAGCCGCCGGCCCCTCTCGAGACCGGCGGCTGATATCGACGCGGCGGCTTTCCTTACTGAAACTTGGCCATGTCCTGGTGCTTGGCCTTGATTTCGCGCACCGTTTGCGAATGCGAGCGCATCACGACAGTGTGCGTCTGGATATAGTCGCGGGCAAATTTTACGCCGGATAGCATATTGCCATCGGTAACGCCCGTCGCGGCAAACAGCACATCGCCCTTGGCCATTTCTTCCATGGTATAGATCTTCTTCGGATCGCTGATGCCCATTTTGGCTGCGCGAGCGATCTTGTCGTCGCTGTTCAGCTGCAGACGGCCCTGCATCTGGCCGCCAATGCAGCGCAGCGCCGCGGCCGCCAGCACACCCTCCGGTGCACCGCCAATGCCGATATAGATGTCGATACCGGTTTCATCCGGATCCGTGGTGTGGATCACGCCGGCCACGTCGCCATCGCCGATCAGGCGTATGGCAGCGCCCGTTGCACGCACTTCTTCGATGAGACGGGCGTGGCGTGGACGATCCATGATGCAGGCGGTGATTTCATTGAGCGGCACGCCCTTGGCCTTGGCCACGGCTGTGATGTTCTCAATTGCCGGAGCATCCAGATTGATGATGCCTTTCGGGTAGCCCGGTCCGACGGCGATCTTTTCCATATAGACGTCAGGCGCATAGAGGAGATTGCCCTTTTCGGCGATCGCTATGACCGCCAGGGAGTTTGGCAGGTTCTTGGCGCAGATCGTCGTGCCTTCCAACGGGTCGAGGGCGATATCAACAGCCGGTCCGTTGCGTGTTCCGACCTCCTCGCCGATGTAGAGCATCGGTGCTTCGTCGCGCTCTCCTTCGCCAATCACGACAGTACCGGAGATGGGCAGGCGGTTAAGCTCCTGGCGCATGGCATCGACAGCGGCCTGATCGGCTGCCATCTCGTCACCGCGTCCGCGCAAGCGCGCTGCAGCAACAGCGGCGCGCTCCGTTACGCGCACGAGTTCAAGGGTCAAGATACGATCGAGGCCTGCTTCAGTCTGGTCGGAAGTTTTCGGCATAATGTTTCCTGCGTTAGTGTCGAGTTGCCGTATTTCGAATAAATACAGCGCTGCTTAGCATCGGTATGCAAACCTTTTGTCAAAGTCACAACCATGCGGCAAGAGCCGACGGGCAAGAAAAACCTCTCGTCGAAAAAGCTAATCGATTAAACGGGGTAGCGGGGTTTTTTGAACAGGTCACCCTGCCCGTTCGATGCGGATCATCTGCGGTTTGTCGGTTGCATGGCCATCCTTGACGATGCCCTCGAGCGCCTTCTTGACCGCCGCTTCGGTCGTCTCGTGCGTCACGAGAATGACCGTTTTCGTTGCTTCCGGCTGATTGTCGGCACTCTGGCGCTGGACGATCGATTCGAGCGAAATATCGTTATCGGCCATGCGCTTGGCGATGGCGGCGAACACGCCCGCACGGTCGTGCACAGTCAAGCGAATGAAATAACCGCCCTCGTGCGCGCGCATCCTCGCGCGTTTATAGGGCGCCAGCGCCTTCGCCGGTGTGCCGAAGACAGGCCCGTGCTGGAAGCCCGGACGGCTCTTCGCTATATCGGCAAGATCGCCAATGACAGCCGAAGCCGTTGCGGCGCCGCCCGCGCCGGGACCCGACAGGAGCAGTTCGCCGAGCAGATCGGTCTCGATTGCAACGGCGTTGGTCACGCCGTGCACCTGGGCAATGACGGATTCGACGGGCACCATCGTCGGGTGTACGCGCTGCTCAATGCCACTGTCGGTTTTCAGCGCGACACCCAAGAGCTTGATACGGTAACCGAGTTCGTCTGCTGCCCTGATATCGGCCAGCGAAATATTGCTGATGCCTTCGAGATAGATGTCATCGGCAGAAATCTGCGTGCCAAAGGCAAGGCTCGTCAGGATCGCGAGCTTGTGCGCGGTATCGTTACCCTCGATGTCGAAGGTCGGATCCGCTTCTGCGTAGCCGAGCCGCTGCGCATCAGCGAGGCAATCCTCAAAGGAAATGCCCTCGTCCCACATGCGCGTCAGGATGTAGTTGCACGTGCCGTTCATGATGCCGTAGACGCGCGAAACCGTGTTGCCGGTCAGCGACTCGCGCAATGCCTTGATGACAGGAATGCCGCCCGCAACCGCCGCCTCGAAGTTCAAAAGCACACCCTTGTCTTCCGCAATCTTGGCAAGCGAAACGCCGTGTTTTGCAAGGAGAGCCTTGTTGGCAGTAATCACGTGGCGCCCTGATCTCAATGCAGCCTCAACCGAAGCGCGTGCAGGGCCTTCGTCGCCGCCGATCAATTCAATAAAAACATCGATATTGTTGGATTTGGCCAAGGCAACGGGATCATCGAACCATGTGGCGGACGAGAAATCGACTCCGCGGTCACGCTTCTGATCGCGTGCCGATACCGCGGTCACGATGATTTCCTTGCCGCACTGGCGGGTGAGCATTTCGCCCTTGTCACGCAATATTTTCAGGACTGAGGCACCAACAGTGCCCAGTCCGGCGATTCCCACGCGCAGCGCTTCACTCATCGTTCAATTCCCTGAAATTTCGCTGAAGCGGCGCCGGACGGCGCCGCGGATTCCGGTACAACGTGCGTCGGATCAAAGGCGCGCGTTCAACGGAATGACGTTGTGCAGTTTTTCATCGGCGGTTGCAAGAAACCGCTTCAGGCTGCGAGCCGCCTGTCGAATACGGTGCTCGTTCTCCACCAGTGCGACGCGGATATAGTCATCGCCATGTTCGCCAAAACCGATGCCAGGCGCGACGGCAAGGTCGGCGTGCTCGATCAGCAGCTTGGAAAACTCCAGCGAGCCTAGGCTGCGGAACTTTTCCGGGATGGGCGCCCAGGCGAACATGGTTGCGGCCGGCGACGGGATTTCCCATCCGGCGCGCCCGAAGCTCTCCACCAGCACGTCGCGGCGATGCTTGTAGACATTGCGAACTTCAGCAATATCCGAGCCATCGCCATTCAGTGCGGCAGCTGCGGCAACCTGAATTGGGGTGAAAGCACCGTAGTCGAGGTAGGATTTGACCCGCGTCAGCGCCGAAATCAGCCGCTCATTGCCGACGGCAAAGCCCATGCGCCAGCCGGGCATGGAGAAAGTCTTCGACATTGAGGTGAATTCGACCGCGACATCGATCGCGCCTGGCACCTGCAGCACGGATGGCGGCGGCGCGCCGTCGAAATAAATCTCCGAATAGGCCAGATCCGACAGAATGATGATCTCATTCTTGCGTGCGAAAGCCACAACATCCTTGTAGAAATCCAGCGATGCCACATGGGCCGTTGGATTGGACGGGTAGTTGAGGATCAAGGCGAGCGGCTTGGGGATCGAATGGCGAATCCCGCGCTCCAGCGCGGGGATGAACTGGTCATCCGGCTTGGCCGGGATTGATCTGATGACGCCGCCGGACATGATGAAGCCGAAAGCGTGAATCGGATAGGTCGGATCGGGGCAAAGCACCACATCGCCGGGCGCCGTGATGGCTTGCGCCATGTTGGCAAAGCCTTCCTTCGAGCCGAGCGTCGCCACGACCTGCGTATCGGGATTGAGTTTGACGCCGAAACGGCGCTCGTAATAGGCCGCCTGCGCGCGCCGCAGACCCGGGATACCCTTGGACGAAGAATAGCGGTGCGTGCGCGGATCCTGGACGGCCTCGCAAAGCTTGTCGACAATACTTTGGGGTGTCGGCAGATCGGGATTACCCATGCCAAGGTCGATAATGTCCGCACCCGCCGCTCGCGCGCTCGCCTTGAGGCGATTCACCTGTTCGAAAACGTAAGGTGGGAGGCGGCGAACTTTATGAAATTCTTCCATAGGGTTGGGTCCGGTAAAAATGGGTTGAATCTGCGCGTGCGCTATACACCCAATCGACACGCCGGTCGAGCAGTCATTATGGATTGAACCGGGCTCAGGAGCGGTGAAGTCGCCAATAACGCCAAGGCAGATACCAAACCAAGCGACTGTCGAGCGTTGTGGGGACAGGGTCCAATCCCTGTGTTCCACCAGGACCGCAGCGCATGAAACGGAACAAGCCCATCCAGCCTCCCGTCCACAAGCCATAGCGGGCAATCGACTCGTAGGCATATTCCGAACATGTGGGCAGGTGGCGGCAAGAGTTGCCAATGAAACCGGACAATGTGAGCTGATAGAAGCGCACGAGGCCGGTTCCCAGCAGACGGCCCGGTGTCTTCGGCCAAGGTCCCCGCCAGTTGCGTGAATATCTACCGGGATTCGTCGGCTTATGCTCGTGCGCTTGCTGATCACACATAATCGATCTCAGGCCGCTGCTTCGGCAGTTTTCTTTTCAATCTGGTTCAGGCAATCGACGACCGCATCAAATGTCAGCATCGTGGAATTGTGGCGTGCCTTGTAGTCTCGCACGGGTTCAAGGAATTTGAGATCTTCGAAACGCCCTTCCGGCGGCGCTCCATTCTCCTTCAACATCTTGAACATGGCCTCACGGACGTCCCGCAACTCCTGAGCGGTGGCGCCAATGACATGACGGGCCATGATCGAGGACGACGCTTGCCCCAACGCACAGGCTTTGACGTCGTGGGCGAAATCGGAAACGACGCCGTCCTGCATCTTGAGATCAACAGTGACGGTCGAGCCGCAGAGTTTCGAATGGGCAGTCGCCGAGGCATCCGGATCCTGCAGACGGCCGAGCCGCTGGATATTTCCAGCAAATTCCAGAATACGCGCGTTGTAAACGTCGTTGATCATGATGGGTGCTTGTTCCTCGACACAGCGTTCACCGCAAACACATCATTGTGCGCCGCTTTGACCCCTATTAATCTCGAATTCCCTCTCTATATAGTATGACAGTGACCTAGCACAAAGTCGCATAGATTAAATTATGTGATGGGGTAATATGGTCAGGTATGGATCGAAGGTTCATACCCACATCAATACACCGTCCGTCCCTCAGGGAACGACTATCGTGTATTGCCGTTTAACTCGTCGCTCCTTTGAGGGCGACTACGGGAGATCGCGATGGATGCGGTAATCAAGAACTTGCAGTCTGCGGCTGTTAAGCAGGACAACAAACGGCGTCCGACACAGGCAGAAGCAGAAGCGGCCGTCCGCACGCTACTGCTATGGGCGGGTGACGATCCTGATCGTGAAGGACTACTGGACACGCCGGAACGCGTGGCGAAGGCCTATAGGGAGCTGTTCTCCGGATACTCGCAGGATCCGGCCGATGTGCTTGGCCGCACCTTCGAGGAAATCGCCGGGTATGAGGACATTGTCCTTATCCAGGACATTCCGTTTTTCTCGCATTGCGAGCATCACATGGTCCCAATCATCGGCAAGGCGCACGTCGCGTATCTGCCTGATGGCGAGAAGGTTGTCGGCCTGTCGAAAATCGCCCGCGTCGTCGACATTTATGCGCATCGTCTGCAGACGCAGGAGGCAATGACGGCACAGATCGCCAATGCCATCCAGGAGTCATTGCAGCCGCGTGGCGTCGCCGTCATGATTGAGGCCGAGCATATGTGCATGTCCATGCGCGGTATTCGCAAATCCGGTTCGATGACGACGACGACGACGTTCACCGGCACCTACAAGACCGATGTCAACGAACAGGTGCGTTTCATGACCCTTGTTCGAGGCCGGTAAGCGCTAGAACTGGCACAGATGACTTCCTTTCCCAACTCGCTCAGCGACAAGCACGAGAACGAAGAAGGCGCGGTGTTTGCACCGCGCTTTGACGCGTCGGGACTGGTGACGACGATTGTCACCGATGCGCAGGACGGTCACCTGCTCATGGTGGCACATATGAACGCCGAAGCGCTGCAACTGACGCTCCAAACCGGGATCGCGCATTACTGGTCGCGTTCGCGCAAGACGCTATGGAAAAAGGGCGCGACCTCCGGAAATCTGCAGACGGTCGTCGAAATGCGCACCGACTGCGATCAGGACGCGCTCTGGCTGAAAGTGACCGTGGCCGGCGACGGCCCGACCTGCCACACAGGGCGCAGATCCTGTTTTTACCGTCAGGTCGTTACAAACGATGGAACCTCTTCGCTCGTCATGACTTCGGAAACCAGCACCTCGTAAATCGCGTAATCGTCATTAGCGAACTCTTAATCCTATTTCCTTGGTTGGCTAAGCGGTCACAATTACGCAATATTCATCCTTGAACACTAATATCGCAATCCATGCAGGGGTTATTGAAACAGTACGACTTCAGGAGTGTGTGCCATGCTCGAATGGGCATCGCGCCGGTTGCGCGCGGCAGAACCGATCGGCATCAGTGATAATCCGGACGTGCCAGTAACGACGCCGGAAAAGCCTCGCGACAGCAAGACACCTATTGCCTTGGCGCTTGGCGGCGGTGCTGCACGTGGATGGGCACATATCGGGGTGTTGCGCGCGCTGGACGAAGCAGGCATCGAGATTTCCATGATCGCCGGTACTTCGATCGGTGCCCTCGTCGGCGGCTGCTATCTTGGCGGCAAGCTCGATCAACTCGAAGAATTCGCGCGCAGCCTGACCAAACGCGGCATCTTCAGCCTGCTCGACCTGAGATTGGGCGGCAATGGCCTGTTCGGCGGTATGAAGCTCGATCGCCGCCTGCGCGAACATCTGGAACAACTATCCATCGAACATCTGTCCAAGCGGTTCATCGCTGTCTGTACCGAAATCAATACCGGGCATGAGATCTGGCTGACGCGCGGCAGCCTGATCACCGCGATGCGGGCTTCCTATGCCCTGCCCGGAGTGTTCGAGCCCGTCGAATGCAATGGCCGGACGCTGGTAGATGGCGCTCTGGTGAATCCTGTCCCCGTCGCGGTTTGCCGGTCTTACGAACACCCTCTGGTAGTCGCTGTGAACCTTCATTATGACCAGTTCGGCCGCGCCGCTGTGGTCAAGCATGCGGCAGAACCTCCTCATCCACATGCAGGTGACGGCGACGCGTCAGGCTCTCGCTTCGGATCGTCCTACACCAAGCGCCTCGGCATTACGGGCGTCATGATGGAAGCCTTCAACATCATCCAGGACCGGATCTCGCGCGCGCGCATGGCGGGTGATCCGCCTGATATCATGCTGATGCCGAAAATCGGCCATGTCGGGCTTGCCGAGTTTCACCGCGCCGACGAAGCGATCAAACTCGGCTATGAAGAAACGATGGCGCGCCTCGGCGAACTGGAACGTATGCAGAAACTGGTGTTCTAGCCGCTCCTTGAGAATGGGTTCAGGCGGTTGCGATATAAGTGCGGATATCTTCTGACTCGCGTTCTACCTCTTCAATGCGAAGTTTGACGACATCGCCGATCGATACAATGCCGTGCAAATGTCCGTCTTTCTCGACAGGCAGATGGCGGAAACGGCCCATGGTCATTATCTCCATGACCTGGTTGACCGTATGCTTTTCGCTGCAGACCTTGACCTTCATGGTCATGGTTTCGGAGATTGGCTTCCACAACGCATCAGCGCCGTCCGACGCAAGCGCCCTGACAACATCCCGTTCAGACAATATGCCCTTGATGGCGTTGTTTTTATCACAGACAACAATTGCACCGATCTTGTGTTTGGCCAGCATTGTGACGGCATCGCCTAACGTCGTTTCCGGTGTGGTACTGAATACGTCGTAGCCTTTACGTTCCAGGATCAGTTTAACAGTCATGTACATCCTCCTTGCACACTGGCCTCCAGGTCTTCGGAAATCCCCCGGATTACATCAGATGACCTCATCCATCGTGCGCGTATGTTGCGTTTATTGCAACCGATTTGCAACTATACCAACAGATCAGCATCGATGCGATCATCATCACGCCGGTCGAACAGGGAAATACCAAAAAAGCCGACCAGAAATCCGCCAATATGGGCTTCCCAGGCGATGGTTGCCGAGTTGTCGACGCCGACTGACAGGAGGCCAGTCAGCATGTTGGTGACAAACCACACGCCGAGAAACACCAGTACTGTCCGCATCCGCAAAGCTACGCCAATTGGCAGGATGTCGCCGACAAACGCCGCGGAATTACGCAACGGCGACCGGCGGAAGCCAAAACGTGCGGCCGCGCCCATCATGCCGGATACGGCGCCGGACGCGCCCACCAAGGGCGCTGTACTGTCTGGATAGACCGCATAATGCGTCATCACTGCAGCGATTGATGTGACGATCCAGAACAGCGCCATGCGAAGCGGGCCAATGCGCGCGGCAAGCGGCGACCCGAACGCGGCAAGCCAGATCATGTTCAGCGCTATGTGCGCGATGCTGCCATGCATGAACGAATAGGTAACGGTGGTCAGCCATGCCGCCGGCGAATAGAACCCGCCATATTCGGAGAACCGGGCCGGAATGAAGGCAAAATTCCAGAGGAAAGCGCTGCTCTGGCCGTCATCCAGTATATAGGCTTCGAGAATGAAGACGATTCCGCATATAGCCATAATGGCCAGTATGACGCCCGGAATATTGAATACCGGCTCCCTGCCGGATGAGTGATTTCGGACATCCACTGATTTGTTCATACGCGCTTCACACTCTCCAACTTGCCGGTGTCGGCACGCTAGCCGGTTATCGCGCCGCAAGCAAAGCTTGAAAGAAGACCGTCGGGCAGAAAAATGGCCGCTCAGTGGTGCTGAACGGCCGTTAATTCAGGGATATTTTGGATATGCAAGTTGTTTCGAAGACGTTGTCTCATACTGATGTTCGCACCACAATCGAAACCAATCATTAACCTTAATCGAGTCCGGCGGTGGAGCTTGCCGCATGATCGGTAGCGTCTGTGTTTCGTGGATGCCAGAGTCGGAATCACCCGACTAGCGCGCTGGTCTCCGAAAGCAGATGAATCCCATGCGGCATGATGCAACAAGCGAACTCTTCGGCTACTGGAACAGGCTGCGCGGGACGCGTGCGGCGCCGGAACGCAAGGAAATCACTCCTGCCCCGATGCGTTCTTATCTCGCAGACACCTTTATCCTGCAGGCAAGCGGAACATCCGAGCCACGGTTTCGTCTGGCGGGGACCCGCATCTGCTCCATTTACGGACGGGAGTTGAAGGGTCTCTCCTTTGCGTCGCTTTGGCACACACGGGACAAGAACACGATCTCCCGGCTGGTCAAGAACAGCATGACCAGCAAGTCCGTCGTGCAGCTAAACTACGAAGGCAGGAGTGCCCGTGGCCGCAAGGTACTGTTAAAATTGCTTCTCTTGCCTCTCGCCAGTGAGGCGAACGAACAGCATTTGATGGGAATGATCACCGCAATTGGCCGGCCATTCTGGCTAGAATCGGATGCGATCGTGGAGAATCGCATTCAGTCTGTCTCGATCATCGACCCTCGGAATCAGGTAGTACCCGGCATCGATCCGATCCACGCTAGGATGGAGGCCGCCGCTTCCGTCCCATTGCCCTCCTCGCGGACTATTGTCAGCCGCAAGGTCGGGCATCTGCGCGTCTTCGACGGCGGAAAAATCACCGAATAGGTTAGCAATTCGTCAGCATCGAGCGGGCGTGTTACCTTGGCATTAAGACTTGTGACCTAGTCTGCGCATATCCGCCACTGTCGATTCAGCAATCTGGACAGCTTCATGCAACTATACCGTGACGATTCGAGCCCCAACCCTGCCGCCACGGGCAAATACTACAGCGTGAAAGTGCAGCTTTACGGCCGCTTCATGCTCGAAGACCGTACAGAACATGTCTGCCAGATCGAAGAAATGTCTCCCGGCGACGTTATTATCACCACGGACGTGTTAGCGAACAACGGTGAACGGGTGATTGCTTATATCGATCACATCGGCCGTGTCGAAGGCACCGTGGAGCGCATGGTTCGAGGCGGGTTTCTGCTGTCCCTGGTCGCCTCGGACCGGAAGAAGAACAAGATTGCCGCCCAACTGACATGGCTTGCCAACAAGCATGAGCTGGACATGCCGGAAGACCGGCGTCACCAGCGTATTGCGCCGCGCAATCCGATCACGACGCTCGCAATGGCCGACGGACGCCAGTACCCCTGCCGCATCATTGATCTGTCGATCTCGGGCGCGGCCATCGAAATCCGCATGCGCCCTGCCCTGAACAGCCAGGTTATTCTCGGCTCCATGCGCGGACGCGTCGTTCGCCATTTCGAGGAAGGCATTGCCATCGAATTTGCTATAGTCCAAAGCCGCGAGGCGATCGACATCGCGTTCGAACACTAATCCATTCTATTCAATATTGATAATAACGGCTTGAATGTCATGAGACATTCACAGAGATCGCCGATGAACGCCGGAGCATTGCCCAGCTTCACCAGGTCTTTAGATGCCGCAGCTTTATCCCCACATTGAACCATACGACAGCGGTATGCTCGACGTTGGCGACGGCAACAGCATCTATTGGGCCACATATGGCAATCCTGACGGCATGCCTGCTGTCATCCTCCACGGCGGTCCAGGCTCCGGCCACTCAACCAGATCGTTGCGATTTTTCAATCCGGCCACATACCGGATCAATGCCTTCGATCAGCGGGGGTGCGGTCAAAGCACGCCGCATGCGGGCGATCCGGCAACCGATCTCTCCGTTAACACGACCGCGCATCTGTTGGGTGACCTCGAATGTCTGCGCCAATATCTGGGTATCGATCGATGGCTGGTGTTTGGTATCTCATGGGGCTGCACCCTCGGCCTTGCCTATGCAATACAGAATCGGGACCGAACTGCTGGCGTGATCCTCGTTGGCGCCACAACAACGCGGCGTTCGGAAATAGATTGGCTTTACAGGGGGCTTGCTCCGCTTTTTCCTGAGCAATGGGCCCGTTTCCGGGGCGGTGCGCCTGAACGTGAGCGCGATGGCGACCTCGTAGCGGCCTATTATCGCCTGTTGCGAAATGCCGACCCGGACATTCGCGTGAAGGCCGCGCAAGACTGGCACGATTGGGAAGCAGCGTCGATTTCCATTGATCCCAAGCCATCGGCAAAATGGGCCGATCCGTCTTACCGTATGGCCCGGGCCCGCATCGTGACCCACTACTTTCACCACAACGCCTGGCTGGAAGACGGAATCCTTTTACGACAGGCCCACATCCTCAATGGAATTCCAGGTGCGATGATACAGGGACGGCTCGATCTTGAGGCACCGCTTGTCACAGCGTGGGAGCTTTCAAAGGTCTGGAACGATGGCGAGCTCATTATTGTGAACAATGCCGGCCATTCTCCTGAAGATAGCGGAATGAGCGAGGCGATTGTCGCTGCTACAGACCGCATGCATGACAGGGTTGGCGCGCGGTCACCAGCATAAGTCGGCTCTTCTAGGCACCATTTACCAATGTCAGGATCATCTGATGGATATTGCCGCCCTGGCTGAGTTCGGTCCGGTCGAAATCCCGGCTTCGCTGCCGCTGTGCCAATGAGAGCTCGGAAAGACGCTTTGTCATCTCGATCTTGATCTTCTGGCAGTTGGGGTCGTTTGGGACAGACAACCCCACGGTGGCGGCCTCGATCGCCTTCACCATATCCTTGATCATGTCGCCATGCACCACTTCGTGGCTGCGAACACCGGCGATGAACGTGTCCCAATTCTTTTGCGCCTCGGCGGGCAGCTGTTCGGTCGGCTTGGGCAGCGTATAGGTAATGATCAGCTTCGGCCGCGCCGAAACCAGGGTGCAGGCATCGCCCTGCTTTTCGTATTTCCGCGTCCACGTCAGCTTGAAATTTGTGTGCGCGATGGCGCGAACCATGCCGCCGACCTTGGGACCTTTGCCGCCGATCGACGCATAGAGTTCCGCACCGGATTTTCCGGTGATGGCGTAAGGCGCCACCTTCTCGACAGCTTGCCACTCTGCACGCGCCATTGCGGGTGACCATAGCAAGCACACCGCAAGCAACCCCAGTCGAACGCCTGTTTTCAAGCGAGTCCCCGTTACGTTGAATATATCATCTGCGAATTGCGGACCTTTCACTACTCCCTTCCGCCGTCGCGGAAGGGAATAACGATAATGGCTCTTAGTTCACCGAGGCAAGAGTCATGGACGTACCGGTAGCAGCTACATTGAGGCCAATCTGGCCGGTGACGCTGACTGGCTGGAGATGGACCGAGCCAGAAGTACCGCCAAACAACACGTTGGTGCCGATGCCGGCGCCGACGGTTGCCTCTGCAGTCGCGCCCTTATAGAGACCGCTCAGCGAGCCGTGCCGGTAACCGGCTGTCGGAGCAAAGACTGCCCAGATGACCCTGGTGCGTGTGGTGAAGCCAACGTCGACGCCCAGTTTCCTGATTGCCCCGCTATAACGATCCAAAGGTTCGCCACTGAGTGCAGAATAGAAACCGCAGTCGATTTCCTTGGCTGATCCGAGAACGTAGCCGATTCCGCCACCGACGAAGCAATCGAGGAAACCAATCTTCACGCCGCCGCGTAATCCCTGGTCCCGGTACACTGGGACATCGGCAGCATCAGCCGCCGCCGCACCGGCAAGAACCAGCGATGCTGCGCCAAGCGCTATCGCAAAAATCCTCTTCATCATTCTCTCCTTCTCAAACGGTGACCGGAACACCGGGACCGGTCGTCCCGCCAACAAACTCCGCATCAGATTACCACGCAGAGCAATTCCAATCGACGAAAGTGAAGCATCACCTGTCAAAGAAGCGTATGGGGATGCAGTACCAGATACCTCACAGTTCAATCCCCATTAGGACATTTTGACGGCGTCAGGGCTGACTGCTTTTGTCATTTTACAACGCTGGTTCGATCGCCACCCTAAGCATGCAATTATAGCGCTCAATGGCCCAATTTGCGCGCGCAGATCTCGCTCGCCTGCGATTTTTTTGATAGTTTTATCCATTCGCTTCACGTCTCGCATATTTTTTTGGCCAAAATGCCACGAAACTCTGGCGAGATAGCTGCAATCCTCGTTCCGGCATTAAGGCATCATAAATCAAATAATATCCCGAGCAACGAATGCTTAATGCTGTTTTTCTTCAACAACATCATTTATAACTGTATTTAAATAAAATATTAATAGTTATTAATACATAGTTATAGTCTAATTCGTTTATTTTTTGCTACTGATTTGATTCATATTTACTGATCGACATTTCCGCTCGATAAAACTCTCTCTGCCATTGTCGTCTCAACCGGGGAGACGACGGGATGATAAAAAAGACAATTCTGATTGGGGCAGCGCTTCTGCTCACATGTATGACCGCACTGGCAAACCCAAGCTTGTCGACCGCGGCAATCATGAAGACTGGCGCACGGACATCGCAGCCAATTGGACACTACGAATTTTGCCAGACCTACAAGAACGAGTGCAACATAAAGAACGATGCCAGGCCGACGCCTTTGACGTCAAAGATCTGGACGCTGCTGGTTCAGGTCAACGGCAGCGTCAACGCCAAGGTTCAGCCCGCCACCGATATGGATATCTGGGGTAAGGCGGAAGTCTGGTCGTATCCGACAACTGTCGGCGACTGCGAGGATTATGTGCTGTTGAAGCGGAAAATGCTGAACGAAAGTGGAATTCCGCTCGGCGACCTGTTGATCACTGTCGTCCGCCAGATGAATGGCGAAGGACACGCCGTCCTTACGGTTCGCACCGACCGCGGCGACTATGTGCTGGACAATCTGGAACCACGCATCAAGCCCTGGAATGAAACGAACTACGATTATCTCAAGCGCCAGGCGGCAAACAACACCGGCGCATGGGTATCGATTAACGACGACCGTCAGGTTCTGGTTGGCAGCATCGAAACGCAGTAGGCCACAATGCCCGCCAGAAACAAAGGCCAGCCCGGAAATGCGGCTGGCCTTTGCCAATTTCAGGCGATCTCCATGCCGCGCATGAACCGTTTGCCATTTTCGACATAATGCGCGGCAGACAATCTGAGCTGCTCAATCGCGGCTTCATCCAGCGTGCGCACCACTCTCGCGGGTGAACCCACGATCAAGGAATTATCCGGAAATTCCTTGCGCTCGGTGATAAGTGCTCCCGCCCCGACAAGCGAATTCTTGCCGATCCTCGCGCCGTTGAGAACAATAGCGCCAATACCGATCAGCGAATTCTCGCCGATGGTGCAGCCATGGAGCATGGCGCGGTGGCCGATGGTGCAACCCGCACCGATTGTGAGCGGGTAGCCCATGTCCGTGTGCATAACCGAGTGCTCCTGCACATTGGTGTTGCGGCCGATGTGGATCAGTTCGTTGTCACCGCGCAGGACCGACCCGAACCAGATACTGACATTCTCACCGAGATAGACCTTGCCGATCAAGGTGGCGTCCGGCGCTATCCAGTTCGACTTGGGGTGTTCAAATTGTGGTGCGTGTCCATCAAGTGTGAATATTGGCATTGCATCTCCCCGGATTCTGTATCCGCAACCTTAGCGAACTGCCGGATGGTTGGCGAGATTGGGCGACCCACGGATTCTTCACATTCGATTAACCATAAATCAGCACTCTTTCAGCTAGATTGACCGGATCAAGCACACAGCGCTTCGGAATATCCATGCAGACGTCGACACACAGGATAGAGCCAATTGTCGCCAGCGCGCTCCTGCAGCGCGTCTTCTATTGTGTGGCGACGCTTGCAGTTGTTTCACTGGCGATCGCAGTCGCGGGCCGATTCCTTGGCCATGGCATCTCGCTTGGCGGGCATACCGAGGATACGTCCATGCAAGAAATTGTCATCGGCAACAATGTGTTGGAGCTTCCAGCCAACATGATACGCTTTGGCAAACAACGGCGAAGCGGTGTGGCGGAACGCGTCGATGTTTATCTGCATTGGCCTGACATGCAAGGCTACAAGGCGGAATACATTCGGGATTTCAACGGTTCTGGACCTGAGAAACGTATGCTGTTTGCGACCTTCGAACCACGTGCCACAGCCAAGGACATGTCGGGCCGTTACGGACCGGTCTACAGCACGTTGACACTTGGGTCCGGCATTGGTGGACCTGCTGAGCTGACCATCCAGGCGCTTAGACCCGACAGCGGCTTCGTCAATGAAGAGGTTGTGGTTTCACCGGAACGTGCAGGCCATGCACTTTTCGTTGCGCGCTGCCTTGATGCGGAAACATCAAAGAGCAATCTCGCATCGTGCCAGAGGGACATTTTTGTCGGTGATGAAATTCAGCTGACCTATCGCTTTCCGCGGGAAATGCTGAAGGACTGGCGGCAGCTTGAGCAACAAATGCAAGCATTCGCCAAGGCCCACATCAAGGGCCAGGAGTGACGCCTCACAGCGTCACTCGGCGCGGCTATCAGAGATCCATCTCGAGGATGGCCATCGAGAAATTGTAGGAGAGCTCGCCCTCGTCCTCATCCTTGTAGATCAGACCAAGGAATTCGTCGCCAAGATAGAGTTCGGCCGAATCGTCCTTGCGAGGACGCGCTTTCACAGTGAGTTCCGTGTTTCTGAATGTGCGCTTGAAATAGCTGTCGAGTTTCTTCAGTTCTTCCGGTTTCACTTAAAGTCTCCTGTCGTATGATTTAGCAGGCTTTTGGCACGCGAAAGTCTGCCCTGTAAAGGGCAGACTGCAATTGTGCATCTGCGTGGAGACCTTCGAACGCCTACTCGAAATTGGTAACGAGCTGATCCATGGCGCGGGAGGGTTCGGCGCAGCCGGTCTCGCCGATGACGCGGGCGGGAACCCCGGCGACAGTGATGTTGTGCGGAACAGGCTTCAGCACAACCGACCCGGCAGCGACCTTCGAGCAATGACCGATCTCAATATTACCAAGAATCTTGGCGCCGGCGCCAATAAGGACACCATGGCGGATTTTCGGGTGGCGATCGCCGGATTCCTTGCCGGTACCGCCGAGCGTGACGCCCTGCAGGATCGAAACGTTGTCTTCGATGACGGCAGTCATGCCGACGACAATGCCCGTGGCATGGTCAAAGAACACACCCTGCCCCATTGGCACTTGCGGATGAATATCGGTCTGGAAGACCGAGGATGAGCGGCTTTGCAGGTAGAGCGCGAAGTCCTTGCGGCCCTCATTCCACAGCCAGTGGGCCAGGCGATGGGTCTGGATTGCCTGGAAACCCTTGAAATAGAGGATCGGCTCGATGAAGCGCGTGCAGGCCGGATCGCGATCGTAGACAGCCTGGATATCGACGCGCAAGATCTGCGACCACTCCGGATTGGCTTCAAGCATGGCCGTGAAGGTTTGCCGCAGCAATTCCGATTCCATGTCCGGGTGATCGAGGCGCTGGGAAATACGGTGGATGACAGCCTCTTCCAGCGATTGGTGGTTGAGGATCGTCGAATAGAGGAACGTCGCTAGCAGCGGCTCGTTGCGGATCGTTTCTTCTGCTTCGGAGCGGATGGCGTGCCAAATCGGATCCATGTGCTGGACCGATCCAGTTTTCTTAATCGGGCTGCTTGAGGGCATTTCCTAACTCCGCACATTTGGCCAATATTATTGCTCCAACGAGAAGCATACGGCAAAAATGTACCCTTGACACTTCAATTTCCAGACCCTGCGGGCGAGAAATTTTGAAGCAATGATTGATTTGTCTGAACGCCAATCGTTCACGCCGAACCGTGCGTGTAGCACTTTTGCGTAAGAACGGAAATCCCCGCTTTCGTCCTATAACGGATGCCGCTTGAGGAATTCCAGAACTGCCTGCTTGAACACCTTATCGCCGACGGCGAGCATATGATCGCGATTGGGGATGTCGATTGCCTTGCCACGCGGCATTAGTTCCGCCAGCCGGTGGGGACTTCCGCCAATGTCGTCTTTCGTGCCTACAGCGACGAGTGCCGGCTGCGTGATCCGCGCCATGTTCTCCGCGCTTATTTCTTCCTTGGACGTAATCACGCAGGCCGCCAGCGCAATCTTGTCGCTCTTGGTTTTGTCGGCAAACATGCGGAACATCTTGCCGCGTGGATGGCTGATGGACTCAGCATCATCGGCCAGGAGCGCTTCGGCGATCGGCGACCAGTCGCCAGCGCCTTCGACCATGCCGATACCCAGGCCTCCGAACACCAGGTCGTGCACGCGTTTCGGGTGCTGCAGCGCCAGGAATGCGCTGATGCGTGCTCCCATGGAATAGCCCATGACATGCGCCTGGGCGATGCCGAGATGGTCGAGCAGCGCGGCGGCATCGCCTGCCATCAAAGTGGGCGTGTATACCGACATATCGTGCGGCTTGTCCGACTGTCCGTGACCGCGATTGTCGATCGCAATGGTGCGGTAGCCTGCTGCTGTCAAGGTCGGGACCCACCCAGGCTGCACCCAATTGTAGAACGCCGACGAGGCAAAGCCGTGGATAAGTAGGAGGGGTTCGCCATCGCCCTCATCGAGATAAGCGATTTTCAGTCCGTCATTATCGAAGAATTGCATGTCCTGGCCCTGCATGAACAATTCCAGCAAAAGTGGGAACCGGTTTTGCGTCCGGAATTGCGTTAAGACAAAGAATTAGAGCGCTTTTCCGTGCAAACGGAAATGCTCTAGCGCCCGATACGTTCAATAGCGGGATGCCGCACCTTGTCACCGATTGTCAAGCCAAGGCGCTGCGCTGTGCCGGCCTTGACCTCGACAACAAAACGCGCCGGGTCACCGGACGAGATGGTATCGCGCGAAAACGGCACCGCATTCTCGCGGATGGCAGTGATGCGGCCATTATTGTCCAGGAACAACATATCGAGGGCGGAAGGCGTGTTTTCCATCCACATCGTCACAAGTCGTGTCCTGTCGAACACGAACAGCATCGCGCTGTTGTCCTTGAGATCTGTGCGGAACATCAGACCGCGCTCACGCTCCTCATCCGTATCGGCAACTTCGACACGAAACGGCACATCGCCCTTGGCTGTATTGATCGTCAAAGGCGCCGCGTCGATAGGCAGGTGCATCGGCGCCTGGTCGAGCGCAAGAACGGGAATAGCGGTAACGATCAGAAAGACAAGTCCGGCCAGAAATGATTTCAGACGGCCCATCAGTGGGTGTTCAGTGGGATGACGGCAGTTGCGTGCCGATATCGGGATGGATCTCCGAGGCCATCAGGCCTTTTTCGCCATGGCCAAAGCGGATCAGTACGACTTGCCCCGGGCGCAGCTCGGTCAGGCCGAAATGGCGGAGCGTTTCCATGTGGATGAAAATATCCTCGGTGCCCTCGCCGCGCGTGAGAAAGCCGAAGCCCTTGGTGCGGTTGAACCACTTCACCAGGACACGCTCGAGCCCGCTCGACGGGGTCACAGTGACGTGGGTTCGGACCGGCGGCATTTCCGTCGGATGGATCGCTGTCGAATTGTCCATCGACTTGACGTGGAAACATTGCATGCCACGTTCGCCCTGCTTGACCTCGCAGACGACACGGGCGCCTTCGAGCGCTGTTTGAAACCCGTCGCGCCGCAGACACGTCACATGGAGCAGGATGTCAGGAAGATCAGAATTGTCAGGCACGATGAAGCCGTATCCCTTGGCCACATCAAACCACTTTATCGCGCCGGAGACCTCAATGAGGTCCAAACCATCTCTCAGACTTTCGTCGTCGGGGGAATGCCGGGCTGATACTGGTCTGTCTGACATGAAGCTAGCCCCTCCTCTCCTGCAAGAAACACTGATTCTCTGGCTGAAGAATAACACCTGACCAAGGCCATAGAGCAAGTATCATCTGTTGGTTTTGTTGAAAACCACACGCAAAATTGGTGTTTATCCTCAACGCTTTTCGTCCGCGTACATCACAAGTTTGTGGAGCTAAGTATTAAGTGTTACGAAATGTCCGGCGGTCCGCAAGCCCCCCAAAGGAGGTAGTGGCCGCCCTTTCAGTCGCCATGAAAACAAATCAAGGGCAAAAGATGCGCTATCTTCACACAATGGTCCGTGTCCGTGACGTCAACGAGTCGCTGGATTTCTATTGCAACAAGTTCGGTCTGGAGGAAATCCGCCGTATGGAAAACGAGAAGGGCCGGTTCACGCTTATCTTCCTCGCGGCCCCGGAAGACAAGGGAAGATCGCTGGCAGAACGGGCCCCAGAGCTCGAATTGACCTATAATTGGGATCCGGAGGAATATGCCGGCGGGCGTAATTTCGGCCATCTCGCCTATGTTGTCGACAACATTTACGACACCTGCCAGAACCTCCAGGACAAGGGCGTTGTCATCAACCGGCCACCACGCGACGGCAACATGGCTTTCGTCCGTTCGCCCGACGGCATTTCGATCGAACTTCTGCAAAAGGGATCGCCGCTGCCGCCGCAGGAGCCCTGGCTCTCGATGCCGAACACCGGCACCTGGTAAAGGTCAATTTGCTGACCGTAATTCCTGCGCATACTCGTGCACCGCTTTGCGGCGCTCGGGTGTGCCAGGATGTGTTGCCAGTATATTTGTCCCGCTGTCGTCATGAAGTTTTGACTCCAATAAGATGAAGAACCGGCCTATGGCCTCGGGGTCGAAACCCGCCTCAGCCATCAGCCGCACACTATGCCGGTCCGCCTCTGCTTCTTGGGCGCGGGAGTAAGAGAGCGCCAACAATCCGCCGCCCTGCACCAGGATATCCTCCGTGCCGCTGCCAATGTCGCCCCCAATCAACATGATCAGGCCAGCCGCGCCCGCCGAGCGGTAAAGCTGCCGCAGGCTGTGCTCCAGCTCAACATGCCCAATCTCATGCGCCAGCACCCCGAGCAGCAACTCCGTATCGCCGTCGGCAAGTTTCACCAGCTCGTCCGTGATGATGACCGTACCATCCGGCAAAGCGAAGGCATTCGGCCCAATGATTCCGCCTTGCCGGAACTGGAGACCAAATTTACCTGAATCCAATCCAAACCGGGCTGTCAGCCGTACAAACCCTTGTCGCAGTTTGGATTGATCGTCAGCGGACAGAGCCGTCACATCGAACGCGGTAGCATCCAATGCCTGCAGCGTGCCCCTTGACATCATCTCCGGTACGACGGGCGGCGTTACGGCAACAGCCAGTTCGACAAGGGCTGGTAGTGCAAAGCGGTATATTCCGACGATGAAGATGAGGGCCAATACGGCAAAGATTACCAGACGCGGGTGAAATCGCTCGGCACGATGGACCCAGCCGGCGCGGTTGCCCGGTACTGCGGCTATTAACGCATCGATAGCATCATTGTTCGGCGTTTCGAATACACTCCCATTGGGGAGCGTCACCCTGCGCGGCACATTCCCGACCCGATCGGTCACAATTGCCTCGGCAAAGAATCCGGACGCCAGTACTGCGCCATCTTCCGCCAAGACAGATATGGATGTCCCACTAACTACGAGGGACGCCCTGCAGGAGCGATTTGATCGCTCCGGATACCAAATACCCTCGATGGCCTGTTGGTCAGAATCCAAGTGCTATCCCTTCGATGTCCATGAATTCAGCTCCCACCGCTGAGCCGGTATCCTTGATCGTCGACAGGATTTCCCCAATTTCACCATCAAAGCGCATCTCTGTGTGATCCGCCTGAAAGCGCGCGAGGCGTATGGTCGCCCACGGGCGCATGAGGCCGAGTGTTGCAATCGTTACGATCAGATTGGAAATGACAATCCAAGCGTAATCCACCCGCGGCATGTCTGACGAGGGTGGCGGTCGTCAAATGTCGTCGCACTCAATCCAATATTTCGAACGCCAGCCCCATAGATCAGGCCGACGGACGCGTAAACGAGAAACAAAACAAGGTAAACCCCAACCGTGACGATGGTCGCGATGGAAGTTACCATCTGGAGATGTTCTTCTGAACCGCTGGCAAATACGCCGAAGAACATAGCGATGACGGCCGCAAATATCCCGAGTATGAATGCCCCTCCAATTGCGAGAAACACGCACAGCCACCACACACGGAATATATCTGACAGGCTTGGATCGACACTGAATTTCCGCCCGCCGTAACTCAAATTACCCAGCGTGTACTGCAGCATCCAGCGGCTCGCGATCGGAGCACATATCCCGAGTGTGATAGCCGCAATGACAGGCCCAAGAAAAAATGCCTTTGCGGCACCCCAATAGCGACCGGCGAAATCGAACCGGACATTGCGATAACTTGTGACGCGTGCATTGAAACGTAGCCCACGCGCGATCAGCCACGGAATGCCAATGGCAAACACCACCGCAAGAACAAGACCAACCGCGGGTGCAAAACTCAAAAGCACATTGTAAAGAATCAAGAAGCCAATAACGATGATCTGACCAATAAGTATTTGAATTGGCCGCGCATGATAATCGAACCGTCCATCTGCCAACGCGGTATTGCCGTACAAATATCTATTGCGGCGGACTTTCGCCCAAGCGGAATAGATGCCAAAGGTGACAATCGTCAAAAGCACATTGACGATCCAGATGCCGAAATATTCTTTTGTTGTCCCCGAGAACACAAAACGATGCGCCCTGTAGCTACCCCTACGGCCAAAATAGTTCTGTTCTAGAATTCTCATGTTTCCCCCGAAACGATCTTATGCTCAAAGCCACGCAATTTGCTTAGCGTGAGTTGGTTTACACTTGCAATGCTGCTTCTTGATGAGTCGCATTTATGATGGTGCATAAAGCTGCTTCCAAGCGTTCTCCTCTCCTGTTATCAGAAATGACAAAGTGAGGAGGATGCCATGAAGGATGTGCTGATCGAGCTTGAGCGCCGCAGAACCATTGCCCGCGAAGGCGGCGGCAAGGTTCGGATCGAGGCTCAGCACAAGCGCGGCAAGCTTACGGCGCGCGAACGCATCGACATTTTTCTCGATGAGGGTTCATTCGAGGAATTCGACACCTTCGTCGAGCATCGCTCGACCGATTTCGGCATGGAAGAGACAAAATTTGCCGGCGACGGCGTCGTCACCGGCTGGGGGACGATCAATGGCCGGACGGTCTTCGTGTTCGCCAAGGATTTCACGGTTTTCGGCGGATCGCTCTCGGAAGCGCATGCCGAAAAGGTGCAGAAGATCCAGGATATGGCCCTGCGCAATCGCGCGCCCGTCGTCGGCCTATATGATGCCGGCGGCGCCCGCATTCAGGAAGGTGTTGCTGCACTCGGCGGTTATGCCGAAATTTTCCAGCGCAACGTCCTCGCCTCGGGAGTCATTCCGCAGATATCCGTCATCATGGGACCGTGCGCAGGCGGCGACGTCTATTCGCCGGCGATGACCGACTTCATCTTCATGGTGCGCGATACGTCCTACATGTTCGTGACCGGCCCGGATGTCGTGAAGACGGTGACCAATGAAACTGTGACGGCCGAACAGCTCGGTGGCGCTTCGGTACACACAACCAAGTCATCAATTGCCGATGGCGGCTACGACAATGACGTGGTGGCGCTTCTGCAGATGCGTCGCCTGATCGACTTCCTGCCCGCCTCCAACACCGCCGGTATTCCAGAGATCGAATGCTACCAGTCAACCGACGAACTCGACTATTCGCTCGACCGGCTGGTGCCTGACAATGCCAACAAGCCCTATGATATCAAGGAATTGATCCGCAAGACTGTCGATGAGGGCGACTTCTTCGAGATACAGGAGAGCTTTGCACGCAACATCGTCGTCGGATTTGGGCGCGTCGAGGGCCGGACGGTCGGCATTGTCGGCAATCAGCCGATGGTACTGGCAGGCGTTCTTGACAGTGACGCATCGCGCAAGGCAGCACGCTTTGTCCGCTTCTGCGATTGCTTCAACATTCCAATCGTTACCTTCGTCGATGTTCCTGGCTTTCTTCCCGGCACAGCGCAGGAATATGGCGGCCTGATCAAACACGGCGCCAAGCTGCTCTTCGCATATGCCGAAGCAACCGTGCCGAAGATCACCGTAATCACGCGCAAAGCCTATGGCGGCGCCTATGACGTGATGGCGTCGAAGCATTTGCGTGGGGATATCAACTATGCCTGGCCCTCGGCACAGATCGCAGTGATGGGTGCCAAGGGTGCCGTCGAAATCATCTATCGTAAGGACATTGGTGACGCCGATAAGATCGCCGAACACACCAAGCGATACGAAGACCGCTTCCTGTCGCCATTTGTGGCGGCAGAGCGCGGTTATGTCGACGAGGTCATCATGCCCCACTCGACCCGCAAGCGGATCTCAAGGGCATTGCGGATGCTGCGCAACAAGGACCTTGAGAATCCCTGGAAGAAACACGACAACATTCCGCTCTGATCGAGCATGTTTAACGAAAAGAGAGATTGGGGTTCAGCGACGGAAGCTGAAACCTCCGTTGGATTCCCGCAAAATCTGGGAAATTGTGCGACTGTCGCATGGCTCGCTCAGCTTGGCGGTTGCCTTGATGATCGCTGCCTTAGCCTTGGCCACTTGTGCCATTTTCAATACATTTGTTTCATTCACTGATGATGTATCTTTACTTATTGTTATCATTCTTTGATACCTCCACTCTAAAACCACTCTTCCAAAGAGTAATCCTCGACCCGCACACGTATATATTCAGTGTGCACTGCACACTTGTATGAAAACTAAACCGATTTAACAAATCACTATTTGTATCGAATTTTGATCCATATTTGAATGAAACCAATGAATTGCGAATAGATTCCTCACCTGTGAAGAAACGTGACGGTTATTTTGGATTGCTGCAGCGCAACGCAATAAACTTGCGTTATAATGGCCAAATATTTGCGAAAATTTCGTTGACGCACGACCAGGCCAAGCTGTGCTTTGGCCGAGCGGATAAATTAATGTTGCAACCGATGTGATCGATTGATGCCGTTACGACGGCGGCATGGTCAGAGCGACCTGCATATTTGCAAGTTGCCCGGCCGAAATTCCGTAAAATATGTAAGCGCCAATGAGTGTAAAAATCGCAATCGCGATGATAACAGTATCGTCTCTCATGTCACCAGGCCCGCTATTATCGATCTTGCCATTTTAGCAAACCGATGCGCGGTTGAATGCACACCATGGTGGGTTAACCTCTCTGGGCTAACCGCGGCAAGTTAACAACACCGCTTGCGGCGCAGGGAGCGTCTAACTAGCCGTGATGCCGACCTTCCTCTGGATCTCCTCGGTGGTTTCCTTGACGAAAAAGGTCAAACCAGGCGTAGCCGTTACGATGTGCGTGCCGGTTCCGTAGGGGTTAAAGGAGACGACATGCGTAAAGTTGAGTGTGAGATGATCACCGTTGACGTCAGTCAGCTTGATCCACATGGCCCTACTCCCTGTTTACCTAAAAACGTCGCGCGAGCTCAGGGAAGCAGGATTCTCTCAATCAGGCAATCGCTGAGGCGGCCCTACAAGAGATTCCTTCCATCTATGGTTTCTTCCGGCAGGGACGCAAAGTCGAATTCGTCGAAGAGACGCACATTGACGCTTACGCGTGGATTATCGAAATCCGGTTTGTAGTCAGTCCAGGTCGGAACCTCGGAAAAGGTGCCACAACCGCAGACATTGCAATGATGGTGCTTGTTCATGCCATTGCGGGAATAGACAGCGTCCGCTTGCGGTGTCACCGACAGCTTGACTTGGGCCGGCGTATAATAGGTACAGAGAGTTCCGCGCTTGGTGCAGAACGTGCATGTGCATACGGTTACGGTCGCAGGGGCTTCGCTCACTTCAAATTTGATTGCGCCACAATGGCAGCTCGCCAGAGTTGTCATGAAGTCCTCCCTATCCTTCCCTGACCGAATTCATACATGACACCTCCTGACAAAACCGGTCAGGAGCCTTCGGGAGTTCAAACGGCCTGTCCTGCGACCCAACCCGACGACCAGGCCCACTGGAAATTATAACCGCCGAGCCAACCGGTTACATCGACGACCTCACCAATGAAATAAAGTCCCTTTTCGGATTTGGTTTCCATGGTTTTCTGGTCGAGCACGTCCGTATCCACTCCGCCGAGAGTGACTTCGGCCGTCCGGTAGCCTTCGGACCCGGCCGGCTTCACCTGCCATTCATTGACGGCCTTTTCAACGGCCAGCAACTGCTTGTCCGAGAGGTCGGCCAGATGACCTTCGATCTTGCTGCTCTCGGCAATCAATTGTGCGAGCCGCTTCGGCAGTAACTCGCCCAGCGCTGTTTGCAGCGCCTGGCGTCCGTTGCGTGAACGGGCTGCCCGCAGGACATCGAAGGCCCTGGTGCCTGGCAGCATGGCGACGGAGATCGTGTCTCCCTCGCGCCAATAGGAGGATATCTGCAGGATCGACGGCCCGCTGAGACCGCGATGCGTGAACAACATGGCTTCCGCGAACCTTGTCTTGCCGTGGCTCACCACCGCATCGACCGAAATTCCGGATAGCGGCTTGAGCGGGGCAAGCGTATTGTCGTCGAAGGTCAGAGGAACCAGAGCTGGCCGCGTCTCCGTCAGTGCAAGCCCGAACTGCCGGGCAACATCATAGCCGAAGCCCGTCGCGCCCATCTTTGGGATGGATTTGCCGCCGCATGCAATAACCAGCGAAGCGCAACGCACGCGTTCGCCTGACAAATCGACGACATAGCCATCGCCCGACTTCTCGATGGTGTCTGCACTCGTGCGCAGCCGCAATTCGACCCCAGCCCGGTTCATTTCCGTGACAAGCAGGTCGATGATCTGCTTGGCCGATCCATCGCAGAACAACTGGCCGAGCGTCTTCTCATGCCACGCGATGCTGTAGCGATCGACAAGGCCAATAAAGTCGCGCTGGGTGTAGCGGCGCAGTGCCGAGATACAGAAGTGCGGATTCCTGCTGATATAGTTCTGCGGCGCCGCATTGAGGTTGGTGAAATTGCAGCGGCCGCCACCGGATATGCGGATCTTTTCGCCGGGTGCCGCAGCATGATCGACGATGATGACCGAGCGTCCGCGCTTGCCCGCCTCGATGGCGCACATCATGCCGGCCGCACCGGCGCCAATAATGAGAACGTCAACTTGCTGCATCATGGTGACGGCAACAGCTGGTCGGTGCGCCCGACCATCCAATAGGCAAGAAGACCAACCCATTCCCGCAGCGCTATCGACATGTTCTGCAGGGAATCCAGCGGATTGTCCCTTGATATTCCAATGGATTCCTTGCCCGATGTGCGGTAATCCGACGGCCACGGCACGACTTCGAAGCCTGCTTTGCGGAAGAGGCCGACCGAACGCGGCATGTGGAATGCCGACGTGATAAGGACCCACGTCTCGCCGGGCATGGCGTTCACCATGTCCTTGGTGAAGACGGCATTCTCGTAGGTATTGCGTGACTGGCTCTCGAGCGTCAGCCGCCCCGGCGCGACGCCAAGCGCAGTCAGCAGTCGCGGCGCCGTTACGCCATCGCCTTCTCCCTCAAGGATCATATTTCCGGTCCCGCCGGTCACCACTACCTTTGCCTCGGGATGGCGCGCGGCGAGAATTGCGGCTTCGACGAACCGGTCTCCGCCGGAATTGAGCTCATAGCCGCCACGCACGAGATTGACCCCGCCCTCAAAGCCTCCACCAAGTACCACGATCCCGTCGACTTTATCCGGTAATGAAACCGGGCGCTGGAATCGGTCCTCGAGCGGGTGGATCATCAGGGCGCCAAGCGATGTCCATGCGCCAAGCCCAAGCACGAGAAATGCGCAGGCCGACGTCAATATTGCCGTGCGCCGCCACCTCAAAAGCACCGCGACAACTGTCAGCGCCACCATCAGGATTGAGAAATTGAGCGGTTGTGCAAAGAACCAGAAGATTTTCGAAAGGTAGAAAAACATCGTCAGCCGAGCTCCGCCAGCATTTTGACCTTGTCGATCTCACGCTCAAGGCTGGTCGACCATTCCGGCCCCTGTTCGACGATCTCGAAGCCCTCGCGCTGATAGAGCCGGATGGCGCCGACGTTGCGGGCATGGGTGCTGATACGCGCCTTGGCATACCCCGCCTCCGCAATCGCGGATTTCATGGCACGCAGCAGCGACGAGCCGATCCCCTGCCCCTGCACTGCAGGTTCGACCCAAAGGTCCGAGATGTAGTCATTGTCTTCATCGCGCGCGCCCCAGCCGACGACGGTGCCATCAGCTTCAGCCACAAGCACATGGCTGAAGGAGGCTTCGGCAAAGTCCTGGAAGGCTTGTCCGACATGCGCGCGCATGCCAGGCAATTCCGGCTCGAATGAAAAAATGTTGGACGCCCAGGCGCGGGAGCCGACCGCAGCGATGGCTGCAATGTCGGCTTCGGTTGCGCGCCGGATTACCACCATTTCGGCGCGTTGAACTTGCCTGCGGCCTGCTCGATCACATGGGCCGTCTGGAACAGCGTCTCCTCATCGAACGGGCGTCCAATGAGCTGCAGGCCAAGCGGCAGACCCCTTGTATCAAGACCAGCCGGAACAGCTATTCCGGGCAAACCAGCCATGTTGACCGTCACGGTGAAGATGTCGTTGAGGTACATCTTCACCGGATCAGCCGACATATCCTGGTCGGCAATGCCGAATGCGGCCGATGGCGTCGCCGGCGTCAGGATCGCATCGACGCCCGCATGGAAGACATCTTCGAAATCCTTCTTGATCAGGGTGCGCACCTTCTGTGCCTGCAGGTAATAAGCGTCATAATAGCCGGCCGACAGCACATAGGTGCCAATCATGATGCGGCGCTTGACCTCATCACCAAAGCCGGTGGCGCGGGTCTTCTCGTACATGTCGACGATATCGCGGCCCGGAACACGCAAGCCATAACGAACGCCGTCATAGCGGGCAAGGTTTGACGAAGCCTCCGCCGGAGCAACGATGTAATAGGCCGGCAGCGCATATTTGGTATGCGGCAGCGAAATATCAACGATCGAAGCACCAGCATCCTTGAGCCAGGCAATACCCTGCTGCCACAGCTTCTCGATCTCTTCCGGCATGCCGTCGACACGATATTCCTTCGGAATGCCGATCTTCAGCCCTGCAAGCGGCTTGCCGATGGCAGCTTCATAATCTGGCACGGCGATATCGACCGATGTGGTGTCCTTTGCATCGACTGAGGCCATTGATTTCAAGAGAATCGCCGCATCGCGCACGTCGCGGGCGATCGGTCCGGCCTGATCCAGCGACGATGCAAAGGCAACGATGCCCCAGCGTGAGCAGCGGCCATAGGTCGGCTTGATGCCAACGGTGCCGGTAAATGCGGCCGGCTGGCGGATCGAACCACCCGTATCCGTTGCGGTGGCACCGGCGCAAAGCCGTGCGGCAACGGCAGTGGCAGAGCCGCCAGATGAGCCCCCGGGCACCAGATCGGTATTGGAACCCTTGGCGCGCCAGGGGTTCTTTACCGGACCGTAGTAGGAACTTTCGTTCGACGAGCCCATCGCAAACTCATCCATGTTGAGCTTGCCGAGCATGACGGCACCGTCGGCCCAGAGATTGGCAGTCACAGTCGATTCGTAGTGCGGCTTGAAGCCATCGAGGATATGCGAACATGCCTGTGTATGCACACCCTCGGTGCCGAACAGATCCTTGATGCCAAGCGGAATACCCTCGAGCGCCCCGGCATTGCCAGCGGCCAGACGCGCATCGGACGCTTTCGCCATGTCCAGCGCCTTTTCCGGTGTCGTCACGACATAGGCGTTGAGCGCTTCGTTTGCGTTCTCGATCGCCTGGATATAAGCGCCGGTCAATTCGGTGGCGGTGATTGCCTTCGCCTTCAACTGGTCGCGCGCCTCGGCAATGGTGAGAGCGGTCAGATCGGTCATGTTAGATCCTGTTTATTGGGCTGGCGCGAAGGCGAGCCACTTTTCGTAAAATGCACTGTGTTCGGAGTCGGGGTAGTCCAACACGACACCGCAACGGGTAAATCCGGAACGTTCGTAAAGGCGATAGGCGTCTGCGAAACCGGGTCCGGTGCCTGTTTCGAGAACGAGGCGCGTAACGCCCCTTTTGTTGGCAAGCGCAGTAATGGCATCGAGCAGCGCCGATCCGACACGCTGGCCACGCACGGTAGGCCGCGTGAACATGCGCTTGACCTCGCCTATGCCGCCGCCATGATCCTTCAGGGCTCCGCAACCGACGGCATGGCCGCTCTCGTCGCGTGCCACGAAAACCGTCGTGTCACTGTCTGCCATCTGTTCAACCGTCATCTTGAACTGAAACTCGATGGGCGAAAGCGGCAGAAGGTGCTCGTTGAGATCATCAACCAGCGCCCTGACGTCGTCCTGTAGCGGCGTTTCGATGGCGACCGAAATAGCCATGGCGGCCCTTACTCCACCACTTTCGGAACCACGAAGAAATTTTCCTCGTGGATGGGCGCATTGGCGACGATGTCCGCTGCCTTGTCGCCATCATTGACCTGGTCCTGACGCTTCTTCATGGCCATGGGCGTCACTGATGTCATTGGCTCCACGCCCTCTACGTTGACCTCGTTCAACTGTTCGACAAAGCCGAGGATGGCGTTCAACTGGCCAGTCATGCGGGTTGCGTCGTCCTCGCTCACGGCAATCCGGGCAAGATGTGCAACACGTTTGACGGTGGAAATATCGACTGACATAGGGGATCCTGGAAATTCAACGTTCTGATAATGCAGCTATAGTGTCCGTTGCGGGCGAGCGCAACGGACAAGAAGGCGCGAAATCGACCTTACTGGGCCGGTGGCGTGTCTGTCTGGTCGTCCTCTTGCGCATCGGGATTGATGACATTGTCATCCAGCGTCACACCGCCATCCAGCGTGTCGTCGCTGCCGGGCTCGACGACCGGATCCGGTCCCTTGACCGGATTGCCATTGATATTCACCGAGCCGTCGGCCTTTTGGTCGACGATCCATTGAATATGGCCGTTTGGCAATTGCGCGCCGAAATCCTTCGCGAGCTTGGCAAAGACGATATAGTCCTTGATCTCTGGCTGCTGTTCGGAAGCCTTTGTCAGGCGATCAAGGGCCGCGTCGAAGCCAGCCATCTCCCACGTCGTGCGGCTTTCTGGCTTCATCGCAACGAATGAGACCTCGCCCTCGACAGTGAGTTCGGTATCGGCGGTCCGGACAAGGCTCTTGTTAATGACGAGCTTTGGCGGATTGATCATGAATGCCGTGGCCGTGTTGGCCTCGAACTCGTCGGAGAACGGCTTCTCGCGATTCAGATCCATGTCCGCGATCGCGGCTTTGGCGATGGTATCGAGATCGAGGCCTTCGGTGCCAAATGCCAGTTCAACGTCCGTCGGCAGAAATTGCACGCTCCACTCCGGTATCGGCAGAGCCGGATATTTCAGGCCGTTGGTCCGCAAAGCGTACTGGTATTTGCCATCCTTGCTTATGCCGTCGAAGTTGAGCTCCTGGGAGATATTCTTCGCTGCAAATGCTCCGAGCGGTGTTTCAACGCCCAGATCAGCAAGGTGATAGGCGCCCGACAGCTTGTCCCAAAGTGGCAGAGCGGCGAGAAGCTTCGTTTTGAGTTCCGCCTGCTCCGTATCTTTCAGCTTCATTTCCTGCGAATGGGCGATGAAAAACGCCCAGAGGTCGAGCAATTCAAGGTTGCGAACGCCCTTACCTTCGGCGTTGACACCCAGTTCAGCACCACGGATGACAACTTTCAGGGCCTCTGCGGGAGCAGACGGTGGCGCCGCAGCACTGCCATCAGTAGAGGTGCCGTCCGCAGGTGGCGGAGTCTTGATGACCATCGTCTCCTGGAAATCGACGGCCGATTGAATGTTGCTGACATCGACACCGCCCGCGGCAGCGGCAGCCCCGACGAACTCGCCCTTTGCCGAATTCGCGCTGGCATCGACATCCTGCGTAGGACTGGTCGATTTCATCTTGAACGAACCGTAAGAAAACGAGCCCTTGGAGAAAGTGCCGATCTTGGGGTCGAAGATTCCGCTCACATTCGCGTTGTCGATGGACCACTGAACCGATTCGCGCCCCGTCGGCGTCGTCGTTTCGATTGATCCACCGGGCATCGCCGTCGAAGTGACGTTCCAGGAACCGTCAGCGAGCGGTTTCGTCAGCAGGCTGTATTCACCGAAATCACCCTTGAAAAAGTCCTGTTTCGGCAGGGATTCGAGCAGTTTTGCCGTGCTGAACGTAACACGGTAATTGTCCGCTTCCGGCACGACAGTCAGGATCTTCTTCTCGATCGCTGTCTTGCCAAAATATCTCGAAAGCGTTCTGGCAAGCTCATCCGCGCCTTTGGCGTCAATTGTTTGTGCGAAGACAGGCGTCGTCGCGGTCATCATGCAGGAAATCAAAAGCAGTCTGCGCACATCGCTCTCCAGTGGTATCATCTCTAGGTTCTTCGCTGCTTTAGCAAGCCTGCGTCAAACCGTAAAATGCTCATTTGTCGTGGCAACAATAACCTCGCTCTCGCCGCCCTCCATTCCAGCGACAAACTTGTCTGCCGTCTGGTCGATAATCGGGAACGAGGCGTAATGGCATGGAATGGCCTTAGCAAACTTGAAATAGCGGCGCGCTGCAAGCGCTGCGACCGCACCGCCCATGGTAAAGCGGTCGCCAATCGGAATGATGCCGATTTCCGGCTGGTGCAACTCGCTGACCAACGCCATGTCCGAGAAAATGTCCGTATCGCCCATATGATAGAGCGTCGGTTCGTCGTCAAAGTGCAGGACAACACCATTGGCGTTGCCGAGGGAATGGGAAACGCCGTCCTCGGTCATGAACGCGGATGAGTGTAGCGCGTTGACGTAAGTCACGGTAAAACCGTCATAGGAAACAGTCCCGCCGGTGTTCGTCGGATCGACACGCGCAACGCCGCGGTTATTAAGCCAGGTCACCAGGTCGGCATTGCCGGTCACCAGCGCGCCCGTGTCCTTGGAAATTTCAATCGTATCGCCGACATGGTCGCCGTGGCCGTGGGTCAGGATGATGTGATTGACATCCTTGGTCGCTTGCCTGAAGTCCACGCCCTTCGCGCCGGGATTTCCATTCAGGAACGGATCGATCAGGATCGTATTCTTTGCCGTTTCGATACGGAACGCCGAATGGCCGAGCCAGGTAATTTTCATGATCTTATCCCTTCATGTGCATGTGAATCCTCGCCACGGGGCTTCAATACCGCTATGTGACAGAAGTTGCAGATTAAAACGATCTATCGGTCAGCATTTCAAGTGTGGGAATATCAAATTGACGGTACTGACGATTGAGCAACTGGAAGATCATGTGGCTGACGGCAAGACTGTTGCCGGTCTCGACCTCGGCACAAAGACGATCGGCATTGCCATATCGGATCGCGGATTTTCTTTTGCCAACCCGCGCCCTGTCCTCCGACGCAGCAAATTTACCCACGACGCGCAGGACCTGTTGAAAGCATTGAGCGCGGACAATGTCGGCGCGATCGTGATTGGATTGCCGGTCAACATGGATGGAAGTGAGGGGCCACGCGTTCAGGCAACACGCGCATTTGTCCGCAACATGGAAAAGCTGACCGACCTGCCCTTCGTCTATTGGGACGAGCGCCTTTCGACCGTCGCTGCCGAACGCGCCCTGATCGGCATGGATGTGTCGCGGCAGAAGCGTGCCGACCGCATCGATTCAGCGGCCGCGGCCTTCATTTTGCAGGGTGCGTTGGATCGCCTGCAAAGCCTGCGTCAGGACACGGACACCGACGGCAGTTCCTTCCCGTAGGCAGCGCGAGCGGCACGCCATGCCTTCACCCAGGCTATGATTTGGCGGCGGCGGCGGAACGCGATGAGAGACAGGACCAGTCCGGTGTCGACGATACATGCTCGCGCAACCAGTGGTGGAATGCTCTCTGGTGCAATGCCTAGCACATTGCCGTAAATCCTGAAAACCAGGTCGTGCATGTCACGGCTGAAAAAATACATGCCCATGCTCAGGTCGTAGTAGGACAGAAAATACCATCCCCATAAGAAGCCCAGCGGTCCCGCCCAGAAAATCAGGAAGCTGCGCATTCAGTTTCTCCTCGTTGAGACGGGCATCATCATTTTTTCTTAACCCTGCGTTTTTGCAGTGCATTTTCGACTGGTAGTGATATCGTTTAAGAAGCGAACGGCAACGTAAACCGTTTGTTAAGGTTAATTTACGAAAATTTAATTCAAATTGAAGGTATTAGCGAGCCCCCTTTCGAGCCGGGGATGCAATTTTTTCGTGTGTCATCGGGATTTTTTGGCAAAACGGCGCAATACACGCGATGCGTGCACCGCGTGTCAGGTCACATGATTATGACCAGCTCAGTTCGCTGATGGATAAAGCGAGTTGACGATGCTCTTGGCATTGTGACGTGCATCGAGCATGCCGTAGGTGGTGCGCCACTGCCCGCCGAGTCGCGTTTCGATGAATGCGTCAGCGATATCTTCCGACTGGAGATGACGCAATTCGGCGCCAGCTGCCGCCAGGGCCAGCTGTTCCGTCAAAATGCGAGCCGCGCCCTCATCGTTTTCGGCAACGCGCATCGCGGCACGCAACACTTCGACAGTGCCCTGCCCGCCACGCCCGAGTTGGGCGCCGATCCAGTTCAGGACCTCGTCGAAGAGCTGCGGGCCGCGCTTGAGGACCCGCAACACATCAAGGGCCATGACATTGCCCGAGCCTTCCCAGATCGCGTTGACCGGCGCTTCACGATAGAAGCGGGCAAGATTGCCCTCCTCGATGTAGCCATTGCCGCCCAGACACTCCATCGTCTCATAAAGCATTGCCGGAGCAATCTTCGCGACCCAATATTTGACAACCGGCGTCATGACGCGGGCAAAGGCCGCTTCGCCGCGATCTTTCGCAGCATTGTCGAATGCCCGCGCCAGGCGGAGAGCAAGCGCCGTTGCGCCTGCAACATCCAGAGCCATGTCGGCGAGAACCCGCAGCATTAGCGGCTTGTCGATCAACGGGCTTTCGAAGACGATGCGATGACGCGCATGATGCACGGTCTCGGCAAGCCCCGCCCGCATCAATCCGGCCGATGCAACGGCACAGTCCAGCCGGGTCAACGTTACCATGTCGATGATCGTCTTGACGCCATCACCCGGATTGCCGACCATCTGGCCAAGCGCATTGTCGAACTCGACTTCCGACGACGCGTTGGAGCGGTTGCCGAGCTTGTCCTTGAGCCGCTGAAAACGGAAGCCATTCGAGGAGCCGTCGGGCAGGATCCGCGGGACCAGAAAGCACGACAGACCCTCGCGTGCCTGCGCCAGGACGAGAAATGCATCGGACATGGGCGCCGACATGAACCATTTATGGCCGGTGAGCCGGTAGAAGCCGCTTCCGGCCGGCTCAGCACGCGTTGTATTGGTGTGAACGTCGGTACCGCCCTGCTTTTCGGTCATTCCCATGCCGAGCGTAAGGCTGGCCTTCTTGGCAGGTGATTTGTTACTGGAGTCATATTTGCGCGGCAGGATCAGCGGCGACCATTCACGGTAGAGAGTGGGCGCGGCCATGAGCGCAGCCAGCGACGCGCTTGTCATGGTCAGCGGGCACAGATGACCGCATTCCAGCTGGGCGGTCAGATAGAAACGCGCCGCCCGCGCCTGATGACGCAGTCCCGCTTCCGGCGTCCCGTCTTCCCAGATTGACGAATGCAACCCCTGGGCCACCGAACGGCGCATCAGCGCATGATAGGCGGGATGATAGTCGATGACATCGATTCGGTGCCCCTGACGGTCGTGTGTCCGCAGCTTCGGCACTTCCGTATTGGCGAGGCGAGCCAGATCCTGCGCGTCGCCGGACAGGACGAAACGGCCGCCCTGTTCCAGTTCGGTGCGCGTGGCTTGCGGGAACCGCTTGGTGATCTGCATCAACAACGGATCGCCCAGATAGGCATTGAGGCCGATCATCGGTGGCGTCTGGTTGAGAACGTCATGGGTTTTCAAGAAACTGTCCTGATTCAAATTTCAATGTTCGCGCTTTATTGCAGGCCAAGCTCCGCCCGGCACCTTAATCACGCGTCGAACTCTTTTATGGGATGAAGATTCTGACAAGCGGTTAATGTGTGCAGTATATGGACACTCTCATACGATAGTCGATATTCATCATCGCAATCGTTTTGCACTTTCATTTTTTCGCATCATTATCTTGGGAAACTTGAACCGGTACTGGCTCCGCCGCTTGCGGGGCCGCCGCTTGGAGCTTATAGGGGGGACTTGATATGACAGAAACGCCCCCTCTCCTGTTTCCCCACCGCCACTTGCTTGGCATCAAGGGTCTTTCCCCGCAAGACATCGTCCAGCTGCTTGATCTTGCCGAGAGCGAGATCGCGGTTTCACGCCAGTCCGAGAAGAAAAAGGCGACCTTGCGCGGCCGCACCCAGATCAATCTTTTCTTCGAGGCGTCGACGCGCACGCAATCATCCTTCGAGCTTGCCGGCAAACGGCTCGGTGCCGATGTGATGAACATGTCCGTCGGCAATTCGTCGGTTAAAAAGGGCGAAACGCTGATCGACACGGCGATGACGCTCAATGCCATGCGCCCGGATATCCTGATCATCCGCCACTCATCGGCCGGCGCCGCGGCGCTTCTTGCGCAGAAGGTTGGCTGCTCGGTGGTCAATGCTGGCGATGGCGCGCATGAACATCCGACGCAGGCGCTGCTTGACGCTTTGACGATCCGCCGCGCCAAGGGCAAGGTCGAACGGCTGACCGTTGCGATCTGCGGTGATGTGCTGCACTCGCGCGTTGCGCGGTCGAACATCATCCTCCTCAATGCTCTCGGTGCACGCGTTCGTGTGGTCGCCCCCTCGACCCTCCTTCCCGCGGGCATTGCGCATATGGGCGCCGAAGTCTTCCACAACATGGAAGAAGGGCTGAAGGACGCTGACGTCGTCATGATGCTGCGCTTGCAGCGCGAGCGCATGGCAGGCTCCTTCGTTCCTTCGGTGCGCGAATATTTCCGCTATCACGGACTTGACCGGGAAAAGCTGAAATATGCCAAGCCCGATGCGCTGGTCATGCACCCCGGTCCGATGAACCGCGGCGTCGAAATCGCGTCGGATGTAGCCGATGGCTCGCAGAGCGTCATTCAGGAACAGGTCGAGATGGGCGTTGCCGTGCGCATGGCAGTGATGGAAGCGCTGCTCGACAGTCGCCGGAATTTGGGCCGCAATGCTGAAGGAGTGGCAGGATGAGCGCGACCGTTCTGCACAACGCCCGCATTGTCGATCCCTCACGCAATCTGGATGAGCTCGGTTCACTCATCATCAAGAACGACAAAATCGTTGCAAGCGGCGCCGACACCCGCAATCAGGGCGTGCCCGAGGGAGCGACCGTCATCGATTGCCAGGGCAAGGCAGTGCTCCCAGGCCTCGTTGATGCGCGCGTCTTCATTGGCGAACCCGGCGCCGAACATCGCGAAACCATCGCCTCAGCCAGCCATGCGGCAGCGGCCGGCGGCGTTACCTCGATGATCATGATGCCGGATACGGACCCGGTCATCGACAATGTGGCGCTCGTCGAGTTCGTGATGCGAACCGCCCGGGACACAGCTATCGTCAACGTCTATCCGGCAGCGGCTGTGACAAAGGGGCTGCACGGCGAGGAAATGACCGAGATCGGTCTGCTTCGCGAGGCTGGGGCCGTTGCGATCTCGGAAGGCCGTAATTCGATCGCCAATACGCAGCTCATGCGCCGCGTCCTCACCTATGCCCGCGACTTCGGCGTGGTTCTGGCGCACGAGGCGCGCGATCCTCATCTCGGCATCACCGGCGTTATGAATGAAGGCCTCTACGCGAGCTGGCTCGGGCTTTCCGGTACACCGCGCGAAGCCGAGGTCATTCCGCTGGAGCGCGATATGCGCCTCGCAGCCCTGACCCAGGGTGCCTACCACGCGGCGCAGATATCGACAGCCATGTCGGCCGAGGTGATTTCCCGCGCCAAGCAGAACGGGCTGAACGTCACATCCGCCGTATCGATCAACCATCTCTCGCTCAACGAGAATGACATCGGCGAATTCCGTACATTCTTCCGCCTTGAGCCGCCGCTGCGTCTGGAAGAAGATCGCCTCGCCATGGTGGAAGCACTTCGCGATGGCACGATCGATATCATTGTATCTGCTCACGACCCGCAGGATGTCGACACCAAACGCCTGCCCTTCGCCGACGCTGCCGCCGGCGCCATTGGCCTCGAAACGCTGCTTGGAGCAGCTCTCAGGCTCTATCACAATGGCGACGTGCCGCTGCTGCGTATCATCGAGGCGATGTCCAGTGCACCGGCTCGGATTTTCGGCCTTGATGCTGGTTCTCTCCGGCCAGGTTCGACGGCGGATGTGACCATAGTCGATCTTGACGAACCATGGGTAGTGAAGGAAGAAGACTTACGGTCGCGTTCCAAGAACAGCTGTTTTGAGGGCGCTCGTTTTCAAGGCCGCGTTGTTCAGACATTCGTCGCAGGAAAATCAGTATTCACCATCTGAAGTGATCAAGGGGATCGTGCATGTCGGAATTCTTCAACGGGCAAGCAGGATTTCCGCTTCTCCTGTTCGCACTAGTCTTCGGCTATTTGCTCGGTTCTATCCCCTTTGGCCTTATCCTGACGCGCATGGCCGGGCTCGGCGACGTGCGCAGCATCGGTTCGGGCAATATCGGCGCGACAAATGTCCTGCGGACCGGCAACAAGAAATTGGCGGCGGCGACGCTGCTGCTTGATATGCTCAAAGGCACGGCAGCGGTCCTGATCGCCGGTATCGCCGGTCCGGAAGCCGCAATCGCTGCTGGCTTGGGCGCCTTTCTCGGGCACATTTTTCCGGTGTGGCTCAATTTCAAAGGCGGAAAGGGTGTCGCCACCTATCTCGGCGTGCTGCTGGGACTTTTCTGGCAGGGCGCGCTGATCTTCGCTGCTGCCTGGCTGATCGTCGCATACGCGGCCCGCTATTCCTCGCTTGCAGCGCTTGTTGCCGCAGTCATTGTCCCGATCGCTCTCTATTTCATTGGGGTACATCAAATCGCAGCGCTGTTTCTGGTGCTGACGATCATCGTCTTCATCAAACACAGAGCGAACATCCAGCGTCTTGTTTCCGGAACGGAAGGCAAGATTGGATCCAAGGGGTGAACGAAGGGAAAGGCATACGCCTTTCTGACAGCCAGCGGCTGAGCTGGCTGAGATTGATCCGCAGCGAGAATGTCGGGCCACGAACGTTTCGCGATCTGATCGCCCATTGCGGCTCTGCTGCCGATGCATTGGAAATCCTGCCCGAGCTGGTACGGCGCGGCGGCGCCGGGCGTCCTATCCGCATTGCCAGCCTGGAGGAAGCCGAGCGCGAGATGCAAGCAGCTGCGCACATGGGGGCGGCCTTTGTCGGCATTGGCGAACCGGATTATCCCAGATATCTCAGACAGCGCGACAATCCCCCGCCCCTGGTGGCGGTCAAGGGGAACCCCCAAGTCTTCCGGCTTCCGCCCGTTGCTATCGTCGGTGCGCGCAACGCCTCACTGGTCGGCATCAAATTCGCCCGCACAATTGCAAGGCAACTGGGTGAAGCGGGATTTGCCATCATTTCCGGCCTCGCACGCGGGATCGATACGGCGGCCCATGAGGCAAGTCTTGATCATGGTACTGTTGCGGTCATGGCTGGCGGCCTTGACTTGCCCTACCCTCCAGAAAACCTTGATCTCTACAATGCGATAAGCGCGCGCTATGGCGCCGTCATCAGCGAAATGCCGTTCGGATGGGAGCCTCGCGCCAAAGATTTCCCGCGCCGCAACCGGATCATTGCTGCCCTCTCGCTTGGATTGGTTGTGGTGGAGGCGGCAGAACGTTCCGGCTCCCTGATCAGTGCGCGGCTCGCCGGTGAACTTGGCCGGCTCGTCTTTGCTGTACCGGGCTCGCCGCTGGATCCAAGAGCAAAGGGCACGAACGGATTATTGAAGAACGGAGCAATCGTGACCACATGTATGGACGACATCGTCACTGCTCTGGCACCGCATGTTGAGCGGCCAGCCATCGACGACGCAGCATTTCTGGCGCCGGAATTTGATTTTCCGGTGATGAATCCTCCGGATGAATCCGACCGGGACCGCTTCGTCAATTTGCTCGGTCCCGTTCCAGTTGAAATCGACGAACTGATCCGTGCCAGTGAACTGCATCCCTCAGTGGTAATGCTGATTCTGCTCGAACTTGATCTTGCCGGTCGCCTGCAGCGCCACTCAGGCGGATATGTTTCGCTGATTTACTCCTGAGCGGACACCAATGTCCTTGCGCAACTGATCGCTGCTTTCAATGTACGCAATCTCAATAAGATAGGCCAACATGTCCAACCGGTTTGATTTGGCCATCGCCCGTAATTGACCCAGCATTTGCTGAATAAATCTTGCGTTCTCAGTCCGATTGATTTGACTATCGCTCATAATCTCATCCTCAAAAATAAATTTTTATCGAAAATATGCGCTATACTTTAATACGGAATTGCTTAATTTATACCTACTTAACCTTCTGTTTTTTATACTCTAAATGCGTAAACGAGAAATGACTCGCCTTGAATCCACTATACCCTTGAACCCCGGAGAAAAATACCATTAATTGCATAAGTTCGTTGAGCAATCAGAGGTTGCAAATAACGATTTTTGACGTGCAGGCCTTGACGTTGTGTCGAAGCCTGTTCATTTCACAAGGCCAATTCCAAAGTGAAATTAGTGCTTTTGCAATCTGACAAGGGCAGGAAAGCTCAATTCTATAATGAACGTTGTCGTCGTTGAATCGCCTGCCAAGGCCAAAACAATCAATAAATATCTCGGTTCGGGTTACACGGTCCTGGCATCGTTTGGCCATGTGCGGGATTTGCCGGCCAAGGATGGCTCGGTTCGTCCCGACGATGACTTCTCGATGTCGTGGGAGGTTGATAGCGCCTCGTCCAAGCGCCTCGGCGATATTGTGAAGGCGCTGAAGGAGAGTGACGGCCTCATTCTTGCAACCGATCCGGATCGTGAGGGCGAGGCTATTTCGTGGCACGTGCTCGAAGTCCTCCAGCAGAAGAAGGCGATTGGCAAAAAGCCTGTAAAGCGGGTCGTGTTCAATGCGATCACCAAGGGCGCCGTACTCGATGCCATGGCGAATCCCCGTGACATCGATATGCCACTCGTTGATGCCTATCTGGCGCGACGGGCGCTGGACTATCTCTTCGGCTTTACGCTGTCGCCTGTTCTGTGGCGTAAACTGCCCGGCGCCCGCTCGGCGGGCCGTGTGCAATCAGTGGCGTTGCGCCTTGTTGCCGACCGCGAAGCGGAAATCGAACGCTTCATCCGCGAGGAATACTGGAATATCGCCGCGCTTCTGAAGACGCCGCGCAATGACGGTTTCGAAGCGCGACTGGTTGCCGTCGACGGCAAGAAACTCGGCAAGCTGGACATCAAGAACGGCGAACAGGCTGGCGAAATTCGCACCATGCTGGAAGGCGCGTCCTTCAAGGCGGCGTCTGTCGAGGCGAAGCCAATCAAACGCAGTCCCGGACCGCCCTTCACAACGTCGAGTTTACAACAGGCCGCATCGGGTCAGCTCGGCTTTTCTGCATCGCGAACCATGCAGATCGCACAAAAGCTCTATGAAGGCATGGATCTTGGTACAGAGACCGCGGGTCTGATCACCTACATGCGAACCGACGGCGTGCAGATGGCGCCAGAAGCCATTCAGGCCGCGCGCCAAACTATTGGAAAAGTATTCGGCGAAAAATACGTACCCGAGAAGCCGCGCTTTTACGCGACCAAGGCGAAGAATGCCCAGGAAGCGCACGAGGCGATCCGTCCGACGGATTTCAATCGGCATCCCAAGGACATGCGCCAGTTTCTTGATGCGGATCAGGCAAGACTTTACGAGTTGATTTGGAAGCGTGCCATCGCCAGCCAGATGCAGTCAGCCGACATCGAACGGACGACCGTTGAGATCGATGCGCAGAACGGTTCGCGCTTCGCACAGCTGCGTGCAACGGGTTCGGTCGTGCGATTTGACGGCTTCCTCGGCGCCTATACGGAGCACCGCGAGGAAGAGGAAGTCGATGAGGACAGCGCGCGTCTTCCGGAAATCCGCTCTGGCGAGGCACTCGCCCGCGAAAAGATCAACGCTACGCAGCATTCGACCGAGCCGCCGCCGCGCTATTCGGAAGCGACGCTGATCAAGAAGATGGAAGAGCTCGGGATCGGCCGTCCGTCCACCTATGCGGCGACGCTCGCCACCCTTCGTGACCGCGAATACATAACGATCGACAAGCGCAAGCTCATTCCGGAAGCCAAGGGCCGGCTCGTCATCGCGTTCCTCGAGAGCTTCTTCAAGCGCTATGTGGAATATGATTTCACCGCCGATCTTGAAGAAAAGCTCGACGAGATTTCCGACGGAAAGCTCAAGTGGAAGGATGTTCTACGTGATTTCTGGACCGATTTTTTCGGCTCCGTCGATGGTATCAAGGAATTGCGCGTTACTAATGTGCTTGATGCGCTGAATGATCAGCTCGGCCCGCTCGTCTTCCCGCCGCGGGAGGATGGCAGCGATCCGCGCATCTGCCAGGTGTGCGGCACCGGCAATCTCTCGCTCAAGCTCGGCAAATACGGTGCTTTCGTCGGCTGCTCGAACTATCCGGAATGCAAATTCACCCGCCAGCTCGGCGGAAGTGAAGCGGCGAACGAGAATGGCAATGGTGGTGACGAACCGAAGTTGCTCGGCAAAGACCCCTATACCGGTGAAGATATCACCGCACGCAATGGCCGCTTCGGACCCTATATCCAGCGCGGCGAAGGCAAGGAAGCCAAACGTGCCAGCCTGCCAAAAGGCTGGACGCTCGACACGATGGATCATGAGAAGGCGTTGGCCCTGTTATCCCTGCCCCGCGATGTCGGCCAGCACCCCGAGTCGACCAAGATGATCTCTGCCGGGATTGGACGCTATGGTCCCTACATCGCGCATGACGGTACTTATGCGAATCTCGAAAGTGCGGAAGATGTGTTTTCGATCGGCCTCAACCGGGCTGTCACCGTGCTTGCCGAGAAGCAGGCCAAGGGTCCGGGACGCGGACGCGGTACGCCTGCGGCGCTCAAGGAGCTCGGCGAACACCCGGATGGCGGTGTGATCACCGTTCGTGACGGCAAGTACGGCCCTTATGTTAACTGGGGCAAGGTGAATGCCACGCTACCGAAGGGTAAGGACCCGGCGGTCGTGACGGTCGAGGAAGCTCTTGCTATGATCGCCGAGAAGTCCGGTTCGAAGGGCACCAAGAAAGCCCCGGCCAAGCGTGCGGCAGCGGCCAAAAAGCCTGCTGCCAAGAAACCGGCCGCGAAAAAAGCTGCAACCAAAAAAGCAAGTTAAGGACAAATCGATTGGCACGCCGTATCTCTCCACCCAGCGGAAAACAACGGCTTGCCAATTCTGCGGCTCCGAAGCGTGAAGCGCATATGCCGGGGCGCGATGAGATTCTCCAATTCATCAAGGAGAACCCGAACCTTGCCGGCAAGCGCGATATCGCCAAAGCGTTCAATCTCAAGGGCGAAGCGCGCATTGCCCTGAAGGACATTCTGCGTGACCTCGCCGACGATGGCCTCGTTGAAAAACGTGCCAAGCGGCTGACCATGCCCGGTAGCCTGCCAAGTGTGGCAGTGCTGGATATCACCGGACGCGAAGGGGATGGCGGGCTGATTGCCAAACCAGCGGAGTGGGATGTCAACCACCAGGAACGCCCTCCTGTCGTTTTCATTCGTGCGTCGCGCAACCAGAAGGGGCCAACGCCCGGCGTCGGTGACCGTGTCCTGGCGCGCATTTTTGTCAGTGCCGATCCGTCGGGTCCCGCCTATACGGCGCGAGTCATCAAGCGGATCGAACATCGCAAGGACGCTGTGCTTGGCGTCCTACGCAAGCTCGACAATGGCGAGTGGCGTCTGGAACCCGTCGAACGGCGGCAGGTAGAGCTCTCGATCGATCCCGCTCAGCTCAACAATGCGAAGGTCAATGACCTCGTCGAGGTCGAGGTTTCGAAAGTCAGCCGCTACGGGCTTGCTCTTGGCCGGATCACCCAGGTTGTCGGCTCGGTGGCAAGTGAAAAAGCGCTGTCGATGATCGCGATCCACGAACATGAGATCCCGCACGTCTTTCCTGACAGTGTGATTGTGGAGGCGGAGAAGGCCAAGTCAGCCACCATGGCTCATCGCGAGGACTGGCGGCATGTCCCGCTCGTCACGATTGATCCGGCCGATGCCAAGGATCATGACGACGCTGTCTATGCCGAGCCCGATACGGATGAGAAGAACCCCGCCGGGTTCATCGCCACGGTCGCCATCGCCGATGTCGCAGCCTATGTGACGCCGGATTCGCAACTCGACCGCGAGGCATTGAAGCGCGGCAATTCGGTCTATTTCCCGGACCGGGTCGTGCCGATGCTTCCGGAGCGCATTTCCAACGACCTGTGCTCGCTGAAGGAGCTCGTGGATCGCCCTGCCCTTGCCGTGCAGATGATATTCAGTTCGGAGGGCCGCAAGGTTTCGCACAGTTTCCACCGCATCATGATGCGCTCCCATGCCCGCCTCTCCTATCCACAGGCACAGGCGGCGATCGACGGTGGGCCGGATGAGAAGACAGCGCCGATCCTCGATACGATTCTGAAGCCGCTGTGGGCCGCCTATGCGACGCTGAAGCGCGGGCGCGACGCACGGGAGCCGCTGGAGCTCGATCTGCCCGAAAAGAAGATCTTGCTGACGCCGGAAGGCAAGGTCGACAAGGTCGTCATCCCGCCGCGGCTCGATGCGCACAAGCTCATCGAAGAATTCATGATCCAGGCGAACGTCGCCGCGGCCGAGACACTGGAACGCAAGAAGCAGCCGCTGATCTTCCGCATCCACGACGCGCCGTCATTGGCCAAGCAGGAAACGCTCCGGGAATTCCTGCGCACGCTCGACATTTCCCTTGCCCGCGGCGCGGAGCTTCGGCCCAACCAGTTCAACAATATCCTGAAGCGCGTCGAAGGCAGCGAACAGCAGGATCTGGTCAACCAGGTCGTGCTGAGATCGCAGTCTCAGGCCGAATACAACCCGGAGAATATTGGGCATTTCGGCCTCAACCTCCATCGCTACGCGCATTTCACCTCGCCGATCCGCCGCTATGCCGACCTCATTGTCCATCGTGCATTGATTTCCGCACTCGGCCTCGGTCCTGATGGCATTACAGCGAAGGAAGAAGCCGCCCTTCCCGAAATCGCCGCGCTCATCTCCACGTCCGAACGCCGCGCGATGGCTGCCGAACGTGACACCGTCGATCGCCTGATCGCACACTACCTTGCGGACAAGGTGGGCAGCAGTTTCGAGGGACGCGTCCAGGGCGTTACCAAGTCCGGCCTGTTTGTTTCGCTTGCGACATATGGTGCCGACGGGTTTATTCCCATTTCAACTTTGGGTGATGATTACTATCTTTACGACGAAACCAACCACGCCCTCTCCGGTGAACGGAGCGGAAAAGGCTTCCGGCTTGGCGATATCGTCGAGGTTCGTCTGGTAGAGGCCTTGCCGGTAGCGGGCGCATTGCGGTTTGAAATGCTCTCCGAGCCCCACCCGGTTCCCAGCGGTGTGCGCTCACACCACAAGGCAAAGCGCTTCGTGCGCGGCAACCAGAAGCGCCCAACCAGCGTATCGCGCGGCGGGCGAAGAGGCCGAGGATGACAGTACAGATTTTTGGCGCGGACACCGCCCCGGCAAGACCCGCCCGCCCGCTCGGGCGGGCCATGTGGCGCGGTTTTCGCTGCCGCTGCCCGCATTGCGGTGAAGGCAAACTGTTTCGCGCCTTCGTCAAACCGGTCGATAACTGCGCTGTCTGCGGCGAAGACTACACACCACAGCGGGCCGATGATTTCCCCGCCTACATAACCATCACAATTGTCGGTCATATTGTACTTGGAGGATTTCTGGCAGTTGAGACACTGTTTCTGCTGGCCAATTGGGTACATCTGGCAATTTGGGTTCCGTTGACGATCCTCATGTCGATAGCGCTGCTGCAGCCGGTCAAGGGTGCGATCATTGGATTGCAATGGGCAAACTATATGCATGGTTTCGGTGGCGAGACCGACGATCTGGAGCCATCGGACCAGTGATCTTATGGCTTTAAACCAACCGGACAAATCTGCATCAGAACAGGCAAGCAAACGGTTGGCCAGCATCAGGCCCCGCGACGCGGCATCGCTGTTGCTGGTCGATCGCTCTGGTGGGGCCTTGCGCATTCTCATGGGCAGGCGGCACATGCGCCATGTGTTCATGCCCGGGAAGTTCGTTTTTCCCGGTGGACGCACCGAAACTGCGGATGGGCGTATCGCCGCTATTGCTGAGCTTTCTGCCGCCGACCAAACGAAACTTCTGAATGGCATGGGCAGCCGTTCAAGCATTCAGCGCTGCCGTGCTCTTGCGCTCTCGGCAATCCGCGAGACCTACGAAGAAGCCGGGCTTTTTCTCGGACGCCGGAATCTCGATCGCCCCTCGATAACCCACCCGGATTGGAGCGCATTTGTCGAGCGCAACATTCATCCGGATCTGTCCGTGTTGCGCTATTTTGCCAGAGCGACAACGCCTCCCGGTGGTTCCCGCCGTTTTGACACACGGTTTTTTCTCGCCTATCGCGATGCCGTAGCAGATGCCCTGCCAGAGGCCACGGGACCATCGCAAGAACTCGAAGAATTGTGCTGGCTCCCATTCTCGGAAGCGACGCAACTCGACATTCCGGAGATTACCCGGATGATCATTAGGGAAGCCGAAGCGGTTCTGGCCAGCAATCCTTTGCTTGAGCCCGGCAATCCCGTCATTCAATACCGCATGAAATATGGACGATTCGTCCGAGAGGTTTTTTGATTCATGGATGCAATGCCAACGTCTGAACGGATCGCAATCCGATCTCAATGGCGCGCGCTTGTCGCAGCCATCGCAACGATCAGCGCTGTTGGTGTTGCCATCGGCCTTGGTATTCCACTTCTGAGTGTCATTCTGGAGAGCCGTGGTCATTCGGCCACCATGATTGGTCTCAACGCCGCTGTCGCGGGGATCGCGTCGATTGTCGCTGCGCCGTTCGCTGCGCCCATTGCGGCTCGCTTCGGTGTTGTACCGACTTTGCTTGCAATGCTCGTGATTGGCGCGTTCTCGTTTGTCGGGTTCCATTTCTTCACCGACTTCTGGATGTGGGTCGTGCTGCGCGTGTTTCTGCATTTTGCGCTCACAATGCTCTTCATTCTGTCAGAGTATTGGATCAACGCTGCCGCCCCGCCCGAAAGACGCGGGCTGGTACTCGGCATTTACGCGACGGTATTGTCGATGGGATTCGCGCTCGGTCCATGGCTGTTTTCGCGCATCGGCAGTGTTGGCATCATGCCCTTTGCCGTTGGTTTCGGCATCATCATCTTCGCCATGCTTCCAGTGCTCATGGCGTGGAGAGAGAGCCCGGATTTCCATGAGGAGGAGCATGTACCGTTTGCGCCCTTCATCTGGGCCGTACCCACCGCGACTGCAGCCGTGTTCGTCTTCGGAGCTGTCGAAACTGGCGGCTTTGCGCTGTTTCCGGTCTTTGGCGCGCGTATCGGCTACAGTGAGGCCAACGCGGCACTTCTCCTCACGACAATTGGACTTGGCAATGTGCTGTTGCAGATTCCCATCGGGCTGCTTAGCGACCACGTCAACGACCGGCGCAAGATCCTGCTCGCCTGCGCCTTGATTGGCCTTGCCGGCATGTGTGTGCTGCCGTTCATTTCCACCAATTGGTACCTCGTGGCGGCGCTGCTTTTCATCTGGGGCGGCGTTGTGGCCGGCCTCTATACGGTTGGCCTGGCACATCTCGGCTCACAGCTGACCGGCCGCGAACTTGCCTCAGCGAACGCCGCCTTTGTTTTCTGCTATGCCATCGGCATGCTGGTCGGCCCCCAGGCAATTGGCATCGGCATGGATCTCATGGGGCCGCAGGGGTTCTCTGTTGCGCTTGCAATATTCTTCGCAGCCTATGCGATTCTCGTGGGGTCACGTCTGATCAGCCGCAGGGGCTAGTATTACAACCAGAGTGCGATTGGAATCGGTTCCGACAGTTCTATATTGTTCTTGGAGTGAGAGACGAGCTTTCGCCTGCCTCCCTTTCCTTTTAGGTTGAATTGAACCCGGAACACAACTTGCCAGCCGGTCCGGGTTCTTTTCACCATAAGGGTGATGTTAAGTGGACGTCGCCACATGAATCACCTCCAAGTTGAGGGCAAGGCTCTTGCCGCAGTCGGAGGAGCCTATCTCCTCCGATGCACCGGCTGGCCCGGTGTTGCTGCTTCTGCCTTCGATGCTTGATCAAGCGGGTCCTTGATTCATCGCGTGAATTTCAGCCATCAGCAACGAACTGGCAGTTGAGAGAAAATTCGAGCAGGCTGTGCGCGGTTGTCCTGCGAGATGAATAAATCGATGAGATCACTGTCCTAGGCTTGACTTTTCGCCCTGTTCGGTTAAGTGTCCGGCCGAATTTCCGCTTATAGCCACGCTGCTGGACTTGAATAGCGGTCCTCAATAATCAGAACAGGTAAACTGAAAATGGCTAAGGCTGCGAATATCAAGATCAAGCTTCTGTCGACCGCTGACACCGGTTTCTTCTACGTTACGAGCAAGAACAGCCGTACCAAGACGGAGAAGATGTCCTTCCGCAAGTACGACCCGGTCGCACGCAAGCACGTCGAATTCAAGGAAACCAAGATCAAGTAATCTTGGTGCCTGGAAACAAAAATGCCGCCCTCGGGGCGGCATTTTTGTTTGTGCGTTTGTCAGGCCGCTGCTGAGACCACTTTGTTGCGGCCCGACGCCTTGGCGCCATAGAGGGCCTCGTCAGCGCGCTTGAGCAGGTTCTGCACGCTGTCGTCCTTGGACATTACGCTGGCAATACCGATGCTAATGGTCACTGGAACGCTGGCGCCCGCTTGATTGACAACAAACGGTGTCGAAGCGACTTCGCGTCTGATGCGTTCTGCGACCATGGCTGCCAGCGCCGCGTCGGTGTCTGGCATGACGATGAAGAACTCCTCACCCCCATAGCGACTGGCGAGATCACTACCGCGCACATTTCGCCGGAGGCGCCGGGCAAATTCGCGCAACACCTCGTCTCCGCCGTCGTGACCATGGGTATCATTGATGAGTTTGAATCGGTCGATATCCGTCATCAAAATCGACAACGGGCGCCGGCGATCCACGGCGCGCTTGAACAACGTTGCGATGTGCGTCTCGAGATAAAGCCGGTTGTGCAGTCCGGTCAGGCTGTCGGTCACTGCCATTTCGTAGGTCTTCACGACGCTGGCGCGAAGGCCGTCATGATAAGCCTTGCGGCGCAATTGCGTACGCAACCTCGCCAATAATTCATTCGGGTTGAGCGGTCGTATCAGATAGTCGTTTACGCCGAGTTCCAGGGCACGTCTGATCAGTGTTTCTTCACCCTGATCCGCCACGAGGATGATCGGCAACGAGCGTGTATTGTCGAGCGATCGCAACTGCGCACAGATGCGCAGCGGATCGAAGGCGGCAAAGCTCGAAGCAATGAACAGGCAATCGTGATTGCCCTGAATGGCGTCAAAGAAACCGGTCTGAGGATCGGTCTGGACATCAACGACACCTTCGTCGCCCAAGATCCGCCGTATGCGATCCACGCTTTCCGGCCGCTCATCGATCAACAATATACGGGCGTTCTTGGCAAGGCCGTCGCCGCCGGCGGGAAATCGCAGGATGGATTCGACCCCGACATCACGGGTGGTGGCGACGCGCAGCCGCAGCTCGTCGGTGAGGTTTTTCAACCGGACCAAGCTCTTCACGCGTGCAAGAAGTTGCAAATCGTTGACGGGTTTCGTCAGAAAATCATCTGCCCCGAAGTTCAGTCCGGTGATCCGGTCTGAATCCTGATCGAGCGCCGTGACGAGGATAACGGGAATGTGGGCGGTAGACGCATTCGATTTCAAGCGGCGGCAGACTTCAAAGCCGTCCATTCCCGGCATCATCACATCGAGCAGAATCACATCGACATTGCTGGTTTCACAAATCTCAAGTGCCTCGTAACCATCGGAGGCGGTGACAACTTCATAATATTCAGCGCTTAGCCGCGCCTCCAGAAGCTTCACATTAGCGGGAACATCATCAACAACAAGGATTCGAGCCGTCATGGTCAAGCATCGCCAAGGTAAGATTTGATCGTTTCGATGAATTTCGGCACCGAGATCGGCTTCGAGATATAGGCCTCGCAACCACCTTGCCTGATACGTTCCTCATCACCCTTCATGGCGAAAGCCGTAACGGCAATGATAGGAATCACATGGAGATCATCATCGGCTTTCAGCCACTTGGTGACTTCCAGACCGGAAACTTCCGGCAACTGGATATCCATGAGAATCAGGTCCGGCCGATGTTCCCTTGCAAGATCAAGCGCTTCCAGCCCGTTGCGGGTGCGGATGGTTTCGTAGCCGCTGGCTTCGATAAGATCGCGGAAGAGCTTCATGTTGAGCTCATTGTCCTCGACGATCATCACTTTCTTTACCATTGGCAATTTCCTGTTGATCATGCTTGAAAGACGCATGCCGTCCGCCAAGATCTATGGGACAAAGGTTAGGTCGCAGCCCCAACTGCATAGATGCATTTGATAGCCTGTGATGATTGATGAAAAGGAAACTCTTCAGCCCAATCCCGAAATGCTGCTGATCATGTTTAACCAAGGATTTATTGAACATCTTCTTTTGGTCATATTCAACCGGCTACAGCGAATTTTGGGATCGCGAAATAGCGCGTAACCTTGCCAAACTGAACTATTCTTGGGCGGCAAACCCCAGCAAACCCATGAACAGGCGGTATAAATGAGGAAGCAGATCAATGTTGGCGACGCGGAATCCATGGCGATCAATTCTTTGATGTTTCTGGCTGACGACAGCGAGTTGCTTGCCCGGTTCCTTGCGTTGACCGGAATTACCGCCGATCAGATTCGAACAGCAGCCGGCGAGCCGGGATTTCTGGCGGGCGTTCTCCAGTTCTACCTTGGGCACGAACCGACATTGATGCGCTATTGCGAAGCAACTGGAACAGATCCTGCCCTCTTCCAGGAAGCGCTTCGGCTTCTTCCTGGCGGCCGGCAAGACATCGATTGAACAGTTGATAGCCCGCTGCCGGTCGTTGCAAGCCAAAGGCACCTTCGATAAGGTCTGCGTGTTCCTTTTATGTTCCGGACCTGGCCACCATGGCGACCCTCAACGATCCGAGATTTGGTTTTTGCCGTGATTGCCTGGCCGCACAGACGTCGGAAGGACGCCGCTGCCATGTGTGCGGGAGTCCGCGTCTCTTGCGCCATCCGGAGCTTTACCGGCTCCGGATCGCCCATGTGGATTGCGATGCGTTCTACGCTTCGGTAGAAAAGCGCGACAATCCGGAATTGCGAAACAGGCCCGTGATCATTGGCGGCGGCAAACGTGGCGTTGTTTCAACGGCTTGCTATGTCGCCCGCATCCATGGCGTGAAGTCTGCCATGCCGATGTTCAAGGCACTTGAGGCCTGTCCGCATGCCGTCGTGATCGGGCCTGACATGGAGAAATATGTCCGGGTCGGCCGCGAAATCCGGCAGATGATGCGCGATCTGACCCCGCTCGTCGAACCGCTATCGATTGACGAGGCCTTTCTCGACCTGTCAGGGACCGAGCGCCTGCACCACGATCCACCGGCACGTGTGATGGCGCAGTTCTCCAATCGCGTTGAGCGGGAAATGGGATTGTCCGTTTCCGTTGGAATTTCCTATTGCAAGTTCCTGGCGAAAATCGCGTCCGACTTCGACAAGCCGCGCGGTTTTTCCATCATCGGCCAAGAAGAAGCCCTCACCTTCTTGGCTGACAAGCCGGTCACGATGATCTGGGGTGTGGGCAAGGCTTTTGCGGCGACGCTGGAGCGCGACGGAATCCGCACGATCGGCCAGCTGCAAACCATGGAGCTCGGCCCGCTTATGGCCTCGTACGGGACCATGGGCCAGCGACTGTACCGCCTGTCACGCGGCCTCGACACCCGCCGTGTAGAGCCGGAAAGTGAAAGCAAGAGCGTCTCCGCTGAGACCACCTTCAACGAAGACATTGCGTCGCTCGATGAACTTGTCCCGATCCTGCGCTCGCTGTCAGAGAAGGTTTCCCGGCGTCTCAAAGCAGCCGACATCGCCGGGCGCACAGTCGTGCTTAAACTGAAGTCGCGCGATTTCAAGTTGCGGACAAGAAACCGCCAGCTTGCCTATCCAACGCAACTTGCCGATCGTATTTTCCGTACGGGCATGTCATTGCTTGAGAAGGAAATCGATGGAACCCGGTTTCGCCTCATCGGAATCGGTGTCAGCGACCTCAGCGACGACGGCCGGGCCGATCCGCTCGATCTCGTCGATACGCAGGCGACTAAACGAGCAGTTGCAGAGACTGCCATCGACAAACTGCGCGGGAAATTCGGGAATAATGCTGTCGAAACGGGCTATACGTTCAGGAAGTTCAATTCTCGAACGCCGACCGTTCCCGATGAAATCGATCCGAACGAGAATGGGTGAATTTGGTATGAGTTTTACCAAATCAGATACAAGAAACGCCGGTTCTGGTACCAGAATCTCCATCTGACATTGTGATTTTAGTGTAGCGGGTTGAAATCCTACCCCATTTCCACTTCGACAATACCTGGAATGGCCTTCATCGCGCTGGCGATCTGCGGGCCGACACGATAGCGGTTGGGCAATTCGATCTCGACTTCGGTTGCGCCGTTTTCCTTGATCAAGATCAAGCTGACGACCTGCCCATCGTTCTGTGGTGCCAGATAGGGTGTAATGGCGCTCAGCGGCTCGCTGGAGCGCATGTAGAGGCGCAAAGCCTTCTGCATGCGCGTCGCCTCGTCTTCAAGCGATTGCGCCGTCTGGATGCGTAGGCTGATGCCTTCCGGCCGGTCTTCGGCGCCAACCGTTACGACGACCGACCTGCCCGGCTCGAGCAGGTCGCGATACTGCGCCAGGGCTTCCGAGAAGAGCACCGCCTCGAATTGCCCTGAAGAATCAGAGAATTGGATGATTCCCATCTTGTTGCCGGTCTTGGTCTTGCGCTCCTGCTTGGCGGTAATGGTACCGGCCAAGCGACCGGCATTGGCACCGCGCTTCACAGCCGCCGAAAACTCGGCCCAGGTCTGCACCCGCATCTTTTCGAGAATCGGCCGATATTCGTCGAGCGGGTGCGCAGAAAGGTAGAAACCCGCCGCTTCGAATTCGCGTCGCAGTTTTTCCGCCGAGAGCCACGGTGCAGCCGCCGGCAGTTGTATCGTCTGAACGCCTGCACCTGCCATGCCGCCAAATATGTCGGCCTGGCCGCTGACACTGTCCTCCTGGGTGCGCTGAGCATGGCCGATGATGCGGTCGAGTCCTGCAATCAAGGCTGGCCGCTCGCGTCCGAAGCAATCGAATGCACCGGCATTGATCAGGCTTTCAAACACCCGCCGGTTGACGACCCGCGGATCGATCCGTTCGCAGAAATCCTCAAGGCTGGCGTAAGGCGTGGCCCCACGCTTCTCGACAATATGATCAACTGCGGCTTCGCCCACGCCCTTGATGGCCGCCAGAGAATAGTAGATGCGGTTTTCACCGACCTCGAACAGGCGATACGAGGTGTTGACGGAAGGTGTCACTACTTCAATGCCAAGCCGCACAGCCTCCCGGCGGAAATCGTTCAGCTTGTCCGTGTTCGACATGTCGTATGTCATTGATGCGGCAAGGAATTCGACCGGATAGTGTGCCTTCATGTAGGCGGTCTGGAATGACACGATGGCGTAGGCGGCGGCATGGGATTTGTTGAAGCCGTAGTCGGCGAACTTGGCGAGAAGATCGAAAATGAAGTTGGCTTGCGGCTTGGTCACGCCGCGTTCCACGGCGCCGTCGACGAACCGCACCCGCTGCATGTCCATTTCGGCACGGATTTTCTTGCCCATGGCGCGGCGTAGGAGATCGGCCTCGCCCAGCGTGTAGCCGGACATCTCCTGCGCGATCTGCATCACCTGTTCCTGATAGATGATGACGCCTTGAGTCTCCTTGACGAGATGGTCGATTTTCGGGTGGATCGACGCCATCTCCTCGTCGCCGTTCTTGCGCGCGTTGTAGGTGGGGATGTTTTCCATCGGTCCCGGCCGATAGAGCGCAACGAGCGCGATGATGTCCTCAATCCGATCAGGCCGCATGCCGATCAGAGCCTTGCGCATCCCAGTGCTTTCCACCTGGAACACGCCGACCGTCTCGCCTCGCGACAGCATCTCGTAGGTAGGCTTGTCATCGAACGGCAGATTGGAGAGATCAACGGTGATCCCGCGCCGCTTGACGAGATTAATGGCGGTCTGAAGCACGGTCAGCGTTTTCAGGCCGAGGAAGTCGAATTTGACCAGCCCCGCCTCTTCAACCATCTTCATGTTGAACTGGGTTACCGGCATGTCGGAACGCGGATCGCGGTACATCGGCACGAGTTCAGACAGGGGTCGGTCTCCGATCACGATACCCGCCGCGTGGGTCGACGCGTGACGATAAAGGCCTTCCAGCTTCAACGATATGTCAAGCAACCGCTCAACCACCGGCTCCTTGTCACGCTCCTCGCGCAGACGCGGTTCGTCTTCGATCGCCTTCGACAAAGTCACGGGATTGGCGGGATTGGCGGGCACCATCTTGGTGAGACGATCGACCTGGCCATAGGGCATTTCGAGGACGCGCCCCACGTCCCGCAATACAGCGCGAGCCTGCAGCGTACCGAAGGTGATGATCTGCGCTACCTGATCGCGGCCGTATTTGCCCTGCACATATCGAATGACCTCATCTCGCCGATCCTGGCAGAAGTCGATGTCAAAGTCCGGCATCGAGACGCGGTCCGGATTGAGGAAGCGTTCGAACAGCAGTGAAAACCGGAGCGGGTCAACGTCCGTGATCGTAAGCGCATAGGCGACGAGCGAACCTGCGCCCGATCCACGGCCCGGACCAACTGGAATATCATGGGCTTTTGCCCATTTGATAAAGTCGGCAACGATGAGAAAGTAGCCCGGATATTTCATCCGGGTGATGATGGAGATCTCGTATTCAAGCCGCTCGGCATATTGCTCGCGCGTGTGCCCTTCCGCGAGCCCCGAAGTCTCGATGCGTTGCGCCAGGCCTTCCCTGGCCTGCCGTGCCAACTCATCGGCTTCGGCCCGCAGGGCAGCCTCGGGATCATCACTCTCGCCGGTAAACCGCGGCAGGATAGGCGCCCGATTTTTCGGATAATAGGAACAGCGCTGCGCGATCTCGACCGTGTTCTCCACCGCTTCCGGAAGGTCTGCAAACAATTGCACCATCTCGTCTTCGCTTTTGAGATAGTGGTCGGACGTCAGGCGCCGCCGGTCGTCGATTGACAAAAGCGAACCCGATGCGATCGCCAGCAGGGCATCGTGGGCCTCGTAATCCCCGCTCTTCGAGAAGAAAACGTCGTTCGTTGCTACGAGCGGTAATTCCAACTCGTAGGCAAGTTCAACCTGTGCTGCCTCGAGCGCGCGATCATAGCCCCGATGCCGCTGCAACTCGATATAGAGCCTGTCGCCAAAGAGCGACCTCAAATAGATGAGCCGCTGACGCGCGCGATCAACACGGTCGTCCTTGATCGCCTTGGCAATCGTTCCTTCCGGCCCGCCGGACAAGGCAATGATGCCCTCCGCACGGCCCGGCAACCAATGGGACGCAATATGAACGGGATCACCAGCCGCCGTCTCGAGATATGCGCGGCTCACAAGGCGCACGAGATTTGCGTAACCTTCTTCCGTTGCCGCAAGAAGGACAAGCGGCGCCAGACCAAGGGCCTCGCGGCGATTGGCGCTGCGGCTTTCTTCCGTTTGATCGTGAAAAGCGATGTCAAGCTGGCAACCAATGATAGGCTGCAGTCCGGCTTTTGACCCCTTCTGCGCAAACTCCAGAGCGCCAAAGAGATTGTTGGTATCGGTGATGGCAATCGCCGGCGCCTTACTTGCAACGGCAAGATCGATGACTTTTGGAACCTGCAAAGCGCCTTCAAGCAGCGAATAGGCAGAATGAACCCTCAGGTGAACGAAGCGCAACGCCTGCCTGCTTGCATTGCTCTCGCCGCTATAGCCCTGTTCGTCTGCCAATTTTCACTATCTCCGGAACACGTACGGAGAAACCGATTCACCGCGCCATTATAGTCCGACATGCGCGATGAGGTGTCCACCTGAATTGAGGATTCCTCCCGCTTCAACAGTGGACAGAAATGGATCGCAGGATCTCCGATCTCTGCGACCCTTATCAATCAGATTGCGCTTACCCACATTGCGAACGTCGCAATGAAAAGGCTAACTGTAACGAATGACATGACGTCCTGGAAAAGTTCGCTCATCGGTAAAACCCTTCTTCGTTGTCTCTATGTCTATGTTTTGTTCTATTTTTGTTCCAAAGTCAAGCGGGCCAAAGCGCCGAATGGCGCTATGGTTTTCGAAATATTAATGGAAGGTAAAATGAGAAGGAAACGGTCAAAGATTGGTGATCTTGCCGTCCTTCAGAGTCACGCGGCGGTCCATGCGGCGTGCAAGCTCAAAATTGTGCGTGGCAATCATCGCCGACAGACCCGATTGGCGCACCAGTGCCTCCAGCGCCTCAAACACATAGGAAGACGTTACCGGATCAAGGTTGCCTGTCGGCTCGTCCGCCAGGAGCACCAGTGGAGCATTGGCTACCGCGCGGGCAATTGCGACGCGCTGCTGTTCGCCACCAGAGAGTTCGCTTGGCCGATGCGAGGCACGTGCACCCACTTTCATGTAGTCGAGCAGTTGCTGGGCGCGCTCGGAGGCCACGCCAGGTTTCATGCCGCGAATCAATTGCGGCATCATCACGTTTTCAAGCGCGGAAAACTCCGGAAGGAGATGGTGAAACTGGTAGACGAAGCCGATATCGTTTCGGCGGATTGCAGTTCTCTCGTCATCGGAAAGCGACCCGCACGACCTGCCATCAAGGAGAACGTCGCCGCTGTCCGGTCGCTCAAGCAAGCCGGCCGTGTGCAGCAATGTTGATTTGCCCGCCCCGGAGGGGGCGACAAGCGCGACCATCTCACCCTTGCCAAGGGAAAAATTGGCGCTGTCGAGAATGACCAGTTCACGGCCGATCTCATTGTACCGACGACCGACGCCCGTCAGCTCAAGAATGGACCCGTTTGCCATATTATTCGTACCTCAAGGCTTCAACGGGATCGAGCGTGGCCGCGCGCCATGCCGGAAACAGCGTTGCCAGAAACGACAGGACAAGTGCCATGAGGATAACCGAGAACGTTTCGTTGAAATCCATCTTTGCCGGCAATGTGCTCAGGAAATAAAGCTCAGGATTGAACAGGGTTGTTCCAGAAACCCAGGAGAAGAACTCCCTGATGCGCTCGACATTGAGACAGACAACCACACCAAGCACGACCCCTGCAATGGTCCCCGTGACACCGATCGCGGCACCAGTCATCAGGAATATGCGCAGGATCGAGTTACGTGTCGCGCCCATGGTACGGAGGATCGCGATGTCATGCCCCTTGTCCTTCACCAACATGATCAGGCCGGAGATGATGTTAAGCGCAGCAACGAGCACAATCAGCGTCAGGATCATGAACATGACATTACGCTCGACCTGCAGCGCGGAGAAGAACGTCTGGTTGCGCTGGCGCCAGTCGGTGAGCATCAACGCCCGCTGCCCTGCTTCTTCAATCGGCTTCTTCAGCGCATCCACATTGTCCGGGTTATCGGCAAATATCTCGATCGACTGAACTTTGTTGTCCTGATTGAAGTAGAGCTGCGATTCTTCGAGCGGCATCAGCACGATCGAGGCATCATACTCGGACATGCCAATCTCGAAGATCGCCGTTACTGGATAGGATTTGACACGTGGCGCCATACCGAGCGGCGTTACATCGCCGTCCGGCGAAATCAGGGTCAGCTTGTCGCCGAGGCCCAATCCCATGTTCTCAGCCATGCGTGTGCCTATGGCGACGCCGCCGCCGCTGTTGAATCCCTCGAACGTCCCCTGGCGAACATTCTTGGCGACGAGTTGGAGTTTCGCGATGTCTTCCTCGCGCAGGCCGCGAACCAAGGCGCCGGTGCCAGCCCCGACATTGCCCTTGGCCAGCACTTGCCCCTCCACGACGGGAATAGCGAAGGAAACCCCGGGTACGGCATCGATGCGCTTGATCACGGCATCGAAATCGTCAAGCGGCCGATCCATTGGCTGCATTATGACATGGCCGTTTATGCCAAGGATGCGTGTCAGGAGTTCGCTGCGGAAACCGTTCATCACCGCCATCACGATGATGAGCGTCGCGACGCCGAGCATGATCCCGGTAAACGAAAATCCGGCAATCACCGAAATAAACGTTTCCTTGCGCCTGGCCCGCAAATAGCGCCAGGCGATCATTCGCTCATAGGATGAGAAAGGCTTGGAACCGGACGTCGCGGTGGCGGTCGCTTCGCTCATAGAATTCCTGCCTGAAAGTTCGCAGGCCCCGCGAGCTTGTTGATTGCCGCCTCTATGCTCAAGGTTTCCCGTGCACCGGTTGCGCGGTCCTTGATTTCAACTTCACCGGCCACGACCCCGCGCGGACCGACAATCACCTGCGTTGGCAAGCCGATGAGATCCATGGTCGCGAACTTGGCGCCCGGACGATCGTCGGTATCGTCCAGCAACGGCTCGAGACCGGCGTTCGTCAGGGCTTCGTAAAGCTTGCCCGAAACGGCATCACAGCCTTCATCACCCGGCTTCATGTTGACGATGCCCGCGCCGAAAGGCGCAACGGCTCTCGGCCAGATAATACCGTTCTCGTCATGCGAGGCCTCGATGATCGCTGCAATGACACGCGACGGGCCAATGCCGTAGGAACCCATCGACACCAGATGATCCTTGCCGTCAGGGCCGCTCACCTTTGCGCCCATAGGTTCAGAATACTTTGTGCCGAAATGGAAAATGTGGCCCACCTCGATGCCGCGCGCGGCGAGCTGTTCGGATTGTCCAACCTTTGCCCACGCAGCCTCGTCATGCATTTCGTCGGTCGCCGCATAAGGCGTCGTCCAGCGGGTGACGATATTGGCGATCTCAGCGTCATCGTCGAAGTTCGTATCGGCACCCGGCACCGGTAGATCGAGATATGCACGGTCGCAGAAGACCTGGCTCTCCCCCGTATCGGCGAGAATGATGAATTCATGGCTGAGCTCGCCGCCAATCGGTCCCGTATCGGCCCGCATCGGGATTACCTTGATACCCAAACGCGAGAAAGTGCGCAGGTAAGCGACAAACATGCGGTTATAGGCAGCCTTGGCGCCGTCAAAATCGAGATCAAATGAATACGCATCCTTCATCAGGAATTCGCGCGAACGCATGACGCCGAAGCGCGGACGGCGTTCATCGCGGAATTTCCACTGGATGTGATAGAGATTAAGCGGCAGGTCCTTATAGGATTTCACATAGGCCCGGAAAATCTCTGTGATCATTTCCTCGTTGGTCGGGCCGTACAGCATCTCACGCTCGCCCCGGTCCTTGATGCGCAGCATCTCGTCACCGTAGGCATCGTAGCGACCACTCTCGCGCCACAGATCGGCCGACTGGATCGTCGGCATCAGCAATTCGATCGCACCGGAACGATTCTGTTCCTCGCGGATGATGTTGCTGACCTTGTTGAGTATGCGCAGACCCGCCGGCAGCCAGGCATAGATGCCGGCAGATTCCTGACGGATCAGACCGGCACGCAACATCAGCCGATGCGAGACGATTTCCGCCTCCTTGGGGTTTTCTTTGAGAATGGGCAGAAAGTAGCGGGAAAGGCGCATCGAGAATCACCAAATTGAACACTGCCTGAGTGCTTTAAGAATCAGGCAAAACCAAGTGCAAAGTCGATGTTTCTTAACCGTATCGAAGCTGATTGGGAACCCGCAACCGCAAATGAAACGGCCGGGAATTCACGGAGGATTCACCTCTCTGCCAGATTTGTAAGCAAAAAATGACCAGGACGAATATTTTTCGTGACATTTCGAAGGCACTCCGCTATTTTTTTAATCATAAGGAGAAAGTAAGAATATTTCTGCTTTCCTACGCGGTCAAAGTCTTGGGAGGATGTGACCTTTGGCGCGGTTAAACCGCAGCCGCCACGCAAGTGGATTAGGTCGGACGCGATCTTCAAATGCAAGGTGAAAGCCTTGCATTTTTTTTGTCCTCAATCGCCTGCTCAATATGTTACTGGCTTTTCCTCGAGTAACTTTTCAGCGTCGCATTGGAATAGCCAAAGATCCATCACGAAGACTGTAAAGCGTCCGGCTCTGCATCTGGAATGACCATGGCAGATGGACTTGCACAGGTGAACCCGGACAATTCGACCCTTTGCAGTTTTGTTGGCTAATGAATATCCGGCCATTCAGGTTGTCTTTCGCCGTCCCAGGGAACAGCGCAACCTACCTTAACTGCGGGAAGAACACCGGAATATCGTCAACACCATATCCAAGTTTCTGGTTCACGACATAAAAGATCGCAAAGATGATGGCGGAAATGATCGTCGTGAGCAGAAAGACCCTGCCCATTCTATGTTTGTGCGGGGCGCTTGCAGGCGTTCCTAGCGTCACATCCTCTTCATCGCCCTGGGTCCGCAGACCGATCGGCAGCATGGTAAAGAGTGTCAGCCACCACAGGATAAAATAGACCGCCATGGCGGTTGCGATTGGCATTTACTCTTGCTCCAGTTCAATCAGTGTCCCATTGAAGTCCTTCGGGTGAAGAAACAGTACGGGTTTGCCGTGTGCGCCGATTTTTGGCTCTCCATCGCCGAGAATACGCGCGCCCTGTTCTTTTAGCCGATCGCGCGCCGCAAGAATATCGGGCACTTCGTAGCAGACATGGTGGATACCACCGGACGGGTTCTTTGCCAGAAACGCCGCGATTGGCGAATCCGCACCCAAAGGCTCCAGCAGCTCGATCTTCGTATTGCCAACGTCGATGAAGACGACCGTGACGCCGTGTTCCGGCAGAATCTGCGGGTCTGTCAGCTTTGCTCCAAGTGTGTTCCGATAAATCGCGGACGCCGCCGCCAAATCCGGGACTGCAATTGCGACGTGATTGAGGCGGCCAAGCATTTGTCTACCTCAAGGCCGCGTCACGAAGACGGTCACTATCGGCTTCTTGCCCCACACTTCATTGGTTGCGGCCCGTACGGCCCGACGCACGGCCTCGCGCACCATGGCAATGTCCTTGCGCTTTTCGCGCGGAATACTTTGAACGGCACCGACTGCCGCGTCATAAAGGAGATCTTCGAGCAATTCCCCCTCATCATCATTCTCAGGGAGGCCGATCGGAACGATCTCGGGATCCTCAATAATGTTGTATCTCTCATCAAGCAGCATCGAAACGGCAACGTGACCGACATAGGAGAGCTTGCGCCGGTCGACGATCCCAACCTCCTCTTCATCGCCAATCAGCTTGCCATCCTTGTACAATCGTCCGAAGGGCGCCTGATCGATGATTTCAGCTCTGCCGGGTGCCAGACGTAATACGTCGCCGTTGCGCACCTGCGGCACTTCCGGAATCCCAGCCATGGCCGCCAGCGACCCCTGCCCTACAAGATGTGCTGCCTCGCCGTGCACGGGAACGAGAATGCGCGGGCGCACCCATTCATACATGCGTTTCAACTCATTACGGCGCGGATGTCCAGAAACATGCACCAACGCATCGCCATCGGAAATAACGTGGATGCCCTGCTCGATCAGGAGGTTCTTCGTCTCAATGATCGGCTTTTCGTTACCCGGAATGGGACGCGAGGAGTAGATCACTGTGTCTCCCGGCGACAATGCAACACTACGCATTTCGTCACGAGCCAGCTTTGCCAGCGCGGCGCGCGGCTCTCCCTGGCTGCCGGTAAGAATGACAACGATATTCTCGCGTGGAATGAAGCCATAATCGTCCTCGGAAAGGAACTCCGGAACGCCATCAAGGTAGCCAAGTTCGCTCGCCACATCGATCATGCGCTTCATCGAGCGGCCAAGAACGAGAACCTGGCGTCCGGCATCACGCGCGGCCAAGGCAATCGAACGAATGCGCCCCACATTGGACGAAAAGGTCGTGATGGCAACGCGCCCGCGCGCTTTCTCGATGATTTCGCGAAGGCTTTCGCCCACTTCCAGTTCCGATGGAGACTCTCCATCGCGAAGCGCGTTGGTGGAATCACACATCATGGCGAGCACGCCTTCGTCGCCGAGCGCACGGAAACGTGATTCATTGATCAATGGTCCGAGCGACGGTTCCGGATCCATCTTCCAATCACCGGTGTGAACAACCATGCCGAGCGGCGTTCTGATCGCCAACGACATCGGTTCCGGAATCGAATGGGTCACTGCCAGCGCTTCGAACTCGAAAGGACCGACCGTGAAGGTCTCACCGGCTCGATAGACAGTCACCGGAATGTCCGGGGCTCCTGGTTCCGACTGACGCTTTGCATCGAGCAAGCCAGCGGTGAAGGGTGATGCATAGACAGGAACGTTGAGCATCGGCCACAAATCAAGCAAAGCACCGTAATGGTCTTCATGGGCATGCGTAATCACAATGCCCTTGAGATTATTGCGCTCTGCTTGCAGGAAACGGATGTCTGGCAGCACGAGATCGGCGCCCGGAAGGTCCGGGCCAGCGAAACTCACGCCCATGTCAACCACGACCCATTCACGCTTGTGCGCGGGGCCATAGCCGTACATGGCCAGATTCATCCCGATCTCACCGACACCACCTAAGGGAAGGAAAACAAGCTCGGCCTGATCGGAAGTTGGCATTTATACTCCTAGAAACTGAACTATTCGGCACTGGCCGACGCAACTGCACCAAAATGGACATCGCCGGCGGCAATCTTCACCCGCTGTCCATCATTGTCGCGAATAACGAAGCGGCAGTCCTCGTCAATCGTCTCGAATATACCACGCAGGACGGTCCCGTCGACTCGCACAGCCACTTCGCTGCCTAGACCGGCCGCGCGCGCAAGCCAACGCTTGCGTATTGCGGCAAGCCCACGCCCCTCACCCCACATACGGCTATTCTCTTCCCATGCATCGGACAGTGCCAAAAAGAGCGTTTCCGCATCACAATTAGCGCCAAGCCGTGTTAGCGAAGTGGCCGGGTAAGGAACATCCTCGGGATAGGCAACGACATTGACACCAATGCCGACGACAATCGCCATGCGATTATCCGGCAACTGCGTCGACTCGAGCAATATGCCCGCAAGCTTTGCCCCATCGGCCAAGAGATCATTGGGCCATTTGAGCTCCACGCGCAAAGGTGACTTGCCCGTCTCCGTGTTGGCGGCGCCATCAAGGCCAACCGAGAATTTGGCGGATGGACACACAGCATCCAAGGCGTCGGCCAGCGACAGTCCCGCGACAAAGCCAAGCGTTGCCGCAGTCTTGAGCTCAAAACGACCAGTCAACAGTAATGAAGCCGCAAGATTTCCGTGCGATGTGGCCCAGGCGCGGCCACGCCGGCCGCGTCCGCTTTCCTGCTTCTTGGAGACAATCCATAATTTTCCCGGATCACCCGCCTGCGCCCTTTCGAGCGCGACGGCGTTGGTCGAGCCGATCGTCTCAAACGCCTCCAGCCGAAAGCCATTTTGCTGTGCCAGAGGCGAAAGCGAGAATCCCATGGGGATGCTCAGAAGAAGGTCTTGGCGGCAGCTTCTGCGTATGTGCTGACTGGTCCACCAATCAGAACGTAGAACAGAACCAGCAGACCGGACACTCCGAGCACGAGACGAAGTTCGCCCGACATTGGTACAAAGGCGCCGACCGGTTCATCGAACCACATGATCTTGATAATACGTAGATAGTAGAAGGCACCCACGACCGACGCAACGATGCCGATGATCGCCAGCGCGTAAAGATTAGCCTGCATTGCCGCCAGGAATGTGTACCACTTGCCCCAGAAGCCGGCGAGCGGTGGAATGCCGGCGAGCGAGAACATCAGGATGGTAAGGATCGTCGCCATGATGGGATTGGTGCGCGACAACCCCGCCAGATCACCGATCTGCTCGACATTTCCTTCCTTGCGGCGCATGGCAAGAATGAAGGCAAATGTGCCCAATGTCGTCACAAGATAGATCAGCATATAAATCGCAACACCGCGAACACCAATCACTGTACCGGCAGCGAGACCGACGAGAGCGTAGCCCATGTGGCTGATCGAAGAATAGGCCATCAGGCGCTTGATGTTGCGCTGACCGATCGCCGCGAACGCACCAAGGATCATCGATGCGATTGCAATAAATACGATCACCTGCTGCCAGTCATGGGTGATCGGCTGGAAAGTCTCAACGGCAACACGGGTCAGCAAAGCCATGGCAGCCATTTTCGGCGCGCTGGCGAAAAACGCCGTCACCGGGGTTGGCGCACCCTCGTACACGTCCGGCGTCCACATGTGGAACGGTACGGCTGAGATCTTGAAAGCCAGTCCGGCCAAGATGAAGACCAGGCCGAACACCACGCCAAGTTGCCGCTGTTCGCTTGCCAGGGCCTGGGCAATAGCCTCGAAACCAGTGTGGCCAGTGAAGCCATAGACCAGAGAAATGCCGTAGAGCAGCATGCCGGACGACAAGGCCCCAAGGACGAAGTATTTCAGGCCAGCTTCTGTCGAACGGACATTGTCGCGATTGATGGCAGCGACGACGTAAAGTGCAAGCGACTGCAATTCGAGACCAAGGTAAAGCGACAGCGTGTCGTTTGCCGAGATCATCAGCAGCATGCCGAGCGTCGCCAACAGGATCAGGATCGGGAATTCGAAGTTGTCAAACTTTTCGGCCTTGGCGAAGCCAACGGACATGACTAGCGTCACAACTGAACCAACCAATGTCAGCACTTTCATGAAACGCGAGAACGGATCGCTGACAAACGCACGTCCAAACACATTACCATCCTGCGGAAACAGAACGACCAGGGCGAGCGCAGCCAGAAGCACGGCCACCGAGAGGCCAACAACCAGCGTATTTGCCCGCTCACCGGAAAACGCGCCGATCATCAGGAGAGCCAGCGCACCCACTGTGATCAGTAGTTCAGGTGCCATAAGCGTCAAGTTGGCAATCATGTCGTTTCGGCCTCTTCCTGCTATTTCAGCGCCAGTGTGGCAGCTGAGGACAGCGCGTTATTGTATTGATTGATCACGGCGTGGACGGAGCTTGCCGTCGCATCGAAGACAGGCATTGGATAGACGCCATAGAAGATCGTCAGGATCACCAGCGGATAGATCACTGCCTTTTCGCGCGGTGTCATGTCCAGAAGCGATTTCAGGCTGTCCTTGTCGAGTACACCGAATATCACCCGGCGATAAAGCCAGAGCGCGTAGGCCGCCGAGAAAATAACACCGCTGGCGGCAAAGAGCGCAACCCAGGTGTTGACGCGGAAGACACCGAGCAAAGTGAGGAATTCACCGACAAAGCCCGAGGTGCCCGGCAGGCCCACATTGGCCATGGTGAAAATCATGAACACCACAGCATATTTGGGCATGTTATTCACGAGACCGCCATAGGCCTTGATTTCCCGCGTGTGCGTCCGGTCGTAGACGATGCCGACGCATAGGAACAGCGCGCTCGAGACCAGCCCATGCGAGAGCATCTGGAAAATGGCACCCTGGATACCCTGCTCGTTGGCGGCAAAGATCCCCATCGTCACGTAGCCCATGTGGGCGACCGACGAATAGGCGATCAGCTTCTTGATGTCGTCCTGCATCAGCGCGACGAGTGACGTGTAGATGATGGCGACGACCGAGAGCGTATAGATCAACGGAGCAAAGTCAGCCGAAGCAATCGGGAACATCGGAATGGAGAAGCGGATAAAACCGTAGCCGCCGAGCTTCAACAGAATGCCCGCCAGGATCGCAGACGCTGCTGTTGGCGCCTCCACATGCGCGTCCGGCAACCAGGTATGAACCGGCCACATCGGCATCTTCACGGCAAATGAGGCAAAGAAAGCCAACCAGAGCCACGTCTGCATTGATGCCGGGAATTTATAAGCAAGCAACGTCGGAATGTCGGTCGTGCCTGCCTGCCAGTACATGGCCATGATGGCCAGCAACATCAGGACCGAGCCAAGCAGCGTGTAAAGGAAGAACTTGAAGCTCGCATAGACACGGCGCTTGCCGCCCCACACGCCGATAATGATGAACATCGGCAGGAGAACGGCTTCGAAGAATACGTAGAACAGGACGATGTCGATTGCACAGAATACACCGATCATCAGCGTTTCCAGTACGAGAAACGCGATCATGTATTCCTTGACGCGGTTCTGGATCGCCTCCCAACTCGCCAGAATGCACAGCGGCATCAGGAAAGTCGTTAGGATGACGAACAGCATCGAGATGCCGTCCACGCCCATATGATAGGAAATGCCGGAATCGAGCCACGCGGCCTTTTCGACGAACTGGAATCCGGCTTGGCCGTTGTCGAAATAGTACCAGATCGGCAGTGACAGCAGAAACGTGATGATCGTCGTCCACAGTGTCACAATGCGAATGTTGCGCGTCGCAGCCTCACTGTCATCCCGGATCAGCAGGATAATGAGGGCACCGACCAAAGGCAGGAAGGTAACGGTCGAGAGAATTGGCCAGTCGGTCATCAGAAGTTGCTCCCGAGCATCATCCACGTGACGAGTGCGGCGACCCCAATGAGCATCGCAAACGCATAATGATAAAGGTAACCCGTCTGTAGGCGGACCACCCGGTTGGTGACGTCAACGACGCGCGCGGAAATTCCATCCGGCCCATGACCATCGATCAGCCAGCCATCGCCCTTCTTCCAGAGGAAGCGGCCGAGCGACTTTGCCGGGCGAACGAACAGGAAATCGTAGAGCTCGTCGAAATACCACTTGTTGAGCAGGAACTGGTAGAGGCCAGGATGGTTGGCAGCCAGCTGCTTCGGCGTCTCCGGCGACCTGATGTAGTAATACCAGGCGACGATAAAACCCGCGGCCATAGCTAGGAACGGCGACATGGCCACCAGGAACGGCACGTGGTGATGTTCCTCGAGAATTTCGTTTTCCGGACCAGTGAAAATTGCGCCCTTCCAGAACTCGGCATACTCATGGCCGAAGAAATATTCGCGGAAACCAACGCCGGCAAAAAGCGCGCCGAAGGCCAGGATGAACAGAGGGATCAGCATCACGTACGGCGATTCATGCACGTGATGCATGACATCGTGGCTGGCGCGGGGCTTGCCGTGGAATGTCATAAATATCAGACGCCATGAATAGAAGCTGGTGAAGATCGCAGCGACAACGAGAAGGATGAAGGCATAGCCTGCAACCGGGCTGTGCGATGCATAGGCCGACTCGATGATCATGTCCTTGGAGAAGAAGCCGGCGGTGCCAATGAGCGTCCCCGGAATACCGAGGCCGGTTAGTGCGATCGTACCGATGATCATCATCCAATAGGTCTGCGGGATCAACTTCCGGAGACCGCCCATATGGCGCATGTCCTGTTCGTTAGACACGGCGTGAATGACGGAGCCTGCACCGAGGAACAGCAGCGCCTTGAAGAATGCGTGCGTAAACAGGTGGAAAATGCCGGCACCGTAAGCACCAAGACCGAGCGCCACGAACATGTAGCCGAGTTGCGAACAGGTCGAATAGGCGATGACGCGCTTGATGTCGTTCTGCACCAGACCGACGGTTGCGGCGAAGAAGGCGGTCGTTGCACCGATGAAGGTGACAAAGATCAAGGCCGCATGCGACAATTCAAAGATCGGCGACAAACGAGCGACCATGAACACGCCGGCCGTCACCATCGTCGCTGCATGGATCAGTGCCGACACCGGTGTCGGGCCCTCCATAGCGTCAGGCAACCATGTGTGCAGCAGGAACTGCGCCGACTTGCCCATCGCGCCCATGAAGAGCAGCAGGCAGGTGATCGTGATAGCGCCCTGCTTGTCGAGCGAATAACCCAGGAAATTCAGGACAGTCTGGCCGCCCTCGGCCGCCCCTTCTGCCGGGAGATACTGTGCGGCAGATGTGAACAGCGTGTCGAACTGCACCGTATCGAAAAGAACGAAAAGTGCAAAAATGCCGAGGAGGAAGCCGAAATCGCCGACGCGGTTGACAACGAAGGCCTTGATGGCAGCAGCGTTGGCGGAAGGCTTTTTGTACCAGAAACCGATCAGCAGGTAGGATGCAAGACCCACACCTTCCCAGCCAAAGAACATCTGGACAAGATTGTCGCCGGTCACCAGCATCAACATGGCGAAGGTGAAGAGCGAAAGATAGGCGAAGAAGCGTGGCCGATCCGGATCGTGATGCATATAGCCGATCGAGTATGTATGGACGAGCGCCGAGACGGTGTTGACGACAACCAGCATGACCGCTGTCAGCGTATCGATGCGCAGTGCCCAGTCGAAGCTCAGCGAACCAGACTCGACCCAAAGCGCAACTGGCACCTTGAACGCTTCGCCGTGGCCGAGTGCAACTGTGCCGAAGGCAATCCAGGACAGGACCGCACAGACGATCAGCAGTCCGGTCGTAACATACTCGCTCGCCTTCGCACCGATCGACGAGCCGAACAGACCCGCGATCAGGAAGCCGAGCAGCGGAAGGAAGACAATCGCCAGATACAGCATGCCCCCGTCAACCTTTCATCATGTTGACGTCTTCCACGGCAATCGATCCGCGATTGCGATAGAACACGACGAGAATAGCAAGACCGATAGCTGCCTCCGCGGCGGCAACGGTCAGTACAAACAATGCGAAAATCTGGCCGACCAGATCACCGAGCGCTGCAGAAAACGCCACGAAGTTGAGATTGACCGCAAGCAGGATCAGTTCGACGGACATCAGGATGACGATGACGTTCTTCCGGTTGAGGAAGATGCCGAAGATCCCGAGCGTAAACAGCAGGGCAGATACGGTCAGATAATGTGCGATACCGATTTCCATCATGACACCTCTGTCAGGCCCTTGCCTGTCTCAACCTGTTTAACTTCGATGGCAGTGGCAGGCGTACGAGCGACCTGCTCCGAAATATTCTGGCGTTTGATGTTGGGCTTGTGGCGAAGCGTCAGCACGATCGCCCCGATCATCGCAACCAGCAGCACAAGACCAGCGATCTGGAAGAAATAGATATAATCCGTATAGAGAATATCCCCGAGCGCGGCCGTGTTTGTGCGCGTAGCAACGTCGGGTGTTGGCTGAAACGCCGGGGTTCCCAACTGCGGCGCGAATACCGAACCTCCGAGAACGATGATCAACTCTGCAGCAAGGATGAGGCCAACGAGTGCGCCGATTGGCGCGTATTGCAGCGCACCGCTCTTCAGTTCCGCAAAATCAACGTCCAGCATCATGACGACGAAGAGGAAGAGAACCGCAACCGCTCCGACGTAGACGACCAGAAGTATCATCGCAAGGAACTCAGCGCCGGTCAGCAGGAACAATCCTGCGGCGTTGAAGAATGCAAGGATCAAGAACAGCACGGAATGCACGGGATTGCGTGCCGCAATCACCATGAACGCACTGGCGACGGTTATGAAGGCGAATAGGTAAAAAAACGCCGCCGCGATACCTGTCAGCATGGGTTCCCCCGATTTCCATTCCGGCAGGTCTTCCTGCCATTTCTAACTTCGTCTTGCCGCAATTCCGGTCGGGAAACCGGTTCCCACTTACCCTGGAATTGCTCATGCGATTCACGGTGTTTCCGTACGTTCGCAGCTCTTAACGCATGTTTCCGTCCGGTAGAAGCACCCTTCCGAGGACACAAGCGCGCACTCACTATTTACCGGTACGGCGCATCCATAGCGATGTTGCGCGCCAATTCCCGCTCCCAGCGGTCGCCGTTGGCGAGCAGCCGGTCCTTGTCGTAATAGAGTTCTTCCCGGGTTTCCGTTGCAAACTCGAAGTTCGGTCCCTCGACAATGGCATCAACCGGGCAAGCCTCCTGGCAGAAGCCGCAATAGATGCACTTCACCATGTCAATGTCATAACGCACAGTGCGGCGCGTTCCATCATTGCGGCGCGGGCCAGCCTCGATGGTAATGGCCTGCGCCGGGCAGATCGCTTCGCAGAGCTTGCAGGCGATGCAACGCTCTTCGCCGTTTGGGTAACGGCGTAACGCATGCTCACCGCGAAAGCGGGGGCTGAGTGGCCCCTTCTCATACGGATAGTTCAAGGTCGCCTTTGGAGCGAAGAATTGCCGCATCGACAGGAAGAATGCCCCGACGAATTCCAGAAGCAGGAGCGATTTTGCAGCTTGTGCAAGTGAACTCATGGTGTAAGCCCCGTGATTTTAAGGAAGGCGGCAGTGGCGATGACCATGAAGATCGAGATCGGCAGGAAAACCTTCCAGCCAAGACGCATCAGCTGATCGTAGCGGTAGCGCGGAACGAATGCCTTCACCATGGCAAACATGAAGAAGCAGAAGAAGAGTTTCAGCAAGAACCAGACGACGCCCGGTACCCAGTTCAGAATCCAGATATCAACGGGCGGAAGCCAGCCGCCGAGGAACAGAATGGTGGTCAGGGCGCACATCAGCGTTATCGCAACATATTCGCCGAGGAAGAACAGCAGGAACGCCGTTGAGGAATATTCGATCATGTGACCGGCAACGAGTTCTGATTCAGCTTCGACCAGATCGAAGGGTGGGCGGTTGGTTTCCGCCAGTGCCGAAATGAAGAAGATGATGAACATCGGGAACAGGCCGAGCCAATGCCAGTCGAGGAACGAGTTCGGCAAGCCGACCATCGTACCAAGGCCATTTGTCTGCGAGATCACGATGTCGGTCAGGTTCAACGAACCAACACAGAGCAAGACCGTGACAATGACGAAACCGATGGAGACTTCATAGGAGACCATCTGTGCGGCGGAGCGCAATGCACCAAGGAACGGATACTTTGAGTTCGAAGCCCATCCGGCCATGATCACGCCGTAGACCTCCAGCGAAGAAATCGCGAGGACGTAGAGTATGCCGACATTGACGTTGGCAACCGCCCAGCCCTCATTGACCGGGATAACCGCCCAGGCGGCCATGGCGAGAACAGAAGAAACCAACGGCGCCAACAGGAAAATGCCCTTGTTGGCGCCAGATGGGATGATTGGTTCCTTGACGACGAACTTGAGCAAGTCAGCAAAGGATTGCAGCAATCCGAAAGGACCGACGACATTGGGGCCACGACGCAACTGCACGGCCGCCCAGATCTTGCGATCCGCCAGGAGCAGATAGGCAATGATGAGCAGCATCACCACCAGCAATAGCACGGACTTTCCGAGGATGATCAGCAGCGGCAGGATGTAGGTTGCGAAAATTTCTTCCATATCAGTCTCTTCCCGCCTACTCGGCTGCCTGCTTGAAGCCGCCCTTAGCGAGCGCAGAGCATTCGGCCATGACGGCAGAAGCGCGCGCGATCGGGTTGGTCAAATAGAAATCCTTGATCGGCGATACAAAGGCTGTTTTCTCAACAGAACCCGATGCATTTGCCAGCTTCTCGATGTCGGCCGGATCGCCGGCCGCAATCGAGTCGGTTGCGGCGAGATGCGGATACTCTGCATAGAGGGCCGAGCGCAAGGCCGCCAGCGAGTCGAACGGCAATTTCTTGCCGAGAACATCCGACAGGGCACGCAGAATTGCCCAATCTTCCTTGGCGTTACCGGGTGCAAAGCCAGCTCGGCTGGTCATCTGCACGCGACCCTCAGTGTTGACGAATGTGCCCGACTTTTCCGTATAGGTTGCGCCAGGCAGAATCACGTCCGCGTTGTGCGCACCCTGATCGCCGTGTGTCCCAATGTAGACAGTGAAGGCCTTGTCTGTCTTGGCCCAATCCAATTCGTCGGCGCCAAGCAGGAACAGCACGTCGAGCTTGCCCTTCATCGCGGCGACAGCCTTGCCGCCCTTGCCTGGCACGAAGCCGATATCGAGCGCACCGACGCGGCTGGCAGCTGTATGGACGACACCAAAGCCATTCCATTCGGTGCTCAGGGCGCCGGTGTCCGCCGCAATCTTGGCCGCGAGACCAAGCACCGCCGCACTGTCCGGACGTGACAGAGCGCCCTGCCCGATGATGATCATCGGATTTTTGGCTTTCTTCAGAACGGAGAGGAATTTTACGGAGCCGGCAGCTAGATCCGCCAATGTCTCGGCTCCGCTACCCAGATACTCATATTTGTATCGCAGATCCGCCTGCTCGCCGATCACGGCGATCGGCGTTCCGGACGCGCGCCAACGCTTGCGGATCCGGGAATTAAGCAACGACGCTTCAAAGCGCGGGTTCGAACCGATAATCAGGATCGCATCCGCTTGCTCGATACCATCGATGGTCGGATTGAAGATGTAAGACGCACGTCCATTGGCCGGGTCCAGTACCGAGCCATCCTGACGTGCGTCGATGTTGGCAGAACCGAGCGCCGTCATCAGCGCTTTCAGCGCATACATTTCTTCAACGCTGGCAAGATCACCCGCGATAGCACCGATTTTGTCGCCCTTGGCCGCGGCCACAGCCGCCTTGATCGCATCAAACGCTTCCGGCCAGCTTGCAGCCACCAGACGGCCATCATTGCGGATGTAAGGACGGTCGAGCCTCTGCGTGCGCAGGCCATCCCAGATGAAGCGGGTCTTGTCGGAAATCCACTCCTCGTTCACCTGCTCGTTGACACGGGGGAGAATGCGCATCACCTCGCGGCCGCGCGTATCAACGCGAATTGCCGATCCGACGGCATCCATCACATCAATGGATTCGGTCTTGTTGAGCTCCCACGGACGTGCCTGGAAGGCATATGGCTTCGAGGTCAGCGCACCAACCGGGCAAAGGTCGATCACGTTGCCCTGCAACTCCGAGGTCATCGCATGTTCGAGATAAGTAGTGATTTCGGCGTCTTCACCGCGACCGATCAGACCAAGCTCGGAAATGCCGGCAACCTCCGTGGTGAAACGGACGCAACGCGTGCAATGGATGCAGCGCGTCATGATCGTCTTGACGAGCGGACCGATGTACTTGTCCTCAACGGCGCGCTTGTTTTCCTTGTAGCGCGAAGAATCCACACCGAAGGCCATGGCCTGATCCTGCAGATCACACTCGCCGCCCTGATCGCAGATTGGGCAATCCAGGGGATGATTGATCAGCAGAAATTCCATCACGCCTTCGCGGGCCTTCTTGACCATCGGCGTATTGGTGAAGATTTCCGGTGTTTCGCCGTTCGGGCCAGGACGGAGATCGCGCACGCCCATGGCGCAGGATGCTGCCGGCTTGGGTGGTCCGCCCTTCACTTCAATCAGGCACATGCGGCAATTGCCAGCGATCGACAAACGCTCATGGAAACAGAACCGCGGCACTTCCGCACCCGCCGTTTCTGCTGCCTGCAGAAGCGTGTAGTGATCCGGTACCTCGATTTCCTTACCGTCGACTTTGATCTTTGCCATCGTCTGTCCAACCTCGCGGAACATTCCGCATTTCATCTGGCATTTCCGCCATACGGCCGAATGCCTTAAATTACGCGCGTCAGCTTTCGCCAGCGCTGTTTAATCTTTACTTTTCCCGGCCAGACCACTCGCCTGCCCCACCCAGTCGTCACGCCCGATACGTCCGCCGAATTGCAGCCGATCGTCGACCTGAGCGACGTCCTCTGGGGACCAGGCCGCAATCTGCGCATAGGTACGAATGCCCATACCGTTTAGCACTTGTTCAAGCTTGGGACCGACACCGGAAATACGCTTCAGATCGTCAGGCGCTGTTGCCGTTTCGATCTTCGCCGGTTGAGCCGGCTCCTTAACCGCAACGGGTGCCTGAACTTCCACAACCGGTAGCTCGACAACCTTCGGCGAATTGTCCGACGCATTCTTGCGAATGATCGTCTTCAACGCATCCACATCAGGTACAAGCCGAGGCGACGGCATGCTCTCCGCTTTCGGCAGCGGCTTGAATGCAGTGTTCGCATCAAGGATGCCAGCAACTGCACCAGCCCAAAAGCCCCACATCTGGCTGGCGACGCCAAGACCAAGTACGGAGACAGCTGCCGCTGCTCCGAGTTGAGGCGTCAATAGATTGGCCGCGGGCACGATTTGTTTCGGCATGACAGCCGCCCAGTCGGCTCCCGATCGTTTGTTTCCGGTCTCAGGCATTACCCCATGAACCCTATTCAGCGGCTACAAGCACTGGGCTTGATGCAGCGTTGCGTGAAAACTCATCAATACGGCGTTCGATTTCCGGACGGAAGTTCCGGATGAGCCCCTGTACGGGCCAGGCAGCAGCATCACCAAGGGCGCAGATTGTATGACCTTCGATCTGCTTGGTGACATCAAGCAGCATTTCGATTTCGCGCTTCTGCGCATTGCCAACAACCATACGTTCCAGGACGCGCCACATCCAGCCTGTGCCTTCACGGCAGGGCGTGCATTGGCCGCAGCTCTCATGCTTGAAGAAATACGAAATGCGCGCAATCGCACGAACGATATCAGTCGATTTGTCCATCACAATTGTGGCTGCCGTTCCGAACGAGGATTTGACGCCGCGCAAGCCATCGAAATCCATAGGGCAATCGATGATGTCAGCTGCCGGTACGACGGGACATGATGCACCGCCGGGAATAACGGCAAGCAGATTGTCCCAGCCGCCGCGAATACCGCCGGCATGCTTGTCGACCAGCTCGCGGAATGTGATCCCCATGGCTTCTTCGACAGTGCATGGACGATTGACGTGGCCCGACAGCATGAATAGCTTCGTGCCGACGTTGTTTGGCCGGCCAATGCTGGAGAACCAGGCAGCACCGCGGCGCAGGATCGTCGGCGCCACAGCGATTGACTCCACGTTGTTCACTGTCGTGGGGCAGCCATAAAGACCCATATTGGCCGGGAATGGCGGCTTCAGACGCGGCTGGCCCTTCTTGCCTTCAAGGCTTTCCAGCAGCGCGGTTTCCTCGCCGCAAATGTAAGCTCCGGCACCGTGGTGCACGAAAATATCGTAGTCCCAGCCGTTCTTGTTGTTCTTGCCCAACAATCCGGCATCGTAGCATTCGTCAATTGCGGCCTGCAGCGCTTCGCGCTCGCGGATATACTCGCCGCGTACGTAGATGTAGCAAGTGTTCGCGCCCATCGCGAAACCTGCAATCAGGCAGCCTTCGATCAGCGTATGCGGATCATGGCGCATGATATCGCGGTCTTTGCAGGTGCCAGGTTCGGACTCGTCGGCGTTCACGACAAGATAGTGTGGCCGCCCGTCGCTTTCCTTGGGCATGAAGGACCATTTGAGACCCGTCGGGAAGCCAGCGCCACCGCGCCCACGCAACCCCGACGCCTTCATCTCATTGATGATCCAGTCGCGGCCCTTCTCGAGGATCTGCTTGGTACCATCCCAATGGCCGCGTGAAATCGCGCCTTTCAAGGACTTGTCCTTGAGGCCATAGATATTGGTGAAGATGCGGTCTTTATCAGCGAGCATTTCGCACCTGTCCTACTCTCTTCGTCATTCTATGGCGCATGCGCTGTGCATCCGCCAATTCATTCACCTGGGCTTCTTACCGAAAACCTTTATGTACTCCGCCTCGCCGCCCTTGGCCAAAGCCTTGGCTTGCTTGACCCAATCGTCACGCTCGATGCGGCCCTTGAAATTCAAATAGCTGTCGACCCAGTAACGCTCGGCCTTTTTCCATGCAGCAACCTGCGCGTAGGTATAAATGCCGAGCTCATGCAGAATGATTTCAATCTTCGGTCCGACGCCAGCAATGAGCTTCAGATCATCGATTTCCGCGGGCTTTTCGATTGCTGCAGGCCGGTTCTTGTCCCCCAGCGATACCTTGGCCGGTGCCTTGATCGCCTGAACCGGAGGCTTGTCTTTCAAAGAACCCTCTACCGTCGGTGGATTCTTGATCGCCTTAGCTGCAACCGGCGCGCTGGCTGGTACGGAAGTCGCATCTTCGGCAGCCTTGGTGGCCTTCTTCTTGGATGGAGACTTGATCGCAGCACTTGTCACGTCATCATGCGTCACAGGCTTGGCAGCGTTTGACGGCGGAACATCTGCGACTTGCGCAGCAGCACTCTTGGCCGCACGCTTCGGTTTGGCAGTGCCGTTACCGTCATTAAGCGATGTCAGCCCACCTTCCGGAGCCGAGGAATAGCGTTCAATCTGCGGTCCGACTGGAACCGAAGCTCCTTTCCCCGCCTCGAACGCATCGATGATTTCTTCAAGGCGTTCCGGCGTCAGGTCCTCATAGGTATCCTTAAATACCATGACCATCGGAGCATTGACGCAGGCGCCAAGGCATTCGACCTCTTCCCACGACAGGGTACCCGCTTCGTTGGTATGGAACGGATCGTGGTGGATTTTATGCTGGCAGACTTTTTTCAGGTCTTCCGCCCCGCGCAGCATGCAAGGCGTTGTTCCGCAAATCTGAATGTGGGCGCGGGTGCCAACAGGTTTCAGCTGGAATTGCGTGTAGAACGTTGCAACTTCCAGAACCCGGATCATCGGCATGTCGAGCATGGTTGCCACATGTTCGATTGCAGCCCTCGTGACCCAGCCGTCCTGCTCTTGTGCCCGCATCAACAGCGGAATGACGGCCGACTGTTCACGGCCCTTCGGATATTTTTGGATAGCCTGCTTCGCCCAAACGCTGTTTTCGCGATTGAACGCAAACGCTGCTGGCTGGACGTTATCTTCTGCGAGACGACGGACGGACATTAGCGATCAACCTCACCAAATACGATATCGAGCGAGCCGAGGACGGCAGAGACGTCGGCTAGCATGTGACCACGGCACATGAAGTCCATGGCTTGAAGATGCGCGAAACCAGGCGCACGGAGTTTGACACGGTATGGCTTGTTTGACCCATCGGAAACAAGGAACACGCCGAACTCGCCCTTTGGCGCTTCAACAGCGGCGTAAACTTCGCCTGCAGGCACGTGATAGCCTTCTGTGTAGAGCTTGAAGTGGTGGATCAACGCTTCCATCGACCGCTTCATCTCGCCGCGCTTAGGCGGCACGATCTTGGCGGAAGTATTGGACACAGGCCCCACCCGCTCCTTGCCAAGCAGCTGATCGATGCACTGGCGCATGATGCGAACGGACTGGCGCATCTCTTCCATGCGGATCAGATAACGATCATAGCAATCGCCGTTCTTGCCGATGGGAATGTCGAATTCCATTTCCGAGTAGCATTCGTAGGGTTGCGACTTGCGCAAATCCCATGCAGCGCCGGAACCGCGTACCATGACGCCCGAGAAACCCCATGCCCAGGCATCTTCCAATTTCACGACGCCGATATCGACGTTGCGCTGCTTGAAAATGCGGTTCGGAGTGATCAGGTCATCGAGATTCTTGACCGTTTGCAAGAATGGATCGCACCATTTGCCGATATCTTCGATCAGTTGGTCCGGCAGATCCTGGTGGACGCCGCCCGGACGAAAGTACGCGGCGTGCATGCGAGCGCCGCACGCTCGCTCATAGAACACCATCAACTTCTCGCGCTCTTCGAAACCCCAGAGCGGCGGCGTCAACGCGCCAACATCCATGGCCTGCGTGGTCACATTCAGCAGGTGCGACAGGATGCGGCCAATTTCCGAGAACAGAACGCGAATGAGCTGGCCACGCTTCGGCACCTCGATCTCGAGCAGACGCTCGACCGCCAGTGCATAGGCGTGCTCCTGGTTCATCGGAGCGACGTAGTCGAGGCGATCCAGATAGGGTACGGCCTGCAAATAAGTCTTGGCTTCCATCAACTTTTCAGTGCCGCGATGCAGCAGGCCGATATGCGGATCGACGCGCTCGACCACCTCGCCATCCAGTTCAAGCACAAGGCGCAAAACGCCATGCGCGGCCGGATGTTGCGGGCCGAAGTTGATGTTGAAGTTGCGGACGCTGTGTTCAGTCATGGGTAAATTCCCGGTGGGCTGCGTCAAATGTCATCAGCACGCTCAATTTGCCTTCGCCTTCTCATCGCCTGGCAGCACATAATCCGTGCCTTCCCAAGGGGACTGAAAGTCGAAGTTGCGGAATTCCTGCCTCAGTTCGACCGGCTCATAGACGACACGCTTGACCTCGTCGTCATAGCGAACCTCAACGAAGCCGGTAAGCGGGAAGTCCTTGCGCAACGGATGACCTTCGAAACCATAGTCTGTGAGGATACGGCGAAGGTCCGGGTGGCCCGAAAATAAGACGCCGTAGAGATCATAGGTTTCGCGTTCATACCAGTCCGCACCTGGATAAACCGGTGTCGCCGATGGCACTGGCGTATCTTCGTCGGCCGCGACTTTGACGCGAATACGCAAATTCTGACGCGGTGAAAGGAGATGGTAGACGACATCGAACCGCTCAAAGCGCGACGGATAGTCCACGCCGCTGATGTCGATCAGCGAGATGAACTGACACTGCTTATCGTCGCGCAGGAAGGTCAGCGTGGCGATGAGTTCGCTTGCGTTGACCTCAACTGTCAGCTCGCCATACGCAAGTTCGACCGATTTGAGGGCGAGCCCTGCCGTGTCCTTGAGATAGTTGCCAAGTTCGCTCAATGCTTCTTCAGCCATCGCCGTATCCTATCGCTCGATCGTGCCGGTACGGCGGATTTTCTTCTGCAGCATCAACACGCCATACAAAAGAGCCTCTGCAGTCGGTGGGCAGCCCGGCACATAAATGTCGACAGGCACGACGCGATCACAGCCACGCACTACAGAATAGGAGTAATGATAATATCCGCCGCCATTGGCGCACGAGCCCATGGAGATCACATAGCGCGGCTCCGGCATCTGGTCGTAGACCTTCCGCAACGCAGGCGCCATCTTGTTGGTCAGCGTGCCCGCGACGATCATCACGTCAGACTGGCGCGGCGAGGCGCGCGGCGCAAAGCCAAAGCGCTCGCCATCATAGCGCGGCATGGATGTGTGCATCATTTCGACGGCACAGCAGGCAAGACCGAACGTCATCCACATCAGCGACCCGGTGCGCGCCCAGGTGACGAGCGCGTCCGCCGAGGTAACGAGAAAGCCCTTGTCCGCGAGTTCGTTGTTGATCTCGCCGAAGAATGCATCGTCCGACCCGATCGGCTTGCCAGTGTTAGGATCAAGTATGCCCTTTGGCTGTGGGGCGACGAGTGTTGTTTGGCCAGCGGTCAATCCCATTCCAGCGCTCCCTTTTTCCACTCATAAATAAAGCCGATGGTCAGAACCGCGAGGAAGATCATCATCGACCAGAAACCAAACCAACCGATTTTGCCGAAGGAGATGGCCCACGGGAACAGGAAAGCTACTTCAAGATCGAAGATGATGAACAGGATCGATACCAGATAGAAGCGCACGTCGAATTTCATGCGGGCGTCATCGAATGCGTTGAAGCCGCACTCATAGGCCGACAGCTTTTCCGGGTCCGGCGCACTATATGCGACCAGAAAAGGCGCAACCAACAGTGCCAGACCGATTACCAACGCTACTCCAATGAAGATAACGATGGGCAGGTAGGAACTTAATAACTCGTTCATGATCCGTCTTTTTCCGCCTTGTGAACTCAGGCTGACAAGAATGCCATGTTATGCACATGACTGTCACCAATAGGCGACAGATCGCACCATCCTGGAAGTTGGTCCGATGGCGCGAGCGTTAGCGCGTTAGCGCCATGCGCGCAAGTGCAACAATCGCCGTAGAAGCAGTGGTGATGCAGCATGAATAGCGAGCTGGCTCGCGTGAAAATCGCCAAATTGCGCATTTTTTCCTGTATTTCGCGATAAAATGGCCCTGAATTGCTTTTTAGAATGATATTAATGTGGCCTGGCGATCCAGAGCTTCGCCCGGTTGATTTTCTGGCTGCGACATTCGGTCCTATAAACGATTTAGAGCAGAAAGTTTGCTCATCCGAGCCGAGCGAAACCATGCGCTCGCTAAGGCACTCAGATGCCGCTCCAGACACATTGAAAACCAGGTCGTCAGCCCCCTGCCAAAGGCTCGAGGCTGAGCCGCTGCCCCTCCTCAGCGAGTTGCCTCTCATAGTGTGCCCTGCGGTCCAGCATCAGCGACCAGAGTGCTACAAGCAGACCAATCAGGGCGAGCGCCGCTCCGACAAAAGGCAGGTTCTGATAGGATACCCCCCACACGAGTGCTGCCCCACCAATCCAGGCGCCGGAGGCATTGCCGACATTGAATGCTCCCTGATTGAGGGTTGCCGCCAGGTTCGGAGCTTCACCCGCTGTTTCGACCACGCGCATCTGCAATGGAGGAACGATGACAAAAGTCAGAACACCCCAAACAAACACGACGGCGATGGTGGCAACCGCGCTGCCGCTCGTTTCCGCAAAGAGCGAATGAACGAGCACGAGTGCAGCAAGCGTTCCTATGACAGTGGGCATCAGCTTCCAGTCGGCGAGCTTGCCGCCGATGATGTTGCCCACTGTCATCCCGGCTCCGAACAGCAGGAGTATCCAGGTAACCATCGGTGTGGAGATGCCGGACACCTCGGTAAGAATCGGCTTGATGTAGGTGAACACAGCAAAGAGGCCCGCCGAAGCCAATGCCGAGATCAGCATTGCCAGCCAGACCTGCAACTTTCCGAGAACCTTGACTTCGCTGAGGATACCCCCGCTCTTCTGTTCGCCGCTTGTCGAGGGAACGAGCAGAGCAATCGCGGTGACCGCCACAACGCCAATAGCCACCACGGCTACGAATGTTGCGCGCCAACCATATTCTTCGCCTAGCGCTGTACCCGCGGGAACCCCGAGAATGTTGGCGAGCGTCAGGCCGGCAAACATCAGTGCGATCGCACTCGCCCGCTTGTGGCGGGGAACAAGGCTGGCAGCCACTACGGAACCAATTCCGAAGAACGCGCCATGGCCGAACGCAGTGACGACGCGGGCAATCATCAGCATCCAGTAATTGGGCGCCAGAGCACAGAACAGATTGCCAATTACGAAAAGAGCCGCCAATCCAATCAGCACAGGCTTGCGCGGCAACGACGCAGTTGCGATCGCGATGATCGGAGCACCAACCACCACGCCGAGCGCGTAACCGGTCACCAGCAGGCCAGCACTAGGAATAGAGACACCAAGGTCGGCTGCTACTTCGGGCAACAGCCCCATGATGACGAATTCGGTTGTTCCGATACAGAACGAAGCGATAGCGAGGGCGAGAATCGGTAGGGGCATGGAGAGAACCGCGAGTCTTGAGAAAGACTGATGCTGCATAGAGAGCGGAAGTCTTACAAATGATTTTTGTGCATTGCAGCGATGCATTTATGAGGGAGGAATGAGCGCCTCGACAGGGCGCGCAAAATTCACAGGGCTTTGTACATCACCGTTGTGGAATCGAGCCGATCTTCCAAGGGATCGAGGCAATATCCCGGGATGATGCCTGCAGTGCTATAACCCAAGGATGCATAGAGCGGCTCCGCCCGATCACCGGTGCGGGTATCAAGCGTGATCAAACACCGGCCCAACTGGGCCGCAAGTTGCTCCAGTTCCGCCATTAACGCCTTGGCGATGCCCTGGCGGTGAAAGTCCGGATGCACAAGGAGCTTGCGCACTTCCGCACGATGCGGCTGATTGGGCGGCGTGTCAAAGTCCAGTTGACCTGACCCGACCAATCTGCCGTCTTTATACGCGACCAGCAGCACACGTTTTCCATTCCGTAGCGCAGGCAGCACACTGCCGCTAAAGAACGCCTCGCTATCGTCTTTTGAGAACGGCTGCACAAAGCCGATACTCGCACCATCCTTGACGCAGGCACGCAGGACGGCGCCAAGTTCGGTGAGATGGTTGGCCAACTCATCTGCTGAGACTTTTGAGATTTTCAGCGGCGAATTCGTCGTCATGCTGCTCACACTATAAAGAGGATGTATCTGGCCGTTGTGTCTTTCGGCGTCGCAAAGGCACTGGGCCCAAAGAGCTGGTAGCGCAGGCAATCGCCGGGCCGAAGGTCATGGGTCTGCCCGCCCACCGTGACTTCCAATTGCCCTTCGATCATCAGGAGATGATGTTCAAGGCCCTGCCTGGGCGGATGGTCGTAGCCGATCCGCATTCCAGGCTGGAGTTCGCACTCAAGGACCTCGCCTGCCAGGGATTGCGCTGGCGGGGAAACGGAGCGCCGCCGGAATTCTATCTCGGGATCGGTCCATAGCTGTTGAGCGGTTCGCCGGATGAGCGGGACGAAGCTGTCCTCGACCATGTGCATCAGCCGCGACATAGTAAGACCATAGGATGCGCACAGTTTCCCCAGGACGCTTGCGGTCGGACTCACCTCTGCGTTCTCAAGACGTGACAGAGTGGCCCTGCTCACATTGCTGCGCCGCGCGAGTTCGTCCAACGACCAACCCCGCTCATTGCGCAGGCTCTTGAGACGCGCGGCAATCAGTCGGTCGATTGCCATCTCGTTTAAATCAGGTGTTTCCATATTAGAGATGTTGTCTCATATATGGGATTGCGTCAAGGCAACCGAACAACCTGCAAGAAAATCCAGGTTCAAAACAGCACAATTAAAGCGTGACGGCTCGTCAGTACTCTGGTTGCAGCCGGACGATTTGTGAGCCACATCAAGAATCAGATGGTCAAAAGGCCGCCAATTTCGTCAGCGATAACGCAGGAACGAAGTATAAAACCAACTGGGGAACGGGAAAGCGTGCGGTGCACCACTTTATGCAATAACAAGTATTTACTGCGAATACTTGAGAGAAAAGTGGCGCGAGTGACGGGGCTCGAACCCGCGACCTCCGGCGTGACAGGCCGGCACTCTAACCAACTGAGCTACACCCGCGCACTTTCGTACCGAACAATTTGTCCGGCGTGAGCGGTCGTTTAAGGGGTTCGAGGGGGAGTGTCAAGCACAACCGAACAGGAAAAATGCGAATGTGAAAAACTCTTCAAACAAATCATAAAAGTGTCGCATCCCCTCTTGCCAATATCGCTCTAAACGCATAAACGCTCCCCACGCACCCTTTGCGAAGGGCGATTAGCTCAGTTGGTAGAGCGCTTCGTTTACACCGAAGATGTCGGGAGTTCGAGTCTCTCATCGCCCACCATTCCCCCTCGATACATCGATCGCAAACATCAGCCAGCGATAGCCAACATTGATGCTGGCCGCGTCGTGGGCGAATTGTTCCCAATGCCCGATAGCGCGGACCAACGTTTCACAGAGCGCTTCTGTTTCGACCGCATATTGAGCGGTCGCAGCATTTTGCTCTTTCGCCAGCGTGCTTCTGCTGCAACAATATCGCCAGCACTCCTTCCAAGAACGCTGAAAAACGGGAACATCAAATGCCATCCAACCGCACATCACGAATCGCTCTTTCGCTCGCAGCCAGCCTCTACCCCGCCCTCGCCTATGCCCATGTCGGCGCCGGCGAAACGAGCGGGTTCGCGCGTGGCTTTGCCCACCCCATTTCCGGACTTGATCATGTACTGGCGATGATTCTGGTTGGCGTCTTGGCCTTTCAGCTTGGAGGACGAGCACTGTGGCTCGTTCCCCTCACCTTTGTCGGCATGATGGCGATTGGCGGAGCCCTCGGCGCTACGGGCGTCAATTTGCCGTTCGTGGAACTTGGTATCGCCATGTCTGTCATGGGGCTCGGCGCTGCCGTTGCGTTCGAGATCAAGGCACCTGCTGCAATCGCCGCCGGCCTGGTTGGGCTGTTCGCCATTTTTCACGGCCACGCACACGGCGCAGAAATGCCGGAAAACGCCGCCGGCCTCGCCTATGCCGCAGGTTTCATGATTGCGACGGGGCTGCTGCACGTCGAAGGCATTGGCCTCGGATTCGGGATCGGCCAGCGCGTCGGACCGAGCGTTGTGCGCTTCATTGGCGGCATAGCTGCGCTCGCCGGCCTCGGTATCCTCACTGGCGCGCTCTGACCAACAATTTGCGAATCAAAAAGGCCGGGCAATTTCTTGCCCGGCCTTTTTTGTTTAAGCTCGCTTTAATGAGCGATCTGCGCTGCCGAATCGTCCTCGGTGACAGAGGACGGCACGTGTGCCGGTTCGGTCCATTCGATCGGCTCCGGCTGGCGTGTCAATGCGTGCTTGAGCACTTCATTGGCATGCGAAACCGGGATGATCTCAAGGCCGTTCTTCACATTGTCAGGGATTTCCACCAGATCCTTGGCGTTATCCTGCGGGATCAAAACGGTCTTGATGCCGCCACGCAATGCGGCAAGCAGCTTTTCCTTCAGTCCGCCGATCGGTAGAACCCTGCCCCGCAGCGTGATTTCGCCGGTCATGGCGATATCCTTGCGGACCGGAATGCCCGTCAGTATCGAGACGATGGCTGTGACCATCGCAACGCCGGCCGATGGACCATCCTTCGGCGTCGCACCTTCCGGCACGTGCACGTGAATGTCACGACGATCGAACAGTGGCGGCTCGACGCCGAAATCAATAGCTCGCGAGCGGACATATGATGCCGCCGCAGAGATCGATTCCTTCATCACGTCACGCAGGTTGCCTGTCACCGTCATGCGGCCCTTACCGGGCATCATGACGCCTTCAATGGTCAGCAATTCGCCGCCCACTTCGGTCCAGGCAAGGCCGGTGACAACACCAACCTGATCTTCGCCATCGATCTGGCCGAAACGGAACTTCTCGACACCGAGGTATTCATCGATGTTCGTTTCCGTGACCTTTACCGCCTTCTTCTTCGTCTTAAGAATTTCGGTAACGGCCTTGCGTGCCAGCTTCATCAGCTCACGTTCGAGACTACGGACACCGGCCTCCCGCGTATAATTGCGGATGATGGCGCGGATGGCGCCCTCAGAGACCGAGAACTCCTTCGGCTGCAATGCATGATCGCGGATGGCCTTCGGCAACAGGTGCCGCTTGGCAATTTCCAGCTTTTCATCTTCCGTGTAACCGGCGATACGGATGATTTCCATACGGTCCATCAACGGACCCGGAATGTTCAGCGTATTGGCGGTCGTCACGAACATCACGTTCGAAAGGTCGTACTCAACTTCAAGGTAGTGATCCATGAACGTTGAGTTCTGTTCAGGATCCAATACCTCGAGCAGAGCGGACGAAGGGTCGCCACGGAAATCCTGGCCCATCTTGTCGATCTCATCGAGCAGGAAGAGCGGGTTGGACTTCTTTGCCTTCTTCATCGACTGGATGACCTTGCCGGGCATCGAGCCAATATAGGTGCGGCGGTGACCACGGATCTCGGCCTCATCGCGCACGCCGCCCAGCGACATACGGATATATTCACGACCGGTCGCCTTGGCGATCGAGCGGGCGAGCGAGGTCTTGCCAACGCCGGGAGGGCCAACGAGGCAAAGGATCGGACCCTTGATCTTGGTCGAACGGGCCTGTACCGCCAGATACTCGACGATACGGTCCTTGACCTTGTCCAGGCCATAGTGCTCGGCATCGAGAACCTCGTCGGCGAGGTTGAGATCGTTCTTGATTTTCGACTTCTTGCCCCACGGAATGGACAGCAGCCAGTCGAGATAATTCCGGACAACTGTCGCCTCGGCGGACATCGGGCTCATCTGACGCAGCTTCTTCAGCTCCGCATTGGCCTTTTCACGCGCTTCCTTCGACAGCTTCGTCTTCTTGATGCGGTCTTCCAGTTCGGCAGCCTCGTCGCGGCCATCTTCGCCGTCGCCGAGTTCCTTCTGGATCGCCTTCATCTGCTCATTCAGGTAGTATTCGCGCTGGGTCTTCTCCATCTGGCGCTTGACGCGCGAGCGGATACGCTTCTCAACCTGAAGAACCGAGATTTCAGATTCCATGAATGACATGGCCTTTTCCAGCCGCGCACGCACGGACAGGATGGACAGCATGTCCTGCTTCTCAGGGATCTTGATCGCGAGATGCGAGGCGACCGTATCGGCGAGCTTCGAGTAGTCCTCGATCTGTCCGGCGGCGCCAACCACTTCAGGCGAAATCTTCTTGTTCAGCTTCACATAATTTTCGAAATCCGACACGACAGAACGCGCCAGTGCCTCGATTTCGACTGGATCTTCTTCCGGTTCCGCGAGTGTCGCTGCGTTGGCTTCGTGATAATCTTCGCGATCGCTGAAACTGGTGATTTCGGCGCGGGCGATGCCCTCGACCAAAACCTTGACCGTACCGTCAGGTAGTTTCAGCAACTGCAGCACGTTGGCAATCGTGCCAACCGTGTAGATCGCGTCGGCCTGCGGATCATCATCCGCAGCGTTCTTCTGTGTGGCAAGCAGGATTTGCTTGTCGACGCCCATTACTTCTTCGAGCGCGCGAATGGATTTCTCGCGACCGACAAAGAGCGGAACGATCATGTGGGGGAAGACAACGATATCGCGCAACGGCAGAACGGCATAAAGCCCGCTCTCACCACCCGCCGGTGTCTTCTTGCTTGCAACCGTCATTTCATGTCCTTTCTCAGGCCATTTTGGCCAGATCGCCACAGCCGGGTACCCTTTGGTCGCACATCAATCCAGCAAATTGGAATCCACTTTAAGAACTATACCCCAAACTTTTGAACCGTGCACTGAGCGGCGTACTACCAGTTGTGCAGCTTAACCATTACTTGGAGTGACGGCTCGCTCGTTTCAAGCATCCCGGCTCCAAGTGCATTCACAGAATCGTAATCTATCCTGCTCCTGGAAGAGTACGAGCGCAATCTTTTGCCACGCAAAGCACCTTCATTGGAGGTGATTTTCGTGGAAATCCCCGATGCTGGTGGCCGGTGCCACGGCTGTATCGAGACCCCATTCTGCCATGCAAAATCCTGCGCCCGCATGGTTAACCAAATGTAAACAATTCTTCTTAGCGGAATTGCGAGGCGTATAAAACAGAAAAGCTCCGCATGACGCGGAGCCCTTCTTATGTTCGCCATGCTTCCACCATCAGGCAGAAACATTGCCCTTCTCTTCCTTGCGCTCAGCATAGATGTAAAGCGGCCTTGAATTGCCTTCGACCACATCACCGGAGATCACGACTTCCTGGACGCCATCGAGTGTCGGCAGCTCGTACATCGTGTCGAGAAGTATCTTCTCCATGATCGAACGCAGACCACGCGCGCCAGTCTTGCGAGCAATGGCCTTCTTGGCGATGGCCTTCAGGGCATCTTCGTGGAACGTCAGTTCGACATTCTCCATGTCGAACAGGCGCTGATACTGCTTCACCAGAGCATTTTTCGGTTCCGACAGGATCTGCACGAGCGCAACTTCATCGAGATCTTCAAGCGTTGCAATGACCGGCAAACGGCCGACGAATTCGGGGATCAGGCCGAATTTCAGCAGATCCTCTGGCTCGAGTTCGCGGAAGATGGCGCCGACGCGGCGATCATCCGGTGCCTTGACAGCAGCACTGAAGCCAATGGACGTCTTTTCGCCGCGGGCCGAAATGATCTTGTCGAGTCCAGCGAAAGCTCCGCCGCAGATGAACAGGATGTTGGTCGTGTCGACCTGCAGGAATTCCTGCTGCGGATGCTTGCGGCCACCCTGTGGGGGCACGGAAGCAACCGTGCCTTCCATGATCTTCAACAGTGCTTGCTGCACGCCCTCGCCCGACACGTCGCGCGTAATGGACGGGTTGTCGGATTTACGGCTGATCTTGTCTACCTCGTCGATATAGACGATGCCACGCTGCGCCCGCTCGACATTGTAGTCAGCCGACTGCAACAACTTCAGAATGATGTTCTCGACATCCTCGCCGACATAACCTGCTTCCGTCAGCGTCGTCGCGTCGGCCATCGTGAACGGCACGTCGATGATGCGGGCAAGTGATTGTGCCAGATAGGTTTTGCCGCAACCGGTTGGGCCAACCAGAAGAATGTTGGACTTCGCCAGTTCGACTTCATTGTTTTTCGATGCGTGGGCCAACCGTTTGTAGTGGTTGTGCACCGCGACGGAGAGAACACGCTTGGCATGGCTCTGGCCGATAACATAATCATCGAGCACCGCCATGATTTCCTGCGGCGTCGGGACGCCTTCGCGGGATTTCACCATCGAGGATTTGTTTTCCTCGCGGATGATGTCCATGCACAATTCCACGCATTCATCGCAGATGAATACAGTCGGGCCCGCAATCAGCTTGCGAACTTCGTGCTGGCTCTTCCCGCAAAACGAGCAATAAAGCGTATTCTTGGAATCGCCGCCGCCGTTGCTGACTTTGCTCATTGCAGTTTCCTTTCAGTATCGGCCCCGCTCTCCCGGAACCGCCACTTCCTCGAGGTGGAAGTGAATAGTCATTCGTAGAATAGGCTTCCTAGCTCACCAATGGCTTAACGTAACGTCTGCTCAGCTCTATGCAAGCCGGATATGTGGCGAAAAGTCCGCAACCGGGTCAAAAAATGTTCATTTTGGACCCGGCAACGTGATTTAGCCGGTTACTTTCCATCGCCTTCGATGATCGCACGGGACTCAAGCACCTTGTCGATGAGACCGAACTCGAGTGATTCCTGAGCAGTCATGAAGTGATCGCGGTCAAGAGTGCGCTCAATCGTCTCATAATCCCGGCCGGTGTGCTTGACATAGATCTCATTCAGACGCCGCTTCATCTTGATGATATCCTGGGCGTGGCGCTCGATGTCGGAAGCCTGCCCCTGGAAACCGCCCGATGGCTGGTGCAGCATGATGCGGGCGTTCGGCAGGACAAAACGCATATCCTTTTCGCCGGCCGTCAGGAGCAGCGAGCCCATGGAAGCAGCCTGGCCGAAGCACAGCGTTGACACGGCCGGACGGATGAACTGCATCGTGTCGTAGATCGCCATGCCGGAGGTCACGACACCGCCTGGCGAGTTGATGTACATGTTGATTTCTTTTTTCGGATTTTCCGATTCAAGGAAAAGCAGCTGCGCGCAAATGAGCGTCGCCATGCCGTCCTCGATCGGTCCGGTAATGAAAATGATGCGTTCTTTCAGCAGGCGCGAGAAAATATCATAGGCCCGCTCGCCCCGATTGGTCTGTTCGACGACCATGGGTACGAGGTTCATAGCTGTTTCGATTGGATCTCTCATCGGTGGGCCTCAGCGTTTTGGGGAATAAGGGGCTCAAACACCCCAGATTCGTGGACTACACTTTCGATACATAGGGCGTTGCCACCCGTTTCCGCAAGATGTTCTGGCCCCTGATCATTGCCACAAGGTGAACGGATGTTAGGCGATCAGGCCGCCTCCGCCCTTAACCAGCGCTGAAGCTCAGGTACGTTGCCATCCTCGACCGAGTTAGCGACGCGCCGGCCAACGGCCGCGCCAAACTTGTACCCGTGACCTGAACAAGCTGAAACGACAAGGCATTTGTCTATTTCCGTTGCAAAGAACCGCTCGTCGGAAGTGAAGGTGTAGGCGCATGTGACAACGTCTGTAACTTTATATTCGCCCAGCCTTTTCATTGGCGGCGCAAAGAGATCACGAATTGCTTCGCCCTCGCCTTGCGCTGGAACCCTATCGAGATTTGCATCAGGTGTCTTGCGCTTGTGCAGACCGGAGCCGAATTTCAGGCCGCCACCACCGCTTGCCGGAATGATGTAGCCGTCGGTACGGCCACCGACATCCAGCACCACCGGCGATGTGTCCCAAACCGCTTTCATGTCCGCCGGAGGTTCGAGATAAACGACAGCGGTCCGATAGGTGGTCAGCGTCGTTGCCAGATGCGGAAACAGCCTCAGCACCCAGGCGCCGGCGGTCACAATGACTTTGTCGCCAGAAATGACCGTTCCATCCGCGAGAGTAACGGAACCGGCGGCGCTGTCGACAGCGGTTACCCTGGTGTTTTCCAGCAGCGTAGTTCCGCGTGCACGCAGCCATCGGGCAATATCGGACGCAATCTTCTTGCAATGGAGAGCACCGCCCTCCGGCGAGAAAAAGGCGTAGCGGAACGTTCCCTCTTCCAGGTATCCATAGCGTTTCACCGCCTCATGAGGCTCATAAAGCTCCAGTGGATAGCCACCCTGCTCAAGCCCTTCACGATATTCTTCTGCCTCGTCCCCGGCTTCACGCGACACGCAGATGAAACCACGCGGATCGAGATGGGTGGTACCGATATCCTGCCACAATTCATCCCAAGCAGCATAGGCCTCGGATATCGCATCCGCGTAGCCGCCTGCATTACCGTAGGCGCGGCGGATAATGCGGTGGTGGTCACCCGAAGCGGCAAGTGGGTTCGGAATCGGTCCCTGCTCAATCAGCGTGACCGAGTGGCCCGCCTTGGTCAGCGACCACGCAGTCGACAGTCCGGCGATACCTGCGCCGACGATAGTGATTTTCATGATCTGGTCCTGCTATTCTTGGGAGAACGGATTCGCAGGCAATATGAAACATTTCGCGGCGAATGCTCAATGGCTTTACGCAATCTTGCGCGAACGGAGTTCTTCTGATGCCCCTTCAAACTCCCTTATCGTTTGATTTCGATGGCCGGCGCCTGCGCCTTGATCCGCACGACCCAACATTCTATCAGGACCCCTATCAAGCCTATACTTTGCTCCACGCCGATGCCCCTTCGTTCTTCTGGGAGAATTACGGTTTCTGGTGTTTCATCGGCTATGACGCCGTCAACAGACTGCTGCGCGACCGCCGTTTCGGACGGGAGAAGCGCGACAGTGCAGCGGATTCGCAAGGTGTTGTTGGCGATCGGTCGCATCTGAAGGATTTTGACCACGTTGAAAAGTTCTCGATGCTGGAGCTGGAGCCGCCGACGCACACGCGGCTGCGTACACTGGTCAGCCGGGCATTCGTATCACGCCAGGTCGAACGGCTGCGCCCGCGCATCGAAATACTTGCGCACGACCTGATCGATCGGTTCGAGCCGCGCGGCGAAGCTGATCTCATTTCCGATTTCGCAACCCCAATTCCGGTGACAATCATTGCGGAAATGCTGGGCGTGCCGGTAGAATCCGCTCCACAATTGCTCAACTGGTCGCATCGCATCGTCTCGATGTACATGCATGGCCGCAATCGCCAGTGCGAGGACAACGCCAATGCCGCAGCGGCGGAATTTTCCGCTTTCCTGCGCGATTACGCCGGACGCCGGCGCGCCGAACCTGCCGATGACCTACTAAGCCTGCTGCTCGCCGCAGAGGCGGATGGGGCAAAACTTTCGGAAGACGAGCTCATCACCACCGCCATCCTCCTCCTCAATGCAGGGCATGAAGCCACGGTGCACCAGACCGGCAACGCGGTTAAGACAATACTCGAAAGCAACCTCGATCCGGCCGAGCTGTTCGCCAACCCGGAAAGCACAGCAAAAACAGTGGAGGAATGCCTGAGATTCGACGCGCCTCTGCATATGTTCACGCGCTATGCCTATGAGGAGATCGATCTCGGCGACGGCATCTTGCTCAAACCCGGCAACCAGATCGGACTCATGCTGGGCGCCGGCAATCGCGATCCCCGAGCTTTCTCTTCGCCAGACGCCTTCCTGCCCGGCCGTGACGATCAGAAGAACCTGTCATTCGGAGCAGGAATTCATTTCTGCATCGGCGCGCCACTGGCGCGGTTAGAATTGCAGGTTGCTTTGAAGGTGCTTTTTGACCGTTTGCCCAACCTGCGGTTTAAAGAACGGCCCATGTATCGCGATACATATCATTTCCACGGGCTGGAGCGGCTGGACGTCGAATGGTGATCAAAGCTTGATCACATATTCCTTCCGGGTCGTCTCGAGCACCTCCCACGTTCCGCGAAAGCCCGGACGCAGCACGAAGCTGTCGCCCGCCTCGACATGGTGCTCCACACCGTCATCCTCGGTGATCACCGAGCGACCCGACAGGATGTGGCAGAATTCCCATTCATCGTAGGCGATGCGCCATTTGCCGGGTGTGGCCTCCCAAATTCCGGCATATATACCACCTTCCGCCTCATCGCAGTTCCATGTACGGAACTGCGGATCCCCCGAAATGACGCGTTCCGGCTTCGGCGCTCCGTGTTCCGGATCGACGCCATCGAAGTCGATTTTGACAAGATTTTTCATGGCTTTAACCAGCTTTTGCAAGGGCTTGTTCAAGATCGGAGATTATATCCTCGACGCTTTCAATGCCAATGGAAAGGCGCACCACGTCCGGTCCGGCACCCGCGGCGACCTTCTGCTCGTCGCCAAGTTGGCGATGCGTTGTCGATGCCGGATGGATGATCAGCGATTTCGTATCCCCGATATTGGCCAGATGCGAAAAAAGCTGGAGACTCTCGACGAGTTTGACGCCCGCGTCGTATCCACCTTTCAATCCAAAGGTAAAGACCGAACCCGCTCCCTTGGGCGCATATTTCTTCAGCAGGGTATTGTACCGGTCTTCAGGCAGACCGGCATAGCTGACCCACGCCACTTTCTCGTGTCTGCTCAGCCACTTAGCCACCAAAAGCGCATTGTCCGCATGGCGCTGCATACGCAGCGGCAGGGTCTCGATTCCGGTCAGGATCTGGAATGCATTGAAAGGCGCCAGGGCCGGACCAAGATCACGCAAGCCGAGCACCCGGCAGGCGATGGCAAAGGCAAAATTGCCGAAGGTTTCGTGCAGGACTACGCCGTTATATTCGGCACGCGGCTCTGACAGCAGCGGATAGTTTCCGGATTTCGACCAGTCGAACGTGCCGCAGTCCACGATGATCCCACCCATCGAATTACCATGGCCGCCGAGGAACTTCGTCGCAGAATGTACAATAATATCAGCACCATACTCGATCGGACGGATGAGATAGGGCGACGCAAGTGTGTTGTCCACGATCAAGGGAAGACCATGCTTGTGGGCGATTTTGGCGATGGCTTCGATGTCGGTAATGACCCCGCCGGGGTTGGCAATGCTCTCGATGAAGATGGCGCGGGTCTGTTCGTCGATCTGAGCCTCGAAGGACGAAGGATCATCGGCGTCGGCCCAGCGCACCCGCCAGTCAAAGGATTTGAACGACTGCCCGAACTGGTTGATCGAGCCGCCGTACAGTTTGTTCGACGCCACGAAGTTGTCGCTCGGCTGCATCAAGGTATGAAAGACCAGTAGTTGTGCTGCATGGCCTGACGCAACCGCCAATGCTGCCGTCCCGCCTTCAAGTGCCGCTACACGTTCTTCCAGTACCGCATTGGTTGGATTGGTGATTCGGGTATAGATATTGCCGAACGCCTTCAGCCCGAACAATGACGCCGCATGGTCCGCATCATCAAAAACGAAAGCCGTTGTCTGATAGATCGGAGTCGCCCGGGCTCCTGTAGCCGGGTCGGGCTGGGCGCCCGCATGGACGGCAAGTGTTTCGATTCCGGGTGCGCGGTGCGCCATGTCTTACTCCCTCGTGCAGTTGATCCGGTGAGGCTATGAAATTGCGACGCTGACGCCAAGCGCGCATTTCCACAACTGACGGCAATCTAATTTCACCCAAGGATTGAGATTCTTGTACCAATTTCGAGGACTCCAGTACGAGAATGAGCAATTCTTGTACGAGAATCGTACGGGAACGTTCAACTCGTGCCCGGGAACGGCGCGACGCCGTCTCTGTTTCCCGTCGGCTAGGCTGCATGCATGCCAAGACGGGGATATTCAATGGCCGGACAGCGATTCATGATGACGCTGATACCTGCTGCTTCCGCCCGGCGCGCCGCCTGTTCATGTTGAACGCCAAGCTGCATCCAGATGACACGTGGCAGAACCTTCAAGGACAGCACCTCATCGACAAGGCTCGGAACTGCAAAGGAGTTGCGGAAGACGTCAATCATATCGATCGGTTCGGGAATGTCGGCGAGATGGGCATGGACCAACTGGTCGTGGATGCGCTTGCCCGCCTGCCCCGGGTTGATCGGGATAACGTGGTAACCCTTGGCCAAGAGGAATCTCATGACTGAATTGCTTGGTCGTGCTTCGTTGATCGACGCGCCGACCAGGGCAATGGTTTTGACGGACGTCAGAATGCCACGGATGAAATCGTCGGTGTAATGATTGTGATCCATTGAACGCTCAATCAATCCTAAAGGCGCGCTTTAGTATCTCGTAGAGCTGTCGTCCGGACACCTCATCGAGCTGAAAAGTTTGACTGAGCTTGCCGGTATCTTGCCTGGACGAACGTCCAAATGTCGAAATCTGCAACATGCGCTTGTCATCACGATCTGAATGTAATATTTCGCTTCAATGGGATCATGAAGTTGAAAGCGATCCATCTGACCTTGTTCAAATTCCGTTATCCTAGCCATCCTATTCACCCTTCCAATCAGGCCGACGCTTCTCGATGAACGCGTTGATGCCTTCCTCCGCATCGCGGGCCAGCATGTTCTCGACCATCACCTGAGCCGCATAATCATAGGCCTCCGTCAGTCCCATTTCCGCCTGCCGGTAGAAGGCTTCCTTGCCGATCTTTACGGTCAAAGGTGATTTGGTGGCAATGGTTTGCGCATATTTCCGGACAATCGGATTCAGATATTCCTGCGGCACGACGCGGTTGACGAGCCCGAACTCACGGGCCGTCGACGCATCGATGGTTTCGCCGGTCAGCAGCATCTCCATCGCCTGCTTGCGGGATACGTTGCGCGAGAGCGCCACCATCGGCGTCGAGCAGAACAGGCCAATATTGACCCCCGGAGTGCAGAAGGTGGACTTGTCGGTGCAGATGGCAAGGTCGCAGGACGCGACCAGTTGGCAGCCTGCCGCCGTCGCCAGACCATCAACAGCGGCGATAACGGGTTTCGGATGCCGGACGATCGCCAGCATGAGCTCAGCACAGAGCCGCATAGTCTTTTCGAAGAAGTCGCGGCCGCGGTCCGCATCCTTGCGATGAGCGGTCAACTCTTTCAGGTCATGCCCGGCCGAGAACAGCTTCTGCGCCGAATCGATGATGATGACCCGAACCGCGTTGTCGTCCCGAGCCGAGGCAAGATGATCAAGCAGCAATTGCATCATTGGCAGCGACAGTGCATTGGCTGGAGGATTTTGCAATGTCAGTCGCAGAACTCCGCCCGCCAATTCGTGTCCGACAATCGGTTCCTCACGGCGGATAGCGTGGATTTCGCCCATATCGTTCCTCTTCGGCAGTTATTGCGCCGGCGGCGCCCACTGTTCGTAGAGGGGCTTCAACGTGCGCAAATGACGCTGGACAATCGCCAGGTTTCCTGGCGTTGGTTTTGCATTTTCCACCTTGGCAAGTCCAGCCTTCAATCCATCGATCATGTCGGTCTTTTCCTTGTCGGAAAGAGTAACCATCGATGGAATGGAGCTGATCGCCTTCTCGACCTCCTGACGCGGATCGGGATTGGTTGCCCAATGATAGGTGACCATGATCGTATTGGTCGTATTAAGCCAATCGGCAAAACTGGCAAAGCCGAATTCCGCCGCCTTCTTGTCCAGTATCGCCGTACGCTGCTCTGCCGTGCCCTTTGCGTCCAGTTCCCGCGCTGTGGAGGCAACGGGAGCAAAGCCATAAAGAAAGCGGGTGACCATTTCTTCGGTCAAGACAACGGAACGCTCCGGCAAAGCGAAGGCTTCAACGATCTGTATGGGCCTTGGAGGGGGTTGCGTAGCGAGGAACCCCGCATAGGCAAGCGCAGCAAAACAGGTTGCAACAACTATTCCTGGCGGTTTCATAGCGTCTCCTTGTAAAGGCGATGCGGGATACTAAAAATAGCAGCGAAACACTCAAGAAAACAGTCGGAGGGCACATTTGTGAGTATAATGATGGATGTGGAAGCGTTGTCATCCTTTCTGGAGCGTGAATTTCCGCAGGTAAATGCTGACGGAATAGCGTTTACGGTGACCGGCGCCGGTCCCGGCTTTGCTTCCATGCGGCTTGACCCGATGGAACGGCATTTGCGTCCAGGTGGTACAGTATCCGGGCCAACACTGTTCACACTCGCCGATGTGACCGCGTATTTTGCAATCCTTGCGCAGATCGGACCAGTTGCCCTGGCCGTGACGACCAACCTCAACATCAATTTCCTGCGCAAGCCGGAACTCGGCCCTATCGACGCCGTGGCCAAACTGCTGAAGCTCGGCAAACGGCTCGCCGTCGTCGACATCGCGATGACCAGTGCGATGAATGGTCAACTCGTTGCCCACGCGACGTCGACCTATTCGATACCGCCGCGAGCGTCAGATTAGTGTCAGGACCTGCTAGTCGGATCGCGGTGGCTTTTCGTTCGGAATAAGAAAATCCTTGCGGAAGCCTATCACCCGATTTGGGTAAAGCGCGAACGGCCATTTTTCTCCATAATGATGTGCAAGCATATTATCCGGGAGCATTGGCAGGGTGCCTCTCCTGGCCCAATGCGTCTAACATTAGTTGGGGGATTTGCCGTGAAACGCCTACTTGCTGTGTCAGTTCTGGCCACAATGTCGCTTACTCCTGCGGCGTTTGCCGGCAACACGTCGTCGAATTCGAGCTCCAACTCTTCGAACGGCGTTCACACCCGTGTCGATACCATCATAACCGACGATGACAATGGGCAATCCATTTATGTGCGGCGCACCGTCCGTACCGAACCTCGCAGAGACAGGCCAAGGTACGTCATCCGTGAACGGGAGAGATCCAGCCAGCGAACAGTGCGCCGCTGGTATGCCGACGATGACGATTGATATCTCCGCGACATCGCTATTCGTAATCGCGGGTATCGAACGGCGGAACGTTGCGGAAAATCGTGATCAGATTTGGCAGGTGTCAGCTTCCGCGTTTGCTGCAGCGGGAGTATAGTCTGGCATTCCCTCGCGAATGTCCGAAATCGAGGGAAATTTGACCTTTGCCGCCTGCCTAACGCCCATTATCACCATGGGGATACGCGTCCTCGATCGCAGGCGCGCCATCCAGTCCGGATAACAAAGGGGCCCGACAACATGGCTACCACTATCAAGATCAACGGCGTCGACCGAAGCGTCGATGTAGACGACGACACACCTCTCCTATGGGTCTTGCGCGATGTTCTGGAGATGTCCGGCACGAAGTTTGGATGTGGCCAGGCTCTTTGCGGCGCCTGTACCGTCCATGTCGATGGCGTCGCGACGCGCTCCTGCGTCACGACGATTGACAGCCTGGGCAGTTCCGAGGTCACGACAATTGAAGCGATCGGCCAGACACCGGCGGGAGCGAAGATCCAGAAGGCCTGGCTCGATCTCGAAGTTGTCCAGTGCGGCTATTGCCAGTCGGGCCAAATCATGTCGGCATCGGCGTTGATTGCGGAGAATCCAAATCCGACCGACCAGGATATCGATGATGCGATGTCCGGAAATATCTGCCGCTGTGGTACCTATATCCGTATCCGCGAAGCCATCAAGCTGGCGGCTAAATCATTGAATCAGGGAGGCTGACATGATCCTCGATCGTCTGAACACCCTGAGCGGCGCTGATACACGGGTAGAGCGCGGGATCTCCCGCCGCCATTTCCTGCAAACTGGCGCAGCTGCCGGCGGCGGCTTGCTGCTCGGATTGCACCTGCCGTTCGCTACGCCTGAGGCACGCGCGGCTGGCGGAAATTTCGCGCCGAATGCCTTTATCGGCATTGATACGAACGGTCAGGTCATTCTGACCATGCCCTATGTCGAAATGGGGCAAGGCACCTACACTTCCGTCCCCATGTTGATAGCCGAGGAGCTGGAGGTGGACCTGTCGCAAGTGCAGCTCGAGCACGCACCTCCGGACGAAAGCCGATATGGCAACCCTGCCCTTGGCGGGCTTCAGGCTACCGGCGGTTCGACCACGATCCGCGCGGCATGGGAACCGATGCGCCAGGCAGGGGCTGCGGCAAGGACCATGCTGATCGCCGCTGCGGCAAAGCGCTGGAGCGTCGATCCTTTATCTTGCCGGGCCGAGAAGGGCGAGGTTGTCGATGCGGCAACGGACCGCCGTGCAAAATATGGCGATCTGGCGGCTGAAGCCGCGCTCATGAGTGTCCCCGCCAACGTAACACTCAAACGCCGCGAGGATTTCAAACTCATCGGCACGCCGGCAAAGCGGCTGGACACCCCGGCGAAAGTCAATGGAACTGCCGTCTTCGGGATCGACGTTCGACTGCCGGATCTCAAAATCGCAACGCTTGCCCAATCGCCGGTGTTCGGCGGCAAGTTGAAGAACGTGGACGACACGGCAGCCAAGGCGGTGAAAGGCGTTCGCCAGATCGTCAAGCTTGACGATGCGGTCGCCGTGGTGGCCGATCACATGGGAGCGGCAAAGAAGGGGCTGGCGGCCCTGGTCATCGAATGGGATGAAGGTGCCAACGCCAAGCTCAGCACCGCCGATGTCCTGCATCAGCTTGAAGAGGCGACGCTGTCCGAAGGGCCTGTCGCCAAGAACATCGGTGATGTGACCAAAGCGATGGAAAGTGCCGCGACCAAAGTCGAAGCGACCTACCACGTACCCTTCCTTGCCCACGCAACGCTTGAGCCGATGAATTGCACGGTGCATGTGACTGGGGATGGCTGTGACGTCTGGGTTGGCTCACAAATACTCGCGCGAGCGCAGACGGTTGCGGCGCAAGTCGCCGGTCTGCCCGTGGAGAAGGTGCGTGTTCACAACCACCTGATCGGCGGCGGCTTCGGCCGGCGTCTGGAAGTCGATGGCGTGGCCCGCGCCGTCCAGATTGCGAAGCAAGTCGAAGGCCCGGTCAAGGTGGTATGGACCCGGGAGGAAGACATCCAGCATGACATGTACCGGCCGTTTTTCTTCGACCGCATGTCCGCCGGACTGGACAAGGATGGCATGCCTGTTGCCTGGAACCATCGTTTCGCAGGCTCTTCGATCCTCAAGAGATGGGCTCCACCGTTGTTTGCGAATGGCCTTGACCCTGAAACGGTGGATGGAGCAGTTGAACCGCCATACACCTTGCCGAACATGCGGGTCGAATATCTGAACGTCGAGCCACCGGGCATTCCCACGGCATTCTGGCGAAGCGTCGGTCCCTCGCACAATATATTTGTGGTTGAGACCTTCATGGATGAGCTTGCCCATGCGGCAAAGAAAGATCCGGTCGAATATCGGCTGGCTCTGCTCGATGCCCAGCCCCGCGCCAAGGCGGTCGTCGCCCTTGCAGCGGAAAAGGCCGGATGGGGAAGCCAGCTTGCCCAGGGTATGGGCCGAGGTGTCTCCGTTCAGACCGTTTTTGGCTCCTACATGGCGCAGGTCGCCGAAGTGGAAGTGGCAAAGGACGGGTCAATCAAGGTGCACCGTGTGGTCTGCGCGGTCGATTGCGGTATCGCGATCAATCCCGATACCATCCAGGCGCAGGTCCAAAGTGCCGTGATGTTCGGCATCACGGCGGCCCTCTACGGCGAAATTACCGTCAAGGATGGCCGTGTCGAGCAGTCGAATTTTGACACCTACCAGCTTCTGCGCATGAACGAGGCCCCGACGGTCGACGTCCATATCGTCCAAAGTGGAGAATCTCCCGGCGGCATGGGCGAACCCGGGACGTCCGCAATCGTGCCGGCCATCGGCAATGCGATTTTCGCAGCGACCGGGAAGCGTTTGCGCAAGATGCCAGTTGATACGAGCCTGTTGAAGGCTGGCTGAGAAAGAGGCGCGCGATCCGAGCTTGGTAACCGCGCGCCACCACCACTAGTTTGCCGCGAAGCAGTAAAAGAGTCCGTCGCCGCCAGTGCCTTTGAAGGCCTCCACCGTGCAGCCGCCACGCGTCGGATGTGAAGAGTTCCAGGATTTGGCCTCGGCGGAATCATTCAAGCCGGTGCGGTCGCTGTGGCCGACAATCGCGGCGCCCTCGGCGCCGCCCATGGTCCAGTTACCGCAGGTTTCCGGCGCGGCGGTGCCGTCGGCCTTCGACCCGGTCAGAATGTCGTGACGGTTCGGCGTGTCTCCTCGGCCGTTGATGACTTCGCCCTTTTCGTTCAGCGCCGTCTGCTTGGTCAGATTGTTCTTGTCGCTGTGCAGCGTGGCAACATCGTCGGCGATCTTCTCGCCCTTGGCGTTATACCACGGACCTGCGCCAATGCGGTCTTTGGCATTCTCGGCGTCAGTGGAAAGGTAGGCCTTCCAGGTCTTGCCTGTCGAGCCGCCGGCCGTGGCTAGCGTGGTGCAATAGGCGTCGGCACCTGCAAGGCCGCCGAGATCTCCCCCTTTTCCGGGATTTACGCTGGTGACGAAGAAACTCATGGCGGTGTCCTGGGCATAAGCCCCCGCCACCAAGCAGACCAAAGCGGCTGCGGCAAGTGCAAGCCTGCGTTTCATGACATGTCCTCCCTGTTCCCGATTTTACTCAGAGGTCAGCGTATTGGGGGGCAAGATGGGAGTAAAATCGCAACTCTGTGATGAATCTCAACGGGTTCGCGCCAGCCCGATCACCCAAGCTCAGACGACAAAGTCGAAGCGGCCGAATTTTCCGTCGGCGGTATCGCTCATCTGGAGCAAAAGCCTCTTGTCGAAGATGCGGTCCTCTTCATTCTGGGGCTCACCGGGAAAATACAGCTGGGTCGTCAGGACTTTTCCACCCGGCTTTTGAACCTTCAGATGATAGTGGCGGGTACGCCCGGGATAGAGCGCCGGAACAATGGTCGAGAACCACCAGCGGCCGCTGTCGTCGCTGAACTGGTGACCACGCAATTTGTATCCGTCCAGGTCGTAGGCGCCATGATCATCCGCATGCCAAAGCTCGACAAGCGCCTTTGAGACGGGTTCGCAGTTCGTGCCCAACACAAATCCGGCTATGGTGATCCTGGTTCCACCGGGCGCATCGGCAGCAAAGTCCTGTTTGAGGGGCGAGCTCGGCTTGAAGTACGGGCCTTCTGTTTGCGCAACAGTCAGTTCATCGGCGTCCCCGCATGCGGGCGTCAAATCCAGAACAGGCTGCGGGCTGAGGGCATGTGCATCGAACACACCCGCGGCTTTGATCGAGGGGACGGCGAGAAAAGCAGCAAGGATCGATCTGCGTGTTGGCTTCATCGTTCTGACTCCACACCCGTTAGAGAGCGATTGCGCAAGGGGCGCCTGAAATATACATCACAGGTCCGGTCCGGAAAAATCACGGGATGGTGTTGCCGCCCTGGCCAAAGTCCACCACCCTGCCCTTCGGCGTTACACGCTTTCCGGAGTGAAAATCTGCAGCGGAAGATTGTGGTGCATGTATTGCCACTCGCTTTTGGGCTGCAGGCTCTTTTGAGCGAGAAGTTCAACTGCCTGTGTGGCGACCGCCTCGATCGGATGGGAGAGCACCACACTCAAGGTGCCATCGACCAAACCATGTATCGTCGGATCGGTCAGATCATGCCCGATGATTGTCGGCACGCGCTCACCGGCTGCTTCCTTCACCGCCTTCAACACCCCGCCGATACCGCCGCCAGCGACATACAGCCCTGCCAGGCCAGGATGCCGCCGCAACAGGTCGAGCGTTGCCTCGAAGGCATAGTGGTCACTTTCGAGCGTCGCCACCGGATCGATGAGGACAAAGTCCGGGGCGCGCTCCCTAAGGCAAGATCTGAAGCCGATCTCGCAGGCCTCCTGACAGAGATAACGATGGCTGCCGACGAATATCGAGACGGCAGAACCTGCCGGAAGCATGTTCGACAGAAACCAGGCGGCAGTTCGCCCGACCTTCCTGTTGTCCAGTCCGACATAGCCTGCGCGCGAAGCTGCGGTGAGGTCGGATACCAGCGCGACGACCGGAACCGACTTGGAGCCAAGTGTATCGATGGCAGCAGTCACGTTGGGGTGGTCGGCGGCCACGACGGCGATACCGTCCGCGACCTTCCCCATCCGCAGCAGCGTCTCCGCGACGGCGCCCGGCGTCAGATCTTCCATGAACTCGATGACGGCTTTGCCCCGGACGCCTGCGCATTCGTCTGTGGCTTTTTGCAGGGCCTCGCCGAGCAGCTTGTAGAAGGGAGTCGATTTCTGCTGGAGCAGAAAGGCGAATGTCCGCTGCGGCAAGTCCGCCTTCAGCCGATGCCTGAGCAGCGGTGTGGCGTAAAAGCCGATACGCTCGGCCGCCTCGAGAACGCGGCGGGCCGTATCTTCCCGCACCTCGGCGCGTCCGTTCAACACCCGGTCGACGGTCGAGACGCCAACGCCCGCCTCCTTGGCCAGGACGGACATATTCGGTCGCCGCATGTTGATCTCCTTGACAGAATTCTTTCATCCAGATCGTAGATGTTTCCGGCAGGTTTTGAAAGGAAAAATTTCATGACGTTGAATGAATGCTTTCAAGCCGGTATTATCAATCATCGCCGGTTCTGCGCTGGCTGGTAGAATTGGGAGGCCATCATGGGCGGAGGATATCGCAGCTACGCGCTCATCGGTGACGCAAGCGGTGCGTCTGATATCACCGGAGACGCGTTCGAAGACAGGGTCGAAGCGGAGTGGTTTTCGGCGAAGGTTGACAGGAAGGCCTTCAAGCAATTGATCAAGCGGTCCGATGCGGCGGGATTGAAGCACTTCGGCCTGTGGCTCGGGCTGCTCGCCGGTTCAGGAACCGCCGCGTTCCTGACCTGGGGCACCTGGTGGTGCGTTCCCGCCTTCCTTGTCTACGGCCTCGTCTATTCGATGTCCGATCACCACGCGCATGAACTGTCGCACGGAACGCCATTCAAGACGCGCTGGATCAACGAGATTTTCTATCATCTCAACGGCTTCATGACATTGCATGAAGGCCACTACTGGCGCTGGAGCCACTCGCGCCACCATACGGAAACGCTGATTGTCGGCCGCGATCCCGAAATTGCCGTTCCGCGCCCGCCCGACATTGTTGGCATACTGCTCGATCTGTTCTTCATCAAGTCGGGTCTGAAGCAGATGGGATCGATCATCCGCCAGGCCTCGGGCAGCCTCAATGAGGAAGGACGCCACTTCATTCCAGAGGGCGAGAAACGCAAGGTCTTCTGGTCGTCACGCATCTTCGTAACCATCTTTGCCGGGGTTATCCTGGCGTGCATCGCCACAGGCTCGATCCTTCCGGCAATGTTTGTCGTTCTGCCGCGCTTCTACGGCGGGTTCATGGCCCAGCTGTTCAACCTGACCCAGCATGCGGGGATGCAGGAGGATATCCGCGACCACCGCCTGAGCACGCGCACCTGGCACACCAACCCGGTTTTCCGGTTCATGTACATCAACATGAACTACCACATCGAGCACCACATGTTTCCGATGGTGCCGTTCTACAACCTTCCCAAGCTGCATGAGATAATCAAGGCGGAATGCCCGCCGCCATACCAGGGCCTGTGGGCATGTTATGGCGATATCATACCGGCGGTGCTCAAGCAGGTGAAAGATCCGAGCTGGTATGTCCGGCGTCCGCTGCCAGTAGGGCTTGCCGCAGCCGAATGAGCAGCCAGCGCCTCGCTACTATTCACGACGCCAGGTTGAACCCTTACAGACGAGACCGCCGAGTACGCAGCCCGAGAGTTCGACACTCTGGCCAGAAAATTTAGCCTTGCCCGAATAGGTCTTGCCGCTTTCGGTATCATAGAGTGTGCCAGCATAGGTACCGTCGCCAGCCGGCTTCAATGACACCGCCTGAATGCCCACCACGGAGCGGTCACGTTTGGAGACGTCAGGATTGTTAACGTCGTTGACGGGTTCCTTCATCCAAACCACAGTACCGCAGACGCCGGCACCACACTCACTCAGTCGTACCTTCGTGCGACCAGATTCATTAACGTAGGTTCCAACAATCTCCGGTGCCTGAGCAACAGCGGTCGTCGTCAATGCTCCTGCCAAAATAAGAGAACAGATAATCTTCTGCATGCTAAACAATTCGTATCTCCTGAACATCTTAAGCTGTCCAATCGCAACGCCACACGCGCGTTGGATTCGACTTGCGAGAGCCCATACAGAACAAATTGGTCAGGAATAGGGGCAAAACATCAAATATCCTGCTCCAATACTGAGCGGGACTACAGGGTGGCAGGAAGAGATCGGCCAGCTTAGAATGGGTTCACGTAGTTTGTTATGGCGACCTGGCGGAGCAATACCTTTCGGATCACGTGCGCAGCATTGACGTGATCCGTAAAGATCGCTGCAGTGCCGGTGCTACCCGCGGGCAGCCGCGACGCGAACTCGGTGTCGTCCAATTTGATCCTGACAACGAAGGGGACACTCTGGATCGCCTCCGGCATGACCGCGGCACCCGAGACCTTTGCCTGGCCCGTCGCCACAACCTGCAGCACGCTTTCCACTTTTCCTGGATAGACCTTTCCAGGTTCAAATTTGAATGTCACTTCAACGGGCTGGTCTGCCTCGATGTAACGGGCGTTGATCTGGGACACCTCAACCCCAATGATCGTATCCGAGTGTCAATGAACGCCATCACGGGCGACAGCGGCAGGCTACTGACGCGAGCGCCCACACGGAGGGCCAGATTGGTGACATACCCGTCGGCCGGCGCACGTACGACCGTTTTGTCGAGGTCCCATTTTGCACCAACGAGTTGAGCTGCGAGTTGCTCAACTTCTGCCTGCCGTTGTTCGACGTCAAAAACGGGCCCAGCTCCGCTTTTTTGAAGTCTCGTGGCTTCAGACAAACGAAGCCGTTGGAAATCCAGTTGCGCCTGAAGTGCGTCGACTTTTGCCTTGAATGGCTGCGGGTCGATCTGAAAAAGAACAGCACCTGCTTTGATTGGCGTGTTTGGCGTGACAGGCACTTCTGTGACTTCGCCCGCGACATCGGGAACGATACCAACTGAGTTGCGAACCACGAGAGCAGTTCCTTGTGGCGCTCCCCAATTCATTGGAATGAAGAGCCCTATCAACAGTAGGAGCAGGACGAGAATGGGTGAAACCTTCCAGAAAAGGTTGAACCGCACGATCCCAAATCTGACAAGGCAAAACAGAGTGACGAGATAGACATTTAGAAGGACGACGATCATGCCGCGTTCTCCAAAGCGGTGACACGCGGCACGTCGACATACGCCCAGATCAGAACGATTGGCCAAAGCGCAAAGCCAAGAAATAGCGTGACCCAACCAGCCACTGTCACAGCCCGTGCCCAAGGATGGTTGCGCCGTCTGGCGATCATACCGGGAAGAGCAGCCAAAAATACGATCACGGCGACTGTGCTGAGAACAAGTATGATCAAAACGATCCAAGCGAACACGTCGAGTGCACTCATAGGTTTACTTTCCCGTTCATTTCATCTGCAGCAGGCGGTTTGAACTGGCCACGTGGTGATCTGCGCATGTGCCATGATTGCCGCATCGTCGGGCCATATCCCCTACACTGGTCCCGGTGCCAAGTTACGTTACGGTTACAAGCTGCGATGCGGGGCCCTGTTACGCCAAACCTCGGCGCGATGCTCTGAGATGGCCTGTTCCACGCGCTGTTCGCCATCAAGCGCATTGACATGCAGGCATTTTACTGCATTTCATACGCGTATGAATGACGAAGAGCTGGACCTGATCTTCAAGGCTCTTGGCGATGCGACCCGGAGGCGCATCCTCGATCTTCTCCAAGAGCGCTCCGAGCGGTCGTTGTTCGAGATCTGTGCTTCATTTGTCGCCGCGGATGGCAAAAGCCTGTCGCGACAAACGATTTCCCAGCACCTCGACATGCTGGAAAGGGCGGGATTGATCACAACCTCGTGGAAGGGCCGGACCAAAACCCATTCCTTGAATGTCGCGCCAATGCAAATGGCGACCAATCAGTGGCTCAAGAAGTATCTCTAGGAAAGGTATCCACCATGCGAATCTATGTGACCAGCGTCTTAGTCGATGACCAAGCCAAGGCTCTGAAGTTCTACACCGATAAGCTTGGCTTCATTTTGAAGCACGATATTCCCGTCGGAGAACACCGCTGGCTGACAGTTGTGTCAAAAGAGCAACCCGAGGGAACGGAATTGCTGCTTGAGCCGGGTGCGCATCCAGCCGTTCAGCCCTTCAAGGACGCTCTCGTCAAAGACGGTATTCCCGCAACATCATTCCAGGTCCAGGATCTGAACGCGGAGTTTGCAAGGCTTCGCGAACTCGGGGTCGTGTTCACGCTGGAACCGATGGACGCCGGATCTGTGCGCATGGCAGTCTTGGACGACACCTGCGGGAATCTCATCCAGTTGGTCGAAATGAAACAGGAGCTTCCGGCCTGATCGGACTGGCCAATGGTCGCAACAGTTTGCCAATGGCAGCTATCGGCGGATGACCGTAGCCTGTCGATCCCGTTCGTTTCCTTCACACCGGACTCTGAAAGTCACATCCAGGTTCAATCATTCCTTGGCCTTTCACTCCAGGAGCACCACCAAGGCGATGGCCGAGCGGGCTGGACGCCGGCCACCAAACAAGCGATTGGAGCCATTGTCCTTCCCCACTACGGCTGTTTCGAAAACGTCATCTTTGGACCGGCGCTCGCAGCCACCTCGCTTAGAACCCATTTCCAGACAGGTGGAGTCAAGTCACTCAGCATTTCGTTCTGGAACATGAGGTTCGCCAAAAGGACACCAATCGAGTTAGATTGGTACGCTTTGCTTTGCGCCAACGCTGCTGAGGAATGATCATGAACAGACCAACAATAGCTCTTCTTCCTTTGGTCTTAACTATCGGTTTGCATTCCCCGTTTGCATTTGCCGACGAAGGCAGTGCATCGCAGCTCGCAACCATCAACAAGATCATAAGAGGTGAGGGAAAGCCCGGTGAAACCGCTACAACCAAGAACGGGGAAGTTGTTTACACCGTCCTAGAAGGTGGCGTCGTTGAAATCAGGAATTTACGCTACAAAACGGTGCAACGTTTCAATACAATAAAGCCGAACGATAACTACAGGTCAAAATAGCGACGCTTATATTTGCCATTGTTCGCAACATGACGCGAATTATGCTGCCCTACAGTTGGTGGCCTTTGTTACCTCACATGGGATCTAATTCCGCAAAAGGTCGCCTAGTGTCCCGTCAAGACGAGAGTCTGGACAGGTAGCATCACCGCCTGCAGGCGCAGGATCATGGCATGCACGAGTGCGACTGCGTCCACAACATGCAGATATATCCATTCTCCAGTGCCAATATCCGGTGCGTGAAGTCTCTCATGGTTGTTGGTGTAGGCGTTGGCTATGCAGCTGCTGCCCGGCGGCACGCCGTCGAGCAGCCCCGGATAAAGCGGTTGCAGGAAGACTGTAAGCGTTCCCGGCCGGGCGATCTGCTGCACATCGATAAGCTGATCGGTTGCGCGGAACTGTCCGGCAGCAATGACGTCCTGGACGTCTACAACCACCATCGGGATGATCTTGAAAGGCTTGCCGATGCAAGTGGCCTCGGCGATCATGCCGACCTTCATCACTTGCGCTTCGATCTGGCCAAAGCCGGCAATCAGGGTCCCCCGCCCGGCTTCTTCCGGCACCAAAATTCCTGCTGGGCGGATCATGGTATTGACCACGTCACCGGCCCGGAGGGCAAATTGCTGAACGGTTCCGGCAATGCCGGCGCGGACGGTTGTCTTGTCCAGTTCGACCTGAGCCTGGGCAAGTGCCGCTTCGGCGCTGGCTTTCTGCGCTGGAAGAAGCGTAGCGATCTTTGTCTCGAGCGTCTGTTTGTTCGCGATGGCAGCATCGAGCGCACCTTTCCGGCCATCGGCCGAGATTTGCAAGCGCTCAACTTCTCGTACCGAAACTGTGTTTGTGCGGAGGAGCTCCTGTTTGGTCGCCAGTTCGTCGAGCGCCTGCTGGTATGCCCCTTGCGCTTGCTGGATGATCCCGTCCGCGGCAACCAGTTCCGTCTGCGCCACCGTGGACTCGGCGATGGTTTCGGCTATGGTCCGCTGCGCAATCTCCTTTGCGGCCTCCTGTTGGGAACTGTCGAGCCGGAAGAGCGGTTGGCCCGCCTTCACCTTGGAATTGATGTCGACGAATACCTCGGCAACGCGGCCAGTCGATTCAGGCAGGATGGTGACAGTCCGAAATATGGCCGTGACGTTGCTTGTCGAAGGGTGGAAATAAAAGATCAAGGTGATCAGTGAAACAGTCAGCAGCAGGCAGGCCGTGATGCCCCAGCGCAACTCGTACCACACTGTATAAAGGTTGATCTCGCGCCCGATGCGCTTGTCCTGAACATAACGGCGGAACAGATAGTCCGGAAGCACTGTAACCATTGAACACAGCATAAGCTCGAGCATATTCAGATACCCCCACCCGCATCAGCTTTTGTCTCTGGCTCCTCCGTCCCGGCCATCTCGGCAAGCTCCTTGGCCGGGTCGCGTCCGGACAGTTTTTCGAGCGAGCGCGCAATTGAAGCCATCGGCGAGGAGAAATCCGGCAGATCGATCAGTGCCAGCAACAGGCCGGCGATCCAGAACAGATGGTTGTGGGTAAAAAGAGAAATCAGGGCAAGTACCGCCACGATTTCCATTTGCACCTTTTTCCCGTGCGCCATTTGCTCCGGCAGGGCATGCAGACGGAAATAGAAAGTGCCGATGAGCAGGATTGCTACCAAAAGAAAGATGAGGACCGCGGAGAAAAGCCAATCCGTTTGCCCCGGGGCTATGACAAAGACCGGCAGATGCTCGATCGCCAGCGGATGCATCGTATCGTCCATTTCTTGCTGTATTCCCCTTTGTTATTGCCCCCAAACATGCATGTCGTTCGAATTGGAAGGAAGTACGTAACAGTAACTAGGCCGCGTGGACATGGCTGCGGCGGTCATTGTTCACGGAATGGTAAAGATGCTGATCTCGTCCGAAATGCCTCGGAGCGTGACGTTGTGCGACATCGGCGTCAGCCCGCGCTGCGACAGAAGGTCGGAGGCACGCGGATCTCCGAGAACGGAACCTGTGGCAAAGATCTCGCGCGCAGTTGCGAGGTGCTGCACACGCGAAGCAATGTTCACAGTCTGTCCGAAATAATCCTGCCGTTCGTTCAGATTTACGGCGATGCAAGGGCCTTCGTGAATACCGATCTTCAGCAGAAGGTCTTCGCTGCCGCGTTCGTGGTTGAGCTCGCGCATGGCTTCGCGCATCCGCATCGCCGCGACAACAGCCCGATCGGGCGTCGGGAAGGTGGCCATCACCGCATCGCCGATCGTTTTCACGACAGCACCTGCCTCGGTTCCCACGATCTCGTGGAGGATACGGAAATGGGTTCTCACGAGGTCGAACGCTGCAAGGTCCCCTACCCGTTCATAAAGTGCCGTCGAGCCCCGAAGGTCGGTGAACAGGAAGGTGAGGCTTGTGATCTTCAACCGCTGGTCCACGTCGATCGTGTCGGTGTGGTAAAGATCCCGGAACGTCTGGTTGGATAGCAGGCGCTTGGCCGTCAGGAATGGCCGGCGGCGGCCGAGCAGCTCGTGCAGCGCGTCATTAGCCAGGCACACAGACGGCAATGTACGCACCTCGGCATGGTTTTCCACCTGAATGCGCAGCGGACCCGGACGCAAATTGACGGTCTCGCTATGCCGATGCGAACGATCAAACACGAGCGAAAGATTCTGACGCTCCTTGGTCGGTTCACCCTTCACGTCCAAAAATTGCGCTGCATGCGTTACCGGTTCAAAGACGATGACGAATGCCTCCGGCAGTTGCAGCGATATGACGGCCTTCTCCCCGGGTGGCAGTTCCAGGGCTTCCATGACGAACTCGTCGACCTTCGCCTCGAAATTCTCTTCCGGAAGCTCGATGCCCGATCCCCAGTACATCTGGCGGAAATATTCGAGCGGCGGCAGCTGATGCGGATTATGAGCCTCGATATGACGTATGCGCGGGTTCACCGTGAACGTCACCTCGACCATCTCATCGAGGGTCGGCTCATAGCCCGCGGCGCAGAGCGCACAGGTGTATTCGTCGCTCTGTACCGTCTTCAATGAGGTGTTGGCGTCCAGCACCCCGCCGCAACCGGGACAGAGGACGTTCCACGACAAATCGAACAGGCCAAGGCGCGATGCATGCAGGAAGGCGCTGATGGTCTGTTCTTCGTCGAGACCTTCACTGGCGGCAAAGGCCAGTGCATTGACACGACTGAGCTTACGGTCTGGCGCGTCCCGGACGAGCCGTTCAAGGGCATCGACGACGTTTGCCGGTGCCGACTGGAGGAGGATGGCGAATAAAGGCTGGGCTTCACTCATGCACGTATTTTACACTGAATCCCGCTCACGGACAGCGGATTCATCGGCCTAGAAGGTAACCCGTGTGACTATCTTCGCGCGACGCTGTGGTGCAACCGCGGGGGTCGTCTCCGGAGGGAGGCGGAAACTGCGTCTGGCAATCTGGCGCGAGGAGCCAGGGATCGCCGCTTCGGCGGCCGCAACATCATCAGGTTTGACAACCAGTGCCTTGCAGGCGCCGCGCTCATCCCAGAGCCGCTTGGCGATGGCGCTATCAACAGCGGTGGTGATGGCGCTGCCCGCAAGATCGTTGGGCTGCACACGTTCGTCCGCGATCAGCCCTTGAATCGCCTCCCCTAAAATCTCGGCAGAATCCTTGAATGTCACGTCACGCACCTGATCGAACCGAGTGTTGGTTTCGCCATCGACGATGCAGTGCCGCGCGGTGAATATCCAGTCATGAATCATGTAGGCCGGTGCATATCCCCACGGCGACAATCCCTTGAACACCTGCGCGATCTTGGGAATGGAACCGCCATCCGTGTACATCAGGCCCGGTCGGATGACAGCGCCTGGGTTACCAGGGTTGGAACGCCGGAATATCAGCGGATCTTCCGGGTCTGGTACAAACAGGAAATTGCCATCGCCGCTCGGTCCGCCTTCATCGACCCACATGACGAACAGGCTGCCGCTGAAGGTTCCGGGAGGAAGTTTGGAATAGTCGACGGATGCGCAAGCGCTCAGCGCCATGCACAGTCCCAGCCAGACAATGAGCCGAATGACCATAGGCTGCCCCTGTTCCCCGCAACTTCAGCCGTTCTCACGTAACCAGATGATCATCGGCTTTTCAACGGGAATGATTTACCGGGTTTTGCCGGCTAGATTTCAACTTCAAATTTCTTTCATGCGGTTATGGCATAAGCGGTCTGTGAGTAGCATGATGCGGCAGCCCAGGGGGCGTGACGCGCGGATGTCGGAGGGACGATATGCACAATTCAGAAGACAAGGTCGAAAGGCCTGACTGGCTTGAGGCCGAACTGGCCGATACGCTGGATGAAGACTACGAACTCGAACTCTCCGAGCCAGCGCTTTCCGAGGAGATCCGCAAGATCTATCGCAAGTCCCATCCGCCTTCAATTCCGCGGATAGACTACTTCCGCGCGCTGCTTGCGCTGCAGGCCGAACTGATCAAGCTGCAGGACTGGGTCGCCTACCAAAAGGAGAAGGTCGTCGTGATCTTCGAAGGACGCGACTCTGCGGGCAAGGGCGGCGTGATCAAGCGCATTACCCAGCGGCTGAACCCGCGTATCGCGCGCGTGGTGGCACTCCCTGCCCCTTCGGATCGCGAGAAGACGCAGTGGTACTTCCAGCGCTATGTGCCGCATCTGCCGGCGGGTGGTGAGATCGTGCTCTTCGACCGTTCCTGGTACAACCGCTCCGGTGTCGAGCGCGTCATGGGCTTCGCTACGGAAGACCAGGTGAAGCAATTCTTCCACGACGTCCCAGAATTCGAACGCATGCTCGTGCGCTCCGGTGTCCGGCTGGTCAAGTACTGGTTCTCGATCACCGACGAGGAACAGCAGATGCGGTTCCTCATGCGCATCCATGATCCGTTGAAGCAGTGGAAGCTGTCGCCGATGGACCTGCAATCGCGCGTACGCTGGGAGAACTACACCAAGGCCAAGGAAGAGACGTTTGCCCGCACGAACATTCCCGAAGCGCCGTGGTATATTGTCGAGGGCAATGACAAGAAGCGAGCCCGCCTCAATTGCATCGATCATCTGCTGACGCAGATACCGTATGAGGATGTGCCGCACGAGGAAATCACCCTGCCCGACCGGGTGTTCAATCCCGACTACGAGCGCAAGGTTCTGCCTCCGGAACTCTACGTGCCATCGAAATACTGACGGGCGCTTAAGGTTGCGCCTAGCTAGCTGCGACGGCGATGCAGGGCGATCACCTGCATCGCAAGCTCAAAAAATTGCCTGCCGGAACCGAGCCGGAATGCTATCGTTTTGTCTCGTCCAGAGCATCTCGACCGGCCGAAAAGGGGCTGCTGGTGAAAATAGCGACCTACAACATCAACAACATCAACAAGCGCCTTGAGAATTTGCTGCACTGGCTCGAAGCCACGGAACCCGATGTCGTCTGCCTGCAGGAGCTTAAATGTACCGACGCGATGTTTCCTTCGCGGGAATTGCGCTCGATCGGCTACGAAGCGGTCTGGAAGGGTCAGAAATCGTGGAATGGCGTGGCCATCCTCGCCAGGGAACGGGAGCCAGTGCTGACGCGCGACAGTCTGCCCGGCGATCCCGATGACAGCCAAAGCCGCTATATCGAGGCTGCGGTCAACGGCGTGCTCATTGCCTCGATTTATCTGCCCAACGGCAATCCGCAGCCGGGTCCGAAGTTCGATTACAAGCTCGACTGGTTCAAGCGGCTGGCGGTACACGCGGCCGATCTGTGGAGCATGGACGTCCCTGTCGTGCTCGCGGGCGATCTGAATGTCGTTCCGACCGATTTCGACATCTACAATACACGCTCATGGATGGATAATGCGTTGCTCCAACCGGAGAGCCGGGCGACATTTCGGCAGCTCTTGCAGCAGGGCTGGACCGATGCGGTGCGCGAGCTGCACCCGGAAGAGCCAATGTTCTCGTTCTGGCACTATATGAGAAACGCTTGGGAAAGGGATGCGGGATTGCGGCTCGATGTTCTTCTTCTCAGCAAGTCCGTCTCGAAACGATTGCGGGCCGCGGGTGTCGACCGGACCGAGCGCGCGCGCCCGAACGCAAGCGACCACGCGCCGACATGGGTGGAATTGAAGTAGGCCGCACCGGATACGGAGGCAATACGCATGGCCAAATCTCGTTTCACGATCATCGAAGCTCCGTCGGTGCTGGGTCTTTTCCCGAAAGGCGTCGAGACGCTCCCCGACGCGTTGCTCGGCGCTGGCCTTGCCGAACATCTGAATGCACTGCGTGCCGGACGTCTGGAACCGCCGCCCAATGATGGGCATCGCGATCCGGAGACGCTGGTGCTCAATCCACTGGGTATACGCGACCATTCCATCAGACTTGCAGATGAAGTCGGACGGGTGCTCGATGCCGGCGAATTTCCGATTGTGCTCGGCGGCGACTGTTCCATCATGCTTGGCTGCTTGCTCGCGCTCCGGCGCCGCGAACGCCACTGCTTGCTGTTCCTCGATGGTCATGCCGACTTCTATCAGCCCGAGGCCGAACCGAATGGCGAGGTGGCATCGATGGAGCTCGCGCTCGCCACGGGACGCGGACCCGCTGTGCTGACCGACCTCGAGGGAAAGCGGCCGCTGGTACGAGACGAGGATGTCGTGGCATTTGGGCGCCGCGACACCGAGGAGGCGGAAGAGCACGGCAGCCGGAGGATCGAGGATACAACAATCGAAATGATCGATCTCGCGGCCGTGCGCAGACATGGTGCGATCGACACGGCCAACCGGGCGATCGCCCACCTGACCCGGCCTGGCATCGCGGGTTTTTGGATTCATCTCGATGCCGATGTGCTTGATGACGCCATCATGCCGGCGGTGGATTACCGCATGCCGGATGGCCTGTCATGGGACGAATTGGCGATGGTGCTTCGAACAGCGATTGCGTCGGGCGAGGTCGCCGGCCTTGACGTCACGATCTTCAATCCGAAACTTGATGCCGACGGTTCGATCGCCCGGGCGTTCGCCGACACGCTGGTTGCGGGGTTGCGGGCATAAGATCAAGGCGTAAACACCTTGCCATTCTCCGTCAAATGACTTGATTGGACAGCGGCAAGCCGAGGTGCGAAGATCGCCTGCAACAGCATTTGGGGACCACTGCACATACACTCCGTTACCAATCAACAGGAGAGTTTCATGGCAACCTGGCAACCTGATCCATCATTCTATCCATCGCCGAGAATGGCCGCCAAGGCGCCGGAAGAAAAGCTGGCCTACGTGGCCGCCTTCGACCCGGACCGCAAAAAACCCGATGCCATCGCAGTGGTCGATGTCGACCCCAAATCCTCAACCTATTCCCGCATCGTTAGCCAGGTCGATATGCCAAATGTGGGCGACGAGCTGCACCATTTTGGCTGGAACGCATGTTCGTCATGCCTTTGCCCCAACGCACCCCATCCGCACATGGAGCGGCGCTATCTTGTCGTACCTGGGCTGCGGTCATCACGGCTGCACATCATCGATACGAAGCCGGACCCGAGAAATCCGCAAATCGTGAAGGTCATCGAGCCGGAGGAGATCGCCGAAAAGGCCGGTTATTCTCGTTTGCACACCATCCATTGCGGCCCTGAGGGCATATATGTGAACGCGCTCGGTAACACCGAAGGCAAGGCGCCGGGCGGCATATTCCTGCTTGATGCGCAAAGCTTCAATGTGCTCGGTCAATGGGAGATGGATCGCGGCCCGCAGAAGCTCGCCTATGATTTCTGGTGGCATCTAGGCCACGACACCATGGTGACGAGCGAGTGGGGCACCCCCGACACGTTCGAGAATGGGCTCGTTCCGGAGATTTTGCTGGGGAGCAAATACGGACGCAGGCTGCACTTCTGGGATCTCCACAAGCGCAAGCACCTGCAGGAGATCGACTTTGGTGAAGAGCATCAACTCGTGTTCGAGTTGCGGCCCGCACATAATCCGACCAAGGCCTATGGCTTCGTCGGCTGTGTCATCAGCCTCAAGGATCTGTCGTCATCGATCTGGACCTGGTATCGCGACGGCAATAAATGGGCAGTGAAAAAGGTCATCGAGATTCCGGCCGAACCAGCCGATCCAGGCCTCTTACCGCCGGTGCTCCAAGGCTTCAAGGCGGTTGCGCCGCTTGTCACCGACATCGACCTGTCGATGGATGACCGGTTCCTCTACGTTTCCTGCTGGGGCACCGGCGACATGATCCAATATGATGTGTCCGACCCCTTCAGTCCCAAGGAAACCGGCAGAGTGCGCATTGGCGGCATTGTATCCCGGGCAACGCATCCCAAGGCGGCCAATGGCGCGCTCAATGGCGGTCCGCAAATGGTCGAAATCAGCCGGGACGGCAAGCGGGTTTACTTCACCAACTCGCTCTACGGTCCGATCGACCCGCAATTCTATCCCGAGGGTATCGATGGCTGGATGGTGAAGCTGGATGTCGGTGCGAACGGCGGCATCACGTTCGACGAGAATTTCTTCGTCGACTGGCCAAAGGGTCACCGCCCGCATCAGGTGCGTCTGGAGGGAGGCGATTGTTCGTCCGATTCCTACTGCTATCCATGATGACCGTATCCACATTGAATAACCCGGCAGGATGAATCTCATGTCTCCCTGGCTGGTCCTTGCTGGCCTTGGCGCATTTCACGGCCTCAATCCCGCTATGGGCTGGCTATTTGCGGTTGCGCTGGGTCTGCATCGAAACAGTCAAAGGACCGTCGTGCTCTCCCTGATCCCCATCGCCCTCGGGCACGCGGTCTCGATTGCGGTCATTGCCCTCGCCGTCGTATTGCTCGGACTGGTTGTCGATCAACGCATCCTCGAAATCGCCGCCGGTATCATACTCCTGGGGTGGGCCGCCTACTACGCCGCCTATGGCCATCGTCACCGCGTCCGGATAGGCATGACGACAGGCATGTTGGGGCTCGGATTCTGGTCGTTCCTGATGGCGACGGCGCATGGCGCGGGGCTCATGCTGGTGCCGGTCGTGATACCCCTCTGCCTTGCGGCAAGTCCGGCGAATGAGTTGACGGCGGCGGGTTCGCTGCCGATAGCGCTGGCAGCGATCGGGACGCACATGGCCGCCATGCTTGCTGTGATCCTGGTGATTGCGGTCTCGGTCTATGGGTGGCTGGGGCTTGGGTACCTGCGGCGAGGATGGATCAATTTCGATCTCATCTGGATCATAGCGCTCATAATCACCGGCGTAGTGCTGATTGCCTGACACCAAACTGTTGGCTCGCAAGCACCTTAAAGCCCTCATGAAAACGGCTGGTTCTACTAACCAATTTGTATGAAGGGACCATTGCGCCACCACGTGATAAAGTGCACGGTTTAGGAGGGTGTCATGTGGGGTTTGCGTAGCGCCGTTGTGGCGGCGCTGAGTATCACAGTTTGCAATCCAATGCCAACGATGGCGGCCGAGCCGGTCGGCGAAGCCCTGCTGATCAAGACCGAAGTCAGGGGTGACAGAGGTCCGCTCGCGGTCAAGGACAAGGTTCATGCCGACGAGCGCATCAAAACATCCCAATCGGGATTAGGTCAGTTCATCTTTCGGGATGGCACCAAGCTTGCGGTGGGATGGGGTTCATCCGTGACCATCGACAAGTTCGTTTACGATGACAACTCGTCGATAAAGCGGCTCTCGATCAAGGCGGCAAAGGGAACGTTTCGCTGGATCAGCGGAAACTCGAAGTCCAGTGCCTATGAGATACTGACACCGGCGGGAACGATCGGCGTGCGCGGCACTGCATTTGATGTTTCAATCAGACCAGACGGGACTACTGCCGTGGTGCTGTTGAGCGGCAGAGTATCGTTCTGCGGCGCGGGTGGTTGCAAGCAACTGACGCGGAGATGCGACTGTGTGGTAGCAAAACCAGGCGGCGCCGTATCGGATCCGCGAAAGGTCAGTCGAGATATTCTCAGGACGCTCGGCAGCCAGCGGTCGCTGCCGTTTCTCTCCGGCACCCAACAACTTTCGGGAGGATTGGGGAATGTCGGCGTCGGAGGCTGCGGCCTCGCATCTGTCGAAATCCAGAAGGATCGACCTCCCCAGCGCGCCGCCCCGCCAGAACGTGCTGCTCCTCCAGCTCCACCGGACCGGCCAGCACCGACGGACCGGCCAGCACCGCCGGACCAGCCTGCACCACAGGCTGCGCCACAGGCCGCACGCACCCCGCAGGCGGCACCTACCCCGCAGGCGGCACCTCCGGAGAAGCCGCAAAAGCCGCATAAGGATAACAGCCGGCACCATAGGGGGCACTGGGACACGGACCATGGCCGTCACGACACGGACCGCCATGACCGGGGACGCCACACCGGGGGTGACAAATGATGAGAAGCTTTTCCTCGTCGCGATGACCGATAAAAAACCCGGTTGGTTATCCGGCAGAGCGATCGCGCCTTCCTGTTGGCTCATCGAGAAAATGATCGGATCGACGGGAAATCCGGCGATAGAATTCCGGAAGTCCGGCCGCCAGACCGGCAGCCTTGAGCTTGGCAGTATTCACAATCCTGCGGCTGGCCGGCGACCGCGAACGCAACGCGTCGATAAGTTCACCGTGAACCATCTGCAGTTCGGCAAATTCAGCAGTGGCCGCGAGCCGCTGATCACCAACTACCGCGAACAGCCTGGTCCGCATGCTCTTCCCCTTCAAACCCAGTGCACCCGCCTCGAGCAAGGCCCAGTCCGGCAGCAGGTTTGCCGTACTCTCGGACACGAGGATATCGAAGCTGATCTCCTTGCACGAGGACTCAATCCGAGCCGCGATGTTGACGGCATCGCCAACCGCCGAATAATTGAAGCGGGTTTCTGCCCCCATATTACCGACGCAGGCAAGGCCTGTGTGGATGCCAATGCCGATACCGACTTTCTGCTCCGGTCCAAAGCCAAATGCGTCATTGGCATTGAGGCGGACAAGCGTTTCGCGCATGGCCAGCGCGGCGTGAACAGCTTTCTCGGCGTGACTGGCAACGTCAACCGGAGCGTTCCAGAACGCCATGATCGAGTCACCGATGAACTTGTCGAGCGTGCCTTCGTTGGCGATGACATGATGGCTCAGAGCATCAAGGAGCGTGTTGAGAAATCCAACGACTTCGGCAGGTGTCAGCCGTTCACTGATCTGCGTGAAATTTCGCACGTCGACGAACATCACCGTCAGTTCGCGGTCATCGCCGCCGAGGCGTAACGCGTTTTTCGTGTGCTCGATACGATACAAGAGCGAAGGAGACAGATAATGGCCGAAGGCGCGCCTGACCTCGCGCCGCTCCCGGTCGATCACCAGGAAGCGGAATGCCGTCGCTCCGAAATGCGTGATCGATCCGGCAACGATTGGCGCCAATGGATCGAAAAGCAGCCCGCCATAGAAAAAGGCAAGCCACGACGCGACGAGCGCCAATGAGGTTATCAGGAGGCCGCATGCCAAGGCGACCGCCGGGCTGACGAAAGTCGTCACCAGCACAAGAAAGCTGCCCGCTACGGCGATAGACAGGATTTCAAACCCGTCAGCCCAGTCCGGCCGTGCGAGAAAACGGCCCGATAATACCTGTTCGACGGTCTGGGCGTGTATCGAGACGCCTGGCACGTTCTGCCCGAGCGCCGTCGTGCGAATATCCTGCAGCCCCGCAGCCGATGTCCCTATGAACACGATGCTGCCTTCGATGGCGGCTGCCGTTTCAGGCGAAGGGCCATCAGCCGCGAGCACGTGCCTGGCGGAAACGTATCTTTCGGCATTATCGAGGCTGACATAGAGCCACAGCTCGCCGGACGCTGTTACGGGAATGACGAACTCGCCGATTTTGACGTGCGTCATGGTGTCCGGCACGTTCGTTGCGCCGGCAATCACATAAGTGGACGCGCCCTGCGCAACACGCAGCGCCTCGAGCGCGAGGTTGGGATAGAGCTGCTTGCCATCGCTCAGAAAAAGCGGAACCGCGCGGACCACGGTTGAGGCAGCGCCCGGATTGAGGCTGATGTGGCCGATGCCGGCGGCATTGGCTTCAAGCTGCGGCCGCAGCGGCGTGGCAGCTTTCATGCGCGGCGGCGCATTGGCGGGATCCTCACCCGTGAAAGCGAACCCGGCTTTTACTGGCGGCCGGTAATTTCCTTCGTTGGACAGACCAAAACCCAGGACCACGGGCTTTCCCACAATCGACTCAGCGAAAATCTCGTCATTATCGGGCAACTGACCAAGCAGCTCGGGATCGATTCCAGGAACGTCGCGAATAACAGAGCGCGGCGACAAGCGATCAGGCTCAGCGAAAAGAATATCGAATGCAATTGCTGACGCTCCCATCTCGGAGAGTCTGTTTACCAGTGTCGCAATTCGATCGCGCGGCCACGGCCACTGGCCTAGCTCCAGCAGCGATGCTTCATCAATGTCAACCACGCGGACAGGCAGGTTCTCGAACGTCCGCGGAGCGACGCGCTGATATTCGTCGAACGTCACGTCGCGGGCTTGCCTCAGCAGTTGCGGGTCACTTGCTCGCAGGATTGTGAGCGCAGCCACAATCGCCAGGCCGATAAGTACGCCAACTTGCTGCGCGCGTGTCATGATCGCATATCAGACCCTCTGCATGTGAGCCCAACGATAAAAAAGCCAATCCGGGGAGAATTCGTCCGGCCCCTTGGCCCTACAGCGGCGATACCCTGTTTCGCAGCAGCAAGGATAAGACGCAGCGTACCTTACAAACCAGGATGTTGCGAGACGTCAGCGCGATTTCGCCACGCAGAGATTGAATGTGCGGCTGCTTTGCCTTGAATGTGTCCGGCGACGATCAATCGGACGCACAAGGCCAGCCGTCCGGGGCAGACAATCCCGCCGGTAATTTCGTCTGCGCATTTCCACAGGCGAGATCAACCTGCTCCTGTTCCAGCCCTTGTGCAGCCGACAGGTCCAACCCCTCAATTCTAGTCAAGAACATGAAGGCGCGGTCAAGCACGATCGGGCCTTCAAAGGTAGCGGTGCTGAGGTCGGCGCGCGAAAGATTGGCCAGCGAGAAAGTGGCCCCGGTCAATACAGCCTTGTCGAAATTGGCGCGCCCGAGTTCGGCTTTCTCGAAATTGCCACCCGTGAGCCTGGCTCCGGTGAAATCGGCGCGCTGCAGTTCGGCAGCGGTGAAGGATGCGCCTTCGGCAGACATGCCCGCAAAATTCGCCCGATAAGCCTCAATTCTGGCGAAGTTGGCTTTTTCAGCCTTTGCCCCGGCAAGCGATGCCCGCATCAAGGTTGCTTTCTCGAGATTTGCGGCTGTCAGATTGGAACCGCTAAGATCGGTCATGGTAAAATCAGTGCTGAAGAGGTCTGCGCCCTGGAGATCACTGCCGGGAATGACAATGCTCCGCTTGCTGCAGTCGCGCCAGTCAAGGCCGGCTGCAGGAGAACTGCCGCAATCCGCTGCCGCCGCGGGGCGAACCGAAGTAACCGCGAGCATTGCCAGAAGAGCGGCCAATACAGAAAATGCAAGGGGTTGACGACGCTGTGCTGCCGTTGCGAAAGGTGCCACCTCACCTGGCCCAGTCAGCTTCTCGACGATGGTGCCCATCTTGCCGCTCCTATCCCTGCTGTAAACCGAGCCCATCTCGCGTGAAACCGACTCTCCAGCAGCCATTATACAGCCTAGATTGTTATAATGTGGAGGGTCGCTGACGCCAATCAATCGGGCAGCCAAAAAATTTTGTCTGCCAGAGGGTTAGGGTCCTGATCCTAACCCGGTACCAAACCATCCAATTCAGGCAGCAGCACAACGCTCTCCTGTTCGTTCGGGTCGGTGCGGGCGATAATGGCGGTGCACGGGGTGTTGCTGAGATTGGCCGGCAGATGCGGAACGCCGGCCGGAATATAGAAAAGCTCGCCGGCATGCACCACGACATGCTCCTGAAGCCGTTCGCCGTACCAAGTATGTGCCTCGCCAGACAGCATGTAGATCGCCGTCTCGTGCGCCTCATGCAGATGCGCCTTGGCACGCATACCGGGTGGAATTGTCAGGATGTGCATGCAGATGCCCGTCGAACCAACCGTCTCTGCGGCGATGCCCTCGAAATAGTCGAGCCCCTGTTTGCCGGCATAAGTGTGATGCGGTTTTACGATGTGGCATGTGGGCTTTGATTTTCCGTCCATCGCTTACCTCCAACGACACAGGACAGCGTCGTCGCCCCGCACTTCTATCAAGGTTACCAAGAGAATAGCACGCAACGTAGCAGCCCTGTCTTGCAAAAACACGACGAGGTAGGGCTGGCATTGCTTCTCGTGAGTGGTTGTTACCGTTACGTACTTGCACGTTTTGGGTGCAAGTAATCATGGTTGCTTCAACGGTAAGCAAGTGGAGAAGTCTCATGGCTATGTCGTTGGATACTGCCGCGGAAGTCTTCCGCCAGGCGATGCGGGAAACGGTCAAGAAGTACTCGTTGTGGTACCTAATCCAAGGGATCATACTCGTGGTGGCGGGGATCCTGGCGATCATTTATCCTTTTCTGTCGTCGGTGGCAGTCATCATTCTCCTGGGCTGGCTGCTGATTATCAGCGGCCTTGCGCAGGGTATCAGCCTCCTGGGCGCCCGGCATGTGCCTCACTTCTGGCTCCAGCTCGTTTCCGTTATCCTCGCCCTGCTCATTGGCTTCCTCTTCCTGCGCGATCCGGCGCAAGGTCTGCTGACGGTCACCCTGCTCCTGATCGTCTTCTTCATGATCGAAGGCATTTCAAAAGTCGTCTTCTCCCTGACTATCCGGCCGTTTCCCAATTGGGGCTGGCTGCTGGCGAGCGGACTGGTCGGGATTCTGCTTTCTCTCATACTTTGGGCAAGCCTTCCGGTGACTGCACTCTGGCTCGTGGGGCTGTTGCTCGGGATCCAGTTGATCAGCGTCGGCGCGGCGCTGACGCAACTCGCATGGCAGGTGCGCAAGAACCCTTAGCCGCGTCGAAGTGCGAACCCGATCCGGGCCAAGGCGCACCTTTTCTTGTTCGCGCCTCGCGTCTGTGTTAGCTTTCCTGTGTTCCGCTCAAGAGAAACCGAGATAGAGCGGAGGATGTGCAGTGAAGTTTTTTTTCACATTCATTGTCGGCATCATGCTCGGGATTTCGGTCGTATCGGCCGGTCCTTTGCATGACGCGGCGAAGAACGGAGATGTCGAACGCGTTAAACAGTTGCTGGATCAAGGCGCTAACGTGGCTGAGCCCGATAGCTCCGGTGAACCCGCATTGCTTGTTGCGTCCCTGGCGGGGCATACCAGCGTTGTCGCTGTTCTCCTTGAGCGCGGCACCGATATCGAGATCCGCAACAAGGGCGGACTGACTGCTCTGCACGCAGCCGCCTATGGCGGAAGCCTCGAGATCGTCAAGCTGCTCGTCGAAAACGGCGCGGCGGTCAATGATACCAATAACTTCTACAAGATGGCACCGCTGCACGCGGCTGCCGAAGAAGGCCATGCAGACGTGGTCGCATATCTTTTGGTCAACAAAGCGGACATCGAAGCAAAGGAAAGGAACGGCTATTCGCCGCTGACTCAAGCCGGATGGCGCGAGCATTGGGATGCAGCAAGCTTGCTGATGAAAGCGGGCGCGGTTTGCCAGCCAGCCGATCTTGTCGGCCAATGGCTCTTCACCGAATGCACCAAGCGAAAATGAGCGCCGGTTGCAATCACAGCGTGCCTGGAAAACGGAGGAATAGAATGTCTGATCATAAAGTGAAACGCGGCCTGCGGATCGCAGCAGCCATAGGCGCCACTGCATTCCTTGTCTCGTTCGTTCAGCCTGCTATCGCCGAAGAAATGGTCAATACCGGCTATTTCGGCGACGTGGCAATCAAGGGCTATGACCCCGTGGCCTACTTCACCCAAAACCAGGCCGTGGAAGGAAGCGCGAAGTACTCGTATCATTGGCTGGGCGCGACATGGCACTTTGCCAGCGCGGAAAACCGAGAGCTGTTCAAGGCGGAACCGGCGAAATATGCGCCACAATACGGCGGCTACTGCGCCGATGGCGTGTCTCTCGGTACGGTCACCACCAATGTAGACCCCAAGGCATGGCGGATTATCGATGGCAAACTCTACATAAGCTACGATCCGGGGGCTGCGGACGGCTTTGAGAAGAACCCGACGAAACTTACCGATTCCAAGAAGCACTGGTCCGAAGTTCAACAGACTCTCGTATCCGAGAAAATCGGAAAGGATTGGCAGGCCCCGGCCAATTGACGTCTGAAGCGTTGGGATCATCCGGGTGAAAAGAACATGACCGCTAACGGCGTGACGTGGACAAATTGCCGGTCGCGCTGTTCTTCACCTGTATTGCGGTAGACTCGGCCACACACCATCCGATCAAGGAAATAACCGCCAAATCGCTCACAAAGCTCGTTGCCCCGAATCTCGGCATTGCCGGTGATACTGGTGTTGGCGCTGCGATAGGCGGTGTTTCCGGCCTTGTCGAAATATTGGATGAACACGGAGCCGTTCTTGTGCTGGCCTTTCCATGTCATGTTGTTGACCAGATTGCGCAGCTCCGCCTCACCGAGCAGGTCTGCGTCTTTTCCTTCAAAGCCGAAGGGCCATTGCGGGATGCCCGCCGCCTTTAGACCAGCCAGATGGTATTGGAGATCTTCGTCGCGCCAGTAATCGTAGAGATAGCTGTAGTAGGTCAGGTTGGCGTCAGGAAACAGCTCGATCAATTTTGCCTTTTCCTGCGTTGCGCGCGTCTGATCGCCCTGATTGACATACGCGGCCGTCAAATATTCCCGTGCGGGTTCGGCCTTGGGCAGGGCGTCACGCGCCGCCAGCATCAGTGGTATTGCCCGCTCGTTCTCGCGCGCGGTGTAGAAAACAATGCCGGCCTGAAGCTGAAAGCTTGGCGGCGGCGTCGGATCCAGCCGCAATGCCTTATCCATTTCAGTAACCGCCTGGCCACGGCTGCCGGTCTGGGCCAGGATCAGCGCCAGGTTGCCGACGGCTTCCGCATCGTTCGGCTGCTCGGCGACTGCCCGGCTGGCAGATTCCCTCGCCTCGACCTCGCGGCCGTCGACCAGCTGCAGCAGGGCGAGTACCGTGTGCGCCCGGGCATTGTTGGGGTCCAGCTTCAAGGCCTGACCCGCCGCGTCATAGGCGATTTTTCGTGCCACAGCGGCGGACCAGAGGAAATTGTAGTCGTTGCGCCAGACGTCGACGGCCACGCGCGCAATCCCCGCATGCGCATTGGCAAAATTCGGATCGATATCGATTGCCTTCTGGTAATAGGCCAGGGTCCGCCTGTAGGTATCGACATCGCTATAGAGGAAGCCTTCCTGCTCCGCACGCATATAGTAGTCGTAGGCTTCGAGGTTGTCGGTGGGTATTCGCGCCAGCTGGTCGCGTTCGCCTTCGCTCAACTTCACTTCCAGAGCGGAAATGATCTTGCCGATGACGTCATCCTGAACCGCAAAAAGGTCGGTATACTCGCGATCATAACGCTCTGCCCAAAGCGAGAGCCCCGTGACCGCATCGATCAACTTGACGTTAATCCGAAGCCGCGTATCCGCCCGCTGCAGCGTGCCCTCCAGGACGTAATGGACGCCGAGTTCGGCAGCCACGTCCTGAATTTTACCGGAGCTATCCCGAATTGCGAAAACGGAATGACGTGCGATCACAAACAGCCCGGACACCTTGGAAAGCTCGGTGATGAGATCGTCCGTCAGCCCTTCGGCAAGGTGGTCCTGCTCCGTGTTGCCGGTTACATTGATGAAGGGAAGCACGGCGACGGAAGGCTTGTCCGGCAGCGGATAGGCAAACCGCTCGACCGGCGTGGGCCACAGCAAGGTCCAAGGCTGCCACCAGAGAGCGGCACCCGCCAACAGGAGCGCAACCGCTGCGGCAACTGCCGGGATGCGCCAGCGGCGCAGATTACCTGGAACGCCCGTCGTTGTACCGGCTGCCGACGGATCGAGCAGGACACGATAGACCCGGATCGGTTCCGCAATGCTCTTGACCTTCTGCTCGCCGAGCGAGACATAACCAAGTTGAAGCTTCGATTTCACCTGATCGTAGGCCGAGCCGGAAATGGCGATACCTCCCGGCGCGGCCAACGCCTGTATCCGGTCCGCGATGTTGACGCCATCGCCGTGGATGTCCTCACCCTCGACAATGATATCGCCCAGATTGATGCCGATGCGGAAGTCGAACTTTTCTTGAGTTGGCGCAGCAGCAGTCTGTCTCGCCTTCTGGCGCTGCACGTGTACTGCGCAGCGCAGTGCATCGACCACACTATGGAACTCGACCAGCAGGCCGTCGCCCATGGTTTTGACCAGCCGGCCGTGATGGTCGACGATGCTCGGCTCAACGATGCCCGACAAGTCGGCCTGAAAACGGGCGCGCGTTCCCTCCTCGTCGATTTGGCTCAAGCGGCTGTAACCGACGACATCAGCGATCAGAACGGCTGCAAGCCGACGCTCCATACCCTCAATCCTGGGGTGCGATTCAGACCGACAGCTTACAGCAGGTCTTTCGCGGATACCATTGCGGCGGCTATTTCTGGTTCCATCTGCGGATAACCGGCTCAGTCAGATCATGCTCGTAGCCGAGGACGCTTATGCTCGCCGTATCGAGCACGAAATGCGCCCCATGCTCCGCCGGCGAACCAAGCCAGCGTGCCGCCAGAACCCTCAGGAAATGGGAGCTGGAGAAGATCAGAACTGTATTATTGGCACTGCGGAGCTGGCCGATGATGATGTCTGCTCTCAGGCCGACATCCAATGCCGCCTCGCCGTTCGGACAACCGTCCCTGAAAAGCTGCCATACCGGACGTTCGGCCAGGATCTGCTTGGTGGTGATCCCTTCATAGGCGCCGTAATCCCATTCCGCCAATTCGGCTTTCTTCTCGGTGGCCGGGCCAAAGCCTGCCAGGACGGCCGTATTCGCCGCCCGTTGGGAAGGACTGGACCAGACCGCCGAATAGGCGATCCCATCAAGGCGGCCAGCCAGTTTGCGGGCTGCCTCCTCCCCGGCGGCGGTGAGCGGTATGTCGGTTCGGCCGGTATGCTTGCCGGATGCGCTCCATTCAGTTTCGCCATGCCGAACCAGATAGATTTCAGGAAACGCGCTCATCTGCCCACCTTCCAACGCCGGAGATCGATCACCCATACCCGGCGTAGGAACAGTATGCACGGAGAGAATAATCTGACCAGCAGACCGGCTGATGCCGCACCAGATTATTCTGACGCCGCGGAGGAGCCGACGTTCCGCCGCCTCAGCTCCAGTCGGCGCCGGCCACCTGCTTGACGGTAACGTTGAGGCGGTTCCAGACATTGATCAACGCAATCGACAGGATCAGGGCAGCGAGCTCCTGCTCGTCGTAATGGCGGGTTGCTTCCTGCCAGACGTCATCCGGAACGGGATCTGCACGGTCGCTGAGACGGGTGACCGCCTCGGTGAGCGCCAGCGCAGCCCGTTCGGCTTCCGTGAAGAATGGCGCATCCCGCCAGGCGCCAATGGCGAAGAGACGCTGGTCTGTCTCGCCTGCCTTCCTGGCAAGCTTGGGATGCATGTCGACACAGACGCTGCAGCCATTGATCTGGCTGGCGCGCAGGTGGCAGAGTTCGCGGGTTCTTACTGGAATGCTCTTTTCGGTAACTGCGCCCAACGCGTGCAGGGCTCGCAATGCTTCTGGGAGGATGATCGCCGGGTTGCCCATTCTTGCTTGCATAATTAGTCTCCTTTTGGGGACTCAGCCTGCATGGCTGAATCGGGATGCTTTCGAATTTGACGCCGCGGACCAAGCCGATGTCACACCGGCTCGGTTTCGTTCGTCATTGCATTGACGGAACGCGGCGAAGGAATGTGAACGATGGACGAAAAAAAATTCTTGGCCGAAAAATTCTGGGCTAGCAGGAGCCACCTCCAGCGCGTTGCCTACCGCATGCTCGGCTCGTCCAACGAGGCGGAAGATGCGGTCCAGGAGGCGTGGCTCCGGCTCAGCCGCGCAGACACGAGCGAGGTGGAAAACCTGAGCGGCTGGCTGACAACGGTCGTTTCGCGCGTGTGCCTGGACATGTTGCGATCGCGCAAGTCGCGGCGCGAGGATCCGCTGGATGTTCAAGGACCCGAGCCAGTTGCCAGTCTGGACCAGAGCCCCGAGCACGAAAAGCTGTTGGCTGACGAGGTTGGCCTGGCACTACTCGTCGTCCTTGAGACCCTCGCGCCAGCCGAACGCATCGCCTTCGTCCTGCATGACATGTTCGATCTGCCGTTCGACGAGATAGCCCCGATTGTGGGACGATCGCCAATCGCGACGCGGCAGTTGGCAAGCCGCGCCCGCCGGCGCGTGCAGGGAGCAAATGCGGTCGCGGAAACGAACCGGACCCGCCAGCGCCACATTGTCGATGCCTTTCTCGCCGCCTCGCGTGGCGGCAACTTCGAAGCTTTGCTTGCGGTCCTCGATCCGGACGTCGTGTTCCGGGCCGATCCAACGGCTGTCACCATGGGTGCATCGGCGGAAATTCGCGGTGCCGCGGCTGTTGCCGGCGCTTTCTCAGGCCGCGCCCAAGCCGCCCAACCGGCGCTCATCGATGGAGCCATGGGGCTCGCTGTGGCAATCGATGGTCAGTTGCGCGTCGTATTGAACCTGACGATCGCTGGCGGGCAAATCACCGGAATCGAGGCGATCGCGGATCACCAACGGATTCGCACGCTCAACCTCGAATTGCTCGACAGCTGAGAGGGGGTGGCGAGCTTCGAGAAGCAATCCGCTTTTTCGCACCGCGTCGATCGAAAACCTCGGCACCCCCGCTCAGATCATCCTGCGTTGCTAGGCACCGGAGTGTTGAGCAGCTGCTGCTCCCACAGGAACGCGATGCCGCTACCAGCGGCATGCTGCTTGAGCACGTCCGTCAACTCTGCGGCGTGCTCGGTCCGGGCCCAGTCGCGCTGCCATTCCGACGCCAACGCCAGCCAGGTCATCATGTTCGCGCCAGCCGCGATCATGCGCTGGATGGCGACCTCGTGGGCCTCGACCGAAGTCCCTCCCGAGGCGTCGGTGATGACCGTCACATCCCAGCCTTCGCCGAGCGCCTGGATCACCGGCATCGCGACGCATATTTCGGTCCACAGGCCCGCGATGATCAGCTGCTTGCGGCCCGTCGCCTTGACCGCGTCCACCACCTTCTGATCCTCCCAGGTGTTGATGAACGTCCGGTCGATCACCTCCTGGCCGGGGAACACATCGGTGATTTGCGGAAAGAGGAGACCGCCCCGATCGGCGATTACGCTCGTCAGGATGGTGGGAACACCGAAGGCCTTGGCGGCCTTCGCCAGGGCGGTCGAATTGTTGACCACCGCCTGCGGATCGTGGCTGTTCAGGTTTGCGAGTTGGTAAGGCTGGTGGTCGATCAGAACGAGTACCGAGTCTTCGGGACGTAGAAGAGAATCAAGGCCGTTACGAAACGTCATTATTACATCCTATGTTGCCGTTGTAAGTGAGGTTGGTTTGCGGGAAGACATGCGCACCAGCGGCGACGCTGCCTAAAAGGGACATTGCCGTTCCCAAGCGCGATACGGTAGTGTCCATTTGTGGCAAGCTGTGTCGCGAAATGGGGAACGCTGAATTGGATATTGAAGAGTTGCAGACATTCGTAGAAGTTGCTGATGCAGGCGGCGTCTCTCCCGCTGCGCTCCGGCTCGGCGTCTCCAAGTCGATCGTCAGTCGTCGGCTCTTCCGGCTTGAAGCGGAACTTGGCGTCCAGCTTCTTGCACGAACGACCCGCGGGGCTGCTCTCACAGAAGCCGGGGCCACGTTCCGAGACTATGCAGCAAGAGTCTGCGCCGAGATCGACGTGGCCAAGGAAACGATCCTACCCGCTGGTGACCTTCGTGGCCGATTGCGAGTTGCTGTGCCGCTTTCTTTCGGACAGACCTACTTCGCTCCCATCCTCGCGGAAATGGCGCGACGCCATCCCCAGCTCCAAATCCACACCTGCTACAGTGATCGCTTCGTCGATCTCATCACAGAGGGTTACGATTGTGCGATACGGGTAGGCTATCTTCAGGACTCCAACCTGATCGCAAGACGCGTCGGTCCGATCTACGGGAAGCTCGTCGCGAGCCCGGACTATATCAAGGCGCATGGGTCGCCCGAAACGCCGGAGGAGCTCGTCGCTCATGAGGCCCTCATGCAGGGCACCGAAGCCTGGCAACTCACGGATGGCGACAAGATCATCACGGTTCGTCCCCAGGGGCGCTTTAAGGCTGACAACGGCACAGCTCTAGTTGCCGCCGCGGCAGCAGGACTCGGGATCGGTTACCTGCCCGATTGCCTTACCCATGAATATATAGCGTCCGGCGCGCTTGTGCCGGTCATGACGCGTTATCCACCACCCCCGGCAGGTGCATATGTCATCCGCCCGCCAGGTCAGCATCCCGCACGGAAAATACGGGTCCTCACCGAATTGCTGATTGAGTATTGCGAACCTGCTCCGCACCTCGCGGGAGCTGCCCCTGTCTCGTGAAACACCCGCTGAACCGGTTTTAGATTTTGATTAACCAAGAATTGACAAAGACGCGGATGGGATCCTCGAGGCGGCAATGGAGTGCTGAAGGGGAATCAAAAGACCGTCGTGTTCGTAAGGAATCATGTTCGTCGAAGGTAGGATTCGGCTTAGCTTGTGGAAAATGAGGCTTGAGTCAGCTTTCTCGCCACCCTGCAAACGAGTCAGACCTCTGCTAGTCCCTACATTTGCTCGTGCGATTCACGAAAACACGACCGAATTATTGTGGTAATATAATACCTTTTTCGCAATCCATTGTATTTGCTGGATTATTTGTAATATTGTCCGAAAATCATCACTTGACGTGACCGGGATGCGTCTTTATTGAAATCCTCGACTGCGGTGGGAATTCCCGCCGCTTTTCATTGTTATGCAATTTTCATTGATCTGCATAACCCAAGCAACAAGAAAAGCCTTCCTTTGTGAAGGATGATCTCAAGGACGAACACAATGGCTACCTTCTCTCAGAAGCCGGCAGACGTGACGAAAAAGTGGATCCTGATTGACGCCGAAGGTCTCGTCGTCGGTCGCCTCGCTTCGATCGTCGCCAACATCCTGCGCGGCAAGCACAAAGCAACCTTTACCCCGCACGTCGACGATGGCGACAATGTCATCATCATCAATGCCGACAAGGTTGCATTCACCGGTAAGAAACTTACCGACAAGGTTTACTACTGGCACACCGGCCATCCCGGCGGCATCAAGGAACGCACTGCCCGTCAGCTGCTCGAAGGCCGTTTCCCGGAACGCGTCGTTGAAAAGGCTGTTGAGCGCATGGTTCCCCGTGGTCCGCTCGGCCGTCGCCAGATGAAGAACCTGCGCGTATATGCCGGTTCCAACCATCCGCATGAAGCTCAGTCCCCCGAAGTCCTCGACGTCGGCGCGCTGAATGCCAAGAACAAAAGGAGCGCATAAGAATGGCTGAGCTCAACTCGCTCGCAGATCTCGGCACCGTTGCCGCAAGCACACAGGCTGCTGCACCTGTCCACGTCCAGAAGCTGGACGCCAAGGGCCGTGCCTACGCAACCGGCAAGCGCAAGGATGCAGTTGCCCGCGTCTGGATCAAGCCAGGTTCCGGCAAGATCGTCATCAACGAAAAGGAATACGGCAAGTATTTCGCTCGTCCGGTTCTGCAGATGATCCTGCAGCAGCCGATCGTTGCTGCCAACCGCGCCGGCCAGTACGACATCATCGCTACCGTTGCCGGTGGTGGTCTGTCCGGTCAGGCTGGTGCCGTTCGTCACGGTATCTCCAAGGCCCTCACCTACTTCGAACCAGCCCTGCGCGGCGTTCTGAAGAAGGGCGGCTTCCTGACACGCGACAGCCGCGTTGTCGAACGCAAGAAGTACGGCAAGGCTAAGGCCCGTCGTTCCTTCCAGTTCTCGAAGCGCTAGTATCAGCGTTTCAATTGAACAAGAACAGAAAGCGGGCCTTCGGGTCCGCTTTTTTGTTGCGCTGAGACACGCGAATGAGCAAAACGCATATCGGATTGCAGGAACGGGAGCAGCAGATGCCATCGAAGTCCATCGACCATGCCTTTACAGCGCGCAATTTGACCAGCGCCGCCACCGATCCGACCCATGCGGGCGCCCTCTCCTTCATGCGCAGGCGCTATACGAAGAACCTGAACGGTGCCGAAGCCGTGGTCTGGGGTATTCCGTTCGATGCTGCCGTGTCTAATCGGCCGGGCGCACGGTTCGGTCCGCAGGCGATACGGCGGGCATCGGCGATTTTCGACAATGACCCGCAATATCCGTTCCAGCGCGACCTGTTTGCCGACCTGGCGGTGGTGGATTATGGCGACTGCCTGCTTGATTATGGCAATCACCAGAAGACCCCGGCGACGATTGAACGGGAAGCTGCAAAGATCATCAAGGCCGGTGCGTTCCTCCTGTCGCTCGGCGGCGACCATTTCGTCACCTGGCCGATTTTGAAGGCGCATGCGGCAAAGCATGGTCCGGTGGCGCTGGTGCAGTTCGATGCACATCAGGATACCTGGTATGATGACGGTAAGCGCATCGATCATGGCTCCTTTGTCGGCCGGGCAGCGCACGATGGGGTCATCGATCCTGCTCATTCGATCCAGGTCGGCATTCGCACCCATGCTCCCGACGATTGCGGGTTGAAGATCGTCTATGGCTACGAGGTCGAGGAAATGTCCGCAGCGGACATTGCGAAACAGATCATTGCCCGGACTGCGGGCAAAAAGGTGTATCTCACCTTCGACATCGATTGTCTCGATCCAGCCTTCGCGCCGGGTACGGGGACGCCGGTCGCAGGCGGGCCGTCTTCGGCAAAGATCCTCTCCGTGCTGCGGCATCTGACGAAATTGAACATTGTCGGCGCGGACGTGGTTGAAGTTGCGCCCGCCTATGACCACGCCGATGTGACAGCGATCGCAGGTGCCACAATCGCGATGTATTACCTTGGTATTCTTGCAGAAAAGAAGGCTCGACGAAGCTGAGATATTGAATCGGGTTCTCGCGCTAACTATCTGAATTTCAAGCTTCCCAAGGACATTTTCATGAAACCTAAAATCTTCATCGACGGCGAACACGGCACCACCGGCCTGCAGATCCGCACGCGGCTGGCGGGCCGTGACGATCTCGAGGTTCTTTCGATCCCGGAAGCTGAGCGGCGCAACAGGGAAATGCGCGCCGATTTCCTGAAGGAGGCGGATGTCGCGATCCTCTGCCTGCCCGACGATGCTTCGAAGGAAGCCGTATCGATCCTCGAAGGCCACAACTCGACAAAGATCATCGATACGTCGACTGCGCACCGGGTGCATCCGGACTGGGCTTATGGCTTTGCCGAGCTCGATCGCGCCCAGCGGCAGAAGATCGAAGGTGCAAGGCTCGTCGCCAATCCCGGCTGCTATCCGACAGGCGCAATCTCGCTGGTACGGCCCTTGCGTGATGCCGGTATCCTGCCCGGAGACTATCCGGTCAGCGTCAATGCGGTTTCGGGCTATACCGGCGGCGGCAAGCAGATGATCGCGCAAATGGAAAATCCGGATGCGCCTGATCATATCGCGGCAAACCACTTCCTCTATGCGATGCCGCTCAAACACAAGCATGTGCCGGAGCTGCAGACGCATGGCCGTTTGGAGCGCAAGCCGATCTTTAGCCCGAGCGTCGGGCGCTTCCCGCAGGGCATGATCGTGCAGGTACCGCTATTCACCGACGATCTTAACGGCAACGCTTCGATGCAGGATATCCACGCGGCACTCTCCGCCCATTATGAGGGCCAGGATATCGTTCAGGTCGTGACTTTGGCCGAAAGCGCGATGCTGTCGCGGCTCGATCCGGAAGAACTGCACGATACGGATATCATGAAGCTCTACGTCTTCGGCACCGAGGGCCAAGGCCAGGTCAATCTGGTCGCCCTGCTAGACAATCTCGGCAAGGGTGCGTCGGGGGCGGCCGTGCAGAATCTGGACTTGATGCTGGGAAACCATCGATAACTTCACCCCGATGGACATCTGATGCAATTTTCTACGCTTCCGGTGCTCATGGACGAAAATGTCCACTGCGCTCCGGGTCTCGAAAATCACACCATCTGCCTCATCAGGCTGAGTTCTCCAAGGTTTCCCCATGGCTGATGTGCTTTTGGAGAGTTTCCCGCCCGAATGGAAAGTCTCCTCGCCCACGCTATTCACCGAAACGCCGACCAGCCGGATCATCATGGTGCGGCTCGAAAACGGCGAACAAGCGGTGGTCAAACAGCTGACCCCTATTGGCATGCAGGAAGAATTACGCGGCGCGCATTATCTCGATTGGCACGACGGCAATGGTAGCGTGCGTCTGTTGGCGCAACAGGACAACAACCTGCTCCTCGAATATGGCGGGAAGCGCACATTGCTCGATCATCTCAACGAGTATGGCGACGGTGCGGCGACTTCGATCTACGTGGATGTATTGAGCCGGCTGATCGCCAAGCCATACGAGGCCGCAGAAAACCCGCACGAATTCGTGCCATTGCGCGAACAATATTCCAGTCTTTTCAAAAAAGCCAAGGCAGACGCCAACAAAGGGCTGAACAGCCTGTCCGTCGAGGTCGCGCCCATCGCGGACAGACCGCTGAGCGATCACAGCCATATTCAGTTGCTGCACGGTGATATTCATCACGAGAATATCCTGCATGGCAAACGCGGCTGGCTGGTCATCGATCCCAAGGGGCTGATCGGCGATCCGATGTATGACACCGCCAATATGTTCTATAACCCGCTCGATCGCGACGATCTGCGCCAAAGCGAAAGCCGCATCGGGATGATGGCGCAGACATTCTCGCAAGCTTTCAACCGCGATATACGAACCATTCTGGGCTTTGGTATGACTCATGCGTGCCTGTCGGCGTCCTGGCATGACGAGGACGGCAACTACGACGAGTCAAACCGCAGTCTTGGCGTCGCCGCGGCAATCCAGCGGGTTCTGGTATCGGCTGGATGAGCCGATATCAGCGGCCGGCGACAACTTCTGTTTCAAGCGGATAGGCTCCCTTCGTGGCACGCCAGTGCGCAACAGCGAACCCAAGGATGAGGATCGCGAAGCCCTGATGCAACAGGCCGAGGCTGATGGGTACCTGCATCAGCAATGTGGTGATGCCGATCGCTGCCTGCAGCGCAACCAGAACAGCGAGAAGCACGGCACGCCGCGCGTGGGTGGTGCCCGGTGCCTGACGCATGGTCGCTATCGCCTGCCAGATCGCCACGGCAAATACAAAATAAGCAAAGAACCGGTGCACGAATTGCACAGTCTTCGGGTTTTCGAAGAAGTTGTGCCAGATGGGCTGGATGGGGAAAAGATCGCCCGGGATAACCGCGCCGTCCATGAGCGGCCACGTATTGTAGGAGAGTCCTGCATCAAGGCCGGCGACGAGCGCGCCAAGATAGATCTGGATGAAGACCAGAAGCACGAACCAGCCGGCAAAACGCTGAATCTGGCGATTGGCAGGCGCTTCGGAATAAACGGCGAGACCACGCGCCACATACATGACAGCAGCGAAGATGATGCAGGCAAGGGTCAGATGCGTTGCGAGCCGGTATTGACTGACATCGACGCGATCAACAAGCCCTGAAGCAACCATCCACCAGCCGACTGCGCCCTGCAGACCGCCTAATGCCAGAATGCCGACCATGCGCGGCTTCAGGCGGCGCTCAAGACGGCCGGTCAGCCAGAAGAAGGCAAGCGGCAATGCGACGAGAAAGCCAACGCCCCGCGCCAGAAAGCGGTGCGCCCATTCCCACCAGAAAATCTGCTTGAATTCCGCCAGGCTCATCCCCTTGTTCAGCTTCTCGTATTGCGGAATCTGCCGGTATTTATCGAACTCTTCCATCCACTGAACCTGGCCGATCGGCGGGATGATGCCATGGATAGGCTTCCACTCGGTAATCGACAGGCCGGAGCCTGTCATGCGCGTCGCGCCGCCAACAATCACGATGGTCGCAAGCACGATCAGCGCGAGATAGAGCCAGATACGGATATACTGACGGTTCCTCGCTTCGCGGTTCTGGACCAAAGCAATGCTGCCTTCGGAAATTGTCTGGGCGGCCATGCAGAATACTCCTGTGGGTCCGGGATAGGTGCAGGAAATGGCAGCGTCTGACAAGGAGAGCCCGCGCGACACGCCGTCGCGTTTATAACGCAAACCGGACTTTTTTGCTTTTCGCTGGAAACGTTAACGAGTACAGGGTGGCACTAAAGGTAATAAATGGATGGCGCGATGCCCGTAAGGCTGAAGAAACTCATCGGAACATTTCTGCTCGTAGCACTTGTCTGCATCTATGCGATCGTCGCGACAATATTTGCCGTGGCCTTGCTCGGAAATGCCAGCCCGTGGATCCATCTGCTCTATTTCTTTGGCACCGGCATTCTCTGGGTCGTCCCGGCCATGTTCATCATCAGCTGGATGGAAAAGGCGCCCAAGAAGAAGGCGCAATAAGCTCTTCAGGCTTGCACAACCCTCCGGCCGGCATTGGCTATCGGAGTGGTGGCGCCGCTCATCATGGTCTGTGCATATACCAGCTTCTGGAAGCGGCCATTGATCGATATGCGTGGCAGCGCGTGGAGATTGGCCCGATGCTCTGGGTGAATGGTACCGTGACGGGTCGTTACGGCAGAGAGAAATCCCTCCTCGGCGGCAATTTCTGCTTCCCGCCTTCCGGCAGCCTTGGCCGAGCCGTAGGGATAGGCGAAATGCGCCGGGCGTTTGCCGAGATTGTCTTCGAGCATATCGGCGGAAAGACGCATCTCCTGCGCTACCATTTCCGCGGTCAACTTCTTCAGATTGTAGTGATGCACCGTATGGGCGCCGATGGTGCACAGCGGATCGCTGGCGATCTGACGCAATTCCTTCCAGGTCATCACGTCCTGATCCGCTGACACGCCGCAGATCATGCCTTCGGCAGCGCACATTTCGCGCAGTACCGGCAGTTGTTCCAGTTCGGTTAGCGTGTAGGAGAAATAGCGCATCAACGTGTGGAATGCCGACCGTTTCTGGAAGAGCGTGCCGCAGCGCCATTCCGGGCCACCCGGAATCCTGATGACGGATGCCTTGGCGACGAGCTTTTCGACCACTTCCCACCAAAGGACCGCCGCGCCCTCGATGAGCCCCGGCGCCCCATAGACCGTGAAAGGCACGTTGTGCTTCTGGAAGACCGGGTAAGCATGGTTGAGATTGTCATTGTAGCCGTCATCAAGCGTCACCGCAGCAAAACGACGGCCGTCCTGCGACCCGGATTTCATGCGCTCGATCATTTCATCCATCGACACGAGCTCTGTGCCTTCGGACTTCAGAGAGACAAGGATCTGATCGAGAAAACGCGGGGTGATTGACAGTGAGCGGGTTACACCGAGCGGGCTAATGCAATCCGGGCGGACGCGATGCAGCATGATGATCGAGCCCAGGCCACCGAAGCGGTCGCGCGTGCGCGACGCGAAACCGCTGTGCCAAGCCAGTCGCATCACGGCCTTTCGCATCAAGTCAGCCGCGTGGACCATTCCTTCACCAATTTGCATTATTCAACGATAATCGGAGGTTTGTTGATCAAGTCATGCAACGTAAATGTTTATATATGGTTGATCAACGAGTCCTCGCCGCATTTCCGCCCCCCACACTGGAACCAGAAGATGTCGCTTCCTCCACTCAAGGCAAAGATCATCAGCGGGCCAGAGGGCGGGGCAGCATGGAATGGTCTGGGCGATGATTCCCTATCCGGGCCGTCGCAGACCGCAGACTGGTTCTCTCACTGGCACTCGAATGCCAATGCCGACTGTCTTGTCGCGGCGCTTTACGCAGTCGACAAGCCGGTATTCATTCTGCCGCTGGAGGTCGTCAAGAAAGGCCCCGTCCGCGTCGCTATTTATGCCGGCGGTCCGCATGCCAATTGCAATTTCCCGGCACTCTCGCGCACCCAGAAGTTCGGCCGCAACGAGCTCGCCAATCTCTTCGATGATTTGCACAAGGTCAGGCCGGACATTGATCTTGTATGGCTGTCGCGACAGCTGGACGAGCTTGGTGGTGCAAAGAACCCCCTCCTCCAGCTTCCAGCCAGGGAAAACGCCAATGTAAGCCTGGCGATTACGCTGGATCGGAATTTCGACACGGTGCTTGGCCGCAACAATGCCAAGCGGAAGAGGAAGAACCACCGGCAGCATACGCGCCGCTTCGAGGAAGCAGGCGGCTATCGTATCGTCACGGCGACCACTGTGTCCGAAACCGAAGCTATGCTGTCCAACTACTTCGTCTGGAAAGCGGATCGCGTGGCCAAGGCCGGGATCAAGAACACCTACGAACCTGCGGGGATCAAGGGCTTCTTTCATCAGTTGTTTGCGGCTGAAACACACGCGGCAGCGCCGCGATTCCAGTTGAAGGCGCTTGAGGTGGCTGGCACATACCGGGCAGTCCTTGGAAAATCCCATGCCAAGGGCCAGACCTTCATCGACTTCATCGGTATCGCCGACGATGAGCTAGCGAGCGCCAGCCCCGGCGAGTTCCTGTTTTTCGAGGATATTCAGGACAGCTGCAACACCGACCTTTCCATCTATAGTTTCGGTATTGGCGACGAGCCGTACAAGCGCAGCTGGTGCGATATCGAGATACCCACGTATGACACCAACATCAGCTTGACCACCAAGGGCAGGATGTATGCCGGCTATCTGGCCGGACGAGAACGCCTGGTACAGAAGGTCAAGCAGAATGATGTGGTCTGGGCCCGCGTGAAGAAAGTCCGCTCGCGATTGTTCGGAAAGGCCTGAGGGCGCACGCTCAGGCGCCCGCCATGGCCTTGGAGCGAATAATTCTGCCGCTGTCCACCCGCAGAAGGTTCGGGCGGAATGGTGTCAACAATTCCGGCTCGATCAATCTCGCTTCAAACACCGATTTGGCCGTTGCAGCGACATCCCGGTCGTCGGGGTCCACCAGTGCGAGCACAAGTTCTGTCCCGTCGGCAAGGAGCGGTTTCAATTCTGTAGCCGTCGCCGGCCCACTGTCGATCACCACGAGATCATAGGCGGATTGCAGCGCATTGAGGATCATCGGCAGGCGGCCAACCGATTGCATCGCCTTGACGGGATCGTGATTGCCAAGGGGTATGACTTCGGCTTCCGAATAATGATCGGGATGGATCACGTCACTGAAGTGCTTGTCGGATACGAGGAGGTTGGTAATTCCGGCGAGCTCCTTGCCGTCGAGCATCGACCGGCCGATTTCACCGGAGCCAGTCATGTCGATGAGAATGACCCGTACGCCGCGGTCGGCAAGTTCACGCACCAGCAGAATTGTCAATGCGGACGCCTCGTCGCCTTCCGGCGAGACCACGACGGCCCTGGCCGCTCCGCTCGCCATCAATCGATCGGCAACATTTGCGATTCCGGAGTGGTCAGGATGGATGAGCGGTGCTTCGACCTGATCGTCAACAGCTGGGTCATCATCCACAGCTGAGGCAACATCCATGTCGGGCGTTGCTTCTTCCGGTCGGACGGGCTCCTCGATGAACGTTTGCTTCTCCGGGACCTCTGGTGCGACCGGAATAACCGCCGCCTGGACGGGCAGCACCTCTTTCACTTCATCGAGCTTATCGACCGGCGGCGTTTGTGTATATGCCGGGCGCAGCGCCCGGCCGCTGAACAGGGCGCTCAAAAGGGTGCCGATGCTCAACAAGAGGAGCGATGCAACAAAGGCCGCGATCGTCATCGGGATTATCTTCGGGAAGTAAGGTTCGATCGGCTTGTCAGCGCGGGAGAAAATACGGGCGTCAGCGGGTAGATAGCCGCGATCGGTGCGCGAGGATGCTTCGCGATAGCGGGTCAAATAGGACTCAAGCAACTGACGCTGCGCCGTTGCCTCGCGTTCGAGCGCACGCAATTCAACTTCCTCTTCACCCGCCTTGGATGATTGCGCCTTCAATTGATTGAGAGAGCGCGTCAATTCAGCCTCGCGGAGACGTGCGGTCTGTGCCTCGTTTTCCAGACTGCCGAGAACCTTGCGCGCCTCAAGCCTGACCTGCTGGTTGAGGTCGGCGAGCTGCGAGCGCAGAGCCCGGATGCGCGGATGTCCACTCAGCAAGGCAGCGGATTGATCAGCGATATCGTTATTTAGCTGAACCTGGCGTTCACGTAGGCGTTGGATCAGGGGAGACGCTATGACATCCGGCAGCGTTTCCACTGCAGCGCCCTTGGCCAGTGCCGAACGGACGCTTTCTGCCTTGGCCTCGCTTGCCGCCTTGTTTGCCCGCACTCGCGACAATTCTGACGACAGTTCCGAAAGCTGTTGTGTTGCAAGGACCGCATTGTTCTGCCCGATCAGCAGATCCGACGAACTGCGATAGGCGGCAACTTTTGCCTCTGCATCCTTCACGCGCTTGCTCAGGTCGGCAATCTCGGGCTGCAGCCAATCGGTGGCGTCGGCATCTGACTGGGATTTCGACGCCTGCTGGGTGGCGATGTACTCATCGGCGATGGCATTGGGCACCGCCGCGGATAGAGCTGGATCCTTGGACGAAAACTGAATGACGATAACGCGGGAGTTCTGCACGCTGTAGACGAGCAGCCGCTCGCGCAAAGCCTGGAGGATATAATCATCCCTCGTCGCTGCATCCATGCCCTTGCCAAGCCCGACGGTGCCGAACAGCTGCGATATGAGAGATGGCTGCGTTTCTGCAGCGAGCTCTTCATTCTTGCCAAGATCAAGCTTAGTGATCACCCGTTTCAGGAGGTCCGAGGATCCGATGAGCTCGACCTGACTCTTGATGCCCTCCGGATCGAGGATGGGCCGCTCGTCACCCTGCTGCTGGTTTGCAGGGCGGGTGAAAACAGACTCCCGCGTCTCGATCAGGATGCGGGTCTCAGCACGATATTTTGGCGACACGAGCGACAAGACCAGAAATGCCAGGAGCGCCAGACCCAGTGAGCCAAGAATGATCCGCACCTTGTTTTGCCATAGACTGGCAAACAGGGCGCCGACATCGATGTCCACATCGTTACCGACAGAATTGGCCCGTGGCATTCATTCACTCCAGTACGAACGGCGTCATGGTAAACACGCATGGTAACCAGCCGGTTAAAGATCCCGGTATGCGATCGCAAACTGCCGAATTTCCCGATACTTTACCAGCCATTAACCCTAATGAACTGATAATCCAGATCAGAATCGAGAGACAACTTAGGGTTCAAGACGTGTTCAGCAAGCAGATCCTTCTGGTGACCATCAGCGTCGTGTCGATGACGCTTGGCGGCTGCGCCAGTTACCGGCCCGCTCCGGCAGCGTTCAACGAAGCCATCAACAAGCCCTACATGCTGGATGCTGGCGATCGCATTCGCCTGACCGTCTTCGAGCAGGAAGGTATCACCAATACCTACAGCGTTGACCAGGCGGGCTATATCTCGGTTCCGCTGATCGGAAGCGTTCCTGCCCGCGGCAAGACCATCCAGCAGATCGAAGCGGACGTGGCCGCCAGGTTGCGCAAGGGTTATCTGCGGGATCCGGATGTGGCAGTGGAGATCGACCGCTACCGGCCGGTGTTCGTCATGGGTGAAGTCGGCGCTGCCGGGCAATACTCTTATGTCCCCGGCATGACCGCACAGAAGGCGATTGCCGCCGCAGGCGGATTTACGCCGCGCGCCAATCAGGGCGACGTCGACATCACGCGGCAATTCAATGGCGAGAGCCTGACCGGCCGCGTTATCATTTCCGATCAGGTGCTGCCCGGCGACACAATTTATGTGCGCGAACGCTTCTTCTGATCCGCGAGATGGTCTCAAAGCAAACTCTCCGGATCGTTCACTGCTTTCGCGCTCCGGTTGGCGGAATCTTTCGCCATGTGCGCGATCTCATCGAAGCGCAGGTGAAGGCCGGCCATCAAGTCGGCATTATTTGCGATGCGTCGACTGGCGGGGCGTTGGAAGAAGCCCTGCTCGCCGATTTGCGCGGCAAGCTGGCACTCGGCCTTGAGCGGATTGCCATGCAGCGGCAAATCGGACCCGGCGATGCGATGGCGGCGCTACGGACATACAAGATCATCAAGAAATTGCAGCCGGACATCCTGCACGGGCATGGCGCCAAAGGCGGAATCTATGCACGGCTTTTCGGCTCGGTGTTGCGGGTGTTTGGGTCTCGCGTAGCCCGCTTTTACTCGCCGCATGGCGGCAGCCTGCATTTTGATCCGGCCAAGCTTCAGGGACGGATCATTTTTAGGGTCGAGCGAACGATGGAACGGATGACCGACCGTATCATTTTCGTTTCTGCGTTCGAGCAAGGTATCTACGTCCGCAAGGTGGGTGAGCCGCGCTGTGCGTCCGAACTCATCTACAACGGATTGGCGGACGGTGACTTTGAGCCGGTTGCGACCGACGACGACTCCGCAGACTTTCTGTTTATCGGCGAGATGCGCGCACTCAAGGGACCGGATATTTTCATCAACGCCCTCGCGCGGGCGAGTGCAGCATGTGGACGCCAACTGACAGGTGTGATGGTTGGAGACGGCAAGGACCGCGCCAGACTGATCGAGCAGAGCGCCAAGGTGCAAACGGACAGGAGCATCCGCTTTCTGATGCCCATGAAGGCGCGGCAGGCTTTCCGGCTCGCCAAGGTCGTGGTCATACCCTCCCGGGCCGAAGCCCTGCCCTACGTCGTCCTTGAGGCGCTTGCCGCAGGACAGCCGGTTATCGCCAGTCGCGTCGGCGGAATACCTGAAATTCTCGGCGACTCCTCGCCAGCACTTGTGGAGCCGGAAGCCGGCGACCTCGCCGCCAAAATGGCGATCGCGATCGATGACGTGGCGGCCTACAGGCAAACACTTCCAAGCGTGGAAGAGCTGAAGCACAAGTTCAGCATCGAAACCATGGCAGCTCGCCTGGAGGCCGAATATTTCGCTGCGCTTGGGTAATCGTTTCTCTAAGCCTTTTTTAGCGCATATGTGATATTGACGACTCAGGGTCGTCAGGGTTCATCATGAAAGATAGAGAAGCGGAATCGAAGCTTTCGCGTGACGTTGTTCGCAACCTCGCGCCGGACGCCATGCATGCGTCCAGCGGAAAGACGACGCTCAGCCCCGTTGCTCAAACGATCGCCTCGCAATATGCCAGGGACACGAATTCCCCGGTGATGATCAGCGGTATCATGCGGATTATCGAATTCCTGATCGTGGCATTCGCTGGCGTTGCCGTGTTTGCGGTCTATGTCGGGTTTTCGGCGGGCGCCATCCTGCACTACGCCCTGGCCATCCTGGCCACGGCGACAGTCACGGTGCTTCTGCTTGAACTGACCGACAGTTATCAGCTCGCCGTGATGCGCGATCCATTCAGCAAGCTTGGCAAGCTGCTGCTGATCTGGTCCGGATGCTTCGCGCTTATGTCGCTTGCGGCCTTCTTCCTGAAGATCTCGGAAGACTATTCGCGCGTCTGGTTTGGCGCCTGGTACATATCAGGGGTGATACTTTTCATCGCCTTTCGCGTGATCATGTCACGCCTCATCCGGCGCTGGGCGCGCAATGGCAAGATGGAGCGGCGCGCCGTGATCGTCGGCGGCGGCAAGCCGGCGGAAGACCTTATCCGGTCGATCGAACAGCAGCCCTATAACGACATCCGCATTTGCGGCGTCTTTGATGACCGGGATGCCAAGCGGTCGCCGCCCATCGTCGCGGGATATCCGAAACTCGGTAATATATCTGAACTGATCGAGTTTGCGCGTATCGCCCACATCGACATGCTGATCGTATCGCTGCCGATCACCGCGGAAGAGCGCGTGCTGTCGCTGCTGAAAAAGCTCTGGGTACTGCCAGTGGACATCCGGCTTTCTGCCCACAACAACCATCTGCAGTTCCGTCCGCGCGCCTACTCCTATATCGGCTCCATTGCCATGATCGACCTGTTCGACAAGCCGATCAATGATTGGGATTCTGTGGCCAAGCGCGCCTTCGATATCGTTTTCAGCCTGTTCGGCATCCTTGTCTTCAGCCCGATCATGATCGCGACAGCCATTGCCATCAAGCTCGAGAGCAAGGGACCGGTGATCTTCAAGCAACAGCGGCACGGTTTCAACAACGAGATCATCGAAGTGTGGAAATTCCGCTCCATGTATACGGAGATGTGTGATCCCACCGCACGCAATGCCGTCGTCAAGAACGATCCGCGCGTGACGCGAGTGGGACGGATCATCCGCAAGACATCGATCGACGAACTGCCGCAGTTCTTCAATTCCCTGATGGGAACGCTTTCGCTCATCGGTCCGCGTCCGCACGCGATTGCCGCTCACACCCGCAACCTTCTCTACAACGAAGTCGTTGACGGTTACTTCGCCCGGCACCGGGTCAAGCCCGGCGTGACAGGATGGGCGCAGATCAATGGCTGGCGCGGGGAGATTGACTCGGACGACAAGATCAAGATGCGCACGGAGTTCGATCTCTACTACATCGAGAATTGGTCGCTGTGGTTCGACCTGAAGATCCTGTTCCTGACGCCAGTGCGCCTTCTTAACACGGACAATGCCTATTGAGTGTTTCGACCGATCAAAGCCCCAGCGCAAGCGTTGATCGCGCCGCGAAGAACCGTGCGCTCATCCGGCTGATCTCGACCTTCGCCATCGGATTCGGCGTTTTTCTCAGCGGCTTTGTGATCGATGAACCGGCACCCTATGAAATTTATATGGCAGGTCTGATTGTCGTCTGGGCGCTTTTCGGCCTGAGGTTGTCGCGCTCCGTGGCGATCCTTCTTGCAATACTGGTCATTTTCAACCTTGGCGGTCTCCTGTCCATGGGCCAAATGGCGGACCTGAAGACGGCGCCAATGTACATCGCTGTCTCGCTATTCCTCGCCATCACTTCGGTGTTCTTCGCAGCGGTGATCGACAACGACCAGCGTATTTTGCCGGTGATTTTCAACGCCTATATCCTCGCCGCAATTTGTACGGCGCTCCTCGGGATCCTCGGCTATTTCGATGCTTTTCCCGGCGCAGACCTGTTCACGCGCTATGGCCGGGCGATGGGCGCTTTCCAGGACCCCAACGTCTTTGGCCCCTTCCTGATGCTGCCGCTGGCCTGGCTGGTGCATGGTGTCCTGGTCGGCGACTTGCGCGCGCTCCCGGTTCGTCTCGTTCCAATCCTCATTCTGACACTTGGGATCTTCCTGTCGTTCTCGCGCGCCGCGTGGGGAATGGCGGTGCTGATCATCGCAGGCCTTGCCCTGCTATTGTTTATCAGGAACCCCAACCGGCTATTCCGCCTGAGAATTATGCTCCTCGCAGGTCTCGCCATTGTCGTGGTGCTGCTCGCTGTCATTGTTGCCTTGCAAATTCCAAGCGTGGCCGAACTGTTCTTCGCGCGTGCCCAACTTGTGCAGGATTATGACGACGCACAATTCGGCCGCTTTGCGCGTCATTGGTATGGCATGCTGCTGTCCATCGATCACCCGCTTGGCATCGGTCCGCTGGAGTTTGGCCCGATTTATGGCGAAGACACGCACAATGTCTGGCTGAAGGCCGCGCTTGATTATGGTTGGCTCGGATTTGTCAGCTATCTGACCTTGACTATGCTGACGCTGGGCGTCGCCCTGCGCATTCTGTTTCGCGAGCGGCCATGGCAGCCGTTTCTGCTCTGCGCCTATCTCGTTTATGTGGCACATGTCGCGATCGGAAATGTGATCGACACCGATCACTGGCGGCATTTCTATCTGCTGGTCGGCATCATCTGGGGATGCGTTGCTCTGGAACTGCGCTATAAATCTAGCCGCGCCTCATAGCGAAATAACTATTAAGTTGAAATCACGCATTGTTATGCAACTTGCGCGTGTCATTTGATATCGACTGCAGATAAGCCAAACATTACCGTGTGCAATAAATCATTTTGGATTATAATCTAAGTTTAAGCGTTTGACGAAATCAACGCGTCACACTGGATCGTTGGATGCCCTCATTGACATTTCTGGATGATAATAATCCAAATTATTCCAAAACGGATGGCGAACTCATGCAGCGGGCGCTGGAAGATGCCGCCGCAGAGCTGAGCATTACCGACGAAGCAGACCCGGAACACGGGGCGCTTGCGCGATTTGTTCGTGCCGCCTTCATCATCGGTAACCGCAATTCGGAGGCGATGGCAAAATTTGCGGTGAATGCCGTGCTTGCCCGACGGGCGCGCAAAGCCGAGACCCCAGCCTGACGTCTATGGCCCGTCGCTGATCACTATCTGTCGAGTATGTCCCGCAGCCAGGCGAGCAATCCCTTGTGCCTCCCGGCAATGGCCTTTCGGACATTGTAGGCGGCCATCCCTGCGCTCACTTCCGCACCGAAGTGACAGTAGCAAACCACCCGGTGGAGCTGGAGGTCGCTCAGTTCAAAGAACCGGCGCGCTTCGCCATACGTGTCATTTTTCAGGCCAGTTGCCCGAAGAACCGGGTCCTCGAATGCGACCGAGATCGGCGAGCCTTCGCTACGCATGGCAGCACGCTGCCGGGCCGGCTGGTACTCCGACTGGTACAGCGTCGAAAGGCGCCTATCCGGATCTCGTTCGAGGACCATTGCCCACCGTTCAAGACGTTCGCTGCGCAGCATGGTCTGACGGGGATAATCTTGATCGATCTGAGAGACAATTTGCAGTTGCTCGAGTGCATGATGCTTCATCTTGGCCTCCTATTCGAACGATAGTTGGTCCGCCCATTCCCAGCATTCACCCCCGACAAACCTGACTCCAGCAGCCCGCGAAGTCCAATCACGATGCTGCCCGGGGGTTCCCGTTCACGAAAACGTGCATGCTCGTCTGGCACAACATCAATGCCCGGCGCTCAACGGCCAAATAACACCTCTACCCGTTGTTTTTTCAGGAACTTATCTAACGCGCGGACGTTGATGCTTCCTCAACCCGGGAAAGGCCGTATTCAAACAACCGAGAGGAATTATGTCAGATCGAGACAATGAAAGGGCTCGCAGCCCGCAATACACTATCCGACGTAGCGGCAACTCATGGGTCGTCAGCAAAGACGATGAGCTGTCCACCAGTGAAGAGGATGAGAACGAAGTCGCTCCCTCCGGGGATGGCGAAATCGAAAAGACACCGTAAGGTATGCCCAGCGTTTGGAGCGGAAGGTATTATACGGACAACCGTTTTGACACGAAACTGAACATTATGTCTGCAACCGGGGAGGAATGTCTGCGTCCGATCTGCAACCTGTACAACATCACAACTACACATGAAGCGATGCGACAGACTGTGCACCCCAACAGGTGCACGTCATAACGAATACTCTATGGAATGAGATTCAAGCCAGCAGCGCGAGCGATTGGTAAAATTCTTTGGTGGTTTCTTTCCACGCCTTCCAAAGTCTCCTCCCATCCATGCAGCACATCGGCCCCTGAACCAATACCTTGGGCGGTGAGACGCTGATGTCGATCACATCGGACAAGAGGACATGTGGGCCATCATCCCCGACCGTGTTGCGCCTCGTAAAGAGCAGCCTGCCATCGGCAGATATGAGGATATCGTGTCCCTGATGAAAGCCGTTGTAAGACAGTGAAGGACCAATCCCGCGAACCTTCTTCCAGATCAGCCCGAACGTATTGCTGCTCTCATAAAGGTCGTATCCTTGGTCGTACCAAGGCCTGTCCAGCAGGGCATACATCTTGCCGGTGGTTCGGGATATGGCTGGCTGGCCGTAGGATGGTGCAAAAGCCACCCCATAGTTGCCTCCCTGCAGCAAACTTGAATTGGCAAAGCAAGCGACAGGCAGTACCACAAGTGCCAAGACCATGAATTTCCAAATAAATCGAAAAATGGGTTTCACCAAATTGCTTCCCGCCGATTTGCGTCATGCGCAAACATGCTGCAAACGCCTTGAGGATGGCTTAATGCCTGCCCGCAGCCGATTTGGGTCCATGCCACGACAAGCCAGCCCGACATCTTGTCCACGACGTTGGACCCAGAATGGATCCAATTCTCCCAAAACAGAAAAAGGCCCTTGCGGGCCCATTTCCTAAGCTATTGTTTGCATTCAGAGAAAATGGTCGGAGTGGCCGGATTCGAACCGACGACCCCTTGACCCCCAGTCAAGTGCGCTACCGGGCTGCGCTACACTCCGACATCTTCTGTTCAAGCTGAACTTAACCGCCTGGATATTGCGAACCCGAAATCCGTCGACCAAGGGCTACGCTATACCGGGGAAAGCCCTAAATTACTCGGGTTTTTTGTGCAAGGGTAAAAACCGTAAAAACAACATACTCTACACAAATCCACGTGCATCCGCTGGTAACGGCCAGCTATCACCGGTCATTACGATCCTTCGTCAGGGATATTGAGAAGGTGGCCGCATGCCTTGCAATGGACCGCGTCGGCCTCGTGCCTCTGCAGGCCGCACTGAGGACAAGGAAAGGTTACCTTGTGCGGTCTGACCACAGCTTGCGCGAGACGCACGAAAAGCGAAATTCCAACGATCATGGTCACGACCGAAGTCAGCTTACCAAGGGTACCCGGAAGCGTTATATCGCCAAAGCCCGTGGTGGTAACTGTTGCCACAGTGAAATAGAGCGCATCCACGAAGCCCTCTCCTCCTTCGAGCCGGTAGAAGAAGCTCGTGTAGACGAAGCCCGTAATGATGAAGAGGAAAACGATGAGGTTGATGCAGGCCCGTACGACGTCGAGAAGGTGACTGCAGCGACAGAAGCGCAACAATTCCTTCAGGAAAGTACTCTGCCCGATCGCCCAGATCCGCATTGCACGCAGGAAGGCGAAATTGTACAGCAGGTTCGGAAAAAGCAGCGTGGCGAGAATGAAGAGGTCCACCCAGGTCATCGGGCGGAGAATCCAGGATTTCAAGTTCTTCGCCAGCAGTACCCCGGTCATCAATTCGAAGCCGATCCAGACCGCGATCAAATAATCAACGATCAGATAGGAAGGGCCTGAACGCAGATACGGCCCCATGATGAAGAATGCCAGAATTGCAATGTCAATGAAGAAGAAGGCACCCTGGAACCACAGTGATCGCCTGTCACGGCCACTTTGAAGGCGCCTTAGAGCGCGTCTCAGCTTCTCGATTTGCGACCCGCCGCGGTTCGTGGCAACTCTGTCCTGCATTTCACTGCTATAGCCCATTGGAGCGAAGTTTCAAGTTGAGTGCCGCAAGGTGCCGACGGTCGCCCAAGCTCGGCAGGTACTACAAAAATATTCTGTATTTGTTGGAACCAAACTTCGGTGGTAGAATTATAGGAGTACTGGTCCCCAACCAGTTAGGCTGAACCCCACAGCCAACCCCTAAGTCCCAGCTTTCATTTTACATGGAAGCTGGGCTTTTTCTTTCAGAGCACTGTGGCGCTCCGCCGATCAGCGAACCTGATCAAGCAGGCGCTTGCATTCGAGCAGGTCGAACAGCGTTTCCTGAAGCAGGGCTCGGTTGTCTTTTGAGAGCCGCTTGCCGTCGGCAGCAACCGGTCCTTCATCGTCGCCCTTGATCAGGCCGAAAAGGCGCCTGCCCTGGGGGACCGATTTGGGTGTTCCCATAACCGCGGCTTCCTCATCGGCCTCGGCGCGGCTCTGCTCGGCCGCAAGCGCCTCTTCCTGGCGCGCTGTCGCCTGCTTCTGCTGGCTGATGGCCTCGGCTGCTGCCGTATCGCCACTGCCCAGCGCAATGATGAATTGAGTGCCATTCTCCCGCAGGAGGCGCTGGACACCCTTGATCGTATAGCCCTGGTCGTAAAGGAGATGCCGAATGCCCTTCAGCAGATCGACGTCGAGCGGACGATAATAACGCCGGCCGCCACCGCGCTTCATTGGCTTGATGTGAGTGAACCGTGTCTCCCAGAACCGCAGGACATGCTGAGGCAGATCAAGGTCTTCTGCGACTTCGCTGATGGTTCTAAATGCGTCGGGACTCTTGTCCATGATTTCACCCTTTCAGGAGAAATTCTGATTCGACGTCTATTTCAGCGGTTTATGGGATATTTTTCAAGCGCAGCGCGAGACTACCCCACAGTAATCTCGCTAGTTCAGCTGACAAAGACGCGAATTCGTCTTTTGTACTACGCAGATTTCTTCTTGCGCGTCTGGTGCGAGCGCAAAATGCGCTGTTTGAGCACATTGGATGCTTTGAACGTCATGACGCGGCGCGGCAGAATGGGCACTTCCTCCCCCGTCTTCGGATTCCGGCCGATCCGTTCATTCTTATCTCTTACCTGGAACGTGGCGAACGATGACAGTTTGACTGTCTCGCCACGAACGATTGCATCACACACTTCATCGAGAATTGTCTCGACCAGTGAAGCTGACTCCGTTCGCGAAAGCCCTACCTTGCGATAGACTGCTTCAGCCAGATCAGCGCGCGTAATGGTCTTACCCCCCATACGATCTCAAAGCTCTCGTTTGTTGCAAAACTAGCAGGTGTAGCGGAAGTTACAGAATGAAAACCGATCGGGCAAGCAGGTTGAAAAAGTTCGTGAACTAATCTGCCGACCCAACCGACTTGCTACCACCGTAGCAGAACTGCACCCCACGTAAAGCCCCCACCCATGGCTTCAAGGAGCACCAAATCGCCTTGTTTGATCCGGCCGTCCGCGACAGCGGTCGCAAGAGCTAAGGGTACTGAAGCGGCTGATGTATTTCCGTGTTGGTCGACTGTGATTACGACCTTTTCTTCTGCCAGATGGAGCTTCTTCGCCGAGGCGTCGATGATGCGCTTGTTGGCCTGGTGCGGGACGAACCAATCGATGTCTTCGGCGGTAATTCCGGCCTCTGAAAACGACGCTTCAATGACATCGGTGATCATGCCGACAGCGTGCTTGAAGACCTCACGACCCTCCATCCGGAGATGGCCGACAGTCTGCGTCGAGGATGGACCGCCATCTACATATAGTTTCTCTTTGTGCGAACCGTCCGACCGCAGGTTGGCGGTCAGAACGCCGCGATCGGAGGTCAGGCCGCGTCCCTCACTGGCTTCGAGGATCAATGCACCGGCGCCATCGCCGAAGAGCACGCAGGTCGTACGGTCATTCCAGTCGAGGATGCGGGAAAACGTTTCCGCACCTATCACCAGCACCCGCTTGGCCATGCCGCCACGAATGTAGAGATCAGCGGTGGTGACAGCGTAGACAAAACCCGAGCACACCGCCTGCATGTCGAATGCAAAGCCGTGCGTCATGCCGAGACGTGCCTGGATATCGACTGCAGACGCAGGAAATGTGTTGTCAGGTGTCGAAGTAGCAAGAATGATCAGGTCGATGTCATCGGGCGTGAGGCCCGCATTGTCGAGCGCTGCCCGCGCCGCAGCTTCGCCAAGGGACGCCGTTGTCTCGCCCTCGCCGGCAATGTAGCGCTGCCGAATACCCGTCCGCTGAACGATCCATTCATCCGAAGTCTCGACAATGCCTTCAAGATCAGCATTCTTCACAACGCGCGCCGGCTTGGCTGCGCCTATACCTTTTACAACGGACCGGATCATTTAAAGCTCTACTTTTCCTGTTGTTCTATTTCGGCTTCTGCGTCGCTCTCGGTTTCCTCTTTGAAGGCCACGCCGACGGGGCTTTTGTGGAAATGGGTAAGATCGGCAGCGATCTTGTCCAAGAGCTTGTTGTGCGCCATGTCGTAGCCCACATCGATGGCAGAAGCAAAGCCCAAAGCATCGGTGCCACCGTGGCTCTTGATGACGACACCATTCAAGCCGAGAAATACACCGCCATTGGTCTTGCGGGGATCCATCTTTTCGCGCAGGCGATCAAAGGCGCCCTTGGCAAAAATATAGCCAATCTTGGCCATCAACGTGCGGCTCATCGCTTCGCGCAAATATTGAGCGAACTGTTTCGCGGTACCTTCCGCGGCCTTGAGCGCTATGTTTCCGGCAAATCCTTCGGTCACGACGACGTCGACCGTGCCTTTGCCGATATCATTGCCTTCGACAAAACCGTAATATTCAAGGCTCGGCAATGGAATCTCGCGCAGGATACGCGCTGCATCCTTGACGTCGTCCTGTCCCTTGATCTCCTCGACGCCAACATTGAGCAGGCCAATGGTCGGCCGCTCGATCTCGAACAGCGCGCGGGCCATGGCAGCGCCCATAACCGCGTAATCAACGAGCTGCTGCGCATCGGCACCGATCGTTGCGCCAATATCGAGGACAATGCTTTCGCCGCGCAATGTCGGCCAAATACCAGCAATGGCAGGCCGTTCGACATTTGCCATGGTGCGCAGGCAGAATTTTGACATCGCCATGAGTGCGCCCGTGTTACCGGCAGATACGCAGGCATCGGCTTCGCCGGTCTTCACCGCTTCAATGGCCCGCCACATGGACGACTTCCATCGGCCGCTGCGCAGCGCCTGGCTCGGCTTCTCATCCATGCGCACGGCCACATCGCAGTGGTGAAACGTCGAGGCGTCGACCAGGGCGGGATAGCGGACAAGCACAGGCTTGACCTCTTCTTCGCGCCCGAAAATCACAAACCTGATATCAGGATGGCGCTCCAGCGCCGTTGCCATGCCCGGAATTACGATCTCAGGACCGAAATCACCGCCCATGGCATCAATGGAAATTCTGATCACTCTCGATTGTCCTGTCCTGTTCAGTGCTTGCGAGTAAGGTACGTTGAAAAGACTCGGCGAAAATAGTCATTTTGTATAAGCGCACAACTGATTTCTGCCAGCTGCGGGCTCGTCGAGCTGAATTGTCTTGAGAACCGCCCCCTTCTGGACCATTTCCCTGCATCTAGAGCCTCGCCGATCAAGGCTTCTGTTTCCAATCCTTCAAAGCGACGAAAGGGTTTGCCGGTTCCTCGACAGCGTCATCGCCATATTGTACGACGACCGGCGGAACACTCTCTACGCCTTCCTTGCGCGGATATGGATCGATGGCGAGCTCGAAAAACTCCTCGGCGATCGCACCGGCATCAAGCGTATCTCCCGAGAATGTCTCCGGTATGTCGGGTCCTTCCGCGCTGATGATCAGCTCGCCGTTCTCATCGAGGGGCAGACGCGCAAGGCGGGAATTCTCCGGAACGAAGATCGTGTCAATCTCGGCGTCGACTTTTGCATCAATGGGCTCCAGCGTTACAATACAGGACTGGACGATCTCGGCATGGACCTCGCCGCGAACGCGGACGCCATCCTTTTTCCAGGGAACGATTTGCAGATCGGCCTTGAAGAATTTGACATCCAGCAACTCGTGGAAGTCACGCAATGCCTCAAGCTCACGGGCATTTGCCTCGATTTTTATATTGAGGCCCTTCTGTGGGAGCCGCCCTACCGAAACCGGAAAGCTCAGCGCTCCATCCAAATTGTTTGTCATCACGCCTCCTCCAATGCAGGTCCGGCATCGGGAAATGTAACCTTGCCACCTGCAATCATATCATCTGTCTGATCTTCGAGGTGCCGGGTTGCCAGCAGGACATATTTGCCAAGAGAATCCGCGCCTGGCCAGCTTTCATGGCCAGGACGCACATTGCGGGCAAGCGCGGCGACCAGCGCAACATAATCATTGTTCTCCAGGGCCTTATCGTAGGATTCGATCCGCCCGTAGAACATGCGCGCCAACTTCTTCATACGCTTCGGAACGCCTGAGTCCCCGATGCCGAGCTCCCGGAGCGAATGATCGACATCACGGAAGAACTCGTCAGTGACCTCCTGGCCGATCGATTTCAACGCCGGTGTCCGGCCCTTGATGCGGCGCATGAACAGGAAAACGTGCAGCGACAGCATTTCATAGCGACCCAACGGCGAATCCGGTACATCGAGGTCAGAATAAAAGTACGGTTGCCGCGCCGCTGCCACGATCGCGTCGTAGAGGGCAATCGTAATGGCCTCATTTGCCTTGGCCTTGCGGCTAAAAAGACTGAGAATCATAGAGTTGTGCTTTCCCTTGGGTCTTTGCACGCAACACATGTCGCGTGTTGCATCGGACTTCAAGGTGGTTTACCGAAGTTCTGCGGGCGGCGAAAGACTTGCGCCCAATTTGAAATGGAGATGTCGTTGCTACAGCGGATTTTCAAGACCGATCGTTTCCGGGAATTCCTTCTCGCCGGAACCCTTCTTTTGGCCGCAGGACTTGCTGGCTGTAACACCGCCGACCTCAATCCATCGGAGACTTTGACCCAAGGTTATGTCCTTGACGAGAAGGCGCTTGAGTTCGTCCCGGTAGGCTCCAGCCGCGAGCAGGTCCAGCTGTCGCTTGGCAGTCCGTCGACGACCGCCACCTTCGACAACGAAGTTTACTACTACATTTCGCAGAAGCGCCACCGCACCGTCGCGTTTATGAATCCAAGGGTCACGGAGCGGCGAATTCTGGCCGTGTATTTTGACAAGGACGGCAAGGTCGCCAGCATTTCCAATTATGGACTGCAGGACGGAAAGGTGTTCGACTTCATCTCGCGCACCACACCGACAGGCGGCAAGGACTTGTCGTTCCTCGGACAGATGCTGGCTGGTGTCGGCAAGGCGCCCTCCCTGGGTGCCGGCGGACCACCATCGCAATAACGGCTTCTCCGGACCGCAAAACAAAAACCCACGAAACATGTTTCGTGGGTTTTTTTGTGCATTATTTGTTTTGTTCAGTGCGCAAGCACGGCAAGCAGAAGCAAGGCCACAATGTTGGTGATCTTGATCGCCGGATTGACGGCAGGGCCGGCCGTATCCTTGTAGGGATCGCCAACAGTATCACCGGTGACTGACGCCTTGTGCGCCTCCGAGCCCTTCAGGTGACGTGTACCATCTTTGCCTACGAAGCCGTCTTCAAAAGACTTTTTGGCATTGTCCCACGCGCCGCCGCCCGACGTCATCGAGATGGCAACGAAAATGCCGTTGATGATGACACCCAGCAACGAAGCCCCAAGCGCCGCAAAGGCCGAAGCTTTGGACCCCGAAATCAGAAGAACACCAAAATACACCACGATGGGGGCCAGAACCGGCAACAGCGACGGGACAACCATTTCCTTGATCGCCGCACGGGTCAGGATATCAACCGCCCGGGCATAATCCGGCCGTTCAGTGCCCAACATGATCCCAGGCTTTTCGCGGAACTGCCGGCGCACCTCTTCAACGACAGAGCCGGCCGCGCGACCAACTGCCGTCATCGCAATGCCTCCGAAGAGATAAGGGATGAGTCCGCCGAAGATGAGGCCTGCGACGACATATGGATTGGACAATTCGAAGGAAACGGCGCCGATCCCCTTGAAATAAGAGAATGCGGTGGCTCCTTCTTTGTTGGCTTCGCTGATGAAGAACTGCAGATCATTGGCATAAGCAGCGAACAGCACCAGCGCACCAAGACCGGCGGAGCCAATCGCGTAGCCCTTTGTAACCGCCTTGGTCGTGTTACCAACTGCATCGAGCGCATCCGTGGACTTGCGGACCTCCGGATCGAGACCCGACATTTCGGCAATACCACCGGCGTTGTCCGTCACTGGCCCGAATGCATCAAGAGCTACGATCATGCCGGCAATACCCAGCATGGCCGTAACGGCGATACCTGTGCCGAAGAGGCCGGCAAGCTGGTAGGTCGAGATGATGCCGCCAACAATGACCAGCGCCGGAAGCGCTGTCGATTCGAGCGAAATCGCCAGCCCCTGGATCACATTGGTGCCGTGTCCGGTAATCGATGCCTGGGCAATTGAATTCACCGGACGCTTGTTCGTTCCGGTATAATATTCGGTGATCACTACGATCAAACCCGTCACAACGAGGCCGATGAGACCGCAGATAAAGAGGTTGGTCCCGGTAACCACCTGGCCGGCAACAGTACCGATTTCGCCCCAGCCGATGGTCAGCGAGGTGGCAGCGCCGAGACCCAGGATTGACAGAAGTCCTGTGACGATCAGCCCTTTGTAGAGGGCGCCCATGATGGAATTGTTGGCGCCGAGCTTGACGAAGAAAGTGCCCGCGATCGACGTGATGATGCAGGCGCCACAGATCGCCAGCGGATAAAGCATGATAGTGGCAAGCATCGGCGTAGCGGCGAAGAAGATTGCGGCCAGCACCATGGTCGCAACGATGGTCACCGCATAGGTTTCGAACAGGTCCGCAGCCATGCCGGCGCAATCGCCGACATTATCGCCGACATTATCCGCGATCGTCGCAGGATTGCGGGGATCGTCCTCGGGAATTCCGGCTTCGACCTTGCCGACAAGGTCGCCGCCAACGTCGGCACCCTTGGTGAAGATACCGCCGCCAAGGCGAGCAAAGATCGAAATGAGGGAAGCGCCAAATCCGAGGGAAACGAGGGCGTCGATCACGGTGCGATCAGCAGGCCCATAAGCCATGGGACCGGTCAGGACCCAATAGTAGACAGACACACCAAGCAGTGCGAGGCCCGCGACGAGCATGCCGGTGATGGCGCCAGACTTGAACGCGATTTCAAGACCGGCGGCCAGACTGCGCGAAGCGGCCTGCGCTGTGCGCACATTGGCCCGGACTGAAACATGCATGCCGATGAATCCTGCGAGCCCGGACAGAACTGCTCCGATCAGAAAGCCGATCGCGGCCGTGCCCGTCAGGAGAAACCAGACGGCGATAAAGACAACGACACCAACCATGGCGATCGTCGTGTACTGACGTGTGAGATAGGCCTGTGCGCCCTCGCGGATTGCACCGGCGATTTCTTGCATGCGCGCATTGCCCTGGTCCGCAGCGAGCACCGATTTGGTTGCCCATATTGCGTAGACGATAGACAGCAGACCGCAGGCAATGACCAGAAATAGTATTGTCATGCCACTCCCTCAGATTTTGACCGGAAAACCCCTCCCCGGGTCAGGTTCGGTACGGCACACACTGAGATCCGCCAGGCCGGCAGAAATGCGACCGCATGTGTAAGGAGTAACGAAGCAAATGCGAGAACGTCAAGGTCTTTCGCAAAACGCTGAAATCAGCGACGAAAGTAGGGGTTGATTGGGCCGGAGTAGCTCCGCATTGTGAGATCGTTCGAGAACGAGAGGTAGCGCGTGGACTTGATTATAACGAGCGGATCAAATTGCTCGCTTCATTCATCATTAGCATCGGTATCGCGATTTAAATGGACCTTTCGGTCCAACGAAGCCATTGTTGTTCATCAGCACCCTTGGTTTTCTAGGTGCATTTGTACCACATTTTACTGCGAGCCGTTTTCTGAGAAGGATGAGACAATGACTACGTTACAGATCATTTCTCTTCTATATATGCCTGTCATGGGCTTCATCATTGCTGGCGCCGTTTTGCTGTACGACTGGAAATTTCCCCCTACACATCAGCGCCCCCGCGACCCAAAATAAAATGGCTAACGTCGTGGACCCTTGACGCCCTTGCTTTCGCCGCGAATTTCAAACGCCAATCGATCCAGGACGGCATTCACGAGCTTGGGCTCCTCGTCGGTATAAAAGGCCTTGGCGATATCGACATATTCCGAAACGATGACAGCGGTTGGCACGTCAACGCGATCCTTCAGTTCCCAAATTCCTGCCCGCAGGATGGCGCGCAGTGTCGAATCGAGACGCGACAACGGCCAATCTTCCATCAAGGCCTGGCGGATCATCGGATCAAGGGATGTCTGGTCAGCAACAACGCCGGAAACAATAGCGCGAAACCACTGCGGGTCAGCGTCCAGGTATTGTGTTCCGTCGACCTCCTTGCCGAGGCGATGGGCTTCATATTCCGCCACAACCTCGAGAACGCCCGTACCTGCGACATCCATTTGATAAAGGGCCTGAACTGCGGCCAGACGTGCGACGCCGCGCTTGTTGGCAGTTTTCACAGCTGGGCTTTGCCCGTCTTTCGCGGAAGGCATTCGTTCAGGCTCCAAGTTTTTCCTTGAGGGCAATCATCGTCAATGCAGCACGTGCCGCAAAGCCACCCTTGTCCCCATCTTCCCGGCGCGCACGCACCCACGCCTGGTCTTCATTCTCGACGGTCAGGATGCCGTTGCCGATCGCAATACTCTCGTTGACGGCAAGGTCCATGAGAGCGCGGCAGGACTCATTGGCGACGATATCGAAATGATATGTCTCGCCGCGAATGACGGTACCAAGCGCCACATAACCATCATATTCCTTTCCGCCTTCCACTGCAGCATCAAGTGCAAAGGAAATGACAGCAGGAACCTCCAGAGCGCCTGGAACTGTGACGACATCATAGGTGGTGTTGGCTTCATCGAGCGCCAGTTTGGCGCCATTCAGCAGGGCGTCAGCGAGATCGTCATAGAATCGTGCTTCCACGATCAACAGATGTGGCGCCCGCGCCTTGTTTTTTGACATGATAGCTCCGAGGGAATGGGGTGGCGTCGCCACCGCTGTTCTGGTCCTAGGCCGATTTCGGATATTCTGCAAGCCGCGCAGCATATCTTGCCATCTGATCGATTTCGATATTCACCTTGTCGCCGACCTTTCGATCGCCCCATGTCGTCACCTCGAGCGAATGACGAATAAGCAGAACATCAAATTCGTTACCGGTGACACGATTGACGGTCAAGGAAGTACCATCCAGTGCTACCGAACCCTTCTGTGCGATAAACCGCGCAAGATGTTCCGGCACGCGCAAGGTAAACCGTACGGCATCGCCCTCGTCTTCACGTTTGACAATCTCCGCCATGGCATCGATGTGACCAGAGACAAGGTGGCCACCCATCTCATCGCCAAGCTTCAATGAGCGCTCCAGGTTGATCCGCGTTCCGGATTTCCAGCCTGCAATCGAGGTCAGGCGTAGCGCTTCTTCCCAGGCTTCGACTTCGAACCAGCGGGCATTCGATCCTTTTTCAGGAAGGGTCGTAACGGTCAGGCAGACACCGGAACAGGAGATGGACGCGCCGATCTCGATCGTTTCCGGATCGTAATTGGTTTCGACGCGCAGCAGCACGCCTTCATTGAGCGGTTTCACCTGACCGACCTTGCCAATGTCCGTGACAATTCCTGTAAACATCCGTGTTCCCTTAGAGAGGCCTGACATATTCGCTGTACCGGTCGTCACCGAAGCGATATTCGCGCAACAAATGAAATTCACGAGCGATATGGGAGTGGAGTTCAGGCACCGCAACCCCGCTGCTACTACCAATCGCAACGGAACCCTGGAAAAGCGCTATGCGATCAACCAGGCCTTCTTGCAAAAAGGAACTTGCAACCGTTGCGCCGCCTTCCACCATCACTGTGGTAATGCCTTGTGCCGCAAGGTCATCGAGCAATTCGGGCAATGCCGTCGCGCCGCAATCGGTCTCGGTCGCGAGGATACGACAACCAGCCGCCACAAGAGCTTGCCGCCTTGCTGGTTCGGCGGCGGCGCTTGCAGCCACCCAGACCGGAACAGTGCTTGCACTATTGACCAATGCGCTGTTCATGGGCAGACGAAGCCGGCTGTCGAGAACGACGCGGATTGGCGAGCGGTTCTCCAACCCCGGCAAACGGCATGTCAACTGCGGATCATCGGCAAGCACGGTCCCTATGCCAACGAGGATGGCGTCGGATTCTGCACGCATCATATGAACCTGCGACCGTGAGACCGATCCTGTGATCGAGACCTGTCCCTCACCCTCCCTGCCGATGTAACCATCGCTGGAAAGCGCAAGTTTCAGAGTAACTTCCGGCCGTTTCTTCGCAGAGCGAATCAAATAGCCTGCGAGGTTGTCGGCAGCCTCGGCACCAAGCACATGCGCCTCGACATCGATGCCGCCATCATGCAAGATGGCGTAGCCTTTGCCGGAAACACGATCATCGGGATCATTGGCAGCGGAAACGACGCGGGTGACCCCGGCCGTAACCAGAGCATCCGCACAGGGCGGCGTCCGTCCATGGTGGGCGCAGGGCTCGAGCGTCACATAGGCCGTCGCGCCTTTTGCCTTTTCGCCAGCTTCCATCAGGGCTTGCGTTTCGGCGTGCGGGCGACCGCCAATTGCCGTAACACCCCGCCCAACAATGACACCGCCCCTGACTATGAGCGTGGCAACGGATGGATTTGTCCCGGTCAACCCTTGGTGGGTGCGAGACAGGCGAATAGCCGCGGCCATGAAGCGCCGATCAAGCGCATTCTGCTCCGATCCCGTCATCTGTCTTACTCGTTCTCGACAGGATCGGAAGTGACATCACCCGAGGTAATCTCGTCAATGACGTCGTGAAAATCCTTGGCTTCGCGGAAATTGCGGTAGACCGAGGCAAAGCGGATGTAAGCAATGTCGTCAATGCCCTTCAAGGCATCCATGACCAGCCTGCCAATTTCATCGGATGAAACCTCGGGCTCGCCAGAGCTTTCCAACTGGCGGACAATGCCCGAGACGGCACGTTCCACCCGCTCCGGATCCACCTGGCGTTTGCGCAATGCGATTTCAACCGAACGCATGAGCTTGTCGCGATCGAATGCTACTTTGCGGCCGCTCTTCTTGATCACCAGCAGATCGCGCAATTGGACCCGCTCGAAAGTGGTAAAGCGTCCGCCGCAGTCCGGGCAGACGCGCCGCCTCCGAATGACCGCTCCATCCTCGGCGGGGCGAGAATCTTTCACCTGAGTGTCTTCGGACTGGCAGTAGGGACAACGCATTGAACGGCTTTCTGTACGCAATCAAACCTGGGGTCAGGACCTATTCAGACGCCATTTCGATCACATTAGTAGGTTCTGAGCCTGACTGAAGATAGTGTGTTTCTTAACGATATAAAAGCGGTCAGGCGGAGAGGATTGTGAACGGATCGTTCGATCCACCGCAATCTTCTCCGCCCGACCAGACTCGAGCCATGTCAAATCAATGTCTATATTCTATCCGAGATACGGATAGAGCGGGAAACGATCCGTCAAATTGATGACCTTCTGCTGGACAGCCCTTTCGACCGCCGCATTGCCTTCATCGGAATTCGCAACCTTCAAACCGTCCAGAACTTCGGAAATCAGGTTGCCGATCTCGGTGAATTCTGCTGCGCCGAAACCGCGCGTTGTGCCAGCGGGCGTACCAAGGCGAACACCGGAGGTCACGAACGGCTTCTCGGGGTCGAAGGGAATACCGTTCTTGTTGCAGGTGATGTTTGCACGGCCGAGCGCGGCTTCAGCGCGCTTGCCGGTTGCATTCTTCGGACGAAGATCTACCAGCATCAAATGGTTGTCGGTTCCGCCGGACACGATGTCGAGACCGTTCTTCTTCAGAGCGTCAGCCAGCGTTTTCGCGTTAGCGGCGACGTTCTGGGCGTAGGTCTTGAACTCGGGTTTCAATGCTTCGCCAAAGGCAACGGCCTTTGCCGCGATGACATGCATCAAAGGGCCACCCTGCAAACCTGGGAAAACGGCCGAATTCATCTTTTTGGCGATCTCGGCATCATTGGTGAGGATCATGCCGCCACGCGGACCGCGCAGCGACTTGTGGGTGGTCGTGGTAACGACATGTGCATGCGGAAGTGGCGATGGGTGCACACCGGCAGCAACGAGCCCGGCGATGTGCGCCATGTCAACCATGAGATACGCGCCAACAGCGTCAGCGATCTGGCGGAAGCGCTCGAAATCCCAAATGCGCGAATAGGCTGTACCGCCGGCGATGATGAGCTTTGGCTTGTGCTGATGGGCCTGCCGCTCGATTTCGTTCATGTCGAGCAGGTGATCGTCCTGACGCACGCCGTAGGAAACCACGTTGAACCATTTGCCGGACATGTTAACCGGCGATCCGTGAGTCAAGTGTCCGCCGGAATTGAGATCAAGGCCCATGAACGTATCGCCGGGCTGCAACAGAGCCAGGAACACGGCCTGGTTCATCTGGCTGCCGGAATTCGGCTGAACATTGGCAAACTCACAACCGAACAGTTGCTTGGCGCGCTCGATGGCCAATTCCTCAGCAATATCGACAAACTCGCAGCCGCCATAATAGCGCTTGCCTGGATAACCTTCGGCATATTTGTTGGTCATGATCGAACCCTGCGCTTCAAGCACGGCGCGAGACACGATGTTTTCCGATGCGATCAGCTCGATTTCATGACGCTGGCGGCCCAGCTCCTTGCGGATTGCGCCGAAGATATCTGGATCGATTTCCTCGAGTGATGCGTTGAAAAAGGTATCTGCAACAGAAGCGCTTGCATTCGACATGGTGTCTGGACCCTCATTTGCCGGTGGGTAATTCATGGGTAATTGCGGCGCATTATCATACTTAAACCGGCAAGGCCAATGGCCGGTGGACGAAAAGCTTTAGCTCGAAACCGTCATCTCGGATCCAAATGCAAAAAGACCGCCCGGAGGCGGTCTTCCTGATTCATGGTTTTCTGGAAGCAATCAAGTGTTCGTGCCGATCGACAGGGCAGCCTGACCATCCATCTCGTAAATGTCGTCGCGCAGGTGGACGACGCCATCTCCCGTCGACCATGCAGTCACATAGACGAAGTGCAGCGGTACGGGATTGGTGACCTGGATCGGCGTGTTGACACCAGTCTTGATCGTTGCCTCCATGGTCTGGCGGTCCCAGCCCGGCGTGTCACGCAAGAGCCAGACGTTCAGATCGCGGACATTCTGGATGCGGACGCAGCCCGAAGATTCGAAGCGCATCAACTTGTTGAACACGCCCTGCTGCGGCGTGTCATGCATGTAGACCGCATAGGGATTGGGGAAATTGATCTTGGTCGATGACATGGCGTTGATCTTGCCCGGATCCTGCCGGAACATGAGCTTGACCGCATCATCGGTGTTCCAGTCGACCGTCTCCGGAGCGATCTCTTCGCGTGTGCGCTCGTCGAACAGGCGGATCTTGTTGCGCGAAAGGTAAGTCGGATCCTTGCGCATCAGCGGGATGATGTCTTTCTGAATGATCGACTTCGGTGCAGTCCAGTAGGGGTTTAGGATCACTTCCTGGATGTTTGAATCGAGGATCGGTGTCTGACGATCGATCTTGCCAACGATTGCGGTGTGGCGCTGAGCGACGCGTCCAGCTTCCACCGCCTCGATCTGAGCGGCCGGAATATTGACCATCACATAGCGTGGGCCCTGGTCGGTTGAAGCGAGTGTACGAACACGCTCGAGATTTGTCTGCAGCTGGCCGAGGCGAACATCTGCCGACACATTCATTGCGGCGAGCGAGAACTCACCCATGACACCATCGGCCGGAAGGCCATGGCGCGCCTGGAAGCGCTTTACCGCTGCATCAACATAGGTATCGAACGAATTCGACAGGCCGGCACTTTCGGAGAGGTCACCGGCGATCATCAGGCGCTTGCGGATCGCGGCCACCGAGGGATCAATGACGCCGAGTTTCAGTTTGACGGTTGCTGGCACGGTCGGCCAGCCGCCATTGGCGACGATCTGGCTGTAGGTATTGATGGCGCTTTCAATAAAGGAAACGGTCTCGGGACTCGCTATCGGCTGGAAGCTCGCAACCTTGCCTTTGCTGGTCGAACGGGCATCGAACTGGTCATCCCAGTTGCCGCGACGGGGAGCGGCGAGAATATCACCGATATCAGACTGCTGCGCGAAGGCGGTTGACGTTGCTGCAGCGAAACCAGCCGTTGCTACGCCCCGCAGAAATGCGCGGCGGTCGATTGCTGATGATCCGAATTTCTTCATATCTTGTCCAACCCTTGGAAGTTCTGCAGCCATTGCCTTCTGCAAGCCAGAACGGCGATCATGGTTGCCAAAATTATCAGGAACACCCTTAACAAACAGCAACTTTCAATCTGATCGAGCGAATGTGATGGTCTGACGCCGATCAGCCCTCACCGAGCTGTTCTGGTGCTGCACTGAACTGAAATATCCGCTGCCGCATTTCCACGGCAATATGGCGGATTAATGACTGGCTGACTTGGGCGTCGATAACTTGAAAAACTTGGCAGAATACAACCAAAGGCTAATTGACGGGGCGTAACTTGCAATAGGAATATGATCCTTTAATTAAGGGATTTTATTCATGAATACTGTTGATACACCAGAATACGCAATCCTTCGTCTGAAAGATCAAATAGCAGGCAATAAGGCTGTCCTTGCCGCATATCGGCTGGGGCGTCCATCAGAGCGCAGCCTTCGTGTCTACCGCCATGTGGAGATGGAACAGGCCCAACTGGAAGAAGACCTCCGCTTGTTGGAACTGTCCACACTCGACACAAGTATGATCCCAATCAGCCACGCGTTCCGGCTGGAAATTCTGATGGAGGTCAGTGGACTGATGCTGGTGGGTCAGGAGCAAACATTGATCCGATAAAAACCGGCGCAACTGCAGCTACTACTAATCAAAGAACAGGACCCTGGCTTCGCGACGCCGGGCGTCTGGCTGGTCAGGGTATTCGCATGAACCCGGCCATGCGATCAGCCGCAGCGCTGTATGAGTCCCTCAAGAGTCCCGATCGAATATCCCCTCCATCAGGCTGTCTAACAATATAACGCCATTGCCGCGACGGATGACCCTTATACGATTCCGATTATATCAGCACGCGCGCGAGCCTTTGCCAAAGGCGATACAGATGGGAAGATTTGGGCGAGTGTGCGTGAGACTGATATAGATGAGGTCAGCAAAATGTGCCCGCATTACCTCACGGTGCAGACACAGACTGACATGGCCGCATTCGCGGCGGGTATGGTCTCCGATTATAAAAATCCTGGCGCGCACGGCACAGGCGTTCACAAAATACTAGAGCGGATCATTGCTTGTCGGAATCGCACCGGGATTCCCAAATCAGTTGATATGTGATTCATCATGGATGCTGGGATTGGAGGCCAGCATCCATGACGCGACCCTATTCCAATGATCTTCGTGAG
>NZ_PGGO01000013.1 GCF_003010955.1 Phyllobacterium brassicacearum
CCAGTGGTCATGTGCGACCACACACAAAGGCCGCACATATGGAAGCAAGCGATCTGATCAAAAAAAATCTGCAGAAAACACTTGCAAGCGGGAGCCGTCCACATATGGGAACTGCTTCCGGAGCCGTCGAAGTGGGAGAAGGACCGGCGCCTCCGATGGCGGGTAACGGGCCCGCTGGCCGGGGAAGTTCCGTCCAAGGGTTCCCCTGCCGGTACTATGACCGGCGCGTGCTGGAGCACTCTAAGGGGCGCGTAGGCGACGCATGTGTTGCTCTGCCAAGGGCAACCCCGGTGCCGAGGCCTCCCAAGCGGAACGGACGGGATGAAAAGTCGCCGGATGGGCGGTCTTCGGAGCGCAGTCACTACTTTTGATGAGCGTTCCGATGACCGCCCGTCTTCCCAACCATTTCAATGGCCAGACTCAGATGAGGGCGTGGCAAGGAGCAACCGCAAGGAGGTGATACATGGGCAAGCATAAACGGACGTCAGCGGGCAAAATGATTTCGTTCTCGCAGTTCCGAAGCCGTTGCCGACAGTCCCTTTGGAAAGGCGACCGCGGAGAGCCCAACAGACCGACGAGCAACATGCTGCGGAATGGGAGATGAACAAGCGGACACATCGGCGTTGGGTGGTGATGCTGTCGCTTTTTCAGGCAATGGCAACTGTTTATGGCTACCACAAGACGTGCAAGAAGCCGCAATGCCGCCGCAAGCTCCGCTGCACCGGAATACGGCTGCCGGGGTCGAAGGACAATTATCCAATTCCCCTGTTTCCCTTTTGCGGTACCATCGATATGGCCGAACGGGTCCGTAAGGGAGGTGGTTGAGATGTCCGCCATAATGAACACGAACCATTATGTCCTGGTCGCCCCAGACGGCAGCTTACATCCCAGTCCGGAAATGATAGAAGACGAAACATGACAACGAAACCGCGCATCACCATTCTATATTGCACGCAGTGCAGCTGGCTTCTTCGCTCCGCCTGGATGGCGCAGGAGCTGCTGTCTACCTTCGGCGCCGATCTCGGCGAAGTGGCGCTCATCCCCGGCACCGGCGGTGTGTTCGAGATCCGTGTGAACGGCGATCTGATCTGGGAGCGCAAGCGCGACGGCGGCTTTCCCGAGGCCAAGGTGCTGAAGCGACTAGTACGCGATATCGTCTGGCCGGAGCGCGATCTCGGGCACTCGGACGGGCATAAGAAATCCGGGGTCCCCATCAGCGACGAGCACCGCGAGGAGCTTAAGGGTGGGGCAAATAAGTGAGTAAGCCGGAGATTACAACGACCAAGCTCGACGACGCGGCGCGCGCCGGCTGGCTCTATTATGTTGCCGGCAATACGCAGGATGAGATTGCCGCCAAGCTTGGCATTTCGCGCCAGTCGGCGCAGCGCATGGTGTCGCTCGCCGTCTCGGAAGGGCTGGTCAAGGTCCGGCTCGACCATCCGATCGCCCATTGCCTCGATCTCGCCGAACAGCTGAAGCAGCGATTCGGCCTGAAGATGGCGGAAGTGGTGCCGACCGACCCGGGCTCCACATCGACGACGCTTGGCGTTGCCGATGCGGCAGCGGCAGAGATGACGCGCTGGCTCCGGTCGGACGCGCCGATCATCCTTGGCATTGGCACCGGCCGCACGCTGAAAGCAGCGATCGAGCAGCTGTCGCCGATCGAATGCCCGCAGCACAAGGTCGTCTCGCTGACCGGCAATATTTCGCCCGATGGTTCGGCGGCATTCTATAACGTCATCTTCAACATTGCCGACAAGATCAAGGCGCGCTCCTTCCCGATGCCGCTGCCGGTCATCGCCTCCTCGCCGGCGGAGCGCGAGCTCCTGCACAGTCAGGCGATGATCCGCCCGGTGCTGGAATTGTCGGCACGCGCGAACGTGGCGTTTCTCGGTATCGGCGACCTTGAGGAGGACGCGCCGCTCTTCATCGATGGCTTCATATCGCGCGAGGAGCTGAACGCCCTGCGCACAGCCGGAGCCGTGTGCGAAATCATCGGCCGTGCCTTCGACGAGAACGGCCAGCCCATCGAGGGCCTGACCAATGACCGCGTCGCCAGTGCGCAGATCCCGCCGCGCGACACCGCCCTCGTCATCGCCACCGCCAAGGGGCCGAAGAAGCTGCCGGGCATTGTCGCAGCGATAAAAGGCAAGCTTATCAATGGCTTGATCACAGACGAGTACACTGCCGAAACCCTGCTCGCCCGCTAGATACCATCCAATTGTTGCAATGCAGCGACGAATTGCTCTTGACTTGTTTCGTCGTTGTGTGAGTATTTGCCCATACAACAAGCAATTGCTCATAACATTCGGGAGGAATGAGATGTTATCAAGAACGCTTCTGCTCGGAGCCGTGTCTGCGCTCGCGCTCGGCGGTGCAGCCCATGCCGAGACGCTGACCATCGCCACGGTCAACAATAGCGACATGATCCGCATGCAGAAATTGACCGAAGATTTCACCAAGAAGAATCCGGATATCCAACTCGAGTGGGTGACGCTCGAGGAAAACGTGCTGCGTCAGCGCGTCACCACCGACATTGCCACCAAGGCTGGCCAGTACGACATCGTGACGATCGGCACCTACGAAGTACCGATCTGGGCCAAGCAGGGCTGGCTGCTGCCGCTTGACGGCCTCGGCGATAGCTATGACAAGGCGGACCTTTTGCCGGCTATCAGCGACGCCGTTTCGGTGGACGGAAAGCTCTATGCCTCACCGTTCTACGGCGAAAGCGCCATGGTCATGTACCGCAAGGACCTGGCCGAAAAGGCTGGTGTGACCATTCCGGAGAAGCCGACTTGGGACCAGATCGCCGAAGCGGCGAAGAAGATGACCGACAAATCCACCGAGACCTACGGCATCTGCCTGCGTGGCAAGGCCGGCTGGGGCGAAAACATGGCGCTCTTGACGGCGACGGCCAATTCCTATGGCGCACGCTGGTTCGACGAAAAGTGGACCCCGCAATTCGATCAGCCGGAATGGAAGAAGGCGTTGCAGTTCTACGTCGACCTGATGAAGGAAGCCGGCCCTCCCGGAGCGTCGTCCAACGGCTTCAATGAAAATCTTGCGCTGTTCCAGACCGGCAAATGCGGCATCTGGATCGACGCAACGGTTGCCGCCTCCTTCGTGACCAACCCCAAGGAATCCAAGGTCGCCGATCAGGTTGGCTATGCACTGTTCCCGACCGGTGGCGTCGAGAACCACGGCAACTGGCTCTGGGCCTGGAACCTCGGCGTGCCGGCGGGCACCCAGAAGGCGGAAGCAGCGCAGAAGTTCGTCTCCTGGGCAACGGACAAGGCCTATTCCGAGCTCGTCGCGAGCAAGGAAGGCTGGGCCAACGTTCCTCCGGGCACGCGCAAGTCGCTCTACGCCAATCCGGAATATGAGAAGGCGGCTCCCTTCGCCAAGATCACGCTTGATGCGATGAATGCGGCGGATACGAGCAAGCCGACCGTGAAGCCGGTACCCTATACGGGTGGCCAGTTCGTCGCCATTCCTGAGTTCCAGGGCATCGGCACGGCTGTCGGCCAGCAGTTCTCCGCGGCTCTCGCCGGCTCCGTCAGCGTCGACCAGGCTCTGCAGAGTGCGCAGCAGCTGACGACTCGCGAGATGACCAAGGGCGGCTATATCAAGTAGGATCCTCCTGGCTCCGGACGGCTCCTGACGCGAATGTCAGGGGCCGCCCGGGCCTCCGTTTAGAGACCCGCTTTTCAGCAATCGCTGCATTGGAAACCCGACCATGGCTACGCTTCAGACACGCGCGACTGCCCGTTTTATGATGTCCCCCGCCGTCATCCTGCTGTTTCTTTGGATGATCGTGCCGCTTGTCATGACCCTGTATTTCTCGTTCCTGCGCTACAATCTCTTGATGCCGGGAACCGAGGAATTTATCGGCTTCCTCAACTATCAATATTTTCTTACCGACCCGGCATTCTTCACCGCGCTCAAGAACACCCTGGTGCTGGTCGGTGGTACGTTGCTGATTACGGTGATCGGCGGCGTATTGCTGGCGCTGGTGCTTGACCAGCCATTCTTCGGACAAGGGATTGTCCGGCTGTTGGTCATCGCGCCCTTTTTCGTCATGCCGACCGTGTCTGCGCTGGTGTGGAAAAACATGCTGATGCATCCGGTGAATGGCCTTTTTGCCTGGATCGCTCGCACGTTCGGACTCCAACCGATCGACTGGTTCGCCGAAGTCCCGATGTTCTCGATTATCCTCATTGTCGCCTGGCAGTGGCTGCCGTTCGCGACGCTCATCCTGCTCACTGCCTTGCAATCGCTTGACGGCGAACAGATCGAGGCGGCGGAGATGGATGGCGCAGGGGCGCTCTCGCGCTTCTTCTACCTGGTGCTGCCGCATATGTCGCGGGCGATCACTGTTGTCATCCTGATCCAGACGATCTTCCTGCTTAGCGTCTTTGCGGAAATTCTGGTGACGACCAATGGTGGTCCGGGCATCCAGACGACGAACATCACCTATCTCATTTATGCGCAGGCGCTGCTGCAATTCGATGTGGGTGGAGCTTCGGCCGGTGGTATCGTAGCGGTCATCCTTGCCAACATCGTCGCATTCTTCCTCATTCGCCTCATCGGCAAAAATCTGGAGAGGTAGAGCCATGGCCCGCGCAGTAACGACACGACGCAAGATGACATTCACCATCATCGGTTGGGCGATCGGCCTTCTGATCTTCTTCCCGATTCTGTGGACGTTCCTGACCAGCTTCAAGACCGAAGGGACCGCGGTTGCAACGCCGCCGCAGTTCCTGTTCTTCGACTGGACCTTGGAAAACTACCACGAGGTGCAAAGCCGCTCCAACTACATGAAGCACGTGACCAATTCGGTGGTGATCTCGGTCGGATCGACATTGATTGGCCTTGCTCTCGCCATCCCGGTTGCCTGGGCCATGGCGTTCTCACCGACAAAGCGGACCAAGGACGTGCTGATGTGGATGCTTTCCACCAAGATGATGCCGCCTGTCGGTGTCCTGGTGCCGCTCTACCTGATCTTCCGCGATTGGGGCCTGCTCGATACGCGTCTCGGCCTCGTTGCGGTCCTGACAATGATCAACCTGCCGATCATCGTCTGGATGCTCTACACCTATTTCAAGGAAATCCCGGGCGAGATCCTCGAGGCGGCCCGCATGGATGGCGCGTCGCTGATGAAGGAGATCGTCTACGTGCTGACGCCGATGGCGGTGCCCGGTATCGCATCGACCATGCTTCTCAATATCATCCTTGCATGGAACGAGGCATTCTGGACGCTGAACCTTTCCGCCGCCAATGCCGCACCGCTCACCGCGTTCATCGCGTCCTACTCAAGTCCAGAAGGCTTGTTCTGGGCCAAGTTGTCGGCTGCATCCACCATGGCGATCGCCCCCATTCTCATCATGGGGTGGTTCTCGCAAAAGCAGCTGGTTCGCGGCCTGACGTTCGGCGCGGTGAAATAGGATTTCAGGGAGGATATAATGGGAAGTATTACGCTCCAAAAAGTATCGAAGTCATTTGGAACAACCTCGGTCATCCCGGAAATCGACCTCGAAATCAACGATGGCGAGTTCGTTGTGTTCGTTGGTCCCTCCGGCTGCGGTAAATCGACCCTCTTGCGGATGATCGCTGGCCTTGAAGACCTCAGCGGCGGCCGCATCGTCATCGACGGCAAGGACATGTCCAATGAGGCACCGGCAAAGCGCGGCCTGTCGATGGTATTCCAGTCCTATGCACTCTATCCGCACATGAGTGTCTACGGCAACATCGCCTTTCCGCTGAAGATGGATGGCCAGGACAAGACGGCGATCGATAAGAAGGTCAAGGACGCGGCCCACATCCTCAACCTCACCAACTATCTCGACCGGCGGCCGGGTCAGTTGTCCGGCGGCCAGCGCCAGCGTGTTGCAATCGGACGCGCCATCGTGCGTCAGCCCAAGGCGTTTCTCTTCGATGAACCGCTATCCAATCTGGACGCTGCGCTGCGCGGTAACATGCGGCTCGAGATAAGTGATCTGCATCACCAGCTGAAAACGACGATGATTTACGTCACCCACGATCAGGTGGAGGCGATGACGATGGCTGACAAGATCGTCGTCCTGAATGCCGGACGCATCGAGCAGGTTGGATCACCACTCGACCTCTACCGTAGCCCGAGGAACGTCTTTGTTGCAGGCTTCATCGGTTCCCCCCGGATGAACCTTATCGAGGGGCAGGAAGCAGCCAAGCAGAGTGCCGTAACCCTTGGCGTACGGCCCGAGCATATGCGTATTTCGAAAACTGAAGGCACATGGAAGGGCATCGTTGGCGTAACCGAGCATCTCGGCTCCGACACGTTCATCCACGTGCAGGTCGACGGCGTTGGCAAGATCACCGTGCGAACCGATGGCGATTTCAGTACCGAATTCGGCCAGCAGGTATATCTCACGCCAGAGCCGGCGCGGCTGCACCGCTTCGATGCGGACGGCCAGGCAATCTGAAATGATAGGCAATTTGAAATGAACAGACTGGAAGGCAAGACAGCATTCATCACGGGATCGGCGCGCGGCATTGGCCGGGCGTTCGCTGAGGCATACCTGCGTGAGAGCGCGGCCCATGTGGTGATTGCTGACATCAATCTGGAACGTGCGCAAGAAACCGCGAGGGAGCTTGGTGCCGGGGCTTATGCGGTTCGCCTCGACGTTACGGATCAGGCGTCGATCGACGCGGCCGTCAGCGAGACGGTCACGAAGTTTGGCGGGATCGACGTGCTCATCAACAATGCGGCCTTGTTCGATCTGGCGCCGATCGTTGAAATCACCCGCGAAAGCTATGAAAAGCTCTTTGCCGTCAATTTTTCCGGCACGCTGTTCACCTTGCAAGCCGTTGCGAAGGCGATGATTGCGCGCGGCAAGGGTGGCAAGATTATCAACATGGCCAGCCAGGCCGGACGACGCGGCGAACCGCTGGTAGCGATCTACTGCGCGACCAAGGCTGCAGTGATCAGCCTGACCCAATCGGCCGGGCTCAATCTTATCGAACACGGCATCAATGTGAATGCGATGGCGCCGGGTGTGGTCGATGGCGAGCACTGGGAAGGCGTCGATGCGCTCTTTGCCAAATACGAGAACAGGCCACGCGGTGAGAAAAAGCGCCTGGTCGGCGAAGCTGTTCCTTATGGCCGTATGGGTACCGCCGAGGACCTGACCGGCATGGCGATCTTCCTCGCAAGCAGCGAAAGCGATTACATCGTTGCCCAGACCTACAATGTCGACGGCGGCAACTGGATGAGCTGACGTTTTCCTGCGCTGCGGCAACCGCGGCACAGGTGCACCTTATGTGAAAGAGGGGTGAAGCCCGATGACTGTCAAACTTTCAAAGGCCACGCTGCAACAATTGCCGCAGAATGTCGGTGTTCCTCGCTATGACCAGTCCGATCTGAAGGCCGGGATCATCCATTTTGGCATCGGTAATTTCCATCGTGCGCATCAGGCTGTCTATCTCGATGAATTGTTCAATGCGGGCACTGACCATGAATGGGGCATCGTGGGTGCCGGAGTTCTGGCCTCCGATGAAACCATGCGGCAGAAGCTGCGGGAACAGGACTGGCTGACCACGGTCGTCGAACAGGACAGTGGCCACAGGACAGCTCACGTCACCTCCTCGATGATCGACTACCTGAAACCCGGCGAGGCGGCGAACACCATTACCCGGCTTGCCGATCCCGAGATTCGTATCGTTTCGCTGACAATCACGGAGGGCGGGTATTTTATCGATCCTGCTTCCGGCGTTTTCAATCCGGAACATCCGGCAATCGTCGCCGACGCCGCCAATATCAAGGACCCGAAAACCGTTTTCGGCTTGATCCTGGCTGGTTTGATCCGCCGTCGCAGCGACGGCACAGCCCCATTCACCGTGATGTCCTGTGATAACATACCGGGCAATGGTCACGTGACCAGCGATGCTGTCAGCGGTCTCGCCGCTCTCGTCGATCCGAGCTTTGCCGATTGGATCAAGGCCAATGTCGCGTTTCCCAACAGCATGGTCGATCGTATTACCCCGGCAACAACGGACCGCGAACGCAATCTTCTGGCGACGGATTTCGGTGTAGAGGACAATTGGCCGGTTTTCTGCGAACCGTTCAAGCAATGGGTGCTGGAGGATCACTTTCCGACAGGACGCCCTGCGTTGGAAAAGGTTGGCGTGACTTTTGTCCGGGACGTGGCGCCGTATGAATTGATGAAAATTCGCATTCTCAATGGTGGCCATGCCGCCATCGCCTATCCGGCAGCGCTGATGGATATCCACTTTGTCCATGAGGCCATGGAGGAACCGCTGATCCGCGATTTCCTGATCAAACTTGAGTCAGAGGAAATCATTCCGGTCCTGCCGCCGGTTCCGAACATGCCATTTGATGACTATTTCGCTCTCATTGTCAGACGCTTCTCCAATCCCAAGATTGGCGACACGATCCAGCGCCTTTGCCAGGACGGCTCCAACCGCCAGCCGAAATTCATCCTGCCGACAACTGCGGACCGTCTCAAGGCTGGCAAGGGTATCACTGGACTGTCACTGGTTTCGGCTCTCTGGTGCCGGTTTTGTGCCGGAACGACCGACAGCGGCAAGCCGACGAACTATCTTGATGCGAGTGAAGAACGATTGAGGGTCGAAGCATTGAAGGCGAAGGATGATCCGAAGGCGTTTCTTGCGATGAACGATATTTTCGGCGATGTTGGGACGTCTCCAGTTTTCGTCGAATCGTTCTCAAGCATCCTGCGGACACTCTGGGACAAGGGCGCGCGTGAAACCTTGAAGCTCTATCAGTTCAACAAGCTTTGACAAATGGCAAAGCCCGCTCTTGTCATATTCGATTGTGACGGTGTTCTGGTCGACAGCGAGCCTATTTCCATTGCGGTGCTACTGGACATGATCGCCAAAAGCGGGACGACATTATCCGAGGATGATGCGTATGACCGTTTCCTCGGTCGTAGCATGACAACAATCAGCAAGATTCTGCACGAAGAGTACGGCTTTGCTGCGAGCGAGGCCGACCTCGATGAGATGCGCGCCAATCTCTTTGCGCGCTTTGAACTGGATTTGAAGCCGATCCCAGGTATTGCCGAGACATTGAGGCGGCTCGACGTGCCGCGCTGTGTTGCCTCATCAAGCCAGCCCGACCGCATTCGGTTGTCACTGTCACTGACTGGCCTGCTCGGCCTTCTCGATCCGCATATCTTCAGCGCAACCATGGTGAAGCGCGGCAAGCCGGCCCCTGATCTCTTCCTCTTTGCAGCCAAAACCATGAAAGTTGAACCCCGTGATTGCCTCGTGATCGAAGACAGCCCGGCCGGGATTGAAGCCGCGAAGAGTGCGGGCATGCGTGTTTTTGCATTTACAGGCGGGACACATTCGCGAGGCGGACGATTGGAAGCGGCACTTGCGTCCCTCAAACCAGACCGTATATTCGACGACATGTTGCAATTGCCGGGCTTGCTGGAAGCCACGCCGAAAGTTCGTTGATGCCGAAATTCGTCTGTGCGGTCGATGTTGGGACGGGAAGCGCGCGTGCGGGCATTCTTGACGCAATGGGAAACCTCCTCGGCCGCGTTGAACATCCCATCTTGATGAACCGTCCGCTTGCCGATCATGCAGAGCACGATTCGGAAGACATCTGGAAATCTGTCTGCATCGCGGTGCAAGGTGCCGTTGCGGCCGCCAGAGTCAGCCCTTCCGATGTCGCAGGGATAAGCTTTGACGCAACCTGTTCCTTGGTCGTGCGCGACAGGGAGGATACGCCGCTCACGGTTTCCACCACAGGAGAACCACGCTGGGATACAATTGTCTGGCTTGATCATCGCGCGTTGACGGAAGCCGATGAGTGTACGGCCACAGGTCATGAGGTCCTGAGTTTCCTTGGCGGCGTTATGTCTCCGGAAATGCAAACCCCGAAACTGATGTGGCTGAAACGGCATTTGCCGGAGACATGGAACAAAGCCGGCTATTTCTTCGATCTCGCTGACTATCTGACCTGGAAGGCGTCAGGTTCGCTGGCGCGATCGCAATGCACGCTGACCTGCAAGTGGACCTATCTCGCGCATGAAAGCGGGGGCTGGCAGTCTGATTACCTCAAGACAATCGGCCTTGAGGATATGATCGAGCGCGGAAATCTGCCGCAGCATGCGAGCCCCATGGGAGCCTTTGTCGGCGCGCTGACGCCCGAGGCCGCCAAAGCCATGGGACTGACCACCGACTGCCGTGTTGGAGCCGGCCTGATCGACGCATATGCGGGTGCGCTCGGCGTTCTGGGCGGCTTTGCCGGAGATCTTTCGGAAATTGACCGACACCTTGCCCTGATCGCGGGAACGTCAAGCTGCTTGATGGCTCTGTCACAGGAGCCGGTTTCCTTCAGTGGTGGCTGGGGACCTTATTATGGCGTCGCGCTCCCGGATTGCTGGCTGAGCGAGGGGGGGCAGTCGGTGACCGGCGCCTTGCTTGATCATGTCATTCGCTGGCACGGCGCAGTTGGTGAACCCAACACTGCCCTCCACAAGAGGATCACCGACCGGGTGATGGAGCTGCGTGAAAAGGAAGGTCTGGACCTTGCTGGCAGGCTGCACGTTCTACCGGATTTTCACGGCAATCGTTCGCCGCTCGCTGATCCGCATGCCGTGGGTGTGATCAGTGGCCTTACCCTCGATGCTTCGTTCGACAGCCTCTGCCGCCTTTACTGGCGCACTTCTGTTGGGATCGCACTGGGGGTGCGCCACATTCTCGATGCGCTGAACGACAAAGGCTATGCGATCGACACCATGCATGTCACCGGCGGACACACCAAGAATCCGCTGCTGATGGAGCTTTATGCGGATGCCACAGGCTGCACCGTCATTACATCCGCCGCCGAAGATGCGGTTTTGCTGGGCACAGCCATGGTGGCGGCGACAGCGGCGGGGCTCTATCCCGATTTGCCATCCGCCTGCATCGCAATGAAACAGGGCGGCTACCCGAGGCAGCCAAACGCCGATGCACGTAAGCGTTTCGACCGCGACTATCGCATTTTCCTTGAGATGCATGCCCAGCGAAAGGTACTGGACACGCTACAATAGATCAGTGCGCTTCTTCCCAGTTGTTGGCGGCGCGGGCGTCGACTTGGAGCGGCACTGCAAGCGAGATGGCAGGCATCGCGGCGTTCTGCATGACGTCCTGAATAACCGGGATCGTCGCTTCCACCTCCACTTCCGAGGTTTCGAAGATCAACTCGTCATGCACTTGCAGGAGCATGCGCGCCGAGAGCTTCGCTTCGTTCAGGGCGGGTTCCATACGCACCATGGCGCGCCGGATGATGTCGGCTGCCGAACCCTGAATTGGCGCGTTGATCGCGGCACGCTCGCTAAATGCCCGATGTTGCGGATTGGATGAGCGAATCTCCGGATAATGCGCGCGCCGGCCGAAGATCGTCTCAACATAACCGTGCTGACGGGCAAAAGCCTTGGTCGACTCCATGTAATCCCGGATACCCGGAAAGCGGTCGAAATAGGTGCGGATATACTGGCCGGCCTCCTCGCGCGGGATCGACAGCTGGTTGGCAAGCCCGAAGGCCGAAATGCCGTAAATGATGCCGAAGTTGATTGCCTTGGCGCGGCGGCGCACTTCGGACGGCATGTCCTTGACCGGAACACCAAACATTTCCGATGCTGTCATTGCATGAATGTCGATGCCGTCGGCAAAGGCCTGGGTGAGTTGAGGTATCTCGGCGACATGCGCCAGAACGCGCAATTCAATCTGACTGTAGTCCGCAGAAATCAGCTTGTTGCCGGGCTCTGCGATGAAGGCGGTGCGGATCTTGCGGCCCTCGCTGGTTCGCACCGGTATGTTCTGGAGGTTTGGCTCGGATGAGGAGAGTCGACCGGTCGACGTTGCGGCCATGGCATAGGACGTATGCACACGTTTCGTCCGTGGGTTGATGTAGCCAGGCAGAGCGTCGGTATAAGTTGACTTCAGCTTGGTCAGTTGGCGCCAGTCGACGATCTTCCTTGGTAGCTCGTGACCTTCTGCAGCGAGGTCTTCAAGGAGTTGAGCTGAGGTAGACCATTGGCCGGTCTTGGTCTTGGACCCGCCGGGCAAACCCATCTTGCCGAACAGGATGTCACCCATCTGCTTCGGCGAGCCGATATTGATCTTTTCTCCCGCAAGTTGGTAGATTTCCTCCTCGATGGCTGCTGCCGATTGGGCGAGATCGCCGGACAAACGCGACAGAATTTGCCGGTCGACGGAAATGCCGCGTTCCTCCATACGGGCGAGCACGGGGATGAGGGGCCGTTCCAGCCGCTCGTAGACCGATACGAGCCCATCCGCAACAAGACGGGGTTTCAACAAGCGCCAGAGACGCAAGGTGATGTCTGCGTCTTCTGCCGCATACTCGGTGGCGCGCTCAATGGCGACCTTGTCAAAGGTGACCGACGATTTGCCTGAACCAATCAGGTCCTTGTAGGCGAGCGGCGTATGCCCAAGCCAGCGGTCGCAAAGGCTATCCATGCCGTGGCTGCCTTCACCGGCATCAAGCACGTAGGAGATCAGCATTGTGTCATCCACGGGATGAAGATCGATCCCGTGGCGATGCATGACGAGCCATTCATACTTCATGCTGTGCGCGATTTTCAGAACGGAACGGTCTTCGAGGAGCGGCTTCAATAGACGGAAGACATCCTGTTCAGGTATTTGATGTTCCACCAAACCTCCGCCAAGGAGGTCACCATCGCCGGACTTGTGGTTGATGGGGATATAGGCAGCGCGGCCGGGCCGGGTGGCGAGTGACAGGCCCACAACTTCCGCCTGCATCGGATCGGCGGAGTTGGTCTCCGTATCGAAAGCGACGATGCCGGACGCCATCGCCTCATCGATCCAAACCTGCAACGTCGCCATATCGCGGATGGTTGCGTATGCGCTCCGATCAAACTTCGCCGCAAGGATCTCGTCGGTACGCGATTTGGCAAGATCAGCAGGGGTAGCTGCACCATTTGATGCCGACTGCTTTGGCGATCCCACTGCCAGATTTATTGCCGGCGATGCTTCGCCGATCGTAGCTGGAGCGGACGCAATGTCGACGTCGGGTCCATGTGCCTCGGCTACCGCTTCTATCTTGAGAGGGGCGGGTTGTATCGCGCTCGCGTCGACACCAGTTGCTTCCGCCGCCCGCTTGATCAGCGAGTTGAATTCCATCGTTTTCAGGAATGCGATGAGCTTCCGTCCGTCCTGCGGTTCCAGGCTGAAGTCTTCGATGCCGACATCGATTGGCGTGTCTTTTTTCAAGGTCACGAGTTGACGCGAAATGCGGGCTTGCTCCGCGTATTGGAGAATGTTCTCGCGTCGCTTCTGCTGCTTGATCTCACCAGCGCGGGCCAGCAGTTGGTCAAGATCGCCGAATTCCTCGAGCAACTGCGCCGCCGTCTTCGGTCCGATGCCCGGAATGCCTGGAACGTTGTCCGTCGAATCGCCGGTCAGCGCCTGCAGGTCGATCATCTTTTCCGGCGGCACGCCCCATTTCTCAATGACGTCCGGAATGCCGATCTGTTTGTCCTTCATGCTGTCATACATCGACACGTTTGGCGTGACGAGCTGCATGAGATCCTTGTCGGAGGAGATGATGGTAACCTCGGCGCCTGCCTCCTCGGCCATGCGCGCATAGGTTGCGATCAAGTCGTCAGCTTCGAATCCTTCCTTTTCAATGCACGGCAGATTGAAGGCCTTCGTTGCCTGACGAATGAGCCCGAATTGCGGGATCAGGTCTTCAGGCGGTGCTGAGCGGTTCGCCTTGTATTCCGGATAGATCTGCTTGCGGAATGTATGCGACGAATAGTCGAAGATAACCGCAAAATGTGTCGGGGTATCGCGCACCGAAGTGTCCCGGGCTTCCCGGAGCAGCTTCCACAACATATTGCAGAATCCCGAGACAGCACCGACGGGTAATCCATCGGATTTCCGGGTGAGCGGCGGGAGCGCATGGTAGGCCCGAAAGATGTAGCCGGACCCGTCGACGAGGAAGAGATGATCACCTTTTTTCATGGGCGATAGGATTAAATGATGATCTGCAAAAAGGAAATGAGCAGTCTATTTCTTTCCCCGAAAGTTCACGAAAGTGCGGGTCCATACTGACAAATGAGCATCACGCGTTTGTTACAAAGATGTAATGTCCAATGCCCTTGAATTGCCACGGTTTGCCCCCCAAATCCTAAGTGTCGACGTTAGATCGATGTCCGGGTTAATAGGCTCGTCCCCCGCCTGATCCCGGACGCGGCCAGCCTCATCCCCCTCTCCAGGGTTGACCGCATATGAGTGTAGTGATCTGGTCGCCTGTGGTCCCCCCGCCACGGCGACCATTTCTTTTGTGGCGTCAGCCGCAGCCACTTTTTTATGCCGCGGTTCCAAAAATACGCTAAGAAGAACCCCCTTCACGAATCCCGGCTATAGAAATCAGGAAACACCATGCCAGCTCTCGAACCTGTCTTGAACACACTTGATAACAACCTCGATAAAAGCCTGGAGCGCCTGTTCGATCTGCTGAAAATCAAGTCGATCTCGACCGATCCGGGGTTCAAGGCTGAATGCCGCAAGGCTGCCGAATGGCTTGTCGCCGACCTCAAGTCCGTTGGTTTCGAGGCCAGCGTCCGCGACACGCCTGGCCACCCCATGGTGGTTGCCCATCACGATGGACCGAGCGCCGATTCGCCGCATGTGCTGTTTTACGGTCATTATGACGTGCAGCCGGTCGATCCGTTGGAGTTGTGGGAGAATGATCCGTTTGCTCCGGCAATCAAGGATGTCGGCAATGGCCGCAAGATCCTTACCGGACGCGGAACGTCCGATGACAAAGGCCAGCTCATGACCTTTGTTGAAGCATGCCGCGCTTACAAGGAGGTCCATGGCAACCTGCCGGTCAGGGTATCCATTCTATTCGAGGGCGAAGAGGAATCCGGCTCGCCATCGCTCAAGCCATTTCTGCAGGCTAATCGAGACGAATTGAAAGCAGATTTTGCCCTCGTTTGCGATACGGGTATGTGGAATGCCGAAACGCCGGCAATCTCAGTTGGCCTGCGCGGTCTTGTCGGTGAAGAAATAGTGGTCAAGGCCGCTGATCGGGACCTTCACTCCGGACATTTTGGCGGGGCTGCCGCCAATCCGATTCGGATTCTCGCAAAGGTGCTCGCTGATCTGCATGATGAGAACGGCGCCGTCACGATCCCCGGATTCTATGATGGTGTCGAAGAAACGCCCACGCAAATTCTGCAGATGTGGGATGGATTGGGCACCACACCTGAAAGCTTTCTCGGACCCATCGGGCTTTCCGTTCCTTCCGGTGAAAGAGGCCGCTCGATCCTGGAATTGATCTGGGCCCGCCCGACGGCCGAGATCAATGGTATTACCGGCGGATATGCCGGGCAGGGCTTCAAGACGGTTATTGCAGCCCAGGCCTCGGCCAAAGTATCGTTCCGCCTCGTGCACAAGCAAGATCCGGTGAAGGTCCGTGAAGCTTTCCGGGCGTTTGTTCGCGAACGCATTCCGGCTGATTGTTCGGTGGAGTTCCATGAACATGGCGGTTCGCCGGCAATTCAGCTTTCCTATGAATCACCGCTGCTTACCAAGGCAAAAGATGCATTGAGCGATGAATGGTCGAACCCGGCCGTGCTCATCGCCATGGGTGGATCGATCCCGATCGTCGGCGATTTCCAGAAAATGCTCGGCATGGAATCGCTGCTCGTTGGTTTCGGCCTCGAGGATGACCGGATTCATTCGCCAAACGAAAAATATGAGCTGAATTCTTTCCACAAGGGTCAGCGATCGTGGGCGCGCATCCTTGCAGCGCTCGCCAAGTAATCGAAAGAGAAAATCCCATGAGCATCCGTTTTCACCGCAACGATCTCCCCAACCTGAGCAATTATCAGGTCGATGCCGTTGCAATCGACACGGAAACGCTGGGCCTCAATCCCCACCGTGACCGGCTTTGTGTTGTACAGATTTCGCCTGGCGACGGGTCAGCCGACGTCATTCAGATTGAGAAGGGCCAGAAAACGGCGCCAAATCTGGTGAAGCTTCTTGGCGATGATGCGATCACCAAGATCTTCCATTTCGGGCGCTTTGACCTTGCAGTGTTGTTTCACACCTTTGGTGTCATGCCAAAGCCGGTCTTTTGCACAAAGATCGCCTCGCGTCTGGTGCGCACCTACACCGACAGGCATGGCCTGAAGGAAATCTGCAGCGAGTTGTTGGACATAAACCTTTCCAAACAGCAGCAATCGTCAGACTGGGCAGCACCGGAACTGTCCCAGGCTCAGCTGGAATATGCGGCGTCGGACGTGCTGTACCTGCATCGTCTACGCACCATCTTGCAGCAGCGGCTGGTACGCGACGGACGGTCCGACGAGGCCTCGGCCTGTTTCGAATTTCTGCCCACGCGCTCCAAGCTCGATTTGATGGGCTGGGAAGAGCAGGACATTTTTGCGCATAGTTGAGACGGCTATTCGGCCGAAGCCAACGCTTCCCTGCGTGCCGGGGCGCGATCAATATGCGCCCATTGCGGTCGTTTGAACAAAAATTGCCCGTACCCGCTCCATTGGATCAGTCCGTAAAGGATCACGGGACTAAGCACGCCGCTCGCTACCGTAAGAAGCGATATCGTGCCGATGTCGGTGATGATGCCAGTTTTCAGCAGAATGGTACGGGCGATCGCCATTGGCAGGAAGAATGCGAGATAAACGACGATCGAATGAGCTCCAAGCCAACGCAGTGGTGTGACGACCCTTTCCCACGAGGAGAGGGAGCCTGCAATCAGTGCGGAGACCGAGACGATGGCCAAGGCTCCGGCGAAACCGGCGGTCAAGGAGATTACCGGGACGCTGCTCCAGCCGCCGAGGCCGCCTGACGTGTAGCTTTCCTCCGGGATCCAGGCCGAAAACGGCTCGGATGCAGGATGGAACACCAGCCACCCATTGGTGAGCGCCCAGAAACCGAGAATAGTAAGGGCTACAAGCGGTCGCTGCCGCAGCCAATCGGCTAGGCGGAAAATTGCAGGAGCGAAGGCGTAGCCGGCAAAGAAATAGACGAACCGGCTGCAGAATTCGTCAATCACCAACCAGCCGGTGTGGATGGGCAAGGTTTCCAGAGCTGCGGCAACGCCCAGAACAAACCAGACATTGACGCCCTTGAGGAGGCGCGTGAAGACGAAGAAAACCGGTAATAGATAGATGAACCAAAGGGTTCCGAACGGTTGGACAAAGGCCAGAAGATAGGCGGTGATGGCACCCCCTATACCACTTTCTGCAATGATTCCCGGTGCCTTGAACAGGAACTGTATGGTCAGCCACAGCACGTAGAAATAAGCAAAGTGGATGATCTTGCGGTCCGTATAACGTAGCCACGGGCGGTCGATCACCAGTCCGAGGAAAAGGCCCGAAATCAGGAAGAAATCCGGCATTCGGAAAGGCTGGGCAAATGCAACAACCGGGTGCATCCAGCCTCGGGCCCCTGCCTCGTTTTCGACACCGAGAACCGAATGCATCATCACGACAAAGATTATGCAGATGCCTTTGGCAATATCGACCCAATCGACCCGTGTCTTTTCACCGGTGCTTACCATTCTCTGTTCCCCAACCCGTTCTGCTTTGATACGCGAAAATCGCGAAGAGGAAGTAAAATTCAGGTGATGGATGGTCAAACAAAAAAGCCGGGCAAAAGCCCGGCGAATTGTGAACGCTAAAGCGTCCAGAGGGGAACACGCAACGAGCGAAAAATGGGAGGAGAACCACTCGTTACGCATGAATGAAAATAGAGCTGCCCCAGATGCTTTTCAAGGGGTGCAAGATATTATTTTACGCGCGCGATCATTTTTTGTCTCGGGCGGCTTGGAACCGGCCTGATTTTAGTTGGCTGGAGTACGGGGCTGGGCACTCTGGCCGGAGAATTCCTCCAGATCCTTGCAAACGCCATGGCCGCGCAGCTGGCAACCACCGAGACGATACTGTGCTTCCGATGCCGGTGCAGGATTGAGGCGCTCTATGGCACCGCCGGCGCAGCCGCTCAACAACACCGACAAACCGGCAAGGACGACAAAACGCATTGATTCACTCCGTCATTGATACCGGCAAGGTAGCGTTGGTTACCTTTTTTCTCAATCGTTCAACGGCGCGTATTAAATCCGATAAACTCGACTTTAACCGCACCTTAAATCGCCGCATTTACCCTGCAACGGGTCGCGGATCATTCTTGCGGCTCATGTGGGGCGGGACTTCTATTAATGGCATCACGCGATAGGGGCAGACAACGTATCGAGCCGGGGTTCAGTTCGGACCGCCGTTCGGGCGACGATTTGCGCGCAGATCCGGAGGACAGGCCTGTGGCGAAACGCAAGACCGTACGAAAATCCACCAAATCCAAACGCGGCAAATCCCGCCGTGGCAGCGGAAGCGGTGGTTTCTTTGGCCTGTTGCGGCGCGCGGTCTATTGGTCGTTCGTGCTCTGCATCTGGGGCGGCATCGCCTTGGCGGGGACGGTCATCTATTTCGCAGCCAAGATGCCCCAGACAACAACCTGGTCAATTCCGGACCGCCCGCCCAATGTCAAGATCGTTTCGGTCGAGGGCGACCTGATCGCCAATCGTGGTGCTTCAGGCGGTGAAGCAATCAGCCTGCACGACATGTCACCATACCTGCCAGAGGCTGTGGTCGCCATTGAAGACCGGCGTTTCTACTCGCATTTCGGCGTCGATCCGATCGGCTTTGCCCGCGCCATGGCAGCCAATGTCATGTCCGGGCGATTGGTCCAGGGTGGGTCGACCATTACCCAACAATTGGCGAAAAACCTTTTTCTGACGCCGGATCGCACCATCGAACGCAAGGTTCAGGAAGTGTTGCTGGCGCTCTGGCTGGAGCAAAAATACACCAAAGACCAAATCCTGGAGATGTATCTGAACCGCGTGTACCTGGGTTCTGGTTCCTATGGTGTTGCCGCGGCCTCACGACGTTATTTCGACAAATCGGCAAAGGAAGTGACCTTGCCAGAGGCGGCACTGATTGCCGGGCTGTTGAAGGCGCCATCAAGACTGTCGCCGGCACGCGATCCAAAAGCAGCCAGTGAGCGCGCGCAGCTTGTCCTCGCCGCCATGCGCGAACAGGGCATGATCGGAGACAAGGAACTGACCTTTGCCATGAAGCAGCCGGCAACCCGCGCTGCATCCTATTGGAGCGGCTCGGAACAATATGTTGCCGACCGGGTGATGGAGGAGTTGCCGGGTTTGATCGGCGACGTGCGCAGCGACGTCATTGTCGACACCACCGTCGATCTCGGATTGCAAAAGCTCGGCGAAGCATCAATTCGCGATTTGATCAGCAAGAACGGCGAGAAACTGAATGTTTCGCAAGGTGCGATGGTGTCGATCGATGGCACTGGGGCCGTGCGAGCACTCATTGGCGGTTATGACTACGCCAACAGTCAGTTCGACCGCGCCAGCGAAGCCAAGCGCCAGCCTGGGTCAGCATTCAAGCCGTTTGTATACCTGTCAGCCCTGGAGCAAGGCTTTACACCGGAATCCGTACGCAACGATGCGCCGATTCGCATCGGCAATTGGACACCTGGAAACTACAACGGCAAATATTTCGGCAAAGTCACGCTTGCCGAGGCGCTTGCACGCTCGTTGAATTCGGTTTCGGCGCAGCTGGTGATGGAAGTAGGGCCCAAGACTGTTGTCTCGACCGCACACCGCCTGGGGATCGAATCCAACCTCACCTCGAATGCCTCACTGGCGCTCGGAACGTCCGAAGTCACGCTGCTTGAGCTGACCGATTCCTTCGTGCCTTTTGCCAATGGCGGCTACAAGGCGCCGCTGCACATTATTCGCCGTGTGACTACCAATGAAGGCAAGGTGCTTTACGAGTACAAAAGCCCGGCGCCGAACCGCGTCATTGACCTGCGCAATGTCGGGATGATAAATGCGATGCTGCGGCAGACAGTCGAAAGCGGGACGGCCACCAAGGCGAAGTTCGGTTGGCCAGCGGCCGGAAAGACCGGGACAAGCCAGAATTTCCGCGACGCCTGGTTCATCGGGTACACATCGAACCTGGCAACGGGCGTGTGGTTCGGCAATGACGACGGCAGACCGACAAAGAAAATTACAGGCGGTTCGCTGCCTGCTATCGCCTGGAAAGACTTCATGGTTGCCGCCCACAAGGGTGTGCCGGTGGCGTCACTGCCAGGTGAATATCAGCTGGATCAGCAGGTCAACGATGGCAACGATATTTTGCCGTCGTCCGGAGTAGACCCCGCGGCGCCTGCATCCGAGGGAGTGCCATCAGCGCAACTCAACCCGGCAGGGCCCATGCCGCCGGTTGACGTCGGGAACCAGACTGGATCAACCCGTCCGGTTCCGCCGGCGAATGTTGGCAGCAATGGTCAGAAGGGCCGTAAGACCACCACGCTATTCGATTTGATCATGGGAAACTGACGGCTTAGCTCGTCAGCGTCCGCTTTACCGCGGTTTTCCAACCCGCAAGCTTCGTCTTACGGGTTTTCTCGTCCATTTTCGGGGTGAATTGCACGTCACGTTCCCATGTCTTGGAAAACTCGCGCCTGTTTGGCCAGATACCGGCTTTTGAGCCGGCAAGCCAGGCAGCGCCGAGAGCCGTCGTCTCGAGGATCTCTGGACGGTCTACCGGCGCATCGAGGATGTCGGCGAGGCGCTGCATGGTCCAGTCAGACGCGACCATGCCGCCATCGACACGCAGCACCGTTTTCGTGCCGGATGACTTCCAATCCTTGCGCATGGCGTCAAGCAGGTCGCGCGTCTGGTAGGCAACCGACTCAAGCGCCGCACGCGCGAACTCCGCCGGGCCGGTGTTGCGGGTAAGACCGTAGATCGCGCCGCGCGCTTCCGCATCCCAATGGGGAGCGCCAAGACCGACAAAGGCCGGAACCAGATAGACGTTCTGACTGGGATCCGCCTGATCGGCGAGCTTACCGGTCTCCGGCGCCGATCCGATGATCTTCAGTCCATCGCGCAACCATTGTACGGCCGCGCCAGCGATGAAAATGGAGCCTTCCAGCGCGTAGGTCGTCTTGCCATTGAGCCGGTATGCAATCGTCGTCAGCAACCGGTTCTTCGACAGGACCATGTCGCTGCCGGTGTTGAGGAGCGCAAAGCAACCGGTGCCATACGTCGATTTGAACATGCCCGGCTCGAAACAGGCCTGGCCAATAGTGGCGGCGTGCTGGTCGCCGGCGACGCCAAGAATGGGAATCGTTGCGCCGAACAGTTCGGCCTCGGCGGCACCGTAATTGGCGGCGCAATCCTTGACTTCCGGCAGCATGGCACGAGGGATGCGGAGTATATCCAGCAGCTCATCATCCCACTCATTCGTGGCGATGTTGAAGAGCAGCGTCCGCGAGGCATTTGTGGCGTCAGTCGCGTGCACCTTGCCGCCGGTCAGCCGCCAGATGAGAAAACAATCGACTGTCCCGAACAATAACTCGCCGTTGGCGGCGCGTTTTCGCGCGCCCGGGACCTTGTCCAGGATCCACGCAAGCTTGGTACCGGAGAAATAGGGGTCAAGAAGGAGGCCCGTTTTCTTGGTGAACGTCTTTTCGAGCCCTTGTTTCTTCAGTCTCTGGCAGATCGGCGCCGTGCGTCTGTCCTGCCAGACAATGGCATTATGGACAGGTTTTCCCGTCGCCTTGTCCCAGACGATGACGGTCTCGCGTTGATTGGTGATGCCGATGGCGGCAACATCGCCCGCATGTATCTTGGCGTTCTCGATCGCGACTTGACATGTGCTGAGGACGGATTGCCAGATTTCTTCCGGATCATGCTCGACCCAACCGGACTGCGGATAGATCTGTGTGAATTCCTGCTGGCTTTTGCCAACGACCTTGCGATTCTTGTCAAAAATAATGGCGCGGCTCGATGTGGTGCCTTGATCGATGGCCAGAACATATCCGTTCATGCTTCCCCCCTGATTTGCGGTCACAATATTTATCTGAGCGGAGCAGATCAATCGTTGCGACATGATATGCCTCGAATTTCACGCTGCGATGCGATAATGCTGTGCCAACGGAGTATTCACATGACCAATGATGAACCACGCAAGGTGCTTGTGCTAACCGGTGCCAGCCGCGGTATCGGCCACGCCACTGTCAAACGTTTCTCGCGCGCAGGCTGGCGCGTCATCACCTGTTCCCGCCAGAGCTTTGACGACAATTGTCCTTGGCCGGCCGGTCCCGAGGACCACATCAAGGTGGATCTGGCCGATCCCGCCGACGTCGACCATGCAGTTTCTGAGATACAGCAACGGCTTGCGGCCGAAGGCGGCAAACTCAATGCACTCGTGAACAATGCCGGCATTTCGCCGAAGAACAGCACGGGCGACCGGCTTGATTCGATCGAGACACCAATGCAGACATGGATGACGGTGTTTCAGGTGAACTTCTTTGCGCCGATCATGCTCGCTCGCGGTCTGTTCAAGGAGCTTGAGGCGGCACAGGGGTCGGTGGTCAATGTGACCTCGATTGCGGGCAGCCGCGTCCATCCTTTCGCAGGAACGGCCTATGCGACCTCCAAAGCTGCACTGGCTTCGCTGACCCGGGAAATGGCATCGGATTTTGGGCCGCACGGCATTCGCGTCAATGCGATTGCACCGGGTGAAATCGATACGGCGATACTCTCTCCAGGGACCGACAAGCTGGTCGAGCATTTGCCGTTGCGACGTCTTGGCAAGACGGCCGAGGTGGCTGAGACGATTTACTTCCTGTGCACCGAGTCGTCTTCTTATGTGACCGGATCGGAGATCCACATCAACGGCGGGCAGCACGTTTAATAGCCTGCCCTCCCCGTGGAGCGGGCAGGCTTTTGATGTTCAAACGTAGCGGTTAACGACGTTCTCGAGGTATTCCTGCTTGCCCGAACGCGGTTGCGGCTGAATGTTGTTTCCTTCAACTTTCTTGGCAATGTCTTCGAGCGAGAGTTTACCCGAAAGCATGGCTTGCCCATCCGGCTTGGACCAGCCTGCGTAACGCTCGTCAACAAAGCTGGTCAGAACCTTGTCTTCGATCATCTTCGCTGCCGCCTTGAGACCCCGGGCGCACGTGTCCATGCCGCCGATATGCGCGATCAGCAAATCCTGGGGATCAAGCGACTGCCGGCGCAGCTTGGCGTCGAAGTTCGTGCCGCCCGTCGTGAAACCACCAGCCTTGAGGATCTCGTAATAGGCCAGGGCTACTTCCGGAACATTGTTCGGGAACTGGTCCGTGTCCCAACCGGACTGATAATCGTTACGGTTCATGTCGATTGAACCTAAAATGCCCAAGGCGGCAGCCGTTGCCAGCTCATGCTCGAAGGAATGGCCGGCAAGGATTGCATGTCCCTGTTCGAGATTGACCTTCACTTCGTTTTCGAGCCCGAACCGCTTGAGGAAGCCGTAAACCGTCGCAGTGTCGTAATCATACTGGTGCTTGGTTGGTTCTTGCGGCTTTGGTTCGATGAGGATTGCGCCCTTGAAGCCGATCTTGTGTTTGTAATCGACGACGAGACTGAGGAAGCGGCCCATCTGGTCGAGTTCGCGTTTCATGTCGGTGTTGAGCAGCGTTTCGTAGCCTTCGCGGCCGCCCCAAAGGACGTAGTTCTCGCCCTTTAGCTTCTGCGTGACATCGATACAGGTTTTGACGGTTGCGGCAGCGTAGGCGAATACATCGGGGTCCGGATTTGTTGCTGCACCGGACATGTAGCGGCGGTTGGAGAAAAGATTAGCTGTGCCCCAAAGCAGTTTAGTGCCGGTCATTGCCATCTTGCCTTCGAAATAATCGGCGATTTCGTAGAGACGCTTGTTACTTTCCGCGATCGTATCGCCTTCCGGACGCACATCGGCATCATGGAAACAGAAATACGGTGCGCCAAGAATGGAAAACATCTCGAACGCAACGTCCGCCTTCAGCCTTGCCCCATCCATCGTGTCGTTGAACCAAGGACGTTCGAAAGTCTGGCCACCGAAGGGATCCCCGCCCGGCCATACGAAAGAATGCCAATAGGCGATGGCAAAACGCAGATGGTCCTCTTGCCGCTTGCCGAGAACAATCTCGTCGGGATTGTAGAAGCGATAGGCGAGCGGATTGATGCTTTCCGGGCCTTCGTACGTGATGGGTTTTATATCACCAAAGAATCCGCTGCTCATGACTGAACTCCTTTTAATGCTGGATAGAGGTTGTGATAGCGATTGTACGCGGCGTCGAAGGCGTCGGTGAGAGCCGTTTCGGGTTCGATCGTGTAATCTGTGGAAGGTGCGGCACAGATTGCGCGAGGGTCGCCATTTTCTGCAGCGATAAGACCGAGCCGGGCGGCGCCAAATGCAGCACCGAAATCACCATCGGCCGGAACGTCGACCGGGATGTTCAGCGCCGTCGCGATAGCCTTGAGCCAGTAGGTCGAACGCGAACCACCGCCAACTGCTGTCACGCGCTCAAGCTTTGTCCCCGCGGCGGCAAGCGCGTGCAGGCAGTCGCGAAACGCAAAGGCAACGCCTTCAAGGACAGCCTGCGTCAGGACAGCCCGGTCGCTGGCGTGTTCGAGGCCATGGAACGAGCCGCGGATGGCGGAATCGTTGAGCGGTGTGCGCTCACCGGAAAGATAGGGGAGGAATGTGACGCCGGAAGGTGCGCGCAACTGGTCACCAAGCTCACCCGTCAGTTCTGCCGGCTGGCGGGATGCGATCCCTGCATACCAGTTCAGCGCGTCGGTCGCCGACAGGATAACCCCCATCTGGTGCCAGGTGTTTGGAAGGGCATGGCAGAAGGTATGAACGGCGCTTTGGGGATTGGGCAGATAGGCACTGTTGGCCGCAAAAAGCACGCCGGAGGTGCCGAGCGACACAAAGGCATGGCCTTCAGCGACTGTCCCCATGCCGCAGGCTGAAGCAGCGTTGTCACCGGCACCGCCTGCCACCACCACGCTGGTGCCCATACCCCAGCGCGCTGCAAGGTCAGCTTTCAATTTACCGGAAACCTCGGTTCCTTCGACAAGCGAGGGCATAAAGCTTGCATCGAGACCGGTTGCGGCAAGCAGTTCTGGAGACCAGGCGCGTTTGCCGACATCGAGCCACGAAGTACCCGCTGCATCGGACATTTCCGATACATGCTCGCCCGTGAGCCATAGCCGCAAGTAGTCCTTTGGCAGGAGCACTCGGCTGAGCTTAGCGAAGACATCAGGCTCGTTGTTCTTGACCCAGGCGATTTTGGGTGCGGTGAACCCGGGGAACACGATGTTGCCGCTCAGCGCGCGGAAGATTGGGTTGCTGTCGAATTCGGCGGCTTCCTTATGGCTGCGCGTATCATTCCATAGAATGCAAGGCCGCAGCACCTGATCACCGGCATCGAGCAGCGTTGCTCCGTGCATCTGGCCTGACAGACCGATACCCTTTACAGCAGCAAGTTCCTTGCCATGCGTGGCTCTGACCGCTGCAACCGCACCCTCGGTGGCCTTGATCCAGTGGGATGGATCTTGCTCCGACCATCCAGATTGTGGCCGCGAGATATCGAGTATCCCGGTACCCGAGGCTATGACGGACTGTTTCTCGTCGATCAGCAATGCCTTGACACCGGACGTGCCCAAATCGAGACCTAGATACATAGATTCTTCTCCTGAAATTTAGCTAGATCGCACGCTTGAGCGGCGCTTCCTTGACGTCACCAGGTGCGAAGATCTGGGTGTCAAGGTGAAGCAACGACGTCATCATGCAACCTTGAAGGATCAGCGGATGTTCGTCCGGGTAGCAGCGGATATTGAGATCCTGTGTCGCACCCCAGCCCGAAGTGCCCGAAACGATACCGCGCAATTCATCCTCCATGAGATCGAAGACTCCCGCTCCTGGACCAACCAACGCCACGGGAACCGGGTCAATGAGGGAGAACAGACTGCGCAACCCAGATCCGATCGCTTGCCCAGCCTTCCGAAACGCTGCGCGCTCGCTGCCGTCGTTTGCGCGCGCGAGATCGGCGACTTCGCCAAAGGCTGCGGGATCCACATCCTGGGCAGGCTGGGAATTGTCTTCTTGGCCGGACGTTTTTCGCAAGATCGCATAGTCGCTGGCATAGGCTTCGATGCAGCCATGACGGCCGCAACGGCATAGCGCACCGTTTGGTACGTGCAGCATGTGGCCGAATTCGGCAGCGGAGGATTGAGCTCCGACGAATGGTTTGCCCTTGAGATACAGGCCCATGCCGATGCCGTGCGAAAGCAGAATTGCTGCAAAATCCTCAGCATAATGGGAGGGGTCGCTCCAGCGCAGCGCTTCAGAGATCATGTTGCAGTCGTTTGCGACGGCAACGGTTACGCCATATCGCTTTGAAAGCGTTTCTCCGAAAGCAATGTTGCTGTCAGGTGTAATTGGGGACCAAAGCATGGTGCCGCCGGCAGAGTCCGTGACGCCTTGCACACCCATCGATATATGCATCAGCCTTCCTGCTTTGGGGGGAAGACTTCCGAGCTGATTATCGAGCATCCGGCATATCGACTGGTTGAGATCGTCCGCCGCTGCCGCCAGTGTCGGGACGCGTTGGAGCTCCTCGGATATCACCTGTCCCTTGTAGTCGAACAAGACGGCGTGAACGAGGTTGAGGGCGAGTTCGACAGCAGCGATCGTGCCTATTTCCGGGTTCAATGCGAGAGCGACCTGCGGCCGTCCGCGGCGGTTCGAAGCGACATCGCTGTCGCGGCTTTCGCCTATGATTCCTTCGGCAATGAGCGCTGTTGTAATGGCCGATACCGTGGATGGGCTGAGACCGGTCTCGGCAACGATATCGGTGCGCGACAGCGACCCGTGCCGGCGCAGGCCCGTCAGGACGAGCCTTCGATTTTGGCGCCTGACATCGTCCGGTCTCGCGATCTCATCGATCAACAAAATGATTTCCTCCCGAAATCTTTTTTTGTGCGTCGCAAAATTATTGTTGCGCTGCAATAGGTTATCCTACGCAAAACCAAGTTGACATGGAAATGGTTTTAAGTCACTATTTTTTTCGAGCCTCGAAATAAAGAGGTTTTGGTGCTGGCCGGAGGTGAAAGGTCAAGCATCGATCAGTCAACGTGCTGCATGCACTGGGAGGATTATCATGAAAAAATATGCAACCGCTTTGGCGGGTGCCGCTGTTCTTGCTGTCTCCATAGCCGGACCTGCTCTGGCGAAGGACAAGGTTGTTGGTGTGTCTTGGTCCAACTTCCAGGAAGAACGCTGGAAGACCGACGAAGCAGCTATCAAAAAGGCGCTCGAGGCCAATGGCGACAAGTACATTTCGGCTGACGCTCAGTCTTCCGCTTCCAAGCAGCTGACCGACGTTGAAAGCCTCATCTCCCAAGGTGCGAACGCCCTGATCATCCTCGCGCAGGATTCGGGCGCCATCGGACCAGCTGTCGAGAAGGCCGTTGCCGAAGGCATTCCAGTCGTCGGCTATGACCGGCTGATCGAAAACAAGGACGCGTTCTACATCACCTTCGATAACAAGGAAGTTGGCCGCATGCAGGCGCGCGGCGTCTTCGCTGTGAAGCCCGAGGGCAACTACGTGTTCATCAAGGGCAGCTCCGCTGATCCGAACGCAGACTTCCTGTTCTCGGGTGCCCAGGAAGTCCTGAAGGAAGCAATCGACTCCGGCAAGATCAAGAACGTCGGCGAGGCCTATACGGACGGCTGGCTGCCTGCCAATGCCCAGAAGAACATGGAGCAGTTCCTCACTGCCAACGACAACAAGGTTGACGCTGTTGTTGCCGCCAACGACGGCACCGCAGGCGGTGCAATCGCTGCTCTGCAAGCACAGGGCCTTGCTGGAAACGTTCCGGTCTCGGGCCAGGACGCCGACTTCGCTGCGTTGAACCGCGTTGCGCTCGGCACGCAGACCGTGACGATCTGGAAGGACTCGCGTGAGCTGGGTGCGCAGGCGGCCGGCATCGCTTCGGCTCTCGCCGACGGCAAGAAAATGGAAGAAATTCCAAACGTCCAGAAGTTCGCCGGTGGTGCCAACAAGGTTGAAGTCAACGCTGTCTTCCTGACACCGGTTCCGGTGACCAAGGACAACCTCGATGTCGTCATCGATGCTGGCTGGGTGACGAAGGACGTCGTCTGCCAGGGTGTCAAGGCTGGCGCTGTCCCGGCCTGCAAGTAAACCGCTCAAATCTGCTAATATTGAACGCCGCTGGTCCACTGGATCAGCGGCGTTTTAAAAAACATGGAACTGGGAGAATAAAATGAGTGATCCAGCCATAAGTCTCGACCGGGCACGCGCCTCAGAACTTGGCATAGTTGCCCGGTTCTTCAAGGCAACTGAGCTCGACACACGCCTTCTCGGCATGATCGGAGCGCTGGTCATCATCTGGCTTGCCTTCCAGTTCCTCTCGGGGGGGCAGTTCTTGACGCCGCGCAACCTGTGGAATCTGTCGGTCCAGACATCGTCCATTGCCGTGATGGCAACCGGCATGGTCCTGATCATCGTTACCCGCAATATCGACCTCTCGGTCGGTTCCGTGCTCGGCTTTGTCGGGATGATCATGGGCGTCACCCAGGCAGAATTCCTGCCGAAGCTGATAGGCTTCGAGCATCCAGCCACCTGGATCATTGCCCTCGGCATCGGCATCCTGACAGGCGCGCTGATTGGTGGTTTCCAGGGCTTCATCATCGCATTCCTCGGCGTTCCGGCCTTCATCGTTACCCTTGGCGGGCTCCTCGTTTGGCGAGGCGCGGCCTGGTGGGTCACGTCCGGCCGCACGGTTGCGCCGATGGACTCGACCTTCCGCCTCATGGGCGGTGGACCTGAAGGCGCAATCGGCGCCACGTGGAGCTGGGTTGTCGGTATTATTGCTTGCCTTGCCATCGTCGCGATGGTCGTCAACAGCCGCCGCCAGCGCAAGCGTTTCAATTTTCCGCGCAGACCAGTTTGGGCAGAGGTGTTCATGTCGGCTGTGGGCTGCGGTCTCGTCCTCGGGGCAGTTGCCCTCGCCAACGCCTATTACTGGCCGATCGGTATCGTGCGCAAATACGCAGAAGCCAGCGGCATCACGATTCCCGACGGCGGCCTGTTCATCTCGCATGGCATCGCCCTGCCAGTGCTGATTGCCGTCGCGACGGGCATTATCATGACGTTTGTCACAACACGCACGCGCTTCGGCCGCTATGTCTTTGCCATGGGTGGCAATCCGGAGGCGGCCGATCTTGCCGGTATCAATACCCGCTGGGTTACGATGAAAATCTTCATCATCATGGGCATTCTTTGTGCCATTGCCGGTGCGATCTCCACCGCACGCCTGAATGCTGCGACCAATGCGCAAGGCACACTGGACGAACTCTTGACCATCGCCGCTGCGGTTATCGGCGGCACGTCCCTGGCGGGCGGCGTCGGCACGATCGCCGGGGCGATGATTGGTGCACTGCTGATGCAGTCGCTGAGTTCGGGCATGGTGCTTCTTGGTCTTGATACGCCGTTGCAGAACATTGTCGTCGGTCTCGTTCTCGTCGTTGCCGTATGGCTCGACACGATCTATCGCCGCCGCACCGCTTGAGGGGAGAACAAGAAATGACCAGTACACAAGCACCTCTCGTTGATATGGAAAACATCTCGATCGCTTTCGGTGGTATCCGGGCGGTCGATGGAGCTTCCGTCAATTTGTACCCTGGTGAGGTCGTGGCTTTGCTCGGCCATAATGGCGCCGGCAAGTCGACGCTGATCAAAATCCTCTCGGGCGCCTACAAGCGCGACAGCGGGACGATCAAGGTCAATGGCGAAGAGGCCGCGATCAGCAACCCCCGCGACGCCAAATCCCACGGTATTGAGACGATCTATCAGACATTGGCGCTCGCAGATAATGTGGATACGGCCGCCAATCTCTATCTCGGCCGCGAGCTGATGACACCCTGGGGCACACTAGACGACGTGGCGATGGAGCACAGCGCGCGCGAAGTCATGGGGCGGCTAAATCCGCGCTTCCAGCGGTTCAAGGACCCGGTTAAGGCACTTTCCGGCGGTCAGCGCCAGTCGGTCGCCATTGCACGCGCGATCCTCTTCAACGCCCGCATCCTGATCATGGACGAGCCCACAGCCGCGCTCGGACCGCAGGAGACTGCCCAGGTTGGTGAACTCATCAAGCAATTGAAAAGCGAAGGTATCGGTATCTTCCTGATCAGCCACGACATTCACGACGTCTTCCATCTCGCAGATCGAGTGGCCGTGATGAAGAACGGTCAGGTCGTCGGCACCGCCAAGGTAGGGGATGTAACCGAGGATGAAGTGCTTGGCATGATCATTCTAGGTAAATGTCCGCCAGGCGCGATACCGGGTCCCGGTGCCGTCAACTAAACGCAATAAAAAGGCCGCTTTAAGCGGCCTTTTTATTGGGAGCTGGATTGCTCAGATTGATTCGACGTGCTGGACCTCGGGAACGAAATGCTTAAGAAGGTTCTGGATGCCGTGTTTGAGGGTGGCCGTCGATGAGGGGCAGCCAGAGCACGCACCCTTCATGTGCAGGAAAACAGTGCCGTTCTCATAACCGCGGAACGTGATATCGCCGCCATCCTGGGCCACAGCGGGGCGGACACGGGTTTCAAGCAGTTCCTTGATTGTATCGACAATTTCCGTGTCGGCACTGTCAAAGAACTCGCCATCGGTCTCGCGCTGTGCCGTATCGGCAACCTGGGTCGCATTGGCCATGACGGGCGCGCCCGACATGAAGTGCTCCATGATTGCGCCGAGGATGGCGGGCTTCAGGTGCTGCCACTCCGGGCCTTCGGACTTGGTCACCGTAACGAAATCGTAACCGAAGAACACGCCGGTAACACCGGGGATGGCAAAGATCTTGCCAGCAAGCTGAGAAGCCTCTCCCGCACTCGCCGCGTCGCGGAAATCAGCCGTTCCTTCCTCAAGCACCACCTTCCCAGGCAGGAATTTCAAGGTCGCCGGATTCGGCGTTGCTTCAGTCTGGATGAACATGGCGGATCTCGCGTGTCTAGTTTAGAACCATTCAAAGGGCGATATAGGCCTTTAAACCCAACTCTTCAAGTCAGGATTGTATCACGATTTTGCTCACGCGATCACGTAATCGCGTCGATGTCCTCATCGGAGAGATTATACGGAACGACCGTCACCGGAATGGAGAAGGATTCGCGCCCGGCAAGCGACTGGACGAGGGGGCCGGGGCCTTCTTTGCCGGAGCCCGCGGCCAGGACGAGGATGGCAATATCCTGATCCTCTTCGATCAGTTTCTGAATCTCTTCGGACGTAATTCCCTCACGCACAACGAGTTCCGATTCGATTCCAATCGATTCACGCACACTTGCCGCAAACTTGCTGAGCGTCGAATGGGCACGCTCCTCGGCTTCCGCACGCATGATCTGCTCGACGCCCAGAAACGCTTGGAAATCGGCCGAGTCGATGACGAACAACAGCAACAGCACGCCGCCGGTGGTCTTGGCACGGCGGGAGGCATAAGCGACTGCACGTTCGCATTCAGGCGTCTCGTCGATGACGGCCAGAAATTTGCGACGGTGGCCGGCTTCGCGGCTGAGACGTTTCGATACCATGTGGTCAACCTGCCCTAACCGTTGAGCGTCCGCAAGGCCCGGGCCTAATCCTGCAGAAAGCCCATAATATCACGGACATTGCGCATCGTCTTCTCGGCAAGAACGCTCGCGCGTTCGCCACCATCTTTCAGGATCGCATCGACATGGCCGGGGTCTGCCGAAATCCGGCGCATCTCCGCAGCGATCGGCGCCAGTTTCTCCACAGCAAGGTCGGCTAGCGCCGGCTTGAAGACAGAAAACTGCTGTCCGCCAAAATCGCGGATGACGCTTTCCTTGTCGCTGTCGATCAATGCAGCGTAAATGCCGACAAGGTTGTCTGCTTCCGGACGATCCTTCAGTCCGTCAACATCCGACGGCAGCGGTTCCGAATCTGTCTTGGCCTTGCGAATCTTCTTCGAAATCGTGTCCGCATCATCGATGAGGTTGATGCGGGATAGATCGGATGGATCGGACTTTGACATTTTTTTGGTACCATCACGCAGACTCATAACGCGTGCGGCAGGACCACCAATTACCGGCTCGGTCAGCGGAAAGAAACTTGCAATTGTTTCGTCACCCGATTGCGTCTCGACACCGAGCCCAAGTTCAGCAATTCGATCCGAAAAGTCCGTGTTGAACTTCTGGGCAATATCGCGCGTCAGCTCCAGATGCTGCTTCTGATCTTCGCCAACCGGTACGTGGGTTGCGCGATAGGCGAGAATGTCGGCTGCCATCAGATTGGGGTACGTAAAGAGACCGACCGAGGCATTTTCGCGATCCTTGCCCGCCTTGTCCTTGAACTGAGTCATCCGGTTCAACCAGCCCATGCGAGCGACACAATTGAAGATCCAGGCAAGTTCGGCATGCTGGTGAACGCGGCTCTGGTTGAAGACGATATGCTTCTTTGCATCGATGCCCGAGGCGAGGAACGCAGCAGTCACTTCTCGCGTATTGCGCATCAGCTCGGCCGGCCCACCCCAGACGGAAATGGCCTGGGTGATCGCATGCTGGTCCACGACGCAATAGATACAGTTGTTACTTTCCTGCAGTGCAACCCAACGGCGGATTGCACCGAGATAGTTGCCGAGATGCAGATTGCCGGTTGGCTGGACACCGGAAAAGACGAGCGGTTCAAACGTGCTCATAAATCGTCCTTGATCGTTCGGAGATCGGGCCCGCGGCGCCGATAGCAATGAAGACGCGGTTTTGGCAGAGGGAGGCGTTGTATTCAAGCCCTATCAATGCAAGGGCTCATTTGAGTTCCAACAGATCCCATTTATTGCCGTAAAGGTCTTCAAACACGGCAACGCTGCCGTAGGTCTCATGGCGCGGTTCTTCGAGGAACCGCACGCCATCTTTCATCATGGTCGCATAATCCTGCGCAAAATCGTCAGTCTGCAGAAACAGTGCGACGCGTCCGCCGGTCTGGTTGCCGATACTTGCCTCCTGTATCTCACCGTCGGCTTTGGCGAGGAGCAACCGGCTGTCGCCCTTTTCGGGAGCGACGACAACCCAGCGCTTGGCATCCGAGAGAGGAGTGTCGCTGACAAGTGAGAAGCCAAGCACTTTCGTGTACCAGGCAATTGCCTCGTCATAGTCGCGGACGACCAGTGTGATCATGCCAAGATGACGACTCAAGATGCGGTGTCCTCGGGGGGGATTTCCGGGGTTTTTGCTCCGCGTCTGACGTTGCGCCGTATCATGCCGAGACTGGCACCGCCGGTCCCAAATGCCAGCGCGAAGTAAAGGATCATCGATAGTCCGACCAGTGACATGACCGCGATCGCCTGCGTGTGCAGCGGCGCATGCGGAGCAAGTGCGGGACCCATCCAGGCAATGGCATAATAAAGCGCAAGCCCCATCAGGCCGGCGGCGAGGACCAAGCGTGGAATGCGTGTCAGCAAGGGAATGTCGCGGCCCCAATGCCCTCTCCACACGAGCGTTGTGAATAGCAGGATTGCATTGGTCCATCCGGCGACGACCTCGGCTGTTGCTATGCCGGTCTCTGCCATTACGGGGAAAAGCGTTAGCGCCAGAGTGACATTCACGATGACAGCTATGATGGCAAAGATCATCGGCGTCCGGGTATCCTCGCGGGCAAAGAAACCCGGCAAAAAGGCTTTGATAAGTACGAAAGCGGGAAGTCCAAGGCCATAAATTGCCAGAATATTGCCGACAGTGTGGGTGGAAGCCGTAGAGAAATTGCCACGCTCGTAAAGCATGCGAACGATTGGCTCCGACATGACCAGGAGAGCGGCTGCAGCGGGAAGTGTCAGGAAAAGGGTGAATTCCACCGATCGGTTCTGCAGGCTGCCTGCCTCCTTGAGATTGCCTGAGCGCAGGGCACGGGCCAGTTCCGGCAGAAGCACTGTTGCAACGGCGATACCAACGACACCAAGTGGAAGTTGATAGATCCGGTCGGCATAGGCGAGAGACGAAATCGCCCCTGACTTCGCTGACGCAATATTCGTGTTGATAAGGAGGTTGATCTGGGTAATGCCACCGGTAACGGCTGCGGGGAAAGCGAGTACCAGCAACCGTTTGACGTTCGGGGTCAGGTGGGGCAAGCGGAATCCGATTGAAATCCCGGCGTTGCGAACAGCGAACCAGACGATCGCAAGCTGGACGACGCCTGAGGCCATTACACCCCAGGAAAGCGCATATCCAACCTTCGTGCCATCGTGTCCTTTCAGCCAAGCGTAGCCGAGGATGGCGATGAGGATCACATTCAGGAAGACCGGCGCAATTGCAGCCGCGAAATAGCGATGCAGAGAATTGAGCATACCGCTCATCATTGCCGCAAGCGACATGCAGGCAAGGTAAGGAAACATGATGATCGCCATCGACACGGTGTTGTCGAACTTCAGCGCATCCTCAACGAAGCCCGGCGCTATCACATAACGCACTATTAGCGGCATGGTGAGTTCCATAAGGATCGTCAGGCCGAGGAGCACCGTGAACAGGACGCCGAATACTTCCTCGGAAAAGCGCCGTGCGCCATGCAGTCCGTTGGCTTCGATTTCCTTCGCGAACAGTGGAACAAAGGCGGCGTTGAAGGCCCCTTCGGCAAAGAGCCTGCGGAACGTGTTCGGAAAGCGGAAAGCCGCGTTGAAAGCGTCAGCGATTGGACCAGTACCCAGCGCTGCTGCCATCAACATCTCGCGGGTGAAACCGAAAACGCGGCTCATAAGCGTGCCGGATGCAACCGTGGCAAATTTTTTGACCAGACTCATTCTACTCTGCCGTCATGAGAAGGTTTTGCCGTTGCGGCTGAGCCGTCGTTATGTCACCTTCACCGAAGAGCGCGAGCAGTTTTTTACGGATCCTATTTTGTCTCGCCGTGTTGGTAATTTGATGGCCAACGAGATCGGTGACATAGAACACGTCGATGACCTTCTCACCGAATGTGGTCACATGGGCTGAGGTGATGTCGAGTGAAAGATCCGAAATGATGCCGGTAATTTCAGACAGAAGGCCGGGACGGTCCAAGCCTTCCACCTCGATGACGGTGAATTTGTTGGAGAGCGTGTTGTTGATTTCGACCCTCGGTGTGATGCGGAACGCCTTGACGGCGCGCTTTGGTTTGGTGCGTGCGGCAAGCATTTCCGGCAAGTAGGATTTTCCGGAAAGCACGTCCTCGATCAGGCGACCAACACGCATGGCGCGCCGCCGCTCATCGTCGTCGGTCGGGAATTCACGGCTGATCAGGATCGTATCAAGAGCACGTCCGTCGCTCGTTGTAAAAATCTGTGCATCGACAATATTCGCGCCGGCTGCGGCACAGGCACCCGCGATGATCGAGAGCAGGCGCGGGTGATCGGGCGAAAGCACCGTGATCTCGGTGACACCCTCGAAATCATGGGTCTTCACCATGGTTGCAAGCGTTTTCCCGCCCGCGTCCGACTCGCGTATGAAGTTGGCGTGGCGTATCTGGTCATCAAGGCTGACCGTCAAGAGGTAGTTTTGATAGTGCAACGCCAGATAGGATTGGCGATCAACCTGTGGCCACGATGACAGGGCGTGATCAAGTTGCGCCCTGGCATGATCTGTCCGGTCCTTGCGAGATACTTCGGAGAAACCGCCCGTCAACAACAATTCGGTTTCGTAGAATAGGTTGCGCAGCAATTGGCCTTTCCAGCCATTCCAGACACCTGGTCCGACCGCCTTGATGTCGCAAATGGTCAGAACCAACAGCAATTTCATTCGATCAAGGGTTTGCACGATCTCGGCAAAATCCTCGATCGTCTTGCGATCATTGAGATCGCGCGACTGCGCCACTCGGCTCATCGTCAAATGCTGGTCGACGAGCCAGGCCACGGTTTCCGTATCCGCCTTCGAAAGTCCAAGGCGCGGACATATGCGCCGTGCAATGCGAGCACCGGCAACGGAATGGTCTTCCGGGCGCCCCTTCGCGATATCGTGGAGCAGCAAGGCGACGTAGAGCAGTTTCCGGTCTTTCTTGAGGCCCGGCATAATCTGGTTGGCGAGCGGGTGTTCCTGTCCAAGGTCGCCGTGCTCGATTTCCGAAAGTACTGCTATGCAGCGCAACAAATGCTCGTCGACAGTGTAGTGATGATACATGTTGAATTGCATCATCGCGACAATCTTGCCGAAGTCCGGGATGAATTTACCAAGAACGCCGGATTCATTCATCCGCCGCAAGATGAGTTCCGGGTTGCGTTCCGAGGTGAGGATTTCCAGAAAAAGACGATTTGCTTCGGGATTTTCCCGCAGATCGGCGTTAATCAACGACAGAGAACGCGTCACCAGCTGCATGGCATCCGGGTGAAATTCCAGCCCGTGTTCATCCGCAAGATGAAACAGGCGAATGAGGTTGACCGGATCCTTGCGGAACACGCCGTCATTGGCAATTGTGATGCGATGATTGTCGACGACAAAGTCGACAGTACCGGCAAGTTTGCGCTTGCGCCGCGAAAACGTCAGGAAAATGCGGTTAAAGCCGGGGACGTGCTTTGCCTGTGCTTCTTCGAGAGCAGCGCAGATAATGCGCGTGAGATCACCGACTTCCTTGGCCACGAGGAAGTAGTGCTTCATGAAACGTTCGACGTCACGCTGGCCGGGGTGCGCCGTATAGCCAAGCCGCCGGGCAATCTCGCTCTGGATATCGAAGGAAAGCCGCTCTTCAGCCTTGCCTGCGATGAAATGCATGTGGCAGCGAACCGCCCACAGAAGATCTTCGGCCTTGCGGAAGATGTTGTGTTCGGCGCGTGATAGAACGCCGAGCGTCACCAATTCGTCGCTGGTCTTCACCCGGTAGTAGTATTTGGCGATCCAGAACAGTGTGTGCAGGTCGCGCTGACCACCCTTACCTTCCTTGACATTCGGTTCAACCAGGTAGCGTGTAGCTCCTGCCTTGCGGTTTCGTGCGTCACGTTCGGCGAGCTTGGCTTCGATGAATGCGGGGCCGGTACCCTTGACCACCTCCACATCGAAGCGCTGTACCAGCTTGGTGAAAAGCTCTTCATTACCGCAGAGATAGCGTGCTTCAAGAATGCTGGTTCGGATCGTCATATCGGACAGCGACAGACGGATCGACTCGTCGAGATTGCGTGTGGCGTGTCCGACTTTGAGCCCGAGATCCCACAACATGTACAGGATATACTCGACGACCTGCTCACCCCAGGGTGTCTGTTTGTAGGGCAACAGGAACAACAGGTCGATGTCCGATCCCGGAGCGAGTCCGCCACGGCCGTAGCCGCCAACAGCCACGATAGTCATGCGCTCTGCTGTTGACGGGTTTATCGCCGGATAGACGTGGGTGATTGCGAATTCGTAGAGCGCCGAGATGATCTGGTCCATGAGATAGGAAAGGCGCATCGCACAAGTTGTGCCACCCGCGTCCTTCATCAACATCTCTTCGGCACTCTTGCGGCCGGCAGTCAGCGCTTCTTTCAACAGCTGCAATACGTCATTGCGATTGACAGAAGCTGCGCCGCTTTTTCTCGCCGATTGGACCAGTTCCTCAAACTGACGATGAAGTTTGGCCGGGTTGACGATCTGTTCCAGTTTCAGGTCTGAGGCGCTCATGAACACGTCTTTATGAATGATGGCCGCACGCTATAGCGCGAATTTGCTTCGAACGGAATGATTACATTTGACCGCGATTGATTCAGGATGTCGGATGGACAGCAAGACCCTTCAGTCTGTAAAGAGCATCGAGCGCCTCACGTGGCGTCATTTCGTCTGGGTTGACTGAGGAAAGGGCCGCTAAGAGTGCACTGTCTCGGCCCTGCACCAGTTTGGGTGGTTGCCGCCTGACTTCGACGGAGAAGAGCGGCAAATCGTCAATCAGCTTGTCGGCCTTACCGGACGTCTCGCCTGCTTCAAGTTGATGCAGTACATCGCGGGCGCGATTGACGACGGCTTCCGGCAATCCTGCCAGGCGGGCTACCTGCACACCGTAGGAGCGATCTGCTGCCCCCTTTGCGACCTCGTGCAGGAAGACGACATCGCCGTCCCATTCCTTGACCCGCATCGTTACATTGCTCAGTCGTGGCAGCTTTTCCGAGAGTGCAGTCATTTCATGGAAGTGTGTGGCAAAGATCGCCCGGCACTGGTTCTTTTCATGCAGATATTCGACCGCCGCCCAGGCTATGGAGAGGCCGTCGAACGTTGCTGTGCCACGCCCTATCTCATCGAGTATAACCAGCGAACGATCGGTGGCCTGATTGAGGATTGCGGCCGTCTCGACCATTTCCACCATGAAAGTGGAACGTCCGCGCGCGAGATCGTCGGAAGCGCCAACGCGTGAAAACAGTCGGTCGACAATACCGATGTGCGCCGAGCCTGCCGGAACGAAGGAGCCCATCTGCGCCAGGATAGCAATCAGAGCGTTCTGGCGCAGGAATGTCGACTTGCCGCCCATATTCGGGCCTGTCAGCAGCCAGATTGCGCCTTTGGACGGGCCTTCGGGCGATAAGTTGCAATCATTGGCAACAAACGGATTGGCTGCCTGCCGGCGCAGCGATTGCTCAACCACCGGGTGCCGCCCTGCGACTATTTCGAAGGCGAGGCCGTCATCGACGAGCGGACGGCAATAGCCCTGTTCCTCGGCAAGGGCGGCCAGAGAGACTGAAACGTCGAGGGCTGCCAGTGCAGCGGCGCCGGCGCGTATTGCGTCGGCATTGGAGACGGTCTCATTCGTTAATGTGTCGAAAACGCCAAGCTCGATGGAAAGTGCCCGGTCCGCAGCGTTGGCTATCTTGGTTTCCAACTCCGCGAGTTCCGTCGTCGTAAATCGCATTGCATTGGCAATGGTCTGACGATGGATGAATTTCCCCTTGGCCTCAGCTGTATCGGTCATTACCGAGGCGTTGTTGGCAGTCACTTCGATGAAATAGCCAAGCACATTATTATGCTTGATTTTGAGCGACTTGACGCCAGTCATCTCCATATAGTCCGCCTGCAGACCGGCGATAATACGGCGCGAATGATCGCGCAAAGCCCGCATTTCGTCGAGCTCGGCACTGTATTGTGCGCGCACGAACCCGCCATCCCGTTTGAGAAGCGGCAACTCATCATCAAGCGCCTGGTCAAGGTGCATCATGAAATCGGATGGTAGTTGACCGAGTTGATCACGGACCTTTGCGAGTTCCGGCGGCAACGCTTCATTGCCGAGCACCTGCGAAATTTCGGCTGCTGCCTCAAAACCTCGCGCGAGTGCACCGAGGTCGCGCGGTCCTCCGCGACCCACCGCCAGTCGTGACAGGGCGCGGGGCATGTCGGGCACGCCCTTCAGGGCTTCGCGCATAGGGTCGGCGAGCGACTGGCGAGCGAGAAAGAAGGAAACAGAATCCAGCCGTTCTGCGATGCCTATTGGATCGGTGAGGGGAGATGTCAACCGCTCTGCCAGCAGCCGCGCACCACCACCTGTGATCGTACGGTCGATGGCTTTGAGAAGACTTCCTTCTCTGCTCCCCGACAGCGTGCGCAGGAGTTCAAGATTGGCGCGGGTGGCCGGATCAATAAAGAGTGATCCGCCCTCGGATTCGCGCTCGGGCCGCATCAGTGGCGGGCGTTCGGCGATCTGGGTCTTCTCGATATACGCAATTGCGCCTGAGATGGCGGAGAGTTCGGCACGCGTGAACTGGCCGAAACCATCAAGTGTGCTGACATCGAAATAGCGTTGAATGCGCGTCTCAGCTGTCGCACTGTCGAAGAGACTGGGCGGTTGCGAACTGACGGAACGGCCAATCACATCGAAGACCGGCCTCAGTTCCGGGTCATGGAATACCGGGTCTGCAACGATCAATTCACGTGGTTCGACGCGCAGGATGTCAGCGAGAAGCCGGGAGGTGTCGGTCTCGCTCACACGGAATGTACCGGTGGAAATATCGATCCAGGCAAGGGCGAACTGGCCTTGGCCCGTTCCCTTGACGCGGCCAAGCGTCATCAAATAATTGGCCTCGGATGGATCGAGAAGTTTCTCCTCGGTGATCGTCCCCGGGGTCACAAGCCGCACGACATCCCGCTTGACGACCGACTTTGCCCCGCGTTTTCTCGCTTCGGACGGATCTTCGATCTGCTCGCAAACGGCGACGCGGAAACCACGCGCGATCAACTTCTGCAGATAATCGTCCGCAGCATGAACCGGAACGCCGCACATGGGGATATCGTTGCCGAGATGCTTGCCGCGTTTGGTTAGCGTAATGCCGAGCGCACGAGAAGCCTCGACCGCATCATCGAAGAACAGCTCGTAAAAATCACCCATGCGATAGAAGAGCAGGCTATCCGGGTTGGTGGCCTTGATCTCGATATATTGTTCCATCATCGGCGTTGGGCGTGCCAATGGTTCAGCCTCGTAAGACGAAGGTTCGATGATAGATGCCAGTTCGGCCAAGACGCTCTCCATTGACCGAGTCCGATCGGGAGCAATCTATTCGCTATTGCGGGATTTACACACCTCTTCAGTGCTCACTCAAGGCTTTTCCCACAGGTGATGACGTGTGCCCGAGCAATTCCAGCAAGAGTGCGTAGCGGTTTTGCGACCGGAATTGCGTAACTACTTGACCGCGATTTTATGCGAAGCGTTTCGCCTCGGCGGCATAGTGACTGATGTAACGTTCTGAAATACGGGTGACGGGCAGGATGATGAACACGTCGGTTGTACCAAAATCGTGATCGATTACGGCACCGTCACCGATCATCGCACCAAGGCGCAAATAGCCCTTGATCAGCGGTGGCATGGCGAACAACGCCACCCTGGCGTTAATTGCCTCGGTGGGGACAAGATCCATCGGCTGGTAAAGCGCGGGAAGGGCACGTACATCCCAATCCGGTGTCGCACGGCAATTATGCTGCAGGAACGACAGCGGGAGGGCGTGAGCGGCCGGCACGGTTCCATGGAACGAGGCGCATCCGAACATCACGCCAATGGAATGGTGCCGGCAATAGGTCCATATGCCCTGCCAAAGCAGCTCGACCGTGCGTTTTGACCGGTACTCCGGCAGAACACAGGAGCGTCCAAGTTCAAGGAAGCGCAATTCTGGCTTCGCAGTAACGAGGCGGTCGATGGAATACTCGCTTGCCGAATAGAAACCGCCAGTCTCGAACGCCTTTTCCCCACGAAGAAGCCGGTATGTCCCGACGATTTGCTTATGCTTCGGCCCGGGAATTGAGGTGTCGTAGACGAGCAGGTGATCGCAGAAGGGATCAAAGCGGTCGGCGTCACGCTGTTCCGACGTCGCCGAGCCCTTGGCCCCGAGTTCATCAAAAAAAACCTTGAATCGAAGTTGCTGCGATGATGCGATCTCGTCCTCGGTTTGCGCAAGGCAGACCTCCATCGTACCGATGCGACCGAGCACCGAAACAAGGTGTGGCGCCGTAAACGGCGAGGGAGTTGAATCGACCTGCGACATCATCCGTTGATCTTTAGTGATTGAAGCAGGTTCAAGCAAGGCGATGCCCATAGCGATTCGCTCTCATCCGGAGTTAATCGGTGATTGTTCATCTTTGAATACAACAATTGGATGACGGCTACATGACGTGGAAAACGGCTAATTTCTTCAGTTTTCACCGGGTGCGCCGTTTCGGGACCGCCGTTCGCGCACCCAGGCAACAATTTCTTCGATCACAACCAGCGCTGCGCCAATCGATATATAGGCATCGGCCAGATTGAAGACGGCAAACGACCATGACGGCAGGTGGAAAAGAATATAGTCGATGACGTATCCGTGTAGGCTGCGGTCGATTAGATTGCCGATAGCACCGCCGACGATCAATGCGAATCCAGTGCGGGATATCCAGCGGGCCGATGCGGTGGTCCACCAAAGATAACTGACAAAGCCAATGACAACGACGGTAAGTCCGATCAGGGCCGTATCGTCCAGGCCACTGAGCATCGAAAACGCGATGCCATTGTTGTGAACCCGAAAAAGTGCGAGAAAGGGTAATAGGTCTATCTGCTGTTGATAATCCATGCCAGTCTCGACCAGATACTTGATGATCTGGTCGCTGATGACAGCGACGGCAATGATGGCAAAAAGGCTGTAAAAGGCTTTGCTCTTCATAAGTTTGTTTTCTCAAGTTCCGCTATCGAGCTTCAGCGCGCCGCGTCTGATCTCGAACAACATGACGCCAGTCGCAATGGCGAGATTGAGGGAGTCGGCGCGGCCCTCCTGTGGAATTCGCGCAAGCTTGTCGCAGGCCGACGCAAGATGGTCCGGCAACCCTTGCTGCTCATTACCCATCACCAAGATAACTGGCTTATTGCCATAAGCTATGGTCCGATAGTCGACTGCACCTTTGAGATGAGTTCCCACGATCAGACCCGAAAATCCCTTCCTCCAGGTAAGGAACTCAGCTTCTGTGGCGCGCGTCACAGGTACGGCAAAAACCGAACCCATCGTGGCGCGAACTGTTTCCAGCGAAAACGGATCGGTGGTGTCGCCAATGAGGATGATACCTTTCGCGCCCACTGCATCGGCCGTGCGAACGATCGTTCCAAGATTGCCGGGGTCGCGTACGCGGTCGAGCGCGACATAGACGTCGTTGCCCTGCGGCTTGATTGCGGACAGCGATAGGACCTTCTGTTCGAAGACACCGACAACCATTTGCGGGTTATCGCGCCGCGTGATGGCAGCAATCACCTTCTCGCTGACTTCGAGCACATCTCCGCCCTTGGCGATAGTGCGGGCTGCGACCTGTTCGACTAGGGAATTGCCCTTGCCTGCCTTCGAATAGACCAGGGTCTTGATGGTCCAGCCAAGGTCGAGTGCATCGATCACGAGCTTCAGGCCTTCGGCGATGAAGGCGCCTTGCTGGTCGCGATATTTCTTTATCGCCAATGAACGCAAATCCTTGACGATCGGATTGGTCAGGCTGGTGACCTCCTTGACCTTTCCGGGACGGGCCAGCCCGCTGTCCCGGTGGTGGTGGTCGTCGTGTCTCGTCATTTTGCACCCCAACGACTAAAGAGGGAGGTAGAGAGCGCTCGCCCGGACGAACGTTCACGCAGGATGAGCTCACCGGACTGTACTTCGCCGCCAAGACCGGTAAAGGCATCCCGCATCAGTTCATGGATCGCAAAGAATGAAGCGCGAATTGAGTAGGCCGTCAGAACGACCGCGAGCGGGTTTGGGTTGAGGATCGCGCGGCAAAGATCGACCATATCGGGCAAATTATCGAACAACTGCCAAACTTCGCCATTCGGCCCGCGTCCGTAAGCCGGGGGATCAAGCAGGATGATATCGTAACTGCTGCCGCGCCGTTCTTCTCGCGCCACGAATTTCATCGCATCTTCGCAGATCCATCGAATGGGTTTGCCGGAAAGTCCGGCCATTTCCTGGTTTTCCCGCGCCCACACAATGGCCTTTTTCGACGCATCGACATGGGTAACTTCCGCACCGGCCCGGGCTGCGACCAACGAGGCAACGCCCGTATAGCCGAAAAGATTGAGAACCTTCACTGGCCGCTTGGCCCCACGGATCAAACTGTCCATATGCGACCAGTGTGTGCCCTGCTCGGGAAACACGCCTACGTGCCGGAAGGAAGTGAAGCGGCCAAAAAAGGGGAGGCCGTCAAATGCAAGTGGCCACGTCTCGCCGAGGGGCACTTTCGGGAAGTGCCAGCGGCCAACGCCTTCTTCATCGGTATTGCCGGTAAAGACGGCGTCGGCCCTGTCCCACTCCGACCTGTCCCAGGCGGGAAGCCAAATAGCTTGGCCCTCCGGACGGATAATACGGTAGGGCCCATATTGCTCGAGCTTCAAACCGTTGCCGCTGTCGAGGAGCGCGTAATCCTCCGAGGGGAGGGTTTCGAGAATGAGGCCTGTCTGTTCGTGCGGACGTGCACCGGAACGCCGGGTCAGCAGACGTCCAGGCGTTGGTTCCGAGCGTGGCGTTGGCTTTGCTTGCGCTTCGCTGTCTGCAGCACGCACTGGTTTGGCAAACTGCGGACGCGGCTTGGTCGCGCTCTGCCGATGGGGAGTGCTTTTGGGTGCACTACCCTTCGTGCCTGCGCCCTTGGCTTTCCTGATTTTTCCGCCATACGATTTCAAGTCGTGCTTTCCTCATAGTACTTTGGAGGTTTCCTATGCCATGACGAGGAAAGGCGAAAGCAAAAACGATCAAGCTGACGCGGCTATCGCCTTTTCATAGACGAGAATTCCGGCAGCGAGGTCCTCCAAAGCAGCACCAACCGACTTGAACAGCGTGATTTCGTCAGCGGATTGACGACCCTGGATCGCACCACGTGTCAAACCAAACAAATCGCCGACCACATGGCTCTCGGTCACGATGCCGGCCTTGATTGGCTGCACAATGTCGCCGCCTTCCTTCAAGGCGCCGTCCTTGGTATCGACAAAAACGCGAGCGAGCCGGATGCACTCGTCATCGCTCTCACGCATTGTAGGCGTGAACGCGCCGATCAAATCCACGTGAGCGCCAGGCTTCAGATGCTTGCCGAGGATCAAGGGCTCCGTGGACAGTGTTCCCGCCGTGATGATATCAGCCTCAGCGATTGCAGCGTCCTTGTCCTGGACTGCCTTTGCATTAAAGCCCTCCGCGACAAGCTCGGCTGCCACTTTTTCTGCTCCAGCGAAACTGCGGTTCCAGATCGAAATTTCCTTGATGGGCCGGATGGCGCTGTGCGCACGTGCCAGAAAACGGGAAAGCGCACCTGCACCCAGCACGACGAGCTTCGACGCATCCTCGCGCGCAAGATAGCGGGCGGCGAGCGCTGATGCGCCTGCTGTGCGCCATAGCGTCAGACGTTGTCCATCGATCAACGCCTTGGGTTCGCCGGTCTTGCCGTCGAGGAGAAGATAGACCCCCATGACTGCGGGTTTGGAGACGGCGCCATTGTCCGGCGAGACAGTGACGATCTTGACGCCCATGTAACCCTTTGAGGAATCGCCAAGTGCGTCGAAATCCGACCATGCCGGCATCAACAGCAAAGTCGATGCGGCACCGTCTGGCCGTCCGACCGTGTGGTGATGACGAACGGGCTGGATAACGCCTTGACGGAAGGCCTGCTCGATCGCGGCGATCATGTCGGGCCAATTCAACAGGCCGTCGACCTCGACCGGAGAGATCAGTTTCATGGAAAATCCTTGTGTTTGTAATGCCTAATGCAGCGAGGGAAGATTAGGCGTGGACGTGTTCTCGGCCGACGCCTTGCGCGCTTCCTTGCGCAGAAGCTCCGCCTCTAGCTTGCGCTGTCTCGCCAATTTCCGGTGTTTGCCCTGATTGTACCAAGTCGCAAGGCTGCCAAGAACCAGTCCGACAATAAGGGCAAGAAACAGCCAGACAAACAATGGAGCGGAATAGGAAAGCAGGGGATTTCCCGGATTGAACGGGTCGATCGTAAGGGACACTGCCTGGCGATTCGCCACTGACAACGCAATCAGAATGACGGCAAGCGGCAGCAGAATGAGCACGACAACGATGCGATTGACCATATCTATCTCCCCGGAAGCGCTTCAAACGCTCAATAGATGCGCCTCACCCGTGCGAATTGAGCCTGTCGCGGAGTTCCTTGCCGGTCTTGAAAAAAGGCACCCACTTTTCCTCAACGTCGACGCTCTCGCCGGTACGCGGATTGCGGCCACTGCGCGCCGGGCGGTTCTTCACCGAAAAGGCACCAAAACCACGAAGCTCGACCCGATTGCCTTCAGCCAGTGCGTCGGTGATCTCGTCAAAGATAGCACCAACAATATTTTCCACATCACGCTGAAACAGATGTGGATTGCGGTTGGCAATGATCTGCACGAGCTCTGATTTGATCACAGCGAAGTCCCTTCCGGTTCAAGATCAGGCGGGCACGGTCGAAAAGGTTGCAGCCTAACGACTATGTCACTGATCTTATGTGTTTAATACCTTATTGCGCCCCGACAGGCTTGCCGTCAACGTGCCAAACAGAAACGAGCCCGTCAAGGAAGATACGCTCCCCAGTCAATTCCCGTAGTATTCCGGCACTTTCCTGTGGAATGCCGAGGTACTGAGCAAGCATATTCAGGGCAGATTCTGAGAAAAGTCGGCCCAGGGATGATTTTTGGACGGGTTTCCACTCGACGACGGGCAGCTTGCTGTCGACGCCTTTCGTCGCGAGCCAACCAATTGCCTTGTCTTCGCCGCCAAGTTCATCAATCAGCTTGTTGGCAACAGCCTGACGTCCGGTGAAGACCGACCCGTCAGCAAGTGCCAGGGCCTGTTCATGGCTGAATTTGCGCCGTTCCTGAACAAGACCAACGAACCAGTCGTACGAATCAATGATCATGCGATGGATCATGGCTTTGGCTTCATCGCTGGCAGGATTGAAGAAATTGGGCTCTGCCTTTAGCGGACTGGATTTGATCGTTTCGACTTTGACGCCGAGCTTGGTCAAAAGCTCCGAGATGTCGGGATACTGGAAAAGCACCCCGATCGACCCGATGATCGAGGATTGGCGCGCGACGATATGGTCCGTGGCACTGGCAATCATGTATCCCGCCGAAGCGGCAAGAGTGCCAACCTGCGCGACCGCAGGCTTCTTCATAGCGAGTTTGCGCACAGCTTCGTAGATTGCCTCCCCGCCGGCGGTTGTGCCACCTGGTGAATCAACGGTTATAATGACGCCTTTCACTGCGGCGGACTCTTCTACATCCTTGAGGCGCTTGAGCAGTTCTTCGTTCTCAAAAATCGTCCCCTCGACGCGAACCTTGGCGATGTGTGGCGTCGACTTGCTGGAGAAACTATCCTCGCCGGTGGATAAAAAGTAGAAAGAAATCAATGCAAGCGCGATAAGCAGAAGTGTGAAAGCGCGCCAGAATGTCAACTTCCTGCGGAGGCGTCGTCTGTCGATAATTGCGTCAGCGGTATTTGCCATCGTCGTGTCCGTTCGCTCTCAGGTTCGGTTGGGTAATCTTCTGCGACAACATTTTATGGAAGTCCAGACGTCATGCCGCGGCGTTTGATCTGCACATGCATCTTGTAACTCGTCGAATGACGGCATATTTGTTGCCTCGAATGCAACTTGTGCGACTAGTACTCCGTCCATTTCATCGAAAAATAACCATATTGGCGTTCAAGTAGCCATATTACTGTAATCGGTAACCGCAGTCAGACCTATGTCCATCGAAAGATACGATATGCATCCCGTGCGCGATGCGACCACTGATGTCGACCACCACGCTGAGGTGGCGCGGCAGTTTGCTGCTTCCGATAAGGATTCTACGGTTTTTCGCGCGGCCGAGCGCCATTCCCGACGTGTGCGTTTTTTGAAGTTCGCTCTACCCGCAGCAGCCTTGCTTGGCGCGGCAGTGTTCTCGTGGTTTACATTCTTTTCGACGTCCAGTGTGCCAAGCAACATTTCACTTGATAATGCGGGCATTGAGGACGGGAAGCTGGTAATGACCAATCCCAAGCTCGACGGGTTTACAAAGGACAAACTACCTTACAAAATGAGTGCAGTACGGGCGTTGCAGGAAGTGGGCAATAGTAACGTCATTTCCCTCGAAGGGATCGACGCGGAAATTCCGCTTGGCACAGAATTGCGCGCCCAGGTCAAAGCAAAGTCGGGAGTTTTCGATAATGCCAATCGCCAGCTGACGCTTGACAGCGACATAAGTCTGACAACATCCGATGGCATTACGGCACGGCTGCAATCGGCTGATATCGACATCGCAGGAAATTCCATGTCGACTGATCAACCGGTCAGCATCAACAATAGTAATTCGCAGATTACCGCTGACAGCATGCAAATCACGGAAAGCGGTAAAGTAATGACTTTTGAAAAGCGCGTAAGGCTTGTCATTCAGCCCGCAAAGCTGCAAGAAGGTGGCAAGGAAGTCAAATCGCCAGAGTGAATTCTGGAAGCGATTGCGATTTCAAGGGAATATCCCGAAGCTAGGAGAGAAGACGATGTCGTGCGGGGCAAGACTGATCAGCATTTCGACAGTTGCATTGGGTATATTGGCATCTTCAATGATCGTTCCCGCTGTTGCACAGGATGCCGGCGCCGCGAAGGGTATCAAGCTCTCCGGTGATCAGCCGATCCAGATCGATGCGGACAAGCTCGTGGTACATGACAATGAAGGTACCGCTACCTTCACCGGCAATGTCACAGTTGTTCAGGGGGCAACGCTCCTGAAGGCTGGTTCGATGATCGTCTATTACGTCAAAAACGACAAGAAAGAGACCGCTGGTGCAGCCCCAACTGCGAACGCGCCGAAGGACGGCGGCCTTGCGGCGCCAGGTCCTGCAGCTCAGGACATTGACCATCTTGAAGTGAACGACAAGGTTTATGTGAAGTCCGAGGATCAGGTTGCGACCGGTGATCACGGTACTTTTGATATGAAAACGGAAGTGCTGGTTCTTACCGGGAACAAGGTCGTACTCACGCAGGGCGACAATGTCGCCATCGGTTGCAAACTGACTGCACAGCTGAAGACCGGCGAAGCACAGCTTGAAAGCTGCAAGAGTGGTCAGACCGGTCGTGTTTCGATCGTTGTTGCGCCCAAGAACGCTCCGAAGAACTGAGCCATTAAGTGACCTTGTTTTCGCGTCGCCCCACCAGCAAGACGTCTGCGCGGCCAGACTCCAGCGTTTCCGAAATGCGACCAGCCGATCCGGCAGCCAAGGATCGTATGAAGGGTACGCTTGTCGCGCGCGGGATCACCAAGAGTTACAATGGCCGCCAAGTGGTCAACGGCGTGTCGTTTGGGGTTCGCTCAGGCGAGGCTGTTGGTATTCTTGGGCCAAACGGTGCAGGCAAGACGACATGCTTTTACATGGTCACCGGTCTTGTGCCGGTCGATAAGGGCACGATCGAGATCGATGGTTTCGACGTGACGACAATGCCAATGTATCGCCGTTCGCGGCTTGGCATTGGTTATCTGCCCCAGGAAGCGTCGATTTTTCGTGGCCTTTCTGTCGAGAATAACATCAAGGCGGTTCTTGAGGTTGTCGAAAAAGACCGGGGCGCCCGCGCGCAAGAACTCGATTCCCTTCTTGAAGAGTTCCATATTGCGCACTTGCGAAAAGCCCCGGCGATCTCGCTCTCGGGCGGCGAGCGGCGGCGTCTGGAAATTGCACGCGCTTTGGCTTCCAGGCCCAATTTCATGCTATTGGACGAGCCTTTCGCCGGTGTCGATCCAATTGCCGTTGCCGATATTCAGCAATTGGTACGGCACCTGACCGGACGAGGGATTGGAGTGCTCATTACGGATCACAATGTGCGCGAGACACTCAAGCTGATCGATAGAGCGTATATTATTCACGCGGGGCAGGTGCTTACGCATGGCCGACCAGACGAAATTATTGCCAACCAGGATGTCCGCCGACTTTATCTGGGCGACCAGTTCAAGCTCTGAATTTTGTAGTTCTTGTTGAAATTCGTGAAGAATTACGTTTCAGACACCCGCATTGGTTGAAAATTCGCATAGCGCGGCGTTTTTTGGTCCCTTGCGATTGACAAGCAAGGATCGGGCCAGTTCTGTACATTAGCAGGGAATTTCGTACAGGAGCGTCATCGTTCATCATGGCCTTGTCGCCAAAACTCGATCTCAGGCAAACTCAGGCACTGGTAATGACGCCGTTGCTCATGCAGTCGATTCGACTGCTGCAACTGACGCATGTTGAACTCGAACAATTCATCGATCAGGAGATAGAAAAGAATCCCTTGTTGGAGCGCGACGAAACCTACGGCGACCGCTTGTCGCTCGACGAACGCAATCTTGGTGGGGATCGTAGCTACTCCGACGGAGAGGATTTCAACAGGGCGAGTGCGAGCGGAGATTCGGATGCGCGTGATGATCGTGACGATCCGAATGATCAAAGCGATCACTGGCTTGTGAGCGGCGAGTCGACAAGTGCCGGCTCGATGTCCGATACTTTTGATAGTTCGCTTGAGAATATTTTTCCCGATGACCCCGGTACGCAGGATTTCATTGCAGGCGATCTTGCCTCTCAGTGGAAGTCATCGTCCGGCGACGGTTATGTTTCTGTTGGGGGCGAAGGATATAATCTCGAACAGGTTACAGCATCTCCGCTGACGCTTCGCGATCACGTTGGCGAGCAGATCGTCTTTGCATTCATCAGCGCCGCTGATCGGCTGATTGCTGCGGAGCTGGCAGATCACCTCGACGAAATGGGATACTTGCGCGCTGATACCTGCGAGATCGCCGAAAGACTCGGCGTCGACATGGCATATGTGGAAAAACTGATTGCAGTGATGCAGGGGTTTGAACCGGCAGGACTGTTCGCCCGAGATCTGGCTGAATGCCTGGCACTTCAGCTTCACGCCCGAAACCGGCTCGATCCTGCGATGAAAACCCTGTTGCAGCATCTGGATCTTCTCGCAAAGCGCGATTTTAACAGTCTGAAGAAACTCTGCGAGGTGACTGACGCGGATATTCTCGACATGTTGCGAGAAATTCAGCTTCTCGACCCAAAACCGGGAACCGCTTTTTCTTCAGGCGTAGCGGACAGCATTATCCCTGACGTGCAGGTCGATGCCGGACCGGACGGAACCTGGCGGATCGAACTCAACCCCGACGCTCTGCCGCGTGTCCTGGTCAACAACAATTATTACGCGACCGTGACGAAGGCTAAAGTGTCGACGGAAGAAAAGACGTTTCTGAGTGAGTGTCTGCAGAATGCTAACTGGCTAACCCGCAGTCTCGATCAGCGTGCCCAGACAATTCTGAAGGTCGCCAGCGAAATCGTGCGCCAGCAGGAGAACTTCCTCCTGTACGGCATTGCGCACTTGAAGCCACTGAACTTGCGCAATGTGGCCGACGCGATCGGTATGCACGAATCTACCGTAAGTCGCGTTACAGCAAACAAGTACATGCTGACCAAGCGCGGCGTCTTTGAATTACGCTACTTTTTCAACGCGGCAATTTCCGCAACCGAAGGAGGTGAGCAACATTCGTCACAATCTGTTCGCCACCAGATCAAACAACTTATCGACGCTGAGGCAGCCGATGATATTCTATCGGACGATACAATTGTCGACCTGCTGAAGCAACAAGGCGTGGAGATTGCTCGCCGTACCGTAGCCAAATATCGGGAAGCCATGAATATTGCATCTTCGGTGCAAAGGCGACGCGAGAAAAAAGCCCAAACCTCTGTGCGCAAGGGCGATGGAAGGTCTGGATTCGTCCGCAACACAGGTGTAGGGTTTTTGCGAGTGGGTAAATAAACTGGGCCAAAGAAGTCCGGTCAGGGAGAGAGAGAAGCGCCGGTAATTTGCGACAATCGGAGCGAAAGCGCGCGTTTGAACATGACGAATCAGAAAGCGAAATGTGATGGAAGGCTCGCACGGAATGTGCGGGATGTCTTTGCTCGGCTCTCAACAACAGTGTAGATTGGCTAGGGCAATGAAAATCACAATGAAGGTGAGGTATCATGAGTCTGCGTGTATCTGGGAAACATATGGACATTGGTGACGCTTTCCGCGTTCGGATTGAAGAGCGGATCGGGGAGATGGTGACCAAATATTTCGATGGCGGATATACCGGCCACGTTACAGTGGAAAAGCAGGGATCGCGATTTATTGCAGACTGCCTCATCCGCCTGGATACTGGTACGGTGTTGCAGGCTGCAGGTGAAGCGCAGGATCCGCTCCTCGCCTTTGATGCAGCAGGAGAGCGTGTGGACAAACGCCTCCGTCGCTACAAGCGGCGTCTCAAATCGCATCAGGCCCCAGGTTCGAACGGTGTTTTCGACGATGTTTCCTATCGCGTCATGGCCCCCGTGCCGGACGATGATGAGGATTTCCCGGAGGATTACGCTCCAACTATCGTTGCAGAATCGTCAATGGCACTTCGAAGCATGAGTGTGGCATCGGCTGTCGTGGAACTCGATCTGAAAGATAGTCCTGTGGTAGTATTCCGCAACTCTGGCAGTACGCAGGTTAATATCGTATATCGCCGTCCTGACGGAAATATCGGCTGGATCGATCCCTCGGCAGTGGCTGGCCAAAACGCTGCCCAGCAATGAGCAAGACCTAGCGCAATTTGAACTATCGTTCGCGCTCATGTAAGAGCGCGGACGGTAACTGGAAGGAAGAGAGATAATGGATCTGGGTGATCTCATTCAGCCTGACGCTGTCCTGCCCGCATTGAAAGTCAATTCCAAAAAACAACTTTTGCAGATCATGTCGGAAAAGGCAGCTGCCTTGACCGGCTTGAGTGAGCGGGAAATATTTGACACTGTCTTGCAACGCGAGCGCCTTGGCTCTACTGGCGTCGGCAATGGTATTGCCATTCCGCATGGCAAGATCAATAGCGTCAAACGCATTGCTGGGGTTTTCGCCCAGCTCGAGACGTCCATCGATTTTGAGGCACTCGACGATCAGCCGGTTGACATCGTGTTCCTGTTGCTGGCGCCCGAAAATGCGGGCGCAGATCACCTCAAGGCTCTGTCACGCATCGCCCGCATGTTGCGTGATCCGGAACGCATTGCAAAGCTGCGGACTGCCCACGACGCGAGCCTGATCTACGAACTTTTGACGACACAGCCAACCTCAAACGCAGCTTGATCACTAATCTCTCAGTGTAAATAAAAGCCGCCCAGATGGGCGGCTTTTTTTACGAGGATCGGTCGATCTTTCTGCCGTAAAGCTCGAGCCGGTGATGGATAATGTCGTAGCCGAGAGACTTGGCGATCTCTTCCTGCAGCTTTTCGATCTTGTCCGACTTGAACTCGATAACGGCGCCCGTATCGACGTCGATAAGGTGATCATGATGTTCACCATGCGCCTGTTCGAACCGCGACGGTCCGCCATTAAAGGCGTGGCGATGAATGGCGCCCATCTCCTCCAGCAGGTTCATTGTGCGATAAACCGTTGATAGGGAAATGCTGTCATCGATCTCGATGGCGCGGTGAAAAATCTTCATCGCGTCTGGGTGGTCCTCGGTAGAAGTCAGAATATCGAGAATGATTCGGCGGGGCCGGGTGATGCGTACGCCTGCATTACGCAGTTCTTTTTCATAATCCGGCTTTTGATTGAAGGTATGTTTCATGAACGCAATTATGCGCCAGATCGGACACAGTTGCAAAGATTCTCAACTGGAATTCCGGACGGTTTGTGGCCGGCCCCGGGTCAAACACCGCCAGCGAAGCAACGCTGGCGGTGCGGCGTTTGTATCAGCTGGCTGCAGTCGCTGTCAGGTCGGTGACTGCACTGGCTGGCGGCACTTCCACAAGGACTTTGTGTTCGCCAGAATCGTCCAGTGGAATTCCACTATCAGGCTTGGCCAGCTTTTTGCCGTTAACAGTTATCTTCTTGCCGCCCTTTGCGGCTGGCTTGACTTCCACTATGTAGCGGGCGTCGCCGTTGCGCAGAACAAAGCTGAAACCGTCCCAGTCCGAAGGGAGGGCAGGGTCTACGAACAACCGGTCATTCTGGCGGCTAATGCCGAGAATGCCTTCCGTCGCAACGCGATAGAGCCAGCCTGCCGAACCTGTATACCAGGTCCACCCTCCGCGTCCGCGCATTGGATCGACTGAATAGACATCCGCAGCCACCACATAGGGCTCCACGCGATAGGATTCAGCTCTTTCTGCGTCCAGAGAGTGGTTCACAGGATTGAGTTTCCTGAACCAGCGATAGGCCTCATCAGCATCGCCAAGTTTGGCCATGGCGAGCACGGCCCAGGTTGCAGCATGGGTGTATTGCCCGCCGTTTTCGCGGACACCAACAGGATAGCTCTTGATGTAGCCGGGATCGTGCCGCGACTTGTTGAACGGTGGCGTGAACAATTTGATGATATCGACCTCTTCATCGACGAGATGCGTCGCCACAGAATGCATGGCTTGTTTTGCCCGGTGCGGGTCACCATAGCCGGACAATACGCTCCATGACTGTGCGATGGAATCGATTTTGCACTCCTCGCTCTTCTTGGAGCCAAGTGGTGAGCCATCATCAAAATAGCCGCGGCGGTACCATTCCCCGTCCCAACCGTCCTTTTCGAGAGCCGCCTTGAGACGTTCGATATGGGCTTCCCAATGCTGTATGCGGTCCGTATCCTTGAAGTGTCTGGCGATGGGTAGGACATCGCGCAAGGTGCTGATCAGGAACCAGCCGAGCCAGACGCTTTCACCCTTGCCGTCTTCACCAACGCGATTCATGCCGTCGTTCCAGTCGCCCGTCATCATCAACGGCAGGCCGTGTGATCCAGTACGTGCTACGGCAAGATCAAGTGCACGTGCTGCATGCTCGTAGACGCTTACCCTTTGCCCGGAGATTGTTGGCTGATAGAAGGCGTCGTGCTCGCCATCTTCAAGTGCCCGCCCTTCGATGAATGCGACTTGCTCATCAAGGATGCTCATATCGCCGGTAACCGAGGTATAATGCGCAATGGCATATCCGAGCCAGACAACATCATCGGAGATTTTTGTCCGCACACCTGCCCCTGTCGTCGGCAGCCACCAATGCTGGACATCGCCTTCCTTGAACTGACGCGCGGAGACGTTCAAAATCTGCTTCCGCGCAAGCGATGGATCGAGGATCAGCATGGACAACGTATCCTGCAGCTGGTCCCGGAAGCCGAAGGCGCCGCTTGCCTGATAGAACGCCGAGCGCGCCCAGATACGGCAGGCGAGGCTTTGATAAGGCAGCCAGCGATTGACCATGACGTCGAATGCATCGTCGGGGGTATCGACCTGCAATCCGTCGAGGAAGTTTGCCCAGATCGCCTTCGAGGCTGACAGTGTTTCCTCGAACGGGCGCTTACTGTGTTCCGCGACGATGCGGCGTGCCTCATCGGCATTGCCGGCATCACCCATATAGAACAGAACTTCTCTGGTTTCCCCTGCAGCAAGGTCGATATCGACCGCAAGCGCCGCGCATGGATCCCCTCCCGCCTCGACAAGATTCGACAAAGACTTCGCTTGAAGCACTGCCGAAGGCCGATCAACTGTACCGAGCGCGCCGAGGAATTCGGCACGATCGGCTGTAACCGATTGCGGCTTCAAATTGCTGGCGAAGAACGCCACATTCGTACGTCGGTCGATGCCGTACGGGTTCCGGGCAAAGAGTGCACCGGTTTCGGGATCGGATGATGGCACAATGAACGGTGCAGTCTTTGCGCGGGCATTGCCGAGCAGCCACTCGACGAAGCCATAGATGCGCAAGCGCTTGGCCGAACCGCCCTGGTTGGTGATCTTGAGACTGGACACGCGCACGGGCAATTTGGGATCGACAGTATGGGTCAATTCCAGCCCGACATTGCCATGCCGCGAGACAAAGGTCGAATAGCCCTGACCGTGACGCGTTTCGTACTTGACGGCAGGATCGCGTAACACCGAGGCAGTGGGCGCGAAGGCGATATTCTTGTCGAGGTCAACCACATACAGCGCTTCGCCGGAGCGGTTGATGACAGGATCGTTGGACCATTGCGTCAACTGGTAGTCACGGCTGTTTCCAGACCAGGTGAAGCCTGCCCCCTCGGCTGATACGTGGAAGCCAAAACTGGAATTGGAAATGACGTTGATCCAGGGTTGCGGCGTGTGGCTGTAGCCGGAAAGGCGGATAACGTATTCGCCGGTCTTCATGTCAAAACCACCAAAGCCGTTCCAGAAAGCGAGGTCGTCTCCGGACATCTTCGCGCCGCGCTTGTTCATGAGTTGCGTTGGAGCGGGGGCTATGCCCCGCATGTCCTCGGCCTCAGCGTCAGCAGTAACAATCGATTTGCCTCTTGTTTCCGTTACGGGAACAAGATCCAAAGTGAGGCCTTCCATTCGCTTCAGCTGTTCGGCCAGCGAGCCATTTTGGGCGTGCATGACGATGCGGGCGGAAGCCAACAGGGTGTTGTAGCTTGCGTCACTCATCTGATCACGGCGGACGGTGAAGATATGAACACGTGGCCCGAGCTGGGCACCACGTGCACGGCTATTTTCACAGATTGCCTCTAGACCGCGCTGGAAGTCCTGGGCATACGAGAAAGAACGTTCGTTGATGACCACTACATCGACAACCAGGCCTTTGGCGCGCCAATACTCGTGCGCCCTCAACAGGTTCCGTAGCGTCTCCATGTCAGCTTCGTCATCGATGCGCAGGGCGAGGATTGGGAAGTCACCTGAGATGGACATCGGCCAAAGTTCGGATTGACTGCCAAGACCGCTTGCAATGCTTTCGGACGGCATCCGCAACGTCTTGTCAGGATAGATCAGGCTTGTTGCAACACGTTGAAAGACCTGGGCCTCATCGGGGTTTATCCCGATGTGGTGAAGGCGAACCTGTGAACTTGTCCATGACAACGAGAATTCGCGCGCGAAACAATCCGGGTGGCGGAAGCGTGCAACGACCTCTTCCAGTTCCTGACGGTTTGGCCGGACGAGCGTCCAGAACACCAGTGTAACCTTCTTGTGTGCCGGTACTCGAACGCGGCAGCGCAACGAAGCGATGGGGTCGAGCACAAACCCTTGGCTGCCGGTCAGCGTCGCGCCTTCGTCGAAGGCAGCCGGATTACGCAAGGAACGTCCTCGGCCAATGAACGCACGCCGGTCCGTTTCGGCCTGGACTTCGCGCATTGCGCCGGAACTGTCGCTGACCATGTGTGCAACATGGATGTCCGGCTCACCATTCCCGCGCTTGCGGCGCGTGGCGTAAATTGTGTCGCCGCGCTGGTCGATCTCAGTCTCCACGAACATCTTGGCAAATGCGGGATGGGCCGTATCAGTATCGTCATTGGTCAACACCAGTTCGGCGTAGGACGTCACTTCGATGATACGGTCCTTCGTCCCGGTATTCGTGATGACAATACGCCGGCCTTCGCCGTCGGAATCCGAAGCGACGATGGCCTCTACGGTCGAATGCAGCGTGCCGGTTTCCTTGATGAACTCCGCCTTGTAATCGGTGAAGATCGTGGTGCTCTTTTCGCCGGAGACACGTACCGGATCGCCGGTGGCTGACCACCATTCGCCATTCTCCATGTCCCGCAGGAACAGGAAGGTGCCGTAGCCACTTTCGAGGATGTCGGGCTGGAAGCGCGTGATCGCAAGCCCGTTCCAGCGGCTGTAGCCGCCGCCATTGGCCGTAACCATAACCGAATAATGGCCATTCGACATGACTTGCGTCGCGCGGGGAGCGGCGAGCGGATTCTGGATGATATGAATTGAAGGCGTCTCTTCGCTGCTTTCGACGGCCTTGCGCATCGGATTCTCGGCCTTTGCCTGCAGAACCGGGATTTCGCGCGGGGCCTTCTCCTGCAGCAGTAGTTCAGCGGCCTCTATAACAGGATCTGCGTGGAATCGGTCACGCATGCGTCCCTCGAATACCACGTTGTTGACTGCAACGATCGACATGCCGTGATGGTGTGCCATGTAATTGCGGACCACAGCGTATTCTTCATCCTCCCGGACGCGCGACTTGGTGAAATCGACGGCATCGTAGAAGCCATACTTGCCAAGGGCGCCCATCTCGCGCAGCCGGTTCAGGTTCTTCACGGCCGCGGCCGGCTGATATTGGCTGGCCATGATGCTCGCATAGGGCGCGACAACGTAGTTCTTGGAGAGCCCACGCTTGAGACCGAGTGTCGGGACGCCGAAGTTGGTGTACTGATAGTTCATTTCCGGATCGCGCGCATTGTATGCGGCCTCCGAAATACCCCATGGCAACCCTTTGGATTCGCCATACTCGATCTGACGCTGAACGATCAGCTTGTTGGTCTGGTCCAGCATGCTGCCGAGTGGTTCGATCATGACCAATGGCGGCATGAGGTACTCGAACATCGAACCTGACCAGGAGATCAGCGCACCGCGCCAGCCAACCGGGACCAACAGACGTCCGAGGCGGAACCAGTGATCCACCGGGATATCGCCCTTGGCGATGGCGAAGAGGCTCGCCAGCCGCGCTTCGGATGCCAGAAGGTCATAGCAGCTTGCGTCGAGTTCATTGGTCTCAACGCGGAAGCCGATTGACAGCAGGCGGCGTTCCTTGCGCTCAAGGAAGGTAAAGTCAGTATCGAACGCCAATTGCCGGGCTCGCGTCGCAAGCGTTACCAGTCGCTCGCGCAGAACATCCGTGCCCTCATGGCTACCAATGGCATCGTCCGTGTGCGCCTGGCATGTCTTGACCAGCAGCAGCGCCCACTCATTGGCCGTTGCACTAACCGGGCTTTCGAGTTCGCCATGCAACTCTTCAGTCAGGCGTTGAATGTCACCAGCGAAAAGTGAGAGATTGATCGTGCGCAAAGAGGCCGTTTCCGGCTCTTCCTTGATCGTTGTAATCGCGCGGCGGAAATTGGAGACGCGCTCGTCAAGACGGCGGCGCAGCGGCCTGAGAACCCGGCGGTCATCCGGAATGTCACCGATCGCTTCTTCCAGAATGTCGCTGACATCGAGTACGCCGTCGAGGTCGCTCTGGAGATAAACAGAGGGGGCCTCGGCCCATTTCTCGAGCGCAGAGGAGAGCGCGACGAGATGACCGGCAAGGTTACCGCTGTCAACCGCCGATACGTAAAGCGGCAATAGCGGCCGCAAGGTGGTCGTCTCATACCAATTGTAAAGATGGCCTCGATATTTCTCCATCTTTTCAAGGGTCTCGAGCGTCTGATCGATCCGTGTCAGCGTTTCGGTAAAGCCGATCCAGCCGAAATCACGGGCTGCAACAGTCGAAAGCAGGTACATGCCGATATTGGTCGGCGATGTGCGAGTGGCGATGACGGGATGAGGATCTTCCTGGAAATTGTCAGGCGGAATGAAATTCTGCTCCTCGGTCACGAACGTATCGTAATAGTGCCAGGTGCGGCGGGCGAACCGGCGCAGTTCCCCCTTGTCCGAAGAACGAACATTCAAATCATCGAGCGGTTTGGCTGAGCGGCTGACTAGCCAGGCAATCATCGGCGAAAGGAACCAGATCAATGCGAAGGGCACTGCGATGAACCATGCCGGGCTATACGCGGCAAGCGGCAGACCAATGGCAACAACAGCAACGACCACTGCCGGCCACATCAGCTGGGTGTAGTAGCTGAGCGTGTCAGGCGAACTCGTCTTGGCCTGCGCAGCGGCACGCCATTCGAGCAGATGCTTGCGGGAGACAAACAAGCGGTAAAGCGTACGCACAATAGCGTCGGCCATCAGGCAGGCCATGTTGGCAACGAACGTAATGCGCAGGGCAATATCGGCCGCCCCGGAGAAGACATCGGTCAGAATCGCCTGAACATGCCCCTTGAGCGAAAGGTTCATGTCGGTTGGGACGAGGTTCGTAAACAGGATCATCGTAGGCACGATGAACATGCTGAAGATCAGGAAACACTGCCAAAGTGTGGCCAGCCCAGGCGGCAGCAATGTCCACCCGGCGATGGCAGCGATAATCCAGAATATCGGCGCCAAGGAACGACGGAGATTATCGACCATCTTCCAGCGGGTGACCGCAGTCACACCCGGTTTGGTGCTGAAGAGATAGGACAGGAGCTGCCAGTCACCGCGAGTCCAGCGATGGTGGCGGGAAATATCGACATTATAGCCGGTCGGATAGTCCTCGACCACTTCAACATCGCTGACGAGCGCGCTGCGCGCATAGCCGCCTTCGAGCAAATCATGGCTGAGAATTGAATTCTCACCAATCTTGCCTTCAAGCGCGGCTTCAAAGAAATCGATGTCGTAAAGGCCCTTGCCAGTGAACGTTCCTTCGCCCAGTACGTCCTGGTAAACGTCGGAAACCGCGAAGACATAGGGGTCGATACCACGATTGACAGAGAAGACGCGTTGGAGGAACGAGGCGTCGTCGCCTGTCGTAAGCGACGGCGTTACCCGCGGCTGAAGCACGGAGTAACCGCTGACCACGCGACCCGATTTAGCTCTGTAGATGGGGCGATTGAGCGGGTGTACCAGCTTGCCGGCGAGACGGTTGACCGAGTCCGGCGTCAGCCTCGTATCGGAATCCAGCGTCATCACGAATTTGATGTCGGTTGGAACCTCCTCATTCGTCGGGAAGTACGTCGTATCCTTGTCGCCACGCAGGAGCAGATTGAGCTCGTGGAGCTTGCCGCGCTTACGCTCCCAGCCCATCCAGCAGTTTTCCTGCGCATTGTACAGGCGCTTGCGATGCAGCAAGAAGAAGCGCGGATTGTTCTGGGTGTAATGGTTGTTTAGCGCAGTGATCTTTTCACGGGCGTAATCGAAGATATCGAGATCATCGTCGGTTTGTTCGACCTTGCTGTCAGCCCAGTCCGTGAGCAGCGCGAAATAGACTTCGCCGCGCGGATTGGTCAGATAATGCACTTCGAGATTGCGGATGTGTTCGTCGACGGAATCGCGAGATGTGATCAATGTCGGTACCGCGACAAGGGTCTTCGCTTCCGGGGGCAAACCATTCTTGTACTCGAACCCGATCAGCCGCGTTGGCGGCATGAACATTGGGATGATCCAGTTGACGAAGCCATTGGCCGTTTCCATTGCCGGAAAGACAGCAAGAAGGGTAAAGACCAGGGTCAGATCACTCGGAACGCCGGCATGGCGCAGCCAGTAGTGGATCAGAAGCAGGATCACGATCGAGAAGAAAGACGCCGGCACCCAAAGCCCGGCCAGACCGAGTTTGCGATAGAACCGGACCCAGCGTTCAAGTACAGTCGGCCGGTAGGTACAGGTTGCCTCAAGTTCCGGGCGGCCCTCGCCGGCGAGATAATAACCAACGTCGCGTCGCCGCTGCTCGGTAACACCCCCTTCGTCGCCGGTTTCCTCGGCACTTTTCTGTGCGAGGCTCAGCGCTGCCTCAGTGATGTCCTGTTCGCTTTTGCCTGAACGGCGAGCGATTTTTTCAATGGCAACGCGGTATGCATTGCGTGAATGGAAGTCGAGGGCGTCGAAGTTCGAATGTTCGCGCAAGACAGCGTCGACACCGCTGACAGTCTCGAACCAGGTGATCCAGTCGACATCGTCGATGGATTTCAGACTGCGGATGAGGTTGCCCATCGTCACGCCGCCGGTTGATTGGCGTGTGTGCTCCTGAATGATGGCGTCTTCGGCATCGCTGCCGTTCTTCTCAAGCTCATCTTCGAGCCAGGCTACGGCCGCGCCCGAGTGGGTTGCGCCGCCGCGCAGACGATAGAGCAAATGCGTGGCGAAGGTACTGTCACGCGCCGCGGCGGCATATTGCGCCAGAAGCTGCGGCAGGGTGTCCTTGTCGGCGTTCAGTGTGATTTCGTCGGCGACACTATTAGCGTAGGCACGCATGCGGCGCGCCCGTTCGACGCGCAGGGACAAACGGCGGGCATTCTCGATGAGGATAAACCGGACGGCAGATGGCAGCGCCCATAATTCACCGATATGCAGGGGCTGGATAGTCTGAAAACCCTCCACGATGGCACTCAGGCTGTTCAGCGAAAACTGGCTGTCCGTATGTGCAACATACAACCATGCCAGGGCCATGACCCTTGGGATTTCCGGCTTGCCTGTCAGCGACGGCAATTGCCGGAAGAATTTCTTGGGAAGGTCGCGCTCAACCTGCTGAATATTCTGGTCGACCAGATAATAATTATCGAGCAACCATTGGGCGGCCGGCGTGATCGTTTCTCCTTTGCGTGCTGCGGCATCGGAAGAGCGATAGGAATGCAGGATGAGCCGCGCGTTTTCGACCGTGCGCTGCTCGAAGACCATGGGTTCATAGTCGGGGAGGCGGACGTCCTCGCCTTTCGCCACGCGCGCTCCCAGATCCCTCAGATCATCAATGGACTTGTAGTGAGCCCTGATCGGGTTTGGCTGGACAGAAAGGACCTGGCCAACAGTTTTCTTCTGGGATGCGAATGCTTGAATAAAGCTCAATACGGGCATTTGCCTTCGTTTCGGTTGGGAAGAAAAATCTTCGAGATTGCAGCACTGGGTTGACCACGGGTCGAGCACCCGCCGGTCAGTTTACGATCTAATCAGGTCAAGGCAATTAAGCTATCACCACTTTTGTTGTTAGCGATCAGTTTTGATGAAAATGAGTCAGATTACTATTAGGCTTTGTATGTAATTTTGGCCAGTCTCAGCGAATGATGCGGATAGCTCGGAGCATGCACCTCCAAACGAAAAGACCGGAGTTTTCCAACTCCGGTCCTTGGTTCAGTGTCCTCTGTTCAGCTTTTTGGAAACACCCGCCAATGCTGTGGACGGAACGCGATCCCGCTCATTTCTTTTGCGGGATGATCGGCGGAAATTCCTATTTCAATACGCTCGGAAGCGCCGCCTATCTCAAGCTCCACCCGTCTGGTTGCGCCGACGCGGCGGCTCGCCACCACGGTGCCCATAATGCACGCATCGGAGTCGCTGACGAGCGCGACATCGTGGGGTCTGAAGTAGAGCGAAGCATCGCCATCAGGAAGATCGCTCTTTAGGCCAAGGCGTCGATCGGCAAGCCACAATTCACCGTTTTCGACGCGAACATCAATCTTGCTTGATTCGCCAATGAAACTGTAGACGAAGGGTGAATTCGGCTTGTCATAAACTTCGTCGGGCGTTCCGATCTGTTCGATCCTGCCCTGGCTCATAACGACCACACGGTCGGCGAGTTCCAGCGCCTCGTCCTGATCATGTGTCACAAAGACCGTCGTATGCTTGGTCTTGTCGTGGATCTCACGTAACCAGCGGCGCAATTCCTTGCGTACTTTTGCATCAAGCGCGCCAAAAGGCTCGTCGAGGAGCAGAATACGCGGCTCGATCGCCATTGCCCGGGCGAGTGCGACACGCTGGCGCTGACCGCCGGAAAGCTGCGCAGGATAACGCTTTTCGAGGCCAGAAAGCTGAACAAAATCAAGAAGCTCCGAGGATCGCCGGCGAATTTCCTCGCTGCTCGGGCGACTGGAGTTTGGCCTAACCTTTAGACCAAAACCGACATTATCGATCACCGTCATATGCCGGAACAGTGCATAGTGCTGAAAGACGAAACCAACATTGCGTTCCTGGACCGACTTCAATGACGCATCCTCATCGCCGAAGAAGACCTTGCCTTCGGTCGGTGACTCAAGTCCGGCGATCAATCTCAAAAGTGTCGTCTTGCCCGAACCGGATGGTCCCAGCAGGGCGATCAGTTCGCCCGAGTTGATTTCCAGCGACACGTCGTGCAACGCCGGAAAGCGATCGAATTCCTTGCGTACACCACTTACGCGAACATCCATTTCTATTCCCTCTCAGTGTCCGCTGGCTGCACGAAGTTCGGCTCCATATTTCAGCTCCAGCAGCGTCTTGAGAACGAGCGTCACAAGCGCGAGCAAAGCCAAAAGCGAAGCCACCGCAAAAGCAGCGACAAAATTATACTCGTTGTAAAGAATCTCGACATGCAGCGGCATTGTGTTTGTCAGGCCCCGAATATGGCCCGAAACGACCGACACTGCGCCGAATTCCCCCATAGCCCGGGCGTTGCACAAAAGCACGCCATAGAGCAAGCCCCATTTGATGTTGGGAAGTGTAACATGCCAGAACGTCTGCCAGCCATTGGCCCCGAGCGACAGTGCAGCTTCCTCATCCGTCGTTCCCTGATGCTGCATTAAGGGGATAAGTTCACGAGCAACAAACGGGAAGGTGACAAACATGGTTGCGAGGACAATGCCTGGAACAGCAAACAGAACCTCGATCCCATGCGATTTCAGCCAAGGCCCCAGCACGCTGTGCGAACTGAACAGCAATACGTAGACGAGGCCGGAAATAACGGGTGAGACCGAGAATGGCAGGTCGATCAGGGTGGTCAGAAACGCCTTGCCCTTGAACTCGAACTTGGCAATCGTCCATGCTGCAACGACACCGAAGATGAGGTTGAGTGGAACCGCCGTAGCGGCCACAAGGAGCGTCAGCCGTATAGCAGCCCTGGCATCAGGTTCCAACAAGGCAGCGAAATATTCAGCCGGCCCCTTGCGGAATGCCTCGACGAAGACAGAGACAAGTGGCATGAACAGAAACAATCCAAGAAATGCCAGTGTTATGGCGATCAAGGCGTAGCGTGCGGCGCGGCTTTCGGTTGTTGCCGGATGCCAAACTTTGGCCGACGATTCTGTTTGGGGCAGATCAAGTGCCATAGCCGTACCTCCTGCGGCTCCACGCCTGAATGAGATTGATGACGAAAAGCATGGCAAAGGAGAGCAGGAGCATGATGGCTGCAATGGCTGTCGCGCCGGCATAGTCGAATTCTTCGAGCCGGATGACGATCAACAGAGGTGCAATTTCCGAAACATATGGCAGATTACCTGCGATGAAGATCACGGAACCATACTCACCGACCGCCCGGGCAAAGGCCAAGGCGAAACCGGTTAGGATAGCTGGCTGCAAACCGGGCAGCAGCACCCGGGTGATTGTCTGAAATCGATTGGCACCCAAGGTTGCCGCAGCTTCCTCGACCTCCTTGCGGATTTCCTCCATCACCGGCTGCACTGTCCGCACAACAAAAGGAAGGCCGACGAAAATCAAAGCGATTGTAATGCCGATGGGCGTAAACGCGACCTTGATACCAAGCGGCTGCAGCAACTGACCGATCCAGCCATTCTTGGCGTAAAGCGATGTCAGCGCAATACCGGCTACGGCTGTCGGGAGCGCAAAAGGCAGATCGACAATGGCATCGATAATCCGGCGGCCGGGAAACCGATAGCGTACAAGCACCCAGGCGACGATCACTCCGAACACGACATTGATGAGGGCGGCGACGAATGCAGTACCAAAGCTGATCTTCAGGGCGTTTACTGTGCGCGGGTCAGATGCGACCTGCCAGAATCCTGTGAATCCCAGCGATGCTGAGCGCCATACGAGGCCGGTTAAAGGGATAAGTACAATCAATGCAAGGTAGGCAAGAGTGAAGCCGAGTGTCAGTCCAAACCCTGGAATGACACTCGGCCTCTTAAACCGCCAACCCGCTTTCGCTAGGTTGGAAATCATGCTGTTACTGTTTCGGCTTGTAAATCTGGTCAAACGTTCCGCCATCTCCGAAGTGGTAGGGCTGCGCCTTAGCCCACCCGCCGAAGATTGGATCATCGATTGTGACCAGTTTCAACTCTGGTAATTTTTTCAATAGATCGGCTGGCACCAATTCGGGTTCGGCCGGGCGGTAAAAATGCTTGGCGGCCAATGTTTGACCTTCTTCCGAATAGAGATATTGGAGATAGGCTTCGGCAGCTTTGCGCGTACCTTTCGCATCGACATTTCCGTCGACGACCGCCACCGGAGGCTCGGCCAGAATTGACTGTGGCGGAACGACAATATCAAATTTGTCGGCACCGAATTCCGCCAGAGAAAGATAGGCTTCGTTTTCCCAGGCCAGGAGCACGTCACCAAGTTCGCGTTGGGCGAAGGTCGTGGTCGATCCACGTGCGCCGGTGTCGAGTACGGGAACATGCTGGAAAAGGGTGCCAATATACTCCTTGATCTTGGCTTCATCGCCGCCGTGTTGGCCATAGGCCCAGGCCCAGGCCGCCAGATAGTTCCAGCGTGCACCGCCGGACGTCTTCGGGTTGGGTGTGATAACTTCTACACCGTCCTTGACCAGGTCGCCCCAGTCCTTGATGCCCTTTGGATTACCCTTGCGCACCAGAAAGACGATCGTCGATGTGTAGGGGGCAGAATTGTGCGGGTATTTGGTGCGCCAATCGGGAATGATTTTGTTGCCCGCTTTAACGATGGCTGAAATATCGCTTTCGAGCGCCAGCGTCACCACATCGGCGTCGAGGCCGTCAATGACCGCACGCGCTTGCTTGCCCGAGCCGCCATGCGATGTCTGGATCGTTACTGTCTCGCCGGTGTCGGTCTTCCATTTTGCGGCGAAAGCAGCATTGAATTCCTTATAGAACTCCCGTGTCGGATCGTAAGACACGTTCAAGAGCGTCGTGTCCGCACGGGCAGCAGACAGCGGCTGGAAGGCGACAGTTGCTGTAAGCAACACAGCCGCCAGTGATAGGGAAAGTCGCGAATGTTTCATGCCTGCCTCCGTGTGATCAGAACTGAAGCGTAGCAGAGCCCCATCAAAGAGGGGCGTTAGAAAGAATTCCTTTTATATGGAAATATTAGAAAATTCTACCAGATGATCATAGTCTACCGAAACAGTCGTCTATTTGAGCGGAGCATAAGATTTCGATCGCGCCTGGGCCAGCGCCTCACGACGAAACGACGCAAAACTTAGCCGATAGTGGCCTGGGCGCCTACACCGATCGAACTCGTACGCAGCCTGAAGATTATTTGCGCAACAAGAGGTTTGTGGATGCTGCATCAGCCAGTTTCAAATAGCTGGCAGCGGGTTCCAGGAGAGCATTGGTCGGTGCATGCGTCTTAATCGGCATGACAAAGATCGCAGCTGTCAAAAGTGCGGTTGCGGCGATGGAAAGGCGGCGTTCCATGCGTGAATTGATGATCATGCTCTCTTTCCCTTTCTTAATGATACTTGGCCCGAAACGGGCGCGTAATAATGTCGTCGATCACGGATTTGGGGATTGGCAGAAGCACTTGGTCCAATTCGACCAGTGTTTCCGCAAAAACGATCGCGGCATTCTCCACCTCCTCATGAGCAGAGGGGCATGCCATGGCATTAAGGCACGTTCGTGCCGTGTCGACGTCGCAATTTTGTAGCCCGGCGATGAGTCCCAAGGTCAGGCACTCTTCCCGGCACACGTGGTGCGACCCGAACGGGAAGGTTTTTAACGGACAAAGTGCGCAGTGCCGCAGGGTGCGGATGAAGAACGACAGCTCGGAAAGCGCGCGGTTGCCGTTGCGGGTGCCGAGCAGTTCGCTGTAAAGGCCGAAAGCCATTTCCCAGGCCACAACGGAACCGGTCTCAAAGCCTGCCGTCCAGCGGCGATAGCCTTCGAGCACCAACTTCTCCGGCGTGCGGTCGAAATAGCATCCCGCTCCATTACCTGCTTCAGATAAGCGTGGGTACATCGCCGCTCCCATCCTGTTGGTTATTGCAGATCAAGGCGAGGGGCCTATTGCGGCAGGAGGGGTCCAAAGGCTGTGTCAGCCTGTCATGGCTGGAAACAGAAGATAAAGGCTGCCTACGCAGCAAAGAAACCACGCGCAGGCGTGGCAGAAAAAGACCTATCATAGGGTCCTCCAATCGAAAGGGTTCAAGGCCCAGACATCAAAGGGATGTGCTCGTACTTTTGCATAAAGGCGACGGAAAATCGGAATGTCAAATACTAATTCTTTAAAACCTATAAAAATATCAATAGGTTAGAATAATTCTAGAAAAATATGAGTTTTTTAGTATACAAATGCTCGAATTGAAGTGAAATGAGCAAACCTATCCCTCCCGACAGCAGCCGAGAGGGATAGTGATTCACTGGGGTCAGCCCGCAATCAGCAGCCTGAGCTTCTTCAATGCAACGTCCGGGCTTTCTTTGTAGTCGATCGTGCTTTTCAGCCGCGCATTGCGGTCAAGCAACATGACCGAAGCCGTATGGTCCATCGTATAGTCTCCATTTTCCGTTGGCACCTTCTTGGCATAGATCTTCCAGCTCTTGAGGAGCTTTTCCATTTCCTCGGGTTTTCCGGTGATGCCAGTAATCCGGTCGGTGAAGGCGGCTGTATAGCCCTTCATGACCTCCGGTGTGTCGCGCTCAGGATCGACAGAGATGAAGAACACACGCAGGTCCTTCCCCTCATCGCCAAGGTCCTTCAACCACCCGGCCATTTCGAACAACGTCGTTGGGCATACTTCAGGGCAATGGGTGAAGCCAAAGAACAGCACCGTCGGGTGGCCATTGAATGCGGCTTCCGTGATGGGTGCGCCATCCTGGTCCTGCAGCGTGAACGGAGCGCCAAGTTGGACGGCGCCAGCCTTGTCGCCAAAACGGGTATTGGCGTAGGTGAATACCAGGAAGAGCGTAAGAGCGGCGATAACCGCCCAAACCGCGATGCGCAGCATACGATAATTCATCAGTGATGTTCCATGCTGGTGGCGTTTGCTGGACCGACCATGAATTGCACGTCGACCTTGCCTGCCTTGGCGAATTCGAGAGTGACAGGGACCATGTCGCCCTGCTTGAGCGGCTTGGTAATATCCATCAGCATCAGGTGGGCGCCGCCGGGGGCGAGTTCAGCAGTACCGCCCGCTGGAATCTTGAGACCGTCTTTCAACTGGCGCATCTGCATTACATTGCCGTCCATCTTCATCTCGTGCACCTCGACACGGGCGGCGGCGGGGCTTGAACCGCCAAGCAGGCGATCATCTTCCTTCGACGGATTGGAAATGGAGAGGTAGCCACCGCCAACTTTGGCGCCAGGCAACGTAGCGCGTGTGAATGCACCGCTCAAGACAAGCTCGCCCTCTTTGACAGGTTGCATCGTGTCGTCACTCATTGCGCCGGCGTTACCCTTGCTCATTTTGGAGTGATCATGCGCATGGGCGCTGAAGGATACCGAGGTAGCCAGCAGTACGAGCGCTACGATTGGGATATTGAATCTCATTGGATATCTCCAGTTCAGATTGGTCAAGAAAATACGCGTTTCAGAGGCGAGGGGATGCGCAGGATCAACTGGTCAAGGACCAGCGTCGCGAGAATTGCAAACCCGGTGAGCGGAAAGAGGATGCCGAAGCCTAGAATGACCAGTGTCAGGGTAGCGAAAATGTGTCTCTGTGATGGCATTGGCGGCACACCAAGTCGGCCCGACGGTCGGCGCTTCCACCACATGACAACCGCAGAAACCGAGGTCAACATGATGGCGAGGCAGGTCAGCAGCATGATGATCTGATTGGCTACCCCTAGGTATTCGCCTTGGTGCACGCCGATGCCGAGTTCTATTGCCTTGGCGCCAGTTCCATAATCGGCGAACTTGATGTCGACAAGCGGTTTGCCGGTATACTGGTCGAAATGGATCGTCCGCTGTTTAGCGATGTCATCCGGAAAAACCGCCGCCGTGTAGACACCTGGCTTATCGGAGGGGAATGACACCTCAAAGCCCGGTGCAAGGCCCACAGCATTGGCCGAAGCGACGATCTGATCGATCCCGACAGCTTGACCCGTCCCGTTGGGTGTTGATGTGGGTACAGGGGCGTTCTCGACGGTCCAGCCGGCATTCGTCAGAACATCCTTGGTTGGAACGTGCGAAACCGGAACATCGTCCCAAAGCTGCGCCGGATAGCCCAGGCCTGCGCTTGACAACGCCGTGTTCACCTTGTCGCCCCAGTAGCCCGACCAGGGCATGCCGGTGATCGCCAGGAAGAAGATCAGTGCACCTGCGATCGCCCCGGTCACCGCATGTATATCCCGCCAGAACACGCGCTTGTCCGGCGTGCCGCGTACGCTCATGACGCCTCCGGTCTGCTTGCGCGGCCACCAGAGATAAAAGCCGGTGACGACCAGAATAAGCGCGAGCCCGCCGACGGCTTCAACGATGCGATTGAACGCGAAACCGAAATAGTCGAGGCTGTGAATCTTCTTGACGACCCAGTTGAATTCTTCTTTCTCCCCGACCTTGCCGAGGACCGACCCGCTAAAGGGATCGACAAAGACAAGAGTTTTACCTGCATCGGTGCCGACGGTAACCCGGGCGGATTGTGTGGGTTCAGCGGGAGCGCGGAATCGCAGGACCTTCGAGCCAGGGACAGCGGCCTTGGCATGATCGGACAGTATCGACGGTGATAACGCCTCGCCGCGTGGTTGCACGACGTTGCGGTAGGCAAAGGCGGTGTTGTCGATCTCGTCCTTGAACAGGTAGAGGCTGCCCGTGATTGCGAGGTTGAGCATGAACGGGATGACCAGAAGGCCAGCGAAAAAATGCCAGCGCCAAATGGCGCGGTAAAGCGAAAGACTGATGTCGTTGGGCTTCTCGGAAGCCACGCTTGAGACGGTCATATGTGTTCCTATCGTCTGACAGCAAAGAAGGCAGACTGCCGATGCAGGCCGCGTGGTGCGCCGCGAACGGCGAATGCTATGTCAGGCGAAAGGTGGGGCTCGCGGCGGGGCCGAGGGCGGATAGAGGCTATGCGCGATCAGGATCGCTTCGCGCTGGATGGCCAGGGACTTTGCAGGCTGCACCTTTGGACCGGATGCAACGGGCGGCACCGGCAGAATGAACGATGCCGAAAGCCGGCAGGCCTCGCAACCCGTCCCATGCCAGGCACTCTTGTGCTGGTCCTGATCGCCGCCGCGCGGGAGGCAAAGCACGGGAACAGTGCCATCCGGCAACGTATAAGCCGCAAGATCGATCGGGTCAGCGTATGCTGTCGTGATCGGCTTGTGTGCGAAGGCAACGAATACGAGTGCCAGCGCGCAAAGCATGCGCACGGCCAATCGCCAATCGTTGCAGATCTTGCGCATCCACGCCTCGTCAGTTGTCGGAGGCATTCAAATACATGAGCCGCGCGCCAAAATCTATGCGGCAAAGAGACAATGGCTGTTAGATAGCCCTTATCTCGATCAGCCACGCATTCTCTGGTCCGATCGCGAAAGCCAACCGCTCGAAGCGCGAAAGCTGGATAACATCATCAACGCCAAGCACTTCCCCGGTCGCAGTTTCCGCATCTGACCGGAAAAGCACAAATGTTTCATCGGCGTGGGCGACAACTTCGGCTTGATCAAGCCGGCGCACGCCGGCGTCGAACTTGCCGCGCCGGGTCATGACGTTGAGGTCGGTGACATCACCGATGACGTCGGCGCTGGTTGGCGTATCGCCGGGGAAGGCGATTGCCGGAGAGGCTGGACCCATAAACACGGCGCTATCATTACCGATTGTCAGCAGCATCTCGCCGTCGAGCACGGCAAGTACCCTTTCAATATTGGCAAATGCAGAAAACGGACCCGAGGCCGGCACTTTTGCCATGCTGATACGCCAATCAAAATTGCTGACCGTCGCATCAGGAGACGAGATCGCGACCTCGGTCGTGACCCCGCCGCCGTTCTTCCAGGGCATTTGCCGGTGGTCACCGGCGCGCAAGATGCGCATCAGCCGAGAATGCCCGGCAGGTTGAGGCCCTTTTCCCTGGCGCATTCGATGGCGATTTCATAGCCGGCGTCGGCATGACGCATGACACCGGTTGCAGGATCATTCCAAAGCACGCGCCCGACGCGCTCGGCAGCATCGTCGGAGCCGTCGCAACAGATAACCATGCCCGAATGCTGTGAATAACCCATACCGACGCCGCCGCCATGATGCAGCGATACCCAGGTTGCCCCTGAAGCAGTGTTGAGCAAGGCATTCAGAAGCGGCCAGTCGGAGACTGCATCGGAGCCATCTTTCATGGCTTCCGTCTCGCGATTGGGGGAAGCGACCGAGCCTGAGTCGAGATGGTCGCGGCCAATGACGATCGGCGCCTTTAACTCGCCGTTCCTCACCATCTCATTGAAGGCAAGACCGAGCCGGTGCCGGTCGCCGAGGCCCACCCAGCAGATGCGCGCCGGCAACCCCTGGAAGGCGATGCGTTCACGCGCCATGTCGAGCCAGTTGTGCAGATGCGTGTTGCCGGGCGTGAGTTCCTTCACCTTGGCGTCGGTTTTGTAGATGTCTTCCGGATCCCCCGATAGCGCCGCCCAGCGGAATGGACCGATCCCGCGGCAGAACAACGGACGGATATAGGCAGGAACGAAACCGGGGAAGGCGAAGGCGTTCTCGAGACCCTCATCCTTGGCGACCTGCCGGATGTTGTTGCCATAGTCGAGCGTCGGGATGCCGCGATTCCAGAAAGCGATCATGGCTTCGACGTGTTCGCGCATCGACGCACGGGCGGCCTTTTCAACGGCCTTGGGGTCGCTCTCGCGCTTCTCGCGCCACTCCGCCATGGTCCAGCCCTTCGGCAGATAACCGTTGATGGGATCGTGTGCAGAGGTCTGGTCGGTGACGATATCCGGGCGTACGCCGCGGCGCACCAGTTCCGGCAGGACGTCGGCGGCATTGCCAATCAGGCCAACCGATTTGGCTTCGCCGGCCTTTGTCCAGCGATCGATCATTTCAAGCGCTTCGTCCAGTGTCTCCGCTTTGGCATCGACATAGCGGGTGCGCAGGCGGAAATCGATCGAGTCGGGATTGCATTCGACTGCCAGGCAGCAGGCTCCGGCCATGACGGCGGCAAGTGGCTGGGCGCCGCCCATGCCGCCGAGACCGCCCGTCAGGATCCATTTCCCCTTGAGGTTTCCGCCATAGTGCTGGCGGCCCGCCTCGACAAAAGTCTCGTACGTGCCCTGCACGATGCCTTGTGTACCGATATAGATCCACGAACCGGCGGTCATCTGGCCGTACATCGCCAGCCCTTTCTTGTCGAGTTCGTTGAAGTGATCCCACGTAGCCCAATGCGGCACGAGGTTGGAATTGGCGATCAGGACGCGCGGTGCATTGGCATGGGTCTTGAAAACGCCGACCGGCTTGCCAGACTGGACGAGCAGCGTTTCATCCTCGTTCAGGGTCTTCAGGGTCGAGACGATCTTGTCGAAATCATCCCAGGTACGTGCCGCACGGCCAATGCCGCCATAGACCACGAGTTCGTTGGGGTTCTCGGCAACGTCGGGGTCGAGATTATTCATCAGCATCCGCAGCGGCGCTTCGGTCATCCAGGATTTGGTGTTGAGCTGATCGCCGCGCGGCGCGCGAATTTCCCGGATATTATGCCTCGGATTGTTCATTACCTGCTCCCCAGTTTGATAGCGGTCTGTTCGATGATTTCGAGAATGTCTTTGAGATGCCTGCGCAGTTTCTCCGCCTTGCCCTCGTCGAGCGCGAAGGGCGGCGCCTCCGTAGCCAAATGCGATGATTGCGTCAGTTCCATCTGGATCGCGTGGATGCCGGAAGACGGCTTGCCGTAATGGCGCGTGGTCCAGCCACCCTTGAAACGGCCGTTGATCACCGCATCGTAACCGCGGGCCGCAAAAGCGATCCGCCCGACCGCAGAGGCGATTTCCGGTGAACAACTGGCGCCCTCATTGGTGCCGATATTGAAGTCCGGCAGCTTGCCCTGAAACAGAAACGGAATATGCGAGCGGATGGAATGGCAATCATAGAGAACGACGAGCCCGTGTTCCTTCCTCACCCGCTTGATCTCCTCGTACAGCGCGTTGTGGTACGGGCGATGGAACTGCTCGAGGCGAATCTTTGTGTCGGCAGGCCCTGGTTTCTCGCCGTCGCGCCAGATCGGCTTGCCGTCGAAATCCGTTTCCGGGATCAGCGCCGTGGTGTTTTGCCCAGGATAGAGGCTGATACCTTGCGGATCGCGGTTTGCATCGATGACGTAGCGATGGAACGTCGCCCTTACCGTTGTGACGTTCGGCAACAGTCCGTCATAAAGCTGGTCTATATGCCAGTCCGTGTCGGCGAGGCGCTGGCCATTCTCATTAAGTCGGTTCCACACATCGGCAGGAAGGTCGGTTCCGGTGTGGGGAAAACCGAGCACAATCGGGGATGACCCCTGTTTGACTTCGACAACACTCATAGGCGCGTTTCCAGAACGGGCAGAATGCCGGCGGAGATCGCTACGTTGAGTGCGCCCGAAGCTATCAGGTCGGCAACGGCCTTCAGGTCGGGCGCCATATAACGGTCATCATCAAGCGTCGGCACCGCCTCACGAATAACGTCGTGCGCACGGCTGAGTTCCGGGCTGGTCTGAAGCGGCGCACGCAGGTCGATGCCCTGTGCAGCGGTCAGGGCCTCGATGCCGATGATCGAGAAAAGATTCTCGGTCATCTGCAGCAGGCGGCGCGCACCGTGGCAGGCCATCGACACATGATCTTCCTGGTTGGCGGATGTCGGCGTCGAATCGACCGAAGCCGGGTGCGACATCTGCTTGTTTTCCGACATCAGCGCCGCGGAGGTGACCTCCGCAATCATCAATCCCGAATTGAGACCAGGTTTTCTTGCCAGGAATGCGGGCAGGCCATAGCTCAGCGCCGGGTCGACGAGCAGCGCGATGCGGCGCTGGGCGATCGACCCGATCTCGCAGATGGCGAGGGCGATCTGATCCGCAGCAAAGGCCACGGGCTCGGCGTGGAAATTGCCGCCGGAGACGACCGAACCATCGCTGAGCACCAGAGGATTGTCGGTCACCGCATTGGCCTCGATCTCGAGCGTCCGCGCCGCCATGCGCAACAAGTCGAGGCAAGCACCATCCACCTGCGGCTGGCAGCGAATGCAGTAAGGATCCTGCACCCTTTCATCGCCTTCGATATGACTCATCCGAATAGGGGAGTTCTCGAGCAATTGACGCAGTGCCGAACCTGTATCGATCTGGCCGCGATGGCCACGCAGGCTATGAATATCTGGATGGAACGGTGCTGACGATCCCATTGCGGCATCGGTGGAAAGTGCACCGGTGACCAGCGCCGACTGGGCTGCGCGATGAGCCCGGAACAGACCCGCCAATGCAAGGGCCGTTGAAACCTGCGTTCCGTTGATGAGCGCAAGACCTTCCTTCGCCGCAAGCACGACCGGTGCGAGACCCGCTTCGCGAAGACCGACACCTGCCGGCATCTGCTTGCCGCCCACGACCACATCGCCTTCGCCGATCATGGCTGCCGCCATATGGGCGAGCGGTGCGAGGTCGCCCGAGGCGCCCACGGAACCTTTTTCCGGAATAACCGGGGTAACGCCCTTCTCAAGCATCGCTTCGAGCAGGTTGATGAGGTCGAGGCGCACGCCCGAAGCACCGCGCCCAAGCGAAATCAGCTTCAGCGCCATGATCAGGCGCACGATGTTCTCGGGCAAAGGATTGCCGACGCCGCAGCAATGGGACAGGATGAGGTTGCGTTGCAAGGTCGTCACATCTGCCGGCGCGACCTTGATGCTGGCGAGTTTCCCGAAGCCGGTGTTGATGCCGTAAACCGGTTCATCACCGCCTGCGATTTCCGCAATGCGCCGTGCCGCAGTTTCGATTCCAGCACGAAAGGACGGATCAAGCCTGACGGCCGTACCCTGCCAATAGATTGTTTCCAAGGTGGAAATCGGCACAGAGCCGGGATGCAAGACGATGGTCATGGACTATGCTTTCAAGATAAGCTGATGGAGCGGATTGAAGCCGATGCGATAGCAGAGTTCCGCTGGTTGCTCTGCGTTCCAGATGGCGATCTCGGCGCGCTTGCCGGGCGCAATCGTGCCGATTTCCCTTGACAGACCGAGCGCATGGGCCGCCTCGCGTGTTGCCCCGGCGAGCGCTTCCTCCACGGTCAGGCGGAAGAGCGTGCAGGCCATGTTCATGGTCAAAAGTAGCGAGGTGAGGGGCGATGTGCCCGGATTGCAATCCGTGGCAACCGCAATACGCACGCCAGCATCGCGCAAGATCTTGACCGGGGGAGCGCGCTCTTCCCTCAATGCATAGAAGGCGCCGGGAAGCAGCACCGCGACGGTTCCTGCGGCGGCCATGGCCTTTGCTCCATCTTCGTCAAGATATTCCAGATGATCGGCTGACAGCGCGTCGAACGATGCGGCAAGCTTCGCACCGCCCAGATTGGACAATTGCTCGGCATGAAGCTTTACAGGCAGCCCAAGGGCTTTGGCCTTCTCGAAAACCCGTGTGATCTGCGCAGGCGAGAAGGCAATTCCCTCGCAAAAGCCGTCGACCGCATCGACGAGGCCTTCGGCGTGCGCTGCTTCGAGACCCGGCAGCGCCACCTCGGAAATGTAGTCGTCGGCGCGACCCCGATACTCTGGCGGCACCGCATGGGCGCCAAGATAGCTGGTCAGGACCCGTACTGGCCGCATCGTTCCGAGATGGCGCGCAACGCGAAGCATTTTCAGCTCGGCCTCGATGTTCAGGCCATAGCCGGACTTGATTTCAATGGTCGCAATTCCCTCCGCCAGGAGCGTATCCAGCCGGGGCAGGCTCTGCGCGACAAGTTCGTCTTCGCTCAAGCCATTGGTTGCCTTGACCGACGAGACGATGCCGCCGCCTGCCCGCGCTATCTCCTCGTAGCTTGCACCCTCCAGCCGCATTTCAAACTCGCGGGCACGATTGCCGCCGAACACAATGTGGGTATGGCAATCGATCAGGGCCGGAGTAGCCAGCCTGCCGCCGAAATCCTGGCTTCCAATACCGCTCCAGTCGCTCGGAATGTCTCGCCCGACCCAGGCAATATGCTCGCCGTCGATGCCGATCGAGCCATTCTCGATCAGACCGTACGGCGTGCCGGTCTGCTCGAGCGTGGCGATCCTCAATCCGGACAGAATTTTCCTCATCGGCCTTGGAAGCCTCCCATTTATGGTCTTGCTCATATCATTATTATGTATATACATATTATGTCAATTGGGTGAGGGAGAAGAAATGAGCGGAGCCACGAAATCTGTTTTTGCGAGCCAAGCGCTCACCGCAGAAGGCTGGAAAGACAATGTGCACGTCTCCATGGATACGGCCGGCCGGATCATCGCTGTTGAGCCGGAAAGTGCAGCCGATTCAAATGCATACACGGTCGATATTCTGCTCCCCGCACAATCGAATTTGCACAGCCACACATTCCAGCGGGCCATGGCGGGGCTTTCCGAAGCACGCAGCCCGGCCGGGCGCGACAGTTTCTGGACGTGGCGCGAAATCATGTACCGCTTTCTCGACATACTGGGTCCCGAGGACATCGAGGCGATCGCCTCCTTTGCCTTTGTCGAGATGCTGGAGTCTGGCTATTCCAGCGTTGCCGAATTTCACTATGTGCACCATCAGCCAGGCGGCCAGCCCTATGACCATCTCGGCGAACTGTCGGAGCGGATCGCTGCGGCGGCAAGCGCCACCGGCATCGGCCTGACACTGTTGCCCGTCGCCTATATGCAAGGCGGCGTCGATGGACGGGCGCTTGCAGGCGGGCAATTACGCTTCGGCAATGATTTCGAGCGCTATGTCGAGCTGGCGCAACTGGCTGAAAAGGCTGCAAAAAATGCAAGCGTTGATGCAGGCTTCGGCGTTGCCCCGCACTCGATCCGTGCCGTGAACGAGCGCGACCTCAAAGCTTTGGAGCAGCATTTCCAAGGGATGCCGTTCCACATCCATATCGCCGAGCAGATCCCGGAGATCGAGGAAGTCCTGGCTGCCTATGGCCAGCGCTCGATGAGCTGGCTGCTCGATCATCTGCCGGTCAACGAACGCTGGTGCCTGATCCATTCCACGCACATGACATCCGAAGAGACAAGCCGGGTTGCAGCAAGCGGGGCGGTTGTCGGGCTTTGCCCGATCACCGAAGCCAATCTCGGTGACGGTATCTTCAACGGAGTCAATTACTTGAATGCCGGTGGCCCCTTTGGCACCGGGTCGGATTCCAACATCCGCATTTCGCCGTCGGAAGAGCTGCGCCAGCTCGAGTACAGCCAGCGGTTGCGAGACGTGTCGCGTGTGACCCTGTCGGCGGCGGGTAAGTCCTGTGGCCGGACTCTCTACGACGCGGCACTGGCGGGTGGCGCTCAGGCTCTTGGACGGGAGTCAGGGAGCCTCGCACCTGGAAAATGGGCGGACATGATCGGCTTGGATGTTGAAAATGCTGCGCTTTTGGGCTTGACCGGTGACAGGCTGCTTGACGGCTGGATTTTTGCGGGCGACAGACAGGCGGTCAGCGATGTCTGGTCTGCGGGCCGCCACGTGGTGCACGAAGGCCGGCATCGCGACCGGGCGGCAATATTTGCAACCTATAGGACGCGGCTCGCGTCGATACTGGAGAGAGTGTGACGGCATCTGCGCGCAAATCGTTCCATGCCATCAAAGCCGAGATGGCGCGGCGCATCGCGGAGCGCGTCTGGGCGCCGGGCGCGCTGATCCCGGGCGAGGAAGTGCTTGCCGTCGAGTTCGATTGCGCACGCGCGACAGTCAACCGCGCCCTGCAGGAACTGGCGCGCGGCGGCGTGCTCGTGCGCAAGCGCAAGGCGGGAACCCGGGTTGCGCTCCACCCCATGCGCGAGGCACGTTTCGTCATCCCGATCGTCCGGCAAGAGATTGAAAACAAAGGCGGAATTTATCAGTTCCGGCTGTTGTCCAATCAAGTTGAAAAGGCGCCGCAATCAATCGCCGAACGCCTTGGCCTAGCCAAAGGCAAGGCGATGCTGCATGTCCGCAGCCTGCATCTGTCGAACAGCAAGCCCTATCAATATGAAGATCGCTGGGTCAATCTGGACGCTGTTCCGTCGATCCGCCACGAGACCTTCGAAACCATCAGCCCCAATGAATGGCTGGTGACTCATTCGCCTTTCTCGCAGGCAGAAATCGTATTTCACGCGGCTTTAGCCGACCCCGAAGAGGCGGCGATCCTCGATGTCAGAGAGCGAGATTCGGTCTTCATCATCGAGCGCCTTACCTATTTGCCGCAGAAGCCGATCACCTATGTCCGGATGATCCATCCAGGCTCGCACCGAATGGTCACACAACTCTAGACAATCAAAATGCGCGCGCGAGTTGATAATCTTGTACCAGAATCGCTGTTTCTTGTTCCGGTTTTCACTGATTCTCGTAACAGATTGGACAATTTTCGTTCAAAACTTTCCGGTATTGAAGGATAGGCGTCTCAATTTCGGATTTTGATTGTTCTGGCGCAAGGAGAGCCGGCACACGTCGCCGTCAGCCACTCACGCCGTGGATAAATCGCCATTGGCGTTTTGCGCAAAACACACTATTTGAAAGTATCTCGTATTACGCAATTCCGGACGGAAAACCGCTTCGCACTTTTCCTGGAATTGCTCCAGGGAATGACAGGATTGGAATTGCAATGGCAGGCGTGACGAAAGACCAGGTTCTCGAGCAGCTGAAGACTGTGACCGGTCCGGATTTCAACAGCAACATCGTCGAGCTCGGCCTCGTTTCGGATATTTTCATCGCCGACAGCAAGGTGTTCTTCTCGATCACCGTTCCGGCGGCGCGAGCGCAGGAACTTGAGCCGCTACGGGCAGCTGCCGAACGCGTCGTGAAGTCCATGCCAGGTGTTGCCGGAGCCGTGGTCGCCCTGACGGCCGAGAAGAAGGGCGGGCCCACCAGCGACGACGCGCCGCCAAGAGCGGTTCCATCGCCACGTCCAACCCAGCGCCCGGCGCCGGCGGGTGCCGTGCCACCGCCGCGTGTCCCGGCCCAGGGTGCACCCGCCCAAGCTGCGCCGGCGCAAACGGCGCATGGACACGGCCACGGCGCCCCGGTCAAGGCCGGGGTTCCCGGCGTCAAGGCCATCATTGCGGTTGCGTCCGGCAAGGGCGGTGTCGGCAAGTCGACCACGGCCGTCAATCTCGCTTTGGGGTTGCAAGCCAATGGCCACAAGGTCGGCATTCTCGATGCGGATATTTACGGGCCCTCCATGCCAAGGCTGCTGGGTCTCCATGGCAAGCCGGAAGTCATCTCCGGCCGAGTGCTGAAGCCGATGGAAGGCTATGGTCTGAAGGTGATGTCGATCGGCTTCCTTGTCGAAGAGGAAACGCCGATGATCTGGCGCGGTCCTATGGTCATGTCAGCGCTGACGCAGATGTTGCGCGAAGTGCAATGGGGCGACCTTGACGTGCTCGTCGTCGACATGCCGCCCGGCACCGGCGACGCGCAATTGACCATGGCACAGCAGGTACCGCTAGCCGGCGCCGTCATCGTCTCGACGCCGCAGGACCTGGCGCTGATCGATGCGCGCAAGGGCCTCAACATGTTCAAGAAGGTGGATGTGCCGCTCCTCGGCATCGTTGAGAACATGAGCTATTTCATTGCTCCCGACACTGGCGCCCGCTACGATATCTTCGGCCACGGCGGCGCAAGGAACGAAGCCGAACGGCTTGGCGTGCCCTTCCTCGGCGAAGTGCCGCTGGTCATGGAGATCCGCGAGACATCGGACTCCGGCAAGCCCGTGGTCGTCAGCAACCCGGATGGCCCGCAGGCCAAGGCCTATCGCGACATTGCGGCACGAGTCTGGGACCAGCTGGCAATGGCAAAAGGCGGACGCACCGCCCCGGCGATTGTGTTCGAGTAAGAGACCATTCAGGAAGTCCAGTAGCGCCGCACCCGCCAGCCCGGGCCCATGGCATTCGCCGTCACCGCGAATGGTGCTACCATGTGCAATTCGCGCTTGAGGGGAAATCCTATGAGCAAGCTCTGCCATGCGGCCGCCCTGATCATCTTCCTTGGTGCCCACGCGACCCCGGCACATCCGCAGCAGTCCAATCCGGCCATGCCAGCCACCCCGGCGGGCTGCAACGACGCACTGAACCGGCTTGCCGTGGTTATCGATGACTACAACGGAGCCAAGTTCGCGCTGGACCGCGCCATACAGCTTCTCGCTTCGGCGCGCTTTTCCAGCGGGGTTGGCATGATGAACATCGATCTCGCCGGCCGGCAAGCCGACGCTGACGTTGCTATGGCCGCATATGCCGGAGCAATTGGCCCGGCCTATGGCGCACTTGCGCTGCTTGACGCCAGCTGCAGGGACGACGCGGCCAGGCTGCCTGGCAGCCGTTTCGCAAGAAAGCTCGACGGGGATGTCTTAAGGTTCCTGTCCAGCAGTGTCGACAAACTGGCGGATGATCAGATGGCAGACATCAAGAAGGTGTTCGGCGGGATGAAGACACGGCAGAAATAGCCAGGAGTGGCTGCTTAAGCCCTTACCGACCGTGTTCGGCCGAATGCCCGCAGCAACAGGCCGACGGATACTGCGGTTTTATCGATTTCTGGCACATCCTGGGAATAATTCCCCGTGTAGAGCTTGATAATGAGCTGGTCGCGCAGGGACCCGCCCGGTTCAAAATGAAGATGCAGGTAATCTTTGCGCTTGTCGCCGGGCCGGCTTATGCCTCTTCGCCGTCTCGTGGTCTGCCTGTGTTCCACCTGGAAAGCCTCGAACCCATTGAGTTTGAGCGGGATATCCTTCGTATCGAAAGTTGTCCCGCCGGGAACCGCAACCACCGCCTTGTCGAGTGCAAGACTGACGAGCTGGCCGGAAACTCCATCTATACGAACGGGTTCCTCCACCTTGAAGGCATGGAACAGCCGGCGAGGCTTCTCGAAACAGATCAGGGAAGCGATAACGAGAACGACAATATTGATGCCCGACCAGCATGCTGCGACAAGGGAGAACTCATCACCCCTGTTGATCCATTCGGGCATGATATTCAGCAACAGTCCCAGAGCGGTGATTATGAGCAGGGCCGCTATCCAGGCGAAGCTGTACTTATCGAACTGGTTAGCCTCGTTGCCGGATCCCTTGGGGGTAACCTTGAACGGCTTCCCGAAGGGATGGATGATGCTGGAGGCGACCGTCGGCAACATGCGAAAAGTCGCAAATGTGCCGATGGCACTGGATACGACAGGCAAATACCGTGTCGGCGTAATCCAGATCATCAGCATAAAATAGGCGGCAAGGAGGGGTATCTGGTGCGAGAGATATTCAGAAACGCTGGTGAAATATAGGGGAAGGGCGCCGAACCAGAGATAGACCACGGGCACCAACAATATGGTCAGGCGCACAGGGTATTGAACGATCCAGGACATCGGCAAAAACATGATGCGCTGGAACAGCGACAGTCCAGGGCCGCGCAGAGGACCATTGTGAAGATAGAGTGTCTGGATACCCCCCTGACACCAGCGCTCCCGCTGAACAAAGTAACCCGTCAGAGTCTCCGCCGCCAGTCCCATGGACAGGCGTTCGTTGAGATAGCGTGTCTTGTAGCCCCGGTTGAGCATGGAGAGGGTTGTCAGCAGATCCTCGGTGATCGATTCGGTGGGAAAACCACCAATTTCGTCAAGCGCCTCCCGCCGTGCGATCGAGCATGATCCGCAGCAGAAGCTGACGTCCCATGCATCGCGGCTCGGCGCCATCTCGTCGAAAAAGAGGCGCTGTTCATCCGGCCAGATGTTTTCAAGACCAAGATTTGACTGCACTGGATCGACGTTGAAGAAATGCTGCGGGGTTTGCACGATACCTATCACAGGATCGGTAAACAGGGGTAGCGTGCGCCGCAGGAAGTGCCGGTACGGGACGAAGTCTGCGTCGAAGATTGCTATAAAATCGCCCGAGCTGACCTTGAGACCATTGTTCATATTGCCGGCCTTGGCATGGGAGTTGTCGGGCCTCGTGACGTGTATAGCCCCCTTTTGCTCACAATAGGCCTTCAGCCAGTCCCGGCGCTTGTCATCGAGGACGTAGACCTTCAGTTTCTCTTTGGGGTAGTCGAGGGCAAGCGCACCGACGATTGTCCGCTCCAGAACATCCAGCGGTTCATTGTAGGTCGGGATGAAAACATCCACTGCGGGCAGATCCTGCGGATCCTTGGCAAAATATGCTGGTGCAAGCGCATCCACTTCCGCACTTCTGTTGACGTACCGGCTCATCAATATGAGGAACATCACAACTTCGCAGAATGCCAGGAGCTCAATGACAAACAGGAACCAGACCCAGTAGAAATTGGCGCCGTCGTCTGGATAGGGCAGAACGGTTTCCGTCAAGCGCCACCACAGATAACGGGCGGCCACGGCAAACACGAAGATGCACGTGGCCGTCCTGGTCCAGCTATGGTAACGCGACCAGCTGAACGGGCCGAGCAGGAAGAAAGCGAAGACTAGCAGAGTGGGTGCAAGGACTATGAGATGCTGAACCATAGGCTCTCCAACCATCGCGTCCAATTCATGCTGCGCTTTGCAAAACGCACCTGTACTGAGCGGCCGACCTGGCAGAAATTGGCAGAATCGGTGTTCAAGGCCGACGGTGCGAGACCCACCCTGATACGCGCATTGCGGTTTTTGGTTGTCGGCAGAATTGCCGCAAGCGTGACCTCTTCGACAACGGCAGCGCTGCCGCGCACCGACAGAACTGTGCCCTTCAGGAAATCGCCACGGCCAAGCAGCCGTATTTGCGCCTCTCGCCCGGGGAAGATTTCGTCGTAATTGATTTCAGGTACAAGTATGTCCACAAACAATTCGCGGCAATCGAGGATACGCATCAGTTCATTGTTGAGGATGACATTGGAGCCGTTGATGATGCTGCTGCGCCAGACAACGCCGTCGAACGGAACAGGTACGATTGCGGTTTCGAGATTCTTGACCCGGTTTTCCTCCTCGATCATTTGTTTTTCAGTCTGGGCCGCCCGAGTCTCGTTGTCCGTTATGCGGCTATCGATGTCACTGATGCGCACGATGACTTCATCCTGCCTCTGGCGCGAGTATGGCACGTCGTTCTGGCCATCTCCCGCGACGTAAATGCCTTTCTCGACTGCCGCCAATTTTTGTTCGAGCTGGTCGACGCTCATGTTGATTATCGTCACCTGACCCGTTGCCGCGGCTTCCGCCGCCCGGGCGATCTCGACGATATTCGTTGAAACGATCCCTCGCGATCCCAGCTGCGTGCGCCGTTCGAGGTCGGCCTGCGCTGCGATATTCTGGGCCTCCGACACCTCGACGCGCTTGCGCAGGATCGAAAGCTCCTGCTGGATGCTGACAATTGTTGCTTTCTGATAGAGATCCAGGCGGTTGGCCAATTGGTCGCGAAGCTGCGCCAGTTCGTTGCGCTCACGGCGGAGCGCTGCAACGCGGTCGAGTGCGGTCTTACGCTCGGCACTCAATGAGGCCAGTATGGCACGATTTACACGTTCGTTGCGGATCTGGAGAAGCGGCGTTCCTTCGACGATGGACGTACCGACCTTCGGAGTAGCCTCTGCAATTGTGCCGTCAATTGGCGCGTTCACAATTGCAAAACGTGCGTTCACAGTTCCGTCAAGGCTTGTGTAGCCAGTCAATCCCGGTAGCAAAACGACAAGCGCAAGTCCTGCAAGCAATAGACCAACAGCAATACGCAGAACACGATGATTCCAAACCATGATCTATACCTAATGTCGACAGCAGAATCGCTGTGGTTACCAGGCTTTGTCCTCAACTTTTAATCATTTATAACGTCCAATTCATACTGAATCGTTAAAGAATGATTAATCTCCTCGGTGTTGAGTATTTCGCAAGTCTGACGGTGGGACATTCTTGGCGCAATCGCCGGGATAAAGTGGCAAGAGAATTGGAAGCTAGAACAGGCGGCAAATGCATCGCCCATCCGTATGTAATCCTTTCGATGTAGTAAATAAGTCGGTAAAGTGGCCATAATGTGGCAAAAACAAGGCGTAACAAATGCTTGCCTGGTCATAAGCAGCTGTCAGCGGGCCAAACGTGCTGCCCACGCCTTGACCGCTTCGGCCATGGTCGTCATGTGATCGGCAGCCGTGAAGCCAGATATGCTCTTGCGCGGCTTGAGATCGTGGTCGCCGTCTTCAAGCCAGAGAATTTCGATGGCGTCCGAGAGCGCATAACCGGCAACATCCTCGCGCGTGCCGAACTCGTCGCGCGTTCCCTGACAAATCAATGCTGGCGTCACCAGTCCGGCGAGGTGCTTTGTGCGCAGCTGCGCCGGCTTGCCGGGTGGATGAAACGGATAGCCGAGGCAGAGGAGGCCGGCGACCTTCCCGGCAGAATGAAGCTCATCCGCAATCATGCTGGCGACCCGTCCGCCCATCGACTTGCCGCCAATGATCAGAGGACCGGTTGAACCGAGTTCATCGATTGCCGTTCTGTACTCCGGGATGAGCATTTCGGCGCGGGGCGGGGGTTTCCGGTCGCCGGATGTGCGCCGCGCTGCCATGTAGCCGAACTCGAAACGGGCGACACGGAAACCCGCTGTAGCAAGGGCTGCGGCGCTTGCGGTCATGGAAGCCGAGTCCATTGGCGCTCCCGCGCCATGGGCAAGCAGGATCGTGAGATTGGCATCGTCCGCTCCGTCGAAGAGCAATCTTCCTTGCATGACGATTGTGCAACTCCCGTGATGGCTAGGAGCAGGACCTGCCAATCGATCAGATTAACAGGCCCTGACCCTCATTTGCGCCTAACCCAAATTGACTATGCAGTTAAGTGAGAAAAAACTCAAAAGCATCGTTTGAGTCACGCTTGCGTAACGCCCGGTAACATAATTTCATTAACGTGGTCGTAAGTTCAGTACACGAAATACAACAATAAGAAGCATGCAAGCGTGTGATGAGTGAACGAGCAGCGGTGGGGGACTAAGCCGCAAATTCTATAGTCAGTTGAGTTGGAATAATGGCTTAGCACTGTGGAATGATACTATAACAGTGACAGGCGAAAGCCCTTCTATTACGCGCCCTCCGGGGCGCGTTTTGTTTTGTGCAGATCTGTAGCGGACAAATTCGCCGAAAACCTCTTCCTCAGCATCCAGCAAGCATCTCGCTCTAGCGTATCGCGCCGGTTCGAGGCAGACTGCTAACGGAGAATTGCGAACTTGGCTGAGGGAGGATGGCCGATGCGTTGTTTCACGATACTTGGACCCTCGCAGACCGGAAAATCCACGCTAGTGGAGAAACTGGCCTCGCTGGAAGGCACACCGAAAAAATCTGTCTCCCCTTATGGATTGGGCCTGACTGAGTTCACGTTCGGCGGCGAAGCCTGGTGCGCACTGGATACATCGGGATCGGGTGAAGCCATCTCCCACGCCCAGGATGCGCTGGTTGCGAGCGATGCCTGTATTCTGTGTGTCTCGCCCGTCCCCGAAGAGGCCGTCCTCGCGGCCCCGTATCTGCGGGTGATCGAAGCTTCGGGAACGCCCTGCATCCTCTTTGTCAACCGAATGGACGAGCCGAGGGGGCGGCTCAGGGACGTCATCGCTTCGCTTCAGGATTATGCCAGTCACACCTTGCTGCTCCGGCAGATTCCGATCCGGGAAGGGGACAAGATCGTCGGCAGCTGCGATTTGATTTCCGAACGCGCCTGGCGTTATCGTGAAGGTCAGACCTCAGCGCTGATCGAGATACCCGAGAGTGAAGTCGAGCGCGAACACGAGGCCCGCGCCGAACTCCTGGAAAACCTTTCCGAATTCGACGATTGGCTTCTGGAAGAACTCATCGAAGACCGAGAACCGCCGAGCGACGCCATCTATGCCATTTCCTCCCGCGTGCTGCGCGAAAACAAGGTCATTCCGGTGCTTGTCGGTGCGGCGAGCCACAGCAACGGCATGATGCGGTTGATGAAGGCCCTGCGGCACGAAGCGCCCCCGGTCGAGTCGCTGCGCCAGCGGCTTGCCACCGCAGGCAACATCAAGGAGAACGCGCTGGTTGCAACGGCCTTTCACGCCTATTACCGCCAGAATGTTGGCAAGACGGTCTTTGTCCGTGCGCTTGGCGATGGGCTAAAACAGGGTGCGCTGCTGGGCGGCGCGCGATTGGGACCGGTGCAGGATCCTGGAACCGGACGGCCGATTTCGGCGGAAACGCCAGTGCCAGGATATGTCTTCGCTACGGTCAAATCCGACCATTTGCCTGTCCCGTCATTGTTGACGACTGAAACTGCGGTGGCTGCGCCGGAATGGACAATGCCACCCACGCCGATGCTTGAGCGGGTCCTGGTGCCGGCCAGCGAACGCGATGAAACAAAGCTCTCGGAGACCCTCGCCAAGCTCGCTGAAACGGATCGCGGGTTGAAAGTCATGCAGGAGGAAGGGACTGGCGCGCAGCTGATCTGCTCGCAGGGACCGGTGCATTTGCGCGACGTTTGCAAGGCTCTGGCCGAGGTCTTTCATGTCGAGGTCACAGATAAGATGCCGAGCCCGGTTTACCGGGAAACGATTTCGAAGTCCTCCGACGTTCACTATCGTCATCGCAAGCAGACCGGCGGCGCCGGCCAGTTTGCCGATGTCAAACTCAGTATTCATCCCAACGGGCGTGGCGATGGGTTCAGCTTTGCGGAAACCGTCAAGGGCGGGGCTGTACCCCGCAACTACATACCCGCCGTCGAGGCAGGAGCCCGCGAAGCCATGGAAAAGGGCCCGCTTGGCCTGCGGGTCATCGATGTCGGGGTTACGCTTACGGACGGCCAGCACCATTCGGTGGACAGTTCGGAATTTGCGTTCCGTGCAGCTGGCAAGATGGGCGTGCGGGATGCGCTCGCGCAGGCCTCGGCCGTGCTGATGCAGCCGATATTCCGCGTCGAGATTCACATCCCCTCGATCTACTCGGGAGGGCTCGTGCCGATTGTCTCATCCTTCAAGGGCCAGGTCCTTGGCTTCGACCGGGACGAGACAGCGAAGGGGTGGGACAATTTCCGGGCCCTCATACCCGGAAGTGCGCTGGACGAGCTGGCACGCTCGCTGCGCTCCGCAACGCAGGGCATCGGAACCTTCGCGAAAACCTTCGATCATTTCGAGGAACTGTACGGCAAGGAAGCAGACGCCATCATCACGGCATACGCATCCCACGCGAATTAGAGCCGGCTACGTGCCGGCTCATTCATCAGGTCAAGTGATCACACTTGGCTTGTCGCGGCCCGTATGGGCCTTGATACCGGCGAGATCTTCGGCGGCACGGATGAGGTCGGCGAGCGCACCCTGGGTTTCAAGATCGTGGCGCTTCGGATCAGGCTCGTAGCGCTCGACATACACACGAATGGTCGCGCCGGTCGTGCCGGTTCCCGACAGGCGGAAGACGACCCGCGAGCCGCCCTCGAACAGGACGCGGATGCCCTGGTTCTTGCTCACCGATTTGTCGACCGGGTCATGATAGGCAAAATCGTCGGCGGTCGCGATTGTCAGGCCTTGTACAGAGGTGCCGGGCAATGCAGGCAGTCGGCCGCGCAGATCTTCCATCAGCGTGTTTGCGGCAGCCGTGTCGACACCCTCATAGTCATGGCGCGAATAATAATTGCGGCCATAGATGGCCCAATGTTCGGATGCGATCTCCTGCACGCTGATGCGGCGTACCGCGAGGATGTTCAGCCAGAGCAAGACCGCCCAAAGCCCATCCTTTTCGCGTACATGGTTGGAGCCGGTGCCGGCGCTTTCTTCGCCGCAGATCGTCGCCATGTCCGCATCGAGCAGATTACCGAAGAATTTCCAGCCGGTCGGCGTTTCATACATGCCGATCCCGAGCTTCTCGGCGACACGGTCCGCGGCGCCGCTGGTCGGCATGGAACGGGCAATCCCCTTGAGACCCGCCTTGTAACCCGGCGCGAGATGGGCGTTGGCGGCGAGCATGGCCAGCGAATCCGACGGGGTGATGAAGATACCCTTGCCGATGATGAGATTGCGGTCGCCATCACCGTCTGAAGCGGCGCCGAAATCCGGACCATCTGGCGACATCAGCAAGTCATAGAGGTCCTTTGCGTAAACGAGATTGGGGTCGGGATGATGGCCGCCGAAATCCGGCAGCGGCACGAAATTCACGCAGGTACCTTCCGGCGCACCAAGGCGGTGTTCGAGGATTTCCTTGCCATACGGGCCGGTGACGGCGTGCATGGAATCGAAGCGGAAAGTGAAGCCTGACTTGATCAATGCGCGGATTGCATCGAAATCAAACAGCTCTTCCATCAGTGCCGCATAGTCGGCCACAGGGTCGATGATTTCGATATCCATGTCGCCAAGCTTCTGCGTGCCGATCGTATCGATGTCGGCATCGGGAGCCTCGGCGATCACATATTGCGTGATTGTCTTGGAGCGGGCGAAGATTGCTTCGGTAATCTTTTCCGGCGCGGGTCCGCCATTGCTTATGTTGTACTTGATGCCGAAATCTTCGGTCGGGCCGCCGGGATTATGGCTGGCGGAGAGGACGAGACCGCCGAAGGCCTTGTATTTACGTATGACGTTGGAAGCGGCGGGCGTCGACAAAATGCCGCCCTTGCCGACGAGGACACGGCCAAAGCCGATGGCGGCGGCCATCTTGATGGCGGTCTGCACCACCTCGCGATTGTAGTAGCGGCCGTCACCGCCGATCACCAGGGTCTTGCCTTTGAAGCCTTCGAGCGAATCAAACACCGACTGGATGAAGTTCTCGGCGTAGTTCGGCTGCTGGAAAACCGGAACTTTCTTGCGAAGGCCCGAAGTTCCGGGCTTCTGGTCATCGAATGGCGTGGTGGCAACGGTTTTGAACATATGGTTTTCCAGTCTCTGCTACGCGTCTGCGACAATCTATGGGCCGGTCATGTATCAGGTCAACACGACAGAATTTCGAAGGTACAATGCAATCGCACAGCTTGAGCGCGATGATTGAATGTAGTAACATGTCTACAATTTAAAGGAGGCTTCATGGGTATCACCACAATCTCCAGTAGAGAATTCAATCAGCACGCCAGCGAGGCCAAAAAGGCAGCGAATGATGGACCGGTGTTCATTACCGATCGTGGTCGGCCGGCGCACGTCCTTTTGAGTATTGAAGAGTATCGAAAGCTGACCGGCAAAGGCAAAAGCCTTGCAGAGGCTTTGGCGCAGCCGGGCGAAGGTGGGGAAATGGATTTCGAAATACCCCGTATCGATGGTTTCTTTCGACCGGCCCATCTCGACTGATGTTTTTGCTGGACACCAATGTCGTGTCGGAATTGCGCCGCCGGGATAAGGTCGATGCTAACGTCTTGCGATGGGCAGTCGATATTCCCGACGTGCACCTATATCTTTCCTCTGTAACGATACTCGAAATTGAACTTGGTGTTCTGTTGAGGGAGAGGAAAGATGCGCGGCAAGGCGCGATCGTTCGTTCGTGGTTACAAAATCAGATCTTACCCGATTTTGATGGCAGAATCCTTCCGGTTGACGTATTCGTGGCGCAACGCTGCGCGCATTTGCATGTCCCGAACCCTCGATCCGTTCACGATGCGATGATAGCCGCGACGGCGCTTGTCCATGGCATGACGGTCGTCACCCGTAACGTGGCGGATTTCGAATCGACGGGCGTACAGGTTTTCGATCCCTGGAATACATAAAAGGCCGCTCGAAAGCGGCCTTCTCCTCAATCCATGAGTCAGCAAATTAGCGGACGATGACCTTGGCGCCGACCTGGGCGCGATTGTAGAGATCGATGATGTCCTGGTTCATCAGGCGGATGCAGCCGGACGACATGGCCTTGCCGATCGACCACCATTCCGGCGTGCCGTGCAGGCGGTAGCCGGTGTCACCGCCCTTGTTGAAGAGGTAGAGCGCGCGCGCACCAAGCGGGTTGGTGATGCCGGGGTCCATGCCGTCGCGGAATTTGGCGAGCACGGGCTGGCGCTGGATCATCTCGCGAGGCGGCGTCCATGTCGGCCATTCGCGTTTCATCGCGACACGGGCCGTGCCCGACCATTCGAAGCCTTCCTTGCCGACGCCGATGCCGTAGCGCATCGCCATGCCGTCGCCGAGAACGTAGTAGAGATACTTCGCATTGGTATCGACGATGATCGTACCCGCGGCTTCGCCGCCATCATAACGGACCTGCTGGCGCAGATACTGCGGCGGAACCTTCATGCGCGGCACGGCCGGAATGACATAGCCGGCGTCGACGACGGAGTTGTAGGAAGCGGTCGAATAGCTGAGTCCGATAGTCGAACAGCCGGTCAGAGCAGTTGCACCCATCAGTCCAACCGCAAGGACAATAGTCTTCAATTGCATGGTCACCCCGTTGAATATTTCGCGAATCCCGAATGGTATTGTTGTTTGTCTCTCTATCGCCACTATTGTTAATGTCTGATTAACCGTAAAGCGTAGTTTCCTGTTAACCATGTTTTCAACAACCGGATAGTGCATTTTTCCCGAGCATGGTTGCAGATTTGCCGATATTCTTTTGTCATGCCCCTTGTGATTCCAGGTCAGACAAACCCGCTCATCGACGGCCGGCAATCGGAAAACGCCATGCTGGTGCGCCGCGGCGTGCAGCGGCTTTTCGTTGAACTCGGCCTTGCGGTGGTGCCGGAACTGCCGCTGGCTTCGGGCCGGCGCGCCGATCTCGTGGCGCTGACCCGCAGTGGAGAAATCTGGATCGTCGAGATCAAATCATCGATCGAGGACTGGAGGGTGGACCGCAAGTGGCCGATCTATCGCGAGCACTGCGACCGGTTGTTCTTCGCCACCCATCCGGGCGTTCCGGCGGATATTTTCCCGGAGGATTGCGGGTTCATTCTGTCGGACGGCTACGGGGCCGAGATCATTCGCGATGCGCCGGAGCATAAATTGGCAGGCAGCACCCGCAAGGCGATGACCCTGCGCTTCGCCCGTGTCAGTGCAGCGCGCATGACGCTGGCTGAACTGTCGGGGATCCATTTGCCCGAAACGGATATGGAGTAGCTTAACGCGGCGCCCGCTTGGCCAATATCCGTTGCAAGGTGCGGCGGTGCATGTTGAGGCGGCGCGCCGTCTCGGACACGTTGCGGTCGCACATTTCGTAGACGCGCTGGATGTGTTCCCAGCGAACGCGGTCAGCGGACATCGGATTTTCAGGCGGGGCGATTTTCTCGCCGGTGCGCCGGGTCAGTGCCGCAAAGACCTCATCGGCATCGGCAGGCTTCGACAGGTAATCGATGGCGCCAAGTTTGACCGCATTGACCGCCGTCGCAATGTTGCCGTAGCCGGTCAGGACGATTGCCCGCGTATCTTCGCGGCGCGCACGGATGGCTTCGATGATGTCGAGACCATTGCCGTCGCCAAGCCGCATGTCGACAACCGCATAGGCGGGCGCCTGCGTCTTGACACTGGCAAGCCCTGCCTCGACCGAGTCGGCGATGGCCACCGTGAAGCCGCGTGTCTCCATGGCGCGCGCGAGGCGCTGCAAAAAGGGCTTGTCGTCGTCAACAAGAAGAAGTGTGCGATCGCCGCCGATTGCTGCAATATCGTCCTGATCCGTGTTTTCCATCAGGTATTCCTGCTCATATTCCAATAATTATATACCGTTAATGGTTCGCAATGAACAAAATGTCAAAGATTATCAATCTGCCGTCAATTGATTGCGCGGCCATGTTACAACAACTTCCGCGCCCTGGCCGGGATCATTGCGATTTCGGAAGGTGATCGTGGCCCCCGAGCGCTCCAGCAGCGTCTTGGCGATGAACAGGCCGAGCCCCAGACCGCCACCATGTTCATTGGTCTCGCGGTCACGGCCAGTCGTATAGGGCTCGCCGATCCGGTCGAGAATATCCGGGGCGAAACCCTTGCCGTCGTCGCTGACGATGATCTCCACCACCTTGTCGGTCCAGCCCCAATTGACCTCGATCGTTTCGCGGGCAAAGTCGACCGCGTTCTCGACAAGGTTGCCAAGCCCGTAGATGATACCGGGGTTGCGGCGGATGATCGGCTCGATGCCTTCCCCGCGCAGTTTGGTCACCTTTATGTTGATGCCGAAATTGCGGTTTGGTTCGATGACTTCCTCGATCAGCGAGGAAATCTTCAACCGGGACATGTGTTCCTCGCTGGTCGAGGAAAGGCTCGTCAGGCGTTTCAGGATTTCACGGCAGCGTTCGGTCTGCGAGCGCAGGAGTTCGATGTCCTCGGCGTAGCGCTCATCCTGCTTGAGGCTGCGCTCCATTTCCTTGGCGACAAGCGCAATGGTAGCAAGCGGCGTGCCGAGCTCATGTGCTGCGGCGGCAGCAAGTCCATCGAGCGCCGAAAGATGCTGCTCGCGTTGCAGGATCAGCTCCGTCGCAGTCAGGGCGTCGGCGAGCAGGCGGGCCTCTTCGGCGACACGGTAGGCATAGACCGCAGTGAATGCCAGCGCCGAGACCACCGAGCACCAGACGCCGGCAATCAGCACGAAAGGAAGCTGCATGGTCTCGCCAGGATACCATGGCAGCGGGAGATAAATATTGGCGAGAAGCGTGGCGCAGATCGTGACAAGCAGGCCGAGTGCGGTGGTCGCGTAGGCTGGCAAAGAGGTCGCGGAAATGATGACGGGAACGATCATCAACACGGCGAAGGGATTCTGCAGGCCGCCGGTCATGTAGAGCAGTCCCGCCACCTGCAATATGTCAAAGGCGAGAACCGTAATCGCTGCACGCGGCTCGAGCCGGTGGTTGATCGGATAGCGGAACGACATCAGAAGGTTGAGCCATGCCGAGCAGGCGATCAGCGCAAAGCATATGCTCACGGGGAACGGAAATTTCAGAAAGAGCGCGACGAACAGTACGGCGATGCTCTGGCCCGCAACAGCAAGCCAGCGCAGGCGGATTAGCGTCGTCAACCGCAAACGGCGCGACAGATAAGATGAGCGAATGGCGATTTCCTGGACCATGCGGGAGCTTTAGAACAAAGCAGAGCCAAAGGGAATTGCAGAGTTGGTGGGGGTGCGTACTGTGGGAGAGATAAGCGCGGCGCTCACGTTCCCCGTGGCTTTGCCCTGGCGGTCGGCGATGCATTTGCCGGATCCTCCGGCCAGACGTGCTTGGGGTAACGCCCGCGCATGTCACTGCGCACATCGGCCCATGAGCCCCTCCAGAAGCCGGGCAAATCGCGCGTGATCTGGATCGGGCGATGCGCGGGGGAGAGCAACTCCAGCAACAGAGGGATCGTTCCGCCCGCAATTGCCGGATGTGCGGCAAGCCCAAACAGTTCCTGCACGCGTACGGCGAGCACTGGCTCTTCCCTCTCGTAGCGGATCGGAATGTTTGAGCCGGTCGGCACCTCGAAATGTGTCGGCGCGAGAGCGTCGATCTTGCGTTGGAGGTCATAGGGCACGAGTGACCGCAGCCCCTCGATCACGACATGGGCCGGAATCTGACCAAGCTGGGAGGAGCCCTTGAGGAAGGGCAACAACCAGTCATCCAACGACGCGATGAGAGCATCGTTATCCATGGCTGGCCAAGGCGAACCGAGACCCTTGTGCAACCACGCAAGGCGGCGGCGCAGGATCGTCGCTTCCCTCGACCATGGCAGAATGTCGAGACCGTGCGCGCGGACGGCGGCGATGACGCCAAGATCAGCCTCCTCGCCTGTCGGCGCGGGCAGTGTTTTTTCGGAGAGAGCAATCGCGCCGATACGGGTGGCGTCACGCGCCTGCAGAGCGTTGCGGGTCGGATCGTAAGTCACCTGCCGCCCGCTGATGATGCTTGTCGCGAGCGCTTCGCGGATTTCCGCTTCCGTCACTTCGGCAGCTGCAAGAATGCGCGTGCGCCCTGCACGCCCGGCGAGATCAGCCACGACGAGCCATGGCGACTTCGCCAACGATGTGGCGGGATCGACCTCGCCGCCGCGCCCGTTGGCAAGGGTGAACTGGCCATTGCCGCGCGCCTTGGCGATCCGGTCAGGATAGGCGCCGATGAGCAGGCGGCCGACACTGTCCGGATCTGCCGCAGCGCTGCCATTTCCCGCTAATCGCTTTGCTAGTCCGCGCGCCCGGGTTGCACGATCACCGCGCTCACGCTGGAAGCGGGAGAGGCGAACGTCAAGATCAATATCATTGCCGCCAAGGCCCCGTTCCGTCAGCAGCACCGCAAGTTCGGCAGCGCGTTGAGACTGCCCTCGCGCACGGGCTGTCAAAACCATATGGGCTAGCCGGGCAGGCAGAGCAAGCGCCCGCATCGCATTGCCCATGGGGGTCACGCGATTGCTTTCCAGCGCTCCGAGATTTTCCAAAAGCGCCTTGGCCTCCTTGATTGCAGGGGCCGGCGGCGCATCGAGAAAGGCGAGGTTTGTGGGGTCGGCAACGCCCCAGGCCGCGCAATCGAGGACCAGACCGGTCAGGTCCGCTTCCAGGATTTCCGGCGGGGCGAAGGCTTCGAGCGCTGCCGTCTGCTCGGCGCGCCACAGACGCAGCGCGCTGCCGGGCTCTGTGCGTCCAGCACGGCCCGCGCGCTGGTCCACGGCAGCGCGCGATGCGCGGACTGTTTCCAGCCGGGTCAATCCGGTGGCGGGCTCGAACTTCGGCAGACGCGCCAGGCCGCTGTCGATGACAACGCGCACGCCATCGATGGTAATCGAAGTTTCGGCGATTGAGGTTGCAAGCACCACCTTGCGCTTACCAGTCGGCGCGGGCTTGATCGCCGCATCCTGGTCGCGGCCTTCGAGTGCACCGTAAAGCGGTACGATCATCACATCGGCGGGCACGCGTCCTTGCAGCGTTTCGGCGGTACGTTCGATCTCGCGCTGGCCGGGCAGGAAGGCAAGGATGCTGCCGGTCTCGTCGGCAAGCGTATCGCGGATGGCCTTGGCCATGGCGTCCTCGATCCTCTCATCGGGATTGCGCGGCCGGTAGCGGATATCGATGGGGTAAGACCGGCCCTTGCTTTCCAGTACCGGGGCATCGCCCAGCAGTTTTGCGACCCGCGCGTCATCGAGCGTTGCCGACATCACCAGCAATTTCAGGTCCGGTCGAAGGGCTGCTTGTACATCGAGCGCCAGTGCAAGGCCGAAATCCGCATCGAGGCTGCGCTCGTGGAACTCATCGAAGAGCACGGCGGCGATGTCTTTCAGGTCGGGATCGTCGAGGATCATCCGCGCGAAAACGCCCTCCGTGACGACGAGGATGCGGGTTCTGGCCGATACCTTGTTTTCAAGCCGCATGCGGTAACCGACGGTCGCGCCGACGTCTTCGCCCAAAAGGCTTGCCATGCGGCTGGCGGCGGCGCGCGCGGCGAGGCGGCGCGGCTCGAGCAGGATGATTGTGCGGTTGTCCCGCCATGGTGCGCCAAGAAGATGCTGCGGAACGAGCGTGGTCTTGCCCGCGCCCGGCGGCGCGACCAGCACGGCAGCGTTGCCCGCAACCAGCGCATCATCAAGCGCTGGAAAAATCTCGGTTACGGGAAGGGCAGGCAGGTCGATCAAGGCGTTGTATCCGGCATTGCAATAATGTGGCGGTTTGACAGGGTTCCTGCTCACAAGTCCAGCAGCTTTTCGAGATCATTGGTCATCAATAACTGTGTGCACTTCATGAAACGAATCGAATAAGGGCATTTTTGTCGTCTGATTAAACTTTAGGCGAATTGTGCAGCGCAGCAAATTTTGAAAGGGTTGTATGCAATTGTAATCAGGATTTTGCACTTATGAATTTTCGCTTTTTGCTGCTTTTCGCAGCGCTCGGCCTTAGCGCCTGCAATGGTTCCGATTCTTCCGATCAGCAGACAAATGAAGGCACCTTCGTACCGCCTGTCGCTGTCGTCGACACCGGCGATACAAAGGCTATCGGTGACACAGGTGGCGGCAAAATTATTGAGCCGGAGCCTACCGCACAGCAAATAACCCGAATGAAGGCAGCCGACTTGCAAGCGCGGGGCAAGATCAACGAGGCGGCACTGGTCTTGAAAGAAGCAGGACTGATCAGCGAGGCCGCCGGGACGTTCAAAAGCGCTGGCCCCGACGAGGAAGCCTACAAGCTCTACGCGCCGGAAGATTATGTGGTTGAGGACAAGACCAAATATGATGGCTCGGCGGGCGCAAAGCTCGCGGCCGCCGTCGGTAATCATGACGGCTACGCCAGTTTCGTCGAAGTGCAGGCCTTCTTCGATTCTCGCTCGCCCTTGCCTGCCGCCAGAGCAAGGGCTGCGGCGAAGGTGCAGGTGGTGGAGTAGGACTGGGGCGCCTTGACAAAAGGCATGCCATAGGAGACGTGCCATTCCCGATAAGAAATGTCGTTCATTCGATTGACGATCCCCGGTGCTATCCCGATAGTGCGCACCTACAAAGCAGTAAGCTTGCACGAATCAAGACGCATCAGGGAGACAATCATGAAATCGCGCGCCGCCGTTGCCTGGGAAGCCAAGAAACCGCTGACCATCGAAACCATCGAGATCGGCGGTCCCAAGCCCGGCGAGGTGCTGGTGGAAGTCATGGCGACCGGCGTTTGTCACACCGACGCCTATACGCTCTCCGGCCTTGATTCCGAAGGCAAGTTTCCCGCCATTCTCGGCCATGAGGGCGCGGGCATCGTGCGTGAGATCGGCGCGGGCGTCACTTCGCTGAAGGTGGGCGACCATGTCATCCCGCTCTATACGCCAGAATGCCGCCAGTGCAAGACGTGCCTGTCGCAGCGCTCGAACCTGTGCACCTCGATCCGCGCCACGCAGGGCCAGGGCGTCATGCCCGACGGTACCAGCCGCTTCTCCTGCGATGGCGGTGAGGTGTTCCATTACATGGGCTGCTCGACTTTTTCGAATTTCACGGTTCTGCCGGAGATCGCGCTGGCGAAAGTGCGTGAGGACGCCCCTTTCGACAAGATCTGCTATATCGGCTGCGGTGTTACCACCGGCATCGGCGCGGTTATTTATACCGGCAAGGTCTGGCCGGGTGCCAATGTCGTGGTCTTCGGTCTCGGCGGCATCGGCCTCAACGTGATCCAGGGTGCCCGCATGGTCGGCGCCGACAAGATCATCGGTGTCGATCTCAATCCCGGCAAAGTAGAGATGGCCAGGAAATTCGGCATGACCGATTTCATCAATCCGAACGAGGTTGGCAACGACAAGGTCGTGCAGGCGATCCAGGAACTGACCGACGGCGGCGCTGACTTTTCCTTCGATGCTACCGGCAATACCAACGTGATGCGCCAGGCGCTCGAATGCTGCCACCGCGGCTGGGGCACCAGCATTGTCATCGGCGTTGCGGAAGCGGGCAAGGAAATCTCAACGCGGCCATTCCAGCTTGTCACCGGCCGCAACTGGCGCGGCACGGCTTTTGGCGGCGCACGCGGCCGCACGGACGTGCCGAAAATCGTCGACTGGTACATGGAGGGCAAGATCGATATCGACTCGCTCATCACCCACAAGATGCCGCTCGAAGAGATCAACACCGCCTTCGATCTCATGCATGAAGGCAAGTCGATCCGCAGCGTCGTGACCTTCTGATGAATGGCAGCGCCTACAAGGTCGTGTTGAGCGGACTGGACGAACTCTCGCCGCGCGACCTCTATGCCATGCTGAAATTGCGGGTGGATGTCTTCGTCGTCGAGCAGAAATGCCCCTATCCCGAGCTCGACGGCAAGGATGCCGATGCGCTGCATCTGCGTCTGCTTGCCGGCAAGGAGCTGGTGGCAAGCGCACGAATCAGGAAGCCGGCGAAAAGTGATCCGGCGGCGCGGATCGGCCGTGTCGTCGTCTCGCCCGAACATCGGGGCAAGAAACTTGGCGACCGGCTCATGGTCGAGGCGATCGCACAATGCGAACGGCTCTATCCGCAAAGCCCGATCAAGCTGTCGGCCCAGAGCCATCTGCAGCGCTTCTATGGGGCGTTCGGCTTCGTCCCGGTATCGGAGGAATATCTAGAAGACGATATTCCCCATGTCGACATGCAGCGGCCGGCGGCCCTTGCATCGGAGTAAACAGAGATGTGGAAGCGGCACAATCCTTTCTACCTTGCCGCTGCTGCTGGCGTTCTAGAGCTGGTTTTCTCGCTCGTGTTCGTGCCGCGCATTGCCTATGTTGCCGCCGCCAACGCCTTTTTCCTGGTCTATCTCGTTCTCTCCATCGTCAAGGTCCAGAAACTGACACCTGACTATCTGCGCCGTAACGCGGCCAAATCCGATGAACCGGTGTGGATCATTTTTGCGGTGACCCTCGGCACCGTCGTCGTTGCGGTCAGTTCGCTGTTTGTGCTGATCAATTCCGGCGAAGATCCGCATCCGCTTGACCTCTCGCTGGCGCTGGCCGCCGTTCCGCTCGGCTGGCTGACAGTGCACATGATGGCGGCCATTCATTATGCCCATCTCTATTGGCAGCCGGACGAGACGGCGGAGGGTGCAAAGCAGGCGCCCCGCAAACATGTCGGCGGGCTGGACTTCCCGGGAGACAATGAGCCCGGCGGGTATGATTTTCTCTATTTCTCCTATGTCATCGGCATGACGGCCCAGACATCGGACACCGCCATCACCAGCACCGAGATGCGCAAAGTCAACCTCGTCCACGCCATTGTTTCATACGTCTTCAACACGGTGCTCGTTGCCGCCGCGGTCAACGTCATCGTCTCGCTCGGCCAGTAAGAGCCCGTCTTGAAACTCTACTGCAGTGGTCATCTGACGCGGTTTTCTGCGCTTCCGGTGCTCACGTACTTTATGTACGCTGCGCTCCGGGTCTCGAAAACCACGCCACCTGACTCACCGCAGCGACTTTCCAAACGAACTCCAAACGGGAATATCCATGGAAACACTATCGATCGCCAAGAGTTTCGAAGGAATGCAAGGCGTCTATCGTCATCGCAGTGACGCCTGCCAGTGCGACATGACCTTTGCAATGTTCCTGCCGCCGCAAGCCAAGGATCGCCCGGTGCCGCTGCTCTGGTACCTGTCGGGCCTGACCTGCACGCACCAGAACGTCATGGACAAGGGCGAATACCGCTGTGCAGCGGCGGAACTCGGCATTGCCATCATCTGCCCGGATACCAGCCCGCGCGGCGACCATGTGCCGGACGAGAAGGACAATTGGCAGTTCGGCAGCGGCGCCGGATTCTATCTCGACGCTACCGAGGCGCCCTGGTCGACGAATTATCGTATGGCGAGCTATATCGGCGAAGAACTGCCGGAACTGATTGCGGCCAATTTCCCCGTCGATATGCAGCGCCAGGCTATTTTTGGCCACTCCATGGGCGGCCACGGCGCGATCACGCTGGCGCTGAAAAATCCCGGCCGGTTCAAATCTGTGTCCGCGTTTGCGCCGATCGCCCGGCCCAGCGTAGCGGGCTGGTCACGTCCTGCCTTCGAGAAATATCTCGGCGACGATGAGGCGGCATGGCGCGCCTATGACAGTGTCGCGCTGATCGAAGATGGCCACCGTGTGCCTGAGCTGCTGGTCGACCAAGGGAAGGCGGATGGCTTTCTCGACGATGGTTTGCGGCCATGGCTGCTCGAGGAAGCCTGCGAGAAAGCTGGCATTCCGCTGCAGCTCAACATGCGTGACGGCTACGATCACTCCTATTTCTTCATTTCCACCTTCATGGCCGATCACATCGCCTGGCATGCACAGCGGCTGGGATAGTTGCTACCGCGCGGCCATCCGCATGCGCGGGTCGCCGGCAAAGGTAGCGATGCTGAAGCCAAGCCGCAGATCCGGCAAATCGCAGATGGCGTTAACGCCATAATTGGAAAGGTGCAGGCGCCAGGTCGTCATGCGTATCGGACGCGGCATGGCAAAGACGCCGCAGGAAAGCAGAGCGAGATTGGCGCCGCCATTGGGATCGCGGACGGAGCGGTAGCGGATCAGTTCGATCCCGGCCTCATGCGCCTTGTCGGCAAGGTCAAGGCAGGCCGAATAGTCGGTGACGTGCATCCATCGCTCTGCCTGATCGGCAAAGGGCGCGACTGTCAGGTCGATCGCATGCGTCGTCGCAAAGCGCGCCTCGAAGGCGGTGAACTCGAGGGCATTGCGCGGCCACGGTGTCCCCGGACTTTCAATGAAGAAGAGCAGCCGGTAGAAGGCGGTTTCGGCGACGGCGGTTTCCACCATCTCGCTGGCATAGAAGACGCCAGGCGAATAGCCTTCGCGGCGGAATCGCGAATTGCCGGGATAGCGGCCATAGCGGAATGGCGTTGCCAACAGGTAGTCCAGATGAACGCAGGCAGGCGGCAGCGGCGGCTTGGTCGCTTCCAGTTCGTCTTCAAGCAAGGCCTGCTCGTCCAGCGTATCAACGAGCTTCATGGTCGAGACGCGATGCTGTGCCTCGACGAGGCGCCAGCAGGCCCCGTGGTTATCCCTGGATTCAGATCGGAGCGCGTCGGGCGTCCAGATAGGCGAGGACATGGGCGAGACCGTCAATGGTTTTGATCCGGTTGAGCGGCTTGCCGCCGAGCATGGTGTTGTCAGTTCGTATCCAGTGCCGGGCCACGGCATCATCACCGCCGACAATCGCATCGAGCGAGCGGTAGAGGCGGATGAAAAGCAGTGCGAGTTCGTAGCTCTTGCCGGTGAGCGGACTGCCGCTCTCGCTGCGCTTGAGCCGCGATATGCTGGGCTCGGAGAGTCCAACGATGGTGGAGAGTTCCTTGGCGGTCAGACCCAGCAATTCCGACGAACGCAGCAGGGCCTTGGAGACCACGGCGGTCTTCCCCGGGGGATCTGCAATCGGTTGCGCGGTGGTTCGCATGAGTCACTCCTTTCACTGGAAAGAAATATAGTAGGAATTTCTGGTGAAATCAAGCGATTGTCGATCATCTCTCCCCTTGTGGGATAGAAATCGCAAGAGAGGGGATTTGCCAATTGAACTACCCCTCACTTGGATTTTCCAGGGATTTAGCAAAGAGGTAAATCCGGGAAAATCCTTTCTCTCCCGCAAGGGGAGAGATAACCGACATCTGACGCCGCGATCGCCTACCGCCTCGCTGTAACTGTCATCGGCAAGCCGCCATCTGGCTGGGTCGTCAGTTTCTGCACCGGCCAGGGCTTGATGGACCCGGCCATATCGAAACGATAGCGATGGAGCAGTGTTGCCAGGGCGATGATTGCTTCCTGCAGTGCAAAGCTTGCGCCGATGCAGACGCGTGGCCCGGCCCCAAATGGCAAGTATTGAAACCGGTCGATCCTGTCGCGATTTTCCGGGTGAAAGCGCGAAGGCATGAAGGCATCAGGGTTGTCCCAGTAAAGCCGGTGGCGGTGGACGGTCCAGGGCATGACGAGGACGGCAGCACCCTTCGGCAACACGAGGTCCTTGTACTGGTCGTCCTCGATCGGTTCGCGGTTGATGGAGGGCGCGGGGGGATAGAGCCGCATGGCTTCCTCGAAGGCTGCCCGTGTCAGGGGCAGGGCGTCCAGCCATTCATGTGGAGGCGGAACGTCTGCCTGATCCATGAAGGCGTCGATCTCCGCTTCGATCAGGTCGCGCTCCCAATATGCCTGCGCCAGAAGATAGAGGGTCCAGCCGAGAGCTCGCGCTGTGGTTTCGTGTCCGGCGCCGATGAAGGTGATGATGTTGTCTTCGATCTCGGCGCGTGACAGACCATCCGGCCCTTCGGCTCGGAGCAGCAGCGTCAGAAAATCATTGGGGACCTTGTCGCCCTCCTTGTCCATGCGAACCTTGCGCATCTCGATCGTATTGGCGACGATCTGGCGGAAGAAGGCGAGCGCGCGGCGCCCGCGGATCTGGGTGAAACGCGGCAGCCAGCTTGGTGCACCGAGAAGATCGAGCGGATCAACACGGCCCATCGTCTCGAACAGCCGGTCGACCTCATGGGAAAACTGGTCGGGATCGCCGGCGATTTCGCCGGAAAACAGCGTTTCGGCAAGAATGTCATAGGTAAGCATCGTCATGTCGCGCGACACATCCGTCGTGCCTTCGAGACCTTCATAACGATCAGCAAAACTGTCTGTTGTCCGTTTCATCGCCTCGGCGAAGCCATGAATATGGCGCGGCGTAAACACGGGTGCCATTGCCTTGCGCGAGCGCCGCCACACCTCGCCCTCGGCCGTCAGCAGGCCATCGCGCAGGATGGGGCGCAGGATGCGCTGGCGCACCGCCGCCATCTTGTAGTTCTTGGCGTTGTCGACGAGCACGTGGCGGATAAGCCCGGGATCGTTGGCGATGATGGTGTGGGCGAACGACCAGTCGATGGACACCCATGGTTCGTTGTAGGAAGGCTCGCCCCACAATTCGAGTGGATTGCGGTAAATGGTGCGGATCAACCGCAGTGTACCAACCGGACCGGTGCGCGGGATCGGAGCGGGGGGGATGAATGCGGTTCGGGTGGTGGTTTCCATTGATGGCCTCCGGCACGATATGTGGGTAGAAATCGTCGAAAAGTCCACCAATTGGCCATGATCCGTGGATAGAGTGGGTGTCACGAATTGGAAAAACCGACATTAATCACTATATCTAATCCAGCAACCGGGCATGATTCGCCCGGACTATGATATAAGAACGGGCGCGCCGTTCTCCTTCCAGGAAAAGATTGAAATTATATGAGTGAAACACCCGAGATGACAGTCGAAACCTCGCTGGAATACGGCGCGGAATCCATCAAGGTCCTCAAGGGGCTGGATGCTGTCCGCAAACGCCCTGGCATGTATATCGGTGATACGGACGACGGGTCTGGACTGCACCACATGGTCTATGAAGTCGTCGACAACGCCATCGACGAGGCGCTTGCCGGGCACGCGACGCGCGTGACTGTGACACTCAATCCCGATGGTTCGTGCACTGTGACGGACAACGGCCGTGGCATTCCGACCGACATGCACTCCGAGGGTGTTTCGGCAGCCGAAGTCATCATGACGCAGCTGCATGCCGGCGGCAAATTCGACCAGAACTCCTACAAGGTCTCCGGCGGTCTGCATGGCGTTGGTGTGTCGGTCGTCAATGCGCTCTCGGTCTGGCTGCGATTGAAGATCCGCCGTCAGGGCAAGATCCACGAGATGAGCTTCACCCATGGTGTCGCGGACGCGCCGCTCAAGATCACCGGTGATGCTGGCGAAGAGACCGGCACCGAAGTATCGTTCCTGCCGTCGACCGACACGTTCACCATGGTCGAGTTCGACTTCAAGACGCTCGAGCACCGTCTGCGCGAGTTGGCATTCCTCAATTCCGGTGTTCGCATTCTGCTCGCCGACCGCAGGCACGCCGACCCGGTCGAGTTGGAGTTGTTTTATGAAGGTGGTCTGACCGCCTATGTGCGCTATCTCGACCGCGCCAAGAAGGAACTCGTGTCCGAACCGATCTATATTCGTGGCGAAAAGGACGACACCACGGTGGAAGTCGCCATGTGGTGGAATGACAGCTACCACGAGAATGTGCTGTGCTTCACCAATAACATCCCGCAGCGCGATGGCGGCACGCACCTTGCCGGTTTCCGCGGCGCGCTGACCCGTCAGATGACTGGTTATGCCGAGACGTCCGGCCAGGCAAAAAAGGCGAAAGTCACGCTCACCGGTGATGACTGCCGTGAAGGGCTGACAGCGGTCCTGTCGGTCAAGGTACCGGACCCGAAATTCTCATCGCAAACCAAGGACAAGCTCGTTTCCTCCGAAGTTCGCGCGGTCGTTGAAAGCCTCGTCAACGAGGCGCTTTCAACCTGGCTTGAAGAGCACCCCGCCGAGGGCAAGGTTCTTGTCGAAAAGGTGATCCAGGCGGCATCGGCGCGCGAGGCAGCGCGCAAAGCGCGCGATATCACCCGCAAGAATTCGCTCAGTATCAGCTCGCTGCCGGGCAAGCTTGCCGATTGCCAGGAGCGCGATCCGGCGAAATCCGAGATATTCATCGTCGAGGGCGACAGCGCCGGCGGCTCGGCCAAAGGCGGGCGCTCCCGCCAGAACCAGGCGATCCTGCCGCTGCGCGGCAAGATTCTCAATGTTGAACGCGTCAAGCTCGACCGCATGCTCTCTTCCGACCAGATCGGTACGCTGATCCTCGCGCTTGGCACCAGCATAGGCAAGGACGAGTTCAATCCGGACAAGCTGCGCTACCACAAGATCATCATCATGACAGACGCCGACGTCGATGGTGCGCATATTCGAACGCTGCTCTTGACGTTCTTCTTCCGCCAGATGCCGGAGCTGATTGAGCGCGGCCACATCTATATTGCGCAGCCGCCGCTCTATAAGGTGTCGCGCGGCAAGTCCTCACAATACATCAAGAACGAGACCGCCTTTGAGGAATTCCTGATCGAATCGGGGCTTGAGGAAGCATCGCTTGAACTGAGCACGGGCGAAGTCCGGGCGGGCGTGGACCTGCGTTCTGTCATCAATGACGCGCTTGCCGTGCGTCATCTCTTGCAGGGGCTGAACACACGCTACGACCGCGCCGTCGTTGAACAGGCGACTATTGCCGGTGCGCTCAACCCGGAAGCCATTTCCGATACGGCGAGGGCAGAGGCGCTGGTGACGGAAGTCGCCGGTCGCCTTGATATCATCGCCGAGGAAACCGAAAAGGGCTGGACCGGCCGGCTGGCAACACCAGATGACGGTGTCGACGGCTATATCTTCGAGCGCTCGCTGCGCGGGGTCAAGGAAACGGTCACGCTCGACATGGCTCTCTTAGGCTCTGCCGATGCACGCCAGCTCGACCGCTATTCTGCCCGCCTGCACGATATTTACTCCAAGCCGCCAGTGCTGCGCCGCAAGGAGAAGTCGGATTCCGTTGCTGGGCCGATCGCCCTGCTGGAAGCCGTATTCGCTGCCGGACGCAAGGGTCTGTCGTTGCAGCGCTACAAGGGTCTCGGCGAGATGAATGCCGACCAGCTGTGGGAAACGACGCTCGATCCGAACGCGCGTTCGCTGCTGCAGGTAAAGGTAAACGACGCCACCGATGCCGACAGCCTGTTCTCCAGGCTGATGGGCGACGACGTGGAGCCCCGCCGCGAGTTCATTCAGGACAATGCGCTGAGCGTGGCCAATCTGGATGTCTAGGCATTAAAATTGCGATGCGGGCGGTTGCATCGGGGGCAACCGCTCGCCTTTCGGCCATCCCCGAGTTGCGCCCGTCATTGGCCAAGGCTTTTTATACTTTTGTACAACAACTCTCTTGCCTGTTCGTCGGCGTCATGATCTTTTGTTGCAAAAGGGCGCGCGATGTCCGGGGAATTGACCAACCGATTGCCTCGCAAAAGTGGCCTGCCTTTTGAGCCAACCTGATCGGGAATCGAAATGCAGCCTGTCTTTGATGGTCACAACGATGTGCTTTACCGGTTGTGGAAACATTCAAGAGACGGCGCCGATCCGGTCGAGGAATTCATCGAAGGCACGACTTCTGGCCATATCGACAAGGTGAGGGCGCTGAAAGGCGGACTGATTGGCGGGCTGTGCGCCATCTATGTTCCGTCTGGCGATCTCGCGTTCAAGGCGCCGGACAGCAACGGGCATTATTCGACGCCGCTCGCAGCCCCGCTGGAGCGCGCGCCATCCCTTGATATTGCGCTTGAGATGGCGTCCATCGCGTTGAAATTGCAGCAGGCCGGCGGCTGGAAACTCTGCCGCTCCACCGCCGAGATTACCGAATGCATGAGCGATGGCATGTTCGCAGCTGTCCTTCATATGGAAGGCTGCGAGGCGATTGGCGCGGATCTGGCGGCGCTCGACGTCTTCTATGCGGCGGGGCTGCGTTCGCTGGGACCGGTTTGGAGCCGCAACAACATCTTCGCGCATGGCGTGCCCTTTGCTTATCCGATGGATCCGGATACCGGCCCCGGATTGACGCGGGAGGGTGAGGAACTCGTCAAGGCCTGCAATCGCCTCGGTATTCTCATTGACCTCGCTCACATAACGGAAAAGGGCTTCTGGGACGTGGCCCGCATCAGCGACCAGCCGCTCGTTGCCAGCCATTCCAACGTCCATGCGCTGACGCCTGTCGCCCGCAACCTGACCGACCGGCAGCTCGATGCAATCCGCGAAAGCAAGGGGCTGGTCGGGCTCAATTATGCGGTCGCGATGCTGCGTCCCGATGCACGGGAAAACGCCGATACGCCGCTGTCGGATATGCTGCGCCACGTCGACTATATGGTGAACCGCATGGGCATCGACTGTGTTGCGCTTGGCTCTGATTTCGATGGTGCTAAAATTCCAGGCGAAATCGGCGATGCAAGCGGTAACCAGAATTTTGTCGCTGCATTGCGGGATGCCGGATATGCGGGGGACGATCTGGCAAAGATCTGCCGTGAAAACTGGCTGCGTGTGCTGCGCTCAGCCTGGCACGAAGAAAACTAAAATCGCTCTAAAACAGGGAACAGAACAATGTCGATGAACCACATCAATTCGAAATTCCGGCTCCTTCTTGGCGGCGCGGCACTCTCCGCGATGCTGCTTTCCGGCATGCCGGCATGGGCGGAAACGCCAGCTGATACGCTTGTCGAGGCCTTTGCCATCGACGATGTCATCACGCTCGATCCTGCCGAAGCTTTCGAGCTCACCATGGGCGAAATCAACGGCAATACCTATGACAAGCTTGTACGGCTTGATATCAACGATCCTTCGAAGATCGTGGCTGATGTCGCCGAAAGCTGGACCGTTTCCGATGACGGCCTGACATACACCTTCAAGCTCAAGCCGGATCTGAAATTCGCTTCCGGCAATCCGATTACAGCCGAGGATGTTGCCTATTCATTCGAACGCGCCATCAAACTCGACAAGAGCCCGGCGTTCATCCTCACTCAGTTCGGTCTGAAGGCCGATAATGTGACCGAGAAAGCCAAAGCCGCTGATCCCCTGACCTTCGTTTTCACGGTCGATCAGCCTTATGCGCCGAGCTTTGTCTTGAACTGCCTGACGGCGACCGTGGCCTCCGTTGTCGACAAGAAGCTGATTTCCGAGCACGTGGTCGCTGACGATTATGGCAATGCATGGATGAAGACGGGCTATGCCGGTTCCGGCCCCATGAAGATCCGCGACTGGCGTGCCAACGAGATCATCGTTCTTGAGCGCAATGACAATTATTATGGCACGAAGGCTCCGCTCAACCGTGTCATATATCGCCACGTCAAGGAAAGCGCGGCCCAGCGTCTGCTGCTTGAAAAGGGTGACATCGATGTTGCCCGCAATCTTGAGCCGAACGATCTGGAGCAGGTCGTCAAGAACAGCGATATTACCACGACCAGTGCCGCGAAAGGCACGATCTACTATTTCAGTCTCAACCAGAAGAACCCGAACCTGGCCAAGCCGGAAGTGCGCGAAGCGCTGAAGTATCTGGTCGACTACGATGCGATCGGCGAGAAGCTGATCAAGGGCATCGGCGAGATCCACCAGACTTTCCTGCCGAAGGGAATCCTCGGCGAACTCGATGAGAACCCCTACAAACTCGATGTCGAGAGGGCCAAGGGGCTGCTCGAGAAGGCTGGGCTCAAGGACGGCTTCTCCTTCACGATGGATGTACGCAACAACCAGCCTGTTACCGGCATCGCCGAGTCCGTGCAGCAGACCTTGGCGCAGGCTGGCGTGAAGATGGAGATCATTCCCGGAGATGGTAAGCAGACGCTAACCAAATACCGTGCTCGCACCCATGATTCCTATATCGGCCAGTGGGGTGTCGATTATTGGGATCCGAACTCCAACGCTGAAACCTTCACCTCCAATCCGGACAATTCGGATGCGGGCACCAACAAGACCCTGGCCTGGCGCAACGCCTGGGATGTGCCGGATCTGACCAAGGAGACGAAGGCAGCTCTGCTCGAGCGCGATGGCGCCAAGCGCGCCCAGATGTATCAGGACCTGCAGAAGAAGGTTCTCGAAAGCAGCCCGTTCGTGCTGATCTTTCAGCAGACGGAAGTCGCCGGCCTCCGCTCGAATCTCAAGGGTTTCAAGCTCGGACCGTCATTCGATACGAACTACGTCTTCAACGTATCGAAGTAATCGGGCTCTGACCCAGGGCTGATAGTTATGAGCAGTACCGAATCACGATTGGAGTCCAGGCGTTCAGGCGCCTGGGCCTCCAGCTTATTATTGGCAACGGGCAGGTTCATCCTGATCGGCGCCATCACGTTCCTCGGGCTGCTTGCGGTCACGTTCTTCATTGGAAGGGTGATCCCGATCGATCCGGCGCTTGCCATCGTCGGCGACCGGGCACCCGCCCACGTGGTCGAACGGGTCCGCGAGGAGCTTGGCCTCAATCTGCCGCTCTACGAACAGTTCGTGATCTATGTGAAAGACGCCCTGCAAGGCAATTTCGGCAATTCGGTGCTGACCACCAATCCCGTCATGACGGACATAAGGCGGGTCTTCCCGGCGACCATGGAGCTTGCGACGCTCGGAACGTTGATCGGCGCTCTCATCGGCGTGCCGCTGGGTGTGCTCGCGGCAGTCAAACGCGGCAGCATCATCGACCAGATCGTCCGTATTATCGGACTTATCGGTTATTCAGTGCCGATCTTCTGGCTGGGGCTGCTGGCACTGCTCGTCTTCTATGCAAAGCTCGGCTGGACCTCGGGTCCGGGGCGTATCGACGTCGTCTATGAATATACCTTTACGCCGATCACCGGTTTCTATCTGCTCGATGCGGTACTGCAGGGCAACTGGGAAGCATTTCGTAACATCTTCAGCTTCATCATCCTGCCGGCATCGCTGCTTGGCTATTTCTCGCTTGCATATATCAGCCGCATGACACGCTCGTTCATGCTCAATGAACTTGAGCAGGAATACATCGTCGCTGCCCGTGCCAAGGGCCTTTCCGAAACACGCATCATCTGGGGGCATGCACTGCGCAACGCGGCGGTGCCGCTGGTGACGGTGATCGCGCTATCCTATGCGGGGTTGCTCGAAGGCTCGGTCCTCACCGAAACGGTATTCTCCTGGCCGGGGCTTGGCCTCTACATCACCAATTCGTTGCAGAATGCCGACATGAACGCCGTGCTTGGCGGAACCATCATCATTGGTACGGTATTCGTCGCCATCAATCTCCTGTCCGACATTCTGTATCGGGCACTCGACCCACGGACACGCGCGCGATGACTGAGGCGATTCCCACTACACGTCCCCTTTCGCGCCGCGAATGGCTGATGAGCGACCGGCCGCAATCACGCATGCAGGCCCGGCTTGGCCGCGCCTATCTGGTGTGGAGCCGTTTTGCCAGCAACCGCCTCGCCGTCGTCGGTCTCGGCATCATCATCGCGCTTCTGCTTGTCGCAATCTTTGCCGGCGTCCTTGCGCCGCATTCGCCCGTGTCCGGCGATCTGCGCAATGCGCGCCTATTGCCGCCGGGTGGCGAGTACCTGCTTGGAACGGATGACCAGGGGCGTGATATCCTCTCGCGGCTGATCTATGGCTCGCGCCTGACACTCTATGTCGTCATCCTGGTCGCCATCATCGCCGCTCCTCTCGGACTGCTTGTCGGGACGATCTCCGGTTATGCCGGCGGCTGGGTCGATTCCGTCCTCATGCGGATTACTGACATCTTCCTTGCCTTCCCCAAGCTTATCCTGGCGCTCGCCTTCGTTGCTGCGCTCGGACCAGGCATTGAAAATGCGGTCATTGCCATAGCGATCACGTCGTGGCCGCCCTATGCGCGCATTGCCCGCGCCGAAACGCTGACGGTGCGCAACTCGGATTATATCGCCGCGGTGCGGTTGATGGGTGCTTCGCCGACACGCATCGTGCTGCGCCACATCATGCCTCTCTGCCTGTCCTCGCTGATCGTGCGGGTGACGCTCGATATGGCCGGCATCATCCTGACGGCGGCAGGCCTGGGCTTCCTTGGCCTCGGCGCGCAACCGCCGCTGCCCGAATGGGGTGCAATGATCGCCTCGGGCCGCCGGTTCATCATGGACCAGTGGTGGGTAGCGGCCGCTCCCGGCTTTGCCATCCTGATCGTCAGCCTCGGCTTCAATCTCCTTGGCGACGGCCTGCGCGATGCGCTCGATCCGCGGGGCAGCAATCAATGAGCTCGATGCTTGATGTAGAGGACCTGCGGGTTCAGTTCCCGACCCGAACCGGCATCGTCGAAGCGGTGCGCGGCGTGTCGTTCACGCTTGGCCGCGAGCGGTTGGGCATCGTCGGCGAGTCCGGCTCCGGCAAGTCGCAGACCGGCCGTGCGATCATGGGGCTGACGCCGCCGCATGCCAGGATCACCGCCAAGACGCTGAACTTCGATGGCATCGACCTGCTCGGCGCTTCAGTCAAGGAAAGGCGGGCTTTGCGCGGCAATCGCATTGCCATGATCCTGCAGGACCCGAAATACTCGCTCAACCCGGTGATGAGCATCGGCAGGCAGATCGTCGAAACCCTGCGGACACACGAAAAAGTCAGCAAGGCCGAGGCGCGCAGACGGGCGCTCGAGATGCTCACCGCCGTGCAGATCCGCGATCCAGAGCGGGTCTATGACCTGCATCCGCATGAAGTGTCTGGCGGCATGGGCCAGCGTGCCATGATCGCCATGATGCTGATCACCGGACCCGAGCTGCTGATCGCGGACGAGCCGACCTCGGCGCTCGATGTCACGGTACAGCTCGATGTCCTTCGCATTCTCGACAATCTGGTGCGGGACCGGGGTATGGGGCTGATCTTCATCTCGCACGATCTGCGGCTGGTATCGTCCTTCTGCGATCGGGTCATCGTCATGTATGCAGGCCGCATTGTCGAAGAGATCGCCGCCAGGGATCTCCACATGGCGAAACATCCCTACACGCAAGGATTGCTCAATTGCATGCCGCAGATCGGCGCCGACCGGCATCCGCTGCCGGTCCTTGACCGCAAGCCGGAGTGGGCCGCATGACGCATATTCTGACGACTGAGAACCTTGAAGTTGTCTTCAACCGGTTTCGTGCCCTGCGCGGCGTGAGCATCGAGGTGGCGCCTGGCGAATCCTTCGGTCTTGTCGGCGAGTCAGGGTCCGGCAAATCAACGCTCTTGCGCGCGGTCGCCGGGCTCGCGCCGGTGAGCGGCGGCACGATCACCGTCAATGGCAAGACGCTCGGTTCGAGACGGACCAAGGCATTCTACCGGGAGGTGCAGATGGTGTTCCAGGACCCTTACGGTTCCCTGCATCCGCGCCAGACGGTGGACCGGCTGCTCTTGGAGCCGCTCGCCGTACACGGCTTCGGCGATATCGAGAAGCGTATCCTGCGCGCGCTCGATGAAGTGGGGCTCGGGTCAAGTTTCCGGTTCCGCTACTCGCATCAGCTCTCCGGCGGCCAGCGCCAGCGTGTGGCGATCGCCCGGGCGCTGATCCTCGAGCCATCAATCCTGCTCCTCGACGAGCCTACCTCGGCTCTCGACGCCTCAGTCCAGGCGGAGGTGCTCAATCTGCTCGAACAGATCCGCCGTGACCGCAAATTGACGTTCCTCATGGTCAGTCACGATCTGGCGGTCATCACGCATATGTGCGACCGGTTGATGGTGATGCAAAACGGAGCAGAGGTGGAGCGTCTGACGGCTGCCGAGCTGACGAAGCGCAAGGTCAGCCAGGATTATACGCGCAACCTGCTTGTCGCCAGCCAGGGGTTTGTGCGGCCCGGCGCCTCGCTGTAGGGGCAGTCTTCACCTGATTTTTACCATTCCGGAAGCGAGTTGACGGAAATCGTACCTCCGAAGTCTGATCGTGAAAATCTGAATGAATTTGCTAAGCCCGCATTTACGCCATGGATTCAATGGTCTCACTCAACGACTGGAGTGGGACATGAAGCTTTTCCGAGATTTCCTGAAAGACCGCAGCGGCGCAACCGCCGTCACATTTGGATTGATGCTCGTGCCGATCCTGGGCGTGACAGGACTCGCCGTCGATTACGGCGTTGCCACCAATGAGCGGGGGAGGTTGCAGGATGCGGCGGACGCGGCCGCTCTGGCCGGTGCTTCTGTCTTTACCGGCGCCAACCAGCAGGCGGCAGAGAACCGCGCCCGCGCGTATCTCAAGGCAAATCTCGGAGCCAAATATGATGCCGTCACGGTCGACTTCAGCGCCGCGAACCAGCGAGTGACCGTTAGCCTCGGCAGCCAAACCAAGACGATGTTCATGCATATCCTCGATCAGGACACGATGGCGGTTGGAGTCAATGCTCAGGCGCTGGCGCCGCTGAAGCCGTCCAGCGCGGAAATCAATATCGGAGACATGTACGGATACTGGGCAAAGAAGATCTCGATCATCGTCGTCAGACCGGGGCAAACGACCGAACAGGTCGTTGGAACCGTCACCTACGAAGCCCAGAGCAAAACAGGCGGTAATGGCCGTGGAACCGGCCTGACTACAAAAGATCCTGCAACCAGCAATATCGTGCTCGGCGAGTACTCGAAGCTTTACATCAAGATGGAAGTGAAAAAAGACGGGTGCAATTACGGAAGATACAATTCAACGCCAAGTTCGAACACGGTATTCACATGCAAAGATTCAAAGGACAGTAAATACAAGAAATACGATTCAACCCTGCGCACCGACGACCCGGCCACGGTAAATCACCTGTTCGTCGATGGTGTCCAGCTGAAACTGGGGTCGGCGCCGCCGTTGGAAGATCTGCTGAACTGCGATGAAGAGTGGCATGATCACGCTTGGGAAGATGGTGGCGGTTTTGCGCAGCAAGATTTTTTCTATCAGATCAAATCTGCCTGCAAATCGGTGGATGGCGAGAATGTCCGCCTGACACATTGATCGCTTGGCGGCGCAATTGACTTTGACCCTGCGCCGCTCCATCATGACTTCATTCCGAGGGGGGCACTGTACAGTGCTGAGATAGCGTCGAGCTGGACCCTTGAACCTGATCCGGGTTATGCCGGCGTAGGAACGGGAATTGAGCATTCTTCACGCACTCTGCCTCGTCTTCGCACATATCCGGATCTCCAACCATGATATGATGGAGTCCAGACTGTGCGACCAAAAGTAGATTTCCGGCTGAATGCCATTGTCGATGTCGATGCGATAGGCAGTGACAAGGATCTGGGCGAGCTCGCCCTCGCCGCCGCCCGCGGCGGGGCTACCATCATCCAGTATCGTGACAAGAACTCCGCGACGCGGGTTATGGTCGAGCGTGCGCGGCGCATCAGCGCTGCATTGAAGGGGACCGGTGTCCCGCTTGTCGTCAATGACCGTATTGATGTGGCGTTGGTTGCCGGCGCTGAGGGCGTGCATATTGGTCGCGAGGACATGCGGGTCGAGGATGCCCGACAGTTGCTAGGCCCTGATGCTATCATCGGCCTGACGGTCAAGAATGAAGCCGATGCGCGTAATGCCACGACAAGCGATATCGACTATGCCTGCATTGGCGGCCTGTTCGAGACGCCTGCCAAGCACAATCCCGATGGGCCGATTGGTTTCGATGGCTTCAGCCGCCTTGCGCCGATCATTCGGGCTGCGAAACCCGATCTGCCAATTGGGGCAATAGCAGGGATCGATGTTGCGCGAACACCGCCGGCAATTGCAGCCGGGGCCGACGGCGTGGCGGTGATTTCGGCGATCTTCCGCCACTCCGATCCGCAAGGAGCGGCTGCTGCCCTGCGCGCCGTGGTCGATGAATCGCTGAAGGAACGGGCATGACCGCAATCGCCCAGACCGCCATTGCTATGACCATTGCCGGTTCCGACAGCGGCGGCGGCGCGGGCATCCAGGCGGATCTGAAGACATTCTCGGCCCTGGGCGTCTATGGAACGAGTGTGCTGACGGCGATCACCGCGCAGAATACGCGCGGTGTGACCGCCATCGAGAACCTGACGCCCGGCATTATCCGTGCGCAGATCGATGCGGTCTTGTCCGACATTGATGTGAAGGCGATCAAGGTAGGCATGGTCTCGACGTTTGAGACGATCGATACCATTGCCGCCGCATTGCGGGATTGGCGCCGGCGCGTTGTGCTTGACCCTGTCATGGTGGCGACGTCCGGCGACCGCCTGCTGCAGCCGGAGGCGATCGACGCGTTGCGGCAAAGGCTTTTGCCGCGTGCCGTCATATTGACGCCAAACCTGCCCGAGGCCGCATTGCTGACCGGTCGGACGATAGCGGAAGATGAAGAACAGATGGCCCGGCAGGCCGAGGAGTTGCTGGAGCTCGGACCTTCCGCGGTCCTGATCAAGGGCGGTCATGCGGCGGGCGAAATGAGCACGGACATTCTGTTCGACGGGGAGAGTATATACCGGTTCGTCAGCCCGCGCATCGAAACGAGCCATGACCATGGCACCGGTTGCACCCTGGCAGCAGCAATTGCCGCCGGGCTGGCGAAGGGCCAGAGTTTGGGCGATGCGGTTGCGAACGCGAAGGGTTATCTTACGGCGGCGATGGCCGCGGCCGGCAATCTCAAAGTGGGGCTTGGACGCGGGCCCGTGCACCATTTCCACCAGTGGTGGCCGGTGTAACCGTCATGATGTCCTGCCGCTCGAATGGCAGTGGAACCACGGAGGGAAGCACGACGCGCTCGTCGGCAAAGGCGAGCTGGGTTGGTGCTGCGAGCGCTGTCGCTGCTGCAGCGGGTCCGGCAGCCGCCACCGAGGGCGCAGCAGCGAAAGCAACAGGAGCCGGATCGACAGGTGCGGTGTCCGGCTCGAGGACACTCAGAAGCCCTTTGCGCTTGGCCTGGTAATAATAACCGCGCGAGTAAAGCCGGACAGCCTGATCCGGATTGTTGTCTGCAACCTTGTAGGCGCCCGCCAGATATTTGACGCCATATTTGAGGTTGGTTTCGGCGTCGAGCAAATCCTTGGCACTGCCATCATGGCCGAGGCCACGCGCCGTTGCCGGCAATAGCTGCATCAGGCCCCAATACGGCCCGTTGCGTGCCTGGGGATTGAAGCTGCTTTCGCGTTTGACGACGCGGCGCACCAGGGATTCAGGAACCGCGTAAGCGACGGAGTATTTAGAAATGAGGCCATCGACGGATTTCGCCGTCGGCCTGGCTTGCGTGGCGGCGGCGGCACGCGGTGAAGACTCAGGAACCGGAGCTGAAGCCGCATTGGGCAATTTGGGCTCGGTTGTCGTGCAGGCGCCGAGGGAGAGAGCAAGGCTCACACAGGCGAAAGCGCGCAGCAATCGAATTTCAAACAGCATTTGTCACCGGTGCGAAGAGGCGGATGGCGGGTGGTTGGTTCCTCATAGCTTGTTCGGGGGCGGCAGCGGCAATCACTTTCCAATACAGATTGTTACAATCGAGATGCAGCCGCTGTGGGCAGTCGAAACGGGTCGGGTTGACTCCAGCATATATATCAATGTATCAGTTATATATTGGTAAGGCCAGTTTACCAGTCTAGCGCGGAAAGGGAGACCCGTGCGGGGAGGATCAATGTTCGCAGCCATTCAACCGCGCCGGCTTTACCGGCAGGTGGCAGACCAGATTCGCACGCTGATCGAGGGCGGCAAATTTGCCGCCGGCGAACGGCTGCCGGGTGAGCGTGAACTTGCCGAGGAGCTGGGAGTCTCCCGTCCGACCATTCGCGAAGCGCTGATCGCGCTGGAAGTGGAAGGGCTTGTGCATATCCGCATGGGTTCCGGCATCTATGTCACGGGCCAGCAGCGTGAAAAGCCGGCTCTGGCGCCTGCCGAAGATCTGGAGGGACCGTTCGAATTGCTGCGCGCCCGATCGCTCATCGAATGCGCGATTGCCGAGGAGGCTGCGAAAGTTGTGACATCCGAGCATATCGAGGCGATGGACGCGGTGCTGACCAAGATGGCGCAAACGTTCAACAGCCCACGGACATCCATTGCGCTGGACCGGACATTTCACACGACGATCGCGGGTATCATTGAAAATGCAGCGCTCAACCGGTTTGTCGGCGAGCTCTTCGATCAGCGTATGACGCCCTATTTCGAAAAGCTGGCGAGCTATTTCGAAAGCCCGAGCTCATGGCGAGAGGCGTTCGAGGAGCATCGGGCGATACGTGATGCCATCGCCTCTGGCGACCCGGCGCGCGCCAAAGAAGCGATGCGATTTCATCTGCAGCAATCGCAATCAAGATTTTCCAGGAGTTTCGATGAAGACCTGGAGAATGAGAAAGGCCGTCCTGCGGGAGGCCGCCGAAACGGAAACAGCAAGATCTGAGTTCAAATCTGGGAGGAGAAAGACATGAAGATCAAACTAACGACAATTCTGGGTGCGGTTGCCGCGCTCGCGCTATCTGCCGCAGCGGCACAGGCGCAGACCGCACTGAAATGGGCGCATGTTTACGAAACATCCGAGCCATTTCATACAGAGTCTGTCTGGGCGGCCGAAGAGATCAACAAGCGGACGAATGGCCGCTACAAGATCGATGTTTTCCCTGCCTCGCAGCTGGGCAAGGAGGCTGATATCAACCAGGGCCTGAAGCTCGGTACTGTCGACATCATCATCTCCGGATCGAGCTTTGCGGCACGCGATTACAAGCCAATCGGCGTAACTTATTTCCCCTATATCTTCAGCGGCCCGGATCATCTGATCGCTTATACAAAGAGCGACGTGTTCAAGCGGCTTGCCGCCGGCTATGAGGAAAAGACCGGCAACCATATTGCCGCTGTCAGCTATTACGGTACGCGCCAGACCACATCGAACAAGCCGATCGCCAAATGTTCGGACATGCAGGGCCTGAAGATCCGCGTACCGGATGTTCCGGCCTATCTCGCCATGCCGCGCGCTTGCGGTGCCAATACGACGCCGATCGCCTTTGCCGAAGTCTATCTCGCCCTGCAGAACGGTACCGTCGAGGCGCAGGAAAACCCGCTCACCACCATCGAAGCCAAAAAATTCTTCGAGGTGCAGAAGAACATCATCCTGACCGGCCATATCGTCGACCACCTCAATACGGTGGTTTCGAAGCAGCTCTGGTCCAGCCTTGCGGACGAAGACAAGAAAATCTTCGGCGAGGTGATGCAGGAGGCGGCCGAGCGGACAACGAAGACGATCTCCGAAAAGGAAAAGGCCCTCGTAACCAGCTTCAAGGAAAAGGGCATCAACGTGACTGAAGTCGACAAGGCCGATTTCGAAAAGAACGTCATGGAAAAGGTGAAGTTCGAGGATTTCGGCTACGAGAAGTCCGATTGGGAAGCCATTCGCGCCATCAAGGAATGATTGACCGATGGCCGGGCAATCGATCTGCCCGGCCATCCCGCCTGATGCGCTAACGGATGGAGGCCTTTATGGCAGAAGAAGTTCACACACAGATTACCGCTGAGGAAATCGCCCACTCCTTCGAGGAGGCGGCGCCTGTCGCCAATGTTGCGGATTATGCCATAGAGGACTGGCTGACGCTCATCGTCTTCTGGTTGATGACAGCTTGCGTCTTCCTGCAGTTCTTCACGCGCTATGTCATGAACGACAGCTACGCCTGGACCGAAGAAATTGCGATCAACTGCTTGATTGGCGTCGTGTTCCTCGGGTCGGTGATGTGCGTGCGTGTCTCCCGCCATATCCAGGTGGACGTGCTCTACCACTACCTGCCGGGGTCTGTTGCGCGCGTCCTGTCGATCTTTGTCGACGTCGTGCGTATCGGTTTCTTCATCTACGCCGTCTGGTTGATGTGGCGTTATGTCGAGATCGTCGCCGAGGAGCGGATGGTGACGGTCGATCTGCCGCGCAACATTGTTTTCTATGGCGTTTTGGCCGCCTTCGTCCTGATGCTTTTCCGCTCCATTCAGGTATTCATCAGCAATATTCGCCGCGGCTATTCCGTTCTGGAACGTCCCGAAGAATTTCAGAAGATCGAGGATTGATCGATGCTATTGCTTGTCGGAACATTTCTGCTGCTCATGCTTGTCGGCGTGCCGGTCGCCATTTCCATGGCAGTCGCTTCGGTTCTCTATCTGGTGTTCTTCGGGGTGGCCCCTGACATCATCGTTGCGCAGCGCATGATCGCCGGCGTCGAGAGCTTTCCGCTGCTCGCCGTGCCGTTCTTCATTCTCGCCGGCAACCTGATGAACTCGGCTGGTGTCACCGGCCGCATCTATTCTTTCGCCGTTGCCCTTGTCGGCTGGATGAAGGGCGGGCTGGCGCAGGTCAACATCATCGGTTCGGTCATCTTCTCAGGCATGTCGGGTACAGCGCTAGCCGACGCGGCGGGTATCGGCACGATCGAGATCAAGGCGATGAAGGATCACGGCTACCCCGTCGAAGCCGCTGTCGGCGTGACCGCAGCATCGGCGACGCTCGGCCCGATCTTCCCGCCGTCACTGCCGTTTGTCATCTATGGCATGATGGCCAATGTCTCCATCGGTGCTCTGTTCATGGCCGGCATTGTGCCGGGCGTCGTCATGACGGTGCTCATGATGGTCACGGTCGCCATCTTCGCCTTCATCCGGCGATGGGGTTCCGACGCGCCGTTTGAGTTGAAGCAGCTTCTGGAAGCTTCGCTTGAAATCGTCGTCGTTCTGGCGGTTCCGGTCGTTATTTATCTCCTAATGCTGACCGGCCTTTCAATCAATGCCTCCGTCGGCATCGCCCTTGTGTTGCTGATTGCGCTGGACTGGTATTTCGACTTCTCGGCCGTTATGGCTTTGATGACGCCTGTCATCCTGATCGGCGGCATGACCATGGGCTGGTTCACGCCGACGGAAGCGGCTGTCGCCGCGGTCCTGTGGTCGCTGTTCCTCGGCCTTGTCCGTTATCGCACGATGACATTGTCGAGCCTTGCCAAGGCCAGTTTCGACACGATCGAAACGACCGCATCGGTCCTGTTCATCGTGACGGCTGCCTCCGTCTTCGCGTGGCTGCTGACAGTCAGCCAGGCGGCGCAACTCCTGTCCTCCGCCATCCTATCGATCACCGAGAACAAATGGGTCTTCCTGATCCTCGTCAACCTTCTGATGCTGTTCGTTGGCTGCTTTCTCGATACGATTGCCGCCATCACGATACTTGTACCGATCCTGTTGCCGCTCGTCCTGAAATTCGGCATCGATCCGGTGCATTTCGGCCTGATCATGACGCTTAACCTGATGATTGGCCTTCTGCATCCGCCGCTCGGCATGGTACTCTTCGTCCTGTCACGTGTGGCCAAGCTTTCGGTCGAGCGCACCACCATGGCCATCCTGCCATGGCTCGTTCCGCTCTTCATCGCTCTGATCGCCATCACCTTTATTCCGGCGATCACCCTTTGGCTTCCAACACAACTGGGTCTGATCAAATGAGTACCAAAGGCATTGCTGCAACTCTCTTCGGCGCGGAGGATCTGCGCGTTGTCGATGTCGAACTTGGCGAACTCGAACCGAATATGGTGCGGGTCAGGTTCGGCGCAGGTGGCATCTGCGGTTCGGACATCCACTATTTCCGCCACGCCAGAACCGGCGATTTCGTCGTCACTTCGCCGCTGATACTCGGCCACGAGGTGGCTGGCGAGATTGTCGAAGTCGGCAGTAACGTGACAGGATTGGCAGTCGGCGAGCGTGTTGCGGTCAATCCATCCCGCTGGTGCGAACGGTGCGTCTATTGCCATGAAGGACGTGCCAACCTCTGCGAGAACATTTACTTCATGGGCTCGGCGTCGAAGACCCCGCATATGCAGGGCGGCTTCGCCAGCCTATTTGACGCAACTGCAGCGCAGTGCGTCAGGGTGCCGGCGGACTTGCCGTTCCAGGCGGCGGCGCTGGCCGAGCCATTGGCCGTCTGCCTGCACGCCGTACGCCGGGCCGGCCACGTCAAGGGCTTCTCGACCATTGTCTTCGGCGCGGGTCCGATCGGCCTTCTCACCATGCTCGCGCTTAAACATGCCGATGCAGGTTCCGTCACCATGGTCGACGTCGCCGCGGCACCGCTAAAATTTGCCGAAGAGCTCGGAGCCGACCAGATCGTCGATCTGTCACAAGGTGAAGATCAGCTAGCGCAACTGGCGACGGTATCGCCTTTCGACATCGCCTTTGAAATCTCCGGAACCGCGGCGGGTCTTGCCTCGGCCATTCGCACAGTCCGGCGAGGCGGTACCGTCGTGCAGGTCGGCAATCTTGCAGGCGGGACGATCCCCGTGCCTGCGAACGCTGTGATGGCGAAGGAACTCGACCTGATCGGTACCTTCCGCTTCGGCGAAGAATTCTTCGAGGCGGTCGAATTGATCGTTGAGGGGAAGATCGATGTGCTGCGGCTGGTGACGAGCGAATACAAACTCGCAGATGCGCCAGAGGCCTTCCGGACGGCATTGGACAGGTCGCGCAGCGTTAAGGTTGTGCTTACGATGTAGGGACTTGCCCTACATCCTTTTAGCAACGCGACAGGCAGCGACAATTTGTTGTAGAAACACTCGCTTGGCGTGGCCGTTCAAATCGGCTAACAAGCGGGGGTAAAGCTGAATTTTTAACCATCCTGCGCTAGATATTTTATTCTTTCGCAAGTCCAGAGATCCGGAAAATAAACGTGCCGCGAGTTTATATGTCGTTGTATTCACTTCCGAAAATCGTGGCACTAATGACACTGATCCTTGGCGTCGCAAGCGGCTGTACGACAGCCGCAACGCTTGCCCCGGTGGGTGGGGCTTCCGCTCCCGTTTCGGAAAAATCCGCATCGATCGTAGTCGACGGCAGCACAGGCGTGGTGCTCTATCAGTCGAGCGCCGATCTGCCGCGCATTCCGGCATCGCTCACCAAGATGATGACGTTGTATCTGACGTTCGAGGCACTGGAGTCCGGCCGCATTACCAAATCGACACCCATTCCGGTGTCGGCCCACGCCGCATCGCAGGCACCAAGCAAGCTTGGGGTCAGGCCAGGCCAGACCATCGATGTGGATACGGCGATCAAGGCAATCGTGGTGAAGTCGGCCAATGACGTGGCAGCGGCACTCGCCGAGTATCTTGGTGGAACGGAAGAACAATTCGCGGCACAAATGACGGCAAAGGCGCGCCGGCTCGGCATGAGGGGCACGACGTTCCACAATGCTTCCGGCCTGCCCGACCCGCAGCAGATCACCACGGCGCGCGACATGGCCATGCTTGGTCTCGCCCTGCGCAGGCATTATCCGCAGCATTACTATTATTTTGGCACCCAGGATTTCGCCTTCAATGGCAGGTTGATCCGCGGCCACAACCGTGTGTTGAGCCAGGTAAATGGCGCTGACGGCATCAAGACCGGCTACGTCCGGGCTTCCGGTTTCAACATTGTGACCTCCGTGAGTGACAATGGCCGCCAGCTTGTGGCGGTTGTCATGGGTGGCAATACCGCGAAAACCCGCGACGCCCAGGTCGTCAGTTTGGTGAACACCTATCTGCCGCAAGTTGCCTCGCGCTAAGAGCCCGTTCTAAAAGTCTACTGCGTCGGTCATCTGACGCGGTTTTCTGCGCTTCCGGTGCTCACGTGCTTAAGTACGCTGCGCTCCGGTTCTCGAAGACCACGCCATATGCCTCGCCGCAGCGACTTTCCAAACGGGCTCTAGAGGTCTGGCCCAGGGCAATCCCGGGTCTTGAATTTCACCCTCCAGACGTTGCATGGTTAGAACAACAGCGACTCGTTTTTGACCGGTGCGTGCCGGCAAATGGGAGGAGGGTCGGCCAATGTGGTCCCATGTTCTGAGCCTGCGCAGCAAAGCCGCTGCGTGGCTGACAGCCGGAATAGGTACCTTCGCGGCACTTGCCGCGGCGGAGATGCTCGGCGCCTTCGAGGCGATGCCGAAGCAGCAGGAGCTGCAGTTCACACCCAATGAGACGGTAGAAGCCGGGCAATGGCGCATCAGGCCGCTCGGAGTTCGCGTCGCGAGTGACAAGGTCTTCGAGGTGACGCCCAAGGACGGCCAGAAGGCGATCATTCTCGAGACCGAGCTGACGAACCTGACAGCGAGATCCTCGAAGGATTATTACGGTGTCTTCCATTTTCCATCGACGATCGATGCGCAGGCGGAAAAGCCAATGATCTACCTGCAGCGCGATATGGCATTGCTACCGGATCTGCATCCGGGCATGACCGAGAAGTTGGCCTATGTCTGGCTGGTGCCGGCAAGCCTTGTTCCGGTCGATGCAGTTGAGTTGCTTGTGACGGCGAAGACCTACAAGGCGCGGGACAATCTCACGGGCAGTCCCGGTTGGTACAACGACCATACTGCCGGGGTCATTCGGCTCCCGATAACCACGCAGGCGGCACAGCAATGAAACGCAGGCTCGGCAATATTCTGGTGCTATGCGCGGCGATCGTCGTACTCTATGGCATGCAGCAATCCAAACCGCACTACATGGATCTGACGGGACCGATACCGGTTCCCGGCAAGATGCATGACAAGGTTCGTACCCGGCAGTTTGACGTCATCGTCGACAATGTGGTGTTCGCGCGTGAACTGACATTTGAGAGGTTTGGCACAACCAAGGTGATGACGACGTCAGGCGTTTGGGTGGTCGTTACGGTCGCGTTGGGAGCCACCAGCGCCTCCAACTCCGTGGCCCGGGCGACCTGGGTCGGGCCGACAGGACTGCAATATGACAGTTCTGATCGTACCGGCTACTTGCCCGGTCTCCCGCCGCATTCCCTCGAACCCGGACTGCCCAAGATGGCGCGTTTCGTCTTTGAAACCCTCCCGGATCAGGTGAGTGGCGCGACGCTGGTGCTCTCGAACCAGCTGTTTCCCCGCCTGGATTCGCAGGCGCACATTGCGATCGACGATTTCAAGAAGTTCAATGACGGACAGCCTCTCGTTCTCGACAGCTTCGACATGAACAAGCCGATAACCGTTACAGAGAAAGCTGGCTGATGACGCTGTCCATGGACAACACACGAACGCAGGGAGAGCGGATATGGCGCCGCCGCAGTCTGTGGGCCCTGTTTGTGCTCGTACCGCTGGCGCTGTTCGAGATTTCCTATGGCAGCCTGAAGGAACTCATCCGTGGCAACGACCTTTTTGCACGCGATATTGAGGCAGGCCAGCCCGCTCGGTTCGGCGGCAGCGCCTGGCAACTCGTCTCGCTGAAAACGCCTGAGGGAATCAAGAAAAACCGGCTTCCGGCGGGTTCGGTCCCGCTGATCGCACGCTTTCTGGTCGAAGTGGGCAATCCAGATCTGCAGAACCTCTGGCTCGGATGTTCGATCAAGCTGGTCGACTCTCGGGGTCGCTTGTGGAGCCAGACATCCGTTCCCGGGATGCCCTATCCGGCCGATGGCATCATGTCGTGTAGCTCGGCCATATTTTCGGGGGCCGAGAGCGGCGCGCGTATGGTGATAGAGGCGAACTTCCTCGTTCCGCAGGATGTCGCCGCGGATCTGCGCGTTACACTCGGCGTCGGCAGTGAGAGGCCGTATTATTTGAGGTTTGCACGATCGGGATAACTCAGGCCGTAGTTGCCTGCGCGGCGCCTTCTGGTGCCGATACCTTCTTCGTCATCGAGAACGCCGTCTCGAGCACTGCTGCGAGGAAGCAGATGCGCAGGGGCTCGACGAGGATGCCGGTTGAGGAGTCCTGGAACGGGCTACCAAACAGCAATGACACGCCATGTGAGAGAACCTGCCAATAGTCGAGCGCGTGCGGGCCGATCAACCGTGTCGTGCCGAGCCAGGCCCAGGCAGCAGCCCAGTCGATCAGGCGGTAGCCCACAATCAACGTGATGATCAGCAGCAACCCGGAATTGAGCGTGAGCCTGACCCCATTGGCGATCGGCAGATAACGGGAGCGATAGCCGCTGATGAAGTGCTCGACGAAATCGCGCAGGAACTTCGGTATCGCCTTGTACCGTTCGCCGAAACGTTCGACGCGATGGTGGATACGCATCAGTTCCTGGTCATCGCGAACATCATAGCCGTAGACGAGTGCAACCATGACGAGCCAGATCACCGGCAGGAGTGCATAGAAGAACAGGCTGACGATGGTCGATGACATGCTGACTGAGCTTTGTTCGACAGGGAATATCGCCGCCGCGTAGGCAGATGAGACAGGCTGCGCCAGGCTGCTCCAGAGCCCTTCGAAAAGATTGCCGATGTTTCGTGTGGTCAGCCAAACCAGGAACGTGTCCTTCCAGCGGCTGATCACATAAAGACCGATGAAGATCCAGTTGGTCTCGCAGACGACAACGATGATCTGCCAGATCGAGTTGGTGGACCGCTTCTGCATGATCTGCGCGAACTTGCGTACGATCCAGGCAACCGCCACCGAAAGGATAAGCCACTTCGAATCGAGCACGTCGAGCACATTGCCGGATTCGCCGAAGGGGGCGTAGTCGAGGGCAAGGCGTGAATATTGCCGGATCGTGTCACCAAGGAAACCCCAGGCGGCGTAGTAGGCGAAGAAGGGCAGGAGCGCTACGGCGACGATTGTCGCGAGACGCGAAACACCGCGTTCTGGCTTGCCCTTGTCAGCTTGGTTTTGGGCGGCGGCCTGCGCGGCACTGATCGCTGGCAAGCCCGGCCGCACGATCAGGATCATCGATACGGTTGTCACCAGCTGCGTGAGGGCGACCAGCGTGAGGACCCCAAGGCCTGCATAATGATTGAGGAAGGCGGCCTTGACCGACAGCCACATCAGGATATCCGAACAAAGCAGGCCGAGAAGCACCACCGCAACAAGCTGCGGCCAGAAGCGTAGCCAGAGCCTGAATGTCAGCTTGATGGGCAGTGCCACTTCGGCCAGCATGAAGAACCTCTTGCGAATCTCATGCTGACCTTAGCAATTTTATCGCGCCTGTCACTACTGAGGCTAGTCCCACTCGGGTGCGAGATTGCGTGGGCTGACGATGCGGCCGTCGGGCCTGGCAAGAGCGTGAAGGGCGCGCATTTCGCCTGGCGACAGCTCGAAATCGAAGATCTCGAAATTGCTTTTCGCCCGGTCTTCGCTGACGGTTTTCGACAGGGTCACAACACCTTCCTGTTGAGCGAGCCAGCGCAGAACCACCTGTGCTTCGCTTTTGCCGTGGGCAGCTGCGATCGCCTTGATGGTTGGATCGCCAACCACCTTCCCATCGGCCATTGCGTAATAGGCAGTGATGCTCATGCCGGACTTGCGGGCCGCGTCGAGCACGGCGGTCTGGTCCAGGTAGGGATGATATTCCACCTGGTTGGTGACAATCGGGGCTTTGCTAAGCGAAACCGATTCCGCCATCAGTGCGATGTTGAAATTGCTGACACCGATGTGACGGACCTTGCCCGCATCACGCACTTCATTGAGAGCGCCGATACGCTCGGCGAGGGATACGTCGCTTTGCGGCCAGTGGAGAAGCAGGAGATCGACATAATCCGTCTTCAGTTTCTTCAGGCTTTCATCGACTGACCTGATGAAGTCATCATGCCGGTATTTGTCGACCCAGACCTTGGTCGTGAGGAAGATATCAGCCCGGGGAACATCCGAACTGGCGATCGCTTCGCCGACCTCGGCCTCATTGCCATATATCTGCGCCGTATCGACGTGGCGGTAGCCGAGTTTCAAGACCGCGGGGACCATGCGGAGCACATCGGCGCCCGGCATGCGGAAAGTACCGAAACCGATTGCGGGGATTGTTGCACCATTGGCGCTTACATTGAACATTGCGTTTCCCTTGTTTTAGCAGGAAGCCAGGGCTTCGACGGAGGAGCGCCGGTCGAGCATCTGGCTCCAAAGTGTCAGGCCGAGAGCACTGACTACGAGAAGAGCACCGACCCACGGCGTTGCGCCAAGGCCGAGCGGCGAAGCGACTATGATGCCACCCAGGAAGGCGCCGCCGGCAATGCCGAGGTTGAAGGCGGCGATGTTGAGCGCCGAGGCGACATCTACGGTATCAGGCGTATGGATCTTGGCAAGCTGGACCACATAAAGCTGCAACCCCGGAACGTTGGAGAAGGAGAGCGCGCCAAGGGCGGCAAGGGTTACGAGCGACCATACTGGCGATACGGCCGTGAAGGTGAAGATCGCAAGGACGATAGCCTGCAGCAGGAACATGATGCTGAGAGCGCCAACGGGATTGCCGTCGGCCACGCGACCGCCAACCATATTGCCAATCGCGATGGACAGACCATAGAGGACGAGGATCAAGCTGACCGTGGAGCCGGCGAAGCCGGTGATTTCCTGCAATACGGGCGCGAGGAATGTGAACATGACGAAGGTGCCGCCATAACCAAAGGCTGTCATGGCAAAAGCGAGCAGCAGGCGTCCGCTGGCAAGCACACGCACCTGATCGATAAGCCGGGCAGGAGCAGCCTTGGCAATCTGCGACGGCAGGAGGATCGCAATCCCGGCGAAAGCAATGACGCCGAGCCCGGACACGGCCCAGAACGTGGCGCGCCAGCCGAGCTGCTGACCGATGAAGGTACCAAGCGGCACGCCGGTGACGATGGCGACAGTCAGGCCGAGGAACATCATGGCAATGGCAGAGGCTCGGCGGTTTGGCGCGACGAGGTCTGCAGCGATGGTGGCGCCGACGGAGAAGAATACGCCATGCGCGAAGGCGCTGAGTACGCGGGCGACGAGCAACAGTTCATAGTTTGGCGCGAGCGCAGCGGCGGTGTTGCCAACGATGAAAAGGCCCATCAAACCGAGCAGAAGTGGCTTACGCTCGATGCGGCCGGTGAGGGCGGTGAGGATCGGTGCGCCGAAGGTAACGCCGAGGGCATAGACGCTGACGATGAGGCCGGCGAGGGGCAAGGAGATATTGAGATCACTGGCAACGGTAGGCAGAAGGCCAACAATGACGAACTCTGTCGTCCCGATGGCATAGGCGCTGATTGTCAACGCCAGAAGAGCGAGAGGCATTGTCTTGTCCTTTGAATTTTGAGGCTGTCTTGGGAACCAGCCTTGCGAGGTCGGAAAAGGGCGGAACAAGTCCGGTTGGGCTGAATATGAGCCATCGCGATTACCTTGATAATTGCCCCGGATTGCTCAATACTTATGAAACGAATTCACAAATGAAGGTGCGACATGGATAATCGGGCCGGCGAGATGGATGTTTTCGTGCAGGCGGTGGAGCTCAACAGCTTTTCTTCTGCGGGGCGCCGGCTTGGACTGTCGCCCTCCGCCGTCAGCAAGATGATCACCCGGATCGAGGACCGGCTTGGTACGCGACTTCTCGTCCGCTCCACGCGCACCCTGCGATTGACACCGGAAGGGGAGATCTATCACCAGCGGGCACTGCGTATCGTTGCGGAGATCGAGGAGGCAGAGCGGGCCGTTGCCTTTGGTGCGTCGGCTGCCCCTCGGGGTCTGCTGCGGGTCAACTCGTCCGTGCCGGTCGGTGTGCACTGCATCCTGCCGCTCGTGCCGAAATTCCTGCAATGTTATCCTGAGGTGGAACTCGACGTTTCGCTCAGTGATGGAGTGGTCGACCTCATCGAGGAGCGTGCCGATATCGCCATTCGCGTCGGACCGATGCGCGATTCCAGCCTGAAGGCCCGCAAGCTGTTTGAAAGCCGCATGGTGGTGGTTGCCTCGCCGGACTACCTTGCGAAGCACGGCATGCCCGAGCACCCGCATGATCTCGACAAGCACAATTGCCTGAATTTCAATTTCCGCAGAATAAGGGAAGAGTGGCCGTTCAAGGATCCCGAGTCGGGTGAAACCGAGATGCTGACGGTGTCTGGGAATTTTCTGGCCAATAATGGGGTGACCGTACAACAGATGTGCGTCGCGGGACTTGGTATTGCCCGGCTGGGCCTGTTTCATGTGCGCGCGGATATTATCGAGGGCCGTCTCGTTCCCGTTCTCGAAGCATATAATCCCGGCGACATGGAGATGACTCATGCAGTTTTTGTGGGGCATGAATACCTCGCGGCGCGGGTCCGCAGTTTTGTCGATTTCCTGTCCGACAATATCGGATCCTGTGCGGAATTGCCTGTGCCCTTGACGAACGGCGCTGCGGGGTCATGATCATTTAGAGCAAATTTTGTCTGTAAGAATTTGCTCCAGGTTGAAACACAGCGATGACAGACGCAGGCAAACTCGAGACCGTACGCCGCGCTTATGCCAAGCAAATCCTGGCGAGCGTAGGAGTTGAGGACGCACGCATCGAGCAAGCCTTCGCCGATGTGCCAAGAGAAGATTTCCTCGGGCGCGGACCGTGGCCAATCAGCCGGTTCGGCTTGGGCTACGTCTATAGTCCGAATGACGATCCGACCTATCTCTATACGGATGATCTGGTTGGAATAGCGCCGGAACGGCACATCAACAATGGCGAGCCATCCCTGCACGCTCACCTGTTGTGGTTCGCGCAGCTTGCCAAGGGCGAGCATGTCGTCCATGTCGGCACAGGAACCGGTTACTACACGGCGATCATGGCGCATCTTGTTGGGTCTTCGGGTCACGTAACGGGTATTGAGCTCGAACCGGATCTCGCGGCCCGCGCGAGGGATTATCTTTCTCCTTATTCCAACGTTGAGATTGTCGAGGGCGATGGAACAGTCGTCCCGTTCGAACCTGCTGATGTGATCTACGTCAATGCCGGTGCGACCCGGCCGGCGGATATCTGGCTGGACCGGCTCAAGGATGGCGGCCGCCTCGTCCTGCCGCTGACAACCGACGACGGTTTTACTATGCTCGGCCGCGGCAGCCGCCCGCGTGGCGCCGTGTTTCTCATAACCCGCGAAGGCAGCGAATTCTCGGCACGTAGCGTTTCAGGTGTCGCCATCTATCCTTGTGCCGGGGTGCGGGACGCGAAATCGGAGAGGGCGCTGGCAATCGCCTTTGCGGACGGCAGTCTCAGGCGTGTCTCACGTTTTTACAGGACCTCTGACATCCCCGATGACCGGTGTTGGCTCAAGGGGGATGGCTGGTGTCTCGCTTATGACTGAGGCAGAGAGGCGGGAACGTTCGCTTTTGCCGAGGCGGTCCGGTTCTTGAGATTGAGTAGGTTGCCCGAAAGGATCAGTGCGGCACCGACGGCCGTGAACATGTCGATGCGCTCGGCATAGATCAGCCAGCCGAGCACAGCCATCAGGGGCACGCGCAAGAAGTCCATAGGGATGACGACCGTGGCATCGGCATATTGCAAGGCTTTGGCCATGCAGAAATGCGAGAACGTGCCGGTGAAGGCGATGATAACGACCCACGGCAGCACATGCATGGAAGGCCATTGCCATACATGCAGAGCCGGCAGGAGGCCGATCCCGGACTGGATAATCAGCATCCAGAAGATGATCTTCACCACGCTGTCAGTGCGGGTCAGCGATTTGACCATGGTGAAGGAGATGCCGAAAGTGAACGCCGCGCCGAGGACGATCAACTGACCGATTTCGACAGTGCCGACCCCCGGCCGGACGATGATGACGACGCCGATTATGCCGAGCGCGATGGTGAGCACCCGCCAGATGTTCAGACGCTCTCCAAGAAACGCAACCGCCATCAGCGCGGTCCAGGCGGGCGTTGTGAATTCGATGGCAATCACCTGCGCCAGCGGGATCATCGACAGGGCCTGCAGCCATGCGAATTGCCCGGCATAATGTGCGCTGTTGCGTCCGAGGTGCTGCCATATCCGCTTGGTCTTCATGGCCCTGAAGCCGCCCGAGGAGCGGATCAAAGGATATAGCATGGCGAGGCCGATGACCGAGCGCATCTCCATGATCTGGAAGACGTTCAACTCCCTCGAAGCTTCACGGCCGGAAATCGCCATCAAAATGATGGCGGTGAGCGATCCCATCATCCAAAGCGCCGCTTTCAGATTGGATTGTTGCATTTCCATGGTTGGGCGGGTGTTATTTCGCGTAGATGGAGGCGAAATCGGCGAATCCCTTGACCTCGATCGGATTGCCGGCAGGATCGCGGAAAAACATCGTCCATTGCTCGCCCGGCTCGCCCTTGAAACGGACGACCGGCGGCATGACAAAATCGATCTCGGCCGATTTCAAACGCTCGGCAAGCGCATTCCAATCCTCAAGCGACAGAATGACGCCGAGATGCGGCATGGGAACCATGTGGTCGCCGACCTTGCCCGTGTTCGTCGTTTCGAACGGCTTGCCGAGGTGCAATGAAATCTGATGGCCGAAGAAATCGAAATCGACCCAGGTTTCGGTGCTACGGCCTTCCTCGCAACCCAGTATGCCACCGTAGAAACGTCGCGCTTCGTCAAGATCGGTTACGTGGTAGGCGAAGTGAAACAGCGAGCGCATGGAATATCCTGATGGGTGACGGGGGCGAGCCGGACCCTAGCAGCAAGGTTATAGCGAGACAATGAGCGGTTGAGGCCGCAAGCATATTTCGTATCTGCGGGTAGAAAAAACCACCAAACGCAATCTATGTGTTTGAGAAAAAACTGCAATTTGGCGGTCTGTTTTATCCCGCTTTGCTTTCTGGTTTGACGTTCTGGTTCAGCCGGAAGAGGTTTCCAGGGTCGTACTTGGCCTTGAGGGACGTCAGCCGTGCATAGTTGCCGCCATAGGCCTGGGCCACTCTGTCCGTTTCGTCCTCCGGCATGAAATTGACATAGACACCGCCGGTCGCGTGGGGCGCAGTGGCCGCAAAGAGTGCCCGCGCCCATTTGATGGAGGCTTGTTCGTCGGCATGGTCGCGCCACCTGGTATGAACGTTCATGACGAAGTTGGCATCGCGATGCGGATAGGCCGTTGCATCGGGGGCTACGCGGCTGCTGGCACCGCCGAGTTGGCCGATGAAGATCTCGCACTCCTCAGTCGGCAACGTGCCAACATAGTCGATCAGAGTGTCGATCAGGCCATCGCTAAGAGTCGTGAAATTGTGCGACTTCCAGTAATTGAACGCACCCGGCGTGAGCAGCGGATCGAATGCCGTCTGCCAAGCGGAGTATGGTTGCACGCCGATCACGTCAGCGATCGGTTCGCCAAGTGCACGAAGTGGGGCAAGCGCCTCATCCGCTTTTCCAGGCTCTCCGGCATAGCAGACGGCGAAAACCAGGATTTCCTTGCCGTGCACTTCCTCGGGCAGGAACGGTAAAGGAGGTGCCTTACGCAACACCGCCCACATGGTCAGATCGTCGGCAGCGGCCGCCGCCACGTCGCGATAGCCGACAAGGAGTTCGCGGGCGCGGGTAAACGGATGGACGATCAGCCCGGATACCAGATCGGGACCGACTGCATGCAGTTTGAATTCGAACGACGTGACCACTCCGAAATTTCCGCCACCACCGCGAATAGCCCAAAATAGGTCTGGACTCTCCGTTGCGCTTACCTGAACAAGCTCGCCGCCGGCGGTAACCACATCGGCCGAGGTCAGATTGTCCACCGTGAATCCGTATTTGCGGCTGAGCCACCCGAAACCTCCTCCAAGCGCTAGGCCGGCCACCCCGGTGGTCGAGTTGATGCCGAGCGGGGTGGCAAGGCCGAACGCTTGCGCCTCCCTGTCGAACTCACCGAGCGTTACGCCAGGTTCTACGCGCGCGGTGCGTGCTTTTGGATCGACGCGGACTGACCGCATTGGTGAAAGGTCGATCAGAAGTCCGCCCTCGCAGACAGCGTTGCCGGAAATGTTGTGACCCCCACTGCGCACCGATAGGAGCAACTTGTTGTCGCGGGCAAAGTGCACCGCTTGTATCACGTCGCTTGAGCCATGGCAGCGCACCACGGCGCCTGGCCGCCGATCGATCATGGCGTTCCAGATCGTCCTGGCCTCGTCGTACCCGGCTTCGTCCGGCAGGCACAAGTTCCCGCGACACCGTGCTTGTAGGGCCACCAGCAGGTCGTTTGAAAGGGCGATCGTTTCGCCTTGAAGCCCGCTGAATTGAACGTCGGTCATTTTATCCCCTCCCTTGCGGCCCGATGGATGCCGCAGTTGAAAAGCGTTGCAATCTCGGAAGGCACTACGGCGTTCTGCGTTGTCTTTCGCTCTTCTAAAGTTGTACCGAACCCAATCCTGAAGCAGTTCACAAAGAGGCTGCAGATGTCTGTTGGATCGTGGGTTAGCGGCCGGGAAGGAGTTTCGCGCTCTCGGATCGATCTGGCTAGTGTAGAAACTGTAGCGATACCTGTCCGTTCATAGTGTGGACAAATCCGATAACCGCCCAATCAGTACTGGGCAAAGGAACTGCGGCCCAACCACCTTTCGATGGAAGCCGCAATGGACGAATCGCCTATCAATGAAATCTTGCCCTGCGATATCTCCGCTCTCAGGGTGGACAGGCCAATCCACGCCGAGGTCATCGCCTTCAGATCGGCAGAGACAAAGAGGTCGACGTTATGACCAGGATCGAGCGCGCATAGGTCAACGGGCATTCCGGGCTTCGTTACCAGCCAATAATTTTGCTCATTCTTTGGCAATTCCGGATAAGTGAACTCGATCACACTGCGTCTGGCTGGCAAAGCGCTGGTATCGATCTTGCGACGCATGTTCCACATGAGTAGTTTGGCATCGAGCTTTTCCAGCGTCACCTCGGCATCGACATTGCGGTGCGCCCATTTGCCAAGTGCGTAAACGATCGGTTCAAGCTCATCAGCGACCTTTGTGGTGGTGTAGTTGATGTCACCCGTCGATGGATTTTCCGTGCGGACCACGAGACCGTTCGCTTCCATCTCCCGGAGCCGCTTTGACATGAGCGTCGGCGACATACCGGGTACCCCGCGGTGAATTTCGTTGAAGTGAGTCGACCCTGACCACATTTCGCAGAGCAGCAGTAGCGTCCAACGCGGCTCCAGCACTTCGCATGCTTTTGACACTGGACAATACTGGTTGTAGCCGTCGCTTGCCATCGGACGATTTCCCAAAGCTGAAATATGCGGCGTAGCGCCAGGATCGTCCAGTACGGAATATGCAGTAGCCGAGCGCCGCCAGGTAGCCGAGAATTCTCTACTTCTGTTCGAAGGAACCAACATGGCCAACTGTGAGTTGTAGGAAGCTACACTTTACGAAGCCCGGAAACAGGAAGTTTGAAATGTCGATTTTGATTAGTCTCTTGATCACCGTTCTGGTGATCTTTCTCGTACTCTACCTCATTCAGATGTTGCCGCTGGATGGTCGTGCAAAACAGATCGCCCAGGTCATCGTTATCGTGATCGGCATTATCTCGCTGCTGCGTTACCTCGCAGTCTTCTAGGCCTCAGACGGAGCCGTGGCTCGGTTCAGTTCTCCTCAAGTTGTCCGAGCAGCCAGTCGCGGAAGGCGCGGACCTTCGGAACGTTGCGTCGCGCTTCCGGATAGACGAGCCAGTAGAAATGATCGGCAGTGCCGACAATATCGAATGGTTGGATAAGCTGGCCTTGTGCTAGCTCCGTCTCATAAAATGCAGGGGTCAGTATCCCGACACCTTGCCCGGCGATGACGGCCTTCCCCTCCAGATGCTGATCGCCGAAACGGCTGCGCGGATCGCCACGCAGATCGGGGTTGGGGATACCTGCTGCACCAAACCAGAGCTTCCACCAGGGATCGCTCGGATCGACGATCGGCAGCTTCAGCAGGTCTTCGGGGGTTTTGACGCCGCCGATCGAAGCTGCGAGCGCGGGGCTCAACATTGGTGTGAAGTCCGCATCGAATATCTTGTGTGCGATCATTCCAGGCCATCGCCCGCTGCCTGAGCGAATGCCGACATCAGCGTCCTGTCGTGAAAAATCAATCACATCCCGCGTTGCCTGCAGCCGGACGGCGAGTGCGGGCTGGGCAAGCTGGAATGAACCAAGCCTGGGAACGAGCCAATTGGCGGCGAAGGTTGGAATTGTCGTGATAGTCAAAACACCGTCGGCGTTCTCGCGCGTGGCAGCAATAGCTGCACGCATCATGTCAAAAGCCTCGCTGATAACGGGCGACAGCCGCGCGCCGACCTCCGTCAGCGTAACGTGGCGCGGGCGCCGCAGGAAAAGCGCTGCGCCGATGCGCTCCTCCAGAAGCTTGATCTGATAACTGACCGCCGCCTGGGTCATGCTCAACTCTTCGGCGGCTTTGGTGAAACTGCCGTGGCGGGCCGCAGCCTCAAAGGCCCGGATAGCGGCAAGAGGAGGAAGGTTCATGAGGCATCTCACATAAGCTGTCCTTATGCATGGTACTTGGTGTTTTGTTGGAAAACAAGCGCGGCAAGGTGCATCTAGTACTCAACACAGCCAGACGCAAAGCGTCGCCAACATTCGGAGTTGAGGTCATGAACGTTGTATCGTCACCGGTTTCGCCAGCCGCCAGCCACGTATCCTGGTGGAGCAAGTTTGCCAATCCGGACAAGTCCGACGGCAAGCACGGACATCCTTCCAACATTGATACGGATGATTTCTCGGATCATATGCTGCGCGACATCGGCATTCGCGACGGCCGACCTACACGCGGCGACCAGCGGGATCCAAACGATTGGAATTCGTTGTTTAACGATTACACCAAACGGTCTCTTTAACGATCTTCAGGAATCAAAATCGGCTTCGAGTTGCTTTTCGAGTTCGACAAGGTCATCGGGCAGTGGCATGCCCATGGCCTTGAGCTCATTCAGCTGCTCGCGCAGGTTCTCATGAATCTCATGGGCATCCGTTGGCCGCTGGACCATCGCTTCAAGCAGGAGAGCAATCCGGGCCTTGATGTCTTCGAACGCCATGACGGTTCCTTTCACATACGCTGTGCGCGCTATGGTAACAGATTATGCCTCGCCAGAATATTGCGTATCCGAGACCTTTTCCATCCATTCCGCGGATTTACCGTCGAGCATTTCCTGCATGGCGATATGGGCCATGGTCGTATTTGGGCCAGCGCCATGCCAGTGTTTCTCGCCCGGCGGTATCCATACCGTGTCGCCCGCCTTGATTTCGCGCAATGGTTGTCCCCAGACCTGGACAAGGCCGGAACCAGACACGACGTGGAGCGTCTGGCCGAGCGGATGCGCATGCCATGCCGTGCGCGCTCCCGGCTCGAACCTGACGATCACCGCCTGAAGGCGGGCAGGTGCCGGTGTCTCGATGAGAGGGTCCTGCCAGACCGTGCCGGTGAACCAATCCGACGGTGCGCGGCGGGACGGAACTGTGCCAGCTGCCTTGATATCCATCACTCATCTCCTGTGGATTCGGTTGTCGCGGCCCAATCCTGATCGTCGGGATGCGACACCACCGCCGCTGATGCTACCACCGAATCGAGGATACCCGGAAAGCGTTTCTCCAGATCATCGCGACGCAATGTGAGCAGGCGTTTTGTACCATCGGGCCGGACGTGGACAATGCCGGCCTCGCGCAATTTTGCCACGTGATAGCTTAGTGCAGTCTTTGATCCGAGTTGGAGGAATTGACCGCAGGCCATGGCCTTTTCGCTGTTACGGGCAAGGATGGCAATCATCGCAAGGCGTGTTTCATCGCCAAGCGCTGTCAGGACAGCTGGAAGTTCGATGTCCTCGGTAGCCGGATGCGGGAGATAATTTGTCATGGGCACTTAATAGCAATTGGCAGGAGAGATTTCAATGTTCAGCATTTATTGAACTTTGCGCTTGACTTTCGCGCAAGAAGGTTTCTTAGTTCAATGATTGTTGAACATTAGAGTGACTCCCCATGGATATTCGTCTCGTCGGATTGGCGCTTGGCGCATTTGCAATTGGCATTGAAGGATTTGTGGTCGCCAGCCTCCTGCCGCAAATTGCCGGTGACACAGGTGTCACGCTTGTTGAGGCCGGTTATCTCGTCGTGACCTACGCTTTCGCCTATGCGATCGGAGCCCCGGTCGTTGCCGCACTCACGGGGGCGCTCGACCGGCGCGTTGTGCTGGTTGGCAGCACCTTCGTATTCGTTGCCGGTGCTCTGCTGGCTGCCGTTTCGCCGTCCTATCCCCTGCTCATGGCGGCGCGCCTTCTGATTGCTGTAGTGGCCGGTCTTTATGCGGCAACAGCGCAGGCGACTGCCGTCGCCATTTCCGAACCGCATCATCGCGCTCGTGCGATCGCTGCCATTGTGGGCGGCACGACACTTGCGGTGGCATTCGGTGCGCCGCTCGGTGCATTCATCAGCGCCTTTGCCGGATGGCGAGGCACCTATTTGTTCATAGCGCTCGTTGGTGGGTTGGCAACATTGGCCGTCTGGTTTGTGCTGCCGCGTGGCCTTTACGCCGACCGGCTTACGATAGCGCAGCGGCTTGGCGTCATCCGCCATCCGGGCCTGATGCCGGCGCTGTTGACCATGCTGCTCTACATGACCGGTCCATTTGCTGTGTATACCTACATTGCTGCGGTCGCCGTCGACGGTACGGGGTTGAGCCGTTCGCTGCTGCCGGTGGTTCTCCTTGCCTTCGGTATAGGTGCGGCGATCGGAAATGTGCTCGGCGGCCAGCTATCCGATCGTTTTGGTGCAACGCGAACAGTCATTCTGGCTTCGGTTCTCAATGCTGTGCTGTTGATGTCGGTGAGCTGGATCATGACCTTGCCGAACGATGTGGCTGGTCCGAGCCTGATTGCGACCATGGTCATCTGGGGCGTCATCGCCTGGATGTTCCCGCCAGCCCAGGCGAGCCGCGTTCTCGCCATCGCTCCGGAAAGTGCGCCGCTTGCCCTGTCGCTAAACTACTCGGCCCTTTACCTCGGCGTGGCCTTCGGCTCGATGATAGGTGGCCAGATTATTGCCCATATCGGCCTTGCGTATCTCGGCTGGATTGGCGGCCTCTTTCCGCTCATGGGCCTGGCTGTCATGCGGCTCGCACGTACCGGCGTTCGCAAGGAGGAATTGTCGATCGCCTAAGGTTCAGAGCCTTGCTTGCATTGCAGGCAGGGCTCTGCTTATTCGCCTTTGACGGCCTTGTGCCCACTGGTCTCAGTGATCGCAATGCGGAAATAGACCGGTTCGAGCGGGCGCTCATGCTCTTTGATGACCGTTTTCACATAGCCAGGCTGCCACCATTCGGCTTTCCTGTTCAGGAGGGCATGCGCCGCGTTTCTGGCGTCGACATGACCAGGATCCTTTGTGAGCTCTTCGAAGCGACCAATGACGATGACGCTCTGCCAGTGGTTCGTCGAGGAAATCTCATCAAACTCGACACAGACACGAGGGTTGAGACGCATGTAGTCGATCTTCTGCCCCACCGTCGTGAAGGAATAGAGGAATACGCCATCATAGGCGAACGACAGCGGCACCACATAGGGCTGGTCATTCTTGACGCAAGCAAGCCTTCCGATCGTCGCCCTCTCGAGTAACTCCCGTATTTCGTGCCTGGTCAATTCGGTGATGATCATGATGCCCTCTTCACAGACAGAATTTCAGTCCGGGTTACAACCGTCAAGGTTTTTCCTGCCGTGCCGCAGTACCTATTTTACGGGCACTGCCGGTAGAGTCCGAGCCTCTCGAAACGAGATGAGCCTGTGGTGATTTTCGTCCCAAAGGACGAGTTTGACGCAACGCAGGCTTTCCAGGATCGTGATGCGGCCGATATCGGCAAGCTCCGGATAGTCATTGAGTACTTCGGGAAGCCGGTAACAGGGAACCCTGCTGGAAAGGTGATGTACGTGGTGAATACCGATATTGCCGGTCATCCACCGCAACAAGCCGGGCATGACATAATGCGATGAGCCGTGCAGTGCCGCTTCCTGGAACTGCCATTCGTCGCCTTTTGACCAATGCGTCTCTTCGAACTGGTGCTGGACATAGAACAGCCAGATGCCGGCAGCCCCAGCCAGCGTGACAATCGGCAGATGGACGAGGAGGAACGGGCCAACACCGATCAGCCACATCAGCACGATCGCCATGACGGCAATGCCAAGATTGGTTGCCATTGTGGAAACCCAGGGCTCCAGACCAGAGCGCATCATGCCGAAAGGCAGTCTTTGCTTGAAAATGAACAACCAGACTGGTCCGATACCGAACATGACGGCAGGGTGGCGATAAAGGCGGTAACCGAGGCGTCCCCAGCGCGAAAGCGCACGGTATTCGGCAACGGTGAGGGTGGTGATATCGCCATCGCCGCGCTGGTCGAGATTGCCCGCGGAAGCATGATGCAGCGCGTGCGTGCGGCGCCAATAGTCATAAGGTGTCAGCGTGAGAACACCGATGATGCGACCGGTCCAATCGTCCGAATGGCGGTGTGCGAAGAAGGAGCCGTGACCGCAATCATGCTGAATCATGAACAGGCGCAACAGGAACCCCGCCGCGGGAATGATGAGCAACAGGCCCCACCAGAAACCGTAATGAACGGCTGCACCGCAAAGCGCCCAGAAGATCGCGAAGGGAACAACGGTCACAGCCAGCTCGAACGCGCTGCGTCCGCGATGCGGTTTGCGATAGTTGGCAAGAATTTTGGTCCAGGCGCGTTCGCCGGGGCCAGTGGAAGGCAAGATTTTCGGAGAAGTAGATTTCATCGGCCATAATAGGCTTGGCGAGATGGGCCACGCAAGATGGCAGACCGATAAACCTTTGGAGAGCAGAAAAATAAAACAGGACAACAGTTCACTGCTGTTGTGTGGTGCGCCAGACACCTTTCTCGTCCTCATCGGGAGTCATGGCGCGATAGAACCAAAGTCCTTTGTCATGATAACGAAGCCGCATGATGCGGCCGCTGATCATTTCGCCGCTGAGAGATTTCACCGGCGTGTCAGCCGAGTAGGGCCGCCACTCCGAGCCATAGACAATTCGAGAAACCAATGGCCACATCTCGCGTCCTCTAAATTTTAGATGCATTTTAGCAAACCGTCGTGACAGGACCGTGATTGCCCTCCGGTATGGTCATCCGGCTATCTTGGGTTGCAAAGAAGTGCGTTGCCGCGCCGACAGGAAACGCCGTACCGGCACATCATAGAAATGGTAGAGCAGGGCGCTGCCAGCAATGAGGCAGGGCATGAAGACCCACAGGACACTCGTACCGGCGAGCCCCATATTCTAGGCGACATGATTGAACATGAACAGCAGCGGGAAGTGTATGGCATAGACAGGATAGGATATGTCCCCGAGGAAGCTTGCCAAGGGGCGGATCTGCTGAGGGCATTCAAACACGATGCCGTAGTAAAGGATCGTGGGGCAAATAAAGAGGCCAATTGCTAGATCAAACATCGTCCGATATTGCTGAGGTACCGGGATGCCGAAAGCCAGTATGAGCAGGATGATCGGGACTAGTGCCGCCCATGAGACTGTCTGGCGAGGGGTTGCGCTGTCGCGGGCGAGCAGGATGCCTATCGTGAATGCGAAGGTCACGCGCACAAAGCCTGCATAGAGAGTGGACCAATTCCAGCCGACATTAAGCGACTGCTCATGGCTGACTACCGTCACCATTGCGAGCCCCGACACGGCTGCCAGAAGCACGAGCGAGCGGCTTCTCCAATTGACGAGCCACAGCGCGAATATGACATTGATCACGATTTCCAGGAACAGTGACCAGGCGGGACAGGCGGTAGTGTCGGAAGGATGGCGAGGCCAAAGACCGTTGCGCTCAGGATCTGTGCGCCGGTCAATGCGTGTGGAGCCGCAACGAGCCATGCACCAAGAACCTTGGTCAAGCCGAGGACCAGTCCGACGAGGTAGAGAGGGTAGAGACGGGCCAGCCTTATCCTGATGAAGCGCTGAGGCGTAAGTCCGTTACGCAGTCTTGCTTCGTAAGTTGCCGCGATCACAAAACCACTCAATGCGAAAAAGAAGTCGACTGCAATATATCCAGCAGGTGCAACAATGGTGGCAACCGGCCCTGCGTGGTAGAGCACGACCATAATCGCAGCAACTCCACGCATGGCATCCAGGGTAAAATAACGTCCGGTTTGATGCATTCGGACCCACCGCTGAAACTACTGTTCATGCACGGGAGAGCTGCGTTCAGCTGTTCATATGCCGGAACTGCAATTTGACCTTTGTTGTTATTGTTTAATTTTCTTCAGTCGACGCCAAGGTGACATGAACCTGTCTTCACGTCATCAAACAATTCGAACTAGTCCGCCTATGCCGAGACCAGCCTTTTGACGGCTTTCCTCCCAGCCAGGTGCTTGCCACCCGAAGACCCCGAGCTCAATCAAACTGATTAGAAAATTACCTGTGAAATAATCCAAGCGGCTTATCACGAGCTCACTCCAAATCAAGCTACCGATTCTACAGGGGCAGTGGGGCGGCACAGGAAATGAAGAGTAGTCAGAATGGGCTATCAGGTGTGTTGAAGGACCAATCGGAGGCAATTGAGCAGTTAAGTATGGACTACGCGGTTGAACGCACTTTGATCGCGGGCATTCTGGCCGGGCTGACAACCCGCGGCCTCCTCGAACAGATCGATTTCGATACAATCGCGCAGGTCGGTTCCGCCTTGGGGAGCTCCGATTTTGCCAAGCGTTTGGCGATGAGGATTGAGACGCTGCGAAACGGCATGGCGGCTATACCGGGGTCGGCGTGACCAGCTTCGCCAGGGCTACAACAAAGAGACGAATGACCCGATCAGAAATTTAGTGCAAATTTTGAATTATCTTTTCGGTGTCGTGTGGTCTGGCTGCATTGAATCACGCATCGCTACGCGGATCGCCGGATTTTCCGACTGCAAGACGACCCAGAGGACCAGCCACCGACGTCAGAAGCGTTCCAGTTGCGACGGGCAGATGCTTGGGGGTGATGGGGCAGGTCCGCTGAAGTCGTGCTATACGTTGATTTGTTTGCTTCAATGGAGGCATCTATGGGCATCACCTTTCCAAATGAAAGTCCGGAATATCGTGGCGCTCGCAACAAGCTGCTGCAGCGCGAGTTGGCGCTCAGGCGCGAAATGGAAGCCGTGGCAAGGGAAGTCAGAGCGCTTCCGCCCGGGGGAGCGGTTCCCGAGGACTACGAGTTCGACCACATCGACGCACAGGGGATATCCGCCAAGATACGGCTGTCAGAGCTCTTCCGGCCCGGAACCGACACTTTGATCCTCTACCACTACATGTTCCCCCGCCACCGCAGCGACGAGCGGCCAGGGCCGAGCAGCGGGCCGATGGCCCATCTGCCCTTGGATGATGGACCGTGTCCGTCTTGCACGGCATTACTCGACAACTGGGAGGGCGCTGTACCCCACGTTGAGGGGCTCGGCGCAAACATAGCAGCCGTCGCCCATGCACCGATCGAGCGGGTCGCGGCCTTCGCTGCGCATCGCGGCTGGCGCCATTTGAAGTTGATTTCGGCCGCCAACAACCGCTTCAAGCGCGACTATCATGGCGAGGATGAGGAGGGACAGCAGGTGCCGATCCTAACCGTATTCCACAAGGATACCGGTGGGGTGGTCAGGCTGAGCTGGGCATCGGAGCTGTTGTTCTTGCCGACGGACGCCGGACAGGATCCGCGGCATGTCGGCACGGTCGAGCCGATGTGGACCCTTTTGGACCTCACTCCCGCGGGGCGGCCCGACGCGTATGAGCAAATTGAAAACGCATTCTATCAAACGGAGGTTGCGGGGAGCAGTCATGCCGAATAATGGAATGTCCGCTGACGTGCCCGCATAGACAGCCAAGTGACCAAAAAGGCAGCTTTTCGTGGCAATCGTCATCATTGCCCTTCCCGAGAGATGGGTGACATTCAGTCCAGTTTGGAAGTGGTTTCAGTCGCATGTCTCAGGAATAAACCGTAACCTATGTGTCCGGTATGGATCCCCAGGGAGAGTGGCGCGCCGCACCGGGTGATGATGATAAATACATCTACGCTATAGCCCTCCAAATTCAGAGGCCTCAGCGTGACTTTAAGTGACTGAACTTACAGAATATTTATGATTTTATCCCATCGATCATGTGCGTTCTCGCAGTTTGGGACCAAGCACTCTCGGCCGAGCAATGACCGCGATTGCCTCCCTTCATGTCGCGCTCCACGAGGTCAATCGGAAAGCTGGCCGCCGCAAGCGCAACATGCTTTAGATCGAAGCCCATCGACGCGGCAAGATCCTGGCTAAGATGCGGCCAGCACGAAGCCAGGATTGAGTCCACCGAAATCGCTCGGATGAGTATGATCCGCGTGGACCTCGAGCCTGCGGCGTCGCCCCGGAGGACTTACCCTTGTGCCTCCTGCCAGTGGGGATAGGTGACATAGGCCGTGACCGCGCCTTGCTCGTGCGAGCAGATCGTGACCTTCTGGCCTTTGGGCAGATGGACGATCTCGCCCGGCCCTGCGGTGCGCTGCCTGACTTTCCGGACACCGACAGCCGCCCCTCGAGGACGACCATAACATCATCAACGACCATTGTCTCCTCGAGTGTCTGGTTCGGCCCATAGCGCCCGTACCCGATGGTGATCGGGGAGGCATGGGGCTGGTCGACCAGATTGCCCACAAACACGTCTCCGTCCTGTCCCGGGGAACGCTCCAGCGCAGCGTCGGTGATGGTGAACTTGCGAACCTTCATGGGAATTGCTCCTTCTAGCTGGTGTGTCGTCGTTCTCGCCCGCCCGAGCCGTGTCCGGCGATCACGTTATCAACGCCGGTCAGTCCGGAAGAGGAATGAGCTCATCCCGGTCATCGATCGGGAGATCGAAGCGCCCCTTGCCCCAGTTCTGCGCGCGCCATTCGGCCTTGGCCTCTTCGATGCGGTCCTTCGAGGAGGCGACGAAATTCCACCAGATGTAGCGGGGACCCGAAAGGGTCGCGCCGCCGAGGATCATCAGGCGCGCGCCTCTGTCGCCGGCCGCGACAGTGATCCTGTCGCCGGGGCGGAAGACCATCATCCGACCCGCCTCGAAATCCTGGCCGGCGATCGAGATGGAGCCATCAACGATGTAGATGCCCCGGTCCTCGTGATCGTGCGGCATTGGCAAGCAGCTTCCCTGTTCGAGCTGCACATCGGCGTAAAATGTCTCCGAATATAGCGTCGCCGGGGCAGCCTCGCCGTAGGCGTTCCCGAGGATAAGCCGAACCGAGACGCCACGATCCTCGATCATTGGCAGCGCCTCCTTGCCGTGATGCTCGAACATGGGCGCCATGTCCTCATGACTGTCAGGCAGCGCCAGCCAGGTCTGAATTCCGAACAGGCTGTTCGGACCGCTTCGGGCGGCCGCTGACGTGCGCTCCGAATGGGTGACACCGCGTCCCGCAACCATCCAGTTCAACTCGCCGGGACGGATGGTTTGGTCCGTCCCGGTGATGGAAGTCGCCGCGAAAGCGATACGTAACGGTGCCGAGACCGATATGAGGATGCGGCCGAACGTCAACGCCCTGTCCGGTCAGGAACTCGGCCGGCCCAGCCTGATCGAAGAAGATGAACGGTCCGACCATCTGCCGCTTCGGCGCCGGCAGAGCGCGCCGAACCTCAAAGCCACCGAGATCGCGCGCGCGTGGAACAACGAGCGTTTCGATCGCGTCGAGGCCAACCTCATCGGGACAGCCCGGTTCGATTGCCGGGTTCCAACTCATGCGCCTCATCCTCTCTTGGGTTTATGGGAGGCCTCGCCCTTGCCGATGCGAATGCCAAATCCGGACCGCGCGAGCGGGAAGAGCGCTTTCGGCCCGACGAATGCCTAAACTGGCGAGCGACCCTCTGCGCAACTAGCCCTGTGATACGTCTAGCTGTGTCGCAGTAAGTGGAACGTGCGGGCAATGTCGTCGAGCTCAGCGGCCCGCAGCAGAGCAACGGTCGAACGCAAATGTTCAACAAGGCTTCGTCTCGGTGAGCACCCGCACTTTCCGCGTGGGATGCTGACCCGGCGGGCGGATGACATACGCGGCCCCCGGAGGTACCGGATAGCGTGTCATGATCGGGACCAGCGCGCCGGAGGCCACATATTCATGTGTGATGCAATCGGGGAGCCAGGCGATGCCGAGACCTGCCGCCGCGGCGGCGGCAAGCGCCGTGGCGCTGTCGGCCTTGAACCTGCCCTGCGGACGAACTGTGATGATCTTGTCGCCATCCATGAACTGCCAGCTTCCGTTCCCTGCATGAGGGCCTGATGGGTGACGAGTTCGTCCAGAGTCTCGGGTGACCCGTGCACTTCGATATAGTCCGGGCTTGCGACAAGCCATGGATCGGCCCGACGCGCTTCGCGATCAGGTTGGAGTCCTGAAGGTGGCGCCCCGGATCGCGCAATCGAATCCCTCTGCGATGAGATCGACGAAGCGATCGCTGTAGGAGGTATGAATGTGAAGCTGCGGGTGCTGGCGCGCCATTTCCGCGAGTACCGGGGCGAAGTGGGTTGGGCCGAAAGTAAGCGGCATGGCAACCCTCAGGCGGCCGCGCAGCTCACCGGTGGGGAGGATCGTTTCCCTGGCCGCATCGATCTCGGCGCTGGCTCTGGCCGCATGGTCTCGAAACGTGACCCCCGCTTCTGTGAGCGCCGCGCCGCGGGTCGTTCGTGCAAGAAGCTGAACACCAAGTTCCGATTCAATCCGCAAGAGCCTCCGGCTGACGATTGACTTGGAGACTCCGAGCCGGCGCGCGGCGGCCGATACACCCCCGGCATCGGCCACTGCCACGAATGTCCTCAGATCTTCGATGTCCATACCGGCGTTCCCCTATTCGCGACACAGCTTGCCACAAAAGGGTACCACCGCATGGCGCATGGGAACGGCAATACTGCTTCTAGGCAACGTCGCCACTTGCGGGCGCATCTGTTACAAACGCAAGAAGATCAACCTCAGCCAGGTCTTCGCCGGCCAGACCGTCGGTATCAAGCGGGTCGAAGACCGAATTTGGCTCGCCAGCTTCATGGAGTATGATCTCGGATATTTCGACGATGAGACATGCAGACTGGTACCACTTCCAAACCCCTTCGGACCGAAAGTCTTACCCATGTCTCAGGAATAAACCGTTACCTATGTCTCCGGTATGGACACAAGGGTATTTGGCGCACCCGACAGGATTCGAACCTGTGACCTCTGCCTTCGGAGGGCAGCACTCTATCCAGCTGAGCTACGGGTGCATGGGCCGCGAAAGCTCGCATGCGCGAAGCGGTTCTAGCCGATGCTGCGTTCCGCATCAATGGCGAATTTCGCTTACTGCATGAAACCCGCAGCAGTCGCGGACAGGGCAGGGCAATTCCTGTTGCGTGCCGGGCGGGGCGGCGTCGGTCGTGCTCATCCACAGCTTGCATGGACGGAAGCGACACACGCCATTCAACATAAGCACTGAAAAAGACACACTTGTTCCAGCACAGAGGAGAGGTGTCATGTCAGGAATGAGTGTTGCAATCGGCCGCAGCAGCCGCGGCTGGAACCGTTTGCGAAAGGCGGTGCTGGCGGGATCGGCATTTGCCGCGATGGCGCTGCCTGCGGCTGCACAGGACTATCCGCATGCGGGGGAGAAGATCGGCACGGTCGAGCAGATCTATGACGGGGCGATGCTGCCCGATCTTGCCGTCAGCACCTACCGCAACATAGACAGGCTCTTTCCCACCCGTACGATCAAGGCGAGCACGAAGCCTCACCCCTTGCCGCAAGCCGACAAGCAGCTCGGAGATGTCCGCTTCAAATATGAGGGCAAGGATTACGATCTCTACGATTTTATGGCGCTCGACAATATTACCGCCATGCTGGTGCTGAAGGATGGCAAGATCGCCTATGAAACCTATCAGCGCGGCAATAGCGAAAAGACGCGCTGGATGTCGATGTCGGTGGCGAAGTCCATCAGCTCCACCTTGGCCGGCATCGCTATCAAGGAGGGGCTGATCAACGGCCTGGACGCACAGGTGGTCGATTATGTGCCGGAGCTGAAGGGCAGCGCCTATGACGGCGTCAGTATCAGGGATGTGCTGATGATGTCGTCAGGGGTTAAATGGAACGAGACCTATACCGATCCGCAATCGGACCGCCGAGCGCTTCTGCGGGCGCAGATATCGCAGAAGCCCGGTTCGGCAGTGGAGCTGATGGGAAAGCTGCCGCGCGCCGCCGAGCCAGGCACGGTCAATACCTATAGTACCGGCGAAACCCAGATCCTTGGCGAGATCGTGCATGGCGCGGTGAAAAAGCCGCTGGCCGACTATCTGTCGGAGAAGATTTGGCAGCCCTACGGCATGGAAAGCGATGCGAACTGGTGGCTGGATTCGCCCGATGGCGTCGAGATCGGCGGCAGCGGCATCAGCGCGACGCTGCGCGATTACGGGCGGTTCGGGCTGTTCTTCCTCGGCAATGGCGTGATTGACGGACAATCCATCCTGCCGGATGGCTGGGTGAAGGAAGCAACCACCCCGAAGACATTGAAGGGCGGAGCCAAGCTCGATTACGGCTATATGTGGTGGACCGCCTGGACCGAACCGTCGATCAAGCATGGCTCGTTTTCGGCCATCGGCATCCATGGCCAGAATATCTACATAGACCCGGTCGAAAACGTCGTCATCGTCACCTTCGGCGCGCAGCCGAAGCCGGTCGGCAAGGAGCCGATAGACCCGAACGTGTTCTTCGACGCGGTGGTCGAGGCGCTGAAGGACTGAGCCGATGCGGCCGGGATGCTCAGCCGACGCGGTTGAGTATCCTGCCGAGCGGAAAGCTGGCCGGGATCATGCGTTCGGTGAGCTCGCGCAGGATCTGCCGCAGCTTCGGCATGAGCGGGCGCTCGAAATAATAGGATACCAGCCAGGAAACGAAGAGCAGCAGCGCGATCAGCACCACGAGCGGCAATGTGCCCGTGAAGCTCGTACCGAGCTGCTGGATGGCGATGTAGCCGATCTGCTGGTGCAGGAGATAAAGCGGATAGGTCAATCCGCCGAGGAATGTCAGCCAGGCTGCCGGCAGCAGGGGACGGTCGGCAAAGGCCGCCACGGTAAAAAGGCCATAGCCGCCGAGCAGCGTCAGCGCGGCCACCGACGGTTCGAATGTGACGCCGACGGCGTCGGTTATGGCGCGGGTGCCGACGACGGTCGTGATCATCGAATGGGCGAAGGCTGCAGCCAGGAGCAGGCGCGTGACCATGCGTCCGTCGCCGCTTCGGATGCGGTAGATCAGGATGCCGGCGGCGAAGAAGCCGCAGAATTCCGTGATGAACAATTGCCGGAACGTGGTGACGTTCAGCACGAATTCGGCAATGGTCGAAAAGCCGAGCCAGATGGCGATGATTGCCAGCTGGTAGCGCTGGAACAGCCCCAAGGTCAGCAGCACGAAGACCCAGAAATAGAAGACGAGCTCGAGCGTGATCGACCAATAGGCGCCGTCCATGTATTTCTGGCCGAAGGCCGGGGCCATCATGGTCAGATTGGCGAGATATTGCTGCGAGCCGGTGTAGAAATGCGGCGCGCCGAAGAGCAATGTCGCCAGCGCCGTCAGGCTCATGATCAGCGCGAATGTCGGGTGGAGCCTGGTGAAGCGGGCAATGGCAAATTCGAGGGCGGAGCGGCCATTGGCGGAATAGGCGATGACGTAGCCGCTGATGAGGAAGAAGACGCTGACGCCGAGATAGCCATATTGGGCTGCACCGACCATCCAACCGCTGCGCTCCACGGCCGGTATCGTTTGCATGGCCGGCCCATGGAAGACGAAATGGAACAGGACGACGGCCATGGCCGCGACGAGACGCAGGCCATCGAGGTTGTAGATCCGTTGCCCGCTCATTTCTCTCTCCGGATTGCGTGCCGAAACGCGGATGATTAGGCGCGTTAATCGCCGCAGGGGCAAGGATTGGGCCGCTAATCCATTAGACGTAAGTCGCTTCCTTGCAGCGCCATGCGATCCGCCCGATGATCGTCATGGAACCGATCGCCACGAAATTCGGTTGAAGGCATATCCCCGACCATCCAAGGAGAAGATCCATGCAACTCAATCGCCGCCACATGCTGGCCGTGTCCGGTGCGGCCCTTGCCACCACATTGTTCGCTCCCGCCGTGCGGGCGCGGGCGGCGGCCCGCTTCGAGCAGCCGCCACTGCCCTATGATGAACAGGCCCTGGCGCCGATCATATCTGCAAAGACTGTCGGGCTGCATTTCGGCAAGCATCATGCGGGCTACTTCAAGAAGCTCAACACCCTGTCGGAAAACACGCCCTTCGCCGAATTACCGTTGGAAGAGGTGGTCGTTCGCGCCAGGAAGGAAGACAAGGCCGATATCTTCAACAATGCCGCGCAGGCATGGAACCACAACTTCTACTGGATGCAGTTCAAGGGCGGGCCCGCGCCGGCGGAAGGTGCCTTTGGCGACGCGGTAAAGAACTCATTCGGCAGCATGGACGAGATGCAGAAGAAGATCGTCGCCGCATCAGACAAGGTCTTCGGCACCGGCTGGGTCTGGCTGGTGAAGGATGGCGATGGCCTCGCCATCACCGGCATGCAGGATGCCGGTAATCCGCTGGCGGAAGGCAAGAAGCCGTTGCTGGGGATCGATGTCTGGGAACACGCCTATTATCTCGACTATGAGAACCGGCGCACGGAACATGTCGATGCGGTTTTGAAGAAGCTGGTCAACTGGCGGTTCGTCGGCGAGCAGTTCCAGGCCGCCTGACGGGCAAGGGCTCCACGTGTTCGCGCGGAGCCCTTGGTCATCTTCAGTCGATGTCGAAGGACACGCCCTGTGCCAGCGGCAGGGCGGTGGAGTAGTTCACAGTATTGGTGGCGCGGCGCATATAGGCCTTCCATGCATCCGAGCCCGACTCGCGTCCGCCGCCGGTTTCCTTCTCGCCGCCGAAGGCACCGCCGATTTTGGCGCCTGACGTGCCGATATTGACGTTGGCTATGCCGCAATCCGAGCCATCCGCGCTGAGGAAGCGTTCCGCCTCCTGCTCGCTTACCAGGCGCTAAAGCGTTATCAGGCGCAGCAAGCCGGCGGGTCGAAATCGACGGGCACGGCTGCAGCAGGTGCAGTGGTGCCGCCGCCCGATAGCGGTTTTCATCCCGCACAGGCGGCGGGCGGTGCCGATGCCCTCTCCGGTGTGCTCGTCAAGGCAATGGTGGCCGCGACGCAGGCCGACGGTGTTATAGACGAGGACGAGCAGCTGGCGCGCCTGAGCCACTCGTTCGGTCTTCGGGCGACCCGGTGCTTGGCGGATGCCACTGTATGACGATCCGTCCGTCGTGGACCGGACAATGGGTCTGACGAAAGCCTTCATGAAATGATTGGTGGATTTCTCTCGCGCGCTTTGACTGGGAAATCCGCTCAAACGCTCGCTGGGGAGTGGCGTAAACGTGCCTTGTCCCAAGGCCCGGACATCGAGCGATCAACAGTCAATTGAAATCAAAGGGGAAAATATTGTATTTTTCAATGGCTTGAGTGGATTCGGAGGGCAGCACTCTATCCAGCTGAGCTACGGGGCTGATACAAGGCTTTGGCCTTACATGCGCGAAGCGTTTCTAACCGATGCGGGCCAAGGCTTCAATGGCGAATTTTGTGCTCAAGGAAGATATCACGGCGGCTATGAACGCATTTGACGTAAACGTAGGCCAGTCCAGCTGAGCGTCCTCGCTACGGCACTCAGCGCTCTGGATCATGTGCGTTCGGGCATTGGCATCACGCTTCGTTTGCGGGAAGATGGCTCGGAAAGGGCCGAGCACCATGAATCTGCGCTTCGTCGAAACATTTCTCTGGATCGTCCGGCTCGGCAGTTTCAGTGCCGCTGCGGAGAAGTTGAACACAACGCAGGCTTCGATCTCCAACCGCATTGCCACACTCGAACGAGAACTTGGCGTTCAGCTGTTTGATCGCGACATGCGCACTGTCAAACTAACACCTGTCGGGCAACAGGCAGTTCCTAAAGCAGAAGAGATCGTGAAGGCCGTTGGAGAGTTTCGCGAGGCGATTGCCGATCCGACCAGCCTGAAAGGCTCAGTCAGCATCGGCACGATCGACTCCATCGTCCACTCGTTTCTGCCACGCCTTGTCGAGCGTGTCCAAGAGCGCTATCCGGGGATCGCCATCGATCTCAATGTCGATACCAGCCTCAACATGGCGCGGGAAATCATCGAACGGAAAATCGACCTTGCATTGATCATGGGACCGGCGCTTGATCATGGATTGGTCAATATCGATCTTGGAACCTATCGTTGCGTCTGGGTGGCAAGCCCGAAATACGGCTTGGCAGGCAAAAAACTGACACTTGCGGACCTTGCGAGCTATCCGTTGTTGGCCTTTTCGAAAGGCAGCGTTCCTCACCATGGGTTGTTGCAGCAATTTCGTGAAGCCGGGCTTGAGGCGCCCGCGATCTCGAATTCCAACTCGCTTGCCACCATCATGCGCCTGGCCAAAGATGGTCTTGGCGTTGCGCCTCTGCCGCGGGTCATTCTGGGTGAATATGTTGACGCAGGTGCATTGGAGATCCTTGACGTTACACCAGCATTTCATCCGCTCACATTCCATGCGGTCTATGCCGATCACCCGGACAGTCTGCTTCCGTCGATCATTGCTCAGATGGCAGCTGAAGTATCGCTCTGTATGGCGGACGCCTGAGCGCATCCTAGCGGAACGCAAACAGCCCACCACGAACGCATAAGAAAATTCTATAGGACTGCTCAAGTATTTCGAGTTTGTCTCACCACGATATTTTGCGCACGATCCCTTCATTGAAAATGGAGGTATGAGCGTGAAAGTCAGTCTAGTGCAAATGAACTCGCAAGACAGTAAGGCTGCTAATCTTGAAACAGCCGCACGTCTGATCAACGCAGCCGTTGAGAATGATGCACCTGATCTCATCGTGTTGCCTGAATACTATGCCTTCCTTGGCGAAGGCCGGGACAATATCTACGCCAATGGCGAGACGTTTCCGGATGGCGAGGGCTACCGGCTGATGTCGGGACTGGCTGCAAAGCACAGCGTAACAATTCATGCTGGCAGCATTGTCGAACAGGATGGCAACAAATATTACAACACGACGATTGTCTTTGGCCCTGACGGCAAAGAGCTGGCGAAGTACCGTAAAATTCACTTGTTCGATGTGGATACACCCGGCGGCACGGTCTACCGCGAGTCAGATACGATCAGCCGCGGCGAGGACGTCGTGACCTACCAAGTAGGCGATACGAAAGTCGGTTGCGCCATCTGCTATGACGTGCGCTTCCCCGAACTGTTCCGCAAGCTGCGCGATGAGGGGGCCGAAGTCATCGTTCTTCCCGCTGCCTTCACGCTGATGACCGGCAAGGATCATTGGGAAGTGCTTGCCCGCGCCCGCGCCATCGAAACGCAGACCTATTTCCTTGCGGTTGGGCAGACGCTCTCCCATGCCGAGGGTCGCAAATGGTGTTGGGGTCACTCCATGGTCATCGACCCATGGGGCCATATCGTGGCGCAATGCTCAGATGGTGTCGGAACCACCAGCTCCAAACTTGACCTCGGCTACATCAGCAAAGTGCGCGGCGATGTCCCAGTTGCCCGCCACCACGTCCTTTGAGAGGTTAGAACATGTTTGAAGTCAATGAAATGCCGCGCCAGATCGATGCTGAATTGATCAAGCTCATGGAACGGGTCGAGACAGCCACGATTGGACACTTCCTGCATTCGGGTTTCGTCGATCGGGAAATTCGCGCTGTTCTACCGGAAAAACGTGTTGCCGGAACTGCAGTCACTATCCGAATTCCGCATGCGGATTCGACTATCCTGCATTACCTGACCAAGATTGTCCGTCCTGGCGATTTCGTCGCGATCGAACGGTGTGGTGATAATCGCCATGCCTGCTGGGGGGGCGTAGTGACACATGCGATGAAACTGGCCGGCGTCGTCGGTGCGGTAATCGATGGTCCGGCCACGGATTTTTCCGAGATCCGCAAGGTGGAAATGCCCATGTGGTGTCGTGGACCCTCACCGATAACGACCAAAATTCTGGGACTGGAAGGGGCGATTAACATCCCGGTTACGGTCGGCGGTCAAGTTATCAAGCCGGGCGATGCGATCATTGCCGATGAAAGTGGCGTCGTGGTCCTGGCACCATCCCAGGCACGGGCTGCCGCTGAGAAAGCACTCGGCATGCAGGAAAACGAAATCGTATTGCTCGAACGCTTGCGTAAAGGCGAATTCCTCCCCGACATTTCGGGGGCCACGAAAATCGTGGAGGGCCAGAAGCGCCAGGTCGCCTGATCGATAACAGTCAACTCATAAAAACAGGGAACGAGATGATGTTTGCAAGACTTTCAATTGCTGTTTCAGCACTGACAATCGCCGCGGTCACCAGCGCACCGGCCGAGACTGTGACGCTGACCGCCTATAGTGGGATCTTTCAAGAACACTACACGAAAGCGGTCATCGAGCCGTTCATGAAAAAGTATCCTGATATCACTGTGCAGTTCTATGGCATGCCGAACTCGGCGCAGATGCTCGGCACGTTGCGTGCGCAGAAAAGCAGCCCGCAAATTGATGTGGCGATCCTTGATGTGAGCGTGGCCAAGGCAGGAACGGATGAGGGCCTGTTCGACAAGGTCGACGAAAGTGTTTCTCCGAATGTCAAAGACCTTTACCCGAATGCGCATGCGGAGGGCGTAGCGGGGGTTGGCGTTACCTTTGACAATCTGGTGATCATCTACAACACCGATCAAGTGAAGGCAGCGCCGACGTCCTGGGACGCCCTTTGGGACAAGCAGTATGAAGGGAAGGTGATCATACAAGCCGCCCCGGATATTCAGGGAACTACATTTACCATCATTTCGAACAAGCTCGCTGGCGGCGGGGACTACAAAACCGACGTTTCGGCGGGCATCGCCAAGATTGGCGAACTCGCGCCGGGCGTACAGACCTGGGATCCGAAGCCGGATGTTTACGCTCCAATCGCCAATGGGCAAGCCGCTCTGGGTATCGGCTGGAATGCACGAGCTCAGATTTATTCACAGACCTCTGGCGGAAAACTGGGCGTTGCCCTGCCAAAAGAGGGGAGCGGTTTCCAGATCAATACGATCAATCTCGTGAAAAATGCTCCGGCGGGCGATGCCGCCAAGAAATTCATCGATTACGCGCTTAGCCCTGAAGCCCAGGCGGCATTCACGAGCGAAATGTTCTACGCTCCGACAAATTCCAAGACAGTCATCGCACAGGACGCTTTGAAGCGCACGGCTGCAGACGATATGGACAAGATGATCGATATCGACTGGCTGGCAGTGGCGAAAGTGCGTGATGGCATCACCGAGCAATGGCGTCGTCGCATCATTCCGCTCAGCCGCTAAACTTCAAGCAGTGAAAATTTGGAGGCTACCATGATGCATCAGACCATCAAACGCGATGGCGTTGAAACGATTGGCGACCCGTATCTCTGCCTGGAAGGGATGAACAAGAAGTACGGTCTTGTCGAAGTCATCTCAAATCTGAACCTGGCGGTCCGCAAGGGCGAACTGATCGCCCTGCTGGGTCCTTCCGGATGTGGCAAAACCACAACCCTCCGTATGATTGCCGGATTGATCGCTCCCACTGCTGGAAGGATCACTGTCGGGGGGCGTGATGTGACCCAAATCGCCCCCCATGGCAGGGACATGGGGCTGGTCTTTCAAAGCTATGCACTGTTTCCGCATATGACGGTGGCCAAGAATGTAGCGTTCGGTCTCGAAATGCGCGGCCTGTCGCGTGCAGATATTGCCAACAAGGTGGCCAAGGCGCTTGGTATGGTCCAGCTTGAACATCTTGCCGAGCGAAAACCACGGGAACTTTCCGGCGGCCAGCAGCAGCGCGTGGCGTTGGCTCGCGCTCTCGTCATTGAACCGTCGATACTTCTGCTCGATGAACCGCTCTCGAATCTCGACGCGAAACTGCGCGATGAAATGCGGACGCAGATTCGGGACATACAGCAGCAGCTGGGCATTACGACGGTTTTTGTGACGCATGATCAGGTAGAAGCCTTGAGCATGTGTGATCGCATCGTGGTCATGAAAGGCGGACTGATTGAACAAGTTGGCACGCCGCATGAGATCTATGAGCGGCCGGCGACACCTTTCGTCGCTTCCTTTGTCGGTCGCACGAACCGGGTCAAGGGCAAGCGCACGGCAGACGGCTGCATACGAATTGGTTCATCGATGATCCGGTCGGCCAGACCGGCGGTGCAGGATGATGTTATGGTGATGGTGCGCCCGCACAGGATTCATATCGATTGGAACGCAGCGTCAACGGAACAGCAAGGTGAAACGGCAAACCGGATGGCCGCCGTCCTTTCGCGGATCACTTTCGTTGGCGACGTTATCCAGTACCATTTTGACGTGGGCGGTTCTGAATTCATCGTCGAAGAGTCGACCAAAAAGTCTCAAGTCAGCCGTGACCAAGGCGATAAAGCAGTACTCTCCTGGAGCGTCGAGGACACGCTCGTCTTCGGAGCGGATCAATGACGACGGCAACCTTCGATATGCCTGTGGGAGCACAGAAATCGTTCGGCACTGCCGGAGTTGCTGTTGCCTTGCTGTTGCCGATCGCTCTGGTCAACGCCATCGGATTTATCCTTCCCGTTCTAAATCTGGCGAGAATGTCCTTCAACGAGGCCCTGCCGGGTGGTGGGATTGCAGAGGCGTTAACTGCCGCCAACTGGACAGGATTGCTTCACGATAGCTTCTATATCGAGCTGATCACGAATTCGATCGTGGTCAGTTTGGGGATCACCCTCGCAACCCTGTTGGTGAGCTATCCCATTGCCCTCTATCTTCATCGTGCATCCGGTGCCTGGCGGACGTTCTTGACGGTTCTTGTCATTTCGCCGCTTCTGACTTCTGCGGTGGTGCGCACCTATGGCTGGATCGCGCTGCTTGCGGAACAGGGGCCTGTTGCCAATGTGATTGCATCGATGGGGTTTCAACCGCCGCGTATGATGTTCAACACCACCGGCGTCGTCATTGGACTGACCGAGATCCTGATGCCCTATATGATCTTGTCGTTGATGGCTGGATTCGGCCGGCTCGATCCCAAGGTAGAGGAGGCAGCCCGAACCCTTGGCGCGACGCCTTTCCGGACGTTCTGGCGCGTCATTCTGCCTCTGACACTACCGGGTATCGCCCTCGGCTGCCTTCTTTGCTTTGTCCTTGCCATCTCCTCCTTCATTACGCCGAAGCTCATGGGCGGCGGACGGGTATTCCTGCTGGCGACGGAAATCTACGATCAGGCGATCGTGACATTGAACTGGCCGCTGGCTGCGACGCTATCGATGCTGGTGCTCATCATTTTCGGAGCGGCATTGGCAGTTTATTCGCGCATCCTGCGCATGATCGAAGGGTAACGGTAATGGAAGAAAATCCCACCTCCTGGTTTATGCGTGTGACCGTGACCATCCTGTTCCTGTTTCTTCTGGCGCCAGTCCTGCTCGTTTTTCCGATCTCCTTCAGCGGCGATCAGATTCTCGCCTTTCCGCCAAGCTCGTGGTCGTTGCAGTGGTATGAGGCCCTCCTCGGAAATACCGTGATGATGTCGGCGTTCCTGACAAGTCTCGGCCTTGCAACCGTCGTTACCGTCCTGTCATTGATTATCGCGATTCCTGCTTCCTATGCGATTGTCCGGTTGAAGGTCACGGGATCGGAATTCCTGTTCAACCTCTTCACCGCACCATTGCTGTTGCCGACGATCGTGCTGGGGCTGGCCATACTGATCATTTTCGCGTCGATGGGTCTCCTGGCGACGTTCACAGGCCTTGTGATCGGTCACCTGGTGATCACGCTTCCCTATGCGCTGCGGGTGCTCTCCGTATCGCTCGGCAATCTCAACCTTGCATGCGAAGAGGCTGCTGCGTCGCTCGGAGCCAAGCCGCTGGCCGTGTTCGGGAAGGTGACCCTGCCGATGATGGCGCCGGGTATCGTTGCGGCTACGGCGCTCTGTTTTCTCGTTTCATTTGACGAAGTGGTCATCACTCTGTTCCTGACCGGCCCGAGAATGACGACGTTGCCAGTTGAGCTGTTCCATCACGTCGAGAGCCAGGCTGACCCGTTGGTTGCAAGCGTTTCAGTTCTTCTGATCCTGATGACGCTGGCAGTGGTCATGATCGTGGACCGGACAATGGGTCTGACGAAAGCCTTCATGAAATAGTGGAGTTCCCTTGCGGATATCCACAAGGTGAGGTGTAGGCCGCTCCCGATATTTTATCGGGAACGGGGCTGGAAATTTAGAGATTACTCGATATCGAACGAAACGCCCTGTGCCAGCGGAAGGGCCGACGAGTAATTCACGGTATTGGTTGCACGGCGCATATAGGCTTTCCATGCATCCGAGCCGGATTCGCGTCCGCCACCGGTTTCCTTCTCGCCGCCAAATGCACCGCCGATTTCGGCACCGGAGGTGCCGATATTGACGTTGGCGATGCCGCAGTCCGAGCCGTCCGGGCTGAGGAAACGCTCGGCTTCCTGCAGGTTCAAGGTGAAGATCGACGACGAAAGACCTGCGCCGACAGCATTGTGATCGGCGATGGCCTGGTCAAAATCGCTGTATTTCATCACGTAAAGGATGGGCGCGAAGGTCTCTTCGAGCACCGGACCATCCTGCTTGGGCATCTCGACTAGGGCAGGGCGAACATAATAGGCTTCTGCGTGGCCAGTATCGACACGGGCGCCACCGGTCACCTTGCCGCCGTGCTCAGCAGCTTCGTGCAACGACTTCTGCATATTGTCGAATGCAACCTTGTCGATTAGCGGTCCAACCAGAGCCGCTGTATCCAGCGGACTGCCGACAGTGACGCTCTCATATGCCTTCTTCAAGCGCGGAACCAATGTGTCATAGACACTCTCGTGCACGAAGAGACGGCGGAGTGTCGTGCAACGCTGGCCTGCAGTACCCATGGCACCGAAGGCAATGGCGCGCAGCGCCATGTCGAGATCGGCCGAAGGGCACACGATACCGGCATTGTTGCCACCGAGTTCGAGGATCGAACGGGCGAAACGCTTGGCAAGGCGCGGGCCAACTTCACGGCCCATGCGGGTCGAACCGGTCGCCGAAACCAGAGCAACCTTCGGATGGTCGACGAGGGCTTCGCCAATGGTGCGGTCCCCCATCAGGGTCTGGGCGAGCCCGGCGGGAACGTCTCCAAAGCGTGCGACGGCGCGGTCAAAGATGGCCTGGCAGGCAAGGGCTGTCAGCGGCGTCTTTTCCGAAGGCTTCCAGACGACAGCGTTGCCGCAGACAAGCGCCAGCGCGGTGTTCCACGACCAGACGGCGACCGGGAAATTGAAGGCCGAGATGACGCCAACGACGCCGAGCGGATGCCAGGTTTCCATCATGCGGTGGCCTGGCCGTTCGGTCGCGATCGTCAGACCGTAGAGCTGACGCGACAAACCAACAGCGAAATCGCAGATGTCGATCATTTCCTGGACTTCGCCAAGACCTTCGGATGGGATCTTCCCGGCTTCGATCGAGACAAGGCGGCCAAGTTCGCTTTTGCGCGCACGCAGTTCTTCGCCAAACAGCCGTACCAGTTCGCCGCGCTTTGGCGCCGGCACCAGACGCCACTGGCGGAAGGCAGCATCTGCTTTTTCGATCGTCTTGGCTGTGTCATCGGAGGAATGCGTTGCGATATCGGCGATCTTCTCGCCGGTGACAGGGCTGAAGGATGGCATTGTGCCGCCTGTATAGGCCGCTTCATTGACTTCGAGCTTGGTGAGGAGCGATTTTACTTCTTGAGCAATGGTCATCTTGCTTCCCTTCATTTCTTGTCTGTTTGACTGACCGGCTTTTATCAGCCGACCCGAGTTTTTGATACGGCTACGGTTCAGCTTGCGAGGGCGACAGGCCTGTAGTGCTGCCGGCAACGTTCGATGGATGCTTTTTGCAGGCCCTCATAATGCGCGAATTCATCGAGTACCGGCGTGCCAAGATCAGCTTCGAATTCCCTTTGGCTCGGGCTCGCGGCGAACTTCTGGCTGTCATCGTCACCGAGATTGGATTGGAAGATACCAGCCGCACTCACGGGCAGGAAGTCTTCATAGACGATCGGATCAAACTGCACGGCACCAAGTGCCACAAGTGTTTCGACATCCGAGGCGTCGCGCGGGGACAGGCTCGTGTGCGGAAAGTTCTGGACTGGCGTAAAACGGAAATAGCCGAGGCCCTGCCTGCGCATGCTGTCCCAATCGTCCGGGAAGGCATTGAAGGCATCGGCGAGCGCTGCGGTGTAGGCGTCCGCGTTGGAACCGTCGGGAGCAGGGCGGACCACCTTGCGGGATTCGGCGAGAAGCCGGTCGTAGAGCGCTCTTCCCTTTGGCGTCAGGGCGATGCCGCGCTGCTCGATCTCCCCAAAGCGGGCCGAATGCGAGCCGGCTTCCCATGCACCTTGGTCGTTTTTGAATGAGACGCTCTCTTCCAGCGCCTTGAATGATGTCTGCCGCAGCAGGATAGGACATGCACGCGTGGGCGGGCCTTCGATCACGGCCTTGGGTGAAATACCGTAGGCGGGCATCATTGCCTGCACCGCATCGATGTCGAGCGTGCGTGGCGTCAGGTGATTGATGTGAGGCCCCTTGAAGGAAACGACGTCGGCGATCAGCCGATGTGCGTCATGCAGGCGGCGGTAAAGATCCCTGCTTACGCTTGCCTGGTCGTGCCAACGGAAGGACTCGATGATTTCCTTGACGAAAAGTGCAGCATCATCAAGTGCAAGGCCGCCTTGGGCTTCCGCTTTCTCAACGAGAGAAATTGCTGTTGCAGTGAAGATCTGCCGCGCCTGCAGCGTCTTGCGCGCTTCGTCGCGCAGCTCGGCGTCCGCAATGAGATCAAGCCGCAACAGTGAGGTGAAGACACGAAATGGGTTGATCTTCAGCGCGGCATCTCCAACAGGGCGGAGCGCTGTCGAGTGCACCGGAACGCCGGCTTCGCTCAGATCGTAATAGCCAACCGGATACATGCCCATGACCGCGAAGACGCGGCGGAGCATCGAGAGCTCGGCGGGCGTGCCGACGCGGATCGCGCCATGACGTTCTTCCGAAATGCGGTCTAGTGTGTCGGTCTGTTCGAGGCGGTGCCGGAGTTCCGGTGAGGCAGCGAGAGTCTGGTCATTCACCTTGGTGACCAGTGACAAAAGCGTTCCGTACGCGGGAACCTCAGTCCGGTACATGGACGACATGGCCGATGAAAATGACGCCCTGATCACGTCTGTTGAGATAAACGTGGCTGATTTCATGATGATAAGTTCCGCTTTATTGATGCGACAGCAATTTTTTGGACTGTCATGCTCAAATTGGATTATAGATGGGAACACCACCCATGAATTACGAAGATTCCAACTGGGTTGATGCGAGATAAGAATGAAGTTAACCCGGCGCCTGATCCCTGATATCGACATCCTGCAGACGTTTGAGTGCGCCGCCAGGCACGGGAGTTTCACACAGGCTGCCAGGGAGCTAAACCTGACCCAGAGCGCCGTCAGCCGCCAGATGAGCGAACTCGAGGGGCAGATCGGCGTGCTTCTGTTCGAGCGAGTTCGCCAGAGGGTTGTCCTTTCCGAGGCGGGGCAAAAGTTTCTTCCCGAAGTGCGGCGTTTGCTTGGCCTGACCGAGGAAACCATGTTGCGTGCCATGGCAGCGTCGCAATCGGCGTCGTCCCTAAGCATTGCTACCCTGCCAACTTTTGGCAGCCGCTGGCTGATGCCAAGACTTCCAGACTTCCTTGGCCGTCATCCGGAAATGGCGCTCAGTGTTGCATCGCGCTCGCAGCCTTTCGATTTCGAGGAAGAACCGTTCGACCTTGCCATTCACTACGGCCAGCCAGTCTGGGCGCATGCCACCTGCACCTATTTGTGCAGCGAACTCATTGTGCCCGTTGGAAGCCCTGAATTGTGTGCTTCGAACCCGGCGACCACTCCGCCTGAGCTTGCAAACGCTGCGCCGCTTCTGCATCTGTCGACGCGTCCCAAGGCCTGGGCGTCGTGGTTCGAGACAGTAGGGGCGGATGTTGCAAGTCCTTACAAGGGGCACCGCTTCGAGCATTTCTCCATGGTCATTGAGGCAGCTCTTGCTGGTCTCGGCTTCGCCTTGCTGCCGCGCTACCTTATTGAACACGAACTGGCATCAGGACGGCTAAAGGTGGTGTTTGACCAACCGCTCCAGACTGAAAACAGCTATTATCTCGTCGTTCCGGACCACAAGAAGGAGAACCCATTGGCCCAGAGCTTCTTCACTTGGATTGCCGATCAGGTCACCTAGCGTCAGACGGAAGCGCCGGTCATTCGCTAGCCGCATCATGTCTTCGACGTTTTTCACTTTCGCTGGCGAAATCGTTATTTATAACGACAAATGACAAAGACTGCCGGTGCGTCCGGCCCGACCTGACGGTGATCCCATGCTCAACGACGAATGTTCTCACGGCCTGTGGGAAAAGACGGCGCCGCCAGCGCCCAAGACTGATCGGTTGCAGGGAGATATCGCCGTTGATGTCGCCGTGATCGGAGCAGGGTATACCGGCCTGTCGGCGGCGTTGCACTTGGCGGAGGCTGGAACGAAGGTCGCCGTCGTCGATGCTGTCGAGATCGGATTTGGCGGCTCGGGCCGCAATGTTGGTCTCGTCAATGCTGGCATGTGGGTGATGCCCAATGATTTGCCCGGCGTATTGGGTCAGCTGCACGGCGAACGTCTCCTGGAACTCCTCGGTAACGCTCCGCAGTCGGTATTCGATCTTGTGGCCAGGCATAAGATCGATTGTGAACTGGAACGCAACGGCACCTTGCATTGTGCTGTTGGCACTGCCGGGGTCAAGCAACTCGAACAGCGAGCCGAACAGTGGCTGGCGCGGGGCGCTGCGGTCCGCCTACTTGATGCGAAGGAAACGGCAGCCAAAGTCGGGTCCACGGCCTATATGGCCGCGCTGCTCGACAACCGCGCCGGAACGATACAGCCGCTTGGTTATGTGCGCGGATTGGCAAGGGCTGCGCTTGGTGCGGGTGCTGCAATCTACACCGGAACGCCGGTCGCTGCGACGGAACGCACGGGCGACCGCTGGATCCTCCGCACGCCGGCGGGCACCGTGTCGGCAGACTGGGTGATCGTTGCCACGAATGCCTACACAACATCGCCATGGCCGGAGCTGCGGTCCGAGCTATTGCGTCTGCCCTATTTCAATTTCGCCACCACACCGCTGCCCGAGAATATTAGGGAAACGATCCTGCCCGAACGGCAGGGCGGTTGGGATACGAAGGAAATCTTGAGTTCCTTCCGCATGGACAAAGCCGGACGACTGGTGTTTGGCAGTGTCGGCGCATTGCGGGGCACTGGCATGGCCGTTCACAAGGCCTGGGCGGCGCGATCGATCGCCAAGATTTTCCCACAGATCAAGGACATCACCTTCGAAGCTGGATGGTACGGCCAGATAGGCATGACAAGGGACAGTCTGCCGAGGTTCCACACTCTCGCTCCGAAGGTGATAAGTTTCAGCGGTTATAATGGCCGTGGCATCGCTCCCGGTACGGTGTTCGGCCGTATCCTTGCGGAGCAAATCGTCGGCAAGATTACAGACGCCGATCTGCCCTTGCCGGTGACCCAGCCGAAGGACCAAGGCCTGCGCGCCGTTCGCGAAGGTTATTACGAAGTCGGCGCGCAACTCGCGCATCTGGTCGGGAACAGGTTTTAAGTTTGCAGCGTTAACCCGACCTTTGCAATCGCTTGCCATTCTTGGCGTACCGACATATCTCTAAGTGATGGATAGCAGGAAGCCGATGCGGCACACCAGACCGAGCGTCTCCGCCAGCATTCTCGCCGCGGTCAGGAACCGCAACAAACGCCCTACGGGCGTCACCCGAGTCGTGCGCAACGACCTGCTGATTGCTTCTTACAATGTTCACAAATGTGTTGGCATCGACAAGAAATTCGATCCCGATCGCGTCGCCCATGTGATTGGCGAGATTGGGGCGGATGTCATTGCCATTCAGGAGGCCGACAAGCGGTTTGGCGAAAGATCCGGTCTTCTTGATCTGGCGCGCCTTCATCGCGAGAACAGCCTTGTTCCAGTGCCGGTGACGTCGCTTTATCCCAAAGGGCATGGCTGGCACGGCAATCTCCTGCTGTTTCGCGAGGGTGTCGTTCGGCGGGTTCAGCAGCTCGGTCTTCCGGGTCTGGAGCCGCGCGGGGCCCTTGTGGTCGACATCGATCTTGAGGCTGGCCCGCTGCGCATCATCGCCGCGCATCTGGGCTTGCTGAGGCATTCGCGGCAGCAGCAGTCGGAAGCTATCGTTCGCGCCGTGCAGGCCGATCCGGCGCGCCCAACCTTGCTCATGGGTGACCTGAACGAATGGCGCGTTGGAAAGGGCTCGTCGCTGCATTTCCTGCATCCGGTTTTCGATCCGGCGAAGAATGCGGTACCGAGCTTCCCATCGCGCTTCCCTGTGCTTGCGCTTGACCGGGTTCTCGGGCATCCCCATAACTTGGTCACGGCGATTGAGGTTCATGACACGCCTTTGGCCCGTGTCGCTTCCGACCACCTGCCGATCAAGGCGCATGTCGATTTGAAGTCAGCCCTGGCCGAGGCAGAAGTCCTGGGAGTCAGAGATAGGGCGACCCTAGCCAGATAATCCGGTCGAGCAGGCGCACCCAAAACGAACGTGCGCGCAGGCTCTGCAAGAGAACCGGCTTCGCCGATGCCATTGCGCTCTCGACGAGAGCCTCAACGTCGGACGCGAATTGCGCATCCATGACCTCGAGATCAACTTCGAAATTCAGCCGCAGCGAGCGCGGATCGAGATTGGACGAGCCGACATAGGCCCACAAACCGTCGATCACCAGCAGTTTGGAGTGATTGAAATTGCCGCTGGCCCGCCAGATACGACAATGGCCCTTGAGTATCTGGTCGAACTGGGCCGTCATGGCGCGATCAACCAGCTTGAGATTGTTGATTGCCGGAACGACGACATCGACCTCTACGCCGCGGCGTGCAGCCGTAACGATTGCACTGATCAATTCCCGGTCCGGCAGGAAATAGGGTGACATGATACGAATACGTGTTTGAGCGATGGAAAATGCGCCCATGAGCATGCGATGATTGGCTTCAAGACTCCGGTCAGGGCCCGACGGTACGGCGCGGATGAACACGGGTTCTCCAGCATGCTTTTCCGACGCACCGATGTGCCAGGGTTCACCTGACAGGGCTTCCCTGGTGGTAAACCGCCAGTCTTCTGAAGCAATATGAAAGAGATCCGTGACGATGGGACCGGTGAGGCGGAAATGCGTGTCTCGCGCATTGTCTTCACCCACGACTTCCGCCGAGAAACCGGCGCGAATATTCATGCCGCCAGTAAAGGCGATTGTGCCGTCGACGATCAAGATCTTCCTGTGGGTGCGAAGGTTCGCATAGGGCAGGCGCAGGCCCACGATAATATTGCCATTGAACACATCGACCGGAACACCGCCTTTGGCGAGGTAACCGACAATACTGGGAATGGAATAGCGGGCGCCGACGGCATCAATGAGCACCCGGACCTCGACCCCCCGTTTGACCGCTGCTATCAGCGCATCAGCTATACGCAGCCCGATCTTATCGCGATCAAAGATATAGGTTTCGACGAGGATGCTGCGCTTTGCTGCACCGATCGCGTCAAGCATGGCGTGGTAAGCGCCATCGCCGCTTTGCAGCATGACAATCTCATTGCCGGTCGTAAGCCTGCAACGGCTGACCCGATCGCCAACCGTCTTCATTGCGACAAAGCGCTTCTCGAAATGCGCAAGTATGTTCTTCTCGCTTGCATCGAAGCGCATGAGATGGTCCTGGCCAATCTCATGCAGGAAAGCGCGCTGCGATGAGATGGACGAACGCCTGATCCGGTTGATGCCGGCGACCGCATAGATCACCGCGCCGATCACCGGCGAGAGGATAATAACGCCGACCCAACCAATTGCCGCGCGGACCTCTTCCTTGGTCATCGTCGCATGAATTGCGGCGGGAACGCCTAGCGCAATCGAGAGCACGAAGAGAATATGCGGCCAATATGTAGGGAGAAGATCACCCATCGTTGCGTGGCTTCATGTCAGGACGCTGAATCCCGGCGCGAACGCCATTCGGCCAGTGAGACTGGTTGATCTGGAATGCGGATTTCAAAACTCGTCCCTGCCCCCTCGCTCTCGCGCAATTCAATCGTCCCCCCATGGGCGCGCACCAACTCATGTACAATGGCAAGCCCGAGACCAGTTCCGCCCGAGCGGGCGGAGCCCTTGAAGGCTGTAAACAGGTTTTCGCGCGCCTTAGGCGGCAGGCCTGGCCCCGTATCCTCCACTCCAATGATGGAGGTCGTGCCGATTTGCCCGGCCGTGATCGTCAGCCGTTTGATCACCGATGCGTCACTGCGGGTGTCACCGGCCATGGCCTGAACGGAATTGCGGCAAAGATTGGAGATGACCCGGAAGAACTGGTCAGGATCGACATCGATTTCGAGCGATTCCGGTACCAGGTTCCTGAATTCTATACCGGATTTGGCATCCAGGTTGAGCATTTCCTCAACGTCGTTGACGACCGTGCGCAGTTTTACCCGCCGCCGCTGTGGCGGTGCCTCCTGCGTGCCGCCATAGGCCAGCACGGTCTGCGAGTAATGGATGGCACGGTCGATTGTACGCACCAGCTTCGGGACGAATCGCTGCATCGTTGGGTCGCTGGTGTTGGCGAGATGATCTGACATGAGCTGGGCGGAAGCCAGAATATTGCGCATGTCGTGGTTGATCTTGGAAACGGCAAGACCGAGGTCGGCGAGGTGTTTTTGCTCCGATAGCGTGCGTTGCAATTGGCGCTGCATATCGGCCAGCTCGCGCTGGGCAATGCCAAGTTCATCCTCGCGCGATTCTGGCTTGATGATTCTTTGCGGGTCATCGGGTGATTGCGCGAAGGCCAGCATGTTGGCACTCATACGCTGGATGGGTCGAATGAGCAGGCGGCTGATAGCGAGAAATACCAGGCTTGCGGTGATCAATGAAATGAATAGCGAAATAAGTGCCACGTTGCGGGCATAGTGCAGCATGGCGTTGCGCAAAGGCGCATCGGATGTGAGCAGTTCAATAATTTTGCCGGTGTCGCCGACCGGTCCATAGACCCTGATGACGCGATGTCCGCCATTGATCAGGGTATCGAGGGCATCTCGGATCATAGTAACGGGATCGGTCACGGTAATGTCGATGTGCTTGTCGACCTTCGAAGGCATCTCGGACACTGCTAACAGGCGAGACGCGCCTTGCTCGCTTAGCGCAATTGCTTTCGTGCCGGTTGCAAGAAGGACGTCATTCTGGACCGACTGGGGGATATCCTTGTCGCTGCTCGCCGCGAGCACGACGCTGGCGGCCGCAACGGTATTGAGCCGGTCCGAAAGCCAGCGCATACGCATGTCGGCAACCGTAGGCACAAAGATCATGACTTCCGCAAGCAGCCCGAACAGGAGCGTGAGGCGCAGCAATTTGCCGGAGAGACGTTTCAGAACCGGCAAACGCTGACCGGCATGCAATTGCATGTCGGTCACTTCTGGCTTTTGCTGAGGTGCAATCATCTGTACTCCGTCAACGTCGGGTGTAAGTCAAACGCTTTCCTGGCACAATAGAGCCTTTCTCTCTTGGATAGAAGCAGTTGCCTTTTGTGCCGATTTTGAATCGCGTCGATGAATTGACTTATCTGTATCCTCCCTCTATAAGCCGCGCACGTCCGGGTTGACCGCCCCGGCGGCGTATTCTTATGCGCTAATGGCGGTCCTGATATGCTCCTGTCAAAGAACAGACCACAAGAAGGGCCGCACACCGCGGTATTTAACAAATGAAGCGTACCTATCAGCCATCCAAACTTGTCCGCGCACGTCGCCACGGGTTTCGCGCCCGCATGGCAACGGCAGGCGGCCGCAAGGTCATTGCAGCGCGTCGCGCTCGCGGTCGCAAGCGGTTGTCGGCATAAGGCAGTCCGCACGGTTCCGTGCGGTTGGCACTACAGAATGAATGAGCAAAAACCACTCCGCCTTCGCAAGAGAGCGGAGTTTTTGGCTGTTCGGGCTGGAGAAAAGCGCCGCGGCGCTTATTTTCTGATCGAGGTCAATGGGCGAGCGGACCAGGATGGTCCTCCACGCGTCGGTTTTACGGTCACCAAGAAGAACGGAAATGCCGTTGTCCGCAATCGCATCAAGCGCCGCCTGCGCGAGGCCGTGCGCGTCAATGTTGCAGATGACATGCATCCTGGAACCGACTATGTGATCGTTGCTCGTCGCGACGCGCTCAATGCGCCGTTCGCGGATCTGACCCGGGAACTCTCGAAACGGGTTTCCAAGAAAACGCAGACTCGGCGTTCGTCGAAGCCTTAACGGCGCGGCAGGACCCGACCCCAAGGACTGACAATGGAAACGAACCGTAATTTCTTTATCACCATTGCCTTGTCCATTGTGATCCTGACGCTTTGGCAGGTGTTCTACATGAACCCCAAGATCGAAGCGCAGCGCGAACAAGCCCAGATCGAGGCTACGCGGCAAGGACAGACGCGCGTTGATGGACAGGCCAGCGCACCCGCCGGCACGAGCGCTGATGGGACGAATTTGCCATCCTCGACGCCGGCTACGCCTGGCGCCAATATTCCTGGCCAGTCGCAGGATGCCGCCCAGGCAGGCAGCTTGACCCGCGCTGCCGCTCTCGGCCAGTCCGGCCGCGTCAAGATCGACACCCCAAGCCTTCGGGGATCCATCAACCTGACCGGCGCGCGCCTCGACGATTTGCAGCTCAAGGAATATCACGAGACAGTCGACGACAGTTCGCCGAATATCGAGCTGTTGAGCCCCGCGCAGATGGCAGACGGCTATTTTGCCGAGATCGGCTTTACCGGCAACGAACTGACCGGCACGGTGCCTGGCCCGACGACGGTCTGGACTGTTGAAGGTAACGGTGCGCTCAGCCCGGCAACACCGGTCACGCTTGTCTATACCAATGACAAGGGCCTTACATTCAAGCGCACGTTCAGCGTCGACGACAATTATATGTTCACCGTCAAGGATGCGGTGACGAACAGCACGTCCGCTCCTGTCTCACTTGCCTCCTATGGCCGAGTTACACGGTTCTCGAAGCCTCTGCATGCAAGTACGTACGTGCTGCATGAGGGCCCGATCGGTGTGATCGGCGACGATGGTTTGCAGGAATACACCTTCTCGGCGATCGAGAAGGAAAAGGAAGTCTCACCGCCAAAGGCAACGACCGGCGGCTGGATCGGTATCACCGACAAGTATTGGGCAGCCACGCTGGTTCCGTCATCGGACAAGCCCTTCCAGGCACGCATGTCCTATTTCGAGGATGGCCGTCCGCGCTACCAGAGCGACTACCTGTCCGACCCGACCACGATCGAACCTGGCCAATCGGCAACGATTGAGAACCTCATCTTCGCCGGGGCGAAGGAAGTCGGCAAGATCAACGCCTACGAAAAAGAACGCAATATCCGCCAGTTCGAATTGCTGATCGACTGGGGCTGGTTCTATTTCATAACCAAACCGATGTTCTATCTGATCGACTGGCTCTACAAGGCCATCGGTAACTTTGGTGTTGCAATCCTGGTGGTGACGGTGCTGCTCAAGGGAGTGTTCTTCCCGCTAGCAAACAAGTCCTACGCGTCGATGGCGCGCATGAAACTTGTTCAGCCGAAGATGACAGAAATCCGCGAGAAATACGCGGACGACAAGGTCAAGCAGCAGCAGGCGCTGATGGAATTGTACAAGACGGAAAAGATCAATCCGATCGCCGGTTGCTGGCCGATCCTGATCCAGATCCCTGTTTTCTTTGCGCTGTACAAGGTTCTGTACGTCACTATCGAAATGCGTCACGCGCCGTTCTTTGGCTGGATTCAGGATCTTGCCGCGCCGGATCCTACATCGCTGTTCAATCTGTTCGGATTACTGCCTTGGGCCGTCCCCGCCTTCCTGATGATCGGCGTCTGGCCGTTGATCATGGGCGTGACGATGTTCCTGCAGATGCGCATGAATCCAACCCCGCCCGACCCGACACAGCAGATGATCTTCAACTGGATGCCGCTCATCTTCACGTTCATGCTGGCGAGCTTTCCGGCGGGTCTGGTCATCTACTGGGCGTGGAACAACACGCTGTCGATTATCCAGCAGGGCGTCATAATGAAGCGTCAGGGCGTGAAGGTCGAGCTATGGGATAACCTTGCCGGCATGTTCAAGAAAAAGCCCAAGCCCGCCGAGTAGGCACCCTAATTGCCAGCGGAATGACGAAAGCCCCCGGCTCGGTGAACTGACCCCGTAAAGTTGGACGGTTAATTGGCTAGGATAATAGGGACTGAGTTCTGTACTGCACAGGGCTCAGTCCCATTAGTTTCAGCTTAATGCGCTGATGATTGTAGTAGTGGATGTAGTCGTCGATGCCCGTCTTCAGGCTTTGGATGCTTTCGAAGCGATTGGGATAGAAGAGCTCGGATTTGAGGGTGGCGAAGAAGCTTTCCATCGCCGCGTTGTCGAGGCAGTTGCCTTTGCGTGACATGCTCTGGGGGATGCCA
>NZ_PGGO01000014.1 GCF_003010955.1 Phyllobacterium brassicacearum
CGATCATATGGAAGTTTCTATCACCAGACATAGCAGCAGACATAGAAATTCACACCGAAGCTTATTGCTCCAGCATCAATACCGGCCCCTCAAAGCGCCCGCCAGATGGGGCGACCTTGGCGCTTACCCACCAGACCGAGGTTGAGCGAATCTTTCGGCGAGCTTCGGCTATAAAAGATCGCGATGCATAGCGGCCCTTCGTGGAAAAGGACCTTCCCGGATCAGTGGCTCTTGGTGTTGGCTCAACCGACCATCCAAGGAATATTGTGGACTTGGTTCTCCTCGCCGTTCATAGATGGGAACAATGAGACGAATACTGGGGGTAATCGGGTAATCGCACTACGGAAGAGATCATAATATTTCTCCTGACCTTTTGGCACCGTTCTTATGCCATGTATATGCGATTGCGATATATCGCTAGCGGAAGGCAGGAGATGCTATCTGAGGTTTAGTGCCGGTTGTGCCGTGGCCGGGCCGCAACGGCAATCTCATACGCCTGACCTAAGGCCCACTTCATCCCGGCTTTATTGATGACCAAAATAGGCGTCGGCAACCGTCTGCGCATCAGCATCCATGCGGATTTTTCCGTGCTCAAGCCAAACGATTCGGGTGCAGTTTTTGACAAGCAGGTCTTTGGAGTGGCTGGCTATAATCAAAATTTTGGTCTTGTTGACAAGCTCGTGCAGCCGCTCATTGGCTTTATGTTGAAAACCTTCATCTCCCGTCGCCAGCCATTCATCCATGATAAGAATTTCGGGTTGAATCACGGTCGATATCGAAAAAGCCAGGCGAAGTTGCATACCCGTCGAATAAGTTCGCACCGGCATGTCAAGAAAGCTTCCGAGTTCTGAAAAATCCTCAATTTCGGCCCGGCGCGCAGCCATCTCTTTCTTTGTGAATCCAAGCAGCGCGCCGCGAATGCCGATGTTTTCACGGCCGGTCGCTTCAGGGTCGATTCCTAGTGAGATATTAATCAGGGATGTGCATTTGCCATTGATGGCAATGTTACCGCCCGAAGGATAATAAACGCCACTCATCACCCGCAAAAGCGTGGTTTTTCCCGAGCCGTTGTGGCCTATCAAACCAAGCCGATCGCCATCCTTGAGGCTCAGGCTAATATTTTCCAGACCACGTATGACGACATGACCCTCGGAATTCGAGCCGATCGTACCACCGGTCGCCAGACTAATGACCTGATTCTTCAATGATCTGCTTTTCGTATTGTAGATCGGAAAATCCACGGTAACATTTTCAAGATGCATGGAGGTCATGTCGGCCTGCGCAATAGGGTGTTGAGAAAAGATGTTCATAGCCAATAGGTGATCCGCAGACGATAGCGATTAAGGAACAAGAGAGCGATCAACCATCCAACAATCGCCATCGCGATGCTGACCATCCAGTTGAGCGGCGTTGCCGTACTACCCAGTAGGGGATCGCGCACAATACTGATCAGATGGTAGAAGGGATTGAGATCGAGCATTAACCATAGCCGCGATTGTGTACCGCCGGGTAAGTTGCTGGCCATCCACATGATCGGGGTCACATAGATGCCAACCTGCATGATGTTCTGAATGATCTGCGTAAGATCACGATAACGCGTGCATAACACCGCCAGCACAATCATCACCCAAAGAAGGTTGAGTGTCACTAGCACAAACCCAGGAATGAACAACAGCGCATTGAAGTTGACAAACTTCCCGAAGATCAGGAGAACAATCGGGAAGATGACCATATTGTGTGCGAGAATAATCGTATTACGCCACCAGGTTCTCAAGATGTAGGTGAAGAACGGTATGGGCAGCTGCAGCATCGTGTCGCTATTTGAGATAAAGCTCCCGCAGCCCTCGTTAACGAGGCTGGAAAAATAGCCCCACATGATTAGGCCGACACAAATGAACGGAAGAAACTCGGACATGGGCGAATTGAAGATTGTACCAAAGACCAAACCCAGCGCACCAATGAGCACACCCATGTTGATGGTCAGCCAGAAAGCGCCAACACTTGACCTTCGATAACGTTGTGCAACGTCTTGCCAGCCGAGGAGTGCGGCCAATCGGAAATTTTTGACCGAATTGGAGATGTCTTCCCAGGCAGTAATCTTTTGCGTTGTCACGCTGGCCATATTAACACTTCTCTGTTGGCGATAGTTTCTTGTCGGCCAGCGGGGGTTAGCACATTCGAATTGGACTTAACAGTGACTGGCTGTCGCAATCATACCTAGCAATGGAAGCTGGCATCATCAATGATTCGAATAACGTGTGCCGGGACCTTTACGAGGTCCGCAGGCGGCGAGCTTTGTCCGTAAGACCGGCGCACTTATAGCCATCAGGTGGGCGCGGCCATGCTGCTCATGTTGGTTTACATCTCTCTGGGTTGGGGAAGGTCTGTGCTACGTAGCATGAAACCGCAGGTTACATATAGGCCGAGATTGATGATTGAACCTTGGGAAGTGCTTTCGAGCAGAATTGAGCTTGAAGATCGTTGGATAAAGGTGCGTGCCGATAATTGTCGGCGCAGCGATGGAGTAATTATAGAGCCCTATTACGTTCTGGAATATCCAGATTGGGTCTGTGTTTTGCCGATCACCTCCCAAGGTGATGTAGTCCTGGCGAAGGAGTATCGGCACGGGATTGGTTCGGTGGTCATCGGTCTACCTAGCGGCGTCGTGGATAAAGAAGACGCTGTGCCGGAGGCAACGGCCCGGCGAGAATTACTGGAAGAAACTGGCTACACCAGTCAGCGAATCGTGCCCCTCGGTTCGCTCTATGCCAACTGCACCAATCAGCCAAACATGGTACATTACTTTCTTGCGCTCGACGCCGAACTCACCGGCGCCCCGGCACTCGACGCGACTGAGCAGATTGAAGTCGAACTTGTGCCGTGGGAGCATGTTCGTTCGACATCCCTCCTGCGCCAGAGCCACCATATCGCCTGCGTTCATTTAGCGGAAAAGTATTTTACGTCGTCTATGACGACTTTCGGTGTTTGATGAAAAGGCTATAAAGCTTGCAAATGAGGTTTTGAGTGGCAGGTCATGTGTTCACTGGAAACAGTGATCAACAAGCAATCGTTGAGGTTCGCAGTTAGTTCAGATCTTAGCTGCTCAGTCGGCGCCTGTGACGGAGCTGCAGCCTCCAGTTCTTCAAATGATGCTGAGAATTCTTGGGCGACGGTTCTGCTTCTCGGGCGTGCCAGACTTGGATTGCGCCGCCATATAGTTTCAAAGCATAAATTTATCGCAGTCGTAGGGGCGATTTTGGAAACAAAGGGCCACGATTAATTTGTGGAAGACCGCATGCTCTCGACTTCTTCCGCCCACCAATCCGCCATTTTCACCCGTTCATCCCAATAAAGAGCGCGGTGGTAGGCGCGGCGAACCATATCCGCGCCGACGTGCGCGAGTTCTGCCTCAATCGCGTCGGGCGACCAATTCCCGCTTTCATTGAGCAGGCTGGATGCTGTCGCGCGGAAACCGTGTGAAGTCATCTCCTTTTGGGTGAAGCCGAGTCTACGAAGCGCGCCGTTCAAGGTGTTTTCACTGATTGGCTGCACGCGGGATTTGATCGAAGGGAATACGAGCCTGCCATCACCGGTTAGCTCTTTTTGGATGTGGAGTATTTCGACTGCTTGTGAGGGTAGGGGTTTTTTATGCTCCCGGCGCATCTTTGCCCGAGCCGCTGGGATGGTCCATGCCGACTGTTCAAGATCGAACTCGGCCCATTCTGCCAGCCTGAGTTCGCCCGGGCGCGGATAGAGGTAAGCCATCAGCATCAGCGCATGTTTTGTTTCGGGTGCGCCCTCGTAACCCCAAATGGCGCGGAGCAAGCCGCCCAACGCGTTTCGCTGGGTGATGGCGGGGCGATGGGTGACAGTCGGAGTCGTCAGCGCCCCTTTCAGTCCACCGGTGGGATCGTTTTCGGCCCTCGCGGTGGCGATCGCGAAGCGGAAAACCTGTCCAACGGTGGAACGCATCCGACGTGCGGTTTCGTAATTGCCCTTGGCTTCAACTCGGCGCAGGGGAACGAGGATTTCGGCAGCGCTGATTTCGGATATGGGGCGTGTTCCCAGATCGTCGCGAGCCAAATCTATGAGCCAGCGCTTTTTCGTCATCGTGGCGTCAGCCTTGCCTTCGCGCTCGACCTTTTCCAAGAACTCGTCAGCGACCGCGTTGAACGTGATTGCGTTTGACGCGCGACGGTGGATTTTGTCGAGTTTGGCCTGTTGCGACGGATCAATGCCCGAACCCAACAGCCGCTTTGCGTCGTCACGCTTTTTACGGGCGTCCGCGAGAGACACTATTGGATACGCCCCGAGTGCCAACGTCTTTTGCTTGTTGTCATATCGATATGCGAGCCGCCAAAGCTTGGAGCCTTGGGGTGGTATGAAAAGGAATAACCCCCCGCCATCGCTATACTTTTTCGGCTTGTCTTGCTTCTTTAGATTTTTGATTTGTGTGTCAGTTAACGGCATTTGTTGGTATCCGACATTTTGCGAAGTTGGTATTTTCGGAGAAGCCCATCATCCGTACCAACAAAAAATCAGGATACCAACAAACAGTCAAGGACGCCGGCAAACATCAGAAAAGAAAAAACCCCGGAAAGCCGGGGCTTTTCAAGACGTTCAGGGATGTCAGCAAACATCTACGAACTTGGAAATGGTGCCCAGAAGAGGACTCGAACCTCCACGCCTTGCGGCACACGGACCTGAACCGTGCGCGTCTACCAATTCCGCCATCTGGGCAGCGGGGTCTCATGTAAGGGGCGCACTTGAGTCTGTCAATCCATTTGTCGGGGAATAATCAGGGATTGCCAGGCGAGGCGCGAAGGCGTGGTCCGACAGGCTTCCCGCGAAGAAAAGTCGAACCACGCTGCAACTGGGTTCAGCCCTCCAGCACTTCCTTCGAGGCGATGGTCGAGTCGGCGTTGAATTTGTAAATGATCGGTACGCCTGTCGCGAGTTCCTGTGCGACGATTTCCTCGCCCGTCAGCCCGTCGAGCGCCATGATCAGCGCGCGCAGCGAGTTGCCATGGGCAGCGACGAGCACCGTTTCTCCGCGCAGCACATGCGGCTGCACCTCGTGCAGATAATAGGGCCAGACGCGTGCGCCGGTGTCGCGGAGACTCTCGCCGCCGGGCGGCGACACGTCGTAGGAACGGCGCCAGATATGCACCTGCTCTTCGCCCCATTTGGCGCGTGCATCGTCCTTGTTGAGGCCGGACAGGTCGCCGTAGTCGCGCTCGTTCAATGCCTGGTCGCGAATCGTCTCCAGACCCGTCTGCCCCACTTCTTCGAGAATGTGTTCAAGGGTTGCCTGCGCGCGGGAGAGAACGGATGTATAGGCAATGTCGAAGGAGAGGCCTTTTGCCTTTAGCCGCTTGCCGGCGTCGATGGCTTCCTTGTGGCCGAGCTCGGTCAATCCCGGATCGCGCCAGCCAGTGAAAAGGTTCTTCAAATTCCATTCGCTCTGGCCATGGCGGACAAGGACGAGGGTTCCGGACATTGCAGTACTCCTGTTGAGAGGGTTAGTTCTGGTCGGCGAGACCGAGGACGTCGAGCATGGAATAGAGGCCGGGCTTGGCGCTTCTGCCCCAGAGCGCAGCCTTGACTGCGCCGCGGGCAAAGATCGTGCGATCCTCCGCCTGGTGGGACAGGGTGATGCGCTCGCCCTGACCGGCGAGGATGACTGAGTGGTCGCCGACGACAGACCCGCCGCGCAACGTGGCAAAGCCGATCGTGCCGTCCTCGCGTGGCCCCGTATGGCCATCGCGCACCCGCACACTGTGTTGTCCAAGCGCAATGTCGCGGCCCTCGGCTGCGGCCTGACCGAGCAGCAATGCGGTACCAGACGGAGCATCGACCTTGTGCTTGTGATGCATTTCGAGAATCTCGATGTCGAAATCGTCGGCGCCCAGAGCTTTTGCCGCCTGTTTGACAAGAACGCCGAGTAGGTTGACGCCAAGGCTCATGTTGCCGGACTTGATGACGACCGCATGACGGGCCGCAGCGCGGATCTTCGCGTCATCCTCCGCCGAACAACCGGTCGTGCCGATGACATGGACGATGCGCGCCTGCGCGGCAAGTTCGGCGAACTCGACTGTCGCCGAAGGAGCGGTGAAATCAAGAACGCCTTCGACCTGGACGAAGACCGAAAGAGCGTCCTCGGTGACAGGTACATTGATCGGGCCAATGCCGGCAAGTTCTCCGGCATCCCGGCCGATATGCGGCGAGCCGGGACGTTCGACCGCGCCGGCAAGGTTTGCGCCTGGAGTGGCATGAATGGCGCGGATCAAGGTCTGGCCCATGCGGCCAGCGGCACCGACAACAGCGAGCTTCATCGCCGGTGTTGCGCCGGCCAAACTATTCGGGGATTGTTCGGTTACCGCACTCATTCGGCCAGTCCTGCTGCAGCTGTTATTTCGCTGTCGTCGATGATGGGCGACTCTTCCCGGCCTTGCAACTGGTAGAAGCGGGCATAGACGCCGTTGGGGCGGGTGAGAAGGGTTTCGTGCACCCCCTCTTCAATCACGCGGCCGGCCTCCATCACGACGATATGGTCGGCATTGACGATGGTCGAGAGGCGGTGGGCGATGACGATGGTGGTACGCCCCTGCATCACGTGCTCGAGCGCCTGTTGCACGCGCTTTTCCGATTCATTGTCGAGGGCGGAGGTCGCCTCGTCGAGCAAGAGGATGGAGGCATTGCGAACGATGGCGCGGGCAATGGAGAGGCGCTGGCGCTGGCCGCCGGAAAGGTTTGCGCCGTTTTCGCCGATCTCGGTGCCGTAGCCCTGGGGCTGCTGACGAATGAACTCATCGGCATTGGCAAGCTTCGCCGCCTCGATGACCTCGTCATCGGTGGCGTCCGGGCGGCCGTAGCGGATATTGTCGGCGATCGTGCCTTCAAAGAGATAGGGCTGCTGCGAGACATAGGCTATCGACTGGCGCAGCGAACGCTTGCTGACATAGGCGATATCCTGCCCGTCGATGAGGATGCGCCCCGCATCAATGTCGTAAAAGCGCTGGACGAGACCGATCAGCGTGGATTTGCCGGCGCCGGACGCGCCGACGATGGCGGTCGTCTTGCCGGCCTCGGCAGTAAAGCTGATGCCGTGCAAAACGGGAAAGCCGTTGGAATAGCTGAAGCGGACCTTGTCGAACTCGACTTCGCCGGTCGGCACCGTGATCGGAACAGAACCGATGCTGTCTGCCTGACGTGGTTCGATGTCGAGGATCTCGAAGAACATGCGCGCATTGACCAGTGAGCGCTCCAGGCCCACTTGCACGCGTGCCAGCCGGCGCACCGGATCATAGGCAAGCAATACGGCCGTCATGAAGCCGAACATGGCGCCGGGTGGCTCCAGATTGTAGACGGCGCGATAGCCTGTATAGATGATCATCGATGCGATGGCGACGCCCGCGATCAATTCGGTAATGGGCGTGGTACGCTCCGAAACGCGTGCAATCTTATTGGCACGTTCCTCGGCCCGCCTGATCAGCTCGCTGATCTTCAAGCGCAATTGGTCTTCCATGGTGAAGGCCTTGACGATCGCGATGCCCTGCGTCGCTTCCTGCATGGCGCCGAGCAGATGCGAATTCAGCGTCACCGACTCTCGGTGGATGCTGCGCAGGCGCTTTGCCAGATAGCGCACGGTCAAGATGACCGGCGGCCCGACCAGCAAGGCGAAAAGGGAAAGGACGGGATCGAGAAGCACCATGGTGCCAATCAAGGCAACCAGTGTCGGAATATCTTTGCCGACCGTCGTCACGGTGATGTCCATCAGTTCGCGAACGCCGCTTACGTTCTGGTTGACCCGCGCCGCCAGTTGGGCCGAACGCGTATCGGTATAGAAGTCTAAACCGAGCTTCATCAGGTGATCGAACATGCGATGCTGGTAGCGGGCAACGATATTGTTGCCGATCTTTGCCATCGTGACCGACTGGACATAGGTGGAGACACCGCGGATGACAAAAGCGGCAAGAATGCCGAGGCTGATCGGCACGATCAGATCCTCGCGGCGTTCATAGTAGATCTTGTTGATGACGTCCTTGAAGATATAGGCGACGAAAGCCGTCGTGCACGCAACCCCCAGCATGGCAATCACGGCAACCGCATAGGACGACCGATGCTCGCGAAGGTTTTCGCCCAGCACCCGGCCGATGACGCGCTTCGCCTCCGTCGGATCGATCTTTTTCTTCTTCTGACCACTCATGACAGGCGGCAACTCGCTGGTACCAGGACATTCGGGCAAGAAACCTTGCCGCTCGAATTGTCCCTATAACCTTATTGATCCGCCTTGCCTATCGGTTTTGCCTGTGGGCAGGAATGCAGCGCTCGAGTGTTGCATCGATGCTCTATTGCGCCGCCCTAATCCCGGCGCCAACGCCGCCCTTCGGTGGATACGCCAAACCGGGTGGGCGTGCGCGAGAAGGCCGAGAGGCCGCTCAGTGCCGCAAGCGGATGGGTAATGATATAGACCGGTGTTTCGCGCAGGATTTCCCCATGCGGTGCCTTGTCCTCGAAAGCCTGGCGGAAGGACGGATCTTTCAGCGGCGCGACGATCTTCTGGACGATGCCGCCAGCGAGATAAACGCCGCCGCGCGCCATGAAGGTCAGGGCAAAGTCGCCGGCCAGCCGGCCGAGATAGACGACGAAGAGCGCAAGGGTTTCCTTCGCCTCGGCGGATTCGCCGGAAAGGCCAGCTGCGGTAATCTCGGCCGGTGTCTGCAGGCTGGCCGGCGTGCCATTCACCTTGCAGATGGCGCGATAGATATTCTGCAAGCCGCGGCCGCAAAGCAACTGCTCGCCGGAAATGCGGCCCTCGATATGTTCGATGTGCGGGAAGAGTTCGAGATCGCGGGCCGTACGAGGACCCATGTCGACATGGCCGCCTTCTCCGGGTACGGGTACCCAGCTGTTGCGTGAGCGGACCATACCGGCAACGCCAAGACCAGTGCCAGGTCCGAGCACGGCGCGGCTGCCGTGCGGGTCGCCGGGTCCGCCGCCGAGCTTTTCCAAATGCTTGGGCTCGAGCGAGACGACAGCAAGTGCCTGCGCTTCGAAATCATTGAGCACGGTGATATCGGAAAGGCCGAGCGTTTCCATCATCTGGCGTGGCTTGACCACCCAGGCGCAATTGGTCAGGTCGATCTCGTCGCCTTCCACCGGACCGGCAATAGCCAGCACCGCCGAGCGTGGCTGGATCGAGGTGTGGTCGAGAATGGCGTTCTGGATCGCCTCGTCGATGGTTGGATAATCCGCGGTCTGAATGATCGGGAATTCCTTCGGCTCCGCATAGGCGTCCACCAGAATGGCGAAACGCGCATTGGTGCCGCCGATGTCACCGACCAGGATCGGAAATTTCATGATGTGGTCGGTATCTGCCTGTGTCACCATTATCGCTTCCCCAGTGTATTTTCCGCTGCGTCATCGCGCAGCAAACCTCGCTTTTGCACCAGCACCTCGGCCGTCGCCCGGTTCAGTGCCATCGGAATATCGTAGACGCTGGCCAGCCGCATCAGCGCCTTGACGTCGACATCATGCGGCATCGGCGACAGCGGGTCGACAAAGAAAATCAGGCCGTCGATCCTGCCTTCGGCAATCAGGGCCCCAATCTGCTGGTCGCCGCCAAGCGGGCCGCTCTTGACGCGAGCGATCTTCAGCGAGGGACATGCAGCCTGGATAAGACCGCCCGTCGTCCCGGTCGCCACGATATCGCAGGGCGCCAGCAGGCTTTCGTAATTTCGCGCAAACTCGACCATGTCGTCCTTTTTCTGGTCATGGGCAATCAGCGCGAGGCGAAAAGGCTGTGTCATAAAATCCTGTCGTGGGTCGCGGGACCTAAATCGATTGAAACCCTATACTCAATTCATGACAGCATGAAAAGGCCACGGGCAAAAAAGACCGCGACGGATTGGCGCTGGCAAAGTCTGGCGCTACGGCTTCTTCCCGGGAACCGGCACATCCTCAGGCAGATCGTCATCTTCCGGTGCATAGGCGGCAGCCGGAACGCCGGCCGCTGCAGGCTGTGCCACCTCTGTTCCGACACCATAGGTCACCTGATCGACCGATTTCGGCCCGGGTGCATTGAGTATCTGCGCGCAAATCTTCGGCAGATCCGAGAGCATCATGACCTTCGGCTTGACTGGCTTGGCGGGTTCCGGCGCCTTTTTCCAGGGCTCGTCGGTAAGCCACCAGGCAAGGGACTTGCCGCAACCATCATCGGCCCCGATCGGCTCTTGCGGCTTGCAGTTGGGCGAGCCCGGCTGGCATTTGATGCGTACATGGAAATGGTAATAGTGGCCCCAATAGGGGCGGATCTTTGCCATCCAGCTGCGGTCGCCCTGCACGCTGTCACACAATTTCTTCTTGATGCCGGGATGAACGAAGATGCGCTCAACCTCGGGGTAACGTGCGGCGCGCTTCAACAATGCCGTACGCGCCGGTGTCCATTTGTCTGGATCGACATAAAGCGTGTCGCCCTTGAGCATCGATGCAGCAGCTACGTTCTCGCGCTCTTCGTCGGTAAAACGGTGTTTTGGCATCGGGGTCAGCCAGATATCCGCGTCGAGCCCGACCTGATGCGAGGCATGGCCAGTCAACATCGGACCGCCGCGCGGCTGCGAGATGTCGCCAACCAGGAGACCCGGCCATCCATCCTTGGCCGCGGTGTCACGGGACAGCTTTTCCAGAAGGGCAATCATGCGCGGGTGGCCCCAGCGCCGGTTGCGCGAAAGGCGCATAACCTGCCAGGCCGGTCCATCCACGGGCAGGGCGACACCGCCTGCCAGGCAGCCCTTGGAGTAAAAACCCGCCGATTGGGGTGCACTGACGGTCGGTAAGCTCTGTGCCCCGAACAATTGCTTGGCAGGTCCATTTTCGGCGATGGCGTCAACGGCACCGGTAAGCGCAATGAGTGCGCTGAGCGCGAAACGCAACAGGGTTTTTGGTTTCATGATCGCTGTCCCACAAGTGATCCTAGCGAATTTGCGCTGGGGATCGGGGCTTTATGATGGCCAGATTCGCCGGAAAGTCGCAATATGGAATGAAAGTCACAACCTGATTCGAACGGAACCCCTCGCCATGAAAGCAATCATTTTCGAGCAATTCGGTCAGCCGCCGCGCCTGGCGGTCGTTGCAGATCCTGTGCCGGCCGATACGGGCGTTGTCATCAAGGTCGAGGCAACGGGGCTTTGCCGCAGCGACTGGCACGGCTGGATGGGCCACGATCCCGATATCGTCCTGCCGCATGTTCCGGGCCACGAGCTTGCCGGAACCGTCCAGGCCATCGGCAAGCATGTCACGCAATGGAAAATCGGCCAGCGTGTCACTGTGCCCTTCGTCGGCGGCTGCGGCCATTGTTTCGAGTGCAATTCCGGCAACCATCAGGTGTGCGAGCACCAGTTCCAGCCTGGCTTCACCGCCTGGGGCTCCTTCGCTGAGTATGTCGCGGTGGATTTCGCCGATACCAATCTCGTTGCACTGCCGGACTCGCTGGATTTCGCCACGGCGGCAAGCCTCGGCTGCCGCTTCGTCACATCGTTCCGCGCCATTGTCGATCAGGCCAAGGTCAAGCCCGGTGAGTGGGTGGCGGTGCATGGCTGTGGCGGCGTTGGCCTTTCGGCGATCATGATCGCTACGGCCATGGGTGCCAATGTCGTCGCAGTGGACCTCACCGAGGAGAAACTGTCCTTCGCCCGCGAACTCGGCGCGGTAGCGACGGTCAATGGTGGGCAGACGCAGGATATTATCGGCGCGGTCAGGGAAATCACCAAGGGCGGAGCGCATGTCTCGATCGATGCGCTAGGCCACCCGTCGACCTGTTTCAATTCAGTCGCCAATCTGCGCCGCCGCGGCCGCCATGTGCAGGTTGGGCTGATGCTGGGCGACCATGCGCACGCCCCGATCCCGATGGACAAGGTCATCGCGCATGAACTCGAGATCTATGGCAGTCACGGCATGCAGGCCTTCCGCTACAAGGCGCTGATGGATATGCTGGAAACCGGCAAGCTCCAGCCGCAAAGACTGGTCGGCAAGGAGATTGCGTTGGAGGAGGCACCCGCGGCCCTGATGGCGATGGATCGTTTCGAGGGAACGGGCATCAATGTGATCACGCGGTTTTAGGCTGGCGGCTTTTACCGCCAGCTCCCGTCATACCACATGGCCGCGAAAGCCGTACCGTAATCCGGATAGCGGAAGGAGAAGCCGAGCTTCTTGATGCGCGCATTGGAAACGCGCTTGTTCTCGCCATAGAAGGAGCGCGCCATCGGTGTGAGCTGCGCGGATTCGAAATCGGACTCTGCCGGCGGTTCGATGCCCATCAGCTCAGCCGCATAGGCAACCACATCCTGCGGCGCCGCCGGCTCGTCGTCGGTGATGTTGAATATACCGGCTTCGTTGCGGGTGCTGAGGAAACGCAACGCGCCGGCGATATCATCGACATGAATGCGGTTGAAGACCTGGCCAGCCTTGTTGAGGCGGCGGGCCGTGCCATTGGAAAGGTTGACGAAGGCATTGCGCCCCGGCCCGTAAATGCCTGCTAGCCTCAAGATGGCGAGAGGTACGTTGCGCGTGTTGGCCAGTCTCTGCCAGCCCTGCTCTGCCTCGACGCGTTCCAGCGAGCGAGCGGAAACCGGATGGCATGGCGTCGTCTCGTCGACCCAGCCCCCCGCATGATTGCCATACACGCCGACAGTGGAAAGATAGCCGATCCATTGCAGTTTCGGCATGGAGTGCCGGATCGTGTCGCCGAATTGCGCCACTACAGGGTCGCCGCTTTGCCCGGGTGAAGTCGAGATGACAAGGTGGGTGACGCTGGTAAGCGTATCGACAATTTCCTGCGAAGCATGGGTGCCGTGGAAGAGGAACGGGGTAATACCCTCCTTTTTGAGTTCCGAAAATTTGGCGCTGTCGCGTGTCGTCCCGCCGATGAAATCTGCTTGACCGGCGATGACTTTGGCAAAGGCGCGTGCCGAATAGCCGGCACCAAAGAGAAAAACGTTCATTGTTGATTCTTCACAGCAATACGCCATTCGGTCAAGACATCAGCGTCACTCTCTTGTGCGATGTGACGCAGCTTCAGGGCGGCGAAATCGTCTCTACCCATCAATTCACCCAGCGCCCATACGGCAGCACCGCGCACCAGCGGCGAGGGATCGGCGAGATGCGTCTCGATTGCCGCGACCAAGGCAGGCTCGCCCGAATTGCCACAGGCGATCAGCACATTGCGAATAAATCGGTCGCGGCCGATGCGCTTGACAGGCGAGCCGGTGAAGAGGGTGCGGAATGTCGCATCGTCGAGCGTGAGCAGCGACGCAAGCGACGGCGAGCGGAGATCGTCGCGCGCCTGCAGCTTCGCCTCGCGTGCAGTTCCGGCAAACTTGTTCCACGGGCAGACCGCCAGGCAGTCGTCGCAGCCATAGATGCGGTTGCCCATGGCTTTGCGAAACTCCAGCGCAATCGGTCCTTTGTGCTCGATCGTCAGGTAGGAGATGCAGCGTCGGGCATCGAGCTGGTAGGGTGCGGGGAAGGCGCTGGTCGGGCAGATGTCGAGACAGGCATGACATGAGCCGCAATGATCGGACTCGCGCTCGTCCGCCGGCAGCTCCGCCGTGGTGAAGATCGTGCCGAGAAACAGCCACGAGCCGTGAGAACGGCTGACGAGATTGGTGTGCTTGCCCTGCCAGCCGAGCCCTGCCGCTTCGGCGAGGGGTTTTTCCATGACTGGAGCGGTATCGACGAACACTTTCAGGTTCTCGCCGGCGGCCCGGGAAGCGAAGCGGCTGGCGACGCCCTTGAGCTTGCCCTTGATGATGTCGTGGTAATCGCGGTTCTGCGCATAGACCGAAATCGCCGCCTTGTCTTTCTGCGCCAGAATATCCAGAGGGTCGCTATCAGGCCCGTAATTCATGGCGAGCACGATGATCGAGCGCACCTCCGGCCACAATACCTCCGGGTTGGCCCGGCGCTCTTTCGTCTGCTGCATCCATTCCATACTGGCGTGCCGCCCGAGCGCCAGATACTGGCGCAGCCGCTCTTCGGCAAGGGGAATGGCATCGGGGCGGGTGATGGCAACGAGATCGAATCCAGCCGCGCGGGATTCCTCGAGGATGAACTGCTTCAGCCGTTGTGCGTTTGACGGAGAGCGCGATGCGTTATGTGCACCCGCGCCAAGCATCAGAAATCCAGATCGCCATAATGCGATGATGGTGGAAGGCCGCGTACCCGGTCGGCGAGCAGCGGACGGAAAGACGGGCGGGATTTCATCCTTGTGTACCAGTCGCGCGCCGCTCTGTATTCCGCCCACTTGATCTCGCCAAGATAGTCAAGGATCGAGATGGAAGCGGCAGCAGCCATGTCGGCATAGCTCGGCGTCGGTCCTGCCAGCCAGTTGCGCGTTGCCGTCAGCCAGTCGATATATTTCATGTGCTGGGTAATATTGGCGCGGGCGGCACGAATCGCGGTCGAATCCGGTGCGCCGCCGCCTTGCTCCGGGGTCATGTGCAGTTTGAAGATGCGCTCGCGCGCCATGTGGCGGGTCACTTCATTCTCGAATTTGCTCAGGAACCAGTCGATCAGGCGGCGCACCTCGGCACGGCTCAGCGAATCCTCCGGGAACAGCCTGCGGCTGCGTTTCAGCGCACCGCGTGTCTCATCAATGTATTCGGCGATCACAGTGGAGCCGGAGATCGGCACATCGCCTTCTGCCAGAAGAACCGGCAGCGTGCCCGCTGGATTGAGCGCCAGAAACTCCTTGCGCCGTGCCCAGCTGTTCTCTTCGATCAACTCCACCTCAATGTCATATTCATTGAGGATGAGTCGGGCATAACGCGAACCGGTGGACATGGGATGATGGAAGAGCGTCAACATGGCAGGTGTATCTAAATCTTTCAAACTGGCATTTTCGTGGGCGTCAGCGTATTGCTCGATAAGCCTTTGAGTCTGCGCCAAACCTATAGGCGCAACCGCGGCACGAGACAAGAACTACACGTCATTGCCCGGTCCGGCATCACCATCGCGAGCTATAATCATGGATTCACAGACGATTGTCGAAGCCCTTTTTCTTGGACTGCTGGAAGGGTTAACAGAGTTTATACCGGTCTCATCCACCGGGCATCTGCTACTGGCCGGGCATTTTCTTGGCTTTGAATCCAATGGCAAAACCTTCGAGGTCCTGATCCAGCTTGGCGCGATCCTTGCGATCCTCTCCGTCTATTTCGGCCGTCTCGTGAAAATCGCGCGGAATCTTCCCAGCGACCCGAAGACGCGCCGTTTTGTGACGGGGGTGCTCGTCGCGTTCCTGCCGGCAGTCATTATCGGTGTGCTCGCCCATGACTTCATCAAGACGGTGCTGTTCGAAACGCCCATGCTGATCTGCGTGATGCTGATTATTGGCGGATTGATCCTGCTCTGGGTCGATCGGCTCGAATTGAAGCCGCGTTATACGAATGTCATGGAATATCCGCTGTCGCTTTGCCTGAAGATTGGCCTTATCCAATGCTTCGCCATGATCCCCGGCACGTCGCGCTCCGGTGCAACCATTGTGGGCGCGCTTCTGCTTGGTACGGACAAGCGGTCGGCGGCGGAGTTCTCGTTCTTCCTGGCGATGCCGACGATGGCCGGCGCCTTTGCCTATGATCTCTATAAGAACCGCCACATCCTGACCCTCAACGACGCGTCGTTGATCGTTGTCGGGTTTATCGCCGCGTTCTTCGCCGGTGTTTTCGTCGTGCGCTATCTGCTCGACTATGTCTCACGCCATGGCTTCGGCCTGTTCGCCTGGTGGCGGCTGGTCGTGGGCACAGTCGGACTGATCGCACTGATCCTGATGCGGTGATCTTTGTTCTGACTCTTTGTTTGACGCAATTCCGGACGGAAAACCGGGTTCCACTTTTCCTGGAGTTGCTCTAGACGGGTGTCTGGCTGGAATATTGTCCATGGCTCCGGAAGCGCCAGAGATAGGATGGCAGGATTGCCTCAATGGTCTGCGGATGGATGCCGATACCTTCGAGCGTGCGCTGCTCGGCCTTGGCGGCATGGGACACGACATTGTCATGCTGCAGAAGCACGACCTGGTCCTTGGTCAACATTGGCTTCGGCAGATAGCCGAGGATCTTTCCCTGAATCTTTGCCACCCAGAACGGTATGGACACAAACAGGCGCTTGCGCCCCGTGACGCGTAAGACGGCCTCGAGGCACTGCTTGAAGGTCAGGACCTCGCTGCCGCCGAGCTCATAGGTTTGGCCGGGCGTCAGGGTGCCATCGACAGACCGGGCGATGACTTCGGCAACATCGCCGACATAGACCGGCTGGAATTTGGTGTTGCCGCCGCCAATCAACGGCAGGAATGGCGACATGCGTGCCATGCTGCCAAATTTGTTGAAGAAATTGTCCTCGGGTCCAAAGACAATGGATGGGCGGATAATGACCGCCTCAGGTAGGATATCGCGAACCGCCGCTTCGGCCCGACCCTTGGTGCTGGCATAGGCAGAATGAGAACGCGGGTCGGCGCCAAGGGCGGACATGTGCGTTAGCGGTACCCCAGCGGCGCGGGCAGCCTCGGCGACGGCGCGCGCGCCAAAATCATGCACGGTGCTGAACTTCTGGCTGCCGCTTTCGAACAACAGGCCAACAAGATTGATGACATGGTCGGAACCCGCGACAGCGCGATCCACTGACCAGCGGTAGCGCAGATTCGCCTGGACGGCCTGGATCTGACCGACACCGCCAAGGGGCTGCAGATGGAAGGCGAGATCTGGACGGCGTACGGCAACGCGTATGCGATAGCCGCGTTTTGCCAGCGCGCGCACCACGTGACGACCGATAAAGCCGGAGCCTCCGAAAACCGTGACGAGTTTTGGCTTTATGATTGTCATCGAGCTCTCCTGTAGACTCTGGCCGACATGCTTGGCGTATCATGAAATGCATGGCGCAACAGATGCTGTTTAATGCCTTTTCAAGGCAACGCAAAGGGCTGTTGGAAGGCAAATCTCGCGGCGCGTTGCCGCGCTGTCCCGATTCGGTCACGCGGACATGCGCAACATGATTTCGGCATTGAGGAGAATGCGCGAATCCTTTGGTAACTCCATGTTGGAGTCCTGATCCTCGCCGAGTTTGTCGAACAGGAGCCCTATCGCAAGGCGGCCGATCTCGTTGTAATTTTGCGCGACCGTCGTCAGGGGCGGGCACATGTAGCGCGACAGCGGCTGGTCGTCATGCCCGGCAACACGCAGGTCGCAGTCTTCGCCACGGCCTACTTTGAGCCCGGCCTGATAGGCAGCGGCGAGAACACCGTAAGCGATCCGGTCATTGGCACATAGCACTGTTTTCGTAGGAAACCCGCCCTCCCGCAGAATTCTGGCAGTCGTATCGAAGCCGTATTTTTCGAATTCCCAGTTCGCATGGGCTTCAGGCTCGATAAATCGGGGCTCGAGATTGAGGTTCCCCATGGCCTCGCCATAGGCCTCGCGGCGTTCAATGGCGTTGCTGTTGACCGAAGTCATGCCGAAGTAACATGGCTGGTCGCCGGAGCGGGTCAAATAGTCGACGATCAGCTTGAAACTCTGGCGGTTGTTGGTGCCGACGAATGGCGACGTGTCGTCGAGAGGGGAATCGATGTAGATGAGCGGAATGGATTCGCCAAGTTTGGCGAGTTTATCGTGATGCGATTGTACGCCGAGCGGGCCGATAATGGCGCCGGCAACATTCATGGACTTGAATGTTTCGATGGCACGTTCTTCCAGTTCCGGCTTGCCATCCGAGCTCAGCACAAAGGCGAGATAGCCCGCCTGCTCGGCAATACCTTCGATACGCCGCGTGAGCGACATGTAAAATGGATCGGTCGAATTGGGGACAATAAGCCCGAGAATGTTGGTGCGGCGCCGATTGAGATTGACGGCGAAAATATTCGGACGGAAGCCGGATTGCTTAACGGCGGCATCTATGATCTCTCGCGTCTTCTTGCGCACCGAGTTCGGGTCGTTGAAATATTTTGACACGGTCGGACGCGACAGCCCGACAAACAGGGAGAAATCCTCCATCGTCTTGATCGGCTTTTTCACCGCATGCTTTCCTTTTCACGATCGCTTCGCTCATTCCAACACCTGGCGGCACACCAGTCGCGGTACAGTGAAAGTCGCTCCGTAATCATCGCTGAATATTGTGCCGGCGCAATACATCTTCTGATTGACAGCACTCCTCCTGGCAGTTGAAAATTTACAGGCTCGCTCGCGCGCGTCAATAATCCATTTTGCTTGTATTAATTTTCCGGCGCAGCAGACTGCGCGTTCCGATCTCGGTGAGCAGTCCGGATGGCCATCCAGTTGGCTACTCGCTTCGTGATTTAAGTTTACGCGTGCAAACTTGCTCGAATCTGACCTGATCGGCCCAACGGCAGGATTCCAAGTTCGCGACGGGAATTTGCATCGCCATGATACATCAGTAGCATGGTCGCTCTGATCGTCAGTTGAAACAATGACAAGGAATGTGCAATGGAAGGCGGTATTCCGAATCCCGAGGTATTTACCCATGTCCGGGTCATCATCGGTATCGTCCTGGGCTTGAGTATTTCTCGTCTATTGACCGGTGTTGCCCGCATCATCCAGCATCCGCAGCGCAAGAATATCTATGCCGTTCATCTTGGCTGGGTATTTTTCATGCTTCTCACGGTGGCGCATTTCTGGTGGTACGAATTTTACCTGCACCAACTGGTGACCTGGAAATTCGAGGCCTATCTCTTCGTTATTTTCTTCGCGAGTTTGCATTTCCTCGCCTGCGCAATGCTTTTTCCGGACAGCATGGAAGGCTATTCCGGCTATGAAGATTATTTCATGTCACGAAGGACTTGGCTCTTCGGCATTTTGATATCGATTTTCCTTGCGGACATCATCGACACGGCCATGAAAGGCATGGAACATTTCCGTTCGCTCGGCTCTGAATACCCCTTCCGCAACCTGTTTCTGATCCTGCTCTTCGGGCTGGGGATCTTTGTTCGCCGGCAAAGAGTGCAGCTTGCCCTGGTCATTGTGGCGCTTGTCACACAGATCGCATTCATCCTGATCCAGTTCGATACGATCTGAACGAAGCGAACGCGCTTTCGTCGTAGGAGCTGCCGGCCAAAGAAAAACCCGCCGGCTTGCACCGGCGGGTTTCGATTTTTCGAAGGCGGAAAGAAACTTAGTTCTTTTCCTGCTTCTTCAGAGCGGCACCGAGGATGTCGCCGAGCGAAGCGCCGGAGTCGGTAGAACCGTACTGCGCAACAGCTTCCTTCTCTTCGGCGATTTCCAGCGCCTTGATCGAGACCTGCAGCTTGCGGGTCTTCTTGTCGAAGGCGATGACGCGAGCGTCAATCTTCTGACCGACCGTGAAGCGTTCCGGACGCTGTTCGTCGCGGTCGCGGGACAGATCAGCGCGGCGGATGAAGGTGTCGAGGTCGTGATCGACCAGACGCACTTCGAGGCCGCCATCGGTGATGGCCGTGACTTCAACGGTAACAACGGCGTTCTTGCGCAGTTCACCCGAAGTAGCGGCTTCACCGACCTTGTCGCCGGTCAGCTGCTTGATGCCGAGCGAAATGCGTTCCTTCTCGACGTCAACATCGAGAACCTGCGCCTTCACAACGTCACCCTTGTTGTACTCTTCGATGACCTGCTCGCCCGGACGGTTCCAGTCGAGGTCGGAGAGGTGAACCATGCCGTCTACATCGCCGTCGAGGCCAATGAACAGGCCGAACTCGGTCTTGTTCTTGACTTCGCCTTCGACGATCGTGCCGACAGGGAACTTGTCTGCGAAGGTCGTCCATGGGTTGTCGAGGGTCTGCTTGAGACCGAGGGAGATGCGGCGCTTGACCGGATCCACTTCGAGAACAACGACTTCAACTTCCTGCGTGGTCGAGAGCAGCTTACCGGGATGCACGTTCTTCTTTGTCCAGGACATTTCGGAAACGTGGATGAGGCCTTCGATGCCTGGCTCGATCTCGACGAATGCACCGTAGTCGGTGATGTTCGTGACCGTACCGGTGATCTTTTTGCCGATCGGGTACTTTGCACCGATACCATCCCAGGGATCGCTTTCGAGCTGCTTCATGCCGAGCGAAATACGATGGGTTTCCTGGTTGATACGGATGATCTGAACCTTGACCGTCTGACCAATGGACAGGATTTCCGACGGATGGTTGACGCGGCGCCATGCCATGTCGGTCACATGCAGAAGACCGTCGATGCCGCCGAGGTCAACGAACGCACCGTAATCGGTGATGTTCTTGACGACACCTTCAACGACCTGACCCTCTTCGAGGTTCTGAACGATTTCGGAGCGCTGCTCAGCACGGCTCTCTTCAAGAACGGTGCGGCGCGAGACAACGATGTTGCCGCGGCGCTTGTCCATCTTGAGGATTTCGAAAGGCTGCGGGTTGTGCATCAGCGGGGTAACGTCGCGGATCGGGCGGATGTCGACCTGCGAGCGCGGCAGGAAGGCTACGGCGCCGTCGAGATCGACGGTGAAACCACCCTTGACCTGATTGAAGATGACACCGTCGACGCGTTCGCCGCGGTTGAACTTCTCTTCCAGACGGACCCAGCTTTCTTCGCGGCGAGCTTTTTCACGCGACAGAACTGCTTCGCCGAGAGCGTTTTCGATGCGCTCGACATAAACTTCAACGATATCGCCTGGCTTGAGCGAACCGTCCTTGGCTTTCGCGCCGAATTCCTTCAGCGGAACGCGGCCTTCAACCTTGAGGCCGGCGTCGATGATCGCCATGTCTTTTTCGATGGCGACGATACGGCCCTTGACCACATAACCTTCAGCAAGGTCATTGGTGGCAAAGGACTCTGCGAGAAGAGCTTCGAAATCTTCGCGCGTTGGATTGGCTTGAGACATAAATACTCCTGGAGTGTCCGGAAAACTCGTCGGACACAGCACCGGTGGTTGGTGTTTCGGTTCATCTGCATGCCAACCCGCCCTTTGAGGGCAATCCGGTGCCTGGGTTGACGGCAAATGTTTGCGGCTAGTCTAATGCGTGTTCTTCGCCAATGCCTGGTCAATCAGGGTTTTGGCATTAAGGAACGCGGTCTCTATATCCATTTCCGTCGTATCTAGCAAGTGCGCGTCGGCAGCTGGCTTGAGGGGCGAGTCCGTGCGGCCCATGTCGCGGGCGTCGCGGCGGGTGAGATCCTCGAGAATTTCCTCATAGTCAGCGCCGCCACCATTGGATTTGATTTCTTCAAAGCGCCGCTTGGCCCGTGCTTCTGGCGATGCCGTTATATAGAGTTTCACCGGCGCGTCGGGGCAGACGACAGTACCGATATCGCGGCCGTCAAGCACGGCGCCCGGCGAGCGAGTAGCAAAGCCCTGTTGCGCGGCAACGAGCGCGCGGCGCACGGCGGGCATGACGGCGACCTTGGATGCCGCCTCGCCGATATCATGCGCGGAGAGCACCTCGCGGTCGAGTTTCGACAGATCGACGGTGCGTGCGGCCTTTTCAGCAAGAAACTCATCATCGAGTGGCATGTTCTGGTCCATCAGTACCTTGGCCACCGCGCGGTAGGTCAGGCCCGTATCAAGATGATGATAGCCGTAGGCGTCGGCGATGCGACGGGCGAGCGTACCCTTGCCGGAGGCGGCGGGACCATCAATGGCAATGGTGAAATGGGTCTGCGGAACCGGACGATCCCTGTCCTCGCGGTCGAAGAACCACTGTCCGAGCGCGAAGAGCAGATAGGCGGCGGCAAGCACCAGCGTAATGATCGGTGTAATGCCGATAGTGACAAAGGCGAAGCCGCCGAGCGTTGTCAGCATCGATTCCAGCCAGCCTGGTAAGACCGTTGCCAGATTCTGCAGAAGGGCGTCGATGGCCAGAATCAGGATGAACTGGAACACGAAGAGCCAGAACAGGAGAGCAAACAAGCCAAAGGGAACGCGCAGACCGATGCGCTCGATCGCATAGGGAATGGCAACGATGGCGAATGACATCAGCAGGAAAAACATCTAGCTCCGTGCCCTCTTGCCCATGAAAAAGCCTATCCCGTATCCGGCAATCGATCCGAACGCCGGTGGCAGCAGCAGAAACTGATAGGGCATCCATTCGCTGCCTACGGTCCCCGCACTCAGTGCACCGGATTTTGCGCTGTCTGAGGCATTCCACGCATAGAGGAAGATCAGCAGCAAAGGAAGAAGGACCCGCGATATTGTGCTCAACACGCCCGGCCAGGGCCGAGGCTCCTTGCTCGCAACAGTTCCATTATAGGCGCTCCGCCCGGCCCAGACGATGAACGGCACGCTTGACATCGCATAAAGAAAATACACGGTGAGAACGGAAAGCAGTGCGTTCATGCCTGATATCTGGTTTCGCTTCAGTCTGCCGCGTTGTGTTCGGTAATTTTCGCACCCATTCCCGTCATCATATCCATGAATTCAGGAAAGCTTGTGGCGATCATGGTTGAATCGTCGACACTCACCGGCTTTTCTGCAGCAAGGCCCATGACGAGGAAACTCATTGCGATGCGGTGGTCGAGATGCGTTTCGACGGTACCACCACCAATACCCTTGCCATCCGGGCGACCGCGAACGCTTAAGCTTTCCGGCCCCTCGGTACAATCGACACCATTGGCCTTGAGGCCATTGGCAACAGCGGATAGCCGGTCAGATTCCTTGACACGCAGTTCCTCGAGCCCGTTCATGACTGTCTCACCGCTGGCAAGACAGGCGGCGACGGCGAGGACAGGATACTCATCGATCATCGACGGCGCGCGCTCGGCCGGCACGTTCACACCCTTGAGTTCCGAGGCGCGAACGCGCAGATCTGCGACGTCTTCGCCGCCGGCCAGCCGGGCATTCAGGATCTCGATATTGGCACCCATCTCCTGCAGTGTCAGGATGAGCCCGGTGCGTGTCGGGTTCATCAATACATTGCGGATAGTGATGTCAGAACCTGGCACCAGTAGTGCAGCAACCAGCGGAAATGCTGTGGACGAAGGATCGCCCGGCACATCGATGGTCTGGCCGGTGAGCTTGCCCTGACCTTCGATCCGGATGTGGCGCACATTGTCCCTGTCGGTCTCGACGGAAAGGTTTGCGCCGAAGCCCTGCAGCATCTTTTCCGTATGATCGCGCGTCATCACAGGCTCGATCACAGTCGTGATGCCTGGGGTGTTGAGGCCTGCGAGTAGCACAGCGGATTTCACCTGCGCCGAAGCCATGGGCACGCGGTAGGTGATCGGGGCGGCCACTTTGGGTCCGCGCAGCGTCAAAGGCATGCGGTCACCCTCGCTGGCCGTGACCTGCACGCCCATTTCGCGCAAGGGGTTGAGCACGCGGCCCATTGGTCGCTTCGACAGCGAAGCGTCGCCGATGAAAGTCGTCTCCATATCATAGGTGCCGACGAGACCCATGGTCAGGCGCGCCCCGGTTCCGGCATTGCCGAAGTCGAGTGGCGCTTCCGGCTGCAGGAGACAGCCATTGCCAGTGCCCTGTATGACCCACACATCGCCTTCCTTGGTGATTTTCGCGCCCATGGCCTGCATGGCACGCCCGGTGTTGATAACGTCCTCGCCCTCGAGCAGGCCCGTGATGCGCGTCTCGCCGGCGGCAAGCCCGCCAAACATGAAGGAGCGGTGCGAGATCGATTTATCGCCGGGAATGCGGATGTCGCCGGAGAGCGCCTTTGAACGGCGGGCGATGGCGGGTCTTGGCAGCGCGGAGTGGGACATGGACAGAGTCAATCGCGTTAGATAGCTGTGGCGGGGATGCGGCGCTTCTCCTAACACAGCTTGCCTGTGCGGTCATCTTGCAAATGCAAGCTTTTTCGCTTTGACAAATGCGCTGAATTGCGTTTATGGGACCTCAAATCCATTTTGATGAGCACTTGCATAAACGGCTGGTCGATGAGAGACCTGAGTGTGAGCCGAATGCAGGCGCAGCCAGAAGACGAGGCAAAACGTGGCAAATCCAAAACTTGGCACCAAGCGAGTTGACCCGGAAACCGGGCAGAAATTCTACGATCTGAACCGCGATCCGATCGTATCGCCCTATACGGGCAAGAGCTATCCGCTCAGCTACTTCGATTCGACCGTTGCATCGGCTCGCGAGGAAGAAGAAGAGGTCGAGACGGAAGAGCTCGACGTTGCTCTCGAAAAGCCTGAATTCGTTTCGATCGAAGATGCGGACGCCGACAGCGACAGTGATGTGCCGGATATCGGCGACGATGATGTCGAGGTCGATGATGCGGATGATGACGATACCTTCCTCGCCACCGACGAAGAAGATGAAGATGATGACGTTACCGACATTCTCGGTGGCGGCATCGGCGAAGACGACGAGAATTGAACCTTGAACGCGCATGACTGCGCGGTCATGCCCTGAATAATCCTGTTCGCTGAAAATAACCGGCGAACAGGACTTGATCTTCGCGCAAGCGGGAGATAAGAACCCGCCCGGGCAAGGTTCCAGACCTTGCCGGACAGTTTGCCGGTTTATCCGGTCCAGGCCTTGGCGGCCTGTTGGAATGGGGCCATAGCTCAGCTGGGAGAGCGCTTGCATGGCATGCAAGAGGTCAGCGGTTCGATCCCGCTTGGCTCCACCAAATTTCTCAGTACATTTCAATAGGTTGCAGCAGTGATGCTTCTACTGCCGCCGTCCATATTGGTTCTGGGCACCCGGGGGCATCACCGTCCGGAATCTGATGGACTTTGCGGCGATCCTATTTGTTGCCTTCAGTGTTCGAGTCATGTGAACAAAATGAGAACGTATTCCCATTTCGTCAAGGACGAAGATGCGGCCGTAGCCCGCTTGCGATGAATGGAAGATCAATTATCATCAGCTTCCATGTAATCCTGCGAGCGCTCCCGCCTCACACAATGTTGAATCCATCACACAGAAGGCCTGAACAGTTGCATACGTCCACAATCCACGAGTTCGGCTTGTCGCGGTTAAAGATAGCTTTGATTATTGTAGGGCTAGCAGCAGTGACATTCTCTAGCGGCAGAATTGTCTTTGGCTATAGCGAGCTCGTCTACCGACCCGAATGGGGATATTTCATTTCATCGGTCTGTATGCCGATTGGGGTATGCGGCATCGGTTTGATGCTGTGCACGTTAATAGCAGCACCCCAAACCCTTGTGACGATCAATGCTCAAGGCATTAAGGATGTGCGGGTATCGCCGGATCTTATTCCGTGGACAAGAATCCAGAGCATCGAAACGCGAAAGATGGACCGTGTGTGGCAAATACTGCTTCGTGTCAACAATGCCAGCCAGCTAGCATTCTCTCCAACTTACAAGGGTTTTCGCGGCGACTTTGATCCAGCATCCGACACTAGGACGATTAACATTTCACCCGCGATGTTGAACGTAGATCGCCTAGTTCTGGAAGACATTCTGAGGGTGTATCAGCGCGCGCTTGGTCTAGGCCAATCCAAAATGGTTGTGCGAGAACGGAATGAATACGGAGCATAGGGCACGCTACGTGTCGATCCTGACTAAGTCGTACGTGACAGGCGTTGTCGCGGCGAATGTGGCATTCAGTCCGATATACGGCTGGTACGCCGTCTTCGCAATTTTGGGGTCGTTCGTCTTTTCGCTCCCTGTTTTTGCCGTTCTCCTTCTACTGTACGCACTGAATTTCGAACTGGTGAACAGAAGGTGCGTCCTCTTTTCGTTCATTGCGTCGGCTGTGGCGCTCACCATTCATTGCGTTGTGTTTATAGGAGTCGACGGAATGCGGGGAGCCCTTAGGTTCGAAGAACCTCACGTCTACCATTTGGGGTTGCCGTTGTTAATTGTCTTCCTTTCGTCCGTCCTTTTCGTCACGCTCGCTAGCGCTGAGCAAACGCAAGCGGCATCCGACTGATGAGTGAAGCGCGGGCGTCAGATGGCAATATGGAGAAGGCGCTAGACGGAGTGCCTTCGGCTTCGAGCGGCGCATGGGCCATGGAGACCAGCGACAAATGTTAGAAGGAACAGATAGTGTCCGGCGAACCTCGATCCAGCCCGCCACCTGAACGAATATCGGTAGGCCAGCGACTAAGACATCGCATCAACGTTACCATGATTCTTGGCCCGCTGCTGTTGTGGGTATTGAACATACCCGTAATGTGCTGGCTGTCTAATAAAGTCGACCTCACTCCGGCTCTGAACTGGGGCTACATCAGTTTTTGGCCGATCAATGCACGGTACATAATTACGTTGCGCGCTTTCAACGTGCCGGAGAATGAAATTGCATATGTTGCCCTCACCATGGCTAATACCGCGACAATCGGCTATTTCATGATGCTTTGGTTGGTCGGAATAACCGGGTTCTCCGCTGTAAGGGATAGGTTTGGTCGACCTTTATCTGACACGTTGCCAGAAAACCGTTGGAAGCTCGCGCTAGGTGCAGCGTTCTTCCTCATTGCACCCCTCTGCTTGAATTTTAGCGATGGTACAGGGTGGCATGCCTTTTCCGTGCGTAATCCGATTACCGTAGGGCTTGCAAAACTGGACTTGGGTGTGTGTTTTGCATTCGGGATAGCGAGTTTCGCGCTTTGCCTCCTAGTCGACGAAACGATCTACAGGATCAAGGGGCGCGTTAAGGAAACTTTGCATTAAAACAGCCTCAAGAATGGTATTGCAGCGAGCATAAAATGGACGGAGAGAGCTAGAGAAAGCTAACTTGTCAGAGCCTTCTGTCCTCGGGCCGGGTAACTCAAACGTAGGGGTGAGAGGATCTGAGCGATGTCCTGAGCCTAATTTTGGGAAAGGCAGACAGTTAGTTCCTCGCATTGCATAATAGCAAAATTCCGGTCCCCGACAGCTTTCATGAAGCTGTTGGTGCATTTTTCTCCATGAAGCTCAATTACAATATTCTTTACCCTCTTGATCCATCCAATATCTTGGGCTGCGAATACTTTTTCTTCTGCTCCTTCGATGTCCACTTTAAGGATATCTACAAAATCTAATCCGTGCATCGCCATGATCTGATCAATCGTCATCGCTTTCACCGAGCCTACGCCATTGGTGACTTCGACCTTCCGTGCCCACTCGTTTCCTAGTCCGGTAGTGTTTGCGCTAAAATCAAGCGTTCCCTGTTCTGACCAAAGCGCTGCCTGATGCAACGCTACCCGCGATCCGTAAGGAGCCAGATTTCGCGCCAGCGCTTTGCAATTGTCCGGATCCGGCTCGATCGCCACGACCGAAGCTTCAGGAAAGCGCGTCAGTAGATAGGCGGACGAGTAGCCGACATTTGCGCCCGCGTCTATAATCGTACGAACATCACGCAATTGATCGAGGCATCGGTATTCCAAATCTACGAAGATTTGATCGAATACACGGATATCGCTTGTCCCTCCACGTACATAAAGAGGAGTGGCGCAACGTTTGCTCACCAAGCGGGAGGTTCTACCTGCAGCCGCCCGTCGGGCTAAGCTACGACCGACGAAGCCCCTTACACCAAGGTTTTTTATAATCTTTCGATAGGCAGCCAACCTTTTTGCAATAATCTCCACTTAATATCTCCACTAAATACTGTCGTGTACGCGTAGCTTTCCTTGTTTTTGTATAATGCCGAAACCCGCGCCCTTCTGATACCGTTTTGTGGCTATGGAAAACTACAAACCGTTCAAAATCGTCTCAGTGCTGCGCAACGGCAAGGCCATAGGCATTACCTCGGCCTATGATGCTGCGAGGTTCATACTGGAACAATGGCCCGACGACGCAGCGGGACCGAAACTCTACATCTGCAAGGCAATCCTATTTAAGTGTCTGGCGGGGGAATGCTCGGCTGCCGTAGCGCGGGTGGCATTCGTCGAGGCGGCACGAGAAGCTGGGATCTTCATCGAGACGACACCACGACCGGTACCGACCGGCCAGCTGGAGCGCTGGCACAAGACAAAGCAGAGACGGCAATAGCTATCGTAGCCAATGCGGTTTGATACTTGACGGAACAGGAACACGTTTCAGCTTGCCTATTGCTTCTTTGGCTCCGTGCGAACGGAAGAGGTACGACCTGCCCCAGTAGCTGCATTTGGTTTTAATCTGAAATCCAGGTTTCCCTTGACGGCCAGGAGAACAGCATTTGCGAGCAAGTACGGGCTTAGCGCGAAGCCACGAAAATCCATCTTGAGAAAGTTGATCATCGCTTTGGCGTTTTCAACGGGATGGCGATAGGCATTTCGTACGATCAGATACGAAATGCCCATGCGTTTGAGACGAATATGCTGCGAAACAATCCCGCGCTCCCTTTGGGCTAAATGAAAACAGCTTCGCACCTTCTTCCAGAAAAAGAGATCACCAAGCAAGCGGTGCACTGCCTTTGGAGATTTCCAGGAATAAGCGTCCCGGTAGATCGAGATACCTCTGCCCCGTCGCCCGTTAACATTCAATGAGAAGGTCACCGAGTTCGAATTGCGCGCAATTGAAAGCCACGCAAAATAGTCTTCGCCTGAAACTCGCAGATCCGTATTGAATCTCAGATTGTTGAATTGAGATCGCCTACAGACCACTGTCGAGGTGTGCGAAATATATTCGCCTATGAAGGTTTCAAACGCCTTCCCAGGCTTAAACTTGAACGCTCTCCCACCAGCGTCAATCCCTTCCCAGTCCTCTCTGGATGTTTCTTGATTGAAATACACGCTTCGCTCGAAAGTCGTCTCCGCAGCGTCCTCATAGTTGTCGCAGAAATAAAACTGGCCGTCTTCGCCCAAGGTCGCTAACGCATCGTCCAAATGTGAAGGAAACCACACGTCGTCGGAATCAAGAAATGCAACGAACTTCGTCTGAAGGGGTATCGTATCAAGTGCTGTATTTCGGGCCGCGCTTTGTCCCGCGTTTGTCTGACTAAATATCTTGATAGTTATATGGTTGGGCAACTCAAGGTCAGCGAGTTCATCTGCAGGTTTTACCGGGGAACCATCGTCCACTATATAAATGGCAATAGTGGCGCGTGCGGTTAGTTTTTGTTCCATGATCGATTGCACGGACGCTCGCAGTAACCCGCCCTCAGTCTGGAAAAACGGGATAATCACGGCAATATTTTTCATAGGTGTCCTGAATTGAATTGTTTAGACGGACCTTCAATAGTACCTACGGCTATATCCGGTTCATCGGGTGCGATGGCCGGAGAACCTTGCGAACAGCCGACTTTCTCGCGAGCACGCCAGCAAGCGAAGCTGACAAGTAGACTGTTACAGGTCTTTCGACGAACCTGTAGGCGGCTACGCCAAAACCGATAGCTACGATTGTAGTGGGCAGGTAAAGTGGAAGCGTCATTTGCATACCTGACCTTGCCACGACAAGCGCCACCAGGTTGGCGGGTATATAGTGCGCAAGCCGAAGTCGTCGACTTGAATGGAACTTATCTGGGTTGTCTGGCGGATCGGCGGCCAGAATAGCCACTCGGAATTGCACCGAGTCCTTGTGACTGATTGGAAACAATCGTCGTTTCGAGCCAATTATGAACAGATCATAAACCTTTATTCAATTAGCAACGTTGGGTTTTTCAGTAAGTAATTTTGCTTAATGGGGCCACGACAAGAACATCGCCAAACTATACGGTACCTTAGACGAACAGTGAGCATTCGCCTGCTACGTCTCGCCGACGATCCCTCGACTACCAAAGGCGTCTACAGCGCGCGAAGCCTCTAGGCCCCCACCGTTCACGGCACGCGGAATCCGCCACTGACTATAGTTCGTAACCGGGGCCCCGACAGATGAGCCTAGGTAGCACGCAAAATTACGCCTCTCTCCCCGTATATTCGACCGTCGCCTGTTACTGACAATCGACATACAGGATCAAACCCGGACCAATTGGCTCCACGATCGTTAGGCGCGTCAGATCCAGATAAGTCACTGGCAGCGGCAGGCGCTCGTCATAATAGTCATCGTCAGATGCCAGCGCGGGTGTGGTCACCATGCCGACGATAAGCATCAGAACCAACGCTTTCATTTCGGGATACCTCTCCAGTTTCGCTCAATTGGTTTCTTCGGTTGCGGCGGCCAGGTGAATAACCACGTGATGATCGAGATGGACCAACTGAAAAGAAAGCCCATCCCGATGTATCCGATGAAGGTTGCGAATGTCATTCTGGCTGCTCCTATTGTTTGGCCATGTTTGCGATAACGGCCTGGATCACGGCTGAAATCCCCTGACGGTTAAGACCGCTTCCTGCCTTAACTTGGTTGGCGAGGTATTTGCGGCCTACATCGGTGAGTGCAGCTCGACCTGCAATCCTTCCGATATGAGGAGAAGCAGCGCCAACTGCCGCGCCAAGGCCCGGCATTCCCAATACAGACCCAACAGCGCCACCGATTGCAGCACCAGTGCCCGTCGTGCTTCCGGGCAGCAGGGCAGCGATCCGTCCAATGGCTCCGCTATCAGGTAATGCTGCCATAGTACCTTCGCCGGCACGTGCCAAATCGGCAAAGTCTCCCTGACCCCTGGCAAACGCACGCCGCCCTTGAGCGACGACGGCCGAACGAAGCTGAGCCGGAGAAATTATCCCGTGCCGAGCATTCTCGCCCGCTGCTGTGACAGCCTTCTCCACTACCAGCAGGTTTTTGTATGCATTGCGGGTTTCTTTCCACATACCCAGATCGGCAGGATTGTTGACTGCTATAGTGCGTTCCATCGCATCATCGAGAGCCTCACGGATACCCCTGTATGCTTCAAGCTCTTCGCCTGTCGCGGTTTTGAGCTTTTCACCGATTGTCGATGCAAGCTGTTTGTATTTCGCGCCTGAGATCGAGCCCTTGGCGATATCTGCCGTGATATCCGCAACCGTGTTTGATACTGCTGGAATACGGGCAGTCGGATTCGTATTCTCAACGTAAGTGCGCAGCGTATCGCCAACCTCCTTCGAAAACTGCTCATCTATCGTTATGTTATTACGGCTAGCCAGATCGTCGAACATTCCGCCAATACGTGTACCTGCCTCATTGACGGCCTCGGGCGTCGCGCGCGTGGCATTAGATCCAATGCGCTTCATGATGGCCCCGGTGAATTGCTCGCCCTGACGCTCTGCAAAGTTCTGAGCAGCCCCGCCGCCCAACTGGCCCTCAGTCGTGCGCAGTGCCTTGTTACCAGTCTGCTGGCCTGCCGTAAGGTCAATGCCTTCACGCTTCATCACTTTGTTTAAAGCAGCGCGCTCCTCCGATATGGCACCACCAAAGGGCGAGATAACCTTGTTAGCTCCAGCAACACCAACGGGCGCCGCCATTGCTGCCAACAGACGTGCATAGGTTTCAGCGCCGGGGTAGATTTCCTGCGCCACCTGACCAGCGCCTTCCGATGCAATGCCCGGGAGTACGCCGTATTTTATGATGTTCGACGGTGATGCACCTCCGAAAGCAGCGGCTGCAGGAACGAACGAAGATGCAGTCCGCGCGTACTCACCCGCCGTCGTCGTTGGTTTGTATGGCGCAACACCTGTTGTGTTAGTCACTGTATTGCTGACATCTGCAGAGGTAGGCGACGCCAGCGGTGTCGGCTCATCATTGCCGGTGAGCCAGTCATATGCCTTGCGGAGCGTATATGTCGGCAAACCGCTCACTACGTCAGCGCCGGTCTTCGCCGCGTCCCCTGCCTGCTTTGCTTCCTCAGGCGAGGCGACATAACCAACGACCTTGTTGACGATGCCGCCCAAGGCATTGGGAATGTCACCAAACTGTCCGGCAATCCCTTCCACGCCTTCTCGTAATCCTTGCCCGGTCGATTTGACCAAGTCCCCGGCAACGGATGGTTGAGTCGGCAGCCCAATTTTGCTGTTAAACTCCGCGACAGGTATATCGGAGTAAAATTTCCGGTGAACGGCATTGGCAAGCTGCTCATCGCTCAGATCGTTGTACTGAGGGTATTTCGCGCGGATATCTGCAATGCTGGCCATTAGCGACCTCCACGGATACCAAGAGGATCGTCAGAGCCGCCTTGCGCTCGTCCTCCGAAAACACAGGATTTGCCTCGGCCCATTCCGACAGTTGATCGTAAAAACCAAGATCCAGGCGACCCTCATGCGCCTTGGCATATTCCCTTGCCAATTGAGCGACCCTTATCTTGCGCTCGTTCATCCGACGCTTGATATCGATGATCTTCTTATTGCCAGCCTTGGACGTGTCGATCGTCGGCAGCTGCCCTTCAATGTATTCGCGGTCGGCATTGGAAACACCTGTCCCAAGCGAACCGCCCATATCATCAAGAACTGCTTTTTTGGACAGGGCGCTAAATGCTTCGGCGCTCGATACCGCGTCAGGATCAAGACCCATGGGCCTGACCCACTTTGCTATCTAGTAAGACCTTTTCCTTTACTACATGTCGATATGGGTCCCGGCCCCCGGCAAGCGGCGCAGGAATAAGAATACCCCCTCAGCCTTTGCAAAAGTTGGGAGGAAAGAGAGGCGTTTGCGTGCACACCTCCGTCTCCTCTCAAATTAGGCCGACCGCTTAAATCGGGGGATGATTTGGTCAAGGTTGGGTCACCTCGCGGTCAGTACTGCGAGTATATACCTACTCCGGGTTGCGGTATGTGTGGCAAAATGGTCAGCCGAAAAAGGGGGAGGAGCACAAAACGCTGCTCTATGTGTATCCGCTTCTATCGCGTCGCGTTAGGCTACGCTGGCGGCTAAAGGACGATTGCATCCCGTCCGCCGTATGACCCTGCAAGAACCCAATACATCAATAGCACGAAGATCAATACAAGGACTAAACCTACTGCAAGAAAAACGGTTTTACTGAGCATGATGCATCCCTCCTTGGGAGGGCGAGGAAGCCGGTGGGGGCCACAAGGATCATAATACACCTGTTGAAAGCCCCCGTCTTTCCCCCTGAAAGGCGTAATCGGATCATCTTTTTTGAGGGGTGAAGTGGTGCGTAGCGGATCGCTCCAAAAAGGGGGAGGAACTTCGACGTTGGGTTTTGGGGCCCGTTTCCCCGCTCCTCCCAGAAGAGCCGCGAAGGTTGGAACGGACTTCCGGCCTTCGCAGTCAGCCCGGGCACAGTACACAGGGAAAGTCCCCGGGTCCCTCAGTAGAATTGCTTACCGCTGTGGGGTTAAATCGCAGCCCATAACCCGCCTAAGTATTTGTTTCTATTTTATTTTTTACCTAACGCCTCATGCAAATACCTTCGTCCGTCAGTGCCTTGGGACCCACCTCGTACCACCCGGGCGCGCGCTACCCCTTGGGAGAAACCCCGGACCCTAGGGGCCTCCTTGAGCTCCGAGCGCCACCGGGCCCGGGCTACGGATCGGGCTGCAAGTTTACCCTTATCGTTTACCCGGAACCGAAAGCCAACTAAGCTATTGAAATCATTAGATGAGCGCTTGCAGGGTAGGCAAAGGCGCAGCGTGACCGCTGGCATTCATGGCCGACGTTGGCCGCGACTGGGTGGCTGGGCTCGGGATTTGCAGCGCCAAGCTGCTGAGTTTGTGACCCACTTTCTCTACAATTGTGGGTTGAGTAAAGCATTCGGTACAACCCAAATACAAACGTAAGCAAAGAATTACATTAAAACCGGCCCCGCACATGGTCGGGTGTCTCACGGCGCTCAGACCAGTTTCAGCACGAGCGCTGTCCACTTCTCCAGTGCCTTCCGCTTCTCGTCCACATAGCTGTAGCGGTCGTAGACGGCTCGCATTTTGCCCGTACTGGATTGATGGTTCACGATCTTCCGCAACCTCTTGAGGCACACGAAGGCGCGATAGGCCCGAGTACATGGTGGCCCGCAAGTCGTGCGCCGTGAAAGGCTCCAGAACCGCCTCTGGGTCCGTCTTCCGCATCAACTCTAGCATCTTCGCATCCAGTCGGCTCTTGGCTCTGCTGAAGCCGCTGACAGGCGTTTTTCCCTCGTTGGTGGTGAAATAGAGCCCTTTGTGACAATGCTTCTCCAGACCCTTTAGGATAGCCACAACGGCGGGGTCAGCGGTTCGATCCCGCTTGGCACTACTACTCTATTACATGTGATACATGTAAAAAATCCTGTCGACACTTTGCGAGCGGTAAAAAGAGTGACTGCAAACCGGCTCACTTTCGGGCGGGCTCAAGAGCTCTATCTCAAGTGCCCTTTAGCCAGCTCGGACAGCCTCTCAGAAAATTTTGCGACACAACAGTACGTAACAGTAAACCAGCTGCGAAATGCATTGGGACGGTTCAACTGGTCGCTTAGGGTCATTCGCAGACGCCCCGCGACATCCGGGGTTCGTTGGCTTTGGCCCCGAAAGCAGTCATTGACTTTCGCCATCACAGTTTTCCTTCGTCGGCTTATGGGTGCACGCCCCAAACTGGCTTGAAAGCCCCGCCTCGCGGGCTTGCCTTCAGACGGTCTTCCCGGGTGCCTCCCGGGGCCCTTTCGCACTGAGCGCGCCCGGCAGGCGGCAAAGCGCGCCCAATATTGTCCAAACGCACCCCGGCTATGGTTTCCACTAACGCTCTGAGAAGATTGGTACGCCCAGGGGGAGTGAGATAATATATAACCAATGACTTATACTGTCTAACAGGTCATATCGGCGGTTTTGATTTGCTTAGGCTTTTATGGGGAATGTTCTAACGGGTTGCCGCATGGTGAAGCTGCCATTTGCATGGCCGAGAGTTTCGTCGAGCGTTGTTGGCACCCCCGAGAGACGAGCGTCATCTAGTGTGGTGGCCTTAGGGCAACGCCTGTGTAGTGGCTGCCTAGCAGCCAGAAAGTCGTCGGAAACCGCTCCCGCCTTGCTTCTCGAAGGTCGAAGCGAGCGTTCGCCACGAGTTGAAAGGGATTGCGGCTAAGATTGCATCCGGCGGCGAGGACGCCCCACAACGGGTTGAACCGATCCTGTAGCCTTGTTCGCCATGCGGAGTCCGCCTGTCCATGCTCAAGAAAGATCAACTGCCCGCCCGGCTTCAGGATGCGCCGGATCTCCGCCAGCGCCAACTCGGGCCGCGGTATAGTGCAGAAGGCATAGGCGACGACGACCGTATCGGCGAAGCCGTCCGCCAGCGGTATGCTTTCTCCGCTGGCTTGCAGGCATTCGACATCCAACCGCCGGGCGCGGTCCTGCCTTTTGGCCATCGCGAGCATCCTGTCGTCGGGATCGATTCCGACAAGTCGTTTCACCTTGACTGCATCGTAATAAGGCAGGTTCAGGCCTGAGCCGAAACCGACTTCGACCACGGCGCCTGCCGCCAACGGTACCATGCGCTGCCGCATGCGCGAGAATGCGTTCGCCGAGCAGCCGAAGTGGACGACATGGGGTGCAATACGGTGACCGTACCAGGAAAGACACGAGCGGCACATGGCTCAACAACCTTTTCTTATGGCAAGGGAATCAATGAGGATCAGCCGCCGTCCGCGCCGGCGGAACAGCTCGACATGGCCGGCCTCGTGCCAGGATTCACGGTTGTCGGTCAGGCCGTGGAGCAGCACAAGCGGGTCGCCGGAACCGAGCTCTTCGTAAGATATCGATACACCATCCGCGGCCACTGCATCGGAAAAGCGGTGAGGGGTAGAAGTTTTGACCAGTAACATTTATCACTCCATGGAGTCTTCGGATCGGGCCCATCAGCCCGAGATTGAGGGTATACGCGGCCGGCGTCCCCTCAACGTCCCCTGCCGGATGCGCTGTGACGGATCGATGGAGCGATTGGAATTTCGGCTTCTTGGCTTTCCAGAGTTCCGCATCAACGGGCGGCGGGTGGACCTTGGTCTGCGAAAAGCGGTGGCGCTCCTCATCCTCCTCGCCGAGTCCAGTAGACCTGTCGCGCGCGAGAGCGTTGCCGCGCTGCTGTGGCCGGACGCGGAGACGTCGGAGGCGCGGGCACGCCTTCGGCGGACGCTGCACAAGGTTGGGATCGCCTTCGGCGGCCAGATTATCACAGCGAATGGGGCGTCCCTCGGCCTGGATCCGGTGCTTTCCACCGACGTGGATTCCAGGAGCTTCGAGCGCGACTGTGATTGCCGCGCCTTTGAGAAAGGAGTTGATCTTTACAACGGTGATTTTCTCTCCGGCTTCGCGCTTCCGGATTGCCCCGAGTTCGAGGAGTGGGCTTTTTTCAGGCGTGAGGCTTTGCGCAGCCGCCTGGTGCAGGCGCTGGAGCGGTTGACTGAAGCGAAAATCTCTACAGGAGAGCCTCGCACCGGAGCAGTCCATGCAATACGTCTGGTGGGATTGGACCCACTAAGCGAGAGCGCGCATCGGCATTTGATCCGAGCGTACCTGGCTGCTGGGGACAGGCCGGCAGCCGAACATCAGCTCGAAGCCTGCACCCGATCCTTGCGCGACGAACTCGGCGTGCTGCCAGACCCTGCCACTGTCGCTTTGTTGCAGCAACGGGATCGGGTTGCTCACCCGGACATGCCCAGAACCCGTTATGTGAAAGCAGGCCGCATCCATTTGGCCTTTCAGATTGTTGGCAGCGGTCCGCTCGACATCGTGCTTGTTCCAGGCTTCGTTTCGCATGTTGAGCGCATCTGGGAGGACAGCCGTTGCCGTGAATGGATCGCTGCGGTTTCACGGATCGGTCGCTTGATCTTCTTTGATCGGCGCGGCGTAGGGCTTTCCGATCGCGTCGGTACCCCGCCCACCGTCGAAGCAACTGCGCAGGACATATTGGCGGTGATGGACGCGGCCGAAAGCCGCCGCGCCCTGCTCATCGGCTCATCGGAGGGTGGTCCCGGCTGCATTCGTTTCGCCGTTGACCATCCCGATCGTCTCGTCGGCTTGATCCTGTGGGGCTCCCTCGCGAAGGGCAGCTTTACGCCCGACCATCCCTTTGCCCTGACTGTCGAGCAATACGATCTGTGGAAGAAACGCCTGATCGGCAGTTGGGGCGGACCGTCCGAAATCGAGACCTTCGCGCCGAGCCTCGCTGGAGATTGCCAGGCAGAAGCCTGGTGGGCCGCATTGCTCAGGGCGGCGTCGAGCCCTGGCGCGGTTTCGGGCGTGCTGGACGCGCTGCGTGATACCGATGTCCGCCAGCTTCTCGGAAAGGTTTCGGTGCCGACGACAGTCCTCCATCGCTCCGGTGACCGCGCTGTGCGACTGGAGGCTGGTCGATACCTTGCCGGGAATATTCGCGGTTCGCGGTTCGTCGAGGTCGCCGGCGACGACCACTGGTTCTGGGTTGGCGACCAGAGCCCGCTGCTGTACGCCATCGGCGAGTTTGTGCAGCCCCGATGAGGATGCCGCTCGCAGCAAATCGTGCTGATCCTGTTACTTCCTCGCTTGACGTTTCTTCGGGAAACGTCGGCCTAGGGTCGGGATCGGCTATTCGGCGAACTGCAACTAACGTCCGCTTCGCGCGCCATCAGGAGAGCGACTTGCTTGAGCCACTTGCTGCAGCGGTGCAAGGGGTTGCGGTCTGAACCTGGTCGACGCGCAGTCGACGGGACGTGCGTCAAGATCACTGACGTGATGTGCGCTTTGGGCCCCTAAGCGGACACTCCTCTAGATGAATCGGGAAGGACCGCACCGGATGGAAAGAGGGCCAACGATACGAGCGTTCGCGATCAACAAAATGCGTTTTTCGCGCGCGGCGATGCGACACCGCGAATGGACCATTTTTGAAAGAAAGCTTTCCTGCTAACGCATAATTTCTCGAGTCAAAATCGATTTTGGAGTAAAATTGCGCAGAGCATTTAAAGGGCTGCAGCGTCCTTGCGCGCCGTCTTCGACGCGGAGCACTGTAGAGGAAAGGTGAAGCCAATGAAAAGGTTAGCAATCTTTGCCCTGTCGCTGGTGACGGCGCTGACGAGCGCCCCGCCGGCCATGGCGTTTCCCACCGTTGCCGTGCCGAAGATCGAAGTCCAAGAGGCGCAGCCGGTCCAGTACAGGCGTTACCGCGGCGGTTACAACCGTGGATACCGGGGCGGCTATCGAGGCTACCGCGGGCATGGACACCACAATGGTAACGACGATTGGGTTTGGGCACTGGGCGGGCTCGCGACTGGCGTAATCATCGGCGGATTGCTGGCGCAGCCGAGGTATTATGGCCCCAGCTATTACGATCAGAGCTATTACGGGCCGACCTATTACCGTCCGCGCTACTACGCGCCACGCAATTACCGCCAGGTCTATTATGGCGGCAACACACACGCGCGCTGGTGCTATGCCCGCTACCGGTCCTACAGGGCTTACGACAACACGTTCCAGCCCTACTACGGTCCGCGACGGGCGTGCGTCTCCCCCAACTATTGATTTCAGGCGTAGTTGGCGATCCACCTGGCACTTTTCCCGGACGCGCAGGCTACCGGATTCTTCGGCTTCTCCTCAAACGGCTGCGTCGATCGCCGCTTCTGGCGCGAACGAGCCATGACGCCTTCCGGCCAATACTGTTGAAAAAGTCGGTTTTCTAGAACGTTTGATTTTTTGGAGCGGCAAGCCCCGGTTTTAGAGTTTTTCAACAGTATCCGCCATAAGTGGTCATCGCCTAATTTGAAACGGGTTGCAAATTTAGGCAGAGCTGGCGATATGCGTCGTAGCGGATCGGCCACTTCAATTCTACATCTGGTACATATCTCTGGTACACAAACGCAACTAAGAGTCTTCGAAATGATTGTTTTTATTATATAAAATTTACTCGAGTTAGTCCCCGCTTGGCTCCACCATTACCCATCTATGAGGTTGATTTCCTTAAAAACTGTTTGATTTCAACGCCCTCCGCAATGGTCTCACATGTTTGACGAGCTTCTGCATGCGACGCCTGACCGGGCCGAGGAAATGTGAGTTTTGCAACTGGTTTCAATTTTGTGAGGTTCCAAGCAGGGAAACATATGATCGCCGTTTGCAGGTCGCATCTTTTCGTTTGGTCTCCGACCGGAGCCGGTTACTGACGTTCGGCACTTGCGTAGAAGATGCTCCAGCGTAAAGCAGGCAACAGTATTCCGACGCTCAGGTAGTTCCGGCGCGATTTCGAGCTACGACATCATCATGGGTGAGATTGTCGCCGGCCTCCATGAACTGCTGGATTAGAGCCTCACGATTTTCAGGAGCGCGAGCCTTGTCTGCGGATTGGAGAGCCGCTTTCAACTCGCTAATTGTTAGTTCCGTGCAGTAGGCTGGAGTGCCAGGCTGTTGGCGCCAAGAACTCGACAGACCACCTGAATCCACCGGATCGAAACCCGTAGCATCGACCAGCTTCGCGGCGACAGCCTTCGCTTCCGGATCATCGCCGGCAACCGGAACAGCAATACGTCCAGATGCTCCGCTCGATTGCCCTTTTTCTGCCAGCGTCACAGCCAGTACAGCGTTCCATGCTTTGACGACGGGACGGCCAATCTGCTCGCTAATCCAAACGCTTTCGGGCTTTCCACCATCGAAGTCAGCGATCGCGCCGTCGCGGAACGGGTAATAATTGGAGGTATCGATTACGACTGTGGCTTCAGGCACATTATTGAAGAGCGTGGCAACATCGGGATATTTGACGAACGGGATCGAAAGAACGATTACCTCGACGTCCTGAACCGCCTCTTTCTTGGAAACAGCTTTGGCTCCTGCATCACTTGCGAGATCGCGGATTGTATCCGGCCCCTTTGAATTGGAAATTTTGACGTCATGGCCGCTGACCACGAGTTTTCTCGCCAGAGTCGCGCCGATATTTCCAGCACCAATGATTCCGATTTTCATTACATATCCTTTCGTAAAGGTCCGAGGGTGCTCCCTTCACTCACCAGCGGGCGGGCGAATGCATGAAGAGTGTTTCGAAGTTCAGCCAATCCTGCCCGGTTTGTTGGCAGGCTGTTTCGTTCTCGCGCAAGCATTCGCCGCTCTTCGTTAACCTCCCAGATCTACATCTGTTCACCGCAAGGCATCACTCGGCAGCTATCGCTGTTGGCCCATGCACCTCCTCCAGCGTTTCTTTATCGGCGTCATTCTTCCCTGGGTTGATGCGGAACCAGGTAGCATAAAGAGCGGGAAGAAAGAGGAGGATCATTACGGTACCGACGGCCGTACCGCCGATCAGCGTGTACGCCATCGATCCCCAGAACACCGAGTGGGTGAGTGGGATGAAAGCAAGAACGGCCGCCAGTGCAGTCAAGATCACAGGTCGCGTCCGCTGCACTGTAGCCTCGATGACGGCGTGGTAGTCATCGAGACCAGCCGCCTGATTCTCCTTGATTTGTTCGGTAAGGATTAAGGTATTGCGCATCAGGATTCCAGCCAGTCCGATCAACCCCAGGATGGCGTTGAAGCCAAAGGGCTGATTGAAGAGGAGAAGCACCGGCACCGCGCCGGCCAGACCGAGCGGCGCCGTCATCATCACCATGGTCATTGTCGATAGGCTGCGGACCTGGAGGATAATGACGATCAACATGGCAGCAATCATCACAGGGAATATCTGAACGAGCGCGGCATTGGCTTTAAGCGATTCCTCGATATTTCCGCCCATCTCGATGCGATAGCCGACAGGCAGCGAGGCGATCAGCGGCTGAAGCGCCTTTTGAACCTGCTGTGAGACCTCCGGGGGCTGCGTCGCTTCACTGATGTCCGAACGGATTGTAATGACCGGAGTACGGTCGCGGCGCTTCATGATCGGCTCTTCGAACCTGATTTCGGAATGGCCGATCTGATCGAGCGGAATCTGCCGACCATCCCTGCTCATGAGAGAGAAATCAGCCAGTCTGGACGGATCAAGCCGGTTCTCACCGGCACTGCGCGCGACGACAGGCACGTTGCGGATGTTTTCGCGCACCTGCGTAACCGGGATACCCGTCAACAACAACCGCATCTGCTGGGCTGCCTCCGCCGGCGACAGGCCGATCAGGTTGAGTCGGTCCTGGTCAGGAACGAAGCGAAGGACGGGCGTTCGATTGCCCCAGTCGCGGTTTGCCTGGCGGACGTCGGGCACGCCTTTCATAATATCGAGCGCCTGTTCCGAGATTTTGTACAGTTGGTCGGGATCGGGGCCCATGATCCGAAACTCGACCGGAAACGGCGTGTAAGGGCCGAACACGAGCTGGGTGACGCGAACAGAGGCCTCGGGGACCAGGCCGTCCGAAACGGCGGCCCGAAGGCGATGCTTCAGGGCCTCCCGCGCAGAAGAGTCAGGCGTCAGCGCAACGATCTTGGCAAAGGCGGGGTCCGGCAATTCCGGCGCCATGGCAAAAAAGAAGCGAGGAGCGCCCTGACCGACGTAGCTGGTGACGATATTTGCCTCGGGCTGACTTTGCAGCCAGCTTTCGACTTTCGCGACCGCGGCGGTCGTCGCCTCGATGCTCGTGCCTTCAGGCATGCGGACCTCGACGAGAACTTCGGGGCGATCCGACGTCGGGAAGAATTGCTGTTTCACGCTCCCCATCCCGACGACGGAAACGGCCATGATCATACCCACCACACCGCACGTCACGAACTTATGGCGAACGGCAAATTCAATGAGTCCACGCAGGCGACGGTAATTCGGCGTGTCATAGATGGCGTGATGACCACCCTCGACTGCCTTGATCTCCGGCAGCATCTTGACACCCAGATACGGTGTAAAGATCACCGCAACGAACCAGGAAACAATCAGGGCGAAACCCACGACCCAGAAGATATTCCCCGCATATTCGCCGGCGGTCGATCTGGCAAAGCCGACCGGCATTAACCCGATGATGGTCACAAACGTTCCCGACAGCATGGGTGCCGCGGTATGGCTCCAGGCATAGGCGGCCGCCTTGATGCGATCCATCCCCTCTTCCATTTTCACGACCATCACCTCAATGGCGATGATGGCATCATCAACGAGAAGTCCGAGCGCCAAGATCAGCGCGCCGAGCGTGATACGATCGAAAAACCTGCCGGTTTCCAGCATGATGAGGAAGACGACAGCCAGCGTAAGCGGAACGGCGAGGGCAACCACAATCCCCACACGCCAACCAAGACTGATGAGGCTCACAAGCAAGACTACCCCGAGGGCCATGGCGAATTTCATCATGAACTCGCCGACCGCAGCGTCGATGTTCACCGCCTGATCGCTTACCTTTGCGAGCGTCATACCGAGCGGAAGGGTTTGAGCGATCGCGGCAGATTTTTCCTCGAGCGCCTTGCCGAGTTCGAGACCGTTCCAGCCCTGCTGCATGACTGCGCCAAGCATGATGGCCGGCTCACCCTCATGACGGATAATGTAGGTGGCCGGATCTTCATAGCCGCGCCGCACTTCTGCGAAATCCGAGAGCTTCAAAGTCCGTCCAGCGGCAACGATCGGCGTATCGGCGATTGCCTGTATACTATCGTATGCACCGTCGAAACGCATAAAGACCTGCGGCCCTCTTGTATCGATTGAGCCAGCGGGCGTGACCGTGTTTTGCCTCTGTAAAGCGGCAGCGATGTCTTGTGCCGAGATTCCAAGTGTGGCGAGCTTCGAATAGGAGAATTCGACAAAGATCTGTTCAGGCCGCTCTCCGAGAATGTTGATCTTCTTGACGCCTGGCACATGCAGAAGATCCTGCCGTATCAATTCGGCTTGCCGCACGAGCTCGCGCATCGGCATCCCCTTAGCCTTCAGCGCATAAAGAGCGAAGCTCACATCGGAGTACTCGTCGTTGACAAAAGGCCCGAAGACACCTTGAGGCAGGTTTCGTGCTTCGTCTCCGAGCTTTTTACGTGCCTGGTAAAACTCTTCCTCGACCGCATCAGGTGGCATACTATCCTTTAAAGTGACGGTCAAAAAGGCATAGCCTGGCCGTGTTGTCGTCTCGACACGGTCGTAATACGTCAGTTCCTGGATACGCTTTTCAAGTGGCTCTGCGACGAGATCCTGCATTTCGCGCGCTGTTGCACCTGGCCATGCAGCTGTCACGGTCAGGGTTTTGATGGTGAAGGAGGGATCCTCTGCTCGCCCGAGCTTGACAAAGGCATAGACGCCCGCGGCGGCCAGAAGGATGATGAAAAACAAAGTTACGGCCCGCTCACGAACCGCCAGCGCTGAAAGGTTGAGATTCATTGGACCGCCGCTCCGGTCTGTTCCGAACTGGTCCGGACGCTGGCGCCATCCGTCAGCAGGTGGGCGCCAAGTGCGATGACTGGCTCTCCGGCCTTCAGGTTTGAAACGACTACGTTCTCTTCGCCAATGTGCTCGATCTTCACCTGCCTCAAGTAAACGCTCGAAGACTGCTCGTTGAAGACCCAGACGCCGGTTCGACTGCCGTCGTCGAAGACAGCACCGACGGGCACCACTGCATGCGATTGGCTGCTTTTGTTGGAAACTCTTATTGTCACCGTTGCACCCAGCGGAGCCGATGCCGCCGCGCCTTCTAGAACCCACCGAGCTTCATAGGTGCGGGTCTGAGGATCCGCAGCGTCCGACATCTGGCGAAGCCGTGCCTTATCTTCCTCTGCTTCGTTTCCGTAAACACTGGCATGCGCCACTTCGCCGGGTTCCAGCCGAAGAGATTCAGGAAGCCATACGAGCGCTTCCCGAGGCCCAGCCTGGGCAAGCCTGATTACAGTCTGGCCTGCTGTTACGACTTGTCCGGGCTCCCCAAGCGCCTCCACAACGGTTCCATCGGTGTCAGCGACTAGAAGCGAATAGGTCGCCTCATTGTCCGCGACACTGGCATCGGCTTCCGCCGCAGCAAGCTGTGCGGCAGCGGTGTCGAGAGCTGTCTTTGCTTGCTCATAACGTTGCGGGGAGGCCGCCAATCCGTTTTTTACGAGGGCGGCGTATCGTCGCTCGTCTGCTTGCGCTTGTGTGAATACCGCCCGAGCAGCGACGACTGCATTACTTTTTGCTGCAAGCGCAAGACGCAGATCAGTCTCATCGATGCGCATTAGGGGCTGGCCGCCTTTGACCTTTTCGCCGACGTCCACGTAACGCTGAACGATCTTACCAGGCATACGAAACCCCAGATTGCTCTGCACCCGGGCGGCGATGGTCCCTGTGAACGTTCGCTCAGCCGCTTCGGGCGTCTTCGCTTTCACCACCCTGACGAGTGGGGCCGCTATGCGTGGATCCGCGGCTTCCGCCGCCTTTCCAAATGGCTCGAGGACGAACACAATTACCGCAGCGCCGGCCGCCGCCAGAAACGCTATCGATGAGAGAAGAATTTTGCGGCGGTCCATTTCAATTACCCTTCTTGACAGGTGCAGCGTTCGAATTAGATTGCGATATAACTCTAAATTTGTTATAGATGTCAAATGAAATCTAATTGGAGGTCAAAATGCGAGTCAGCCGTGCGCAGGCCGAAGCAAATCGCCAAGCGGTGATAGACGCCGCAAGCCAGCTCTTCCGGGAGCACGGCTTTGACGGTATTGGGCTGAAGGATTTGATGAAAGGTGCCGGCCTTACTCAGGGCGCGTTCTATAAGCAGTTCGAATCGAAAGCCGATCTTGCCGCACAGGCATCAAGGCGCGCGATGGAGAACGCAACCCGCAGATGGTCGACAGCAGCTGCGGGCAATCCTAATCCACTTGAAGCAATTGTGTCGTTCTATCTGTCCACGGGCCATCGCGAGGAGCGGAGTGACGGGTGCCCTCTGGCGGCACTTGGTTCTGACGCCGCGCGGCACAGCGAAGAGGTACGGGTTCCGTTTCAAGAGGGCATCGAAGCTCATCTGCAGATCCTCGATGAGTTGATGCCCAAGTCGGAGAGCTCCAAACCGTATCATAAAGCAATGGCCATCCTGTCTCTCATGGTCGGCGCCGTAACGATCTCTCGTGTCATGACAGATGAAGCAATGTCGCAGAATGTTCTCGAAGCAGCTGCTGACGAGGTCAGGCGCATTGCGCTTTCGTCCGAAGGGCAATGATTCGGATAGCATCCCCGCCGAAGGATCAGCACAAATTAGATCGGCACTCTTCGCATTAGCTGCGGTGGAAGAGGCTCCCACTTAAGCCAAGAACATCAGAGACCGGCTGCTGCTGCGGCAGCCTCCGTTCACAGGTCCGCTCGCGCCATGGGGGCCGTCCCCCGCGTTTGAATCCGGTTGCAAATTTATGTGTCGATTATAGCAAAGCCGAACCCGCTATCAGTTTCCATTTGGTACATTTTACTGGTACACAAACCCCGTGACACGGTCTCTTTAGCATTGTTTTTATTGCATAAATTTTCATAAAGTTAGTTCCCGCTTGGCTCCACCAAATTCTACTGTACTTCAACCAATTACGCTCCTGGCCGTTCTTGCGCTGGGAAGGGGTTGGCACTCCGCACATCAATTGAACGTTAGGATCGATGCGCGTGTTCGCGCACTGGCGCGCCTGGTTTGGTCCAGACAATCGCTGTGTCATTCCCCGATCAGCCTTGCCGAGTACGGCCATGAGATCTGGGCTAACCGCACACGCTGATTGCGATTTGAGCCATTATTCATTACAGTCATTTAGTTAGTTGGCTTGTATTGGATTGCGCTATGACTAAGATTGTATTCACGCCGAAATTTGCTTTGTTTCTGTTCATTTTTCTCGCAACAAATGCGCTATATTTCTGGCTGAAAATTGATCCTGTCGACGTCTCTGTCTCGCTGGATGAGTCAGGGCCAATCGAGACTGTGCAGCTTGCCTACCTTGCGGGCGGAGCACTGTTGTTCTTTGCAGCAGCAGCAGCGACACTGTCGGGCACAGAACGAATGTTCTGCATTGCAATGGCCATGCTTGGCCTCGTCTTTTTTCTTCGTGAGATGGAGGTCGACAATGCTGGCCCGATCAGCGCTTACCTTGAAAGCAGATTGCTACGGACACATGAGGCAATTGTGGTTGCGGCGGTAATCAGCTTCTACCTGGTTTTTCGCTGGAGTCTGATAGGTGGCGTAATGAGTTTTGTATTCAGCAAATCGGCATGGCCATTTTATGTGGCAGCCATTCTGCTTTTGGCTGGCGCAACATTCGACATATTTCACGGATCGGTCCCAAATCAGATAAAGGAAGAGATCTTCGAATGCAGCAGTTACCTGACACTCCTGCTCATCGCGGGAGCTATCTGTTATCAGCAACCCGGCGCCAGAATCCGGAGCACGTCGGCAGACTTTCTGATGGTGGTCGTGACAGTCTCTCTCTTCGCCGGGGCTTGCTGGCTGACCGAGCAGATTCCATGATTATCATGGGAGTGGCCACCAGGCGGAAATCCCTACTCGATTTTACCTTGGTTGGGATCGCCCACGAAAAATTGCTTGATATTTCTGATGTTTCGCTTGTCAGTTAACGGCATAGGCTCGGCGTCGAGATCCCAGACCACAATCACCAACCTCCGCCGAGCCTCTCTTCGCCGTTCTTATTCTGCGGGCAAGCTCCCTGGCATCTTCTGGATAGGCCCGCACATGTGGGCAGTAAGTGCCGCGTCGTCCTCCAAACATGGTTGCTCAGCGTCTTTCGTGTGCGGTGGCATTAGGAAAACTAGTCCCTGTGAGCAACTTTCCATGCCCTGACAGCGTTCTATAATGACGGGAGTGCATAGAGGAGGAGCTACGATGGGAGGAACGTCACAGCATTATGTGCGCCGGATGCCAACCGCGCCGGACCACCTGATGGAATCGATCAAAAATCACATGCCGAAGATCAAGCCCAAGCCCAATCACGGTCCGGAGAGGTTGTCCGACGTGCTCAAGCGTTCAAAGGGCGCGTATTCAATAGGCAAATACAAACCCTCGAAATAACGCGGCAAGATCTGCCAACACAGCGGTCGCTTTGGAAAGCTGTAAGTCAGGCGTTATCGCAACAACGATCTCGCCGTCGGCGCCAGCCGGGCTATTGTGGGCGGGGCGATAAGATAGCGTGAGAGCTGTTCCTGTGCGGCTAGCCATACTGGGTTGCCAATGAGGTCCTTGGTAAAGGACGCCTGTGCTGCGGCGTTGTCGAAGCGCGAGAACGCGACGGTGACGTTTTCGCCAAGGCGAACGGAGAGCCGCGTGAAGGTGTTTTCGCTGTGCTCGGAAGCAAACAGGGCAACGCGTTTCTCACCGGCTGCCCGAAGTATCGGACAAAGCGTTTCCTGGTAGAATGCCAGGAATTCCAATTCGGCGGACGATTTGAGCTTGTAGGTTACCGCCTGGACGATCGCGGGTGACAGATCCGTCGCATCACGTCCGGGCCTTCCGCCGGGAAGCGCGAACGCATCCGCTTCGCTTTGCGGGTGCAGCAGCAGGACATCATCCGAATCGATCATGGTGGCATTGGCCGTATTACGATGCTCGCCCCACACCGGTCCGCCATAGAAGGCTGCAAGTGCCGCGTGGCGGGCCTGCATGTCAGGAAAACCCCGCAGCCAGACAAAGGCGTCCGGATCGTCCAGATCGCGGAATTGGCCGATGATCTTCATGCCGCATGCTTCCTGACTTTCCAGAAAATACCTGTCGAACAGGGCGATCAGCTCGTCGCGACGCCCGGGATGCAGCGTATATCGCCGCAATTCAGCAATGGGGCAGTAACGCGAATATGCTTGCGGCCGAGACATACCTTCCAGTGAAGCGTTCATGATGGTTCCTCCTATAAAACAAACAGGTTGACCTGTTTTTAATAAGACCGGTTGTCCTGTTTTGTCAATTTGTTATTCTAGGTGGAGGCGATGCAAGGCGAGTGATGACAAACGATAACAATCAAAAGCCCAAACGCACCAACAATCCGCAGGCGATGCGTGCGCGGATACTCGACGTGGCGGCCGATCTCTTCCAGCGGCATGGGTATAACGGAACCAGTATGCAGGATGTGGTACGAGCAGCGGCAACGACAGGAGGCGCACTGCATCATCATTTTGCAACCAAGAAGGCGCTGGGTCTCGCCGTCATTGCCGAACGCGTAGCGCCAGAAGTCGATGAAACAGCGGTACAACCCATTGCCACGGCTTCGTCGGCAGCAGCGGGTATTCGCAAGGTGTTCAACGGAGTAGCCGATACCCTCGAGCGCAGACGTGCCGTGTCAGGCTGCCCGCTCAACAATCTGGCGCTGGAACTGTCGCTGGCGGACTCGGATTTCCGCGAGGCGGTCAACGGTGTCTTCGAGCGATGGCGGTTAGCATTGTCGCTCAGATTGCATGCCGACAGGCCGGAGATGGATCTGGCACGAGCGCACGATCTCGCCACGTTGATTGTGGCGAGTTACTCGGGTGCGATGGCGATGGCGAAGGCCAGCCAGAGCGCCGAACCGCTGCGCGCCTGCGCTGTGCAGCTGGAAGCTCTCCTGAATTAGCCGGGCACCTGCGAGAAAATCTTAGTGAGCCAGTCGGCGAAGGCACGCACCCTGGACGAAAGCTGGCGATTCTGCGGGTAAAGCACGGACACGCTCATTGGCGACGGCGCGTATTCGGAAAGCACAACGCACAGCTTGCCCTCGGCAAGTTCGTCGGCAACACGATAGCGCGGCACCTGGATAAAACCGAGGCCGGCGATCGCCGATGCCGTATAGATGTCGGCTCCTGTCACTGACACGAGCCCCGGCAAGGTCACCAATTTCAGACCCTCGCCGGTGCTGAACTCAAGCGGATATGGTCGACCGGTGGCGCTTGAAACATAGTTGACGGCCATATGCCCAGCAAAATCCGTCCAGTGCCTGGGCTCGCCATGGCGGGCGAGATAGTCTGGACTGGCGCAGGTAACCTGCTGCATTCGGGCGATGCGGCGCCCGACCATGGAGGAATCCTCGAGATCGCCGGCTCGCAACACGCAATCGATGCCTTCGCGAACCAGGTCCACCAGACGGTCGCCATCGCCGATGCTGAGCTCGATGTCCGGATAGCGCCCAAGAAAGGCGGGTAGTGCGGGAATGACAAAATGCCGGGCCAGGGTGCCTTGCAGGTTGACACGCAGCAGGCCTTTAGGGGCAGAATTGCGAAACGAGCCCTCTGCTTCCTCCATATCGGCGAGAAGCCGCAGGCAGCGGCTGTAATAGGCTTGGCCGTCAAGAGTCGGGTTCACCAGCCGCGTGGTCCGGTCAAGCAGCCGCGCGCCGAGCCGTTCCTCCATGCGCTTCATCGCATTGGTGACGGTTGCGCGGGGCATGTTAAGATCATCCGCCGCCCTGGAAAAGCTGCGGCGTTCGACTATCCGCGCGAAGATCTGCATCTCCTGAAACCTGTCCATGTGACGACCTCGATTGTTATCATTTTTCGAATAGTGATGTCAGATTCTGACTAATTATCCGGTTATTCATCCGTAGCATAGTGTGATCATCGTCAACACGAACATGGAGTTGAGAGCAATGACACGGGTTCAAAAGCAAATTGCCATCGTCACTGGAGCGGCACGCGGCATTGGTGCCGCGGTTGCGCGGCGCCTCGCCGCTGACGGTTTTGCCGTGGTGATCAACTATGCCAGCAGCTCGGCCGAGGCCGATGCGCTGGTCGAAACCCTTGAAAGGGCGGGCCACACGGCTATTGCCGTCAAGGCCGATGTGTCAAAGGCGGAAGATGTCCGCCAGATGTTCGACGCCACCGAACAGAAACTCGGCAAGGTCGATGTGCTCGTCAACAATGCCGGCATTATGAAGGTGATGCCTTTGGCGGAGACAAGTGACGGGGTCTTCGAGCAGACATTCTCGATCAACGTACAGGGGACGTTCAACACGTTGCGCGAGGCAGCTACGCGCATGAACATTGGCGGGCGCATCGTCAATTTCTCCACCTCGGTCGTTGGAACCAATCTGCCCGGCTATGCGATCTATGCTGGTACCAAAGCTGCGGTTGAGACGTTCACCCGCATCTTCGCCAAGGAAATGCGCGGCCGCAACATCACCGTCAATGCTGTTGCTCCTGGTCCGATCGCCACGGATCTTTTTCTCACGGGCAAGAGTGACGAGCTTATACAACAGTTCACCAAGGCCGCACCGCTCGAACGGCTCGGCCAGCCCGAAGACATCGCCAATGCCGTCTCGTTCCTCGCAGGCCCTGATGGCGGCTGGGTCAATGGTCAGATCCTGCGCGCCAATGGCGGGCTCGTTTGATGTTCGCGTGATAAGCAGTCACGGCACAAAGAAAGGGTCCGCATCATGCGGCCCTTGTGGCATACGTGGCGCTACTCCCCCGCATTGCGACTGTTCGGATGTCAGTTCGCGTTATTTTCCCTGTACTTCGTAGACATAGATGGTCGATTTATCGTCTTCAGGCGCGAAATAAGCCATGAGACCAGTGTCTGTCGGTTCGATCCAGAAGGGATTTTGTGTCATGGGAAGCCCTGTGTCTGTCCAGAGCTGCACCGGAATCTGATAGACGGGCTGATTGCTGACGAGATTAACAACTTCAAGACCACCCAACGCCAATTTGGGACCATCCTTCTTGGGCTGGTAATTGGTCAGGCCTCCGCACAGCATTTCGCTTTGGCCAAGATACTTACAGTCCTGATAATCGATATAGTGGGACGAGTTGAGCTTGGCTAACTGTCCCCGGTCAGCATCGGCGTTGGCCACATGGCCGTTTTCGTCAAGTGCAAAGGTGTACAAGCGCCGCGATCCCCAGCTGACGGCATTCAAAGTCTTTTTTTCCTTATCGTGGACCAGGCCGCCAAGATGATCCTTGTAGCGAAAGACTTCCTTTGACTTCATCGTCGCAGGATCAACCCGGTAGACAATGGCCGCGCTGTTCGGCCTGTATTCGGCAACCGGGACAAAAATCGCTTCTCCGTCGAAATCGATACCGCCCGGATGATAGATCGAGCCCTCGCCGAGCAGAACGTCCGCGATAAGATTGCCCTTTGCGTCGATCTTGAACAGGTGGCCTTTTCCCTCTCCCGTATCGCGATCGTAACCGCCCTCCGGCTTGTCGAATTTCCTGGTGGGCGTGGTGATCTCCACTGAAGAGACGTAGAAGAAGTCGCCGATCTTCACCATTCCCTGCGGATGGAACGTCGGAAAGGACAATGGGATTTGCGCGACGGGTTTCCAGACAGCGCCGCGGTCCAAAGTCTTCACAGTCTCACTAATCGTGCGGCCGGTATCAGCGGTTTGCGCGTAGGCCGGAGAGTTAACAGCCACGATGAAGGCTGCAATCATGGTCGCCAAATTGCGGCTTGAGGACATTTCACACTCCATCCCTGTCACGTCGTTACCGTGAAGTACTATGGATCTGTAACAGCCACGTGAAATAGAACCCGATCCGCACCGCAAATGTTGCAGCCAGGGAGCAAATGCCACCGGTTCTGCAAAGTAGAAATGCCATCCTGGCGGGCAAAATGACTTGTGTGGCAGCAAGCGACAGCATTGCGACTGCAGCAAAACGCCGCCTGTTGCGGAGTCTGATGGTTTTCGGCTGGATTGGCGGTCGAAAATAGCACAAAGCAATCAGAAAACATCCCGTCTCAGGAAACGCACCATGTCCACCGCTCCAGTATCCACCTTCAGTGCATCCGTACCCTCTGCCGCCCGTCGTGGTGTGCTGCTGATGCTGCTCGGAATGCTGATGTTCTCGTTGAATGACGTCATGGGCAAGTGGCTCGTTTCGACCTATTCCGTCGGGCAGGTGGTTTTCATCCGCAGTGTCGCGGCCCTGATCGTTCTTGCGCCGTTTCTGTGGTTTGGCGGAGCAAGGAAGCTGGTTCGGGTGGAGCGTCCTGCTATGCAAGCCGCACGTGTCTTCATGTCCACCGCGGAAGTCTTCGCCTTCTATTTTGCCGTTTCCTATTTGCCGCTTGCCGATGTCATGACCTACTGGCTGGCAGTGCCGATCTATGTGGCGGCGATTTCGCCTTTGGTGCTGAAGGAACCGGTTGGCTGGAGGCGCTGGAGCGCGATCATCGTCGGCTTCATCGGAGTGGTCATTGCGCTCGAACCGTCGTCACAGGCCCTGACATCGCAAGCACTCATATCTATTCTCGGCAGCATGACATTCGCGGCCATGCTGCTGCTTGGCCGAACCCTGCGCAGCACACCGGATACGACTTTGGTGTTCTGGCAAATTGTCGGGGCCGGGATTGCTGGGCTGGCCTGGGTGTGCTTCGAATGGACCCCGGTGAGCCTGCGTGATTTTCTGTTGCTGGGGTTGCTTGGCGTCGTCGCCATGCTCGCTCATGTGCTGGTCAACAGGGCACTGAAACTTGCCGATGCCGCAACCGTGGCACCGCTGCAATATACGTTGCTGTTGTGGGCGATCCTGTTCGGCTGGCTGGTCTTTGGCGACGTACCGCGTGTGACAATGCTGGTCGGCGCGGGCTTTATCATCGCCTCGGGCCTTTTCATTCTCTTCCGCGAACAACAGCTGAAGCGTCAGGGCCGCCTCAAAGACCCGGCGGAAACAGTGGTCACGGGCTCAGGCGAGGGCGTCTGAACCCGTGGCGCTCCTCATGCGTCAACTCGGGCGTCCAACGTCAGGGACGCATCCAAAGCGTCGAGCAGATCTTCGGTACCCTGTCTGCGCATCGATGGCTCGTCGAAATCGTCCAGATACGCCCCCTGCTCGGTGAGAATGAGCTTTGTGCCAGTGCCCTCCGGTTTCAGTTCGATCGTGGCCAATGAGACAGAAATGCGCTTGTGATCGAGGTGCATGTCGTAGCTGTAGACGATGCGCTGATCCGGTACGATATCCTGATAAAACGCCTGAAAGGTATGTACCGGACCGCCTTTCGGGCCGCCGCTGTTGATCTCGCGGCCACCGACGCGGAAATCCATCTCGTATCTCTCCTGCCCCCACTCATCGGGGCCGACAAACCACTTGGATTTTGCCTCCTTGTTGCTCAACGCAAAGAAGACACGCGCAGGGGCTGCCGAATAGCTGCGTTCGATGACGAATGTGTCGTGCTTCACGGATCGTTTGGTCATTGATCTATCCCTTTTCCTGTTCGGCGAGAAAGTCGCCCAGCCTGTCAAGGCGACGCTCCCAATTCTTGCGCCGGTCCAATATCCAATCTTCGGCCGTCTGTAGCGCTGCCCAGTCAATATGGCAGGTGCGAACGCGTCCAACCTTCTCCGAACGAACCAAGCCGCTCGCCTCGAGAACCTGCAGGTGCTGCACAACCGCCGGAAGCGACATGGTCAGCGGCTTCGCGAGCTCGCTGACCGATGCAGGTCCGCGGCTCAGCCGCTCCACCATGATGCGTCGCGATGGATCCGCGAGAGCCTGAAACATGAGATCGAGTGGAGTCACTTGGTTAAGCATATGCTTAAGTATCGTGATCCCGACAAAATGTCAATCGAATTGCGTGTGACGCTCGGATTGCGCGAAAAATGCCTAAGGTCCTGACGCTAAATGCCCACCGGCGCAACGCGAGCGAGTGCGGCCTCGAAGTGATTGGTTGCTTTCTCGAATTTGTCGCGGCAACCGGGGTTGCAGAAGCCGACGACGGCACCCTTGTAGAGCGTCAGGCTATCCTCTTTGATGGGGTCGCCCGACCAGGGGCATGTCGTGTTGATCGCATCGCTGAGCTTTAGTTCCGACATGGTGTTTCCTCCGTATTTTCAAACCGGCTCCACCTCGATAAGGGTGAGAACCGAATTGGCGATGAAGCACTGCTCATGCGCCTCATGGTGCAAATGCGCTTCGGCCGCGCGGTCCGGCGCCGCCCCTGCATAGGTTACATGTGGCCGCAGCGTGACGCGACTGACATAGAGCTTTCCCTTGTCATTCTTGGCAAGTTCCCCTTCCGCTGCGTCGCGATATTGGTTGATCACGAAACCTGCTTTCGCCGCATTTGCCAGAAAGAACAGCATGTGGCAGCTTGAAATCGAGGCGACATAGGCCTCCTCCGGGTCGACATTCTCAGGCGCGGAAAAGGGCAGCCGAACTATATGCGGCGACGAGGAGGCAGGCACTTCCGCGCCGCCGTCGAACTGCCAGATGTGAGCCCTGCTGTATTTGTTGTCAGTGAAGATCGCTCCTTCTGGTCGAGTCCACAGAACTGTCGCGCCAAATGTCGTCATTGTCTTACATGTCCCGTATTTGTTCCGTTGCTTGATTTTCGGAGCTTGTCAAAGTGGGACAGAATTGTCGATAAGAGAGCCCGGCAAATCATTCGGCGAGGACATCATGGACCTAGGCATCAAGGGAAAACGAGCGATCGTTTGCGCAAGTTCGAAAGGTCTTGGTCGCGGCGTTGCGGAAAAGCTAGCGGAAGCCGGTGTGGACCTGACGTTGAATGCGCGTACCGAAGCGACCTTGCGCGCGACCGCGAACGAAATTGCCGGCAAGTACGGCGTGAAGGTGCAGATCGTCGCTGAGGATGTGACGACGGAGGCTGGCCGCAAGGCGCTTCTCAAGGCCGAGCCGCAGCCCGACATCCTGATTAATAATGCCGGTGGGCCGCCTGCCGGCCTATGGTCTGATTGGGGCGAGGAAGAATGGCTGAAGGCGATCAACAATAACATGCTGACGCCCATCCTTCTGATGAACTCCATCCTGCCCGGCATGATCGAGCGCAAATGGGGACGGGTGGTTAACATCACCTCGGGTTCGGTCAAGGCTCCGATCGCGCAACTCGGACTTTCCAACGCGGCTCGCAGCGGGCTCACGGGTTTTGTCGCCGGAACGGCGCGTCAAGTGGCCAAGCACGGTGTTATCATCAACAGCCTCCTGCCAGGGTCGCACGATACGGACCGCACCAAGGGCTTCATTGAACGAACCGCCAAGGAGAAAGGCATCTCTATCGAAGCGGCCCGCGCTGAAGCCCATGCGAAAAATCCCACCGGCCGCTATGGTACTGCGGAAGAATTCGGTGCGGCGGCGGCTTTCCTGTGCAGTCAGTATTCCGGCTTCATTGTCGGCCAGAACCTTCTGCTCGACGGCGGCGCCTTCAATTCGACGATGGGGTAACGCACTAACAGCCGGGGAGGCTTCGCAATGTACAGGAATAGTATCGTTTACATCTGTGCAGCAATCTCGTTGATTCTATGCGGTGCAATTTTCGGGTTTTTCTACGCCTACTCGGCATCTGTCATGCGCGGTCTTGATTATGTCGAACCAACGGTTGCAATTCCGGCCATGCAGGGAATCAACGCGACAGTGCGAAACGCTGTCTTCGCGCCCGCTTTTTTTGGTACACCGATTGCGCTTTTCCTGTCGGGCCTCTTGGCTTTTGCAGTCCGGCGTCGCGCATCTGCGGGCCTATTCCTGATGGCCGCCATTGTCTATGTCGGCGGGGCATTCCTGCCGACACTCTTCGTGAACGTTCCAATGAACGAGGCACTTGCTGCCATAACCCCTCCCTCCGACCCGCTTGAGGCCGAGCGAATATGGCGCGACTATTCCGGTCCATGGCAAGTTTGGAATCACGTAAGATCGGTGTTCAGCGGGTTCGCCCTTCTGATCGCCGGCGCGGGAATTTGGTATCTGCGTGCGGGATCAAAGATCGCTTGGCGCCCGGCATCATGACAGCCAGTTGCGACTTTGGCCATCACTCCGCGATGAAGCGATATCCGACACCGGGCTCCGTGCGGATGAATTGAGGATTGTTCGCGTCGTCCTCAATTTTCGCGCGCAATTGACCGACGAAGACACGCAGATATTGCAAATCTTCGACGTGCGCTCCACCCCAGACCGACGCGAGGAGCTGGCGATGCGTTACCACCATGCCCGCATGCAGCACCAGGTGCACGAGCAACTGATATTCCTTGCGCGTCAGGTGCACCTCTTCACCATTTCGGGTGACAATACGCTTGGCCATGTCGACGACCAGCCCATTTGCCTCGAAACGTGATGGCACGCTGGTGCCGGCCGCCTTCTGGCGCAACGCTGTGCGAACGCGCGCCAGCAATTCGCCAATGCCAAAAGGCTTTTCGACGTAGTCATTGGCGCCAAGATCCAGAGAGGCGATCTTTTCTGTTTCGCGATCCCGGGCCGACAGAACGATGATTGGCACATCGGAAAATGCCCGGACGGTCTCGATGACTTCCTTGCCATCCTTGTCGGGAAGGCCAAGATCGAGGATCACGAGATCCGGCGCACTTGTGGCAATCAGTTTCTCAGCCTCAGCGGCGGTGGAAGCGAGGAGGACTTCATAGTCAGAGGCGGTCAGCGCCGGCTTGAGGAAGCGCTGTATCTGCGGTTCATCGTCAACGATGAGAATACGATGCTGGTTCATGCTGCGGTTGCCTCGTTCTCAGGATTGGCGACAGGAAGCCGGACGATGAACCGCGTTCCGCGCTTGCGAATGGCAGGGCTTTCCGCCTTGATAGTTCCGCCCATGGATTCCACAAAGCCGCGGGCTATCGATAGACCGAGGCCTGTTCCCGGCGCCCGGCCGTCACCCTTCGCGCGCCGGTAGAATTTGTCGAAAATCTTGTCGAGATCCTTGGGCGGAATGCCTTTGCCCTGGTCGGTGACGCTGATGGACACTTCCGAATCCTCCTGCCTGGCGTAGACGGCGATGGGCCCCTCACCGGCATATTTGGCGGCATTGTCGAGTAGATTGAACAATACCTGACCCAACAGGGAAGGGTCACCGCTCACTGCAGGAAGATCGGGAGCGATGCTGATCTCGATGGCAATTTCCGGCTTCTGCTTCTTCATTCGCTCGATTGATGAGGCAATCGCATCGGCCACGTCAACCGGTATACTCCTGACTTTGAGCGTACCCGCCTCGATGCGTGTCATGTCAAAAAGGTTGGCAACGAACCGTGTGAGGCGCCCGGCCTCTTCCTCGATGGACAACAGGAGATCGTCGCGGCCATCTGGTTTGATACGGTCGCCGAGTTGACGCAAGGTGGTGACGGCGCCGGTGATGGACGCGAGCGGTGTCTTCAAATCATGTGAAAGCGAGGAAAACAGCGCAGTGTGTAGCTTTTCGCTTTCCTGCAGGGCAGTGGTCTGGGCGTTTTCGCGGACGAGCTGCGCGCGATCAATGGCGATGGCTGTCTGGTCAAGAATTGCCGTCAGCATCCGGTCTTCATGCTCGGTGAAGGCGTCATGATCCTGCATTGACAGGCCCAGCACCCCAGCAACTCCATGTGAGGTGTGGATGGGAAGAAATTGCCAATCGATCAGGGGCAATGTCGCCGTGTCATGGCCCGCTTGCTCATTCTTTTCGAAAGCCCAACGAACGGCGGTCATATCCGTGCCATCAAGCGTCAGATCCGGTGGCCAGATCGTCTGTATCGCAAGGTCGCCATCATTGGGCAACAGGATGGCGACGCCGGTGCCAAAGGTCGAATGCAGATGGGTCGCGGTCGAAAACAGCACATCGTCGAGCCGGGCGGTCCCCGACAACTTGCGCGAGAATTCGTAGAGCGCCTGCGTATTCTTTGCCTGATTGCGTGAACGGGCAACCTGATCGCGAAGGCGTCCGGCGAGATCGCCGATCATCAGCGCAACGGTGAGGAAGACGACAAGGGAAAACAGCTGGTGTGGTTTGGCAATGCTGAGGTCGTGCAGCGGTTCGAGAAAGAAGAAGTTGTAAAAAGCGAAGGAAAGCCCTGCTGCAATCACCGCGGCAAGCCGTCCGCTGTACATGGCCGAGAGAATGACGGCTACGAGGAACAGCATTGAGAGATTCTGCGGATGGACGATCGTGCTAGCGCCAAGGCCAAGCAATGTTGCTATGCCCGTTGCAGCGACAGGCACTGCGATCGCTGTTGCAAGCTCAAGCCGGGTGCGCTTGCGCAGCGACGGTGGCTGATAGGGTGTGCCCTGTTCTTCCCCAGTGACGATATGCACGCCTATGTCGGTGAAGCGTTTGATAATCTCGTCAGGCAATGAACGCCGGAAGGGATTGGCAAATCGTCGCGATTTGGGGCGACCGACAACAATCTGAGTGACGTTTTCTCGCCGGGCGATGCGGAATATCTCTTCGACAAAATCCTGTGCGATGACACGACGCGTTTCGGCGCCAAGGCGTTCGGCGAGGTCGAGCAGTTCATCGATGCGTTTGGTCGTCTCGGTTCCCGCGTCGTTCGTCTGGGTAAGCGAAACAACCAGCCAGCGCGCGTTGAGTCCGGAAGCCAGCCGGCTCGCCGTACGCACAACCTTGTCGGACAGACTATCGGGCCCGACACAAACCAGAAGGCGTTCGCCGGTCGCCCATGGACCTTCGATAGCGTTCTGACGCAAGAGGTCGATCATCTGATCATCGACTCGGTCGGCCGTGCGCCGCAGTGCCAGTTCACGCAGGGCAGTCAGGTTTGCCGGTTTGAAGAAACCCTCGGCTGCTCGCTCGGCATTGCCGGGCAGATAGACCTTGCCCTCCTTCAAACGTTCGATCAGTTCCGCGGGGGGCAGGTCGACGAGCAGGACTTCGTCCGCTCGCTTAAGGACCGTGTCGGGCACGATCTCGCGCACGGTCACGCCGGTGATCTTTGTCACCAGATCGTTCAGGCTTTCCAGATGCTGGACGTTCATCGTAGTCCACACGTCGACGCCCAGCCAAAGCAATTCTTCTATATCCTGATACCGCTTCGGGTGGCGACTTCTTGGAGCATTGGTATGCGCAAGTTCATCAACGACTAGAATTTTCGGTTTGCGGACGATCGCGGCGTCGAGGTCGAATTCCTCCAGTTGCCGCTCGCGATAACCGACCTGTTTGCGCGGTAAGATCTCAAGGCCTTCCAGCAATTGCGCGGTCTCGGCACGGCCATGGGTCTCGGCCAGGCCAATAACGATGTCCTCGCCGTCATCCTTGAGCCGGCGGGCCCGCAGGAGCATTGCATAAGTCTTGCCGACGCCGGGCGCCGCTCCGAGGAATACAGTCAGCTTACCGCGTGTTTCGCGCGTAGCCAGCTCGAGCAACTTGTCGGGATCTGGTCGATTTTTTTGACCACGATCGGTCATCCATACCTCAATTTATTCGTGTTGCCCATCGAGCACCAGACGTTTAGCCCACCTTGTCTGCAATTGCCAAGGGCAGACTGCGACAGCGCATCTATTGACGGCAGCCGTCCGAATATGAAAAGTCCCGCGCAGTCAATGCAGCAGGAAATCAGACAGTGATCCGCCATATTGTGTTCTTTAGCGCCCGTAATCCGGCAGATGTCGAGGCGATTGCCGCCGGCCTGAGACGCCTGGGCGAAATTCCTCATTCAGACGTCTTCGAAGTGATGACGAACACCAAAACGGATCCGATATCCGGTGAAATAGATGTGGTTGTCTACGGGGAATTCAAGGATGCCGAGGCGCTGGCAGCCTACAAAGCGCATCCGATCTACAGCGAAACGACAGCGGTCGTCCGCCCCTTGCGTGAGCTGCGCATTTCCGCTGACGTCGTCTCAACACTCCGTTAAGCCAATAGCAAAAAGCCCGGCAAAATGCCGGGCTTTTTGCTTGGGAGGATGCAAATTCGAATTCAACCCGTCTGGCCCATTGCGGAATCCGCACTCAGTTGACCAGCTTCCCATCCGAGGATGGCGCGTTTGCGGGTCAGGCCCCAGTGGTATCCGGTCAGCGCGCCCGACTTGCCGACGGCGCGATGGCAGGGCACGACAAACGAGACCGGATTGGCACCAACTGCGGCGCCAACTGCGCGTGATGCAGTGGGTGATCCGATCTCCGCGGCGATGTCCGAATAAGCTACACATTTGCCCATCGGGATCTTGAGCAGGGCCTCCCAGACGCGCAGTTGGAAGTCCGTGCCTATTGTTACTACTTTGAGCGGACGGTCGGCACGCCACTCTGCCGGGTTGAAGATGCGTGCCGCATAGGGAGCGGTTGCGGCGATATCTTCGACATAGGTGGCATTCGGCCAGCGTGATGTCATGTCGGCCAGCGCCTCGTGTTCCTTGCCCGGATCGGCGAAGGCAAGACCCGCCAGCCCGCGGTCCGTGACCATAATCAGAGCGAGACCGAATGGCGAGATGAGAAAGCCGTAGCGGATGGTGAGGCCGGCGCCACGAGTCTTGTAATCGCCCGGTGACATGCCCTCATGGGTGACGAACAGGTCGTGCAGGCGGCTTGGACCGGACAGTCCCGTCTCATAAGCTGTTTCCAGGAGCGGCATGCCCTCGTCGAGAAGACGGCGTGCATGGTCAATGGTCACCGCCTGCAGAAAGCCTTTGGGTGAAAGACCGGCCCAGCGCGTGAACAATTTCTGCAGCGCGGTCGGAGACAGACCGGTATCTTGGGCCAATGTCTCAAGCGATGGCTGGTCGCGATAGTCCTTGCTGATACGCTCGATGATATGGCTGACGATGGCATAATCGTCGCCAGTAGGGGTGATGTCTTTCTGGAGTATGGCTTGTGGTGTCATGAGCTTTACCTCTCTATTGAGGCTATATGAACATTCCGGTGTCTGATCTGCCACCCGATTCTTGCACAAGAGGATCAGCGGCCTTTGGCCGTCGCAAGCGCAACCTGGAATGCAGAGGCGAAGCTTTCGCGGTCGTCAGGATTGAGAAACGAGCCGATTGTCACGATCTTGCCCTGCCCCTCGATCTTCATCGAGGTAATGCCGATCTCCGCATGGCGGGCGACACTGAATCGCGCCCAGAACGGATTGAATTCATGCAGCTTTAAACGGCCAGACGGGGCAACCTGGCGGATCTGCAGCGCAATGCGCGAGATGCTCACCTCCTCATGGACCTTTCCTGAGGCGTAGTTCATTCGAAACGCGATGTAGATAATCAGAACGTCGAGGCCAAAAAAGCCGAAAACCGGCCAGGCGCCGAGCGACAGGAAAAACAGGCCGGTAAAAAAGCTGCTTACCCCAAACGTGCCCATGAGGATGAGGAAACCCGTCTTGCCAAGCGACCGGTGTGGCACGAGAAGTGCGCGGAAGATTTCTTCCTCGTTCATGGCCGCCGGGTCGATCGGGTTCATTGTTTGACTCATGGCAATTAAGTATAGAAGGCAAATGGAAAATCCCAAGCGCAAAATTGACCCGATCGATGCGAGCCTTGCCAAGCCTGCCAAGGTCCGCAACGTTCCCGGGATCCGCTATACTGCCGCGGAAATCTACGAAATCTTCCGTCGATTCTCCATCCAGCGTCCTGAACCGAAGGGCGAACTTGAGCACGTTAATCCCTTTACGCTGCTGGTCGCTGTGGTGCTGTCGGCGCAGGCAACCGACGTGGGTGTCAACAAGGCAACCCGGGCGTTGTTCAAAGCCGCGGACACGCCGGAAAAGATGCTGGCTATGGGTGAGGCCAAGGTTGGTGACTACATCCGCACCATCGGGCTCTGGCGCAACAAGGCGAAGAATGTGATCGCCTTGTCCGAGGCCCTGATCGATCAATATGGCAGCGTGGTTCCGCCCGATCGCGACGAGTTGGTCAAGTTGCCCGGTGTAGGCCGCAAGACGGCCAATGTCGTGCTCAGCATGGCGTTTGGACAATCGACCATGGCTGTCGACACGCACATTTTCCGCATTGGCAACCGGCTGGGGCTCGCCCCTGGCAAGACACCGGAAGAGGTGGAAGCCAGGCTGATGAAGATCGTTCCGTCAGAGTATCTCTACCACGCCCATCATTGGCTGATCCTGCATGGGCGATACATCTGTAAGGCCCGTAAACCGGATTGCCCCGCCTGCGTTATTGCCGATATCTGCAAGGCGGCAGAAAAAACATCGGAGATTCCGGCGCCGCTGGTCCCTCTACCGCCCCAAGTTTTCTAGACCGCCGCCGGTGGTTCGGCGCGCGTCACGGCCTTGTGCAGATGGACCATCATGGCAGCGGCAAAGAGCGGCGTCAGCAGGTTGAGGATTGGGATTGCCATGAAGGCGGCAATAATCAGGCCAGCAAGAAATACCGTCGTCGAATGTTTCGAACGGAGCGCCTTTGCCTCCATTTCCGGGCGAAAGCGCATTGCGGCGAACTCGAAGAACTCGCGCCCGAGCAGATAGCCATTGACGACGAAGAAGGCGATAATATTGACGGCGGGGATCAGGAGCATGAGCAGTGCGACGATATTGCCGACTATGACAACACCCATGAATTTAACGGACAGGACGAACGATCGTATTGCGGGAAGGGGTTTGCCCTTCGGATCAAGGGGATAGTCCGCCTTTTCCACGATCTCAGCCACGTCGTCGAGGAACAGACCGGCAACGATTGCCGTGACCGGCGCAATCAACAGGGCAAGGCCGAGCGCAAGGCCCACACTGGCAAGGATGCCGGCGATGAGTCCGATCCAGCCGGTCCAGGAGGGCAGGTCCGGCATCATCTGATCGAAAAATGGCCAGGCCAGAAGTTCGAACACTTCACGCAAGCCGAACCATATGCCGATAAGCAGGAGCAGGGTCAGTCCAAGCGATTTCCACAGGACGGCGCGGAACTCGGGACGGAACAGATGACTGGCGGCTGCACGGGCACTTTCTACGATCATTTGTTAACTCGCTTCCGTGGGTATCGAAACCCGACATAGGGGCGTCTTTCCACGCAGACAAGACAAGACGTGAAAGAAGGGGTGGTCAATTGCCCGCCTTTGCTCTAGAGCAGGGGCAAAATGACAACCGCCAACCGGCAGCCCAATTCCGGAGTTTTCATGTCCAGCTATGACGTGCTTTGCATCGGCAACGCCATTGTCGATATCATTGCCCGAACCGATGACGATTTCATCGTCAAGAACGGCATCATCAAGAACGCAATGAACCTGATCGATGCCGATCGTGCAGAGTTCCTCTACGAGCGCATGGGCCCCGCGATCGAAGCTTCAGGCGGAAGTGCCGGCAATACCGCGGCAGGTATAGCCAGCCTTGGTGGGCGTGCCGCATATTTCGGCAAGGTTGCCGACGATCAGCTTGGTCATGTCTTCACCCATGATATCCGTTCACAGGGCGTTGCATTCGACACGCGCGTGCTGAATGCGCCGCCACCCACGGCTCGCTCGATGATCTTCGTGACGCCAGATGGCGAACGCTCGATGAATACGTATCTCGGTGCCTGCATCGAGCTTGGACCCGAAGACGTCGAAAGCTCCAAGGTTTCTGAAGCCAAGGTGACCTATTTCGAAGGCTACCTCTGGGATCCGCCGCGGGCCAAGGAAGCGATCCGCCTCTCGGCGAAGATTGCCCATGAGCACAAGCGCGAAGTGTCGATGACCTTGTCCGATCCGTTCTGCGTTGATCGCTACCGGGAAGAATTCCTTGATCTGATGCGCTCCGGCACAGTCGATATCGTCTTTGCCAATGAAGCTGAACTGAAATCGCTCTACCAGACGCACGATTTCGAAAAGGGCCTTGAGCTGATCCGCAAGGATTGCAAGCTTGCTGCTGTCACGCGTTCTGAAAAAGGCTCCGTCGTCGTTTCTGGCGACGAAACCGTTGCGGTTCCGGCAATCGAGATCGCCGAACTTGTGGACACCACGGGCGCTGGCGACCTTTACGCCGCCGGGTTCCTGTTCGGGTATACGACTGGCCGCACCTTGAACGATTGCGCCCGCCTTGGCTCGCTGACAGCAGGCCTGGTTATACAGCAGATCGGCCCACGCCCGCAGCTCAATTTGAAACTTGCCGCCGAGCAGGCAGGCTTACTCTGACCGGATAAAGCCGTCGCGCTCAAGTTCCTCGGTCGTGCGGCCGGGCTTGTGATATGTCGGCAATGCCCAGCCGAAATAGAGTGCGCCGCCGCGTACCGCAAAGGCAGTGAGGGCTGCGGCAAGGGCCGACAGCTCCAGCCCGGCGGAAAGGGCATGCAGGATGATGTAGACGATCGATCCCGCAAGGGCGGCCGTTACATAGATTTCGCGCCGCATGAGCACCGATGGCTCGCCGGAAATGATGTCGCGCAATATTCCGCCGAAGGTCGCAGTCATGACGCCCGTGACGACGGCGATGCTTGAATCAAAACCCAAGGCCAGGCTCTTGGCTGCACCCATGACGCTATAGGCGGCGAGGCCGACGGCATCGAGCCACAGCAATACGCGATAGCGCGATTCAACCAGGTTGGCGGAGAAATAGACGACGACTGCGGCGGCAGCGCAGACGAGCAGATAGTCGGGATCCTTGACCCAGAACACCGGCACGCCGAGGATGAGATCGCGCAGCGTACCGCCGCCGATGCCGGTAACAGCCGCAAGAAAAATGAAGGCAATGATATCGAGCTGGCGACGCGAGGCTGCCAAGGCGCCCGTTGCAGCAAATACGAAAATACCGGCATAGTTGAACAGCTGGATCGTGGTCATCGGCAATTCCCCTTCGCCGTTATTCTCACCACGATAGTGCATGATCGTTGCAATTGAAAAGAGCCGCATTTCATGGATGAAACGCGGCTCTAATGGAAGACAATTCGTTGAGATCAGGCGTCTTTTTCCGCCTGGGGATTGATCGGGCCCGGTTCTGGTTGGCTTTCGCCCGCCGCCTGCTTGGGGCCGCCCTTGGATACGCCGACAAGCGCCGGCCGCAACATGCGGTCGCCAATAACGAAGCCAGCCTGCGCTACCTGCAGGACGGTGTTATGCGGCACGTCCGCATTCGGAATTTCGAACATCGCCTGATGGAAGTTCGGATCGAACTTCTGGCCTTGTGGCTCGATCTTTTTGACGCCATGCCGTTCCATGGCCACCATCATGGCCCGCTCGGTCATCTCGACGCCGTCGACAAGGCTCTTCAACCCTGTATCGCCATTGGTCAGCGCTTCGGCGGGAATGGCTTCCAGTGCGCGCTTTAGATTGTCGGATACCGAAAGCATGTCGCGAGCGAAATTGGCGACCGAATAGGCACGCGCATCGTGAACATCGCGCGCGGTGCGCTTGCGCAGGTTTTCCATGTCGGCAACTACCCTGAGCAATTGGTCCTTCAGGTCGCCGTTCTCGGCGCGCAACCTGTCGAGCTCGGCCCAATTTTGGGCGTTGGCCTCAACTTCGTCTTCCTGGGCGCTGGCATACTCTTCGGCCTTGCGCGATTTCAGAAAATCATCGGCAGCGCGCTTCAGCGCATCGCGATCGCGCGGATTCTTCAGGTCGCGCTGGTCGAGATCGGGAGTGTCGTGATTTTTCTTTTCGTCAGCCATGTATCCTGTCCGTTCACTATTCGTAAGTTGCGCTGGATATCGAGGTTTAGGCCATAAAAATCAAGTGCAAATGACTATCTCAGAAGGCGCGACACAAGTTGGGCCGTATAATCCACCATCGGTACGATGCGCGCATAGTTGAGCCGCGTCGGCCCGATGACGCCAAGCGCACCGATGACCCGCTGCTCCGTATCCCGATAAGGTGCAATGACCAGCGAGGATCCGGACAGCGAAAACAGCTTGTTCTCGGAGCCAATGAAAATGCGCACACCGGGTCCCGCTTCAGCCAGATCGAGCAATTGCAGCGTGCCCTCCTTGGTTTCGAGGTCGTCGAAGAGATGGCGCAGGCGTTCAAGATCGGCTTCGGCGCTGACCTGCTCGAGCAGATTGCCGCGCCCGCGGACGATCAGTCGCGCGGGCTGCCCGCCACCGGCTCCGCCCCAGATGGCGAGGCCCTGTTCGACCAGATGCTGCGACAAAGCGTCGAGTGCCTGTTGGGTTTCTTCCTTGAGCCGGGCGATTTCCTGCCGCGCTTCGGTGATGGTCCGTCCCTGAATATGTGCGTTGAGGAAATTCGATGCTTCGATGAGTTGAGATGGTGTGACGCCGACCGGAAGGTCTATCACCCGATTCTCAATGTCGCCGCTTTGGGTAACAAGCACCGCTAGTGCTTTGGTCGGTTCAAGCCGGACGAATTCAATGTGCTTCAGTGCACCTTCGGCCTTGGCAGCAAGAACAAGACCGGCCCCACGCGACATGCCGGACAGGATCTGGCTTGCCTGCGTCAAAACACTCTCGGGTGAATGGGTTTCGTCGGCCGCGCGGACTTGCGCCTCGATCGTGTTGCGCTCTGCCGAGGACAGGTCACCAACCTCCATGAAGGCATCAACGAAGAAGCGCAGGCCAAGCTGCGTCGGTAAGCGCCCCGCAGAGATATGCGGAGCATAGACCAGCCCGAGATGTTCAAGATCGCTCATCACATTGCGGATGGTCGCAGGCGACAGCGATACGGGCAGGATGCGTGACAGGTTACGCGATCCCACCGGCTCGCCATCGCCGAGATAACTCTCGACAATGCGCCGGAAAATATCGCGCGACCGCTGGTCGAGCGACTGCAATGTTTCCGGAACCACGGCCCTGTTCATCGTACCTCGTACTTCTGTTCGCAATGGACCTGATATAAGCATTGTCTGGCCAATCATCAAAGCCTTTGCTTCGCATGCCCTTTGCTCTAAAAGGCCGGACAACGTATTTTTCAAAGAGGTATTTCAATGCGTCCTTCCAAACGAGCCCCCGACGAGATGCGTGCCATTTCCTTTGAGCGCGGCGTTTCCAAACATGCCGAGGGCTCGTGCCTGGTCAAATTCGGCGATACCCACGTTTTGTGCACCGCCAGCCTTGAGGAAAAGGTGCCAGGCTGGATGCGCAACACCGGTAAAGGGTGGGTCACCGCAGAATATGGCATGCTGCCGCGTTCGACCGGCGATCGAATGCGCCGCGAAGCTTCCTCGGGTAAGCAGGGCGGGCGAACGCTGGAAATCCAGCGGCTGATCGCCCGCTCGCTGCGTGCGGTCGTCGATCTGCAGGCGCTAGGCGAAGTGCAGATCACCGTTGACTGCGATGTCATCCAGGCCGATGGCGGCACACGCACGGCGGCGATCACCGGCGGTTGGGTTGCGTTACACGAATGCCTGAGCTGGATGGAAGCGCGGCAGATGGTCAAGGTCGATAAGGTTCTGAAGGATCATGTTGCCGCGATCTCCTGCGGAATTTCCGATGGTTCTCCGGTTATCGACCTCGACTATCAGGAGGACTCGACGGCTCAGACTGACGCCAATTTCGTCATGACTGGCAAGGGTGGTATCGTTGAGGTGCAGGGAACTGCGGAAGGCGAACCCTTCTCAGAGGACGAGCTGCTTTCATTGATGAGCCTTGCGCGCAACGGCATCAACCGCCTGGTGTCCTTGCAGAAAATGGCGATCAGCTAGAGATCGAACATGCAGCCATCGGGAATTTTGGAAACAGCGCTCTATGTAACCGATCTGGTGGCGGCAAAGGACTTCTACGCCGGAATTCTTGGGCTCGAGATCATTCTCGAGACGCCAAAGCGTTCGATCTTCTTCCGCTGTGGTTCCGGTGTGCTTATCCTGTTTGATCCCGTCTTGATCAACGAACGTCCGGCCGGCAGCCTTCCAATACCCTCGCACGGTGCGACTGGTCCGGGTCACGTATGTTTTCGCGCGACGCGGGATGAAATTGCGGAGTGGAAATCCCATCTGCAGGCGCATGGTATTGCCATCGAGAGCGAATTCGATTGGCCGAATGGCGCACACTCACTGTATTTCCGCGATCCCTCGGGAAACTCGATTGAATTCGCGGAACCAGAACTATGGAATCTGAAATGAGAACACTCGAAAAGGGCAAACTGCTCGTCGCCAGCCACAACCAGGGCAAGATCAAGGAAATGATCGATCTGCTCGGACCGTTTGGCTTCGAAGTCGTGTCGGCGGGCGACCTTGGCCTGCCTGAACCCGACGAGACGGGCATGACCTTTGAGCAAAACGCCTATATCAAGGCCTTCGCAGCGGCCAAGGCGACGGGTCTCGTCGCGCTCTCTGATGATTCTGGGCTATGCGTCGATGCGCTGGGTGGCGATCCGGGTGTCTACACCGCCAATTGGGCGGAGCTGCCCGGCGGGAAGCGCGATTTTGCTTTCGGCATGCAGAAGGTGGAGAAAGCGCTGCAGGACAAGGGCGCGATCAGACCGAAAGACCGCAGCGGCCGTTTCGTTTCCGTTATCTGTCTCGCCTGGCCGGACGGCGAAGCCAATTATTATCGCGGCGAAGTAGAAGGCGAGATCGTCTGGCCGCCGCGCGGTACAGCCGGTTTCGGCTATGATCCTGTGTTCAAGCCGGAGGGCTACGATGCGACCTTCGGTGAGATGACCGCAGAACAGAAGCATGGCTGGAAGCCGGGCGACACAGACGCGCTGTCGCACCGCGCCCGCGCATTCCAGCACTTTGCCAGAGATTGCCTGGACGCCGGATGATCCACCCCGACCAAGGCGAATCCGGCTTCGGCGTATACGTCCACTGGCCCTTCTGCATGGCCAAATGCCCTTACTGCGACTTCAATTCGCATGTCCGGCACGAACAGGTCGACCAACCGCGCTTTGCCGCCGCCTTTGCGCGAGAAATGGCCACGATGCGCGAGCGTAGCGGCCAGCGCACGGTTTCCAGCATCTTTCTCGGCGGTGGTACCCCGTCGTTGATGCAACCGGAGACCGTTGCGTCGGTTCTCAATGAAATTGCCCGCAACTGGCATGTACCAGACAATATCGAGATTACGCTGGAGGCCAATCCAACCAGCGTCGAGGCGGACCGGTTTCGCGGCTATCGCGCGGCTGGTGTCAATCGTGTCTCGCTTGGGGTGCAGGCGCTCAACGATGCGGATCTGCGCAGGCTTGGCCGCATGCACAATGTCAACGAAGCGTTGGCTGCGATCAAACTGGCCCGCGAAATATTCCCGCGGCTGTCATTCGATCTGATCTATGCGCGTCCGGACCAGACCATCGAAGCTTGGCGTGAAGAACTTGCTCGCGCGATATCCTATGCTGCCGACCATCTGTCGCTCTATCAGCTGACCATCGAGGAAGGCACGCCCTTTTACAATCTCTGGAAAGCGGGCAAGCTCGTGACGCCAGACGGCGACCATGCGGCAGCGCTCTACTCGGAAACCCAGGATGTGACGGAACAGCACGGTTTGCCAGCCTATGAGATATCCAATCATGCTGTGCCCGGTGCGGAGTCGCAGCACAATCTGGTTTATTGGCGCTACGGCGAATATGTCGGCGTCGGCCCGGGAGCGCATGGGCGCTTCATCGAAAAGGGCACACGAGCAGTGACGATCACCGAACGCCATCCCGAAACCTGGGTGCAAAGGGTCGAGGCAGGGGGGCACGGTGTCGTCGAGGAAGAGGTCCTGACTCACGAACAGGAAGGTGATGAATTCCTGCTCATGGGCCTGCGACTCTTCGAGGGCATCGACCTTGCCCGCTATGAGCGTTTGACCGGGCACAGCGTCAAGGAAAAGCGCGTGATCTCGTTGGCCGAACAGGGCCTTATCGAATATATCGGCAACAGCCGCATCCGCACGACACCCGAGGGCGCGATCGTGCTCAATGCTGTAATTGCTGATCTCGCGGCCTGAAGGGGATCGAGCGTGTCTGACGGCGAAGCCAGAGAACGAGACTATCAAATCGGTAGCGCTTCATTCCGGGCGCGCCCGCTCGAGCCAGCGCTCTATATCGTGGCGACGCCTATCGGCAATCTTGGCGACATGACGATACGCGGTATCGAGACCCTGGCGGCCGCGGACGTCATCGCCTGCGAGGATACGCGGGTCAGCCGTGTCCTGCTCGACCGCTATGGTATTTCGCGCCGCCCCTATGCCTATCATGAACATAATGCAGACCAGGCGGGCCCAAAGCTGATTGAAGCGCTGCTCGCAGGCAAGAGTGTCGCCTTGGTCTCCGACGCGGGCACGCCGCTGGTTTCGGACCCGGGCGGACGCCTGGTCCCGGAAGCCAAAGCCGCGGGTATCAGGGTTGTGCCGATTCCGGGTGCATCGTCTGTCCTTGCAGCGCTGACCGCTTCGGGATTGTTCAAGGATAGTTTTTATTTTGCCGGCTTTCTATCATCGAAGCAGGGTCAACGACGTACGAAACTGGAGTCGCTGAAAGCGCTCGACACGGCACTGGTTTTTTTCGAATCGCCCAACCGGGCTGTAGCAACACTGGCCGATATGGTCGACGTCTTCGGACCCGAGCGCGAGGCTTCGTTATGCCGCGAACTGACCAAAACCTACGAGACCGTGGTTACCTTGCCACTCAAGGATCTTGCGAGCGAATTCGATGGCGAAGACCGGATCCGCGGTGAGGTTGTGCTAGTGATCGGGCCGCCCCTGGTGGACGAGAACGTGCCGCGCTCGGATGACGATATCGATACCCTTTTGCGGGCGCTCGTTCTTGAGATGCCGCCGGCGAAGGCAGCGGGGGAGGCGGCGCGCATGACCGGGCGACCGAAAGGCGAACTCTATCAACGGCTCTTGGCGATGAAATGAGCGCGGCGGGCAAACGGCAAAAGGGCCAATCTCAACGGTTATGACGCATATTGCCTGGCGGTTCGATACCGGCTCATGCCCGGGGTCTGGTAAACGCCGCAACGAATATTGCCCTCCTGACTCCGCGCAGGAGGGTCGTTTCCTCTGTTACTCTGCAGGCATGTCCATATGCATGACTTCCCAGACGTGCCCATCTAGATCCTGGAAACTGCAGCCATACATGAATCCCATATCCATGATCGGCTTCCACGCCTTGCCGCCGGAAGCAAGTGCCTTGGCGAGAGTGTCATCGACCTCGTCACGACTGCCGGCCGATAAAGCAATAAGCACTTCCTGTGCCCTGGTAGCGTCGCTGATATCGTTGTTGATAAATTCCTTGAAGCGCTCCTCAACGAGCAGCATCGCATAGATGTTCTCCTCTATGATCATGCAAGCGGTTTTGTCGTCGGAGAAATCCGGATTGAAACTGAATCCGAGGGCGGAAAAAAATCCTTTGGACGCTTCCAGATTCTTGACCGGAAGATTTACAAAGATCATGCGCATTCAATGGTTCTCCTCTCGATGTGACGATGCTGTCTATACAGGAACGATCTTGGCTTCGCGACGGTCCATTGGGTCAAAGCGAGAAATCTCTTGCATTTCCTCATTAACACTATAAAGGTAGTCGTGTATTGATTTGGTCGTTCAAACGTGGCTGACCTTGCATGTCTCGCTTTGCGTTGAGGCGGACCGCAGACGTGCATCTCTTTCTGCACTTAGAAAGAGAATCCGCTTGCCCCCGTTAATTCAGAAATTCCATGCTCCTGCTCAGAGTTCGGCGCACTTCTGTTCCTTATAAACACGTGCCGTATCATGGATAATCCCGTTGAACCTCGGGATGACCTCATTCATGTCCATGCATGCTAACCAGCTTTCCGTCTTTCCGGCCTTCTTCCGCGTGCGGAACGAAGTGCTTGTGGTCGTCGGCAATGGCGAAGAAGCGCTCAACAAGGTGCGGCTTCTGGCGCAGACGAATGCAGCCATTCGCGTTGTCGCGGCCGAACCTGAACCTGAATTGGCGGACTTTTTGCGTAACGGCAATTATGATCACGTCGCAGAAAATTTTGCTCCCAAGCATCTGACTGACGTAAAACTGGTCTTCGTCGCCACCGGCGATGAAGACCAGGACAGTGCGATTGCCGCTGAAGCACGCCGTCAGGGCGTTCCTGTCAACGTCGTGGATCGGCCGGACCTTTGCGATTTCTTCACGCCCGCCATCGTCAACCGCGCACCGGTTGCTATCGCCATCGGCTCGGAAGGCACCGGCCCCGTTCTCACCCAGATGATCCGCGCGCGTATTGATGCGGCCTTCTCGCCGCGCCTTGGCGATCTGGCCCGTCTTGCCAATGCCTACCGGCCGGTCGTCGAGAAACTGGTCAAGAAGGGTCTGCCGCGCCGGCTGTTTTGGCGTTCGTTCTTTGCCGGCGACGTCGCTAGCAACATCTACAACAATGATTTGACCGGTGCACGCCGGGCCGCAACGAACCTTCTGGAAATCCAGGATGAGCCAAAGGGTTATGTCTGGCTGGTGGGTGCGGGTCCAGGAGCCGAAGACCTTTTGACGCTGCGCGCGCATCGCGTGCTCATGGAAGCCGATGCCATCGTCTATGATGCGCTGGTACCGGAGGCGGTCGTCGCCATGGGCCGCCGTGACGCAACGCGGCTTTCTGTCGGCAAGCGCAAGGGTTGCCACTCCAAAAGCCAGAGTGAGATCAATGATTTGCTCGTTTCGCTCGGCCGTGAAGGCAAGCGCGTCGTGCGCCTGAAGTCGGGTGATCCGCTGGTCTATGGCCGCGCCGGTGAGGAAATGGCTGCGCTGCGTGACGCGGGCATCGCCTTCGAAATCGTTCCCGGCATCACGTCGGCTTTCGCAGCGGCGGCCGACATGCAATTGCCCCTGACCCTGCGCGGTGTCGCATCCTCCCTTGTCTTCACCACAGGTCATGACATGGCCGGCGAAGTGCTGCCCGACTGGGCGCGCCTTGCCATCTCGGGTGCAACGATCGCTGTCTATATGGGCCGCAGCGTCGCCGCTTCCGTTGCGGAGCGGTTGATGCAGGCGGGCCTTCATGCCGATACCGGCGTTGCAGTCATCGAAAATGCCGGGCGTCCGGAGCGACGCATGTTCCACGGGACGCTCAACGATTTGCCCGCTCTGGAACAGCGCGGCGATCTTGATGGCCCGGTCATGGTCGTCATCGGCGATGCGGTCGCCGGCGCCGCTATCGACAAGGCCGAACCGCTAGCTGCCCAGAACAAGAATTCGATGGTGCTGCGCCACCTTGAAACCAATGCTGCCTGAACGCGAAGGATCACGATCATGAGTGTCAAAGTTCTCACCGCAAACCGCCTGACCGATGGCGAAGCTGTTTGGCTCGGCGCCAATGGCGAGTGGCTCGAGCACATCGATGGCGCGCTGATCGCTCGTCACGCGGAAGCCGTGACCGCTCTCGAGGAGGCAGGAAAGGCTGCGATCAAGTCGAACCTTGTGATCGATGTCAATGTGATCGACGTTGAAGAGCGCGGCACCAATCTTTATCCGCTGCGCCTGCGCGAACGCATCCGGCAGCTTGGCCCAACCATCCGTCTTGATCTCGGCAAGCAGGCTGAAAAGCCTAAAGCAACCGCCGCTTAATAGTCAAAGGCCCCAGAATGTATCGTTACGATGAGTTTGATCACGCGTTTGTTTCGGCCCGCGTTGATCAGTTCAAGGATCAGGTTGAGCGCCGTCTTGCCGGCGAATTGACGGAAGACCAGTTTCGTCCGCTGCGGCTGATGAACGGCGTCTACCTGCAGTTGCATGCCTATATGCTGCGTGTCGCCATTCCCTATGGCACGCTCTCAAGCCGCCAGATGCGCAAGCTCGCTCATATCGCCCGTCACTATGATCGTGGCTATGGCCACTTCACCACACGCCAGAATCTGCAATACAATTGGCCGGCATTGAAGGACATGCCCAAGGTTCTCGATGAACTCGCATCCGTCGAAATGCACGCGCTGCAGACGTCTGGCAATTGCATTCGCAACGTGACTGCCGATCATTTCGCCGGTGCTGCCGCCGACGAGGTCGCCGATCCGCGCCCCTATGCGGAGATACTGCGCCAGTGGTCGTCGATGCATCCGGAGTTCTCCTATCTGCCGCGCAAGTTCAAGATCGCCGTGACCGGTGCCGAGCGTGACCGCGCCGCCATCCAGGTGCACGATATCGGCCTGCATCTGAAGAAGAACGCGACCGGCGAAATCGGCTTTGCCGTCTATGTCGGCGGCGGACAGGGCCGTACGCCGATGGTTGCCAAGAAGATCCGCGATTTTCTGCCCGTTGAGGATTTGCTGTCCTACACCACCGCAATCATGCGCGTTTACAATCTGAATGGCCGCCGCGACAACAAGTACAAGGCCCGCATCAAGATCCTCGTGCACGAGACCGGAACGGAAGAACTGACCCGTCAGGTAGAGGCGGAATTTCGGGTGCTCAAGGAAACCGATCTCAAGCTGCCGCAAAAGGATGTCGACGCCATCGACAGCTATTTTGCTCCGCCGAGCCTGCCGGTGCGGCCTGAAGGCTGGTCCGAGCTCGCCGCTGCACGCAAGGCTGACCATGCCTTCTCCGCCTGGGTCGACCAGAATGTGACCCCGCACAAGAATCCGGACTACGGCGTCGTAACCATCTCGCTGAAGCCGATCGGCGGCATTCCGGGTGATGCGACCGATGCGCAGATGGATTTGGTTGCCGACATTGCCGAGAAGTTCTCGCAGGACGAGATCCGCGTCAGCCATGAACAGAACCTCGTGCTGCCGCATGTGGCGATCGCCGACCTTCGCATCGTTTATGACCTGCTGCTGACTGACGGCCTTGCAACGGCGAACGCCGGCCTGATCACCGATATCATCGCCTGCCCCGGCCTCGACTATTGCGCCCTTGCCAATGCCCGGTCGATCCCCGTTGCCCAGCGCATTTCCGAACGCTTCGGCAAGCCAGAACGCCAGTCCGACATTGGTGAACTCAAGATCAAGATCTCGGGCTGCATCAACGCTTGCGGTCACCACCACGTCGGCCATATCGGCATTCTCGGCGTGGAAAAGAAGGGCGAGGAGCTCTACCAGATTTCGCTCGGCGGTTCCGGTGATGAAATCTGCACCATCGGTGACATCACTGGCCGCGGCTTCTCCTCCGAAGAGATCGTCGATGCGGTCGAAACGATCGTCGATCGCTATCTCGAAATCCGAACCGACAAGGAAGAGACCTTCCTTACCACCTACCGGCGTGTGGGCGCTGCACCGTTCAAGGATGCGCTCTATAGCGAGGCTGCAAATGCTGCTTGAAACCAACGAGAAAACCGTAGCGGATGAAGCGCGTGCGCTCCAAGCCCGTTACGGCAATCTCGAACCGTTGGATGTTATCGAGCTTGCCATCGATCATCTCTTCAACGAGGAGATCGCCGTGGTTTCTTCGTTCGGGGCAGAGTCATCGGTTTTGCTGCACATGATTGCGCAGGTGGACCGCGCAACCCCGGTATTGTTCCTTGAGACGGGCAAGCATTTCCCGGCAACCCTGCGCTATCGCGATCAGCTTGTCGGTGATCTGGGGCTGACTGATGTTCACGACATCCACCCTCTGAAGCAGAGCCTGAAGGATGAAGATCCGTTCGGCGCGCTATCGATGACGAACAAGGATCGCTGCTGCTACATTCGCAAGGTCGAGCCTATGGCGCGTGCCGTTGCCCCCTACCGCGCATGGATGACGGGTCGCAAGCAGTTTCAGGCGTCGACCCGCACGGCGCTGCCGGTTTTCGAATCCGTCGGATCGCGCGTTCGCATCAATCCGCTGGCCCGCTGGACTTCGGCCGATCTCAAGGACTATATGGCGGCGCATGAACTGCCGCCGCACCCGCTGGTTGCCGAAGGTTACCGATCGATCGGCTGCATGCCATGCACCCAGCCTGTCAAGGATGGTGAGGATGATCGCGCCGGCCGCTGGGCTGGAACGGACAAGACCGAATGCGGCATTCATCTGACTGGCCTTACCGATCAACTGAGTAACATTTCTCTGACGGATTCGAATTTATGAGTGACATTTCTGAAAAGCCTCACGGAGAACTCTGGAGCCGCGAAGGCTTCCGCGAGGATCCCTATATCACAGCCGAAACGCTGGAAGAGGCGGGCGATGCGCCGGCCATCATCTTGCCTTTGGCGGTATGGCTCGGTCTTGATGAGGAAGTGCGCAACGCTACCAATCGCAAGATCGGCGTTTCCGTTGCTCCGGGAGAGAGCATCGATCCGCTGTTGACCTTGCTCGACACAATTCCGGTAATCGCCCTGCACTTCCCCGCCTTCAATGATGGCCGATCCTATTCGAAGGCCGAGATGCTGAAGAACCAGCATCAGTTCAAGGGCGAACTGCGCGCCGTAGGCGATGTTCTGATCGATCAGGTCGCCTATATGCTGCGTACCGGGTTCGACACGCTGAAGGTGACCCATGCGGTGACACTGACCCGTCTCGCTGACCATAATTTGCACGATACGCCGGTTTACTACCAACCGGGCCGGGGCTCGCACACAGCGCCCGGCACCTATAGTTGGCGCCGCGTACCCGCTGTCTGATCCCATTGAAATCCACGATATCTATTGGAAAGCACTATATGTCCGACATTATTGAAACAGATGTGGTTATTGTTGGCGCAGGCCCCGTCGGCCTCTTTGCCGTTTTTGAACTTGGCCTGCTCGATCTGCGCGCCCATGTCATCGATATTCTCGATCGTCCCGGCGGCCAATGCGCCGAACTCTATCCGGAAAAGCCAATCTACGACATTCCGGGCCTTCCAGAAGTCACCGGTCAGGCTTTGACTGACAACCTTTTGAAGCAGATCGCGCCTTTCGATCCGCAGTTCCATTTTTCCACGATGGTCACCGCGCTGGAGAAACTTGACGACGGCCGCTTCCGCGTCGAAACCGATGCGGATGAAGTGTTCATCACCAAGGTGATCGTGATTGCGGCAGGAGGTGGTTCCTTCCAGCCGAAGCGTCCACCCATGCCGGAAATCGAACTTTACGAAGGTACGAGCGTTCATTATGCCGTGCGCAAGATCGAAGCTTTTCGCGGCCACGATGTGGTGATCGTCGGCGGCGGTGATTCTGCACTCGACTGGACGCTCAATCTCGAACCGGTGGCGAATTCCGTGACGCTTGTGCATCGCCGTCCGGAATTTCGCGCCGCGCCCGATAGTGTCAACAAGATGTGGGCTCTGGAGAAGGAAGGCCGCGTCAAGTTCCGCATGGGCCAGGTAGTGGGCCTCGAAGGCGCCGACGGACAGCTATCCAAGGTCATTCTCAAGGGTGCTGAGGGCGACGAAGTTCTCGATGCCGGTCGGTTGCTGCCGTTCTTTGGATTGACGATGAAGCTCGGACCGATTGCCGATTGGGGGCTCAATCTCGATCAGAACCTGATCGCTGTCGACACCGAGAAGTTTGAAACGTCGGAGCCTGGCATCTTCGCTATTGGCGATATCAATACCTATCCTGGCAAATTGAAGCTGATTCTGTCCGGTTTCCACGAGGCGGCACTCATGTCGCAGGCAGCAAAACGCATCGTTGCCCCTGGCGAACGCATCATTTTCCAGTATACGACGTCCTCCACCTCCCTGCAGAAGAAACTGAAGGCGGCATAGGTAGCATCCGGATGAGCTCAGAATCCCTCTATATCCACGTCATCGATCAGCACGGCAAGCGCCATACGCTGGAAGCCCTCGAAGGGTTCCGCGTCATGGAGGTCATCCGCGATTGGGGTCTCGACATCAAGGCCGAATGCGGCGGCGCCTGCGCCTGCGGTACCTGCCATGTCTATGTCGATCAGGATTGGACGGAGAAGCTCTACGAGCCTCAGGACGAGGAAATCGACCAGCTCGACGTGACCTTTCACGTCGAGGACAATTCCCGGCTCTCTTGCCAGCTGATCATGTCCCAGGAGCTGAACGGCCTGGAAATAACGCTGGCTCCCGATACCCAGCGGGACAGCGTAGCCGCCTAAGCGCGAGAGCATTTCGTTTTTCTTTGAATCACAGAAATGCTCTCGCTATTTGCTTTTGCGCAATTCCGGACGGAAAACCGCTTCGTATTTTTCCTGAATTTGCTTTAGATGACAACGACACGTGCGCCGATCGGCACCCGAGCGTAAAGGTCGACCACGTGCGCGTTTATCATTCGGATGCAGCCGTTTGAGACGGCGCGCCCGATCGTCCAGGGCTCGTTCGTCCCATGGATCCGGTAATAGGTGTCGCGACCGTTCCGGTACAGATAAAGCGCACGTGCGCCGAGCGGATTGCGAGCTCCGCCGGCAACGCCATCGGCGTACCGCGCATATTTTTCTGGCTGGCGCCGGATCATGTTCTTGGTTGGCATCCAGTGCGGCCATTTTTCCTTGCGCCCGATTTTGGCACTGCCACGGAAGGCGCGGCCGGCTTTGCCTACGCCAACGCCGTAGCGCCGTGCCGTAAACTCGTCCTCGACCAAGTAAAGGAACCGCCCACGTGGATTGATGACCACCGTCCCAGGAGCATAGGAAGAATCGAACGGCACATACTGCGGCTGGTATTCCGGATTGATGACGAAAACTTTCTTCCTGGGCCTTGCCAGCGCGGTTTGCGGCGCCAGCACCGCCGCGAAAAGACCTGTCAGAACAACACGCCGTGTCAGCATAGCAACCCCCGAGTTTCCTGCTGTCCGTCATTCGGACACTACTCTCATGGGTTAGTTTTGTCCGGGAATTGCTGATTGATGGTTTACGCCGACTCAACTTTTCGTGATGAAACAAGGAGATAGCCCGGCGATAGTGCACGCCGGGGCGCTCTTTCCGTTCGGAAAACCACTAGGGCAGCCGAGCTACGCGTTCGAACAGAAGATCGAAGAAGCCCTCATCGTCGACGTCGCGAATATAGAAGGCGTTCTTCGGACGATCGGTAACACCCCACCAGTCGGCAATAGTCATGCCCAGTGTCAGTTCGTTCGATGCATCGACGGTCACATTGCAGTATCTGCCGCCATAGAGCGCCGGCTTGAGCACATAAGCAATGACGTTCGGGTCGTGCAGAGGGCCGCCGTCGCGGCCATATTTTTCTTCGTCGAACCGTTCGAAGAATTCGAGAAGGGCGACCGAAGCATCACCCGATTTCGTTCCCATCGCGCGGAAACGGTCAACGCGCTTGGCGGTTGTCAAAGCCTTGTGGGTCACATCAAGCGGCAGGATGACCACGGGCACACCTGATTGCAGCACCACCTGTGCGGCTTGCGGATCAACATAGATGTTGAATTCGGCCGTTGGGGTAATATTGCCGCCTTCGAAGAACCCGCCGCCCATCAGGACGATCTCGCTGATGCGCGGAGCCAATTCCGGTGCGCGGATGAGCACATGGGCAATATTGGTGAGCGGCCCCAGCGCGCAGAGGGTAACACTTCCCGATTCCTCGTTACGCAATGTTTCGATAATGAAATCGACGGCATGCTGCTTCTGCAGCGGCATTTCTGGCTCCGGCAGGTCTGGACCATCGAGGCCCGTCTTGCCATGTACATGTTCTGCGGTGATCAGGGGGCGCATCAGAGGACGGTCGGCACCAGCGAAAACCTTTGCGTCTGGGCGTCCCGCCAGTTCACAAATCTTCCTGGCATTCACCTCGGTCAAGGCGAGCGGCACGTTGCCGGCAACGGCGGTAATGCCGAGAATTTCCAATTCCGGACTGGCGAAGGCCAGAAGAATGGCCAGGGCATCGTCCTGGCCCGGATCGGTGTCGATGATGATTTTACGCGTCATGTCTTACTTTCTCATGGCCTCAATCAGGCACTCTCTTGAACTCTGAAGTTCTATCGACCATATCAAAGGGCAGAAGTGAAATGCCATCATTGATCAGACGAGATCACGGGTTTTGCTTTTAGGTCGCTTTACTCAAGGACTGCACAAATGACACGAATGACACCATTTTCAAGCCCTTTGCTGCTTGGTTTCGACACGATGGAAAAGACGCTGGAGCGCATTGCGAAATCCGGCGACGGCTACCCACCTTACAATATCGAACGCATTCGCGGCGAAAACGGCTGTGAGAAGCTTCGAATAACGCTGGCGGTGGCCGGATTCGGCAATGACGATCTTGAAGTCACCACGGAAGACAACCAGCTGGTCATTCGCGGCAGGCAGGCCGAAGAAGGCGAACGCGAATACTTGCATCGTGGCATTGCTGCACGTCAGTTCCAGCGCATTTTCGTACTTGCCGATGGAATGCGCGTCAGCGTTGCCACCTTAAAGAATGGGCTTTTGTCGATCGATCTCGACCGGCCGGAACCCGAACGATTGGTCAAACGCATCAACATTGCGGTACAGGACTGATTGTAGCTCTAACAGGACAGGGCCTAGGAATGGATTGTCCGAACATGGAGGCTGTTATGCAAAACTCTGTTCACAAGAATCTCTTGAGCGAACTCGAATTCGCGCGTCTCGGCGCCGGACAAGTAGCCTATATGCGCAAGGTCAAGACAGACGATCTCGCCCACAGCTTTCCGGCGCTTCCGCCGATGACCCCTGGCATCGAGCTCTGGGCCCTCTTTGCCGCCAATGGCGACCCGATCGTGCTCTCTGACGAGCGCGACAATGTCCTTGTCGGCGCACAGGAACATGAATTGCGCACGGTGATGCTGCACTAAGATGATCCAATCGCGTGGTTCAGACCTTGACGGCCTGTTCCACGCGGTCCTCGGCACCAAACAACTCCAGATAACGTTTGATTTCGGCCGGGTCGCCGGTTGCTTTCTTCGGATTGTCCGATAGCTTGACCGCCGGCCGCCCATTCGCCTCACTCACCTTGCAGACCAGTGATATGGCGTTGAGCTGGTCATTATAACGCGGCGCGCAATCTTCGAAATCATTCGTGAGATTGGTTCCCCAACCAAAGCTCATCCGCACCTTGCCCCTGAAGTGGTGGTACGTCTCCTCGATTGTGTCGACGTCAAGTCCGTCGGAGAATACCAGGAGTTTCTGGCGCGGGTCCTTGCCCTTCGACTGCCACCAGGCAAGGATTTTTTCCCCGCCTTCGATCGGCGGTGCGCTGTCCGGCCGGAAGCCTGTCCAGTCGGCTACCCAATCAGGCGCGTCGCGCAGGAATGCGGCGGTGCCGAACGAATCGGGCAGAACGATCAACAAGTTGCCGCCATAGTAGCGGTTCCAGTCCTGCAGCACCTTGTAAGGGGATTTCAGCAGCTCAGCTCTGGTCGTGCTCAAAGCGGCCAGAACCATCGGCAACTCGTGCGCATTGGTGCCGAGGGCTTCAAGATCATTGTCCATCGCCATAAGCACGTTGCTCGTGCCGGTGAAAGCTTCGCCAATGCCTTCCTTTAGGGCTTCCACGCACCAGCGCTGCCAGAGGAAGGAATGACGGCGGCGCGTGCCGAAATCGGAAATCCTGATATCAGGGAGCGTTCGCAGTCGCTCCACTTTCGACCACATCTTGGCCTTGGCGCGTGCATATAGTACATCGAGTTCGAAGCGCCCCATCTTTTTCATGGCCGCACGCGAGCGCAGTTCGTTGATGATGGTCAGCGCCGGGATTTCCCACATGGTGGTATACATCCACGGCCCGTAGAAATTCAGCTCGTACTGCCCGTCGCGCCTCGTCAGCTCATACTCCGGCAACTGGAAATTCGACAGCCATTCGAGAAAATCGGGTTCGAAGATCTGCCGCTTGCCGTAGAAGGTATTGCCGCCAAGCCAGATCATCTCTTTCTTGGAGAAGCGAACCGTCCGCGCATGATCGAGCTGCTCCCTGAGCTCCTGCTCGTCGATTTCTTCAGCAAGTCGTACCTTGCTTGTGCGGTTGATCAGCGTAAAGGTTGCATCCACCTTCGGGTAGACACCCCAGATCATCTGCAGCATCAGCAGTTTGTAGAAATCCGTGTCCAATAGGCTGCGGACAATGGGATCGAGCTTCCACGTGTGATTGAACACGCGCCGCGCAATATCGGTCTTGGTCGCCATTGTCTGCTTCCCTGCGAACTATCCGACAGCCATGTTGCACGGCATAGGCGCACCATCAAGCAGAGACAGTCGTGCCCGTCAAATTCGACCCTCGTTTGCCCTCCGCCCGCCTCCATTAAATCTTTGTAACCTCACCGAATTGTCATTAACGGTGGCATCAAACCACCTTATCCTGAAGTTCACGCACTTGTTCGCGCTGCAACGCGCGTTGAGGTATAATCAATATTGACGCTGGCTCTGCTTTGTGTGCGGAACCGGCGTTTTGGAGCGATGCATGAAGGTCTGGAAACAACTCGCTTTGGCATTGGTGATCCTGGCTGTCGCCGGAGCTGGCTGGATGTACCTGTTTCCGGGCGGCAAGGACCTGCTCAGGAGGGTTGGTATCGACCGCAATGCGACAGCGGCCACCGAGCCCGCCGGGGGCCGTCAGGGACAGCGGCGCGGCGGACAGGCACTGCCGCTGGTTGTCGTCCGTGCCGCAGGGGAAGCCAAGATCAATGACAGGCTGACGGCGATCGGGACCGGCAAGGCAAAGAGTTCCGTTGCCGTCACTCCGTTCACAGCCGGTCGCCTGACCGAGATTTTCGTGACCTCAGGAACCAAAGTGCAAGGCGGCGATGTGATTGCCCGTCTTGACTCAGAGGCCGAAAGCATCGTCGTCGATAAAGCGCGGGTAGCACTGAAGGACGCGCAGACCAAGCTTAGCCGCGCGGAAAGCCTGCGCCTGAGCAACACAGTATCTGCAGTTCAGCTTTCCGAAGCTGAACTGGCAGTCGATAATGCGGCTCTCAATGTTCGGGAAGCCGAGCTTGCACTGGATCGCCGCGCCATCAAAGCGCCAATCGGCGGCATTGTCGGCATCCTGCCGATAAACGCCGGCAATTACATCACGACATCGACCACGGTCGCAATGATCGATGATCGTTCCGACCTGCTGGTCGATTTCTGGGTGCCGGAACGTTTTGCGCCCGCTATCACCATCGATCTGCCGGCGACAGCGACATCGATCGCCCGTCCGGGAGAAACCTTCAGCGGCGCGATCAGCGCCATCGACAACCGCGTCGACCCCGCCAGCCGCACACTGCATGTTCAGGCCAAGATCACCAATCCGAAGGACACGTTGCGGGAAGGCATGGCATTTCAGATGTCGATCGGCTTCCCCGGAGACACCTACCCAACCGTTGATCCCCTTGCCATTCAGTGGGGCACTGAAGGCGCTTATGTCTGGCGGATCGTAGACAACAAGGCGGAACGGGTGCTGGTGCGGATCGTGCAGCGCAACACGGCCTCCGTGCTGGTGGATGCAGCCTTAGATCCGGGCGATCAGATCGTGGCAGAAGGCGTGCAGTCGGTCCGAGAGGGTGGCCTTGTCCAGGTTCAAGGTCAGCCTGCACCCGAGAACAATACAAAGGCAGGTCCTCTGGCCTCCGCCGGCGAACAGGGGTGAGCCGGTGAACACGTCCCAAAGCCAGGCCGATTTTACCGCTCTCTTCATTCGCCGCCCGGTCATGGCGCTGGTCCTCAATGCCTTGATTGTCGTGGCCGGGCTTGCCGCCTATTACGGCGTCGACGTGCGAGAGTTGCCCGATGTCGACCGCCCGGTCGTTACCGTTTCGACGGATTTCGAGTCGGCTGCGGCAGAGACCGTTGACCGCGAGCTGACATCCGCCATTGAAGGCGCTGTTTCGCGCGTCTCAGGTGTCAAATCCATCTCGTCCAGTTCTTCGTTTGGCAACAGCCGCGTCACGGTCGAATTCAACGATGATGTGGATCTCAATGTCGCCGCGGCCGACATGCGCGATGCGATCAGCCGCATTTCCAATATGCTGCCGGACGACGCCGATCCGCCGCGCATCGTCAAGGCCGATGCGAACTCCGACGCGGTCATGCGCCTCGCCGTTACGTCCGATACGTTGGCGGTCGAGGACATGACGGTTTTGGTCGAGGATCAAATCGAGGACGTGCTCGCTTCTGTCCCGGGCGTTGCCGACGTCCAGATCAACGGCAATCGCAGCAAGATTTTCCGTATCGACATCAATCAGGGTAAAGTCGCCGGCCTCGGCATGAATATCGCCGACATCCGCAATGCGCTGAACACGATGGCCTTCGATACGCCTGCCGGGCAGCTCAATAGCAATGATCAAAGCATCGTTGTGCGAGCACAGGCGCCGGTGACGACGCCCGAAGATTTCGAAAACATCATCATCAAGGGTCAGACCAAGATCCGCGACGTGGCCACCGTGACAATGGGCCCTGACATCGGGACATCGACGCTGCGTGCCAACGGCAAGACTGGCATTGGGCTTGGCATTATCCGCCAGGCGCAGTCGAATACGCTCGATATCTCCAAGGGCGTGCGCGCGGCAGTTGCGGAGCTGCAGAAAACCTTGCCGGAGGGCGTGGATATCCGTGTCACAAGCGACGACGCCGACTTCATCAATGGCGCAGTCCACGAGGTGGAGATCGCTCTTGGCGTGTCCGTATTGATCATCATCATGATCATCTACCTGTTCCTGTGGGACATTCGCGCAACGCTCATCCCGGCTGTCAGCATGCCGGTCGCCCTGATCGGCACTATCTCCGCCATCTATCTGGCCGGTTTCTCGATCAACATTCTGACGCTGCTGGCCCTAGTCCTTGCAACTGGCCTCGTTGTCGACGACGCGATCGTTGTGCTTGAAAATATCGTGCGCCGGCGCAATCAGGGCATGGGTCCACGCGCGGCCGCGGTGCTTGGCACACAGGAAGTGTTCTTCGCCGTTGTCGCTACAACCGTGACGCTTGCTGCCGTGTTCGTGCCGCTTTCATTCCTTCCTGGCCAGACCGGCGGTCTTTTCCGCGAGTTCGGGTTCGTCCTTGCAATCTGCGTGCTCCTGTCGGCCGTGGTGGCGCTTACTCTGTGTCCGATGCTCGCCTCCCGGTTGCTTAGTGTCAACGAAGAAAGACATGAGGATGTGACCCACGCTCCAGGTCTGGTTGGCCGCATCGGCAGGTGGTTCGGCTGGCTGTATCGCCGTATGCTTAACGCCTGCCTTGCTGGCCCGTGGATCGTTGTCCTGGTTTCGCTGCTGTTTGCGGGTGCTGCCTTTGGTGGCTTTTCCCTGCTCAAGCAGGAACTCACACCATCGGAGGATCGCGCGTCGGCCTTTCTGCGCATAACGGCGCCGCAGGGTGTCAGCCTCGAATATCTCAATGACGAGATGCGAAAGATCGAAACCCTGATTCAGCCCTTGCGCGACACCGGAGAGATCCAGAACACGTTCTCCATTGCCGGACAGAACGGTAACACCAATCGCGGCTTCATGGTGCTCAGCCTTGCAACCTGGAAGGAGCGCGAGAGAAGCCAGCAGGAGATCATCGCGGATGTCTCGCGGCGTGTTCGCAACATTCCTGGCATTCAGGTCTTCGCCGCGCAACCCAATTCGCTCGGCATTCGCGGCGCAGGCAATGGCCTGCAATTTGCGGTAGTCGGTACGAGTTATGCCGAGCTCGGTACGGTAGCTACGAAACTGGTCGCGGAGTTGGAAAAGGATAGCCGCTTTGATCGCCCGCGCCTGACCAACGAACCAACACAGCCGCAATTGGCCGTATCAATCGACCGTGAGCGCGCCTCTGATCTGAGCATCGATATCACTGGCCTTGCACAGGCGCTCCAGTCGGTTCTCGATGGCTATAAGATTGGTTCGGTGTACATCGAAGATCGCAGTTTCGACGTCAAACTCGTCTCGACTACCAATCCGATCAACGATCCGACCGATCTGGAAAACGTCTTTCTGCGTACCGGTGACGGGCGCTTTGTTCCGATGTCAACCATTGCGCAATTGAAGGAAGTCGCTGTACCACCGGCCTTGACCCGCGAGCAGCAGATGCGTTCGGTTGCCATCACCTCGGGTCTCAGTCCTGACTTCGCGCTTGGCGATGCCTATAAAACGGTGCAGGATATCGCCGCGCCGACACTACCGCCAGGATATCGCATCATACCGCTCGCCGAAGCGGCGACGCTGGGCGAGAACTCATCCAGCATGGCGATCACATTCGGATTCGCGCTTCTGATCATCCTTCTCGTTCTGGCTGCCCAGTTCGAGAGCTTCATTAGCGCCATCATCGTCATGGCCACCGTACCGCTCGGCCTTGCCTGTGCGGTCTACGCCATGCTGATGACGGGAACGAGTATGAACGTCTACAGCCAGATCGGTCTCGTGCTGCTCGTCGGCATCATGGCGAAGAACGGTATCCTGATCGTCGAGTTTGCCAACCATCTGCGCGACCAGGGCAGGAGTGTTCGTCAGGCGATCGAGGAGGCCTCGAATATCCGCCTGCGTCCGGTTGTGATGACTATGCTCTGCGCGATCCTTGGCGGTGTCCCGCTGGTACTTGCCAGTGGTGCCGGTGCAGAGGCCCGTATCGCACTTGGCTGGGTGATCGTTGGCGGTCTGGGCATGGCGACTGCCTCAACCCTGTTCCTGACTCCTGTCGCCTATCTGCTGCTCGCCGGTTTCTCCAAGCCCAAGGCTGAAGAGGAAGCGAGGCTCAATCGCGAACTGCTGGAAGTGATTTCACAGCCGCCATTGGCGGCGGAATAACCATTCGAAGCATTCCACTGCAATGGGTGGTTCAATTCTTCCCGATTCGTCAACCGCGTCAATATTGGCGGTATCACTTTGCGGCGCCGGTCGGATAACTGACTTCGCATCGGGTTTCTCAGGAGACCAGGGTTAGGCCCGGCAAGACCGGGCCATTTCTTTTTTGGAATTCGCTATAGTTGCCAAGTCTTTTTCTTGACCGTTTGATAAAAAATTTGACCTTTCATAAAAATCTGCCATTCTTTTCGTGAGAGGGCCGGACGAACCGGCCAATCACAATGGCTGTGACCCAAGGGAACCGGGCGCAGTCAACAAGAGGAGATGCGATTTCATGGGATCGATCGATTCTGGCATCCGTGACGTGAGGGCAGGACGCCTTGCTTCCGACGCTTATAGCGACGTGTTTTCCGATCTTCATCCGCCACTTACCCGGCACGAGGCTTTTGTCGAATCGGACCGCTGCTACTTCTGTTACGATGCGCCATGCATGAATGCCTGCCCGACGGGCATCGACATCCCGCTGTTCATTCGTGAGATAAACGGGGACAATCCGACCGGTTCTGCCAAAACCATTCTTTCCGAAAACATTCTTGGCGGCATGTGTGCTCGTGTCTGTCCGACGGAAACCCTATGCGAACAGGCTTGCGTCCGCGAAGTCGCTGAAGGCAAGCCTGTGAAGATTGGTCTGTTGCAACGCTATGCCACTGATCATCTGATGGCGAACGGCCAGCACCCGTTCAAGCGCGCCGAGCTCACCGGAAAATCCATCGCCGTTGTCGGTGCGGGTCCTGCCGGTCTCTCCGCGGCGCATCGCCTTGCTATGCATGGTCATGACGTGACGATCTTCGAAGCGCGGCCCAAGGCTGGCGGCCTCAATGAATATGGCATTGCCGCCTATAAGAGCGTGGATGATTTTGCCCAGAAGGAACTCGACTTCATCCTCGAGATCGGTGGTATCACTATTCAGAACGACAAAGCGCTTGGCCGTGACATCAGCCTCGATGCGCTGAAGGCGGGTTTCGACGCGGTCTATTTGGGCATGGGTCTGCCGGGTGTCAACGAACTCGGGCTTGAGGGCGAGGATGCCGCCGGCTGTATCGACGCTGTGGATTATATCTCCGTCTTGCGCCAGAGCGATGATCTCTCGCAACTTGCGGTCGGCCGCGATGTCGTTGTCATCGGCGGCGGCATGACCGCAATCGACGTTGCGGTTCAGACCAAACTGCTTGGCGCCGAGAACGTCATTATCGCCTATCGCCGGGGTCCGGAAAACATGAACGCCAGTGCCTATGAGCAGGAACTGGCGCTGAAAAACGGCGTGATTATCCGCCATTGGCTGCAGCCGCGCGTCCTGACCCGCAATGAACACGGCGAGGTCTGTGGCATCACATTGGACTATACGGTGATGGCCGACGGCCGCCTTGTCACGTCAGGTGAAAGCATCACGCTGGCCAGCGACCAGGTATTCAAGGCGATAGGTCAGACCCCCGCCGAAGCAATACTTGCGGAAGCTGGTATCGCGTTGTCGCGCGGCCGTATCAGCGTAGATGATGAAGGTCGAACCTCGATCCCCGGTATCTGGGCGGGAGGCGATTGCATCGCTGGCGGTGAGGACTTGACCGTCGCGGCGGTACAGGACGGCAAGATCGCGGCTGAATCCATTCACCGTACGCTGACCCAGCAACCGGACAAGGTCAGCGGTTTCGTTGAAGCGGTCATGGCAGACAGTTCAGAGGGCGCATCGGCAACGACGCAGCATCCCAATCATCCAAGCCAGATTGCTGGCTGAAGGAGATCGATATGGCTGATCTTTCAACGAATTTTCTTGGCATCAAATCTCCCAATCCGTTCTGGCTGGCTTCTGCACCGCCAACCGACAAGGCCTACAATGTCGAACGGGCCTTCAAGGCGGGTTGGGGCGGCGTGGTATGGAAGACCCTTGGTGAAGAGGGGCCACCCGTGGTCAACGTCAATGGTCCGCGCTACGGTGCGATCCATGGTGCTGATCGGCGCCTGCTCGGCTTTAATAATATCGAACTCATCACAGACCGCCCGCTGGAAGTGAACCTGCGGGAAATGACGGAAGTGAAGAAGAAGTGGCCCGATCGAGCCCTGATCGCCTCGATCATGGTGCCATGCGAGGAGGAGTCCTGGAAGGCTATCCTGCCGCTGGTCGAAGCCACCGGTTCCGATGGCATCGAGTTGAATTTCGGCTGTCCGCATGGCATGTCCGAACGCGGTATGGGTTCCGCCGTTGGCCAGGTTCCAGAATACATTGAAATGGTCGTGCGCTGGTGCAAGCAGTATACGCGCATGCCGGTCATCACCAAGTTGACGCCAAACATCACCGACATTCGCAAGCCGGCGCGGGCGGCAAGATCCGGCGGCACGGATGCCGTGTCGCTGATCAATACGATCAATTCCATTGTGTCTGTCGATCTCGACAATTTCGCCCCCGTGCCTTCCATCGACGGGCGTGGCTCGCATGGCGGTTATTGCGGCCCCGCGGTAAAGCCAATCGCACTCAATATGGTGGCGGAGATCGCCCGTGATAGCGAAACGCGCGGCCTGCCCATCTCCGGGATCGGGGGCATCACGACCTGGCGCGACGCCGCGGAATATATTGCGCTGGGCTGCGGTAATGTTCAGGTTTGCACCGCCGCGATGACCTATGGTTTCAAGATTGTGCAGGAGATGATTTCCGGCCTCTCCGACTGGATGGATGGGAGGGGCTTCCGGACGATCGAAGATTTCCGCGGCCTTGCCGTACCGAACGTTTCCGATTGGCAGTACCTCAACCTCAACTACATCACCAAGGCCAGGATCGATCAGGACCTCTGCATCAAATGCGGCCGCTGCTACATCGCCTGCGAGGACACGTCGCATCAGGCGATCACCGCTATGGTCGATGGTGCAAGACACTTCGAGGTGATCGATGAGGAATGCGTCGGCTGCAATCTCTGCGTCAATGTCTGCCCGGTTGACAATTGCATCAGCATGGTGCCGATGACGTCAGGTGTTGATCCGCGCACCAAGCTGCCGATCCAGCCGGACTATGCCAACTGGACGACTCATCCCAACAACCCGATGGCCAAGGCGGCCGCGGAGTAAGGTTGGTCTATGAGACGGGGCGCGGGCGGATACCGTTGAGAATGATGCTCAACACGGCCTGCGCCGTCTGCTCGCGGAAGCCGGGGCGGCCAACCTGGCTGCCCATGATTGCTCGTACCTGCACGTCGAAATCCGCATAATGCTGCGTCGTTGCCCAGATCATGAAAATGAGATGGTAGGGATCGACCGGTGCAAGCTTGCCTTCACCGACCCAGCGGCGGATGACGGCTGCCTTCTCGTCGACGAGAGGCTTCAGGTGCTTCGTCAGAAAATCGCTGATCGCCGGAGCACCATGCAGCACTTCGTTGGCAAACAGCCGCGACGCTTCGGGATGACTCTCGGACATGTTGATCTTCAGCGTGATGTAGTTGCGTAGCTGTTCGATCGGGTCGCCATCCGCGTCGATTTCCGCCAGAGGCGCCAGCCATTCGGCAAGGGTCTCCTCGAGCAGCGTCACATAGATGTTCTGCTTTCGTGGGAAGTAATACAGGAGGTTGGGCTTGGACATTCCGGCCTTCTCGGCGATCTGGTCGATCGTGGTGCCGCGAAAGCCATAATTGGAAAACACGTCGAGCGCCGCGTCGAGAATAAGACGGCGATTGATCTCCTGTATCCGGGTCGTTTTTTCCGGCGTCTCGCTCGCCTTTTTCTTTGCCGCCCTCGTCATGCCGCTCATCCCTTTGCCATTTGGCCCGACAGGCCCTTTCGTCGCATCCCGGAACTGCTCTAAAATCCCATAAAGCGCTTGACCACTTTCCTATGCTCTTCTAGCCTGCATTTTGACCAAGTAGTCAAGTTTTTGATTGTGCCAGAGGTTCAATCATTCGGGAACACAAAACTAGCGGTAACATCCGCAATCAGGAGGCGAAGTCACATGTCGAAATCGGCATTGGGGACCAATAATATCGACGCGTTCTGGATGCCGTTCACGGCAAACCGGCAGTTCAAGCAGAACCCCCGTCTCCTCGTCGGCGCCAAGGATATGCATTACAAGTCGCATGATGGCCGCGAGATCCTTGATGGGACGGCAGGTCTGTGGTGCTGCAATGCGGGTCATGCACGCCCGAAGATCGTCGAGGCCGTACAGAAGCAGGTCGCTGAACTCGACTATGCCCCTGCCTTCCAGATGGGTCATCCAAAAGTTTTCGAACTGGCGGCGCGGCTTGCTGCCATGCTGCCATCACCCATTGACCACGTCTTTTTCACCAATTCCGGTTCGGAGTCGGTCGATACCGCGCTTAAAATCGCGCTCGCCTATCATCGCGCCAAGGGTAACGGCACCAAAGTCAAGCTGATCGGCCGCGAGCGCGGTTACCACGGCGTCGGCTTTGGAGGCATTTCGGTCGGGGGGATTTCCGGCAACCGCAAGGCGTTTGGCAATGCTCTGGGCGGGATCGACCATATCCGCCATACGCACGATGTGGCCCGCAATGCCTTCACCCGCGGCGAACCGGAATATGGTGCGGAGTTCGCAGATGATCTTGAACGGGTCATTGCGCTGCATGATGCCTCCAATATCGCTGCAGTCATCGTCGAGCCTGTGGCCGGTTCAACCGGGGTTCTCATTCCGCCGAAGGGCTATCTGCAGCGACTGCGCGAGATCTGCACGAAGCACGATATTCTTTTGATCTTCGATGAAGTCATCACCGGTTTCGGCCGCCTCGGCACACCCTTCGCTGTCGATTATTTCGGCGTCGTCCCCGATCTCGTCACGACGGCCAAGGGCATAACCAGCGGCGTCATTCCGATGGGTGCCGTGTTTGCGACGCGGCAGATCTACGAAGCGTTCATGACCGGCCCCGAGCACATGATCGAGTTGTTCCACGGTTACACTTATTCCGGTCATCCGATCGCCTGCGCCGCCGCCTTGGCAACGCTCGACACCTACGAAGAAGAGGGCCTGATGACTCGCGCCTCCGACCTCTCGGAGTACTGGGCCGATGCGCTGCATGCGCTGAAAGGCCTGCCCCATGTCATCGATATCCGCAATCTTGGCCTGATAGGCGCCATCGAACTACAACCGATTGACGGTGCGCCGACCAAGCGCGCATTCCAGGCGTTTCTTGATGCCTATGAGAAGGGTCTGCTTATCCGGACCACTGGTGACATTATCGCATTGTCGCCGCCACTTATCATCAGCAAGGGTCAGATAGAACACCTGTTCGATACGCTGGCCGATGTTCTGAAGAATCTTGCATAAGAGGTATGGCCATGACGCTCACGGGAAATCTCAGGATTAACGGCGACCGTCTCTGGGACAGCCTGATGGAAATGGCGAAGATCGGACCGGGCCTGCGCGGCGGCAACAACCGGCAGACGCTGACCGACGAGGATGGCGAAGGCCGGCGTCTTTTCCAGTCCTGGTGTGAAAAGGCAGGCCTTTCCATGGGCGTCGACACGATGGGCAACATGTTCTTCACCCGTCCGGGGGCGGATCCTGACGCATTGCCGGTTTATGTGGGCAGTCATCTCGATACACAGCCGACCGGCGGCAAGTTTGACGGCGTCCTTGGCGTTCTCGGTGGGCTGGAACTGGTCCGCACGCTTGATGATCTCAACATCGAGACCAAACATCCGATTGTCGTGGTCAACTGGACCAATGAAGAAGGGACTCGCTTTGCCCCGGCCATGCTGGCGTCCGGCGTCTTTGCCGGCATCCATGACCAGGATTGGGCCTACAATCGCGAAGACGCCAAAGGCAAGAAGTTCGGCGACGAACTGGAACGCATTGGCTGGAAGGGCGAAGAAGAGGTCGGCGCACGCAAGATGCATGCGCTGTTTGAACTGCACATTGAGCAGGGTCCCATCCTCGAAGCGGAGGGCAAGGACATTGGCGTTGTCACCCACGGACAGGGCCTGTGGTGGCTGCAGATCACGCTGACCGGCAAGGAGAGCCATACCGGCTCGACGCCGATGCCCATGCGCAAGAATGCCGGGCTCGGCATGGCGCGCATCACTGAGCTCGTCCACACCGTCGCCATGGCCAACCAGCCGGGCGCCGTTGGAGCGATTGGTCATGTGGATGTCTATCCGAACTCGCGCAATGTCATCCCGGGCAGGGTGGTTTTCACCGTCGATATCCGCTCGCCTGACCTCTCGACGCTCAGCGCGATGAAGGCGGAGATCGAGGATAAGGCACCGAAGATCGCCAAGGAGCTCGGTCTGGAAATTCTGATCGAAGAGGCGGGCCATTTCGATCCGGTAACTTTCGATGAGGGCTGCGTGACTGCGGTACGCAACGCGGCGGAGCGGCTTGGTTACACCCACCGCAACATTGTCTCCGGCGCAGGGCACGATGCGTGCTGGATCAATCGTGTCGCTCCGACGTCGATGGTGATGTGCCCGTGCGTCGATGGACTCAGCCACAACGAGGATGAGGATATCTCAAAGGAATGGGCCGCTGCCGGTGCAGACGTGCTTTTGCATGCAGTTCTGGAGACCGCGGAGATCCATACCTGAGCGGCTAACCCAATATTCGGCAACATGTTCGGCAAAAGACCAAAAAGGGGAACGGACACATGGCTACGAAAGTAATCAAGGGCGGCACCATTATTGCTGCCGACCGCACGTACAAGGCGGATGTGCTGATCGACGGCGAAACGATCGCAACGATCGGCCCTGATCTTTCCGGCGATGAGACAATTGATGCAACGGGCTGCTTCCTGATGCCGGGCGGCATCGATCCGCATACCCATCTCGAAATGCCCTTCATGGGCACGCATTCTTCCGACGATTTCGATACGGGTACCGCCGCAGCCTTGGCCGGCGGGACGACCATGGTTGTTGATTTTGTCTTGCCGGGACAAGAGGGGCTGCTCGTTGCGCTGCAGGACTGGTTCCAGAAGGCGGGCAAGGCGCGCACCGATTATTCCTTCCATATGGCGATCACCAGCTGGAACAAGCAGGTTTTCGATGAGATGCCGAAGGTGGTGGAGCGCGGTATCAACACATTCAAGCATTTCATGGCCTATAAGGGCGCGCTGATGGTCGACGATGACGAGATGTTTGCGTCGTTCATGCGCTGTGCGGAGATCGGCGCCATGCCGCTGGTCCATGCGGAAAATGGAGACGTGGTTGCGCATCTCCAGCAGAAACTGCTGGCAGAAGGCAATACCGGCCCGGAGGCCCATGGTTATTCGCGCCCGCCGGAAGTCGAGGGCGAGGCAGCCAATCGCGCCATCATGATCGCCGACCAAGCCGGCGTCCCACTCTATGTCGTGCATGTCTCTTGTGAGCAGGCGCATGAAGCCATTCGTCGTGCAAGGGCAAAGGGCATGCGCGTCTATGGCGAACCCCTCGTGCAGCACCTGACGCTCGATGAGAGCGAATACAAGAACGAGGACTGGGACTACGCCGCGCGACGCGTCATGTCGCCTCCCTTCCGTGACAAGGTCCACCAGGACGGTCTGTGGGCCGGCCTCGCTTCGGGCAGTCTGCAGGTCGTCGCCACTGATCATTGCGCATTCACCACCGAGCAGAAGCGCTTTGGCGTTGGAGACTTCACCAAGATCCCCAACGGCACAGGCGGGCTTGAGGACCGCTTACCGGTACTCTGGACCAAGGGTGTCCGCACCGGCCGCCTGACGCCGAACGAATTCGTGGCTGTGACATCCACCAATATTGCTCGCATCCTCAATATGTATCCGAAGAAGGGTGCGATCCTGCCGGGTTCCGATGCGGATATTGTCATCTGGGATCCAAACGCCTCAAAAGTCATTTCGGCAAAGACCCAGAAATCGGCAATCGACTACAATGTCTTTGAAGGCATCGAAGTAACGGGTCTGCCACGCATGACGCTGTCGCGCGGCCAGATCGCCTTCAAGGATGGCGAAGTGCTGGCGCCGACCGGCAGTGGCCGCTTTGTCGAGCGCGAAGCCAACGCGCCGGCAAATCGTGCACTTTCCACTTGGAAGGAATTGACGGCACCGCGTAGAGTGGAACGCGATCCGAAGAATATTCCGGCAGGCGTCTGATGACAGTCGTCGCGCTCCGACCCAAGGCGAAGACGATGGCAGATGCGGCGCCGAAGAATGTGATTGACGTCAACGAACTGTCCTTGGTCTTCCAGACCAATGATGGTCCGGTGAACGCGCTGTCCAACATCAATCTTGCAGTGGGTGGCGGCGAGTTCGTCTCCTTTATCGGCCCGTCCGGCTGCGGCAAGACCACACTGTTGCGCGTTATCGCCGATCTCGAGCAGCCAACATCCGGCTCGATCTCCGTCAACGGCATGACGCCGTCCGAGGCACGGCAGAAGCGCGCCTACGGCTATGTGTTCCAGGCGGCGGCGCTTTACCCGTGGCGTACGATTGCCGGCAACATTTCCCTGCCGCTGGAAGTGATGGGCATTCCCAAAGCGGAGCGGAAGGATCGTATCGCCAGGAATCTGGAGCTGGTCAATCTTTCAGGCTTTGAGAAGAAGTTTCCATGGCAATTGTCCGGCGGCATGCAGCAACGCGCCTCCATCGCCCGCGCGCTTTCGTTCGATCCCCACCTGCTGTTGATGGATGAGCCCTTTGGTGCGCTCGATGAGATCGTCCGCGATCATCTCAACGAAGAGCTGTTGAAACTGTGGGCGAAGACGCAGAAGACCGTGGTCTTCGTCACCCATTCCATTCCGGAGGCAGTATTCCTTTCAACGAAGATCGTGGTGATGAGCCCGCGGCCCGGCCGCATTCATGAGATCATCGACTGCGATCTCGGACCGGAACGTACGCTCGATATTCGTGAGACCCCGAAATTCCTCGAAATTGCCCATCGCGTCCGCGAGGGCCTGCGCCATGGCCATTCCTATGACGCAGCGCATCTGTGACATCGGCAGGAGAAGCATGATGATCATTCGTGCGGCCAAGCTGCGGGACATGTTGGAATGCGCGGAGATCGTCAATGACTGGATCGATGCGACGAAATGGATGCCACGTATTCACCCTCGAGATGTGGTTACCGATCATTACCGTGATACCGTATTTACGAGGCTGGAGGTTTTCGTCGCCGAGCGCGGTGAATGTATTGCCGGGATGGTTGCGCTGTCGCCCGACAATATGGTCAGCGCTCTGTATGTTCATCCCGACCATCGCGGCAAGGGCATTGGCAAAGCCTTGCTCGATCATGCGAAGCGCGAGGCGACCGGCTCGATCGAGCTTTGGACCTTCGTTGCCAATCGCGGTGCACAGGCATTCTACCTGCGAGAGGGTTTCATCGAAATCCGGCGGTCGGACGGCGACAATGAAGAGAAACTGCCGGACATTCTGTACCGCTGGGAGCGGGACGATAGAGGGATGAAGCCATGAACTTCATCCGCAACAGCGTCGTTCCGGTCGGTACTGTTCTGCTCGTCATTCTCGTACTGTGGTACGCGTTTGCCGTCATTCTGAATGCTCCGTTCGAGCGGGATCAGGCAGCGCGGGCAGGGACGACGATATCGACCAGTCAGCTGATCACCAACACGATGAAACAGGAGCGTCCGGTCCTTCCGGCGCCGCACCAAGTGGCGGAAGAAATCCGCAAGACCGTCTTCGACATCAGTCCGACATCGAAGCGCAGCCTTGTCTATCACGGTTGGGTGACGCTTTCTTCAACCCTGCTCGGATTTGCTCTCGGTACGCTGCTCGGCATTCTGTTGGCGATTGCCATTGTTCATTCGCGTACTCTGGACAAGAGCCTGATGCCTTGGATCATCACGTCGCAAACCGTGCCGATCCTTGCCATCGCACCGATGATCATCGTCGTGCTGAACGCCGTCAACATCACCGGCTTGCTGCCAAAAGCGATGATCTCGACATACCTGTCGTTCTTCCCTGTCGCAGTCGGCATGGTAAAGGGTCTGCGCTCGCCGGAGATCATGCACCTCGACCTAATGCGGACCTACAATGCTTCCAAGGCGCAGGTGTTCTGGAAATTGCGCTGGCCGGCGTCGATGCCCTATTTATTCACGTCGATGAAGATCGCGGTGGCAATCAGCCTTGTCGGCGCCATTGTTGGTGAGTTGCCGACGGGTGCTGTGGCGGGCATTGGAGCGCGCCTCCTGGCTGGTTCCTATTATGGCCAGACCGTACAGATCTGGGCAGCGCTGATTGCGGCGGCGTTGATGGCGGCGGTGCTTGTCAGCCTGATCGGGCTGATCGCGAATTTGGTCAACCGGCGCATGGGGGTGCGGACATGAGGCGCTCGCCACTCGCCGTTGTCGCCTTCGCACTGGCAGCCGCCTCGCTTGTGCTGCCAACCGGTGCGGATGGCCCCGGTTTCCTTTTCTTTTCTGCTCCCGCGATAGTGTTCGCGGCAGCCGCTGTAGCATTGTTCGTACCACCTTCAAGAGCCTCTTTGATCGCTTTGCTCATCCTGGTTCATGTCGCTGCCTTCTGCCTGATCGGACTGCTGGGCGCTTTTGCGACAAGTGGCCCGGCCATCGGCTACTGGTGCTCGGTGATCGGAGCGTGGCTGCTGGCCTGGCTCGCCGTGCAACGACTTGCGGCCTTGCGCTTTAAGTCGCCTAATATGCAGCGGCTCTCCAATCTCGCTTTGCCCGTGCTGTTTGGTGCATGGCTGCTCATTCTCTGGGAGATCATTGTCCGCGGTTTTGGCGTGCCAACAATCCTGTTGCCGCCACCCTCGATGATCGCTGCGCGCATCGCCGCGTCTATACCAACGCTCTGGGCTGATTTCCAGCAGACCTTCCTCAAGGCGGCCATTGCCGGCTATGCCATCGGTTGCGGTTCCGGCTTCATCGCAGCCATCGTCGTCGACCGCGTGCCGTTCCTGCGCAAGGGCCTGCTGCCGATAGGAAACCTCGTCGCCGCGCTGCCTGTTGTCGGCATCGCACCGATCATGGTCATGTGGTTCGGCTCTTATTGGGAATCGAAAGCTGCCGTTGTCGTCATCATGACCTTTTTCCCCATGCTGGTGAACACGGTGGCGGGGCTTGCCGCGTCGGGCGCCATGGAGCGCGACCTGATGCGCACCTATGGTTCAACCTATATCCAGACGCTGCTGAAGCTTCGGCTGCCCGCAGCGATGCCCTTCATCTTCAATGCACTGAAGATCAACTCAACCCTGGCGCTCATCGGGGCGATTGTCGCCGAGTTCTTCGGCTCACCCATCGTCGGTATGGGGTTTCGCATATCGATGGAGGTCGGACGCATGAATGTCGACATGGTCTGGGCCGAAATCTTCGTCGCGGCGCTGGCCGGGTCCCTGTCCTACGGGCTGATTACTCTCATTGAGAGGGCGGTCACCTTCTGGCATCCTTCCTACCGAACATAAAAAAGAACAGAGGAGAACTAAAAACATGAAGAAGACCATTGCACTCACTCTTGCCGCCGCAGCCACCCTCATGGCGGGTTCTGCCCTGGCCGCTGACAAGTTGGTGCTGCAGCTCAAATGGGTCACGCAGGGCCAGTTTGCTGGCTACTACGTGGCCAAGGATAAAGGTTTCTACGAAGAAGCGGGCCTTGATGTTGAGATCAAGCCGGGTGGCCCTGATGTCGCCCCGCCGCAAGTCATCGCCGGTGGCGGAGCTGATGTGGTGATCGACTGGATGCCGTCAGCGCTAGCAACACGCGAGAAGGGCCTCCCTCTGGTCAATATCGCCCAGCCCTTCAAGCGTTCCGGGATGATGCTGACCTGCCGCAAGGAAACCGGCATTGCCAAGCCGGAGGACTTCAAAGGCAAGACGCTTGGCGTCTGGTTCGGCGGCAATGAATATCCGTTCCTGTCCTGGATGAACCATCTTGGCCTCAAGACCGATGGTGGGCCGAATGGCGTGACGGTGCTCAAGCAGGGTTTCAACGTCGATCCGCTGATCCAGAAACAGGCCGACTGCATCTCGACGATGACCTACAATGAATATTGGCAGGTGATCGATGCGGGCATCCCCGAGGATCAACTGGTGACGTTCAAGTATGAAGACGAGGGTGTCGCGACCCTGGAAGACGGGCTCTATGTGCTTCAGAAGAGCCTCGACGATCCAAAGATGGTCGACAAGCTTGCCCGTTTCGTGAAGGCTTCGATGAAGGGCTGGGATTACACCCGTGCCAATCCGGACGAAGCAGCGACCATCGTGCTTGATAACGACGCCAGCGGGGCGCAGACCGAAAAGCACCAGAAGCGTATGGTCGGCGAAATCAACAAGTTGACGGAAGGCTCAACCGGTGTTCTGGACGTCGCGGCAGCAGATCGAACGGTGGAAACGCTGCTCGGCGGCGGTTCGGATCCCGTCATCACCAAGAAGCCGGAAGGTGCGTGGACGACCAAGATCACCGACGCGGCGAAATAAGTCGGTCTCTATAAGAGAAAGGCGGGGGTTCGAACCCCCGCCTTTCTTCATTTTACTAAAGCTGCGAGCTCAGCTCCATTCATCCGGTATCTGCCGTACCGCACCCTTGGCAGCACTTGTCGCCATGGCACCATAGGCGCGCAGGGCAGTGGTAACCTTACGCTTACGTTTTTCAGCCGGTTTCCACGCCGCGGAGCCGTTGGCTTCCATCTGAGCCCGTCGATCAGCGAGGACAGCATCGTCGACGGCAAGGTGGATCTTACGGTTGGGAATGTCGATATCGATGATATCGCCTTCCTCGACGAGGCCGATCAGACCACCTTCCGCCGCCTCGGGCGATACATGGCCGATGGAGAGACCAGACGAACCACCGGAGAAGCGGCCGTCGGTGATCAGGGCGCAGGCCTTGCCGAGACCTTTGGACTTCAGGTAGCTCGTTGGATACAGCATTTCCTGCATGCCCGGCCCGCCACGCGGGCCTTCATAGCGGATCAACACAATATCGCCCGGTTGGATAGCCCCATTGAGAATACCCAGAACCGCGCTGTCCTGACTCTCGAAGATGCGGGCGGGGCCAGAGAACTTCAGAATGGATTCGTCCACACCGGCCGTTTTGACGATGCAACCGTCCTCGGCGAGATTGCCATAAAGCACGGCCAGCCCACCGTCCTTGGAATAGGCGTGTTCCGCATTGCGGATGACGCCCTTCTCGCGGTCGAGGTCGACATCGGCGAAGCGGCGTTCCTGGCTGAACGCAACCTGGGTCGGCACGCCGCCAGGCGCCGCCATGAAGAAATCATGCACGGATTTATTCTTGGTTCGAACCACATCCCAGCGGTCGAGGGCCGCGCCAAGATTGGCCGAATGCACCGAATAGACCGACGTGTCGATGAGCCCGGCACGATCCAGCTCGCCGAGAATGCCCATGATACCACCGGCGTGATGCACATCTTCCATGTGCACATTGGCAACCGCAGGGGCGACTTTGCACAGGACCGGCACGCGGCGGGACAAGCGGTCGATATCGCTCATGGTGAAGTCGACCTCGCCTTCATGCGCGGCTGCAAGCAGATGCAGAACCGTGTTCGTCGAGCCACCCATGGCAATGTCGAGGGTCATCGCGTTCTCGAATGCCGCAAAGGAAGCAATTGAGCGCGGCAGGACCGTATCGTCGTCCTGTTCGTAGTACCGGCGGGCGAGATCGACCACGAGATGACCAGCCTCGACAAAAAGGCGGCGACGATCGGCGTGGGTTGCCAGCGTCGAACCATTGCCTGGCAGTGAGAGGCCGAGCGCTTCAGTCAGGCAGTTCATCGAGTTTGCCGTGAACATGCCGGAACACGATCCGCAGGTCGGGCAGGCCGAGCGCTCGATGACCTTTACTTCTTCGTCCGAGATCCGGTCATCGGCTGCCGCCACCATGGCATCGACCAGATCCAACTTCTTTTCCTTGTCCTCCCAGACGACCTTTCCGGCTTCCATCGGGCCACCGGAAACGAAGACAACCGGGATATTCAGCCGCAGTGCCGCCATCAGCATGCCGGGGGTGATCTTGTCGCAATTGGAAATACAAACCATCGCATCGGCGCAATGTGCATTGACCATGTACTCGACGCTATCGGCGATGATCTCCCGGCTGGGGAGCGAATACAGCATGCCGTCATGGCCCATGGCGATGCCGTCATCAACGGCAATCGTGTTGAATTCCTTAGCAACGCCGCCAGCACTTTCGATTTCACGCGCCACCAGCTGGCCAAGGTCTTTCAGATGCACGTGGCCCGGAACAAACTGCGTGAACGAATTCACCACAGCTATAATCGGCTTGCCGAAATCCTCGTCCTTCATGCCTGTGGCGCGCCAGAGCCCGCGGGCACCTGCCATGTTGCGGCCATGTGTGGTTGTGCGTGAACGGTAGGGAGGCATTCGCTGGATCCTGATGGTGAATTGCAAGAGAGGCAGCATCTCTACAGAAAAACCGCTTCCATGGCAAAGAATGGAATTTTGTTGCCCGCATGCGGGCTTTCTATTGCATTCATTACATAAGGGACTTCATACCCGCAGGAAACGGGACGGAATGTCTCGGGTTTCAAAATGCCGTGAAGGTCATTGTCGTCAGCGAGCGCGCAATGCCTGAAATGTCGAGGACATTGTCGTTGATGAATTTGCCGATATCCTGGTCTTCGGGAATGTAGATCTTCATCAGAAGGTCGTAGTCGCCGCTGGTCGAATAGAGTTCCGAGACGATCTCGCGTTCGAAAAGCGCAGCTGCCACCTCATAGGTTTTGCCGGGGAAACATTGCAGCTGCAGGAAGACGGGTTTCATGAATTAACTCCACAAGGACAGGTTTATGCCTCGCCAACATAATGGGTTGGACCGTTCTTAGCCAGTTGTTCTCTTCTCGCAACTGCGATATAAGCAGCCCGTTCGCACAGGCTATCTGGGAGAGACCGGTAAAACCGGCGCCGATGGAGCAACCGCCCCGGAAACTCTCAGGCAAAAGGACCAGACAAGCATCGAACATCTGGAGAGTGGCGTGATCAAGCGATTTCGCCCACCGAAGGAGAAAGCCCTGCCCGGTGCTTCACCGGTAACGCCGCCAATGACACGGGTGAGAAACACCCGGCGGGCGCGTGAGGGCCAAACTCTCAGGTCCCGTGACAGATGGGGTTTCGTGCCGTTTTGAACGGCGAAACTGAAACCATGTGTTGCTGAAGGACTGCTGCTGTCATGACCCATATCGCTATTATCGGCGCCGGAATTACCGGCGTTACGACCGCCTATGCGCTTGCCCGTCAGGGCTACGCCGTCACCGTTTTCGACCGCAACCGCTATGCCGCGATGGAAACATCCTTCGCTAACGGCGGCCAGCTTTCGGCATCCAATGCCGAAGTGTGGAACAGCTGGTCGACGGTTCTGAAGGGCATGAAGTGGATGTTGCGCAAGGACGCGCCGCTGCTGATGAACCCAAAACCGTCCTGGCACAAATATTCCTGGATGGCGGAGTTCGTGATGAACATTCCGCACTACGAGAAGAATACTATTGCGACCACGAAGCTGGCCATCGATGCGCGCGAGCGCATGTTCGAGATCGCTGCGGAAGAAAACATCGACTTCGATCTGGAGAAGCGCGGCATCCTCCACATCTACCGTTCGAAATACGGCTACGACCATGCGGTCAAGGTCAACAAGCTTCTCGAAGCTGGAGGCCTTGATCGCCGCGCCGTGACCAATGAGGAAATCCACAATATCGAGCCCTCTCTTGACGGATCATTTTATGGCGGCTTTTTCACCCCTTCGGATTCAACCGGCGATATTCACAAGTTCACCCGCGGCCTCGCCGACGCCTCCGTTCGCCGTGGCGTGCGATTTGTCGGTGATGCCAATGTGCAGACGCTGAAGCACGGTAGGGACGGCGTCGTTGTGTCGTGGAACAAGGCCTCGGCCGCACTGTCGGAGTTCGAGACTGAGCGCTTCGATGCGGTTGTCATTTGTGCCGGCATTGCCAGCCGCAAATTCGCAGCGCAGCTCGGTGACCGGGTCAATATCTATCCGGTCAAGGGCTATTCGATCACCATCAATCTCAACGATGACGCAAGTCAGAAGTCCGCCCCCTGGGTCAGTCTGCTCGACGATGATGCGAAGATCGTCACCAGCCGCCTTGGTGCCGGACGCCTGCGGGTTGCCGGAACAGCCGAATACAACGGCGAGAACCGCGATATCCGCCATGACCGAGTGAAACCGCTGGTCGACTGGAGCCGCGATCTGTTTCCCGGCATGGATACATCCAATGTCGTGCCCTGGGCCGGCCTGCGTCCCATGATGCCGGATATGCTGCCGCGCGTTGGCGGCGGGAAGCGCCCCGGCGTCTTCTATAACACGGGCCATGGGCATCTCGGCTGGACCCTGTCGGCAGCCACTGCGGAGATTGTGGCGGGCCATATCACTGCATCTATGCCGGCCGGCGACAAGCCACAGACCGAATGGCTGGCCGCCGCGGAATAGGCAAACAAAGCAACAGTCTGCCCGGATCCGGGCAGACTGTTGCATGCTCCTAACAAAAAGTGATTGCCGATGTGGCCACGTGAACGGCAATTCTGTGGCCGTACGGCCACAAACGATCGCTTGCGCGTCGCTGCATAGCCGTGGCGGGTTGGCCGGGTTTCCCCACCATGTTATCGTTTTCTTAAGCTCGGGAGGGGAATTTCAGCGATGGCAGGATAGGTTTCTCCGTTCCCGCGGCGTATTTGTGTGTCTTCTTGAGTAGGGAATTTGCTGGTTGATGGACTTGAGGCGCCCACAGGCCAGTTTTTTTGGCGCCGCATTGCTGGCATTTACCGCCCTTGTTTCGCCAGCGCAGGCCTTCGACCTTTTCGGCATTCATCTCTGGGGTGAAAGAAAAGACGCCGAAGCCGATTCGGTTATCGCGGACCCGCACAAATACACGGTTGAAATTGCTCAAGGTGAGAACAAGGAAACGAAGAAGCTCATCGAAGGCGCTTCGAGTCTCGTAGCTGACAAGGACAAGCCAGCGTCGGGCGCGGCTGGTTTGCTCGCCAAGGCGAGAGGCGATTATCGCCACATCCTCGGCGCGCTCTATGCGGACGGCCGTTATGGCGGCACGATCAGCATCAAGGTCGACGGACGAGAAGCAGCCGATATTCCACCCGATGCTACCCTCCCTAACCCGGCAACAGTAACGATCTCTGTCGATCCCGGTCCGCAGTTTCTTTTCGCCACCGCCCGGGTCAAGAATATGGCGCCTCCGCCGGTCGATCCCAAGGATGAGGTTGACAGGCCAGAAAACCAGGGATTTGCGCCCGGTGACGTTGCCCGGTCGACAGCAATTGTGAAGGCCGAACGACTCGCCGTGGATGCGTGGCGCGAACAGGGCCACCCCAAGGCTAGGATCGTCTCGCGTGAGGTGCTCGCCAACCACGACAACAACAGGGTCGATGCAACAATTGAGGTCGATCCAGATCGGCGGGCGGCTTTCGGGCCAGTGCAAGTGACCGGCACAGAGCGCATGGATCCAGAGTTCGTCGCGTTCATCACCGGCCTGCAGCCTGGGGTCGAATATGATCCCGATGAGATCGAGCGTGCCAAGAAGCGCCTGTCGCGCCTTGAAGTCTTCCGATCTGCCCGGATTGAAGAGGCCGATGCCATCACCAATAATGGCCTGTTGCCGATCACCGTTGCTGTCCAGGAACAGAAATTGCGGCGATTTGGTTTGGGCGGCTCCTATTCGACGCTGGATGGCGCCGGGTTCGAGGCCTTCTGGCTACACCGCAACCTGTTTGGCAGGGCGGAGCGGCTGCGCTTTGACGCAAGGATCAGCGGCATCGGAGATCAGTCCTATGATCCGCAGGATTATAGCTACCTGCTTGGCGTCAGCTTCACCAAGCCGGGCGTCTACACACCCGATACCGATTTTATCTCATCGCTTATCGGGGAGCGCAAGGTTCTCGATGCCTACACCCAAACATCGGTCACTGCCGATGCCGGCTTCACTCACACTTTCTCCGATGAACTGATTGGAAAAATCACTGCGAATGTTTCGAAATCGCGCTTTGACGATGATTTCTTTGGCGACCGAGATTTCCTGACCGCCGGCCTGGTGGGGACACTGACCTACGATAGCCGCGACAGCAAGGTCGACCCGTCGCGCGGATTTTTCCTCGAAGGATTGCTGTCGCCGTTCTACGAATTCGAATACGGCAACTTTGCCACCAAGTTCACCGCGGAAGGCCGCACCTATTACAGTCTCGACGTCGACAACCGATACATTCTTGCCGGGCGACTGAAGCTCGGCAGCATCGTCGGTGCCGAGGTGGCTGAACTGCCGCCTGATCAGCTGTTCTTCGCTGGCGGCGGCGGTTCTATTCGCGGCTACGCCTATCGGAATGTTGGCGTGAACGTGACAAGGGATGGCGAGGATTTTGTTATTGGCGGGCGCTCGCTGATCGAGAGTTCCGTGGAGGCGCGTATGCGCATGACGGATACGATAGGTGTCGTTGGCTTTGTCGACGCGGGTTATGTTGGCGAGGAGTCCTTTCCGGATTTTGCCGAGAACATGCGAGTCGGTGTCGGCGCCGGTCTGCGCTATAATACCGGTCTCGGCCCCATCCGACTCGATTTCGCCGTGCCGCTCGATCCGACGGACGACGATCCAGATTTTGCTTTTTACGTTGGCATAGGACAGGCGTTTTGACCCGGATTCTGGCAATCATATTTCTGCTGCTGCTTGCGGCCCCGGCCACTGCACAGGATAGTGCTGAGGCGGAGAAGTCCTATTTCCTGAGCTTCGTTCAAAATCAGCTTTCAACGCCCAATCGCCAGATCGTCATCTCCGACATTCAGGGTGTTCTCTCCTCCGAAGCCAGCATCGGCAGCATCACGGTTGCAGACCGCGAAGGCGTATGGCTCAAGGTCACAAATGCGAAAATCGTCTGGAGCCGCCTCGCCTTGCTGCGCGGTCGCTTGGACGTCAACACGCTGGCTGCCGAGCGAATCGACATTCTGCGTAAGCCACTACCGGATGAAAGTCTTCCCTCTCCTGAAGCCAAAGGGTTCAGCCTGCCGGAATTGCCGTTGGCGGTGATCCTGCAGGATCTGCAGATCGGGCGCATAGCCTTCGGCGATGGTGTCTTCGGCCTTAGATCTGAAATCTCACTGGCGGGCAATTTGCGACTGGAAGGCGGATCGCTCGATTCCAGTCTGCAGGTGCGCCGTCTCGATGGTCCGGGCGGCGAGTTCCAGATCAAGGCTGCCTATGCCAATGAAAGCCAGCAACTCGATCTCGATCTCACGCTGAACGAGCCTGAAAACGGCATTGTTGCCAACCTCCTGAACATCGAAGGCAAGCCACCGGTAACGCTGGCGCTGAAGGGCTCCGGTCCATTGAGTGATCTCGCCTTGCAATTGACCCTCGATGCAGCGGGCAAGCGCGTACTCACCGGCGAAACCCGCCTCGACCGCCAGAGCGACGGACTCCAATTCAACACCACGCTCAATGGCGAGATTGCCGCGCTGATTCCCCCGGTGTTTCGCGACTTCTTCGGCAACGAAACGGCGCTCATCATCAATGGCACGCTGCGCGATGCCGGTGGTGTGGCGCTTGACCGGCTGAACATCAAGAGCAATGCATTGGCTCTTGATGCGACCGGCGAGACCACCAATGATGGCTTCCTGCGTCAGCTGAAAGTCGATGCAACCATCGCCGACCCGACTGGCAAGAAGGTCATCCTTCCCGTCAAGGGTGGCCAAACGACGGTCGACAAGGCAGTTCTTGCTGTCGCTTTCGGCACCAGCAACAACAATGACTGGACCAGCAATATCGAGGTCACCAACCTCACGACCGATAGCTTCGCCGCCAAATCCGTCAACATTCTCGGCAGGGGGCTCGCGGAGAACATCGACAATCCGACGGCCCGCTCGCTCACCTATGATGTCAACGGCGACGTTTCCGGCATCACTGCCAAGCGGGCAGATATCGCCGAGGCCCTGGGCGAAGTGATTCAGCTCAAGATCAACGGCGACTGGAAGGCCGGAGCCCCGGTCAATCTCAGGCAGGCGCTTGTCGCCGCGAATGGGTTCAGCGCGGCGCTGGCCGGTACGATCAATGACTTCGCCTATCGCGGCGATATCCTCGTCAAGGCGTCCAGCATCGCACCATTCTCGGCGCTGGCCGGGCGCGAACTTGCCGGCTCGATCGATCTCAAGGCCAATGGTCTTGTTGAAGCGCTGACGGGCGGTTTCGATCTGATGCTGGATGGACACACCACCGGGATGCAACTCGGCATCGAGGCCGCCGACAAGGTGCTTGCCGGCGAGACCCGCATCACTGGTGGTCTCGCCCGCGGTGAAGCCGGGCTCAGCGCCAAGGACTTCAAGGTCGAAAATCCGCAGACGCTCGTGACTGCCAACGGTACCTTTGCCAGCGGCGCGGCGAACTTCGATTTTGGCCTCGATCTGACCGACCTTGCCTTGCTCTCCGAGAAGGCCGGAGGCGCGCTCAAGGTAAAAGGCAGCGCCCGCGGCCAGGACAATATCATCGCTCTCGCTTTCAATGCGGGCGTTCCCGAGGGCACGTTGTCGGGCCGAAAACTGACTCAGGGAGATCTGACCTTCAATGGCACGCTCTACAAGGGTATCGTCGATGGCAAAGTCTCCGGCCTTGCCCTCCTCGATGGCATCCGTGCAGATCTCGCGACGGAGATTGCGCTGCACAAGGACGAGAAGCGTCTCAGCAACGTGTCGTTCATTGCGGGTGGTACGCGGCTGCGCGGCGATGTGACCCAGAACAAGAAGGGTCTCCTCCAGGGCAACCTCACGCTGGCCTCCAGCGATGTGTCGACGGCGGCCGCGCTGTTCCTCGTCGAAGCAACCGGCAAGGCAGACGCCACCATTGCGCTGACCCACGATGAAGAGAAACAGAATGTCGATATCAATGGCCAGATCGACGGCCTGAAGGCAAATGACATCGTCGTTGGCAAGGCGGCAATTGCGCTGGCGGCGCAGGACATTTTCAGGGTCCCGTCGGCCAATGGTTCCGTCACTGCCTCCAATGTGTCGGCAGCTGGGATCGACGTGAACAATCTCGATGCGCAGGCGACTCAGGACGGAAAGACCACCATTTTCACGATGAGCGCCGGCTTGAAGAATGGCGCAAGAACGTTGGTTGGAGGTTCGCTGCAGCCCACGGACGCCGGATATCGCCTGTCGCTGGCCAATGCCGACCTGACTCGCGGCGCGTTAGCCGCCCGGCTGGTGCAGCCGGCTACCATTGATGTTGCGGGCAGCAATTTCTCGCTCAGTGATATCATTCTCGACGTTGGCCAAGGCAGAGTCACGGTCAGTGGCGAAGTGGCCGAAACGCTCAATCTCGCTGTTGCCATCCAGAAGCTGCCGCTCGACATAGCCAATACGATCAAGCCGGACCTCGGTCTCGGCGGCGAGGTCAACGGCACGGCCAAAATCGGCGGTACGCGGCAGAAGCCGGATGTAAATTTCGACGTGCAAGCCCGCGCGATCACCGCCGCCGCGCTGAAGCAGGTAGGACTTGATGCACTCAATCTCGATGCGAAGGGTACGTCCACCACCGACCTGCTCAACATCGACGCGCATTTGACCGGTGCGGGCGGTCTCGATGCCTCTGCAAGGGGGGCAGTGCCATTGGCGCAGGGCCAGCTCGGTGTCGATTTCGAGCTCAGAAGTTTTCCGCTCACCGCACTCAACGGTGTCGTCAAGGGCCAGAACCTTGCCGGGAACATCTCGGGCAGGGGCCGGGTCACAGGCACGTTGCAAAGACCCAATGCCGAGTTCGACCTGAAAGGCACCGGTCTGTCCGCACGGCCGCTTCAGGAAGCTGGGCTCGCTCCATTGCAGCTCGCGGCTGCGGGCCGCTTTGTCAACAACACGCTGTCGCTTTCCTCCGCCAAAGTGGATGGGCCGCAAGGATTCACAGTATCCGCCAATGGCAATGTTCCCGTGTCCGGCACGGGTCTCGGCATCAATGTTACGGGCAAAATTCCACTGTCGCTTGCCAACCGTTTCCTTGCCGATCGTGGCACACAGGCAAGAGGAATGATCGATGTGAACGCTTCGGTCACTGGAAATTTCGCAAAGCCGCAGATTAGCGGCACGTTCTCGGCCAATGGTGCGGAGGTGATCGACCCGGAAGCCAACATAAGGTTACAGCGCATCACGTTGCTCGGAAGTATGGAGGGCACCACTGTTACCATCCGGACGCTGAACGCCGCGCTCTCGACGGGCGGTACCATCAGTGCAACCGGTACTATCTCCACCGATGCGGCGGCCAATTTCCCGGCAAACATCGATATCCGGCTCGACAGGGCGCGTTATGCCGATGGCAATCTGGTCGTCGCCACTGTCACAGGCGCGCTTGCAGTCAAGGGCCCCCTGACCCGCGATCCTGTCATCTCCGGCAACATCAACATCGACCGGGCCGAAATCACCGTTCCGGAAAGCTTTGGCGGTTCGTCAGCAGTGATCGACGTCAAGCACAAGGATCCCTCAAAAGCCGTTGCACAGACGCTCAAACGCGCCAAGGCAGATCAACCCGCAGTGGCAACCCCGACAGCCCGTCCCAGCGTGGTGCGCCTCGACATCAATATCACAGCGCCCACCAAGATCTTCATCCGGGGTCGCGGTCTTGATGCCGAAATCGGCGGATCCGTGCGTATCACCGGTCCGGCAACGAACGTCCAGCCGGTCGGAGCATTCGACCTCATCCGCGGTCGCCTCGGAATTCTCGGCCAGCGCATCACCTTCACCGAGGGGCAGGTGACACTGGTCGGCGATCTTGATCCCGAACTCAATTTCCTCGCCAGTACGCAAGGAACCGACATAACCGTGAACGTTGCAGTAAGGGGGCGCGTTTCGGATCTGCAGATCACCTTCTCGTCGCAGCCAGAACTGCCGCAGGACGAGGTCATGGCACGGCTGATCTTCAATCGCTCGATCAGTGAATTGTCGCCGCTGCAGGTGGCCCGGCTTGCCGCCGCTGCTGCGGAATTGGCAGGGGGCTCGAATTCCTCACTGCTCGACAGTCTTCGCAAGAGTACGGGCCTCGACGATCTGGATGTCGTGACGGACAGCGAGGGCAATGCAGGTGTGCGTGCCGGCCGCTATATCCGCGACAACGTCTATCTTGGAGTGGAAGCCGGCGCTGCCGGCAAGACCAAGGGCACGATCAATCTCGATATCACACCAAATCTCAAGGCCAAGGGCTCGGTCGGCAGCGACGGCGATTCCGGGGGCGGGCTTTTCTTCGAGAAAGACTACTGATTGGTAGTCCGGCTCAGCAGACTTAACCCAGCACGACCTCCTGCCTCTGCTCGCCCAGCCCTTCGATGCCAAGTGTGATCACATCACCAGCTTTGAGAAAGACGTTCGGCTTCTGGCCGAGACCAACACCGGGCGGCGTCCCGGTTGAGATGATATCACCAGGATGCAGGCTCATGAACTGCGAGAGATAGGAAACGAGGAACTTGACCCCGTAAACCATGGTTGCAGATGAACCGTTCTGGTAGCGATGGCCATTGACTTCGAGCCACATCTTCAGATTTTGCGGGTCCTCGATCTCGTCCTTGGTTACGAGCCATGGCCCGGTTGGCCCAAACGTGTCACAGCTCTTGCCCTTGGTCCACTGGCCCTGACGTTCTGCCTGAAATGCACGCTCGGACACATCGTTGACCAGACAATAGCCGGCTACATAATCAAGGGCCTCATCTTCGCTGACATATTTTGCGTGCTTGCCGATAACCACGCCAAGCTCGACTTCCCAGTCGGTCTTGAGTGACCCCCGCGGTATTTCGACATTGTCATTCGGCCCGACGATTGCCGACGTTGCCTTCATGAAGATGATGGGCTCCGGTGGTACCTTGGCACCGGTTTCCGCCGCATGATCGGAATAGTTGAGGCCGATGCAGATAAATTTGCCCGTTCCCGCAACGCATGGCCCATAGCGACTGATCTCGGCCAGCGGCAGAGAAGCGGCGTCGATCGCCGCAATCTTCCTGAGCCCTTCCGGAGAAATTGCATCACCGGCGATGTCTTTCACATGGCCGGACAGATCGCGGATCTTGCCATCCATGTCCACAAGACCGGGCTTTTCGTGCCCGGCAGGACCATAGCGTACGAGCTTCATGGGGTAACCTTTCTAGCTTGGGATCAGTATGTTGCGCGGCCGCCCGAAATGTCGAAGACGGCGCCGGTCGTGAACGAGCATTCCTCGCTGGCAATCCAGGTTATCAGCGCCGCCAGTTCCTCGACCTTGCCGAAACGCTGCATGGGTATTTTCGACAGCATGTAGTCGATAAAGTTCTGCTGCAGTTGTTTCAGGATCGGTGTTTCTACAGTAGCCGGGGTGATCGCATTGACGGTGATGCCGTCATGAACCAATTCCTTGCCAAGCGATTTGGTGAGGCCGATCACTGCCGCCTTCGACGCACTGTAGGCAGACGCGTTGGGATTGCCCTCCTTGCCGGCAATCGACGCGACATTGACGATACGGCCATAGCCGCTCTTCTGCATGATCGGTACAACGAAGCGGTTGCAATAGAACAAGCCATGGAGATTGATGTCGAAGACGCGTTTCCACTCGTCAATCGGGTAGTCGGCGACCTTGGCATTGGGACCGGTGATCCCTGCCGAACAGACAAGCACGTCAATCTTGCCGTATGCCTTTGCCGTCTCCTGCGCAGCCCTTGCCACCTGGTCGGGATCGGCAACGTCGAGTCTCACGCCGTGAGCTGCGTCGCCGAGTGCATTCTTCGCCTCGTCGATCTTCGCAGCGTCAACGTCCCAGATGCTGACCGTGCCGCCTTCCGACACGATCCGCTCTGCCGTCTTGAAGCCGATACCAGAGGCGCCACCGGTAATGACCGCGTGCCGCCCCTCATAGCGCCTGATCGAGTTCGCCATGCTGTTTCCGTTCCTCCCTTGGACAGATCAGTGATTGTCGCGCGGCAATCCCTTCGTCTGGGCGATGCGCTGGAAGTCGACGGCGGGTTTTAGAACCATGCCCTCGTCCAGCTGGCCGACCATGGCACGTTGGATTTCCTGCCAAGGCGTCTGGCTCGCTGGATACTTGTACCCGCCGCCCGCCTTCAGATCGTCCTTGCGCTTCTGCAATTCTTCGTCATCGATCAGAATATTGGCCGTGCCCTTGTTGAGGTCGATGCGCAGGTGGTCGCCAGACCGCACAAGTGCCAGACCGCCACCCGCCGCGGCTTCAGGGGACGCATTGAGAATGGAAGGCGAGCCGGATGTGCCCGACTGGCGCCCGTCACCGAGACAGGGCAATGCGCGAATACCCTTCTTCAGCAAATATGCAGGCGGCTGCATGTTGACGACTTCCGCCGCACCAGGATAGCCGATCGGGCCCGTGCCACGCATGATCAGGATGCTGTTTTCATCAAGAGCAAGCTTGGGATCGTCGATGCGGTGATGATAGTCTTCCGGTCCATCGAACACTTCCGCAATGCCTTCGAACGCTTCGGGGTCTTCCGGATTGGAGAGATAGCGTTCACGGAACTCCTCGGAGATCACGCTGGTCTTCATGATGGCACTGTCGAAGAGATTGCCCTTCAGATTGATGAAACCCGCCTTTTTCTTCAACGGCGCATCGTAAGGTTTGATGACGTCGGTGTTGAGGTTTTCAGCGTTCTCGCAGTTGGCTCCGATGCTCTTGCCGTTGACGGTGACAGCACCCGGATGCGGTAGTCTACCCGCTTTCAACAACTCGGCGACAACGGCTGGGACACCGCCCGCCCGATGGTAATCCTCACCGAGATACTCGCCCGCCGGCTGCAGATTGACCAGCAGCGGCACGTCGTGGCCGATCGCCTGCCAGTCGTCATTATCGAGCGGGATATTGAGATGGCGAGCGATGGCGTTCAAATGGATAGGCGCATTGGTCGAGCCGCCGATTGCCGAGTTAATGACGATGGCGTTCTCGAATGCCTGCCGCGTCATGATATCCGAGGGCTTGAGATCCTCGCGCACCATGTCGACGATGCGCTTGCCGGTATCATAGGCCGTCTGTCCGCGCTCGCGATACGGTGCGGGGATGGCCGCGCCGCCGGGGAGTTCCATGCCGAGGGCTTCAGCCAGAGAGTTCATCGTCGTTGCCGTGCCCATTGTATTGCAATAGCCGACCGAGGGAGCGGAGGAGGCAACGATATCCATGAATTGATCGTAGTTGATCTCGCCGGAGGACAGCTTCTCGCGCGATTTCCACACGATCGTGCCGGAGCCGGTGCGCTCACCGCGATGCCAGCCATTGAGCATCGGGCCGACCGAAAGCGCGATCGCCGGTATATTGACGGTTGCCGCACCCATCAGCATCGCAGGGGTTGTCTTGTCGCAACCGATGGTCAGCACAACGCCGTCGAGCGGATAGCCGAACAAAACCTCCACGAGGCCGAGATAGGCAAGGTTGCGGTCGAGCGCGGCGCCGGGGCGCTTGCCGGTTTCCTGAATGGGGTGCACCGGGAACTCGAAGGGGATGCCCCCTGCCGCCACGATGCCGTCGCGCACGCGTTTGGCAAGCTCAATATGGTGGCGGTTGCATGGCGAAAGATCAGAGCCGGTCTGGGCAATGCCGATAATGGGTTTGCCTGACTGCAGCTCCTCGCGGGTCAGTCCGTAATTCAGATAGCGCTCCAGATAGAGTGCCGTCATCCCCGGATTGTCGGGATTGTCCCACCATTCCTGCGAACGGAGTTTTTTCGGGGATTTGTTCGTTGTCATTTGAAAGCGGCTCCAGCTATTCCTTGACCGCGCCGGTCATGGAAGAAACGTAATAATCGACAAAGAACGAGTAGAGGATGACGACGGGCAAGGACCCGAACAGTGCGCCTGCCATCAGTGAACCCCACTCGAAAACATCTCCTCGTACCAGCTCCGTCAGGACACCGACCGGGACAGTCTTGTTTTCCGAGGATTGGATGAAGGTCAGTGCATAGATGAACTCATTCCACGATAAAGTGAAGGCAAAAATACCTGCCGAGATCAATCCTGGCACCGCCAGCGGCAATATGACCCTGATGAGGATTTGCCAGCGTGACGCACCATCGACGAGGGCACTTTCCTCGAGCTCGAACGGGATCGAGCGGAAGTAGCCCATCAATAGCCAGGTGCAGAACGGAATGAGGAATGTCGGGTAGGTGAAGATCAGCGCCAGCTTGCTGTCATACATGCCGAATTTGAAGACGATCACTGCGAGCGGAATGAACAGGATCGAGGGAGGCACGAGATAGGCAAGAAAGATCAGGAGACCCACTGGACGCGATCCAGAAAAACGCACGCGCTCGATGGCATAGGCGGCAAACACCGACGCCGCCAGCGACAATACGGTCGCACAGACTGCAACAACCACGGTGTTCCACAGCCAGCCCGGATATGAGGTCTCGAACAGGAGATACTTGATATGGTCGAGTGTGGGCCCGACGACCCAGAACGGGCTGTAATTGTTGTAGTCAGTCAGCTGTGAGTTCGGCTTCACCGCCGTGATAGCCATCCAGTAAAACGGAAACAGCAGCACAAAGACGAAGACGGCGAGTGGCAGGTAAAGGACAACGATCCGCCGTGGCAGGCGATTGAGATAGCTCATGCCCTGGACGTCGTCGGTAAGCGGCTGAACGGTGGTCTGTTCGGATATGCTCATGATTTGCGCTCCTTAATCCTGTCCGCCCTGTTGCCATTTGCGGCGTTGCAGGCCGAAGAATGAGAACAGGATCGACGCCAGCAGGAAGGGGATCATGGCGACGGCGATCGCCGCGCCTTCGCCGAGCTGACCACCCGGAATGCCGCGCTGGAACGACAGCGTCGCCATCAAATGGGTCGCATTGACCGGCCCGCCCTTGGTCAGAACGTAGATCAGCTGGAAGTCGGTGAAGGTGAACAGCACCGAAAATGTCATGACCACGGCGATGATGGGCGTCAGCATTGGCAGGGTGATGAAGCGGAACCGCTGCCAGCCGGTCGCGCCGTCCAACGATGCTGCCTCATGCAGCGACTGCGGGATTGTCTGAAGGCCGGCGAGCAGCGAGATCGCGACAAAGGGAATGCCGCGCCAGACATTGGCTGCGATCACCGAAGCGCGCGCATTGTTGGGATCGCCGAGGAAGTTGATGGGGCCGCTGATCCAGCCGAGTTTCATCAAGGACCAGGAGATGATCGAGAACTGCGCATCATAGATCCACCAGAAGGCAAGGGCGGACAGCACCGTCGGAACCACCCAGGGAAGGAGAATAATGGCGCGGAAGAAGGACTTGAACGGCAGGTGCTCATTGAGAATGAGCGCGAGCCACAGACCGAGGATAAATTTGAGGATCGAGGCTATCAGTGTGTAGAAGATCGTATTCGAAACCGCCATCCAGAATACGGAATCGCGGGCCAGCGCCTCGTAGTTCTCGAGCCCGATGAAGAAGCCATCCCTGCCGATCGTGGCGTCGGTAAAGCCGAGCCAGACTCCGAGGCCAAGCGGATAGGTCAGGAAGCACAGCAGAAACACCGCCGCCGGCAGCATGAAGAACAGGCCGACAGCAGTATTGCTTCGGGCGATAGCACCGAAAGCCGAACTTTGTTTCGCGGGCGCCGTCATTGTCATCGGATGTCCCTTTCCTCATCTGCGCCTGAATGGCCTTCCGTTGCCTGACAGCGGAAGGCCCTTTCCTTGACTAGACTGCGTAGTAGCGATTGGCCCGCTTTTCGGCCTGGGCAATCGCGTCTTCCGCCGTCATCTGGCCCGTCACCGCAGTGGCATACATGTCGACCAGAACATAGTCGGCCATCACACCGGCTGAAGCGGCTCCGAGTGGTCCCGCGTAGCCGTTCGGGCGCAGCGTTTCCGAGGCCTTGGCATAGGCGGCATGGATGGGGTTAGACGTCCACACCGGATTGGAGGCAAAGGCCTTCAAGGGCTGGCAGCAATAGGCGCTGGCGCCTTCAATCCACGCATTTATGTTATCAGCCTGATACATGAACTGCAGGTAAGCCTTGGCGGCCTCCGGATACTTCGTGTGCTTGAAGATGGAGATCGTCGATGTCTGGTGCAGTTCGACCGACTGTCCGACCGGTCCGATCGGCAGGTTCGTCGAACGCATGTCCTCGGCAATCGCCTTCATTGCGGGATCCTTCACGGCGGCGTAGTAGACCGAGACGCCGTTGGCGGTCAGCGACACCTGTCCGGCCAGGAATGCGCGGTTGTTGTTGACGTCCTGCCAGCTTTCCGTGCCCGGAATGAAAGTCTTGTACAGCTCTTGCGCGTATTTGACCGAGGCCAGCGTCTCCGGGCTGTTGATGACGACCTTGCCGCTCTCGTCAACCATTTTGCCGCCATGGCTCCACAGCAGCCAGTGCGCGTAGTTGTTGCCATCACCCACTGCCTTACCATGCGGGAAACCGGCGGGTGTGCCCTTTGCCTGCATTGCCTTGCACAGTTCCAGGAAGCCAGCGGTATCTTTCGGGAACTCGCTGAACCCGGCAGCCTTCATGTGGCTATCGCGATAGACAATCGCATTGCCGATGGCGCAAAGCGGCACGGCGATGAATTTGCCATCACGTTTCGCATAGCCCTCGAGACCGGGATACCATCCGCCGTTTGCCGTGCCGAGATATTCACCGAGTTCGGTGACATCCACGAGCTTGTCCGGATATTGCTGCGGATCGTCGAACCAGCTCATGACCATGTCCGGGCCCGAGCCGACATTGGCGGCCACAGCGGCCTTCGGACGAACGTCTTCCCAGCTTTCCTTGTCAATGCGCACCTGCACGCCGGTCGCATCGGTGAATTTTTTGGTATTGGCGAGCCATGCCGCCTCCTCGGCCGGGACGAATGGCACCCAGCGCAGCAGGCGAAGGGTTGCACCTTCTTCCGGCTTGTATGCCGGCGCGGATTGGGCGAAGGCAGGGCTGAGGCCGAACCGGTTCAATCCGGCAGCGGCCACGAGACCGGCGGATGCGCCGAGAAGATGTCTTCTATTGATGGTCATTGATACTCCTCCTGGGTTTCCATGGACATATGGCCATTCAAAACGCTCCCACATTTTGGGCCATGCTGTTCTCGGGGATCTAATGACCGGACCTGCTCCCCGACTGGCAGATGCGGCTTAGGTAAACCTTCAGACGAGCCGTTTGCCTGTCTCCGCGTCAAACAGGTACGTCGCCTCCGCGTGGATCGACAGGCCGACAATCTCGCCGGGTCGCGCGCTTATGCGCTGATGGAAAACGCCGGTGATGTCGTCGCCGCCAACCCGCATGATCATTTGCGTTTCCGAGCCAGTCGGTTCGATCACAACAACTTCTGCTGGAATACCACCCTGGGCAATCGTCATATGCTCGGGACGCAATCCATAGATCAGCGTGAGACCCTTGGCGCTATCCGGTGCCTTGGCCACCGGCAGGACGATGCCCTTTTCGGTCACGAATTTTTGCGTATCGTTTGGATCGAGTCTGCCTTTGATCATATTCATCGCTGGCGAGCCGATAAAGCTTGCCACGAAGAGATTGGCCGGCTGATCGTAAAGTTCGAGCGGCGCGCCAATCTGCTCGACGAGGCCGTCATGCATCACGACGATCTTGTCGGCCATGGTCATCGCTTCGATCTGGTCATGTGTGACATAGACTGTGGTTGTCTTTAGCCGCTGGTGCAGTTCCTTGATCTCCGCCCGCATTGCAACACGTAGCTTGGCATCGAGGTTTGACAGCGGTTCGTCGAACAGGAAGACTTGTGGGTCGCGCACGATCGCGCGGCCCATGGCGACACGCTGGCGTTGGCCGCCCGAAAGCTGGCGGGGAAAGCGGTCGAGCAGATGGGAGAGGCCCAGGATTTCTGCTGCGGGCTTCACCCGTTTTTCGATCTCGGATTTGGCCGCACCCTTAAGCGTCAACGAAAACGCCATGTTGTCGGCGACCGTCATATGCGGATAGAGCGCATAGTTCTGGAATACCATGGCGATGTCGCGTTCTTTCGGCGCCAGGCCATTGACCACCTGTCCGCCGATGCGGATTTCGCCGGCCGAGATGTTCTCGAGCCCGGCCAACATGCGCAAAAGCGTGGATTTGCCACAGCCGGACGGTCCGACAAGAATGACAAATTCGCCATCGGCGATCTCGATATCAACGCCCTTGATGACCGGATGCGTCCCGAATGATTTCCGTACGTTGGCGAATTCGACTGATGCCATGCCTTTTCCTCCAGAATGTCACTAAGACGGAAACTCTCCCTGTCTCGGTATGCCAGTTTATCCGCGCCCTACCAATGGCATTTTCGTCGCCATGATCGTCATCGTCAGCACGTTGGCCTCCAACGGCAGGCTCGCCATGTGAACCACGGCATCGCCGATGTAATGGGCCGGGATCGTTGGTTCGCTGGCCGTCTCTCCGTTGGCCTGCAGCACGCCGCTCGCCATCTTCGAGGTCATCTCGGTCGTCGCGTTGCCGATATCGATCTGGCCGCAGGCAATGTCGAATGGCCTGCCATCGAGCGCCGTCGATTTGGTGAGCCCCGTGACGGCATGCTTTGTAGCCGTATAGGGCGCCGAGTACGGCCGTGGTGTCTGTGCCGAAATGGAACCGTTGTTGATGATGCGCCCGCCGCGCGGCGACTGCGCCTTCATCAGTTTCATTGCCTGCTGTGTGCATAGGAAGACGCCGGTAAGATTGACGCCGACGATGGCGTTCCAGTGATCGAAGCTCAGTTCTTCCATCGGGATGTTCGGCACATTGATCCCGGCATTGTTGACGAGCAGGTCGAGCCGCCCCAACTCGGATTTGATTGCTTCGAAAAGGGCTGTAACCGATTTCGGATCACTTACGTCAGCGGCAATTGCCTTGACAGTACCTTTCGTCTCTCCGGCCAGCGCCTTGGCCGCCTCATCGAGTACATCCTTGCGACGTCCGGAGATGACGACAGTGTATCCCGCAGCGAGCAACGCGCTGGTAATGGCCTTGCCGACACCAGTACCACCCCCGGTAACGAGCGCAATCTTGCCTTTGCCTGTATTTTCTTTGGTCATGCTGGAATATTCCCGCCGAGTTCGTCTTCGATATGCGCCCGGATAATCTCGTCGAAGGCCGTTTCCGCCTTGAAGCCAAGCTTTGTTGCACGCGTCGTGTCGAAATCGGTCGCCCATCCCGCGACGATTTTCTGGATGGTCGCGTCGGGTTCACGGCGGATCAGCTTGACCGCCTTTTCGCCGGCGACACGCTTCAACGCCGCAATTTCTTCGCCGACCAGGGCCGAAAGGCCTGGCATCGAAAGATTGCGCCGCGCACCAACTTGGTCAAGATCCAGTTTGGCCGCATGCACGAAGAAACCGACCGCCGAGCGAGGGCTCGCAAACCAGTGACGGACACTTTCGTCGACCGGCAGTATCGCCTCCTCCCCGACAAGGGGCTCGCGCAAGATATTGGAAAAGAAGCCTGAGGCGGCCTTATTTGGCTTGCCGGGGCGAATACAGATAGTCGGCAAACGAATGCCAATACCATCGAAAAAGCCGCGGCGGCTGTAGTCGGATAGAAGAAGCTCGGAAATTGCCTTCTGCGTCCCATAGCTGGTCAGGGGCGTTGTGAAGAACTCGTCGCCGATCTTTTCCGGAAAAGGCGTGCCAAACACGGCGATGGATGAGGCAAACACCACCCGGGGCCTGTAGGGTGCTTTGTTGCTTTCCAGCCGGATCGCCTCGAACAATGCTCGAGTCCCGTCGAGATTGACCTTGTAGCCCTTCTCGAAATCCGCTTCCGCTTCACCAGAGACGATTGCGGCCAGATGGAAGATCATGTCCGGACGACCGGCGATCAATGACCCGGCGACGCCGGGGTCCGAAAGATCGGCCGCTCGGGTGCGTGAAAGGGTGGCTAGCGATGGAGGTGCGACTGGCTCGACCACGTCAACAAGCGTCAGCTTGTCGATCTCTCTACCCAGTGCATCCGGCTCGGATGCGATTCTGTCGAGCAGCTTGCGGCCAACCATTCCGGCTGCGCCGATAACGAGCACATGCATAATGCGATAGACCTCCCTGCAAGCCTCTCCCGGGCTCATGCCAGCGGCGTCAGAATGACAATGACAGCGCTGTCATAAAGTTATGCACACTGACTAGCGTTCATCAAGCCTTTTATGGTAGCGCTGTCATTATTCTTGTCAGATGCACTGGATGTGGCCGATGCCGCGCAAACGCAACACTCGTCGAAGCCCTGACATGCCGACCTTGGCCGATGTCGCGCGGCTGGCGGGCGTGAGCGAAATAACTGCTTCGCGCGTTGTCCGGGCACAGGGGCCGATTGCCGATCCAACCCGTCTGCGCGTTCTCAGTGCGATTGCCGCGCTTGGCTATATTCCCAATCGCGCCGCTGGCAGCCTTGCTTCTGCCGGATCGACATTGATGAGCGTGCTGCTGCCGTCGCTTTCCAACATCGTCTTTCCGGACGTTCTTCGGGGCATCCATACAGCTCTCACGCAAACAGCGTTCCAGCCGGTCATCGGCGTGACCGACTACGACCCCCTCATAGAAGAGCGCATACTGATCTCGTTCCTGTCGTGGCAGCCGGCAGCTGTAATCCTCGCCGGCCTCCATCATACGCCGGTCGCGCGACGCTATCTGGAGCAGGGGCGGTTTCGCGTTGCCGAACTCATGGATATCGACGGTGATCCCGTCGATATTGCTGTCGGCATGTCGCATCGGCAAGCGGGCTATGAAACCGGCCGGCATCTCATCCAGCGCGGCTATCGCCGCTTCGGCTATGCGCGCCACAACATCCTGACCGATGATCGGGCGAGTGCACGCTATGAGGGGCTTTGCACATCATTGCAGGAGGCTGGCCTGTCCTTGATCGCCGAGCATCGCTATCCGGGCCCGAGTTCGACTAAGGCCGGGCGCGATACGCTCGAGATTCTTCTGTCCGCCCATTCTGAACTCGATGTCGTCATCTTTCCCAATGACGATATGGCCATGGGCGGGATTTTTCATTGCATGTACGCCGGGATCACAGTCAGGGAACAACTCGGTATATTTGGTTTCAACGGCCTCGACATCGGTCAGGCGATGCCCATGCCGCTTTCGACGATCCTGTCGAAGCGCTTCCTTATTGGCAAAACCGCGGCGGAAAAGTTGCTTGAGAGCCGCGAACGGCCTCCCGAAAAAACCATCATAAATACCGGCTTCGACATCATCGAAGGGGCGACAGCCTAGCTCAGAATTAGCGGTTTTCGGTTTTCTACAGATTGACATCGGTCCACTTTCGTTTTCGAATAGTGTGACAGAAAACGAAAATGAAGGCTGATGCGATGTTTCTTCCGCCCAGACACGCCGAAATTCTGGAAATGGCGAAGGAACATGGCCGCGTCCTGGTGGATGATCTAGCCGTTCATTTCAACTTGACGCCGCAGACCATCCGCAAGGATCTCAACGATCTTTGCGACCAGCGCCTGCTCACCCGGATCCACGGCGGCGCGCTGTTTCCGTCCGGCGTGCAGAACCTGGAGTATGAGGCGCGCCGGCTGATCGCTGCGAACGAAAAGGAAGCAATCGGTCGCGCGGCCGCGAACCTCATTCCCGATAACGCCTCACTTTTCGTCAATATCGGGACCACGACCGAGGCGGTAGGGCAGGCGCTGTTGGATCGCAAGGGGCTGATGATAATTACCAATAACATAAATGTTGCCAATAAGTTACGTGTCTACCCGGATATCGAGGTGGTCATCGCCGGCGGCGTTGTGCGCGGCTCCGATGGCGGTATTGTCGGTGAGGCGGCCGTCGATTTCATTCGCCAATTCAAAGTCGATTTCGCCGTGATCGGGACCTCTGCCATTGATAGTGACGGGGCGCTTCTCGACTTCGATTTTCGCGAGGTGAAGGTGGCGCAGGCAATCATGGCAAATGCGCGTCACGTGATTCTCGTCTCCGACTCCACGAAGTTTGAACGCACCGCGCCCGTTCGAATCGGCCATCTTTCGCAGGTTCATACCTTCATTACCGATCGTTGCGAAAGCGAAGCGATCCGGCAAATCTGCGTCGATGCCGATGTCAGACTCATCGAAACATCGATTTGATTGGGCTCTTGTGCCGGTTCGCAATGAGCGGTATAGTTCATTTTAGTTTCGTATTGCTTTCGTAATCGTTCCGTGTATCTTTCGCAATTGCGAGAAAATGGTGCGTTGCGAAATGGGAGGATAGGATTGCCGGGTTTGCCTGAACAGGTTTACGACATCTTCGTTATTGGCGGTGGCATCAATGGATGCGGCATCGCGCGTGACGCTGTCGGCCGTGGCTATTCGGTTTTTCTGGCCGAGATGAACGATCTCGCCAGCGGCACGTCCTCCGGCTCAACGAAGCTCATCCACGGCGGCCTGCGCTATCTTGAATATTACGAGTTCCGCCTGGTGCGCGAATCGCTGATGGAGCGCGAAGTGTTGTGGGCGAACGCGCCGCATATCATCTGGCCGATGCGTTTCGTCCTGCCTCACCATGCGGGCCTGCGTCCTGCCTGGCTCCTGCGGCTTGGCCTCTTCCTCTATGATCACATCGGCGGTCGCAAGAAGCTTCCGGCGACGCGCACGCTCGACATGACCCGCGATCCGGCAGCCAAACCGTTGAAGTCGCTTTACACCAAAGCCTTCGAATATTCCGACTGCTGGGTCAATGATGCGCGCTTCGTTGCCTTGAATGCCCGTGACGCCGCCGATCGCGGTGCTGTGATACGCACCCGCACGAAAGTCGTCAGCGCCCGCCGCGACGCAGATACTTGGACGCTGACGCTTCGGGACGGTCTCACCGGCGTGACCGAGGAAGTTCGCTCCCGTCTTGTGGTCAATGCCGCCGGGCCGTGGGTAGATGAAGTGCTGACCGGTGTCGTCGGTAGCAACAATGCCCACAATGTCCGCCTCGTGCAGGGCAGCCACATAGTGGTTAGGAAGAAGTTCGACGATCCGCGTGCCTACTTCTTCCAGAACACCGATGGCCGGATCATTTTCGCCATTCCCTATGAACAGGATTTCACCCTGATCGGCACCACCGATCAGGATTATCATGGCAATCCGGCCGAGGTAAAAATCACCGATGCTGAGATTGACTACCTTTGCGCAGCGGCCAGCGAGTACTTCGTCGAGCCGGTCAAGCGCGAGCATGTGGTCTGGACCTATTCCGGTGTACGACCCCTCTACGACGATGGTGCTTCGAAGGCGCAGGAGGCCACACGCGACTACGTGCTGAAGGCCGATGCACCGGAAGGACAGGCGCCACTTCTCAACATATTCGGCGGCAAGATCACCACCTACCGGCGACTGTCCGAGCATATGCTGGAAAAGATCGAAGACCAGCTCGGCAAGAGGGGCAATCCCTGGACGGCTGGCGGTGTATTACCTGGCGGCGATTTTGCAGCGACGGGCTTCGATGCTGAATTGCAGAAGCTGAAGGCGGATTATCCGTTCCTGGACGGCGCGTATGCACACCGCCTGTTCCGGCTTTACGGCACGAAAGCGCGTCTATTGCTTGGCCGGGCAACTTCCATCGAGGATCTCGGCAAGCGTTTCGGGTCCGATCTTTATGAGGCGGAAGTTCGGTACCAGATCGAGCATGAATGGGCGGTGACGGCGCAGGACGTTTTGTGGCGCCGCACCAAGAAGGGTTTGCATTTGACCGCCGAGGAAGCGATCGCGCTTGATCGCTTCATGGAAAGCGCGGTTGACCGGCGGCGCAAACTCGCGGCTGAATAGATTGAATTGAAAGAGAGGCGGTACGGACGGAGGTTCGCATTGTCTCAGGGAGGCGGTCTCACGGAGGCCCACCTCAGGGAGGAGTTGGAATGCTGGAATTGCGGAATGTATCCAAGGTGGTGGGCGGCAAGCCCCATCTCAGCGATATTTCGCTGACTTTGGAACATGCAACGCTGAACGTCCTGCTCGGGCCCACTCTGTCGGGCAAGACCAGCCTCATGCGCATCATGGCCGGGCTGGACGTGCCGACGTCCGGGTCGGTGTGGTTTGACGGCAGAGACAGGACCGGCGTTCCCGTACAGAAGCGCTCGGTCGCGATGGTCTATCAGCAGTTCATCAACTATCCGGCCTTTACCGTCTATGAAAACATTGCTTCGCCGATGCGGGTTGCCGGGGCCGATAACGCGACCATCGACCGCGAAGTGCGCAAGGCGGCCGAGCTTCTGAAGCTCACCCCCTACCTCGACCGCACACCGCTCAATCTTTCCGGCGGCCAGCAGCAGCGAACGGCGCTGGCACGCGCCATTGTCAAGAATGCCAAGCTGGTGCTGCTCGATGAGCCGCTGGCTAACCTCGATTACAAGCTGCGCGAGGAACTGCGCCAGGAACTGCCGAAGATATTTGCCGAATCCGGTACGATCTTCGTCTATGCCACCACCGAACCGCATGAGGCACTGCTGCTCGGGGGCAATACCGCCACCCTGTCGGAAGGCCGCATCACCCAGTTCGGTTCAACCATCGACGTTTTCCGCAAGCCGGATGACCTGATCACGGCGCAGACCTTCGCCGATCCGCCGCTCAACACCATTGCGCTTGCGAAGTTCGGCAAGGCATTCCAGCTGGAGGGCGGTGTTGCGCTGCCGGTGCCTGCGCATCTCGCTGAATTTGCCGATGGAACCTATACGATCGGTTTCCAGCCACACCACGTGAACACGGCGCGCAGCACACCTGATGAGATCGGCCTGAAAGCGACGGTCACCGCGACTGAAATCACCGGATCGGAAAGCTATGTGCACCTCTCCTTTGCCGATGCCCGCTGGACCATGCTGGCGCATGGTATCCACATCTACACACCCGATGAAGAGATCGACATCTTCATCGATCCCCGCAACCTGATGATTTTTGACGCGAGCGGCAATTCCGTCACGCGCCGTCAGAAGCTGGCGGCATAGGAACGATTATGGCACGCATCGACCTCAACCATATTCGTCACGCCTACGGTCCCAATCCGAAATCGGACAAAGACTATGCGTTGAAGGAAGTCCACCATAGCTGGGAAGATGGCGGCGCCTATGCTCTGCTCGGCCCATCCGGTTGTGGCAAGACCACGCTTCTCAACATCATCTCGGGGCTCATTCACCCGTCGCACGGACAGTTGTTGTTCGATGGCCAGGACGTGACCAACCTTTCGACCCAGGAACGCAACATCGCGCAGGTGTTCCAGTTCCCGGTCATCTACGACACGATGACGGTCTACGATAATCTCGCGTTCCCCTTGCGCAATCGCGGCGTGCCTGAGCCTGAAATCGACCGCAAGGTGCGCGAGACGCTGGACATGATCGATCTTGCCAGCTGGGCCAACAAGAAGGCGCGCGGCCTTACCGCCGACCAGAAGCAGAAGATTTCGCTCGGCCGCGGCCTCGTTCGTTCCGACGTCAATGCCATTCTCTTCGACGAGCCGCTGACGGTCATCGATCCGCACATGAAATGGGTGCTGCGCTCGCAGTTGAAGCAACTGCATCAGCGCTTTGGCTACACTATGGTCTATGTCACGCATGACCAGACCGAAGCGCTGACCTTCGCACAGAAGGTTGTCGTCATGTATGACGGCGAGATCGTGCAGATCGGTACGCCGGAAGAGCTGTTCGAGCGCCCAAGGCACACATTTGTCGGTTACTTCATCGGCTCGCCTGGCATGAATGTCATGCCGGTCACACTTTTGGGCGGCATGGCCCAGATCGGCGGTCACCAGGTTCAGCTGCCGTCGCCAGCGATGCCAACCGCCGCCGGCAAGATAGAACTCGGCATCCGTCCGGAATATGTTCGGCTCGGGCGTCAGGGCATGCCTGTCAAGATTGCGAAAATCGAAGATATCGGACGGCACAAGATCGTCCGGACCCGCCTTGAAAATCAGGAGATCGCCGTCATTGTCGGAGAGGGCCAGGACATTCCGGCCGAGCCGCATATCGCCTTCGATCCGAAGGGCATAAACATCTACGCCGATTCCTGGCGGGTGGGAGGACAATAATCATGGAAAAAACCTGGAACAACAAAGCCTGGTTCATGGTCCTGCCGGTTCTGCTGCTGGTAGCGTTCTCGGCCGTTATCCCGCTGATGACCGTCGTCAATTATTCGGTTCAGGATACATTCGGTAATAATCAGTTCTTCTGGGCAGGCGCGGAGTGGTTTGACGAAGTTCTGCATTCCGAGCGGTTTCACGCCTCGCTCGGACGCAATCTGATCTTTTCTGCGATCATTCTGCTGATCGAGATTCCGCTTGGCATCGTCATTGCCCTTAACATGCCGCGCAAGGGCTGGGGCGTTCCCGTTTGCCTCGTGCTCATGGCTTTGCCCTTGCTCATTCCGTGGAATGTCGTTGGTACGATCTGGCAGGTGTTTGGCCGCGTCGATATCGGGTTGCTTGGGCACACGCTGGCGAACCTCGGCATCAACTACAACTATGTGCAGAATCCGATGCATGCCTGGTTCACGGTCATCATCATGGACGTGTGGCATTGGACGAGCCTCGTCGTCCTCCTCTGCTATGCCGGTCTCGTTTCGATCCCCGATGCCTTCTATCAGGCAGCGAAGATTGATGGCGCGTCGCGCTGGGCGGTATTCCGCTACATCCAGCTGCCGAAGATGAACCGCGTGCTCCTGATTGCCGTGCTGCTGCGCTTCATGGACTCGTTCATGATCTATACTGAGCCATTCGTCGTCACGGGTGGCGGCCCCGGCAATTCGACAACGTTCCTGTCGATCGACCTGGTCAAGGTCGCTGTTGGCCAGTTCGACCTTGGCCCGGCGGCGGCCATGTCCATCATCTACTTCCTGATCATTCTCTTGCTGTCATGGGTATTCTACACCGTCATGACCAACTACGATGCGGAGCGCTGATATGAGCGTGCAACAAGACACACTTGTACGCACAAGCGAACGCCCCGAGGCCGAGCAGCACCGGATCGACAAGGCGCTTGCGCGAAAGATGCGCAAGCGCGGGGACGAGTCAAAATTCTGGTGGCTGATACCAACGGTCTATATCATCTTCCTCATGCTGCCGATCTATTGGCTCATCAACATGAGCTTCAAGACCAATCAGGAAATCCTCGGCACTTTCTCGCTCTGGCCGCAAAACCCGACGCTGCAGAATTACGCGGTCATCTTCACCGACCCGTCCTGGTACAAGGGTTATATCAACTCCATCATCTATGTGGTGATGAATACGGTAATCTCGGTGCTAGTAGCACTGCCAGCCGCCTACGCGTTTTCGCGTTACCGGTTCCTCGGAGACAAGCACCTCTTCTTCTGGCTGCTGACGAATCGCATGGCACCGCCCGCCGTATTTGCGTTGCCGTTTTTCCAGCTCTACTCGGCATTTGGCCTGATCGACACACACATCGCGGTGGCGCTGGCCCATTGCCTGTTCAACGTGCCGCTTGCCGTCTGGATCCTCGAAGGCTTCATGTCGGGCGTACCGAAAGAAATCGATGAGACCGCCTATATCGATGGCTATTCGTTCCCGCGTTTCTTCGTGAGGATATTCATACCGTTGATCGCGAGCGGCATCGGCGTTGCAGCTTTCTTCTGCTTCATGTTCTCATGGGTGGAACTGCTGATTGCCCGCACGCTCACGACAACTGCGGCAAAGCCGATCGCTGCGATCATGACCCGCACGGTTTCGGCCTCGGGTCTGGACTGGGGTGTGCTTGCCGCTGCCGGTGTGCTGACCATCATTCCGGGCGCGATCGTTATCTACTTCGTCCGCAACTACATCGCCAAGGGCTTCGCCCTGGGGAGGGTATAATGGAAACGACCAGGCGTTGGCCTGTGGTGTTGGGGGCAGTCGTCGCTGCTTTCGCAATCATGATCGGGCTGCTCGTGGCGGCCGTTCCTCTCAAGGATGGCGCGCGCGACTGGTTCGCGCCGCTGGTCAAAGGCGGCTGGATGGCCTGGACCTTCCCGACAGCCCTGTTTTTCCTGACCATCTTTGCGCTCATGTCGCTCATGGCCGTTTGGGAATACGCCTCTCCTGGAGGCGATCCGCGCGTCGGCATATTGCGCTTTGAAACCACGCGCGGCGACCGCCTGTTCGTGTCGCTCCTTGGCAGCGCATTCATTCATCTCGCCTGGCTGGGGCTTGTCGGTCCCAACCTGTGGTGGGCTCTGGCTCTCTCTGTGGTCTACGCAATCGGCGTATTCCGCTTTGTTTAAGAGGTGCAGGGCATTCCGCCACGCACCTGACGATGCAATCGCAACTCTGGGAGGACTAAAAATGCGAACGCGAATACTGACGACAACAACAGCTCTCGTACTGCTGTTCGGCGCAGGCAGTGCCTATGCCGGCATGGACGAAGCCAAGGCTTTCCTTGACAAGGAAATCGGCGATATGTCGGCGCTAGATCGGGCGGCGCAGGAAAAGGAAATGCAGTGGTTCATCGATGCCGCGAAGCCATTTGCCGGCATGGACATCAAGGTCGTTTCCGAGCCGATCACCACGCACGACTATGAGGCCAAGGTGCTGGCGCCTGCCTTCACCGCGATCACCGGGATCAAGATCACCCATGACGAAATTGGCGAGGGTGACGTTATCGAGAAGCTGCAAACGCAAATGCAGTCCGGCGAGAACGTCTACGACGCCTATGTCAATGACTCGGACTTGATCGGCACGCACTGGCGCTACCAGCAGGCGCGCAGCCTGACCAAGTGGATGGCGAATGAAGGCAAGGATGTAACCAATCCAAACCTTGATCTCGCGGACTTCATCGGCACCTCGTTCACGACGGCGCCGGACCGCGATCTGTACCAGCTACCGGACCAGCAGTTCGCAAACGTCTACTGGTTCCGTTACGACTGGTTCAACGACGAAAAGAACAAGGCCGATTTCAAGGCGAAATACGGCTACGATCTCGGCGTTCCGGTCAACTGGTCAGCCTATGAGGACATCGCCGAGTTCTTCACCGGCCGCGAGATCGACGGCAAGAAAGTCTATGGCCATATGGACTATGGCAAGAAGGACCCGTCGCTCGGCTGGCGCTTCACCGACGCCTGGCTGTCGATGGCCGGCAACGGTGACAAGGGCATCCCGAACGGCCTCCCGGTCGACGAATGGGGCATCAAGGTCGACGAGAACTCGCGGCCGGTCGGCTCCTGTGTCGCACGCGGTGGAGATACCAATGGTCCGGCGGCGGTCTATTCGATCGCCAAGTATCTCGAGTGGCTCAAGGCCTATGCGCCGCCGGCAGCCCAGGGTATGACGTTCTCCGAGTCCGGTCCGGTTCCGGGCCAAGGCGAAGTCGCCCAACAGATGTTCATGTACACCGCCTTCACCGCCGACCTGGTCAAGGAAGGCCTGCCCGTCGTCAATGCGGACGGCACACCGAAGTGGCGCTTCGCACCGTCGCCGCACGGCGTCTACTGGAAGGAAGGCATGAAGCTCGGCTACCAGGATGTCGGCTCCTGGACATTGCTCAAGTCCACGCCGGACGATCGCGCCAAGGCCGCATGGCTTTATGCGCAGTTCGTGACATCCAAGACCGTGGACGTGAAGAAGAGCCATGTCGGCCTGACCTTCATCCGCCAGTCGACGCTCGATCACAAGTCCTTCACTGACCGCGCACCCAAACTCGGCGGCTTGATCGAGTTCTATCGCTCACCGGCCCGCGTCCAGTGGTCGCCGACGGGTACGAACGTGCCCGACTACCCGAAGCTGGCCCAGCTCTGGTGGCAGGCAATCGGTGACGCATCGTCGGGCGCCAAGACGCCACAGGAGGCGATGGACTCGCTCTGCGCCGAACAGGAAAAGGTACTTGGACGCCTCGAGAAGTCAGGCGTTCAGGGTGATATCGGCCCGAAGCTGGCGGAAGAGCATGACCTTGCCTACTGGAATGCCGAAGCTGTCAAGGCAGGCAACCTGGCACCGCAGCTGAAGGTCGAGAACGAAAAGGAAAAGCCGCAGACCATTAACTACGATGAGCTGGTCAAGAGCTGGAACAAGTAAGCTTCAAACAATTGGAGCGGGGAAGGGGGTGGCGCTTCGGCGCCGCCCCTTTTTCGTTTATGTAACCAAAAAGGTCATCCTCAGCTTACTCATTGACAAGCAGACCCGGCTCGAAGGAATATTCAAGAGCTGCGTAGGGCGCATCAACGCAACGTCGAAAGGGCAATGCCCGCCTCCATGATTTAACAATAGATGCGCCTATGCCGAATCTTGAAAATCTAAAGAAGCAAGCCAAGCAGTATTTGCGCTGGCATCGGGAACGGTACTACCCCGTGGCTGCTGAAATCAGGGCTGTTTTGCCACGGTTTCAGCACCTTGATGACAGTGAGATACTGGAAGCGAGCTTCAAACTTACTGACGCGCAGGAACTCGTTGCACGTCAGATGGGATTCGAGGGATGGCTGGCGCTCAAGTCAGGAGCCCAATCCATGAGCACGCAATTCAAACAGACGACATCCCGTCCCGTCCTAAATTCCATCGCGGCCCAACTCTTCGTGACCGACATCCAGGTATCGTGCAGCTTCTTCACCGATAAGCTCGGATTCACGGTCGACTTCGTCCATGGCGAACCACCATTCTACGGACAGGTCATTCGCGACAAGGCGCAGCTCGCGCTCCGGCTGGTGCGCGAACCAGTGTTTGTCGATGACATCCGGGAGCGCGAGCACCTGCTCTCCGCCTCGATCACGGTCGATACAGCCGACGAGATCAAGCAGCTTTTCCTGCATTTTCAGGCCAACGGCGTGCCGTTTCATCAGACGATCAAGAAAGAACCGTGGGGCGCCAGAAATTTCATTGTGTTGGACCCAGACGGGAATCTCATACTCTTTGCCGGTCCCGCGGGCTGAATACGCGCCCGAACTTCACGCGCCATAAACCTGCAGCAGGCTCTTCATTCGGCCAACCGCAAGCTCGGGCTTGTCCAGGACATTGGCCTGATCTGCCAGCCGGAAGATATCCGCATAGTGGTTGATGCCGCGGGCGGACTGCATGCCGGCCGGCATAATGAAGTGGCTCTGGTGGCCGTTGAGCCAGGCGAGGAAAACCACGCCGGCCTTATAGTATTGCGTCGGCGCTTCGAAGATCTTGCGCGACAGCGGCACCGTCGGCTCGATCACGTCGCGGAAAGCCTGAGTTTCGCCTTTGGCAAGGTGCGCCAAAGCCTTGGACGCCGACGGCGCGACTGCGTCGAAGATACCGAGCAGCGCATGGCTAAATCGGTGGCCGTCGCCTTCAATGAGTTCTGCATAGTTGAAGTCGTCACCTGTGAAACAGAGCACTCCGTCTGGCAATCGTTTGCGCAACTCAACTTCTCGTCGGTTGTCGAGCAGCGAGATCTTGATCCCTTCAACCTTGTCCCTGTTGTCGCCGATGACGGCGAGTACGGTTTCCAGTGCCTCCTCGAAAGACGTGGAGCCCCAGTAGCCGGCTAATTGCGGGTCGAACATGTCTCCGAGCCAATGCAGGACGACCTTCTGCCCGGTCTGGCGCAGGATCTCGCCATAGACCATACGGTAGTCGTCCGCAGTGCGGGCCACGCGGGCCAGAGCCCGGCTCGCCATCATGACAGCCCTTCCGCCCTCCGCCTCAACAAATCCGATCTGTGTCTCATAGGCATCGATCACGTCCTGGAGGCTCCTGGCGTGCTCCGGCGCCAGCTGATCAGTACCGGCGCCGCAGGCAAGGTCCGCACCTTCAACAGTTCGCGCCTCGGCCAGCGATCGCCGGATCAGTTCCTGGGCACCCGCCCAGTCGACCCCCATGCCGCGCTGCGCAGTATCCATTGCCTCGGCGATCTTGAAGCCGAGCGACCACAGGTGATGACGAAACGCCATGGTCGCATCCCAATCGATGGCGGGAGCGCCCCATGGTTGCGTGTCGCGCAGCGGATCGGAGACCACATGCGCTGCGGCATAGGCAATGCGATTGAAGACCGGAGGGCTTGATGGCTTATCGATGGGTTCGCCCACGAGCCTGTAATCGGTGGTTGTGGCGCTAGTGCTGGGCAATCTGAGGGTGAGGGTCATTCGTATCGCTCCCAATCGAATGATCGCTTATTAATTTGGAACGTTCCAAAATACAAGAGAAAAGACAAAAATGGACGAGAATGGAACAAAAAATGCCAAAACTGGTAACAGAATTGCCGAAATCGGTTCAGGAAAATCAATTGGAACGCCCAATTTGACTGTGACTAATTGCATGGAAGAAAACGCTTGACTAATTTGGAACGTTCCAATTAAGTGGGTGGTGGGAGGAGATTTTCATCGTGAACCGGATCAGGACAAGCATTGTGGACATTGCGCGCGCCGCTGGCGTGTCGAAATCCACCGTGTCGCTGGTTCTCCAGGGTAGTCCGCTTGTCAATGACAAGACCCGCGAAAAGGTCAATGCCCTCATCAATGATCTTGGTTACGTCTATAATCGTGGCGCGGCCAATCTTCGTCAGGCGACGTCGAAAATCGTTGGCATCGTCGTAAATGATCTGACCAACAGTTTCTTCGCGGAACTCGCTGTCGGCATGGACCTGGTCGTGCAGTCGGCTGGTTACGTGCAATTCCTGGCCCATAGCGGCGAGAGTATCGACCGGCAACGCCAGGTGATTGCTTCGATGCGTGAAAACGGCATCGCAGGATTGATCCTTTCGCCGGCGCGCGGCACGGAAGCCAATGATATCAAGCCTCTAACCGATAGCGGTGTTCCTGTCGTCGTCGTTGTCCGCAATATGCCAGGTGCAAAGGTTTCGACGCTTCTGTCAGATAATTGCGCGGGTGCCAGAGCTGCAGTCCGGCATTTGGTCAGTCTCGGCCACCGCCGGATCGCCTTCATGGGTGGTTTTCTCGATACGGCTGTGTTCGCCGAGCGTGTGCGTGGCTATCGCGAGGCACTTATCGAAGCATCTATCCCGCTCGACGACAACTTCATCATCCACTCTGCGCCATCCCGAGCAGGCGGCGTCGCTGTTGTCGAGCGTATGATGGTCTTTCCCGAGCGTCCGACGGCGGCTCTCTGCTTCAACGATGCCGTTGCCTTCGGCGTCTGCGATGGCTTGCGCGCAAATGGTGTCGAACCCGGAAAAGGCTTTGGAGTCATAGGTTTCGATGATGTCATCGAGGCGAAGACGGCGGTCCCTGCGCTGACTACTGTTTCGGTGGACCCGCAAGGCATGGGCCAGCGGGCGGCGCAATTGCTGCTGAAGCAGATCAACTCGGGGCAAATCGACCAGGAAACGATCGTGACGCCGGTGCGCCTTGTTGTGCGGCAAAGCTGCGGCGCGCCCGTCAAACAACCGGAGGAAATCGCATGACACGCTGGGGATTGATCGGTGCGAGCACCATTGCGCATGAATGGGTCATTGACGCAATTCGCGCCAATGGTGGCGACATCGTGTCAGTGATGAGCACGAGTGCCGAGCGCGGCAAAAAGTATGCGGACGACCATGGCATCCCTCATTCGGTAACGGACATCAGGTCGCTGCTCAACGATCAACCCATTGATGCCGTTTATGTTTCTACGACCAATGAGTTGCACAAGGATCAGGTTCTTGCGGCGGCTGAGGCCGGAAAGCACGTGCTGTGCGAGAAGCCACTGGCGACCAGCCTGGCCGATGCGCGGGCAATGGTTGAAGCCTGCCGCGCTGCGAACGTCGTCTTTGCGACCAATCATCACCTGCGCAATGCTGCGAGCCACACCGCGATGCGTGACGCGATCGCCGCCGGCAATATCGGCAAGCCGCTCGCCGCGAAGGTGTTCCATGCCGTCTATCTGCCGCCGCATCTGCAGGGCTGGCGGCTCGACCGGCCCGACGCCGGCGGCGGTGTGATCCTCGATATCACCGTGCACGACACCGATACTCTGCGTTATGTGCTCTGCGACGACCCGGTCGAAGCCATTGCCGCATCGCAGAAGAGCGGCCTGGCTAAGGCCGGATTGGAGGATGCAGTCATGGGTGTCTTGCGCTTCAAGTCTGGCCTCATCGCCATGTTCCACGACGGGTTCACCACGAAATACTCCGAGACCGGCTTTGAAGTGCACGGCACCGAAGGGTCGCTCGTTGGCCGCAATGTAATGACGCAGCGGCCGACCGGTATAGTGGTTCTCCGCAATTCGGACGGCGAGACCGAGCTCAAACTCGACCACAAGAACCTTTATGAAACCGGCGTCGCGACCTTTGATGCAGCCATTGCAGGCAGGGGCAAGCCAGCGGCAACTGGCGAGGACGGCGTCTGGTCGCTGGCAGCTGGTCTTGCGGTTGTCGAGGCAGCGAAGACGGGTACTGTCCAACCAATCAATCCGGGCTTTTAAGAACAGAAATACAGTATGAACAAGCACATCACCCCTGAACAGGCCGCAAGGCTCATCCCCGATGAAGCCATCGTCTCGGTGTCTTCATCGAGCGGCCTTGGCTGTCCCGATCTGATGCTGAAGGCAATCGGCGCGCGTTTCGAAGCCACGGGCCATCCGCGCGATTTGACGACACTGCACCCGATTGCCGCCGGTGACATGAGTGGTATCAAAGGCGTCGACTACATCGCCAGGAAGGGGCTCCTGAAGAAGATTATCGGCGGGTCCTATCCGTCCGGCCCTTCCACTGCTGAGCCGCCATTAATCTGGCAGATGATCGGCAATGATGAAGTCGCGGCCTACAACATTCCGTCGGGCATTCTCTTCGATATGCATCGCGAGGCTGCGGCCAAGCGCCCGGGCGTTTTCACCAAGGTCGGACTCGATACTTTTGTCGACCCGGACCGGCAGGGCTGCGCCATGAATGCCTCCGCCGCAAAGGAACCGGTTGTTCGCAAGGTTGAATTCGAGGGTGAGGAGTGGCTTTTCTTCAAGCCGATCGTTCCGCATGTCGCCATTATTCGCGCCACGACCGCGGACGAGCGCGGCAATCTCACCTACGAGCATGAAGGCGCCTATCTCGGCGGCTTCGATCAGGCGCTGGCGGTGCGCAACAACGGCGGCATTGTCATTGCGCAGGTCAAGCGGATCACCAAGAGTGGCACGCTGAAGCCGCACGATGTCCGCGTTCCGGGCATTCTCGTTGACTATGTCGTCGTCGACCCAGACCAGAAGCAGACCACGCAGACCGTCTATGATCCAGCTATATCCGGCGAAATTTTCCATCCACTGGAAGACTTCGCACTGCCCGATTTCAACATCCAGAAAGTCATCGCGCGCCGTGTCGCCATGGAACTCGAGGCCGGGAGCGCCGTCAATCTCGGCTTTGGCATTTCAGCCAACGTCCCGCGTATTCTCCTTGAAGAGGGTCTGCATGGCGCGGTCACCTGGGTGATCGAGCAGGGACCTGTCGGCGGTATCCCGCTCCTTGATTTCGCGTTCGGCTGTGCTTCCAACGCGGAAGCCTTTGTGCCGTCGCCGCACCAGTTCACCTATTTCCAGGGCGCCGGCTTCGATGCCTCCCTGTTGTCGTTCCTCGAGATCGACAAGTCTGGCTCCGTCAACGTGTCGAAGCTCAGCTTCCGTCCACATGTGACAGCTGGCGCTGGCGGTTTTGTCGATATCACTGCAAGGGCGCGCAAGATTGTGTTCTCCGGCATGTTCAATGCCGGCGCGAAGGTGCATGTCGAGGATGGAAGGCTGGTGATCGAAAAGGAAGGCAAGCTGAAGAAGCTCGTCACGCAAGTCGAACACGTCACTTTCTCCGGCCGTCGCGCTGTCGAGCAAGGTCAGGACATCACCTATGTCACGGAACGTTGCGTCATGGTTCTGAAGCCGGAAGGCGTGGTCCTGACGGAAATCGCGCCTGGCGTCGATCTGCAGTCGCACATTCTCGATCAGTCAGACTTCCCGCTAGTCGTTGCCCGCGATCTCAAGCTGATGGACGCGCATCTGTTCGCGCCGGAACCCTTCGGCCTGAAGTTGCCGCAGAAACCGCAAAGGACGCTCCATGGCTGAGCCCCGAATCGAAGTGACCTTCGCCGGCCCGGTCGCCACGATAACCGTGTCACGCCCGGAAAAACTGAATGCCTTTGACATCGACATGCTGAAGGATCTGAGTGCCGCGTGCGATACCGTCGAAGCCAACTTGGACGTGCGTGTCACGATCCTGACGGGCGCTGGCAAGGCCTTCTCGGCCGGCGGCGATATCAACGCATGGGCCGCCATGACACCGAATGAGTTTGGCCATGCCTGGGTACGCTTCGGCCACCGCGTGTTCGAGCGACTGGCAACGCTGCGAATGCCGCTGATCGCGGCGCTCAATGGTCATGCGTTGGGCGGCGGACTGGAACTGGCGGCGGCTGCGGATATTCGTATCGCGGAAACCCAGATCAGGCTTGGCCTGCCCGAAACCGGCCTCGGCATGGTTCCTGGCTGGTCCGGCACACAGCGACTTGTTCGGCGGTTCGGTGCTCAGGTCGTCCGCCGCATGGCACTCGGCGGTGAAATCTTCAGCGCGACAGAAGGCCTTGGCCTTGGACTGATCGACCACGTGGTCGAAACCGGCGCTGCGGTTAATGCCGCGCAGACCCATGCGGAGCGGATCGCCAAGCGCGGTCCAGCAGCCGTCGAGGTGGCGAAGCTGATGATCGCAGTGGCCAACGGCGAAGACAACGGTACGGCAGTAGAGGCGCTTGGCTCGATACTCGTCGCAAAAACTGCGGACCTGAAAGAAGGTGTTTCGGCTTTTGCCGAAAAGCGTGAGCCCGTGTTCAAGGGAGAATGGTAATGACGGTTCTTGTGCGCCCGAAGGCACTCGATAATTTCAAGGTGCGCGAATTCCAGATGCTGATCGACGGCCGATGGAGCAATGGCGCCGAAGGCGGCATCATCGAGCGCAGGAGCCCGGGGCATGGCGTGGTGGTCTCGCGCTATCAGGCGGGAACCAAAGCCGATGCGGAGCGTGCAATCGCGGCGGCCCGAGACGCTTTCGACAACGGGCCCTGGTCGCGCATGACCGGCGCAGAGAGGTCCAACATCATCCTTAAGGCGGCGGACATCATCGCAGCACGCTCTGACGAACTTGCCTATCTCGATTGCATCGAATCCGGCAAACCAATCAGTCAGGCGAAGGCTGAACTCGGTGGTGCTGTCGATATCTGGCGCTATGCCGCAGCGCTTGGACGCGACCTGCACGGCGAGAGCTACAACACGCTGGGCGACGGAACGCTGGGTGTTGTGTTGCGCGAGGCGATTGGTGTCGTCTCCATCATCACACCCTGGAATTTCCCTTTTCTTATCGTCAGCCAGAAGCTGCCCTTTGCGCTGGCTGCCGGCTGCACGACTGTTGTCAAGCCGTCTGAACTCACTTCCGGCTCCACATTATTGCTTGGCGAGATGCTGTTGGAAGCCGGCGTCCCGGCCGGTGTGGTGAATATAGTCGTCGGGACCGGCGCAGAAGTCGGCGCGCCAATGACGACCCATCGCGACGTCGACATGGTGTCGTTTACCGGCTCAACACTTGTCGGCAAGCTGACCATGGCCAATGCCGCCCAAACGCTCAAAAAAGTGTCGCTCGAGCTCGGCGGCAAGAACCCGCAGATCGTATTCCCCGACGCAGAGCTGGATGACTTCATCGATGCTGCTGTTTTCGGCGCATACTTCAATGCCGGCGAATGCTGCAACGCCGGATCCCGCCTGATCGTTCACCGCGATATCGCCGACGAGGTCGTGGAGCGTATCGCAGCGCTCTCCGCCAAGGTGAAGGTTGGGGACCCGCTCGACCCGCAGACCAAGGTCGGGGCGATCATCACGCCGGAACACCTTGCCAAGATCGACACCTATGTGCGCAACGCCGCGTCGGCCGGTGCCAATCTCAGCCATGGCGGGTCGCCACTGGACCTTGGCATGGGGCAATTCATGTCGCCAACGATCCTTTCTTCGGTCCAGCCGGATATGGCCGTGGCGCGTGAAGAAGTATTCGGGCCTGTCCTGTCCGTGCTAACGTTCGAGACGCTGGAAGAAGCCATCAACATTGCAAATTCCATTGACTATGGCCTGTCCGCGGGCGTGTGGAGCCGTGATTTCGACACATGCCTGACAATCGGCCGGCGCGTGCGGGCGGGCACGATCTGGATGAACACATTCATGGATGGCGCATCGGAACTGCCATTCGGCGGGTACAAGCAATCCGGTCTCGGCAGAGAGCTCGGCAGGCACGCAGTGGAGGACTATACGGAGACCAAAACCTTGAACATGCACATAGGTAGGAGGAAAGTAGTATGGTCAGGGAATTAAATCGATTGTAATAGCCGTTCGGCATATTGTAGAAATGCCCCGGACCTGGGGAAACTTCGGTCGGGAAACTGTCAAATTTTATCTCTTTTTTCTCGTGGGAGGCTGAAATGAAAAAGTGGATGAATACGGTTGCTGCAGCAGCCATGCTGCTCGGTACGGCAACGATGGCCCGTGCGGCTGAAAACGTCGAGGTTCTGCATTGGTGGACATCCGGCGGTGAAGCAACGGCGCTTGAAGTGCTGAAGAAAGATTTGGAATCCAAGGGCATTTCCTGGTCAGATATGCCGGTTTCCGGCGGCGGCGGCACGGAAGCCATGACGGTTCTTCGCGCTCGTGTAACGGCTGGCAACCCGCCAACGGCCGTGCAGATGCTCGGTTTCGACATTCTCGATTGGGCAAAACAGGGTGCTCTCGGCAATCTCGATGACATTGCAGCGAAGGAAGGTTGGGATGCTGTGATCCCGACTGCCCTGCAGGGCTTCTCCAAATATGATGGTCACTGGATCGCAGCACCCGTCAACGTACATTCGACCAACTGGATCTGGATCAACAAGGCCGCCCTCGACAAGGCCGGTGGTAAGGAACCTGCAAACTGGGACGAGCTCATCGCCCTTCTCGACAACTTTAAGGCCCAGGGTATCACTCCGATCGCCCATGGTGGACAGCCTTGGCAGGACGCGACGATCTTCGACGCCGTCGTTCTGTCCCTCGGCAACGACTTCTACACGGCCGCTTTCATCGACCTCGACCCAAAGGCACTGGGCAGCGACAAGATGAAGGAAGCTTTCGATCGCATGACCAAGCTGCGAAGCTATGTGGACGACAATTTCTCCGGTCGTGACTGGAATCTTGCCTCCGCGATGGTTATCGAAAACAAGGCAGGTCTCCAGTTCATGGGCGATTGGGCGAAGGGTGAATTCGTCAAGGCCAAGAAGGAGCCAGGCAAGGACTTCGTTTGCATGCGCTTCCCGGGCACCCAGGGTTCGGTCACCTTCAACTCCGACCAGTTCGCCATGTTCAAGGTTAGCGATGCACAGCGTGCACCACAGCTCGTCATGGCATCGGCCATTGAAAGCCCGACTTTCCAGTCAGCCTTCAACGTCGTGAAGGGTTCGGCCCCGGCACGTACCGACGTTCCAGATACGGACTTCGATGCTTGTGGCAAGAAGGCCATCAAGGACCTGGCCGAAGCCAACAAGGCCGGCACGCTCTATGGATCCATGGCTCATGGCCACGCCAATCCGGCAGCCGTGAAGAACGCGATCTATGACGTTGTGACTCGCCAGTTCAACGGTGAGCTGAGCTCGGAAGACGCGGTCAAGGAACTCGTCTCCGCTGTGGATGCGGCGAAATAACCTGACTTTCTGCCCGGGGCGTCACGCCCCGGGCAGGTTCCCGCGACAGTCCGCGGCAACGATAATAATTCGAAATGAATCAAGGGGTGAGGCTATGGATACCCGCAGCCGCATACAGGACCTGATACCCAAACTGGTATTGGGGCCGAGCTTTCTGATCGTCCTGATCTTCGTCTACGGCTTTATCGCCTATACAGGCCTATTGTCGTTCACGGACAGTAAGATGCTGCCATCCTATGGCTTTGTCGGTTTGGAAAACTATCGCAAGCTCTGGGCTTTGCCCCACTGGTGGCGGGCCATAACCAACCTTGGAATTTTTGCCTCGCTCTACATCATCATTTGTACGGTAATCGGTCTTGGGCTCGCCATTTTGCTTGACCAAAAGATTCGTATCGAAGGCTTTCTGCGTCCGATCTATCTCTACCCCATGGCGTTATCCTTCATTGTGACTGGTGTTGCCTGGAAGTGGTTTCTCGACCCAGGCATCGGGCTTGAAAACACAATGCATCAATGGGGTTGGGAGAGCTTCAGCTTCAACTGGATCAAGGATCGCAACATGGCCATCTACACGGTCGTGATCGCAGCGGTATGGCAGTCATCCGGCTTTGTCATGGCGATGTTCCTGGCGGGTTTGCGCGGTGTTGACAACGAGATCATCAAAGCGGCGCAAATCGACGGTGCCTCAACCGGCATGATTTATCGCCGCATTATCATTCCGCTGATGCGGCCGGTTTTCCTCTCCGCTTTCGTCGTGCTCGCGCATCTGGCCATCAAGGCATACGACCTTGTGATTGCATTGACGGGTGGCGGACCGGGGCAGGCCACGGAATTGCCGGCGACGTTCATGTATTCCTACACGTTCACTCGCAATTCCATGGGCATTGGCGCTTCGTCGGCGATCATCATGCTCATCATGATCTTCTCGATCATCATTCCATATCTCTATTCTGAAGTACGGGGAGACCGGAAATGAGCGCCCAGAGTCCAGAAAATGCCATCTCCAGCGGCAAGCTCACTCGTGCACTGATCTATACAGCGCTCCTGTTCTTCGCCTTCTACTATTTGCTGCCGCTTTATGTGATGGTCGTCAACTCTCTGAAGCCACTCGATGAAATCCGGCAGGGCGGCATGCTTTCCCCGCCGCGCGAATGGACGATCGAACCATGGCTCTCTGCCTGGTCTACAGCCCAGATCGGCGTACAGCCGACCGGCCTCAGGCCCTACTTCATCAACTCGATCATCATGGTGGTCCCGGCGGTTGCCATATCAACGATTGTCGGAGCTCTGAATGGGTATGTCCTGACCAAGTGGCGGTTCCCCGGCTCCAACCTGATGTTCGGCATGCTATTGCTCGGATGCTTCATCCCGTTTCAGATCGTGCTGATTCCGATGGCCCGAATGCTCGGATTGTTTGGCCTGGCAGGGACAATTCAGGGGCTGATTCTGGTCCACGTGATCTATGGCCTCGGATTCACTACCCTGTATTTCCGCAATTACTATGAAGCTTTTCCCACTGAACTAGTTCGTGCGGCTCAGATCGATGGCGCCAGCTTCTTCCAGATATTCAGACGAATCCTCCTGCCATCATCGGGTCCAATCATCGTTGTATCCGTCATTTGGCAGTTTACCAACATCTGGAACGACTTCCTGTTCGGTGCGTCTTTCTCCGGTTTCAACAGCACGCCCATGACAGTTGCCTTGAACAATCTCGTCAACTCCTCGACGGGTGTGAAGGAATACAACGTGCATTTCGCCGGCGCGATCCTGGCGGCGTTGCCAACGCTCATCGTCTACATCGTTTCCGGACGCTATTTCGTCCGCGGCCTCATGTCCGGCGCCGTGAAGGGATAAACCAATGTCATTTCTCAAGATCAAAGACCTGCATAAATCCTACGGCAATGTGCCGATCCTTAAGGATATCAACATCGAGATTGACGAGGGCGGGTTCCTCGTTCTGGTCGGCCCGTCCGGTTGCGGCAAGTCCACTTTGCTCAACACGATTGCCGGACTGGAGCCGATTACATCGGGCGATATTTCGATCAAGGGGAAATCGATCAGCGGTCTGCATCCATCCAAGCGCGACATCGCCATGGTGTTCCAGTCCTACGCGCTTTATCCGAACATGACTGTTGGCGGGAACATTGCCTTTGGCATGGAAATCCGCGGCGTGCCGAAGCCAGAACGCGACAAGGCGATCAAGCAGGTCGCCGATATGCTGCAGATCGGTCATTTGCTCGACCGCAAGCCGAGCCAGCTTTCGGGCGGTCAGCGCCAGCGTGTCGCCATGGGCCGGGCACTTGTGCGCAACCCGCAGGTGTTTCTGTTCGACGAACCGCTCTCCAATCTTGATGCCAAGCTACGCGTCGACATGCGCACGGAAATCAAGCGGCTGCACCAGCGCATGAAGACCACGATCGTCTATGTGACGCACGACCAGATCGAGGCGATGACGCTCGCCAGCAAGATCGCGGTTCTGAAGGACGGCGTGCTGCAACAGTTCGGCACCCCGGCGGAAATCTACAACAACCCGACCAATCTGTTCGTTGCTGATTTCATGGGGTCACCGGCAATGAATCTGCTCAAGGCCAAGATTGACGGCAGCGCATCGGATCTCCATGTCGTGCTCGATAGGCCCGATGCGGCGCCCCTGCGCCTGCCGATCAAGAAGACCAATAACGCTCTCGTCGGATATGCCGGCAAGGATATCATTTTCGGTATTCGCCCAGAAGCGCTGACCGATCCGGATGGCGCGGACCGCAACGCGGGCGCGATCGTTGAAGGCGAATGCCTGATCGAGGTTGTTGAGCCAGCTGGCTCGGACACATTTGCGGTGACCAAGCTCGGCGGAAAGGAAGTTGTTGCCCGCTTGCGCGCGGATGCTTCGATCATCGCCGGGCAGAAGACGCAGCTTGCGTTCAATCTGGACAAAGCTGTGTTCTTCGATCCGCAATCGCAATTGCGTATCGGCGCCTGAGACGCATCTCATGGACGGTCAATGCGCATGAGCCAAGAGATACAACCGGCCACAGCCGCAGATATCGTGATCATTGGCTCAGGCATCGGCGGCGCGACAATGGCGGCAGGACTTGCCGCCTCGGGTGCGGATATTCTCATCCTTGAGGCGGGCGATCATCTGCCGGATCGTCCCGAGAATCGCGATCCCCGAGCGATCTTCCAGCGCGGCTTCTTCCGCCCGAAGGAAAGCTGGTACGACGAGACCGGTACCGCCTTCAACCCTGGGAACTACTACAATGTGGGCGGTAATTCGAAATTCTACGGGGCGGTGCTGACGCGCTATCGCTCCGAGGATTTCGAGGAGATGCAGCATTTGGAAGGTGTCTCTCCGGCCTGGCCCTTTCCCTATGACGAACTTGAACCATGGTATGGCAAGGCAGAGACGTTGTTTCAGGTACGCGGCGCACTGGGGGAGGATCCCACAGAGCCACATCATTCGACGCCCTATGTGTTTCCACCAGTACCGGATGAGCCGCCCATCGCAGTTTTGCGTGAACGGCTGAAAAGCGTCGGCGTTCATCCGGCCTCCTTGCCCCTCGGCGTCGATATAGACACCTGGCTCTCGTACGGTGAGACGCCGTGGGATGCGCATCCCAATAGCTTTAATGGCAAGATGGATGCCGAGACGACCGCGCTCGCGGCAGCTCTGAAGCATAAGAACGTCCAGCTCCAGACCAATTCGCGCGTTACACGGCTTGAAACCGCCCCCGATGGAAGGACCATTACAGGAGTTCACTATGAAAGGGATGGGGTAAGCCATGTCTTGAGGCCGAAGCTTGTCATTCTCTCTGCTGGCGCAGTTCAATCTGCCGCTTTGCTGTTGCGTTCGGCAGATGACGCCCATCCATCGGGACTAGCCAACAGCTCGGATCAGGTCGGGCGCAACTTCATGAATCACAATCTATCGGCTGTGGTCGGCTTCGATCGCCGTTTCAGGAATGACTCGGTCTATCAGAAGACTTTCGGTTTCAACGACTTCTATTTGTCGGATGGCAGTGGTGGTGCGCCACTAGGAAATGTGCAACTGCTTGGACGCATCAGCGCTCCGGTGCTGAAGTCAGACCTCAACCTCGTACCTGAATGGCTTCTCAGCCGATTCTGCAACCATACTGTGGATTTTCTCGCCATGAGTGAGGATGTACCAAAGCCGGAAAGCCGGGTTCGCGTCGATGGTGGCAAGATTATTTTGCAATGGATTCGCAGCAACTGGGCTGCGCACCAGAAACTGGTGGCGCAAATCAAGAGCATATTGCGTGACGCCGGGTTCCCTCTGGTCGTGTCCAAGGCCTTCGACCGCAAGACGCCCTCACATCAGTGTGGTACGGTTCGCATGGGAACAGATCCGGGGCAGGCGCCTCTCGATATCTTCTGCCGGGCGTTTGAGCACCCCAACCTATTTGTGGTCGATGCAGCGTTTTTGCCTACGTCTGCTGCAGTCAATCCCGCGCTAACGATCGCGGCCCAGGCGCTGCGTGTAGCGGACCACATTGCAACGAAGGAACTAGCCCGATGAAACCGGTCGCACTCATCACAGGTGCCCGGCGCGGAATCGGGCTTGGTATTGCCAAAGCATTGGCCGCCCGGGGATATGATCTCGCAATCACGGATATCGTTCGTGATGAGGCAAGCGATTCCGCTGTCCAGGTGTTGGAAGCGCTGGGCGCTACGGCATTGTTCCTTGAAGCTGACATTGCCGATATCGCCGAACACGACGAGACCGTTCAGTCGGTCATGGATCGCTTTGGCTGTATCGATTGCTTGGTCAACAATGCTGGTATCGGCTCCAAAGTACGTGGCGACTTTCTTGATCTTAAGCCGGCTAATTATAATGCAATTTTCGACATAAATTTGCGTGGTACAGTGTTCTTCACACAAAGTGTGCTGAGGGCGATGCTTGCTCATTACCGCGATCGCGTGGCGCGCACGATCATCAATATCACGTCAGTTTCCGCCGAAATGACCTCGCCGGAACGCCTCGATTATTGCATGACAAAGGCTGCTTTGGCTGCCTTCACCCAAGGCCTCGCCCTGCGTCTGGCAGATCAGGGCATCAGCGTCTTCGACGTGCGCCCCGGCATTATTCGCTCGGATATGACATCCGTCGTCGCTGCCAAATACGACAAGCGGATCGCCGACGGACTTGTGCCAATGAAACGTTGGGGTGAGCCGGACGATCTTGGTCGCATTGTTGCGGCACTCGCAAGCGGTGATTTCAATTTTGCAACGGGCTCCATCATCAATGCCGACGGCGCCCTCTCGATAAGCAGGCTTTGAAATGAACTACGACTACATCATCACCGGCGCTGGACCTGCGGGCTGTGTACTCGCTAACCGCCTGAGCGAAGACCCAGCCGTGACAGTCCTTCTGCTGGAAGCTGGCGGTGGGGACTGGAACCCGCTGTTTCACATGCCGGCAGGCTTTGCCAAGATGACAAAGGGTGTCGCGAGCTGGGGATGGGAGACGGTGCCGCAAAAGCACATGAAGAATCGTGTCCTCCGCTACACGCAGGCAAAGGTCATTGGCGGCGGTTCCAGTATCAATGCTCAGCTTTACACTCGCGGAAATGCAACCGATTACGACCTTTGGGCGAAGGAGGAAGGTTGTTCAGGCTGGAGCTACCGTGACGTATTGCCATACTTCAAACGGGCAGAGGACAATCAGCGTTTCGCCGACGACTACCATTCCTATGGCGGACCCTTAGGCGTGTCGATGCCAGCAGCGACTTTGCCCATCTGCGACGCCTATATTCGAGCCGGACAGGAACTGGGCATCCCCTACAACCACGATTTCAATGGTCATCAGCAGGCAGGTGTTGGTTTCTATCAGCTGACACAGCGGAACCGCCGCAGATCTTCGGCGTCGATGGCATATCTGAGCCCGATCAGGGACCGGAAAAACCTGACGATACGTATGGGCGCGCAGGTTTCAAAGGTTGTGGTCGAGGGAAAACGCGCGACTGGTGTGGAAATCATCAATGGCAATACGCGCGAGGTCGTTCGCGCGAATCGCGAGGTCCTGGTAAGTTCGGGTGCGATCGGATCGGCGAAACTTCTGTTGCAGTCCGGTATCGGCCCCGCCGGCCATCTGAAAAATGTCGGCATACCGGTTATGCACGATCTGCCCGGGGTGGGCGAGAATTTGCAGGACCACCTTGACCTGTTCGTCATTTGCGAATGTACCGGAGATCATACTTATGATGGGGTGGCCAAACTGCACCGGACATTATGGGCCGGGCTGCAATATGTGCTCTTCCGCTCCGGACCCGTAGCGTCGAGCCTGTTCGAAACCGGTGGCTTTTGGTACGCCGATCCAGACGCACGCTCCCCCGATATCCAGTTCCATCTGGGACTTGGCTCCGGCATTGAGGCAGGAGTCGAGCGACTGAAGAATGCCGGAGTGACACTCAACTCGGCCTATCTGCATCCGCGGTCGCGCGGCACAGTTCGCCTGCAGTCGGGTAATCCCGCGGCTGCACCACTGATCGACCCGAACTACTGGAGCGACCCGCATGATCGCAAGATGTCGATTGAAGGGTTGAAGATCGCCCGTGAGCTCATGAGTCAGGAAGCGTTGAAGCCCTTCGTCATGGCCGAGCGCCTGCCTGGACCGAAGTATAATTCAGATGAGGAGCTGTTCGACTACGGCTGCGCCAATGCCAAGACTGATCACCACCCGGTCGGGACGTGCAAGATGGGCACGGATCCCATGGCCGTCGTCGATCTTGAACTCAAAGTTCGAGGACTGGAGGGCTTGCGCGTCTGCGACAGTTCGGTAATACCGCGCGTCCCGTCATGCAACACCAACGCCCCGACGATCATGATGGGCGAAAAGGGCGCCGATATGATTCGCCAGCTGACGCCGTTGCCGCCGGCGATTTTCAGCCATGAAATGAACGAAAGGCGTCCACGCGCCCGTGCGAACATCCGCTGATCCAGACAGAAAGGGGGGCAATCGCCCCCGGTTCTACTGATGTAATCGTGTGTCGAGGAAAATGCCCGCTTCGCGCGCGGCACTGATAAAGGCATGCCGAGCTTTGTGCGCGGGTTTCCAGCCGTCAAGGGCATCGAGACAGGCTTGCAGCGCACGCCTATAGCTTGGTCCCTTCTTGGACGGCCAGTAAGATCGCAGACACTCTATCGCTTCCCAAACGCTGGAAACCGCTCGTTGACCGGTAGCTCCAAGGGTAACCATAACGGGGATGGGAAAACGCTTGTCGTTCATTACTTCCTCCATGAATGTCGGACAGTTCAGCTTCGCTCCGATGCTCGGCTGAGCTGATCACAGTAATGCGTCGGGAGTCAGTCTGGTTCCATGACAACTTGGCGAAATATTCTTGATCATCGTTGGTACGAATCACGTGGCATTCCGCAAGGGTATCACCGAACTCGTGGACGCACCAACCATCCGTAGACGGCTCCGGCCGCCAGGAGCACGCAGGTGCCGAGAAATACCGCGCGCATACCGAAATGACCGCCTATGAAACCACCAGCCAGTGGCCCGACTACCTGGCCCACATATTGGGAGGAGGTGGCATAGCCGAGGATGGTGCCGGCGACGTTGTCGGGAACATTGTGCCGGATCACGGCAGTAATGCAGGGCAGTAACCCACCGAGCGAAAGTCCCATCAGAAAACGCATGACGATCAGCTGCCAGCCTTGCGTTACGAAGGCTTGGGGGATCAGCAACAGCGCCGATACGGCAAGGGCGGCAACTATTACGTTCCAATGGCCGATACGATCGGCGAGCTTGCCAAGGCGCGAAGCTGAAAGGATGCTACCCAGTGCTGCCGCGGACATGACCATGCCGGCAATAAGCGTTATGCGGGAGGGATCGTCGACCAGCTGGGCGACGTAGACGGTGATAATGGGTTCTATTGACATGTTTGCCAGCATCAGGAGCATACCAGCCAGAAGCATGACAACAACCGGCCGTTTGTCCGGGATGGACGCCCATCCGCTCGCTTGCCGCTCCGCACGTGTTTTCGGCGGACGTCGCTCTTCCTTGATGAAAAAGCTTGTAGCCAAAAAGGTGACGAATATGACAGCACCTGCGAGCCAGAACGTCTGGCGAATACCGATCAGGGGCGGTAATGCCCCGCCGATCAGCGGGCCAACAAGATTGCCTGCCATGATACCTGAGGAAAGCGTCCCGAGCGCCCATGCGGTGCGCGCTTTGGGTGTCTGTGTGGCTACGAGCACGGTGGAGCCCGAGGCATAGCCTCCAAGCAGGCCTGTCAGCAGGCGCAGAAACACCAGTTGCCAGACGTCCATTGCCATGCCCATAAGCGACATGGCAATGGCCATCCCAAGGCTGGCGCGGATGAGCATCGATTTCCGACCGTAGAGATCAGCCAGACGGCCCCAAAGTGGAGCCACAAGCGCAGCCGTAAAAAAGGTTGCGCCAAAGGCTACACCCGACCACTGCACAATCGCTGCATGATCCTTGACGCCCAACTGTTCCACATAAAGTGGCAGGAACGGGAGAATCAGAGTCATCGCGACGATCGTGGTGAACGAGCCAAGAAAGCACACAACGAGATTTTGCCGCCAGTAGGAAGACTCCGTCGAATGTTCAGCCTCACCAGTGCCGGTCATGGATTAATTTGCCGGACGATCGGGTTGATGAGTGATAGTCATGGAGATTGGATGTCCGTATCGGCAGCGCCCAATACGCCCCTCATTGCAAGAGCGCGGGTATAGCGCTACTTTTTCACCAGTCTGCTGCAATAGCAATGTCGCTTGGAGCAGAAAGCGGCAACTGGTCGCGGCGAGATGCGTGAGGAGAAAGCGCATGCTCAGAGCATCATCATACGTGTTGGCTGTGGGTGGGTTCCTGATATGGGTTGGGCCGGGCAATGCCGAGGAACCCGTCGATACGGCGCAATCGATAATCAGGAGTCAGATCAACGCCTTTCTCAACGATGATGCATCAGCGGCATATTCCTTCGCATCTCCCGCCATTCAAGGGAAGTTTCCCAACCAGAATCTGTTCTTTGAGATGGTCAAACGTACCTATCGGCCGGTTTATCGGCCCGGCAATTTTGCTTTCGGACGAAACAAGGTTGTCGGCGACCAAGTGATCCAGGAAGTGTTGATTACCGGACCGGACGGCAAGGACTGGACTGCAGTCTACCAGCTGATCAAGCTGCCTGACGGCACTTACAAGATCAACGGAGTGCAGATACTTCAATCAGCCCCTGGTCCGGCAATTTGAGACTGGCGGTGCGGGCGCCAACGTTTTTCAGCTTGGCAGTGTTGGTAACAGGAATGGCCCTACCAATACGGTCCCAGCCGGCAGAGTTCTGCGACTGCCGCGCGTAGTACCGGTACGAGGTGCTTGACCAGTCCTTCACCGAATTGCTGCGGCTATCAAGAATAAGGTCGCCAGCCGACGTGCGCGCGGTAAGCACGACATGACCTTCGTTGCTGAACGGCAGACGCGCTACCGTGAGCAGCAGCGATGCAGCTGGCCAGCCACGTTTCATCAGCTCGCGTTTTTTCAGGATTGCGAAATCTTCGCAGTCTCCCGCCTTTGTCGGGATGGTCCACAGATCTTCCACCCCATTCGTCCGCATGTCGGTTTGCTGCCTGATGCGCGAATTGACAGCCATGTTGACCGACTGAAGCTGCTGCCTTTTTTCGTCCGTCAGTTGCACCACCCTTGCCCCGGACCGGGTGTTGCAAATGCTGGCAAGGCGTCCGCAGAACGAACGAAAGGCCGGTGGGCCGAAGCCCTTCCCTTTGAGCTGCATCTCGGTGCCTCCGGCATAAGCTGTAGCCGGAATTACGATGGCCAGCGACAATGCTGTCACAGCCAACAAGGAATATTTGCGAATCATGCGCGCTCTCCGACAAATGGGCAGGACGAACTTGCGCCTTAATTCGTTAAAATCGTGTTCTACGCGGTGAACTTATGAATCGATTATTAACATGCTGTTACAGCATGGTTTTCACGACGTCTGACGCCTGCCGTCACAATTGAAGGGTATGAAAGTATCCACTGGAACAAACTGCGCCCTACACCCCGGCGCGTACTCTCGAGTTAGATCATAGGGTATATCCAGGAATATTGCATCAATCTTTTTATACCAGTTCTAAGCAGGATTTCTAAGTATGAAGCAAATATTATTGCCGCTACATATTCATCAAGCAATAAAGCCATCAATGGCTAAGTGAAAAAACAACACATTTTCCTAGTATGGTGAGTTGCTTGTGTAAGTAAACTCTTGGGGAAATGTAAAATGCGTAAAATAATCAATAATAAAAATGGGGCAAGGCGCAGTGGTTTCTTCGCAATAGTGGCGATTTCCACCTTGGGTCTTATAGCAACAATCAGTCAGAGTGAAACGGCCTATGCTCAAACCAAGCGGTCACTGTTTGCCAGCGCCGCGCAATGCCGAAAGCTGACGGAAAACAATGCGGCACAATGCTGCTTCGCTCTGAACAAGCGGGCGATCCTTACCAAAAAACAACTCGAAATGTGCCCTCCTCTGACGACCGCGGCGATCAGCACGCCGCTTAGTAAAAGCACTGACCACGAAGGGGGTAGAAGCAGTCGCAATGGAGGTCGCTCGAACAACGGAAGCTCGGGCGGCAGCGCCGCTGCTGGGAATACAGGCGGTGGCAGCGCAACTGCTGGGAATACAGGCGGTGGCGGCGCAACTGCTGGGAATACAGGCGGTGGCGGTGCAACTGCTGGAAATACCAGTGCTGGTGGCGGCGGCAACCAGGGCGGCAGCAACGACGGCGGCGGCAACAACGGCGGCGGCAACAATGGCGGCGGTAACAATGGCGGCGGCAACGACGGCGGCGGCAACAATGGCGGCAACAACGGCGGCGGTAACAATGGCGGCGGCAACGACGGCGGCGGCAACAACGGCGGCGGCAACAACGGCGGCGGTAACAATGGCGGCGGCAACAACGGCGGCGGCAACAACGGCGGCGGCGGCAACAATGGCGGCGGTGGCAATGACCACGGTGGTGGGAATGATCACGGCGGCGGTGGTAACAATGGCGGCGGCAACAACGGCGGTGGTAATGGAAACAACGGCCACGGCAATGATCCGGACGGCAATGACAGCTCTAACCCCGGTAACAGCAATAATGGGGATGGTACCGATGCAGACGGCTCGAACAACGGAAGCGACGGCAATGGAGGCCAGGGCGGCGGCGATGGTGGTCAAGGTAGTGGCCAGGGTGGCGGCGATGGTGGTCAAGGCGGCGGACAGGGCGGCAGCGATGGTGGTCAAGGTGGTGGCCAGGGCGGCGGCAATGGCGGCCAAGGTGGCGGCAATCAGGGCGGTTCCGGCGGCAAGAACAAATAGGCCAGTTGCTTGACCATCGCCTGAAAAGGTACGCAAACCACAACAGGCTCCGCTTACTCGGCGGAGCCTGTTTCTGTTGCAGGGCCGAGAACTAGCGGCTGTATAGCCAGCCCGCAAAGAGTACCAGCACCGTGACGACCACAAAAAGCACGACATAGGGCCGCATCGGCGTGAGGTACGGTTCATATTCGGTTTTAGGCGGGATGCGGTCGTTCGAGTCCATTTAATGACCATAAGCCGGTGGTAGGGGAGAGGCCCGGCCGAGCATTGGGGGCTAAGCGAGAGAGCCGGGCCTCTGCTGGATCAATCAGCAACCCAAATTTGCACAAACGCAGTAGTCGCTTCAATAACCGCTTTCTCGCTATAATTTCTTAGGCGGAGTTAACGTTGGCTGGTGGGTGAACGGCGGTGCTCGGGCCGCGAGGGGCCTTGTCGCCTCCACACGGCCAGGCGTCCAGCAAGGAGAACTGGCATGTCACAGGGCGATTCCTTCGATCTTCAGCGGTTTGTCGTGGCACAAGCCCCAGTCTTTGGCGACGTTCTGCGAGAGCTGCAAGGTGGCCGCAAGCAAAGCCACTGGATGTGGTTTGTCTTTCCGCAACTGCGCGGCCTGGGCCACTCGGCCTTGGCGGAGTTCTACGGCATTGCGTCGCTGGATGAGGCGCGGGCTTATCTGGCCCACCCACTGCTCGGTATGAGGCTCGACCTGTGCACTAGAACGGTTCTGCATAGTGAGGCGAGTTCCCTGCATACTATCTTCGGTTCACCTGACGACATGAAGTTCAAATCGTGTATGACGCTGTTCTGGGTGGCTGCCGGGAATGCAGACGATATATTCTTCCAAGGGTTGCAGTGCTGGTGCGAGGGACACCTCGACGAACGGACGCTGGCGCTGATTTCACCTTGAAGCAGCCAATAGGCCCTGTTGCCTTGAACGTACAAGTTCGTCCATTATGCCGAGAGCCAACAGATCATATTGAACGGATAGAACCAGGCATGTCGACGTCAGCATCTCCCCGTAAACGTGTTTCGAACGAGCGGAGTCGGACCAACGATCCGGATCGCACCAAGGCTGATATACTTGCAGTAGCAACCGAAGAATTTGCGACTTATGGCCTTAGTGGTGCCCGCGTTGATGCGATCGCCGAGCGGACGCGCACTTCAAAGCGCATGATCTACTATTATTTTGGCGGCAAGGACGGGCTATATCTAGCTGTCCTCGAGAAAGCGTATGCCGATATCCGGGCGATCGAAGCCGCATTGGAACTCGATATGCTCGACCCGGTCGATGCGCTACGCCGGGTGATTGACCAGACGTTTGAAAATGATGATAGCCATACGGATTTTGTGCGGCTCGTTACGATCGAAAACATAAATCAGGGCAAGCACCTCGCCGAGGCATCGTCCATTCGTGAGATCAACCTTCGCATCATTGAGATCATCGAAGCCATCCTCGAACGCGGCCGCGCTTCAGGTCTGTTTCGCTCAGATCTGGATCCGGTGGATGTCCACATGATGATCAGCGCATTCTGCTTTTTCCGGGTGGCCAATCGCCACACCTTCGGCGCGATACATCGTGTCGATTTGTCCGAGCCCGGGCGGCGGCAGAAACACAAGCAGATGATCGCCGATGCGGTCATCGGCCTGCTTCTGAAGAAGTAACGGGTGGAAGTGTTACCTCCCAACCCGCTTCCCTTGATCAGGCGGTTACGCTGATTCTCACTGGCCTCTTACCGAGGTCCTGCATCGGCGTACGGTAAGTTTCCGAAGCGGTTGCAGCAGAAACTGCGGCAATGATCGCGGTTACCGAGGTGAATGCCGCCACAGGAACCCAGCCATTCGGGCCTGTACCGAGAAGAGCTGCGCTGATGGTTGGTGCAAACCCGCCAAGGGCAAAACCGATCTGGGTGCCAATCGCCATGCCCGAGAGCCGAACACGCGTATCGAACATCTCACCGTAGAGAGCGGGCCAGACACCGTTGGAGGCACTGTAGACGATACCCGAGAGCAGTATTCCAACTACAAATATGAGCGGCAAGTTGCCTTGGCTGATCGCCCAGATGTAGGGCCAGATCAGAACGGCGCAGCCGAGCGCACCGAGGATGAAGATCGGCTTGCGTCCGACGCGGTCTGCGAGCGAAGCCCACAGGGGGATTGCGCCTAGAGCCACGAGGTTGGCAAGAACGAGAACAGTCAACATCGTAGACCGGTCGATCTGCATCGTATTGACTGCGTAGGAGAGTGTGAACACGCTGAAGATCGTGCTGACCACCGAGATCAGCGCTGCGAAAATGATGCGCAGGACATCGGCCCAATGATTGCTGAACAGCATCACAAAAGGCACTTCGGCGGTTTCGTGCTTCTTGGTCTCTTCGAGGAAAACCGGCGTTTCCGGCAAGGTGCGGCGCACCCAGAACCCGACAACTACCACAACAAGGCTTAGAAAGAAGGGAATACGCCAAGCCCAGGACAGCAGGTCTGCCTCAGGTAGTTTCGAAATCGGGATGAACACAAGCGTTGCCAGAATGAGTCCTGCCTGCGTGCCGCTGAGTGTGAAGCTCGTGAAGAAGGCGCGGCGGTTGGGCGGCGCGTGCTCAAGCGTCATCGAATTCGCCCCCGCCTGTTCGCCCGCTGCGGAAACACCCTGCAGCAGACGCGCTACAACAAGAAGGATTGGCGCCAGGATGCCGACATGGTCATAGGTCGGCAAGCAGCCGATGATGAAGGTTGAAAATCCCATCAGAAGGAGAGTGAAGGTCAGAACCTTCTTCCGGCCAAACTTGTCGCCGATATGCCCAAGAATGACAGCGCCAAATGGCCGTGCAATATAGGCAACGCCAAAGGTTGCGAACGACGCGATGGCAGCGGCCTGCGGGTTCTCTGCTGAGAAGAAAATCTCCGGAAAGATCAGCGCGGCGGCCGTGCCGTAGATAAAGAAGTCATAATACTCGACTGCACTGCCGATCCAGCTCGCTAGCGCGGCTTTCCCGGGTGCTTTCACACCTGTTACTGGTTGATGCATGGACGTCTCCTCCTCGTCTGGGGTGTTACTGGTGGACTCGGCTCAGGTCGTGGCCTCCTTCGCCTCTGAGCCGAGCTCAACAAAATAGCGCAACATGCGCTCGTGATCGGGTTTCATGCCTGTAAACAGGCGGAAGGCCTCGACAGCCTGGAAAACCGCCATGCCACCACCGTCGAGTGTGCGGCAACCGATGCGGCGTGCTGCTCGAAGAAGTGCGGTTTCAAGGGGAAAATAGACGATCTCTGCGACCCACAATTCCGGCCGAAGCAGTTCGGCCGGCAGCGGCTGGCCGGGATATTTGTCCATTCCGGTCGGGGTGCAGTGCACCAGGCCATCGGCGGCGGCCATCTCTGCGGCAAGATCTTCTGAGACGCGCACGCGATGAGTTTCGAAGCGCGCAAATCGATCGTTGAGCGCGGCGGCCACGTCTTCCGCCCGGGAGCGGTCCCTGTCCGACAGAATGAGTTCACGCACGCCAAGTGTCATCAGCGCGTGGGCCACGGCGGTGCCCGCGCCACCAGCGCCGAGTTGCACGACGGAATCCAAGCCAGCGCCGGGCAAGCCACGCTTGAAGCTTTCTGAAAACCCCCACCAGTCGGTGTTGTGACCGAAGCGCCGGCCATTGCGCAAAACGACTGTATTGACAGCACCAAGCGCCGCGGCGTCGGCCGAAAGCTCATCAAGATGCGGGATGATAGCCTGCTTGCACGGGTGCGTAATATTCAATCCTGCGAATCCCATACGTTCCGCCGATACCAGCAGTTCCGGAAGCGCTTCGGGTCCAATCCCGAGCCGCTCAAGATCAATGGTCTGATAGCTGAGGCGGAAGCCTTGCTCGCCTCCCTCACGCTCATGCATTGGAGGCGTGCGTGATGCCTGGATGCCCGCGCCGACAAGGCCGAGCAGAAAGCGGGAACGTTCTGGAGTGACCTTTGCCAGGTGGATCATGGAGCAACCTTTTCAAGAAGTGTGGCGAGCCGGCGAAGAGCGAGCGTATACCCCTGCGTACCACAGCCGCAGATGACCCCGGTTGCTGCATGCGATACATAGCTGTGGTGGCGGAAGGGCTCACGGCGATGGATATTGGAGATATGCACTTCGATGATTGGGCACGGACACGCGGCAAGGGCATCCATAATCGCGACCGATGTATGTGAATAACCCGCGGGATTGATGATGATACCCGCAGCGGTCTCGCGTGCCTCATGTAGCCAGGAAATGAGCTCATGTTCGGCGTTGCTCTGACGAAAGTCCACCGACAGACCCTGCTCACCTGCAACGCGCCGACACTTTGCCTCCACATCGCTAAGAGTCTCGTTGCCGTATATTTCCGGCTGCCTCTTTCCGAGCAGATTTAGATTGGGCCCATTGAGGATAAGGATCTGGCGAGCGGTCAGCATGCGGCCGAACTCCCTATCAACACCTGACAATGCCCCATGCGGGCAGAATTCGGTTCCATGTCTCCTCCCGATTCTTCCGATATCCAAACGGCACCTATCGAGCCGCTGGTCTTGACGGATAATGTACGAACTGGTACGTTCATGTCAACAGGCCGCCACAATCACCGTTGAGGTGACGCAAGGACGGCCTTCTGCGATGGTATCCAGTACAGCCAGGGGAGGGGCCCGGATGAATCCAGTCGTCATTGCAGTTGCGATCACCGGTTCGGTGCCACGCAAGAAGGACAACCCTGCAGTCCCCATCAGCTCTTCCGAGCAAATTGAATCAACGCACGAGGCTTATGAAGCCGGAGCTTCCCTCGTGCATATCCACGTCCGCAACGACGATGAGACCCCCTCATCTGACCCCGAACGCTTTGCAACAGTGCAGGCAGGTATCATTCAGCATTGCCCTGAGATGATCGTACAGTTCTCAACCGGTGGCCGGGGTCGCGATCCGGGTCAGCGTGGCTCATCGCTTTACCTCAGGCCCGACATGGCCTCGCTGTCGACGGGTTCGGTGAACTTCCCGACAATTGTCTACGAGAACCACACGGTGCTCGTCAGCGACCTTGCAAGCAAAATGCGGGCGAATGGAGTCCGGCCGGAAATCGAGATTTTCGATTTATCCCACCTGCACGGTGCGCGCCGGCTGGTTGAAAGAGGCTTGATGGACGACCATCCGCATGTCCAGTTTGTCATGGGCGTCGAGAACGCGCTGCCCGCCGATAAACATGTTCTCGATCTTTTGCTCGGCGAACTCCGGCGGCTGTTACCGAAGGCGACTTGGACGGCTGCAGGGATTGGCCGCCATCAGGCTCCGGTAATGGAATGGGCTCTGCAGCGCGGTGCAGACGCCGTGCGGACAGGCCTTGAGGACAATATCCGTGTCGCGAAAGACCGGTTGGCTCGCAGCAATGCGGAATTAGTGGAAATTGCCGCTGAGGCCATCGCACACCATAACCGCCGAGTAGCCACCTGCTACGAGGCGCGCAACATTCTTGCCCTTTCTGGGGTAGGGGGAGATGCATGATGAAAACGTCGATAGCGACGGTATCGCTCAGTGGTGAACTGCCGGAAAAGCTCGACGCGATCGCGCGGGCGGGATTTGCCGGTGTCGAGATATTCGAGAACGACTTTCTCGCCTTTGATGGCAGCGCCCGCGACG
>NZ_PGGO01000015.1 GCF_003010955.1 Phyllobacterium brassicacearum
CTCACGAAGATCATTGGAATAGGGTCGCGTCATGGATGCTGGCCTCCAATCCCAGCATCCATGATGAATCACATATCAACTGATTTGGGAATCCCGGTGCGATTCCGACAAGCAATGATCCGCTCTAGTCCGCAATGGCCAAATCAAGCCGCCTTGATGGCTTCCTCGAGCGTCGTCAGCTGGCCTAGAAGATCCTCGGCCTTGGCGCGATCTTCGCGCGTCGTCGCATCTTCAAAATCTTCCTTGGCGTCCTGGATACGGCGCTGCAACTCATCAGCCCTTATATCGGTGACGTGTACCGCCGATTCAGCGAGCAAAGTGCATCCATCCGGCGTGATATCGACGAAACCGCCAAACACGACATAACTGTCGGGCTTGCCATCCGCCATCTTCACGGTGACAACGCCCGGCTTGACCGTTGCCATCAACGGCGCATGGTGTGCCATCACAGTCATGTAGCCTTCCGTACCCGGAACCACGACTTCAATAACCTGCTCCGAGAGAAGCAGGCGCTCTGGCGACACGAGTTCGAACTGGAAGGCTTCTGCCATGATATTCACTCAATCCTCAAGGTCTTGACCCGGAGCAACTCCAGGAAAAGTGCGAAGCGGTTTTCCATCCGGAGTTGCATCAATATGAAGTTGACAAAGGCGGGCCGGGACCCGCCATCATCGGTCTCGCGATCAGGCAGCCTCGGCGGCCAGACGCTGTGCCTTTTCGATCGCCTCGTCGATCGAACCGACCATGTAGAACGCTGCTTCCGGCAGATGGTCGTAGTCACCATTGCAGAGGCCCTTGAAGCCCTTGATGGTGTCGGCCAGATCAACCAGCTTGCCCGGCGAACCGGTAAAGACTTCAGCAACAAAGAACGGCTGCGACAGGAAGCGCTCGATCTTGCGGGCACGGGCAACCGCAATCTTGTCTTCTTCCGAGAGCTCGTCCATGCCAAGAATGGCGATGATGTCCTGGAGCGACTTGTAGCGCTGCAGGATCGACTGAACCTGACGTGCCGTCTGGTAGTGTTCCTCACCAACGATTAGCGGATCGAGCATGCGCGATGTCGAGTCCAGCGGATCCACAGCCGGGTAAATACCCTTCTCGGAAATCGCGCGGTTAAGAACTGTTGTCGCATCAAGGTGCGCGAAGGATGTTGCCGGCGCAGGGTCGGTCAAGTCGTCGGCGGGGACGTAAATCGCCTGCACCGAGGTGATCGAGCCCTTGTGCGTCGTGGTGATGCGTTCCTGCATCTGGCCCATATCGGTCGCTAGCGTCGGCTGATAACCCACAGCGGACGGGATACGGCCAAGCAAAGCGGACACTTCGGAACCAGCCTGCGTGAAGCGGAAGATATTGTCCACGAAGAACAGAACGTCCTGGCCTTGGTCGCGGAAGTGCTCGGCGACAGTCAGGCCGGACAGAGCAACACGGGCACGGGCCCCTGGCGGCTCGTTCATCTGGCCATAAACGAGGGCAGCCTTCGAGCCTTCGCCGCCGCCTGCCTTGTTCACGCCGGATTCGATCATTTCGTGGTAAAGGTCATTGCCTTCACGGGTACGCTCACCCACGCCGGCAAACACCGAGTAACCACCATGCGCCTTGGCGACGTTGTTGATCAGTTCCATGATGAGAACTGTCTTGCCAACACCGGCACCGCCGAAGAGGCCGATCTTGCCGCCACGTGCATAAGGCGCGAGCAGGTCGACAACCTTGATGCCGGTCACAAGGATCTGGGCTTCTGTCGACTGTTCGACATATTCCGGTGCCGGCTGGTGGATGGCGCGGGTCAGCTTGGTGTTCAACGGACCTGCTTCGTCAACCGGCTCACCGATGACATTCATGATGCGGCCGAGGGTTTCCTCGCCGACCGGAACCATGATGGGCGAACCAGTGTCATAAACGGCCTGACCGCGAACGAGACCTTCGGTCGAGTCCATGGCGATCGTGCGGACAGTGTTTTCACCGAGGTGCTGTGCAACCTCGAGAACGAGACGGTTGCCGAGGTTATCGGTTTCCAGCGCATTCAGGATCTGCGGCAGCACGCCGCCATCGAAGGCAACGTCGACAACAGCGCCGATAACCTGACTAACGCGTCCGGCGACACCAGTCGCCTTCAGCGTTGCCTTCGGTGTTGCCGCCTTGGCTGCCGGAGCCGCCTTTGCTGGTGCCTTGGGCGCTGCAGCTTTCGCTGCTGGCTTGGCAGCGGCTTCCGCCTTGACGGCTGCCGTCTTGGCGGCCGCTGCCTTCGGGGCAGCCTTGGCGGCTGCGGGTGTTTTCGGGGTCGCTGCTTTTGCCATCGATCCTTACCTTCGCGATTAGAGCGCTTCCGCGCCCGAAATGATTTCGATCAGTTCTTTGGTGATCTGGGCCTGACGCTGGCGGTTGTACGACATTGTCAGCTTGTTGATCATGTCACCGGCATTGCGGGTTGCGTTGTCCATGGCGGACATGCGCGCACCCTGTTCCGATGCCGCGTTTTCAAGGAGAGCGCGGAAAACCTGGACTGAAATATTGCGTGGGATCAGATCACCCAGAATGGATGCCGGATCCGGCTCATATTCGTAAACTGCATCGCCTGCGCTTTCCGGTTCAGCGTCGCTGATGGAATTGGCCGGGATAAGCTGCTGTGCGGTCGGGATCTGCGCGATCACAGACTTGAATTCCGAATAGAACAGCGTCGCAACATCAAACGCACCCTCATTGAAGAGCGCGATGAGCTTGTGGCCAATCTGGTCCGCATTCACAAAGCCAAGCTGCTTGACGTCACGCAGATCGACATGGTCGATGATCTGCTTGCCGAGGTCACGGCGCAGAATATCTGCGCCTTTCTTGCCGACCGTAATGATCTTTACGGTCTTGCCGTCTGCGATCAACCGGCGGGTGTGTTCGCGAGCCAAACGCGCAATCTGCGCATTGAAGCCGCCGCAAAGACCGCGCTCGGAAGTGCAGACGACGAGCAGATGCACATCGTCCTTGCCGGTTCCGCTCATCAGAACTGGCGCATCATCGCCATCCACGTTGGAAGCGATGTTTGCCAGAACTGCGGCCATCCGCTGCGAGTAGGGCCGCGCAGCTTCCGCAGCTTCCTGCGCACGACGCAGCTTCGCCGCGGCGACCATCTGCATCGCCTTGGTGATCTTCTGCGTCGCCTTGACCGAGGCGATCCGGTTTCTCAGATCCTTTAACGAAGGCATCCGTTCATCCCGTCAGTGAGTTTTAAGCGAAAGACTTGGCAAAGGCGTCAACAGCCGCCTTGAGCTTGCCTTTGACATCGTCGCTAAGCTGCTTTTCCTTGGCAATCGCGTCGAGAACATCCTTGTGCTCTGTGCGCAGCCATGTGAGCAGACCATGCTCGAACTTGCCGACCTGATTGACTGCCAGCTTGTCGAGGTAGCCATTGACACCCGCGAAGATCACCGCAACCTGCTCTTCCGTCTTGAGCGGCGAGAACTGCGGCTGCTTGAGGAGCTCTGTCAGGCGCGCACCACGATTGAGCAAACGCTGCGTCGAGGCATCGAGATCGGAACCGAACTGTGCAAAGGCCGCCATTTCGCGGTACTGCGCCAGTTCACCCTTGATCGAGCCTGCAACCTGCTTCATCGCCTTGATCTGGGCAGCAGACCCCACGCGGGAAACCGACAGACCGACATTCACGGCCGGGCGGATACCCTGGTAGAACAGGTTGGTTTCAAGGAAGATCTGTCCATCGGTGATCGAAATCACGTTGGTCGGAATATAGGCCGACACGTCGTTCGCCTGAGTCTCAATGATTGGCAATGCGGTCAGTGAACCGGCGCCATTGTCGTCGTTGAGCTTTGCAGAGCGCTCGAGAAGCCGTGAATGCAGATAGAAAACGTCGCCCGGATAGGCTTCGCGGCCTGGCGGGCGGCGCAGCAGCAGCGACATCTGGCGGTAAGCCACAGCCTGCTTTGACAAATCGTCATAACCGATCAGCGCGTGCATTCCGTTGTCACGGAAATACTCGCCCATTGCGCAAGCGGAGAACGGTGCGATGTACTGCATCGGCGCAGGATCGGAGGCCGTAGCGGCGATAACGATCGAATATTCGAGGGCGCCGCGCTCTTCCAATATCTTGACGAACTGGGCAACCGTTGAACGCTTCTGGCCGATGGCGACATAAACGCAATACAGCTTGTCCGCTTCATTGCCAGCATCGTGAGCCGGCTTCTGATTGAGGAAAGTATCGAGAATGATCGCGGTCTTGCCGGTCTGGCGATCGCCGATGACCAGCTCGCGCTGGCCGCGGCCAACCGGGATCAGCGCATCGATGGCCTTGAGGCCCGTCGACATCGGCTCATGCACCGATTTACGCGGGATGATGCCGGGGGCCTTGACGTCAACGCGCGAGCGCTGCGTCGCCTTGATCGGGCCCTTGCCGTCGATCGGATTGCCAAGCGCATCGACAACGCGGCCGAGCAGTTCCTTGCCGACAGGAACGTCAACGATAGCGCCAGTACGCTTGACTGTATCGCCTTCCTTGATGTCACGGTCCGAACCGAAAATAACAACACCAACGTTGTCGCTTTCAAGGTTCAGGGCCATGCCACGGGTACCACCCGGGAATTCGACCATTTCACCAGCCTGAACGTTGTCCAGACCATATACGCGAGCGATACCGTCACCGACGGACAGAACCTGACCGACTTCGGAGACTTCTGCCTCCTGGCCGAAATTCTTGATTTGCTCTTTCAGGATTGCGGAAATTTCCGCGGCGCGGATGTCCATCAGCCGACCTCTTTCAGTACAAGCTTAAGCGAAGAAAGTTTTGTGCGAAGTGAAGTGTCGATCTGGCGGGACCCCAACTTGACGATGAGACCTCCAAGGATCGACGGATCAACGGTGACATTGATTGTCACGTCCTTGCCGGCAACGCTTTTCAGCGTGGCCTTCAATTCTGTTTCCTGCGCTGCCGTCAGGGCATGCGCGGATGTTACATCGGCCGTAACCTCGCCGCGATGGTTGGCAGCGATCTGGCGGAACGACTGGATCATGGCCGGCACGGAGAAAAGACGACGGTTCTGCGCGACGACGCGCAGGAAGTTGCCGACGAGGCCGCCGATCTTGGCTTTGTTAAGGATGGCAGAGATTGCCTTGACCTGATCATCCGACGAGAAAACCGGGCTCTGGATCAGCCGCTTCAGATCGGCGCTGCCATTGATGAGAGCCTCGAATGCGTCGAGATTCTGTTCGACCTCAGCAAGCGATTTCGCTTCCAATGCGAGGCCGAACAACGAACCCGCATAACGCTGGGCAACACCGGATATGAGCGACGAAGTTTCTGCCACGAACGACAAGCTCTCTGCGTTGGGGCCAAAAATCAGGAAACCGGAAGGAATTTTCGGTCAAATCTTTGGCATTATTGATTTTTTTAACCGTCTGGACACAACTCGAAAGCCGCCCCCCACGGGATTTGATTGCCGTCTAGCATAGGAAGACAGGACTCGCAACACGCGAATCCGCGAAAACAGGCGGCAGAAACGCCGCAGCTCGGGATAATTATGACTCCGGGATTCCAGTAATGATGGTATGGCCTATGCGATGAAGCCGAATGCAAACAGCAACGGGCCCGCGGCGAGGGCAATTTCAACTATGACGGATACCCAATTGTAAAGCGTGTTCCCACGGTCGGACATCATCGAGATCAGACGGCCGAAGACCGTGAAGCCCCAAGAGAGGCCAAGCGCGATCCACAGGAACGGCTGGGCGAAAATCAACGCGCTGAGACCGAGACCGAGATAAAATCCCGCAAACGTGCCGCGAATTTCGGAAAGGGCTTCCGGTCGCTCCGGCTTGGTCTGGAGCCGGAGAATCTTCAGGGCGACACGTGGTGCAAAGAACAGAACCAATCCGAAGATGACTGTAATTGCCGCTGACAGCCAAGCCAGCCATTCGCCCGTCGTCGCCGGCCAATAAAATTCCATTTCCTGTCCCTTCCCCAAAATACCTGTAATAGCGCCGATCCAAAATTGGTCATGGGGTGGCGAAAATGGTGGTTTTCCAGCACCGGCGCGGAGCGTACTTTTGGATACGTGAGCACCGGAGCACAGAAAAACGCCATTTGCAGCCCGCCATGGCCAATTTTAATGGTTTTATAGAAAGCTTTGCGGATCGATATCAACCTGTACGCGGACCGATCCCCGTTCTTTTGGCCCCGCAGCCAGCATGGCGCGGATAAAGCCCTGGATATCCGCTTTGCGGGTGCCATGGATCAGCAGCCGGAACCGGTGTCGCCCACGGACCAGCGCAAGTGGCGCCTCCGCCGGTCCAAGCACACTGATCTGCGGCGATACGGGCGCGGCGCGGCGCAAGGCCCGCGCATGGTTCTCCGCTTCGACGCGTGTCGCTGCCGAGATGATCAGCGAACCCAGGCGTCCGAATGGCGGCAGACCGGAGCGCTCGCGTTCCTCGATCTCGCGCTCGTAGAAAGCCTGCGAGTCGCCTGAGACGATTGCCCGCATCACCGGATGATCCGGCTGGTAGGTCTGCAACAGCCCGAGGCTCTTCTTGCCGGTGCGCCCTGCCCGCCCGGTGACCTGGCTGAGCAGCTGGAACGTGCGCTCGGCCGCCCGCGGATCGCCATTGGCGAGGCCGAGATCCGCGTCGACAACGCCGACCAGCGTCATGTTGGGGAAGTTGTGCCCCTTGGCAACGAGCTGCGTGCCGATGATGATATCCGCCTCGCCGCGCGCGATCGCATCGAGCTCGAGCCGCAACCGCTTGACGCCCATGAGGTCGGAGGACAGCACGATGATGCGCGCATCGGGAAACGTCTTCTCGGCCTCTTCGGCGATGCGCTCCACGCCGGGTCCGCAGGCAACAAGATGGTCGAGCGTACCGCAGGACGGACAAGCCTCCGGGCGCGCTTCGTGGTGACCGCATTGGTGACAGACCAGTTGGCCACGAAACCTATGCTCGACAAGCCAGCTCGAACAGTCCGGACACTGGAACCGGTGTCCGCACACCCGGCACAAGGTCAGCGGCGCATAACCGCGGCGATTGAGGAACAGCAGCGATTGCTCCTGACGATGCAATGTCCGATTGATTGCCTCGACTAGTGCCGGCGACAGGAATCCGCCCGGACGCGGTGGTGACCGGCGCATGTCGATCGATTTGAGATCGGGCATTGCCGCTTCGGCATAGCGGCCGGTCAACTTGATACGGTTGTAGCGTCCCTGCCCCGCATTGACCTGACTCTCGATCGACGGCGTTGCTGAGGCGAGCACCACCGGAAAATTGCCGATATGCCCGCGAACCACGGCCATGTCGCGCGCATTGTAGTAGACGCGGTCTTCCTGCTTGTAGGCGGGATCATGCTCTTCATCGACAACGATCAGGCCGAGTTCCTGGAATGGCAAGAACAGTGCTGAACGCGCCCCCGCGACAACCCGGATCTGACCTTCCATGACCTGCCGCCACACCCTTTCGCGCATGCGCGGCGCCAAATCGGAATGCCATTCTCCGGGTTTCGAACCGAACCGGTCGTGAAAGCGATCCAGGAATTGCTGCGTCAGCGCGATTTCAGGCAGCAGGATGAGCACCTGCTTGCCCTTTTCAATCGCTTTGGCAACTGCCTCGAAATAGACTTCTGTCTTGCCGGAGCCGGTAACCCCGTCAAGCAGTGACACCGAAAATCCGCCCGCTGAAACCGCATCCACGAGCTGTGCCGCTGCACCCTCCTGTTCGCCGGACAACGCGGCCTTCGCGTAGTCCACGTCCGGCGCCGCAACAACGGGTCGCGGCGGGATCATCACGTGTTCGAATACACCCTGCGTGACTAGCCCATCGACGACCGTAGCCGAGACCCCCGCCGCATGGGCAAGCCCCGTGCGCGTCCAGGCCATGCCGTCCTCGGCCAGTTCCAGCACGCGGGCCCGCGCACCGGTCATCCGGTCGGGCTCGCGGCCGGCAAATCGCAGGCCCGGTACTGGCGGTTCCGGATCGAAAGCCGCAGGAACGCGCAGCACCATCCGCGCCACCATTCCGGGCGGCGAGATCGTATAGTCCGCGGCCCAGCGCATGAAGCGAAGCATGTCACCGTCGACAGGCGGACAATCGAACAGTTCGGATATCGGCCGCAGCTTCTTGGCGTCGATGGAGTCCGTCGAGCCATCCGTGACGATGCCCGCGACCTCACGGGGTCCCAGCGGCACGCGCACGATTGAACCCGCCTTCACCTCCATCCCATCCGGCACGGCATAGCTATACGGCCGCTCGGCCGGCATCGGCACAAGCACCGGAACTATTTTTTGCGGGATGAACGAATCCTGGCTCATATGGGCGTGACCTTGCCGCGGCTTTGAGCTAAAGAAAAGCCAATTTCCGGGAAGAAATATCCCATCTATCATTTAGGAAGGACTGCACCGATGAAATTCTTTGTCGATACTGCCGACGTAAAGGAGATCCGCGAGCTCAACGATCTCGGATTGCTCGACGGCGTAACCACCAATCCATCGCTGATCCTTAAGTCTGGCGGCAGCATCATCGAAGTTACCAAGGAAATCTGCTCGATCGTCAAGGGACCGGTTTCTGCCGAAGTCACCGCGACCGAATACGAAAAGATGATGAAGGAAGCAGCAGTCCTTGCCAGGATCGCGGACAATATCTGCATCAAGGTGCCGTTGACCCTCGATGGCCTCAAGGCTTGCAAGGCGCTCCGTTCCGACGGCCACCTCGTCAATGTAACGCTCTGCTTCTCCGCAAATCAGGCACTTCTCGCCGCCAAGGCCGGGGCAACCTTCATCTCGCCCTTCATCGGCCGTATCGACGATATCGGTATCGATGGCATGGAACTGATTTCTGAGATCCGTACCATCTATGACAATTACGATTTCCAGACGGAAATCCTCGCTGCCTCGATTCGCACGGTCAATCACGTCAAGCAGGCCGCGCTGATCGGCGCTGATGTCATCACTGCACCGCCAGCGACACTGCGGGCGCTCGTGAAGCATCCACTGACCGACAAGGGCCTTGAAGCCTTCCTTGCCGACTGGGCCAAGACCGGCCAGTCGATTGCTTGATCAGGTTGATGCCGATTATCTCTCCCCTTGTGGGAGAGAAAGCGATTTCAGCTAAAAATCGCAAGAGAGGGGATTTGCCTCATTTACCCCCTCTCTTGGATTTCTTCCCCACAAGGGGGAGATAAATACCTCACCGATTATAAAGTCGATCCAAGATCTGGCGCTCAAAGAACGCCAGTTCGGGCGACGCATGGCGGCGCGGCCGCTCGACCGGGATATCGAGATCAAGCGCGATCCTGCCGCTGTCGATGACGACGACACGGTCGGCGAGCGCCACTGCTTCGGTCACATCATGAGTAACCAGCACCGCAGTGAACTTCTTGGCAAGCCATATCCGCTCCAAGAGCTGCTGCATCTCGATCCGCGTCAGCGCATCGAGGGCGCCGAGCGGCTCGTCCAGCGCCAAAATGGACGGATGACCAACGAGAGCGCGAGCCAGCGCCACCCGTTGCCGCTGCCCGCCCGAAAGAACCGACGGCCACTCGCCCCCGCGATCGTCCAGGCCAACTTCCGCCAGGATCTCGAGACCTTTCTTCCGCGCAACATCGCCTTTCTCAATACCGGTCAGGCCCACTTCGACATTGCGCGCAACACGCGCCCACGGCAGAAGCCGCGGCTCCTGAAACATGATGCGCGTACGTTTGTGATCATGCGTGCCCGATCCATGCACCAGTTCGCCGGATGTCGGCTTGTCGAGTCCTGCGAGTAGCCGCAGCAGCGTACTCTTGCCGCAGCCGCTCTTGCCGATGACCGCAACGAACTGCCCCTCGTGAACATCGAGGTTGATGCCTTGCAGCACGGCCTTGCCGCCAAACTGTTTCGCCACATTGCGAAAGGAAAAGGCGAGCTCGCCTTTGGGTCTCGACGTATATGTCAGGGCAATCGGAACGGTGAATGACTGGCGTGCTGTGATGGTCGCGGCGGTCATGTTCTTTCCTCAAACGGTCTGGAAGGCAGGGTGCCATTGCAGGGAAATCCGCTCGAGAAAGCGCGCGAGTGAATCGGCCAGCTTTCCAAGCAGCGCATAGATCAGTATCGACAGGACAACCACGTCGATCAGCAGGAATTCACGCGCCTGCATCGCCATATAGCCAAGCCCCGACGATGCAGAGATGGTTTCGGCAACGATCAGCGTCAGCCACATGATGCCAAGCGCGTAGCGCAAGCCAACGAAGATCGAAGGCAATGCCCCCGGCAGGATCACGCGCAGGAATAACTCTGTCCGCGACATGCCATAGATGCGGCCCATCTCGACCAGCTGCGGGTCGACGCCTTGGATGCCGAGCAAGGTGTTCACATAAATGGGGAAGAACACACCCAGCGCGACGAGAAACAACTTTGCCTGTTCGTCGATGCCGAACCACAGGATCACCAGCGGTATGAGCGCCAGATGGGGAATGTTGCGGATCATCTGCAGCGTCGTATCGGTCAATTCGCGGCTCAGCGCTGAAAGCCCATTGGCAAGCCCGAGCGAGAAGCCGATGGCGCCACCGATGACGAAGCCGCTGAGCGCCCTTAGCGTCGAGATCCGGATATTTTCGATCAGCTCACCCGACCAGAGAAGCTTCCAGAAGGCTTCGCCAACGGCCGACGGAGCGGGAAGAACATTGGCGGGAATGAGACCCGCTCTTGATGCGCCTTCCCACCCGGCGAGTAGAACTGCCGGCAACAGCCAGCCAAGCGCACTACGACCGAACTGATGAAGCGCGCGGCTCATGAGGCAGCCTGCAGGCGCTTGTTGCCATAGAAGCCGACACCGAACTCATTCTCGATCGAACGGCGCGGCGTGCGGCGTTGTCCATCCAGTCCAAGCACCGGGAACAGCAACTCGGCCACACGATAAGCCTCTTCCAGATGCGGATAACCCGACCCGATAATGGTATCGATACCAATGGCCTGATACTCACGAATACGCGCGGCGATGCTCTGCGGCGAACCGACCAGGGCCGTCCCCGCTCCGCCGCGTACCAGACCAACTCCTGCCCACAGATTGGGCGCGACCACCAGTTTGTCACGGCGCCCGCCATGCAGCTCTGCCATGCGTCGCTGTCCGACGGAGTCCATCTCCTTGAGAAACCGCGACTGGGCGATTTCGATCTGCTCGTCGGTGATCTTGCTGATCAGCCGGTCCGCCGCCGCCCAGGCCTCGTCTTCCGTTTCGCGAACGATGAAATGCAGCCGGATGCCGAACCGCAATTGGCGACCCCGAGCCGCCGCCTTCCTGCGGGCACGCTCGATTTTCTCTGCAACCTGTGCCACCGGCTCGCCCCAGGTCAGATAGAGCTCAACCTGCTCGGCAGCCAGCTCCTGCCCGGCATCAGATGAACCGCCAAAGTAGAGCGGAGGCTTGTCCTGCGCCGGCAGCAGATCGAGTCGACCACCCTCAACACGATAATGTTTTCCTTCGAAATTCACCGTTTCACCGGAAACCAGCTGGCGCCAGATGGTCAGGAACTCGGCCGCCTGCTCGTAACGTTCGTCATGTGGCAGAAACACGCCGTCGCCCGCCAGCTCAACCGGATTGCCGCCGACCACCACATTGAGCAGGAGGCGGCCGTTGCTCAGACGGTCGAGCGCCGCCGTCTGCCTTGCGGCAAAGACCGGGGATGTCACGCCGGGGCGCAAGGCAACTAGAAACTTCAATCGCTCCGTATGCGCGGCAAGACCAGCGGCAGTGATCCAGGAATCCTCGCAGGATTGTCCGGTAGGCAACAGCACCCCGGGAAAGCCGAGCCTGTCCACCGCTTGCGCGATCTCGCGGAAATAAGCGAACTCCTGCGGGCGTTGTTGACGTTCGGAACCGAGGTAGGACCCATCTCCATGGGTGGGAATGAACCAGAAGAAATCAAGCGGCGCGTTGTTTGCAGGCTGTGTCATACGAAAATCCAATCCTGATTTTGTAGGCCAAGGCTTGTGGAGATTCAGGTCATGATGCGTCGAAAATGGTGGTTTTCGAGAACCGGAGCGCGACGTACATTTTGGTACGTGAGCATCGGATCGCAGGAAAACGCCATTTGAGGGCTAGCATGGCGTGAATATCGACAGCCTCTAGTTGCTTGGGGCCGACCATACGGCATCGGCAATCTTGATGGCGTTGGGGATGAGTTTCAGCCGGTAGAAACGGTCCGCTGTCTCCTGCTGGTGCGCGACGATTTCCGGAGTGACCGGTCCAACGCTGAATACCGAGCGATCGGCGGCAAGGGTCTGCGCATCCAGGGGAACGCCCGTTACCTCGTGCAGGGCTTCCGCAACCTTGTCCTTGTTGGCATTTGCCCAGATGGCCGCGTCCTTCAGCGAATCGATGGTTGAAGTCACGATTTCCGGATGGTTGGCCGCAAAGTCGCGATTGGCGATGAGATAGGTGCTGACGTCGAGAACATCGCTGCTGCGTGTCAGAATGCGCGGCTTGTAGCGAGTCTCCGCGATCGCAAAGAACGGGTCCCATACGGCCCAGGCGTCTATCTTGTCGCTGGCAAATGCCGCGGCCGCATCGGCAGGGCTGAGATAGACCGTGGTGATTTCATCGAACCCGATCTTTGCTTTTTCCAATGCGGCTATCACCAGGTTGTGGGCGCTTGTCCCCTTGCCGACGCCGATCTTCTTGCCTTTGAGGTCAGCGAGGCTCTGGATCGATGAGTCCGGCTTGACGAAGATCGCCTCGCCCTTGCCGTTTGGTGCCAGCGCCGCGGCATAGACGATGGCCGATCCCGCTGACTGGCCAAAAATGGGCGGTGCATCGCCCACCCAGCCGACGTCGATGCTGCCGACATTCAGGGCTTCGACGAGCGGTGGACCGGCGGTGAACTCGACCCATTTCACCGCAATATTCTTGGGTTCCAGCGCTTTCTCGATCACGCCTTGTTGGCGGGCGACAACGGGTAATCCAGTCTTCTGGTAGCCGATCCTCAATTCCTTGAGCGGCTCGGCGGCATAGGCGATGGTCGATGCAAAGGCTGCGGCTGCAAACAGAGCCGCGCCAAATGTTCTGCGTGTCAATCTGGACATGGTCCCTCTCGATGGCACGGGCTTTGTTGATCCGCAATCTTCCCGCCCGGTCAGGAATGGAACCAATGCTAGTTAACTCGACCAATATGGTAGAGAAAAGAATTTTCATAGAATTGCAGGGGGCGGGATTAGTTTTCTCAGGCGCCTGCCAGCTCGCGCAATGTGGGCGAAGTTCGTGTCAGGTCTTGGCGTCAGCGCAGTTGCGGAGGCGCGGGGCTCTCTCAGTCGTCCTCGAAGCCGCCGCTCAGCTTCATTCCCTCGATCGAGGTAGCACCGTCCTGCTTGATAACGGTCAGAGCGCGCACCCCCGTCCGCGCCGTAATCTCATCGGCGAGCACACGTGAATGCGTGACAATCCACAATTGGGTCCGCTCTGCCGCCTGGGCAATCATGTCGGCGAGCGCCGGGAGCATTGAAGGGTGCAAGCTGGTTTCCGGTTCGTTCAAGGCAACCAGGCGAGGCAGCCGGTAGGACAGCAACGCGCCCGCAAGTGCCAGAAATCGTATCTGGCCGTCGGAGAGTTCTTCCGGCCGGAACAGACGCTGCGGAAACTCCGGGAGGCGCAGCCCGAACGTCGCCGTTTCACCGGGAACAGGGACGTCGAGCGTTGCCCCGCCCAGTGCATCGGCAATGCAGCGGTCGAGATCGACCGTATCCTCGCGAATATGCACAAGCGTTGCAAAAACCGCGGCAAGATTGCCGCCATCCTCGTCGAGAAGCGGGGCCGTGATCGCCAGTGACGGTTGACGAACGGGCGAATCCCGATCCGTCCGGAACCCGTGATAGAAACGCCAACCGAGAACCGTTGCGCGCAAATCGCCGATTTCCGGATAGCGCCCCGAGCTGCCAAGGATTGCCAGCGCTGTCTCCGAATCGAGAAGCCTGACCGGATGTTCGATTCGCCGCCCCTTGTCGTCGCGCGCAAACACGGCCGGCCCCTTGCGGCCCATCATCTCGACAGGCCGCCGGCCGCTGTCGATGCTCAGCGTTTCTTCCTTGATCTGCGGCTCGAAGGCAAACCCGGCCGCGGCCGGCGGTCTCAGCCCAATTTCCACCTGGTAACTTGGCGCCAGACCGGTCTCCACCGAATAACCCGACCGGATTGCGGTTTCGTCGTTGTCAAACTCGTTATTGAAAACCATGCGGACAGGTCCGGATCGGCGCGTGCCGGTCCACAATGCCGATTGCATGCCGCCCTCGCGCGCAATCTCGTATGACAGCGTACCCTCCGCCGAAGCTTTGATGAGCTGCATGGCCCGATAGAGATTCGATTTTCCGACGCCGTTCTCGCCGACGAACAAGGCGAGCCTGCCGATATCGAGACGGATGGAGCGCAACGACCGGTAACCGGTCGCGGAAAGCGAGGTCAGGCGCATTCGGGCCCCTAATAGTTAGAGACTGACTGGAAAGTCGTGTCGAATTTCAAAACAGTCTCTTAGAACTTGGAGAGATCCTGCGCCACACTGAGATTCAATGCCTCCGCAAGCTCGCGCGCAGCGCGATTGGCCGCATCCCTCTGGGCTCTCGTCACGGCATACCGCTGTCTGGGCGCATCATAATTGGCAGTTACGAGCCGGCTTCCCTTTCCGACGACCTGTCCATCGGAAATACGTGTCACGACATAGCTACCTGTCATGCGCACCAGGCCAGCCGTTGGCTGACCGGATTTGTCGTTGGTCGCATTCTGCACGAGCATCAGCGACAGATATTGCGGGGCCACGCTAAGCTGCATCGAGTAGGCCGGGCTTGCCGGCTCGCCTGCCCCACCGGCAAACAGGAAGATCAAATGGTTGCGAACTTCCTGGGCTTCACGGGTGCCCGGCTGATTGATTGCGACCGTAGCCAGTCGCGAACGAACGCTGCCATTCACACCAGCACCGGTGCTGGCCACCGGGCTGGGGTCGGAATACAGCGGCCGCACCTGACATCCCCCGACGACCAAGGCCATACCGAGAACGCAGGCGCACAAGAGGCGCTTTGGGACCGGCTGAAAACGATCAGGCAACGACATTGATGATCCTCTGCGGTACAACGATGACTTTCTTCGGTAAACTGCCGTTCAACGCTGCCTTGACAAAATCAAGCGCGAGCGCGGCTTCTTCGACCGCCAATTGATCTGCGTCGCGGGCAATTGTCAAATCACCACGCTTCTTGCCATTGATCTGGACGGGTATGGTCACATCATTTTCGACGATCAAAGACTCGTCATATGCCGGCCAAGCCTGATGCGCTACAAGGCCGCTGCCGTTCAGCGCTTGTCCGCACTCTTCGGCCAAATGCGGCATCATCGGTGCAATCATGGCGACCAGCATGTTGGTCGCATCCCGGCACGCACCAATCAAGGCCTTGTCGGCCTCGCCGGCAGCGACCTTCTGCAAGGGTCCGGACAAGACATTCACCAGTTCATAGAGACGTGCGACCGCCTTGTTGAACGCCAGCTTCTCGATGTCCTCGCCGACAGCCTTCACTGTCTTGTGCGCGGACTTGGAAACCTGCAGCGATTCGCCCTCCGAGGCAGCGGCCGGCTCGGCAGTCTTCAGCACGTCTGCGGCTTCGGAGATCAACCGCCAGACGCGCTGAACGAATCGGTGCGCACCCTCGACGCCGGCTTCCGTCCAGATCACATCCCGTTCTGGCGGCGAATCGGACAGCATGAACCAGCGTGCGGTATCGGCGCCATAGGAAGCGATGATGTCATCCGGATCGACGACATTCTTCTTCGACTTCGACATTTTTTCGATCGAGCCGATCTCGATTTCCTCGCCGCTGTCGATCCTCACCGCACGGCGCTGCCCGTCTATCTCCTCGAGCCTGACCTCCGCCGGTGTGACCCATCCATCTTTGCCTTTGTACGTCTCGTGCACTACCATGCCCTGTGTGAACATGCCCTTGAACGGTTCGCTGACATCAAGATGTCCCGTCAGCTTCATTGCGCGGGTAAAGAAGCGCGAATAAAGCAGGTGCAGGATCGCGTGTTCGATACCGCCGATATACTGATCCACCGGCAGCCAGTGATTGGCGGCTTTCGGGTCAGTCGGCGCATCTTCCCAGGGTGCGGTAAAGCGGGCGAAGTACCACGATGAATCGACAAACGTATCCATCGTGTCCGTTTCGCGGCGCGCAGCCTTGCCGCACTGCGGACAGTTGACGTGCCGCCAGGTCGGGTGACGGTCGAGCGGATTGCCCGGACGGTCGAACTCGACATCGTCCGGCAGCTTGACCGGCAGATCAGCCTTGGGAACCGGAACCACACCGCAATCATCGCAATGGATCATCGGGATCGGGCAGCCCCAATAGCGCTGACGCGAAATACCCCAGTCGCGCAAGCGGAAATTCACCTTGCGCTCGCCTTGTGGGCGGTTACCGATGGTCTGCTTTTCCAGCCGGTTCGCCACATCATCGAATGCCTCGGCAGGTGACATTCCATCGAGGAACCGTGAATTGATCATCACCCCGTCATCGACATAGGCCGTTTCCGTGATCTGGAACGTCGCCGCATCGGCATCCTTCGGCATGACAACAGCGACCACCGGCAGGCCATACTTGTTGGCAAAGTCCAGGTCGCGCTGATCCCCGGACGGGCAGCCGAAGATCGCGCCCGTGCCGTAGTCCATCAGGACGAAATTTGCGACATAAACCGGCAGCTTCCAGTCCGGATCGAATGGATGCTCGACGCGCAGCCCGGTGTCGAAGCCCTTCTTCTCGGCTGTCTCCAGTGCAACAACAGAGGTGCCGGCGTGTCGGCATTCCTCGTTGAATTTGGCCAGTTCCATATTGGCTTCCGCCGCCTTCTTGGCGAGCGGATGATCCGCAGCAATCGCGATGAACGAGGCGCCAAACAATGTGTCCGGACGCGTCGTATAAACCTCGATCTCGTTTTCGCCGCCGGCGTGCGACTTTTCATCCAGCGCCCAGCGGATCAGCATGCCCTCGGACTTCCCGATCCAGTTGCGCTGCATCAGGCGCACTTTTTCCGGCCACTGATCGAGACCGTCAAGCGCGCTCAGCAGTTCTTCATTGAAATCGGTGATCTTGAAGAACCATTGCGTCAGCTCGCGCTGTTCGACCAGCGCGCCGGAGCGCCAGCCGCGACCGTCGATCACCTGCTCGTTGGCAAGAACGGTCATGTCCTCCGGATCCCAATTGACCTTGGAGGATTTACGCGTCACCAGTCCTTTCTCGACAAAGTCGAGGAACAGCATCTGCTGGCGATGATAATATTCGACATCGCAGGTAGCGAACTCTCGCGACCAGTCGAGCGACAGCCCCATGGATTTGAGCTGGCCGCGCATCGTCTCGATGTTCTGGTAGGTCCAAGCCTTTGGATGGACCTTGTTTTGCATCGCGGCGTTTTCCGCGGGCATGCCGAACGCATCCCATCCCATCGGATGCAGGACATTGAACCCCTTGGCACGCTTGTAGCGGGCAACGACATCGCCCATGGCATAGTTGCGCACGTGCCCCATATGGATGCGTCCCGATGGATAGGGGAACATCTCAAGCACGTAATACGGGTCGCGCGGATCATCATTCGGCGTCTCGAAAAGTTTGGCATCGTCCCAAACTTTCTGCCAATGCTTTTCGGCTACGCGTGGATTATATCGTTCGGTTGCCATGAACGGAATTCTCTTGCAAAGGATAATGGTTGCGGGACCTTCACCATGGATTGGTGGGACCGTCAACCATTTGAAGCTGAAGGAACCCGCGAAAACCGGGCTCGTGTATCATAAATAGGACTCAACCGCGCCATGCCCAATGCCGTTGACCAACTTTTTGCCGTTCAAAACGAAATTCGCAAAGCCGAAGCCGAGGCCAATCGCCCACAAGGCTCAGTTACATTGGTCGCCGTCTCCAAGACCTTCGACGCGGATACGATCCGGCCCGTCATCGAAGCGGGCCAGCGCGTTTTTGGTGAGAACCGTGTGCAGGAAGCGCAATTGAAGTGGCCGTATATGCGCTCCGATTTTCCGGATCTCGAGCTGCATCTGATCGGGCCGCTGCAGTCCAACAAGACACAGGAAGCGGTCGCTCTTTTCGATGTCATCGAGACCGTCGATCGTGAGAAGATTGCCGCTGCATTGAGTCTCGAAATGAAGAAGCAAAACCGCTTCCCAAGGCTTTACGTACAGGTCAATACCGGTTCAGAGCCGCAAAAGGCCGGTATCGAACCGAAAGAGGCCGTAGCGTTCGTCACGCGCTGCCGGGACGTTCACGGGCTCATCGTCGAGGGGCTCATGTGCATCCCGCCGGCCGACGAAAACCCGGGGCCGCATTTTGCCCTGCTGGAAAAAATCGCGCGGGAAGCTCAGGTCGAGAAACTTTCGATGGGCATGTCGGGAGACTATGAGATCGCCATTGGTTTCGGCGCGACTTCGGTACGGGTCGGCTCTGCCATATTCGGCAGCCGGTAAGATTACCAGCTGCGGCGCGGCCCTGTGTCGATGTGATAATAGCCCGCAGGATAGCGCTTCAAACCACCGACTTCCTTGATGCCCGATAGATGCTGCATAAGGCCCGAGGCCTTGCCATGCACGCGGAAATCAACAGCCTGGCAGTTGAGGTGATAGGACTTGTCCCGGCCGCCGACACTGCGGTTGCGCGATCGTGACCGAACCGTCGAGTTGACTGTGAGCGGTCCATATTTTGCTGAAACGCGATTGAGAACATTCTTCAACTGTTCCGGAATGCACTTGGACGGCGCCTTGTAGTCTATATAAGCCTTGCCGCGAGGCATCGCTGCGAGTACCAGCGGGCTGATCTTGTCGAAAACGGAATCGTTGAGGAGATGCGCGTGCTCCTCGTCAAAAAGATGAGCTCCCACCCGCTCCTGCGGATTGGAAGGCTCAGGCAATGTCCCAGCATCCGCTGGAAGGGCCAGGGCAAGAACGGTCAGGGCAAACGGCAGGAATTTCGCGCGGAACGCAACGCTGCGCAAGGGTTGAATGGTCATTCTTCGATCCTTGGTGTGGCGCAGACTTTTTATGATTGTGCGGCGCGCCTTATGTGTCCTCCCAAGTCAAGGCGGCGACCGTTCACGCCTAAATGTGTCCAAAATGGACCGGGTTCCATGACAAAATGTAACGGTATATTACAACGGGTGGTTGCGCTGTCCGACCGGGGCATCAGCCCATTCTGCTGATTTGCCATATTTACGCATTGATTTGCTTGGTGATAATGAAAGCTATCCGTCTCCCGCCCGGGAGACATCGGGTGGAGGCCCGACATCTCAGATTCTGGAGGAAATTGATGTCCGAGAAGGTTTATCCCGTGCTGGCAAGCGCGAAGAAAGACGCGCTCATCGACAATGAGACCTATCTCAACTGGTACAAGCAGAGCATCAAGGACCCGGAAAAGTTCTGGGCAAAACACGGGAAACGCATCGACTGGTTCAAGCCCTATACCAAGGTCAAGAACACCTCGTTCGAAGGCAAGGTCGCCATCAAATGGTTCGAGGACGGGGTCACCAACGTTTCCTACAACTGCATCGACCGCCACCTGAAGAAGCGCGGCGATCAGGTCGCCATCATCTGGGAAGGTGACAATCCCTACCTCGACAAAAAGATCACCTATAATGAGCTTTACGAGCAGGTCTGCCGCCTCGCCAATGTGCTGAAGAAGCACGGCGTCAAGAAGGGCGACCGCGTCACCATCTACATGCCGATGATCCCCGAAGCATCCTACGCGATGCTCGCCTGCACACGCATCGGCGCCATCCATTCCGTCGTTTTCGGCGGCTTCTCACCGGACGCACTTGCAGGGCGCATCGTTGACTGCGAGTCGACCTTCGTCATCACCTCGGACGAAGGCATGCGTGGCGGCAAGCCGATCCCGCTCAAGGACAATACCGACAAGGCGATCGATATCGCCGCCAGGCACCATGTTATGGTGAAGAACGTGCTTGTCGTACGCCGCACGGGCGGCAAGACCGGCTGGGCGCCGGGCCGCGATCTCTGGTACCATGAGGAAATTGCCAGCGTTAAGCCGGAATGCAAGCCGGAGAAGATGAAGGCGGAAGATCCGCTGTTCATCCTTTACACCTCCGGTTCCACCGGCAAGCCGAAAGGTGTTCTTCACACCACTGGCGGCTATCTGGTCTACGCATCGATGACCCACCAATATGTCTTCGATTACCATGACGGCGATATCTATTGGTGCACGGCCGATGTCGGCTGGGTCACCGGCCACTCCTATATCGTCTACGGACCTCTGGCCAATGGCGCGACGACGCTGATGTTCGAAGGCGTTCCGAACTACCCGTCCGTATCCCGCTTCTGGGACGTCATCGACAAGCACAAGGTCAACATCTTCTATACCGCCCCAACCGCCATCCGCGCCCTGATGAGCGCCGGCGATGAGCCGGTGAAGAAGACGTCGCGCAAGTCACTGCGTATCCTCGGTTCGGTGGGCGAACCCATCAATCCGGAAGCCTGGGAATGGTATTATCAGGTGGTCGGCGACAAACGCTCGCCCATCGTCGACACGTGGTGGCAGACCGAGACCGGCGGTATCCTCATCACGCCGTTGCCCGGCGCAACTGCTCTGAAGCCAGGCTCTGCCACACGGCCGTTCTTCGGCGTCCAGCCGCAGCTTGTCGACAATGAAGGCGATGTTCTCGAAGGCGCTGCCGACGGCAATCTCTGCATCATCGATTCCTGGCCCGGCCAGATGCGCACGGTCTATGGCGATCACAAGCGCTTCATCGAAACCTACTTCTCCACCTACAAGGGCAAGTACTTCACCGGCGACGGCTGTCGCCGTGACAAGGACGGCTATTACTGGATCACGGGCCGCGTCGATGACGTCCTCAATGTCTCCGGCCACCGCATGGGAACGGCTGAAGTGGAATCAGCGCTGGTATCGCACGACACCGTTTCCGAAGCCGCTGTCGTCGGCTATCCCCACGATCTCAAGGGCCAGGGCATCTACTGCTATGTCACGCTGATGGCAGGTCTCGATGGCACCGACGAGCTGCGCAAGGAACTCGTCACCCATGTACGCAAGGAGATCGGTCCGATCGCCTCGCCGGACAAGATCCAGTTTGCACCTAGCCTGCCCAAGACCCGCTCTGGCAAGATCATGCGCCGTATCCTGCGCAAGATCGCGGAGGATGATTTCGGCGCACTTGGCGATACGTCAACGCTCGCCGATCCGGCTGTCGTCGACGACCTGATCGCCAACAGGCAAAACAGGAAGGGCTGATCTTTCCTTCCTTCAATAAGCACTGCCCGTAAATTCAGCCTGATGAGTCAGCTGATGTGGTTTCCGAGAACCGTAGCGCAGTGGACTTTTGGGTCCATGAGCACCGGAAGCGCAGAAAATCGCATCAGATGGCCATCAGGGTGGATTTACCGATAAAGATCAGCCCGCGTCTGCGGCACGGCCGACAACCCGCGCTTGCGCTTGGATGCCAGTGTCTGATTGATCTGCACGGTACCCCGCTCGAAAGCCAGCGCGCAGCCGGTCAGATAGAGCAGCCAAAGCCGAGCCTTGGGCGCGCCGACTTCGGCGATCGCTTCGTCAAACCGGGCGTGGAGCCGGTCCGCCCACATTCGGCAGGTCTTGCCGTAATGCTCGCGCAAATTCTCGACATCATGCACTTCGAAACCGTGACCCTCGAGGTTCTCGACGGTCATACCGAGGTGATCAAGCTCACCACCGGGGAAAATATACTTCACCAGCGCCAAGTGCTCGGCACTTTTGCGCCCGAACGTCTTCTTGTTGCGTTTCATACGCCGCGTGATCGCATGATGCAGGTAAAGCCCGCCCGGGCGCAGCAGGCGGCGCACGCTGGAATAATAGGTGTCGTAATGCGCTATGCCTACCGCTTCGAACATGCCGATTGACGAGATCTTGTCGAACTGACCCTCGAGGTGTTCGTAGGATTTGACGTGGATAGTGATCTTGTCTTCGAGTCCTTCGGCCTTGATCCGCTCTCGCGCCAGTGCCGTCTGCGCTTCGGACAGCGAGACTCCCGTCCCCGTCACGCCATAATGCTTCGCCGCATAGATCAACATCGCGCCCCAGCCGCAACCGATATCCAGCAGCCGGTCGCCCGGTTGCAAACGCAGCTTGCGGCAAATGAGCTCGAGCTTGTCGGCCTGCGCCTGGTCGATCGTATTGGCCCAATCGGTGAAATAGGCACAGGTATAGACCATGCGATCGTCGAGAAAGAGCTGATAGAAGGCATTCGACACATCGTAATGATGGGTGATGGCTTCCTTGTTGGAGCCGCTGACGTAGGGGTCCTTGCCGCCTAATCCGGAATTGCTGGCCTTGCTGCGGCCAAGCAGCAGCGAAGGCACATCCTTCAGCAACTGCCACTTCGGCAGGCTCTTGAGCTTCTGCTTGAACTTTCCCTTGGGACCGCGCTCGACGAGATCGAACAGCGTGCCGTTCTTCACATCGATTTGTCCGGAAACCCACAATTCGACGATGGAGCCGATATTCGGCTTCAAGGCAATCTGGCGCACCGCCATCGGGTCGTTGATGGCGAGCACAGGACCATCCGTTTCGCCAATTCTGCTACCGTCCCATAATTCGACGGCAAATTGCGGCTCGAGTACGTCGATTACCGTGCGGATAATCCGCGCCGCTCTATCTTCAGCTGCCATCCTGTGCCTCTAACCATCTGTCCGAATACGCCATCGACGCTTTGTGAAAAACTCGACTTGGCTTATGGCGGCAATTGCGGTTTGGCAAGCTGTCTGCAAGACCCGTCAAATTTTTCTCTTGAATCGCGGGCAAAGACACCCCATTCTTGGTTTGTGTTCAACGAATGTAAAGGAGGTGATCCGATGTCTCGTGATTTCGAAAACTGCCACAAGGCGTCCGATGCTTTCCATCGGGGATCGTCTCTCCGTTGAATAAGCACCTTGGCTGAGTCCAAGGAAGAAGGCCAAACGACAGCTTTGTGCCAGACGGAATTGCGGGGCCACCCTTCGGGGTGGCCCTTTCCGTTTATGCAGCGCGCTTGCCGCTGATCTGGAAGCCGATCGCTTTCAAAACAGCGATGGTAGTCTCCAACGTGGGATTGCCGTTCTCGCTCAAGGAGCGGTAAAGCTGTTCGCGTGCCAAACCCGTCTCCCGCGCTATCTTCGTCATGCCTTTTGCACGTGCCACAACACCGAGCGCTCGCGCGATGTACCGTGCATCTCCAGTCTCGAAAGCATCGGCGAGAAAGACTTCTATCGCCTCATCAGTAGTCAAATCCTCAGCAGGATCATACGGGATCAATTTTTCAACCACTCCACCCCCTCCATTCAGCAGCCAAATGCTGCGCTGTGCGGATGTCCTTCGCCTGCGTACTCATGTCACCGCCACAAAGAAGGACCACAATCACATCTCCCCGCCTCTGAAAGTAAATGCGATACCCGGGACCATAGTGAACTCGTAGTTCGCTGATACCGTGCCCTACGGGTTGCACATCGCCTGTGTGCCCGAAAGCAAGGCAATCTAACCGCGACGCAATCAAAGCTCGTGCTCGCTGATCTTTGAGTTCCGTTCGCCATTTTCGATATGTTTCAGTTTGCTCAAGCTCGATCATAAATGTATTTTTTAAATCACAAAAGTCAATAATCTGGGATTGTATATCCCAATGGCCTTTCGCAACACCAACGGCAGATTGCAACGCTCCAGGGTTTGCTCTTCTGCAAATTGGTGATACCAAGATTTTGCCTGAAAATGGTGCAATCTGCCTTTATTGAAGGCAAACCCCTCTGAAAGATCGAACAAATGTCGGTTGCTATAGCCCAAAACGCTGAGTCGAAGCGTGCATGGCGTGATGAAATCGTTGCGATGCTCTCTTTGAGCTGGCCAATGATCCTCACCAATCTTGCGCAGACCGCGATGACAGCGACCGACGTCATGATGATGGGCTGGGTCGGCGCGAGCACGCTTGCCGCCGGTGCGCTTGGAACCAACTTCTATTACCTGCTGATGATCTTCGGCCTTGGCTTGATGCTCGCTACCTCGCCAATGATGGCTCGCGAGCTCGGCCGCAATAGGTTCGCCGTACGGGAGATCCGACGTACGGTGCGCCAGGGCCTGTGGGTCGCTGTTGCTGTCTCCATTCCGATTTGGCTTGTCCTGTGGAACACCGAATCCATCCTGGTGGCCATGGGTCAGGATGCAGGCCTTGCCGGGCAAGCCGGCAATTACATGCGCGCCCTGCAATGGGCGGTCCTGCCCTTCTATGGCTATATTGTTCTGCGTTCCTTCATCGCTGCGCTTGAGCGCCCAGGTTGGGCGCTTGTCATCGCCATCGTTTCCGTTGCCTTCAATGCGCTTGCCAACTGGGTGCTGATTTTCGGACATTTCGGTTTTCCCAAACTCGGCATCGTCGGCTCCGGTATCGCGACGACCCTGTCTTCAATGATGATGTTTGCCGGGCTGGTTGTCGTCATTTCCATGGACCCGAAGTTCCGGCGGTACCGCCTGTTCGGCCGGTTCTGGCGTGCCGACTGGCCACGCTTCGCTGACCTGTTGCGTCTTGGCTTGCCTATCGCAGCGATCTTGAGTTTCGAAGTGACGATCTTCAATGCCGCTGCCTTCCTGATGGGCCTGATTGGCGCCGATTCGCTCGCCGCGCATGCGATCGCAATCCAGATCGCGTCGATAGCCTTTATGGTACCAATGGGCTTCGGCCAGGCTGCGACAGTGCGGATCGGCCGTGCCTATGGCGCGCAGGATCGCGATGGCATCAAGCGCGCAGGTTGGGTCGCATTCGCAGCGGGTACGGGCTTTATGGTGCTCACGGCGCTACTGATGCTGCTCGCGCCCCATCAGCTGATCAGTGCGTTCATCGATATCAACGACCCGGCGAATGCCGATGTGATTTCGCTCGCCGTGACATTTCTAGCCTTTGCAGCCTTGTTTCAGATCTTTGATGGCGGCCAGGCCGTCGCCAGCGGCATGCTGCGCGGCCTTCACGATACGACCATACCGATGATCTACGCCGCGATCGCCTATTGGGGCATCGGCCTGCCCCTCTCGGTCGGCTTCGGTTTCTGGCTGGACATGCAGGGTGCCGGCATTTGGGTCGGGCTCCTATGCGGTCTTGCCGCGGCGGCCGTGCTTCTGATCAGCCGCTGGCTGCGCCGGGAGAAACTCGGGATCGAAATTATCCGTTAGAAATCGATCGTTCGACCCTTGATCTCCCAATCGCCGAACCGCGCCGGATCCTTGCCGCCACGACCGCCGATCTCGCGCGGCCGATCGGCCTCTTTCGTCTCAGCCTTCCGGCGCTCCTCGGCCTCCTTCAGCGCCCGCTGGGCGGCCGGAGGGAGTTGGCCGAACGCGGGACGCGGCGGCTGGTCGTCATTATCTGCGTGCGGCGTCACTGATGTCTCGTCGTCATTCATTGTCGGTTGCACTCATCATTGAAGCTTGCTGTACAAAACACCATCATATAGCGGATGATGTTCAATATAGGGAATGACGTTGATACAACAACGATTCAAAGCAGGAGGGATGTCATGAACGTAATGCGCACTGCAATGCTGCTGGCTTTCATGACAGCCCTGTTCATGGGCGTCGGCTTTCTCATCGGCGGCACCGGCGGCATGATGATCGCCCTCGTGATCGCCGCGGGCATGAACCTCTTCAGCTACTGGAATTCCGACAAGATGGTGCTCCGCATGCACCACGCGGTCGAGGTAGACGAGCAAAACGCGCCCGAATATTACGGCATCGTCAGGGATCTCGCCGCCCGGGCGGGTCTGCCCATGCCCAAGGTCTATCTTATCCAGAACGACCAGCCCAACGCCTTCGCCACCGGCCGCAATCCCCAAAACGCAGCCGTCGCAGCCAGCACCGGGCTATTGCAACGCCTGTCACCTCAGGAAGTTGCCGCCGTCATGGCGCATGAACTCGCCCACGTCGAGAACCGCGATACTCTTACCATGACGATTACGGCCACTCTCGCCGGCGCCATATCGATGCTCGGCAATTTCGCCATGTTCTTTGGCGGCGGCAATCGCGAAAACAGCAATCCGCTCGGCTTCATCGGCGTCCTCATTGCCATGATCGTAGCGCCCTTTGCCGCAATGATCGTGCAGATGGCCATCAGCCGCACCCGTGAATATGCCGCCGATCGGCGCGGTGCGCAGATTTGCGGCAATCCGCTGTGGCTGGCTTCCGCCTTGAACAAGATCGCACGCGGCGCCCAGCAGATCGTCAATGAGGACGCCGAGCGCAATCCTGCCTCTGCGCCATTGTTCATCATCAATCCACTCAGCGGCCGGGGTGCCGACAATCTGTTCTCGACCCATCCAAGTACGGATAACCGCATTGCAGCACTTGAAGCCATGGTTGAAGAGTTCCGGCAGGCACCGCCCGCGCCGCGACAGGCGAACGCACCCGAACCGCCGATTGATGATGACGAGCCACGTGAAGACCGGCCCAATCCCTGGGGCCGTGACGGCGCCAGCCGCAAAGGCCCGTGGGCATGAGTGCAGATAAGGGCATGAGCGTCCCACACGGCACCAAACGAGCATTCGGCAAGAACCAGAAACCGGCAAACTTCATCGATGCGGAAGACCGTCCCGGTCTCGCCGCTAGGCAATGTGCGACGCGCCTCCTCGGCGCCGTCATCGAGAAACACACCTCGCTCGATGGCCTGACCGACAACACGGGCGGTCATCCGCAATATATGGCACTCGACGATCGTGACCGGTCGCTTGTCCGCGCCATCCTCGGCGCTGCGCTGCGCAATCGCGGCACGATCGAAGCGGCCATCGGACAGTTGATCGACCGGCCTTTGCCAGAAAATGCCGTGGCCTTGCGCCATCTTCTGCACATTGCCGCCGCGCAGATCCTCTATCTCGATGTGCCCGATCGCGCCGCCGTCGATCTGGCGGTGACGGCAGCCAATAATGATCCGCGCAATCGCCGCTTTGCATCCATGGTCAATGCGGTGCTGCGCCGGCTCTCACGGGAGAAGGAGAACCTCGTCTCCGAAGCCAGCAATGTCCCTGCCTGGTTTGAGGAGAGCCTCATTGCCGCCTATGGCAAGGAAAAGACCCGCGCCATCCTCGCCATCCAGAGCAAGGAGCCCCCGATAGACCTGACCGTGAAGGGCGACGCGCAGGAATGGGCTCTCAAGCTTGGTGGAATTGCGCTGCCGACAGGCTCCGTGCGCCTCGGCAGCGTCGATGGCGCGCTCACTGCTCTTCCCGGCTTCGCGGAAGGCGATTGGTGGGTGCAGGATACGGCTGCCAGCCTTCCGGCAAAACTGTTCGGCGACATAAGGGACAAGCGCGTGGCCGATCTTTGCGCGGCACCCGGTGGCAAGACTGCACAGCTTGCGCTCGCGGGTGCTAATGTCACCGCGCTGGACCTTTCTGCCAACCGGCTGAAGCGGCTCCGTTCGAATCTGGAACGCCTTGAACTATCGGCCGAGACGGTCGAGGCCAACCTCTCTGCGTACCAGCCCGCCGAGCTCTTTGACGCGATACTCCTCGATGCACCCTGCTCATCGACAGGCACAGTGCGGCGCCACCCGGACGTGCCCTGGACGAAAACCTTGGGCGACATCCAGAAGCTGGCGCATCTACAGGCGAAACTTCTCGATCATGCGGTGACGATCGTCCGGCCCGGCGGCATTGTTGTCTTCTCCAACTGCTCGCTTGATCCGCTCGAAGGCGAAAAGGTTGCCAATGACCTCCTGGCCAAGAACCCTGCCGTCGAACTGGTCCCGGTCACCAAAGATGAAGTTGGCGACCTCGCTGAACTCATCACTCCGGAAGGATTCGTTCGCTCGACTCCGGCCGATCTTCGCCATGAAAATCCCGCGCTTTCCGGCATGGACGGGTTCTTTGCCGCGCGTTTCAAGAGGAAATACTAAAATTTTAACCGTTTTGGTTCCATAGTTCTCCTTTGTCGACGACGATTCGAAGCAATAACAACATGGTCGCGCTGAGCGAAACACCGCAATTGTGGGGACTTGCAACGGCGCAACTGTGGCGCCGCTTCCGCAGGCGTGTGCGCATGGGCCCGCTCTATCGCTGGCGATTCACCGGATTCACACCGGAACGTGTGCTTATAGCACCTCAGGACCTTCGCCCCGCCGATCCGCAACTCGCCGAGGAGTTTTACCATGGCCGCTTCGCCCTTGCGGGCAAGGTTGTCGAAACCGGTGGACGCTCGCCGTTTCTGATTGAGCCGCCCAATGCCGCGTGGCAGGCTGCCCTGCACAATTTTGGCTGGCTGCGCAATTTGCGCGCCGCAGGCACCGAACTTGCCACCGCCAATGCGCGCGCTCTGCTCGGTGACTGGATCACCACGCATGGCCGCTCGATTGGCGGTCCTGCTTGGGCACCGGAGGTCACGGCACAGCGCATTATTGCCTGGCTCCAACATTCAAACCTCATTCTTGCCGGAGCGGACCTGCGAGCCTATCGCCAGTTCATGCGTTCCCTCGCCGTGCAGGTGCGTTATCTGCGCACCATGGCCGCCGTCATGGATGACGGCGAAGAAAAATTACGAGCTCGTATCGCCCTCGCGCTGGCAGCCTTGGCTCTCCCGGTCGCATCAAGTACAAGCCGCTCGGCACGGCGCAATCTGGAGTTTGAACTTGTCCGGCAGATCCTCCCCGACGGCGGACATATCTCGCGCAACCCGCTGACCGTTCTGGAGCTGCTGGCGGACCTGCTGCCTCTGCGTCAGACCTATGCGAGCGGCCAGGAAGCTCCCCCCAAGGCGCTCATCGAAGCGATCGAGCGCATGCTGCCTGCCTTGCGGTTCTTCCGCCACCACGACGGGAGTCTCGCCCTCTTCAATGGCGTGGGCGCCACAATGCCGGAACGGGTCATTGCCGTCCTTCGCCATGACGATATTGGCGGTCTGCCACTCATCCATGCTGCGCATTCGGGTTATGAGCGCCTTTCAATGGATTCGACGACCATTATTGCCGACACCGGACTTGCCCCACCGGTCACCGCCTCACGCGATGCCCATGCGGGCTGCCTCTCCTTCGAGATGTCGTCGGGACGCAATCGCTATGTCATCAACGCAGGCGTCGACCGCTATGGCCCGCCGGAGTTCCGCCCGCTGGCGCGCTCGACCGCTGCCCACTCGACCGCAACGATCAACGACACGTCCTCCTGCCGGTTCAGCAACACGTCCGGCCTCTCCAATATGATTGGAACGCCGATCATTGCGGGTCCAACCAAGGTCAATATCGAACGCATCGAACGTGAAGGCGTGATCGGTTTCGTCGCCAACCACAACGGCTATGTCCGGCCGTTCGGCATTTATCACGAGCGGCAGATTGTCTTGTCGCACAATGGCAGCGTCATCGAAGGCATTGACAGCTTCTTCGCTGCAGGACGCAATCCGCTGCGTGACACCGGCGCAGAGGATGTCGTCATCCGATTCCATCTACATCCCTCGGTTGCCATCACCGTCGATGACAACGGATTGATCGTCCTCCAGGCAGAGAATGACGACATCTGGATGTTCTCGGCGACCGTCCAGCCGTTCATCGAGGATTCGCTGTTCTTCGCCGGTTTCCGCGGACCAGTCAAAACCCGGCAGATCACGCTTTCGCTCAATGCCTCGCAGCGTTCCGAGGTAGAATGGCAGTTCACCAGGACGACGCTCGGCGTTTACGGTTAGGTGGTCTGGGCGCGCCGAAAACGGTGATTTTCGAGAAGCGGAACGCAGTGAACGTTCGGGATCACGAGCACCGGATCGCAGAAAAGCGCCGTTTGCAGGCCGTCATGGTGTGAATATCAATAGACCCTAGCTCGCTGATTCCGCCATGACCTTGCGGAGCAGGCGGCCAAGACGCGCAATTCCCGTATCAGCCATCTCCTCGCTCGCAAGCGAAAAGCTCAGCCGGATCGTGTTGGTTCCGCTGCCATCCGCATGGAAGGCCTGTCCGGGTACGAAGGCAACGCGCTCGGTTTCGATCGCGCGGGCAAGCAGCGCAGCGCCGTCGATACCCTCCGGCAGCGTGACCCAGATGAACATCCCGCCCTCAGGCTTCGTCCACCTGACGCCTTCCGGCATATATTTCTCAAGTGCGCCAAGAACATTGTCACGCCGGCGCCCATAGGTCGCGCGCAGAAGCTCGATCTGCTTCTCGTAGATGTCGACAGCGGCATGGTACATCGCCATCTGGTTGATGGTCGGACTGTGCAGGTCGGCCGCCTGCTTCATCAGAACCAGCTTGCGGATGACGGGCTTCGCCGCGCAGACCCAGCCAAGCCGCAGGCCCGGCGACAGCGTCTTTGAGAATGTGCCGCAGTAGATTGTCCGCGTCTCGTCAATATCGCCCTTGCGCTCGATGTCGAGGGCAAGAATCGGCGGCACGGGTTCGCCATCATAGCGAAGTGCCTGATAGGCGCCGTCCTCGATCACCGGGATATTCATCTCATCGGCGAGATCGAGCAGTTTTTCGCGCGCAGCGCGATCGAGCGTCTCGCCTGCAGGGTTGGAGAAATCCGGATTGACATAGGCAAACTTCGGCTGGCCGCCGGCATTTGCCGCTGCGTCGCGATAGGCAGCGGGCGTCATATTGCCCTGATCCGGCAGCAGTCGGTCATACTCCGGCTCGTAGGCATTGAACGCCTGCAACGCCCCGAGATAGGTCGGGCTCGTCACCAGTGCCGTATCGGACGGCGACAGGAAGAGCTTGCCCAGGTAATCGAGCGCCTGCTGCGAACCCGACGTGATAACGATGTTGTCGATGCCGCAGACGATGCCCACGTCGGCGAGATTTGCGGCAATCCACTCCCTGAGCGGCGCATAACCTTCGCTGACCGAATATTGCAGGGCGGCACTGGCCTGATCATCCGCGAGGGCTCGCTCATAGGCCTTGCGGAAAGCGTCGGCGGGAAACAGTGCCGGGTCAGGAATACCGCCAGCAAAGGAAATGATGTCCGGCTGGTCGAGCAGCTTCAGAAGCTCGCGAATTTCGGAAGCGCGCATCCGGTTTGCACGCGTTGCGTATCTGGCGTCCCAGTTGCTCATTTTGCATCCATCCGATCGTTCCATCCCAGAATTGCCTAGACGCCTCCCGTTCGGAAAATTCCATCTCGAACGCCGTGTAAGCCGGAGCGATATGATCGCGCGACCAATAATATGTCAATATATCTGACCTAATTTCTGCGATGTTCGGTGCAGAAAAACAGCATTTGGCCCGCAAATGCGTGATCGGAAGTAGGATTCCTCGGCTTCCTATGCTAACCGGCTGGCAAATCCGTAACATTGAATATCGCTGAGGACGAACACCCATGGCCGTCGCCGCAAAATCATTCACCCCTCCAAACCTTCATCCTGTGCGGCGGGCGCTGCTTTCCGTCTCCGACAAGACCGGCCTGACAGCCCTCGCCCATGCCCTGCACCGGCATGGTATTGAAATACTCTCCACCGGCGGTACATCCAAAGCGATCGCCGCAGAGGGCATCCCGGTTCGCGACGTCTCCGACATCACCGGATTTCCGGAGATCATGGATGGCCGCGTAAAGACCTTGCACCCGAAGGTGCATGGCGGCCTGCTCGCCGTGCGCGACGATCCCGCACACACGGCGGCAATGGAAACGCATGGCATCGGCGCCATCGATCTCGTCGTCATCAACCTCTATCCGTTTGAAGAGGTCCGCCATTCTGGCGCCGACTACGCGAACATCGTCGAAAACATCGACATTGGCGGTCCGGCGATGATCCGTGCCGCTGCAAAAAACCACGCCTATGTCGGCGTCGTCACCGATACCGGCGATTATGACATGGTCATCGCCATGCTGGAAAAGCATGAAGGCTCATTGCCCTACTCGTTCCGCCAGAACCTTGCCGCCAAGGCCTATGCCCGCACCGCCACCTATGACGCGGCGATTTCCGGCTGGTTCACGGAAGCGCTGATGACCGAGACGCCATCGCGCCGCGCCATTGGCGGCCATCTGCATTCGGTCATGCGCTACGGCGAGAACCCGCACCAGTCTGCCGGATTCTATCTGACCGGCGAAAAGCGTCCGGGCGTTGCCACCGCAACCCAGCTGCAGGGCAAGCAGCTCTCCTACAACAACATCAACGACACGGACGCCGCCTTCGAGCTCGTTGCCGAATTCGACCCGGCGCGAACATCCGCCGTCGCCATCATCAAACACGCCAATCCCTGCGGCGTCGCCGAAGGGCGGACATTGAAGGAAGCCTATCTCAAGGCGCTTGCCTGCGATCCGGTCTCCGCTTTCGGCGGCATTGTCGCGCTCAACGGCACGCTTGATGCGGAAGCTGCGACGGAAATCGTCAAGACCTTCACCGAAGTTATCATCGCACCCGATGCGACACCGGAGGCCCAGGCGATCGTCGCGGCAAAGAAGAACCTGCGCCTGCTGGTCACCGGCGGCCTGCCTGACCCGCGCGCCTCCGGCATCAGCGCCAAGACTGTCGCCGGGGGAATCCTCGTCCAGTCGCGCGACAGCGGCGTCGTCGACGATCTGGAACTCAAGGTCGTCACCAAGCGCGCGCCGACCGAAGCGGAAATGTCCGATCTCAAGCTTGCGTTCCGCATCGCCAAGCACGTGAAATCCAATGCCATCGTCTACGTCAAGGATGGCGCGGCTGTTGGCATCGGCGCCGGGCAGATGAGCCGCGTCGACAGCGCCCGCATAGCAGCGCGCAAGGCCGAGGATGCTGCCGAAGCGGCAGGAAACGCGACGCCTCTCACCAAGGGCTCTGTCGTCGCCTCCGACGCGTTCTTCCCCTTCGCCGACGGCTTGCTGTCAGCTGTCGCCGCTGGCGCCACGGCCGTAATCCAGCCGGGTGGGTCGATGCGCGATGACGAGGTGATAGCCGCTGCCGATGAGCATGGCATCGCCATGGTCTTCACCGGCATGCGCCATTTCAGGCACTGACGCGCGCGGCCGGATAGGGCGTTCTCCAAAGGATCGCCAGTCCGGCCAGCAGGAACAGGATGATCATCGCCATGCCAAGGCGTGGCGATCCGCTCAGCGCTGTCACGGTTGCAACCAGGAAGGGCGCAAGAAAGCTCGTCGCCCTTCCCGACAACGCGTAGAGGCCGAAATAGCGCCCGGCCTCGCCGGCCGAAACGCTGCGCGCCATGTACGAACGTGACGAAGCCTGCACCGGTCCGAACGCAACACCAATGAGCAGGCCGAAACCGATATAGGCTTTTTCCGCCGGCGTTCCGAACAGTCCGCCGCTATCGGCGCCCGGCAATTGTACGATACCGAAAAGCGTATAGCCCGGACCGGTCGAGACGATGCCGATCGTCGCGATGGTCAGCAAGACCAGCGAGATCACCACCACAACCTTCGACCCCAGCATCGTGTCGAGCTTGCTAGCGGAAAGACAACCAAAAATGGCGACCATGTTCAGTATGATGCCGAATATGCCTATTTCTGCCGTCGCCCAGCCGAACATGGTGGCGGCAAAGGCGCCTCCGAGCGCGATCAGCGCATTCACACCATCCTGGTAGATCATGCGCCCGACGAGAAAGCGGAATATCCCCGGGCGCTGCCGAACCTCGTTCAATGTCGACTTCAGTTCGCCAAGGCCCGCACGCACCGCCCTGCCAGCCGGAAGACCTCTCGTGCCATCCGGTGTAAACAGGAACATCGGCAGGATGAAGACGAGATACCACAGCGCCGACAGCGGTCCGGTTGCCCGATCCCCTTCTCCGAGCGCCGGGTCGAGCCCGAAAATTGGGGCAAGACCCAGCATCGTCTTGCCCGTCGTGGGCGACCCGGCCATGAAGGCAACAACGAAGATCAGCACGATCATGCCGCCGAGATAGCCGAGCCCCCACGCCATGTTCGAGATGCGGCCGATATCCTTTGGCGCCACCAGCCGTGGCATCATCGAATCGTTGAAGACGATAGAGAACTCCGCCGCAATCGATGCCAGTGAGAAGAACACCAGCGGCAAGATCAGGCCGGAACCGGGCGCGGCGAACCACAGCATGATCAGCGACAGGATCTTGATGACGGCGAAGAAGCCGATCCAGGGCTTGCGCCGTCCAGTCTGATCGGCGATCGATCCAAGCACTGGTGAGAGCACGGCGATGATCAGACCGGAAACGGCGATGCCGTAACCCCAGGCCGCCTGTCCGATTGCCGGATCGCTCGCCAGGCGCGAGACGAAATACGGCCCGAAGATGAAGGTCGTCACAACAGTGAAGAATGGCTGCGCCGCCCAGTCGAAGAGCATCCACCCCCAGATGCCCCTTCTCGGCACAGCCATTCCCGATCCTTTTTCGATTGCTTCCAAACCGCTTATGACAGGTCGGAGAGCAGACCGGCAGCGACCGCTAGTCGCGAAACCGTCAAATCGCCGGTTTCCACGATATTGGCCATGCGCTGCCTCACCTCGTCAACGCGTGCGCCGCGGCTCACCAGCCAATCCTTGGCGGGATCGGTCTGCTTGCCGTATTTGCTTAAGGCCGCCACGGCGATACCGCGCCGCGCCTGACCGATCAGGTCTGTGGCACGCGCAAGCGCCAGCCCGTCATAGTAGTCGGCGACCGAAACCCCGCGTGCTGCATCCTCGATACGCCCGATACGGAAGGCCTCGGAAATGTCGAAGTAAGCCTTGCCGGCGCTGGCAATGTCGATGTTCGCCTGCTGAGCGACGGCAGCAATGTCCGGAATGATCGGCGCGATTTCGAGCCTTGCCAGTTGTGCAGCGAGTGCCGGCGATGCGCCAAGGGCGGCATTGCTTGCCGTGTCCTCGCGAATAAGGCCAGTCATCGACATTGGCAACAGCTTGTCCAAGCGCGGCTGCAGGGCATTGCGGGCCTGCCGGATCTCATCAATTGCTGCCCTGAGGCCGACCGTGGCTGTCCCGTTGCGCAGCACCCAAGCCGTTGTCCAGTTCAGCATCTGCGCCACCTTGGCGTAGAAACCGTTCTGCGTATCACCCGAAATTGCATTGTCCAGCGCGTCGATCCCGGCAAACACCCCGTCGAGCTCGAAGCCATCGCGGACGATCACGTAGGCACGAACAATCTCCGGCCCCGATTGACCGGTCAGATCAGAGAGCCGGCTAACGAAGGTTGGCCCGCCCCGGTTGATCACGTCATTGGCGAGCTGTGTTGCAATGATTTCCCTGCGAAGGCGGTGCGTGCGAAGCTCTTCGCTAAACCCGGCCTTCATCTGGCTCGGGAAATAATCCATGAGCTCCTGTTCGAGATAGGGATCGTCCGGCAGGTTGCTCGCCAGCAGCTGATCGGACAACACGATCTTGGCATAGGCCAGGAGAACACCGAGTTCAGCGCGGGTCAGCGGTATGCCATCCACCTGCCGTTCCGCCAGCGCCTTGTCATCGGGCAGCGTTTCCACTTTCCGGTTGAGGAGCTTCTTTGTTTCGAGATCGCTGATGAAGCGGGCCTGATAGGCAAGGTCGGCGACACCGCGCCGCTGCGCCAGCGACAGGGCCAGCGTCTGCAGATAATTGTTGCGCAGCACCAGATCGCTGACCTCGTCAGTCATCGATTCCAGGATCGTGTCGCGCTTCGCGCGTTGCAGCCTGCCCGTACGCATGGCCTGCGATAGCGCGATCTTGATGTTGACCTCAACGTCGGACGTGTTGACACCCGCCGAATTGTCGATCGCATCGGAGTTGCAGCGGCCGCCGAGCAGGCCGAACTCGATGCGCGCCTTCTGCGTCACGCCGAGATTGGCGCCCTCACCGATGACCTTGGCACGCACGTCGCTGCCAGTGATGCGGATGGCGTCGTTGGAGCGGTCTCCTGCCTCTGCGTCGCTCTCCAAAGTCGAGCGTACATAGGTGCCGATACCGCCAAACCACAGAAGATCGACCGGCGCCTTCAGGATTGCCGTCATGATTTCGAAAGGCGTTGCCGTCGTCTTGGCTAGCCCGATGACTTTGGCCGCCTCCTTCGACAGGGTGATCGACTTCTGTGAACGTGAGAACACGCCGCCGCCTGCCGAAATCTTCGTCTTGTCGTAATCCTGCCAGCTGGAACGCGGCAGGTTGAACAGCCTCTGGCGCTCCTTCAGGCTGGCCTTCACGTCCGGCTCCGGATCGATGAAAATGTCGCGATGGTCGAAGGCGGCAACCAGCTTCGTCTGCGGCGACAACAGCATGCCATTGCCGAAGACGTCGCCCGACATGTCGCCGACACCGACGACAGTGAATGGCGTCTTCTGGATATCGGTGCCGATCTCGCGGAAATGGCGCTTGACCGCTTCCCAGGCACCGCGGGCGGTGATGCCCATCTTCTTGTGGTCATAGCCGGCAGAGCCGCCGGACGCGAATGCATCGTCCAGCCAGAAGTCATGCGCCTGGCTGATCGCGTTCGCCGTATCGGAGAATGTCGCCGTACCCTTGTCGGCTGCGACGACGAAATAGGGATCGTCCCCATCCAGCCGGATAATGTTTACCGGCGGCACGACCTTTTCGCCGTCAAGATTATCGGTCACCGAGAGCAGCGTCGAAATGAAAGTGATGTAGGCGGCACGCCCTGCCTCGAAGATGGCATTGCGATCGCCCCCGGTCGGCAGGTGCTTCGGATAGAAGCCGCCTTTCGCGCCCACTGGCACAATCACCGCATTCTTCACCTGCTGCGCCTTGACGAGGCCAAGCACTTCGGTGCGATAGTCCTGGGCGCGATCGGACCAGCGCAGCCCGCCGCGGGCGACAGGGCCAAAGCGCAGGTGTACGCCCTCGACTTCGGGGCCGTAGACAAAGATCTCGCGATAAGGCCGTGGCTCCGGCAGGTCATCGAGCAGGCGCGGATCCAGCTTGAAGGCCAGTGTCACGCGCTCGCTTCCATCTTCCTCCGGCGCGAAGGCGTTCGTCCGCAACGTCGATTCGATCAGATTGAGGAAACGCCGCAGGATGCGGTCGTCATCGAGACTTGGAACTCCCTGCAGTGCCTCTTCGATGGCGGTCTTGATCACAGTCTGCTTGCGCTGTGATTGGGCGGCACCGGCCTTGGCGGGGTTAAGGCCCTGCTCGAACAGCTCGAACAACTGCTTGGCAATGAGCGGGTAGCGGTTGAGCGTTGCGGCAATGAAATCTTGCGAATAGGGAATGCCGGCCTGCTGCAGATAGCGGCCATAGGCGCGCAGGATAATGATCTGGCGTGCTGTCAGCTGTCCGGTCAGGGCAAGAGCGTTGTATCCATCATTGTCCGACGCACCGCCCCAGATACTGCGGAAGACGTCCTCGTAGAGATTGCCATTGTCGGAAAGGTCAATCGGCGACCCCGAGGCACTGACAAGCTCCATGTCGTGTACATAGAGCGGGCTGCCGTCGCCGGCAGGAAGTGCAAAGGTCTGCTCGCTGATGACGCGAAAGCCCATATTCTCGAGGAGCGGCACGCGCTGCGACAAGGCAACGGCCGAGCCATAATGATAGATCTTCAGCGAGGCAGCATTCGGCCCATCGGTCCGATGCCGGTAGAAATCGACAAACAGCGGGTTGTTTCGCGAAAGGCCGGCAATGCGGCTCGCATCGACCAGCGCCTCGTCGGCCGAGAAATTCTCCCGGTAGGAATCCGGGAAAGCTGCGGCCAGGGCCGTAAATTCGGACAAGCCGGTGCGGTCACCGACTTCGGCAACCGCATCGTCCCAGGTGCGAACGATGGCGCGTACCGCTTCTTCCAGGGTCTCCCTCTTGACCTTGGGGAACTCGTCCTCGGCATGGCCGATGATGAAATGCACGCGGGCGAGATTGCCCTCGGGAAATGCCGGATAATAAGCCGACACATGCCCCTCATAAGTGGAGGCGAAGTAAGAGCCCATCTTCTCGCGCACCACGGAATCATAACGCTCGCGCGGAACGAAGACGATGATCGAAGCGAAGCGGCCGAACGGATCGACGCGCGGCAGCACGCGGACGCGAGGACGCTCGCCAAGGGCCAGAATGGCCTCGGCATAGCGGGTCAGCGTCTTTACATCGATCTGGAACAGATCATCACGCGGGTAGCTCTCGAGAACATTCAGCAGCGCCTTGCCGGAATGATCTTCGCGATTGAAGCCGAGCCGGTTGATGACGGCTTCCGTCTTCGAGCGCAGATAAGGAATCTTGAGCACCGAACGCGTATAGGCGCCCGACGTGAAGAGGCCGACAAAACGAATTTCGCCAGTGACGTTGCCATCACTGTCGAAGGTCTTGACGCCGATATAATCCATATAACCGCGGCGGTGCACCAGCGACTTGGTGTTCGACTTGGTGACGATCAGCGGCTCCGGGCCAGTGAGGAAGGCGATGATCTGCGGAGTAGTGGTGACACCCTGACTGCCGCGCTTCAGCACCCGCACGTCCGGGTCTGCCAGAATGCCGAGACCCGGCCTGCCGGACCGCTCCAGCTCGCCTGCGCCTTCGCTGCCCAGATAGTCGTATTCGCGCACACCGAGGAAGGTGAAATTGTCGTCGCGCAACCATTCGAGGAACGCCACGGCTTCCTCGGCCGCTGCCTTCTTCATTGGCAGCTTACCGGTCTTGTAGGCCACGATCGCGTCACTGAGGCGCGACAGCATAGGCTTCCAGTCTCTCACTGCCTCGCGAACATGTTTGAGCACCAGTGTGAGCGCCGCAGTCATGATCTCGCGTGACGCCGCATCAAGCGCCGAAACATGAATCTGCATCACGCTGACGCGCGAAACGTCCTTGCCGGGTTTCTCCGGACCGGCCGCACCGATGACTTTGTTCGACTTCGCATCGATATCCATGACCGGATGCAGCACCAGATGGACGGTGCTGACCCTCTCGCTGATCTCGCCGAGGACCGAATCGAGCAGGAACGGCATGTTGTCGTTGATCAGTGAGATGACGGTGACCGGGCGGCCATCACGGTAGACGAGGTTATTCTCGCTGACATCGACAACGGACTGCCCCGGCGTAAAGCGGGCCAGCGCGGCTTCAGCGAACCCCGCAGAGGTGCTTACAGCACCCGCATCGTAATCAGCGAGATCTTCTTCTGGAGCCCGGGCAAACAACAGCTCTTCGAACAGCCCTATTTCAGCTTTCTTCTCTTTTGCAGCTTTCGGCGGCTTTGACTTCGTCGCGGCTTTTACGTCTGTTTTCTTCTTGGAAGCCATAAAATATTCCCCCTCGGCTCTATGATTGAGCCGATCATAGCCATTCGGAAGGCATTTTCGACCACAAACTGCACGGTTGCGGTGAAAATCATGTGACACGCAATAAAACTACAATTCGACCAGATGATCATCCAGTTCGTTGACATCATCGGGGCCTGTCGGGAAATGTTCTTCCAGCAACTGACCTGCTTTTTCGATCGCCTTGAGGAAGCCCGCGGTCAAATCATCCCTGTCCGCATGATCCGTTAGAATCGCAACGATATTGTTCCATTCATCCTGACGAACCTTGGCATTGATGCCGGCATCCGCAACGACCTCGGCATACTGTTCAGCCAGCGAAACGAACAGCAGGATGCCGGTGCGCTCGGTGGTCAGGTGAACATTGCGCGCCAGGAACTGCTGGATGGCATTGAGATGCGCACGCCGGTAGAGGATGCGCTTTGGAACAAGCCACAGCGTGATGCTAGGTGCCAGCCACAACACCAGCACGGCCGTCAAGAATGCAGCGAGAATGGCAAGGCCGAAGACTGGCAGCGGCACAGTGTACCAGAACCAATGCGCCGTCACGGCGACGATCACCGCGGCCAAGAGAATGCCGCAGGCGACAGTAAAACCCGCAACGAAGAAATAGCTGTCGCTGCGCCGCGCCAGCACCGCGTAGATTTCGCCGCTCGTACGGCTTTCAGCGTCACGGATCGCCTCGGCTATGCTCTTATGGTCAGCTTCGTTCATGAGCTTCATAATTCACCAGCTCCCCGATGCACCGCCGCCGCCGGATGATCCGCCGCCGCCGGAAAAGCCACCGCCTCCCCCGCCGCCCGAAGACCAGCCACCACCGCCACCTGACCAGCCCCCGCCTCCGCCGGACCATCCGCCGCCACCTCCGCCACCATTTCGGGATGATCCTATGTCGAAGATCATGCCCAGCCATTCATATCGGCCGGGAGAAATCTTGCGGCCGAAAGATGTCACGATGGCTGGCAGAATGAGCCCGCTGAAGAACATGAAAACAAAAATCGTGACGAAGATGAGCATGAACCAGTCAACATCCGACGACTCTTCCTGAATATTGCGCCTCGCCCGCGCCTCGAGCTCGGCTGCGTCGCCGGACAGCACCGTCAAAATGCCGTCGACGCCGCGCGAAATGCCCCCGGAGAAGTCGCCGGAGCGGAACCCGGGAATAATCGCGTTCTCGATAATCAGCTTCGAGAGGAGATCGGTCAGCGTGCCTTCGAGACCGTAACCGACTTCTATCCGAACCTTGCGGTCGTTCGGGGCTACGACCAGCAGCACGCCGTTGTTCTCCTGTTTCTGCCCGAGCGCCCAGGCACGGTAGAGCCGGTTGGAATAGGGCTCAATCTCCTCGCCGTCGAGGCTCGGCACGGTCACCACAACCACCTGGTCAGATGATTTCGCCTCGAAAGCCGCCAGTTTCTGGGTAATCTGCTCCCGCGTCGCCGGATCGATCACATTGGCGGCGTCGACCACACGTCCGGTGAGCGCCGGCAGCTCGGCAGTAAAGGCGCTGGCGAGCATCAAGAGCAGGAGTACGGCAGCCAGCAGCAAGCGGCCGGGCATCAAACCGGCCGTTCGCTTGCGGTCGGTCATGACCGCGATTTGACCCGAAAGGGGCATCGCAAGGGCCTAGAATTTGACTTGTGGCGTCTGCTTGGCGGCGTCGTCGATCGTGAACGTCTGGTAGGGCTCGTTCCCGGTGAACCAGATCCAGCTCCAGATCATCGTCGGCATGGTCTTGAGTGACGTATTATAGACGCGCACCGCCTCGATATAGTCACGCCGGGACACCGCGATGCGGTTCTCCGTACCCTCCAGCTGCGATTGCAGCGCCAGGAAGTTCTGGTTTGATTTCAACTCGGGATAATTCTCGACCACAGCCAACAAGCGTGACAACGCGCCGGTCAGGTTGGCCTGGTTGTCCTGGAACGCCTTGAACGCATTGGGATCGGTCAGCGTTTCCGGCGTCACCTGAACCTGCGTCGCCTTGGCGCGCGCCTCGACGACGGATGTCAGCACATCCTTTTCCTGCGCCGCATAGCCTTTGACCGTCTCGACGAGGTTCGGGATCAGATCGGCACGGCGCTGATACTGGTTCAGCACTTCGCTCCAGGCGGCCTTCGCCCGTTCCTCATTGGTCGGAATCGTGTTGAACCCGCAGGCCGAGAGCAGCGGTACGAGAAGTGCGAGAGCAAGAACGGAAAGCGCACGGCGTGGCGCTAAAGCAATTCCAGGAAAAGTGGGAACCGGTTTTCCGTCTGGAATTGCGTCAATACAGAGAGGGAGAGCATTTCCATGTTTCCGTTTGAAATGGAAATGCTCGATAAGGCTGGTCACATAGTGCATCGGAATCCTCTCCCGGAGTTCAGATTCTTTGGCCGGACGGCCCGTGACTGATGATTCTAGTGGAACTTTGAATTTGACATTTGAACCCGCGCGTTGCTGCAAATTGGGACTCAAATGTCAAATTCGTTTCACTAGCGAACGAAGCAATACGAACCTAGCCATTTTTTTCTGCAAAAGGAACTGGCAAAGCGCTATGGTGATTTGCATAGCAATCACATGGAATTGTCATGCCCGACCAGGACAAAACGCGCGATCATGAAACTGAGTCCAAGCGCATTCTGGATCGACTCAACCACGAATCCGCCAGTGGCGGCCTGTCCGCCGTCGACCGCGCCAAGGGCCATTTTTCCGCCAAGGACGCCGATGCAGCCGACCCGATCGAGGTCTGGGGGACGCGGATCGGCCGGCTTCTGGGATTGCTTGTCGTGATCGCCATGTTTATCTGGTTCCTCGGCTCCATTTTCGGCGTGTTTTAGGCAGTAAACTCATGAACAGGATCGACAATGGCGTCTGAAACGGCAAGAAGATGCGAGGAGAGTTGCGAAGGGCGGGGTGTTTCCCCCGGCCGAGCAGCTCGACACTGCAGCTTGCAGCCGTTTCGGCGTCCGCAGGATAGGGTCCATTTGCCCGGCAACCTCGTCGCAAAGGCTCGACAATGGATAAACATTTCCATCGCCTATGCTCCTCGTATCCGAACAAATGGCCTCCTGCCATTTCGACCCTGTTCATGAGTTTACGGCCCAGATTTCTCCTCCTGCATGAGTATCCCTGAATGACCGGTCCTGCTGCCTCCTCCAATGCCGTCATCGTCATATCCAGCCACGTTGTCCGTGGCTCGGTCGGCAATCGCGCCGCGGTCTTTGCCCTTGAAACCCTCGGCCATCCGGTCTGGGCCGTCCCGACGGTCATTCTCCCCTGGCATCCGGGTCATGGCCCGGCAAAGCGCATCGTGCCCGAACCGCAGCAATTCGACGAGCTGATTGCCGATCTGGAGCGTGCCCCCTGGCTTGGTGAGGTCAGCGGTATCATGACCGGATATCTCGGCAATGCAGCGCAGTCGGCAGCTGTTGCGCGTCTCGTCAAGACCGTGAAAGCCCGGAACAGGAATGTGCTCTATCTCTGTGATCCGGTGATCGGTGACGAAAAAGGTCTCTACGTTCCCGAAGCAACCGCCATTGCTATCCGCGACCAGCTGATGCCGCTCGCCGACATCGCGACACCGAACCGCTTCGAACTTGCCTGGCTGGCCGGTGCTGAGCTTCCCGACAACAAAGCGATCATGCAGGCAGCGCTGCATGCCGGGCCGGGCACCATGCTTGTCACCTCCGCACATCCGATGATCGCCGGGAGCACCGGCAACCTTCTCGTCACCCACTCGCTGGCGCTCCTCGCCGAGCATCGCCTGGTCACCGGGCCAACCAACGGCCTTGGCGATTTGACGTCCGCATTGTTTCTCGCCCGCATGCTTGCTGGTGTCGATCTCGAACAGGCCTTGCAGCGCACCACCGCGTCAGTTTTCGAGATCATGGCGCGCTCGGCCAAGCGCGGCGCCGACGAATTGATGCTCGAAGCCGATGCATCGAGCCTCTCGACGCCGATGGCCATGACGCAGATGCGCCGCCTGGTCCACCCAAGCAAGGGCGTGCGCGCATGAGACAAAGGGTCAATTGATCTTCCGCACGATCAGGATTAAGCAAATGCCCATGACCTTGCTTCCAGAGAGACTCCTTAACGGTTATCGCAACTTCATGGCGCATCGCTATGCGAACGAGACGATGCGCTACCGGGAGCTCGCGGATCAGGGACAGACCCCTGAAACGCTGGTCATCGCCTGCTGCGATTCCCGTTCGGCACCGGAAATCATTTTTGACACAGCGCCAGGCGAAATCTTCGTTGTCCGGAACGTCGCCAATCTCGTGCCGCCCTATGAACCCGACGGCGAATACCACGCGACATCCGCGGCGCTGGAGTTCGCCGTGCAAAGTCTGAAGGTCAAAAACATCGTCGTCCTCGGCCACGGCCGCTGCGGTGGCATCAAGGCGGCGCTCGACACGACGAGTGAACCTTTGTCGCCCGGCGACTTCATCGGCAAATGGATGAGCCTTGTCGCGCCCGCCGCCGAAGCCGTTTCCGCCAACGCGCTCATGACCCCATTCGAACGTCAGACGGCCCTTGAGCGCATTTCCATTCGCTATTCGCTGAACAATTTGCGCAGCTTTCCCTGCGTGGATATTCTCGAGAAGAAGGGGCGCCTTAGCTTGCACGGCGCCTGGTTCGATATCTCGACCGGTGAACTCTGGATCATGAATCCGGAAACCGGAGATTTCCTTCGCCCCGACCCGGAAGAGGTCGGCGCTGCGACGCTCGAATAGGAGAAATCAGAATGGCGCGGTTGATATTCACGATCGCCGTCATTCTCTCGCTGATCCTTCCTGCCCTGGCGGATGATACGCCGGAAGCGCTCGTCGACCGCTGGTATGCAGGCCTTGCCAATGCTGACCGGGCCACATTCAGTGACCTTCTGTCCGATGACGCGAAGGTCATTCTCGAAGATATCGATGCGATCCAGACCAAGGAAGAATTTCTCGGTTCTCTCGACGAATGGAAGAATGCCGTGCGCGGCGCCACGATCCGGCATCGGATCAGCAATATAGGGGACGGCACAATCACCGTTTTTGTCTGCTATCAGTTTCCCGGCAACACGACCTACACCCGGGAAATTTTCAATTTTCGAGGTACGAAGATCATCGAAAGCGCGCAGAGCTCAGTCGGCGAGGCGTGTGAGGGCTTCTAGAGCAATTCCAGGAAAAGTGCGGTGCGGTTTTCCGTCCGGAATGACGCAAAAACAAAAAGGGCCGGCATTCCGCCGACCCTTTCACAATTATCAACCGGCTTGGTTATTCGCCGTCGATCTGCGCGCCGATAATGGCGATCGCCTGCTGGTAGACACTGGCAGCGTTCCAACCTTGGATGGCACCGTAGTTCGCCTGCCCGGGCTGGTAGCCGGCCCCTGCCTGCCAGCCATGGGCACGCAGGAAATTCGCTGTCGATGCAAGTGCGTCTGCCCTGGAACGGACCATGTCGATCCGCCCGTTGCCATCGCCGTCGACACCATATCTCAGCACACTGGCTGGCAGGAACTGCGTCTGGCCAATCTCGCCATGCATAGCGCCTATGGCATCTGGCGATAGCGTTCCATTGTCGATCAGCTGCAAGGCAGCATCGAGCTGGTTGCGGAAATATTCGGACCGCCGGCAATCATAAGCGAGCGTTGCGACTGCCGAAAGCGTGTTCTGGTTGCCCATGGAGCTGCCGAAGCCGGTTTCCATGCCCCAGATGGCGATCAGTGGTCCAGCAGGAACACCAAAACGCTTTTCGATGCTGGCAAACAGCGCAGCATTTTTTGCCTTATGGGCCCTGCCGCGCGAGATGATCGTCTGGCCGCCACGCACTTGCATGAATTTGTCCAGCGAATATTTGAAGCTTTTCTGGTTGCGGTCGGCATTGATCGTCTTGGTTGAATATTTGGCGTTGTTCAACGCGCTAGCAGCCCGGTTGCCAATGCCTCGCGCCTGCGCTTGGCTCCCGTACTCCTGGACCCATTCCGAGAATCCTGCGGAATTGTTTCCGCACCCGGCAGCGGCCTGTGCCGCGCCGGCCGTTACGAGAAGTGCGGTCGCTGCAGCCGCAAGAATTCTGCCTTTGGCAACAAATGCCATGAAAATCTCCTTAAAAGTTGAGTCACTGGTGGAACTTTGAATTTGACATTTGAGCACGAGCATTGCTGCGGACTCAAATGTCAAATTCGTTCCACCAGTGCCCCTATCTGCCACTTTTCCACAACCGTGTCATCTGGGACAATCCCTGATTCTATGCTCAAAATGTCCCAATTTTGTTTAATTCAGGGCGATTTTGCAGGTCTTGCGGCCCCCGTGTCCGCACGGCAACATCTCCATGGCTCGAAGCAATTGCAATTTACAGTTGCAGAGTGAAGTCGTCTCGACGACTTCGTGCATCCAGAGTCTCGTGGTGTTTTATACCAGAATGCAGATTTGGCGGAAACAGGTCATCTGCCCGCGCAGCTTGACTTTATGCTGCACATCCTGTTTAAGCCGCGCTATTCACCGCGACGAGTTTTGTACTCCGAGCAGCCGACCGGGACCCCAAAAGGGTTCAAACGATCCCGGAGGTCAACACCCGACAGCGCGATGCGCCCTCGGGTGCCATTTTGCTTTGAGCTTCTGGCTTTGGCGCGGTTGATGCTTATCTTTCGGAGAAGGTCTTCGAAGGGATAAAGGAAAACTGGATGTTCGAGAGCTTACAGGAACGACTAGGTTCGATTTTGAACGGCCTTACCGGCCGTGGCGCGCTGTCGGAGGCCGACGTCGCGGCAGCCTTGCGCGAGGTTCGCCGCGCCCTCCTCGAAGCCGACGTAGCGCTTGATGTCGTTCGCTCCTTCACTGACAAGGTTCGCACCAAGGCTGTCGGTGCCGAAGTTCTGAAAAGTATCAAGCCCGGCCAGATGGTCGTCAAGATCGTCCATGACGAGCTTGTCTCGATGTTGGGCGAAGAAGGCGTTTCCATCGACCTCAACGCGCCTGCCCCGGTCGTCATCATGATGGTCGGCCTGCAGGGTTCCGGTAAGACCACGACCAGCGGCAAGATTGGCAAGCGTCTTACCGAGCGGTCGAAGAAGAAAGTTCTGCTGGCGTCACTCGATACACGCCGTCCCGCGGCGCAGGAGCAATTGCGCCAGCTCGGCGTGCAGACCGGTGTCGATACCCTGCCTATCGTCGCAGGCCAGTCTCCGGTCGAGATTGCCGCTCGCGCCGTGCAGGCCGCCAAGCTAGGCGGCCATGATGTGGTCATCCTTGATACAGCAGGCCGTACTCATATCGACGAGCCGCTGATGGTCGAAATGGCCGACATCAGGAAGAAGGCCAACCCGCATGAAATCCTGCTCGTGGCCGATGCGCTGACCGGTCAGGATGCCGTCAATCTTGCCCGCTCCTTCGATGAGCGTGTCGGAATTACCGGCCTCGTGCTCACCCGCATGGACGGCGACGGGCGCGGCGGCGCGGCGCTTTCGATGCGTGCGGTTACAGGCAAGCCGATCAAGCTGATCGCCACCGGCGAAAAGATGGACGCGCTGGAGGAGTTCTATCCCCGGCGTATCGCAGACCGCATTCTCGGCATGGGCGACATCGTCTCGCTGGTCGAAAAGGCCGCCGAGAACATCGATGCGGAAAAAGCCGCGGCGATGGCCAGGAAGATGCAGTCGGGCAAATTCGATCTCAACGATCTGGCCGACCAGATCGGCCAGATGCAGAAGCTTGGCGGCATGGGCGGCATCATGGGCATGATGCCGGGCATGGGCAAGATGAAGGATCAGATGGCCGCTGCCGGCCTCGACGACTCCATCTTCAAGCGCCAGCTCGCCATCATCTCGTCGATGACAGCCGCCGAGCGGACAAATCCTGACATTCTCAAGCATTCGCGCAAGCAGCGCATCGCCAAGGGTTCCGGCACCAATGCCGCCGATATCAACAAGCTTCTGAAAATGCATCGCCAGATGGCGGACATGATGAAGGCGATGGGCGGCAAGGGCAAAGGCGGCATGATGAAACAGATGATGGGCGGTCTTGGCGCGAAGATGGGCCTTGGCGGCTTGGGTGGCCCAGGGGGCTTCGGCGGCGGTATGCCTGATCTGTCCAAGATGGATCCGAAGCAGCTTGAAGCTTTGCAGAAACAAGCGGAAGCGGCCGGTTTTGGCAAGGGCGGCGGTCTGCCCGGCGGACTCGGCGGTCTTCCTGGCGGCCTCGGTGGACCAGGCGGCGGTATGCCGCGCCTACCTGGTCTTGGTGGCGGCCTTCCCGGCCTTCCGAAGAAGAAGGGGTAATCATGTCCTCATCGTCCCTCCCGAAAGAACTCATCGAACTGCGCGCTTCCATCGACAATATCGATGCGGCACTCATCCATATGCTCGCCGAACGTTTCCGCTGCACCAAGGAAGTGGGCCTGCTGAAAGCCCAGAACGGCCTCGCACCGGCCGATCCAGCGCGAGAAAAACTCCAGGTCGAACGTCTGCGCTCGCTTGCCCAGTCGTCCGGTCTAGACCCCGATTTTGCCGAGAAGTTCCTGAACTTCATCGTCAAGGAAGTGATCAGGCATCACGAAACAACAGCCGCCAAGGAAAACGGCGGTTAACTCAACTACCAAGGAGAATACCAATGTCACTGAAAATCCGTTTGGCCCGCGCAGGGTCGAAGAAGCGCCCCTACTACCACGTTGTCATTGCTGACGTCCGCGCCCCGCGCGATGGCCGTTTCATCGAAACCGTTGGCGCCTGGAACCCGATGCTCCCCAAGGACGGCGACCGCGTCAAGCTCGATGCCGAACGCATCAACTACTGGATTGGCCACGGCGCACAGCCGACGGACCGCGTTCTGCGCTTCCTCGACCAGGCCGGTATCGCCAAGCGCGACACCCGCAACAATCCTGAAAAGGCAGTTCCAGGCAAGAAGGCACAGGAGCGCGTTGCTCTCGCCAAGCAGGCCGAGGAAGATGCGAAGGCAAAGGCCGCCGCTGAAGTAGAAGCAGCCAAGGCTGCTGCAGAAGCTGCTAAGGCTGCTGCAGAAGCCCCGGCTGAGGAAGCTCCCGCTGAGGAAGCCGCTGCCAGCGAATAAGCTGACGCGTTATCTTCGTTCGATTGCGAAACGGGTGGCTCTGCCGCCCGTTTTCGTTTGTGCACTACGATGGTCGCACGAGGCGTAAACTTCACACGACTGTAAAAATCCCGCAACATTCTCCGCGCAAAGAAGTGGCAGCCAGCGACCGCCAGCCCCGGAGATTATCCATGACCAGATCCGCTTCCGTCACCCGCCGTCATTTCCTTGCCTCATCGGGCGCCATTGCCCTCACCGCTGCGTCAGGCCTCGCCCTGCCGTCCTACTCGCGTGCCAATACCCGCCCCGTCTTCACCCATGGCGTACAGTCGGGCGACGTCGATGCAACGACGGGCATGATCTGGACGCGAACCGACAGGCCATCCCGCGTCAATATCGAGGTTGCCACCACGGAAAGCTTTGCAAACGCGGTCCGATTGCCTCCGCTCAACGCCTTTCCCGACAGCGATCTTGCCGTGAAGCAATTGCTCACCGATCTCGCATCCGACCAGGACATCTTCTATCGTCTGACTGCAGTGGATCTCGGCGACCTCAATGCGGTGTCAGAACCAATCATTGGGCGTTTCAAGACGGCGCCGATGACAAAGCGCAATATCCGGTTTGCCTGGTCGGGTGATACGGTCGGCCAGGGCTGGGGCATCGATGAGACGGGCATGAAAACCTATGCCACCATGGCTCAGCATACACCGGACTTCTTCCTCCATTCTGGCGATACGATCTATGCCGATGGACCCCTGGTCGAGGAGGTCGACCTCAAGGACGGCACCAAATGGAAGAACCGCATCGTCACCGATGAAAAGCGCAAGGTTGCCGAGACGCTGGACGAATACCGCGGCCAGTGGAAGTACAATCTTCTCGATGACCATGTCCGCTCGCTGAATGCCATCTGCCCGACCTTCTTCCAGTGGGATGATCACGAAGTGACGAATAACTGGTCAGCTTCGAAGGTCCTCGACGAACGCTACGAGGAAAAATCCATCGCACTCCTGTCCGCGCGGGCTGGCCGGGCGTTCCACGAAATGACGCCGATCCGTTATACCCCGGCTGAACCGGGCCGTGTCTATCGCAAGATTGCCTATGGCCCCCTGCTCGATGTTTTCTTCCTCGACCTGCGTTCCTATCGCGGCCCCAACGGTCCAAGCATGGAAGAAACGATCACGCCGGAATCCGCCATCCTCGGTGAGCGGCAGGTGCGGTGGCTGAAGCAGGAACTTCTGAACTCCAAAGCTACGTGGAAGGTGATCGCCTCGGACATGCCGCTTGGGGTCATCGTCTGGGACAATGCCAAGGACAAGAAGGGCACTGAGGCCGTTGCCAATGGCGACAATGGCCCGGCAAAGGGCCGCGAACTCGAGATTGCCGACCTTCTGCGCTTCATCAAGTCTGCGGGGGTCACGAACACCGCCTGGTTCACCGCCGACGTGCATTACACGGCAGCACATTACTACAATCCGGACAAGGCGCAGTTCCAGGACTTCGAACCGTTCTGGGAATTCGTGTCTGGTCCGATCCACGCCGGAACCTTCGGCCCCAACGATCTCGACCAGACTTTCGGGCCCGAACTCAAGTTCATCAAGGCGCCGACGCCGGAGCGGGGTCAGAATCTGCCGCCTTCCGCCGGCCTGCAGTTCTTCGGGCTCGTCGATATCGACGGCACCAGCGAGCAGATGACCGTGCGCCTGATGGACCGCGAGAATGTCGAGCTCTACAAGGTGACGCTGGATCCCGTCCGCTCGATCTAGAGCGGATTGCTTTCGTCAAGCCGCGTGTGATGTCAGCGCATCCCAGGCGGCCATGGCCGCATCTGCGGTTTTCATGAGGGCCTCGACCGTCGCTCCATCGCGCGCGGTGATCGACATGCCGTGTTGTACCGTTGCATAGAACTCCGCGACCTGCTGGCAATCGACGGACGCCGGCAATTCTCCTTCGCGCACGCCACGTTCCAACCGCTCGCGCAGCTGCGTCACGTTCTCCAGACGCTGCCTGCGCAGCAATGCGCAGGCCGCTTCGGATCCGGGTTCGCCGTGCAGTGCGCCGAGGACAATCAGGCAGCCGTGGGGCTGGTCGTCATGCGTGTAAGCAAGCGCCGTTTCCTTGAGGAAATTGGCGAAGCCTTCGCGCACCGTCGCCGCTTCCGGCAGGGCACCCCAGATATCCGTCCCAATCTTGGTGCGATAGACTTCGACGGCCTCCGTGAACAATTCCGCCTTGCTGCCGAACGCCGCATAAAGGCTCGGCGCATTGATCCCCATCGCCCCGGTGAGATCGGCCATGGAGGCGCCCTCATATCCCTTGGCCCAGAAGATCTCCATGGCGCGCGCAAGGGCGGCATCCCGGTCGAATTCGCGCGGACGGCCTCTTTGCGCCATGACATATCCTTTCTGTAATGAACAATACATAAAATACTTGACGACTCAAGGCAAGCGCCCTACTTCTTTATGTATCGATCATTACACAAAGGAATTCCCATGAGCCGTCTCAATAACAAAGTCGCTCTCGTCACGGGCGGAAGCCGCGGCATCGGTGCTGCAATCGCACTCAAACTGGCCGAGGACGGCGCAGATGTCGCGATCACCTATTCCAGCGCAGGTGAGAAGGCAGCAGCCGTCGTAAAGGACATCGAAAAGCTGGGCCGCCGTGCGGTCGCCATCAAGGCGGACAATCTCGACGCCGCCGCCGTTGAGGCGGCCGTCAATGAGACCCATGCGAAGTTCGGCAGGCTGGACATCCTGGTCAACAGCGCCGGTGTTTTCTCGGTCGATCAGATCGAAACGGCGACGCTCGACGAGTTCGACCGCGTCATGTCCATCCACGTCCGGGCTAGCTTCGTCGCATCAAAGGCTGCCGCGTCGCTCATGGGTGCCGGCGGGCGCATCGTTTCGATCGGCAGCAACCTTGGCGAGCGCGTACCATTTCCCGGCCTCAGCATTTATTCGACCAGCAAGGCAGCGCTTGTCGGCTTGACGAAAGCCCTGGCGCGCGACCTCGGAACGAAGGAGATCACCGTCAATATCGTCCAGCCCGGCTCAACCGACACGGACATGAATCCCGCCAATGGCAACCACGCCGATGCCCAGCGCGCGCTGATGGCGATTCCGCGTTTCGGCCAGGCGAAGGATATCGCCGGGCTCGTCACATTCCTTGCCGGCGAGGAAGGCCGCTTCATTACCGGCTCGGCATTCACCATTGATGGCGGCACTAATATTTGACAGCCGTCGACTTACGGGTGTGGTCTCAGAGGCCGTTTAAGAATTCAGCCAGCCTGACGAGGCAGATGGTGTGGTTTTCGAGAACCGGCGCGCAGTGGACGTTTTGGTCCATGAGCACCGGAAGCACAGAAAACTGCATCAGATGCCCGTCAGGGTGAATTTATCAAACGGTCTCTTATACGTCGCCCTTGCGCACGAGCCTGCCCTCTTCCGCCTTGTGGAAAAATTGCGAGCAGACCAGCCAGCCTTTCAGCGGCCGCAACAGGATGAGGCTACCGAACAATGTCAGCGGCAGCGTCGTGATGAGATGGACCCAGATCGACACTTCAAAGGTCGTCTGCAGCCAGAGCGCGAAGATCATGGCGGGCACCGCGACGATGGTCATGGCAAAGAATGCCGGGCCGTCAGCCGGATCGGCAAAGGAATAGTCAAGCCCGCACACCTCGCAGGACGGCGCCAGTTTCAGGAAACCGTTGAACAGATGCCCCTGCTGGCACTGTGGACAGCGCCCGAGAATGCCGGTCTTCATCGGATTTTCGGTCGCATGATAATGAACGTGTGACATGGCTCCAGCCTTTCATCGCGGATCCGCTTGCTGGCGTCATCTTGGTCCATACAATTCGGATCTTCTCTGGCCGCTATATATTCCTTGTATGGACTATAATAAAGAGCTTCCCAACAAATCGCGACAATTTGGCTTGTGTGCGGCTATCTCTTGCTATAATTGTATGGGCAATATCCATACAATAGGTTCATCATGGCCATCTGGAAACCACGTATCGAAGCCGCTGCCCGCTACAAGCATCAAGGCATCGCCGATGCGCTGCAGGTCGATATTGCAGCGGGCCTGCTGATAACCGGAGATGCGCTGCCCCCGCAGCGCGAGATCGCCCGGCAGCTCGGCGTCGATCTGACCACTGTCACCCGCGCCCTCAACGAAGCGCGCCGTCTCGACCTGATCGAGGCGAGAACCGGCTCGGGTACCTTTGTCAAAGCAGGCCCCAATCAGCCGCAGCCCGCTACACCGCCCGTGACAGTCGAGCTTGATCTGAGCATGAACATCCCGCCGCAACCGGCCGAGGCCGATCTGCATGGGCGCATGGCAATTGGCATCAGCGCCTTGCTTCGCAATGCCTCCAGCCAGTTTCTGTCTTACCAGGAAACCACCGGCACGGAAGCAGATCGCCGCGCCGCAGCGCAGTGGCTTTCCCCCCGCTTCGGTGGCCCACCCGCCGTCGACCGGCTGCTTCGCGCTGGAGGCGCGCAAAGCGCCCTCTTCGCCATCTGCAATCTCGTTGCCGCAGGCGGCAGCATCTGCGCCGGCGCAATGACTTACCCCGGGCTGAAATCAGTTGCGGGCATCCTCAACCTGGCCGTTCATCCGCTCGTCATGGACGAATTTGGCATCGTCCCCGAGGCCTTCGAAGAATGCTGCCGGCGTCATTCTCCGAGGGCGCTCTATGTCATTCCGTCCATAGACAATCCGACCACAGCAACCATGCCGCTGACCCGGCGCCAAGAGATTGCCCGTCTGGCAGATCGCTACCGCGTCGCGATCATCGAGGACGATCCCTATGCCGAGTTGCTCGATCAGCCGTTGCCAGCCATTGCAACGCAGGCGCCGGACATCACCTGGCACATTGCCACCCTGTCCAAATGCGCAACGCCAGCGCTTCGCATTGCCTATGCCGCATGCCCGTCACCGCTCGATGTCCTGAAACTTGCGTCCAGCCTGCGTGCCAGCAATCCGGGCGCCTCGCCGCTGCTGGCGGCGCTGGCCACAAACTGGATCGAAGCCGGTACATTGCAACAGATCGCTGGTGCGATCCGGGCCGAAAGCCGTGCACGTCAATCCCTGGCGTCGGCCATTCTGAGAAACTGGACCTATGCGGCCGAACCCGCCGGCCACCACCTCTGGCTCAAGCTGCCCCGGCAGTGGCAGGCAGGCGAGTTCGCAGGCCTTGCACGGCGCTCGGGCCTCGGCATCGTTCCCGCGGAAGTCTTCAGTACCGGCTCCCCGGCAATGGCGGCCGTCCGGGTGTCACTCGGTGCCGCGCCGGATCGGGCAAGGCTTGAACAGGGACTGGTCCTGCTCGACCGCCTCCTCAACGAACCGCAGTTCTCGACGGGCCTGATTGTCTAGGATCGATGATCTGGTCCTGCTCTAAAACAGGCTTCCCTGCGCAGTGATCGGATGAAACACCGGACGATTTGCCATGCCTGCGAAAACCCGGTGTTCCAGGTCAAGCAGGAAGCGCTTGCGGCGCTGGCCGCCGCCATAACCGGTCAGCGAGCCGTCCGCGCCAATGACGCGGTGGCAGGGGATGACGATCGCCACGCGGTTTTGTCCGTTGGCTGCGCCGACCGCACGGCTGGAGCCCGGATTGCCGATGGCCCGTGCTAGGTCGCCATAGGTACAGGCTTCCCCATAGGGAATGTCCTGCAGTCTTGACCATATCTCCAATTGGAACGGCCTTCCCGGCACCACCAGCGGCGTTTCGAATTGCGTCAGTTTGCCAGCAAAATAGCCATTCAGCTCGGCTTCGATATGATCGAGAATGGCGTTGCGGCCGGGCTCGATCGTATAGCCGTAACGCCTTTCCAGCTCTTCGATTTCGGGTGGCAGGGCCGGCCGGTCGTCGAATTCGAGCAAGGACAAGCCGACATCGTTCGCCATGGCAACCATCGGGCCGATAGGGGTCTGTATATTCCTGTACTGCAAAAACTTGGTCACATCACCGCTCCGAATCGAAGGCGATTTTAGCACCCTGAGAAATCGGGCCAATCCAATTCTGTCAGGAGTGCTTGGATGCGACAGTGACAGTAGTGCCGGCAGCCCGGAGTGCGTGTAGAATGTCATCCGGCGGCTCCTGGTCCGTCACCAGTTCACCAATGCCTCCGAAACCGCAGACCTGCACCAATCCGCGCTTGCCGAACTTCGTCGCGTCGGTAATCGCAATGGTCCGGGCACCACGCGACAACACGGTGCGGGCGAATTCCGCCTCCTCCAGATCATAGTCGGTGATCCCGCCCGCGGCGTCGATCGCACCCACCGAAATCACAGCGTGAGAAACGCTGAATCGGCTGACGAAATCATTGGCCGAAACGCCAAAGGCCGCGCCGCTGTCGCTGCGCAACTCGCCGCCGGCCATGAAAACCTTGTTGCCGTTGACGGTGGCCAATGTGCGGGCGATATCCGATGAATTGGTCACGACCGTGAGATTGCGGTGCTGCAAGAGTTCGCGCGCCAGAAAGCTTGTCGTCGTTCCTGTGTCCAGCATGATGGATTCCCCATTCTGGATCGTTCGCGCGACAAACTCGGCAATCGTGCGCTTGGCGCCCGCATTCTCACGCATGCGCAGCTCGAACGGCGCTTCACCCAGGTATTGCGGTACGCCAACGGCACCGTGCACACGGGTGACGATGCCCGCATCGGTCATTGGCTTGACGTCGCGCCTGATTGTTTCGAGAGAGACCCCCAGCTTTCGCGCCAGATCTGCAATCGATATCGTTCCTTCGTCCTGCAATAGCCGCGTGATTTCACCACGCCGTTTGGAACTCATGCCCGAAACCTCATCCTGCTACGCTCATATACCAGCAATATCACAGAATTTATCACTGTTCCGACATCAAAACCACAAATTACCACAAAATCCTGTTGACAGCTGGTCGGCGATGAGTGAACCTCGCCATGTGGGATTTAGCGTGGTTCGACAGGCTCACCATGAGGGGGGCGTTTCCTTGCAGGTACCCAGATGTCGATGCGAGGATTCTAGAGTGAAAGTCTTTGCCACAGACGAGTTTCCTGCAGATGGAGAGCCCACAACCCTCTTGATGCAGGCCACCCGCCTCATGGTGAGTCTATCGAACCACGCACTGGTCCGCCCATGACCCTTTCCGAGTCCACCAAGACAGACATTGCTGCATTGCCACTCTGGCGAGGCAAGATAAAGGTTGCGCTGCTCAAAGGCGGGATCAGCAACGAAAGCTATGTGGTCGAGGACGACAATCGCAAATATGTCGTTCGCTTCGGCAAGGACTATCCATTTCACCATGTGTTCCGCGATCGGGAGGCGATGACCGCACAGGCCGCGTATCGCGCCGGTTTCGCTCCCGAGCTGTTTCATGCCGGTGACGGGGTCATGGTCACAGCCTTCCTTGGCGCACGCACCTATAACGCGGACGATGTGCGGGCCAATATACCGCGCATAGCCGAACTGATCCGGAAATTCCACACGACGATGCCCGAACACATCCTGGGACCGGGCTTCATGTTCTGGGTCTTCCACGTCATCCGTGACTATGCCCGCACTCTGCAGCAGGGCAAAAGCAGAATGGCTTCCCAGCTTGGCAGTTACCTCGCCATCGCTGCCGAAATGGAGGCCGTGCAAAGGCCCCTGCCGATCATCTTCAGCCACAATGACCTTTTGCCCGCCAATATACTCGATGACGGCGACCGCCTGTGGCTGATCGACTTCGAATATGCCGGTTTCTCCACCGCCATGTTCGATCTCGCCGGTCTTGCCTCCAATGCCGGGCTTGATGCCGATGAATCCGACGCCTTGCTGACGGCCTACTTCAAAGACCCGCCCGATTTCGAGCTCAAGCGTGCCCACGCCGCCATGCAATGCGCTTCTTTGTTGCGAGAGGCCATGTGGAGCATGGTTTCGGAGCTTTACCTCGATGCACCCGGTGTCGATTACGTCGCCTATACGACTGAGAACCTGCAGCGCCTTGACCAGGCCCTTGATCACTACAGAAGTAGCTACGGAAAGACGGCCCTATGACCATTCCATCACAAGCCCAGATCGTCGTGATTGGCGGCGGTATCATTGGCTGCTCAACGGCCTATCATCTTGCCAAGGAACACAAGGCCGACGTGGTATTGTTGGAGATGGGGCAATTGACCTCCGGCTCGACATGGCACGCGGCGGGGCTGGTCGGGCAATTGCGTTCCTCCGCGTCGATTACCCGTGTCCTCAAATATTCCGTCGATCTCTACAAGCGCCTCGATGAGGAAACCGGACTGGCGACCGGCTGGAAAATGACCGGCTGTCTGCGCCTTGCCACCAATCAGGATCGCTGGACCGAGTTCCGCCGCCTCGCAACCACTGCGGGAAGTTTCGGCATGGAGATGCACCTCCTGTCGCCGCAGGAGGTCAAGGCCATGTTCCCGTTGATGCGCGTCGATGATCTGGTCGGCGCCAGCTGGCTGCCGACCGACGGGCAGGCCAGTCCATCCGACATCACCCAGTCGCTGGCACGCGGCGCCCGCATGCATGGCGCGAAGCTGATCGAGAACATCCGCGTCACGGGATTCGACATGGATGGCGACCGGATCATCAAGGTCAGGACTGACCAAGGCGACATCGCCTGCGAGAAGGTGGTCAACTGTGCCGGCCAGTGGGCACGGCAGGTCGGTGAGATGGCAGGCATCAATGTGCCGCTGCAGCCGGTCAAGCATCAATACATCATCACCGAAAAGATCGATGGGCTGTCATCCAATGCACCGACGATCCGCGATCCCGACCGGCGCACCTATTTCAAGGAAGAAGTCGGCGGTCTGGTCATGGGCGGTTATGAGCCCAATCCGCAGAGTTGGATGACCGACGACGTACCGAATGATTGGCAGTTCCGCCTGTTCGATGATGATTTCGATCATTTCGAGCAGCATATGCTTGCGGCGATCGAGCGTATCCCCGCGCTTGAAACCGTTGGCGTCAAGCAGATGATCAACGGCCCGGAGAGCTTCACGCCCGACGGCAATTTCATCCTCGGTGTCGCGCCGGAATGTTCCAACATGTTCGTCGGGGCCGGTTTCAACGCCTTTGGCATTGCCTCGGGCGGCGGCGCAGGCTGGGTGCTGGCACAATGGGCCATCGATGGCGAAGCGCCGCTCGACCTCTGGACGGTCGATATCAGGCGCTTCTCCAATCTTCACCGCAACCGCGATTGGGTGCGCGACAGGACCCTCGAAGCCTATGGGAAGCATTACACCATCGGCTTCCCGCACGAGGAATATACGTCTGGCCGTCCGGCCATCGTCTCACCGCTCTATGAGCGCTTGCAGCAGCATCGCGCCGTCTTCGGTTCCAAGCTTGGCTGGGAGCGACCGAACTGGTTTGCACCCGAAGGGACGCCTGCGGAAGACGTCTATTCTATGGGCCGACAGAACTGGTTCGATGCTGTGGGCGCCGAACACCGCCAGGTGCGCGACAAGGTTGGCATCTTCGACCAGTCGTCCTTTGCCAAATTCGAATTGACCGGCAGGGATGCTGCCACGGCTCTCGACTATATCTGCGCCAATGACGTGTCGAAACCGGCGGGCCGCCTGACCTATACCCAGCTCCTCAATACGCGCGGGGGCATCGAATGCGACCTGACCGTTGCACGGCTCTCCGATGAGAGGTTCTACGTCGTCACCGGCACCGGCTTTCGCACTCATGACTTCGCCTGGATCCGGGATCACATCGGCAAAGACCTGGATGTGAAACTCACCGACGTAACCGAGGACTTCGGTACCCTGTCGCTGATGGGCCCCAAGGCCCGCGAAGTCTTGCGCCAGGTCACCAACACCGATGTCAGCAACAACGCCTTTCCGTTTGGCCATGTTCGCGAGATCGAAATCGCAGGGAAAACCGTTCGCGCCCTACGTATCACCTATGTCGGCGAACTCGGCTGGGAGTTGCACGTTCCGATCGCTGCAACCGGCGCTGTCTTTGACGCTCTCATGCAGGCCGGCGCGGAATTCGATATCCGGCCGACCGGCTATCGCGCTATTGAATCGCTGCGGCTCGAAAAGGGCTACCGCGCCTGGGGTTCCGACATCACTCCAAATGACTCGCCGCTCGAATCCGGACACGGCTGGGCTGTCAAACTCGGCAAGAACATCGACTTCATCGGACGCAAGGCGAGCGAGGCCATTCACGCCGTCCCGCTGAAAAAACGCCTCGCCTGTTTCACGATTGCAGACAAGAGCGTTGTCCTCCTCGGCCGAGAGACGATCCTGCGCAACGGCGAACCGGTCGGTTACCTGACGAGCGGCGGTTATGGCTACACCGTCGATCAACCCATCGGCTTCGGCTACGTCCGTAATGCCGACCATGTGAGCGACGAATTCCTGGCCAGCGGCAAGTACGAGCTTGTCGTCGCCAATGAACGCTTCGCTGCCAATGTTCATCTGGAGCCACTTTACGATCCCGGCAATGAACGGGTTAGGGGGTGAGCCCTGCTGCGACAAAATCGCCCTGACCGCAAGGCATCCAAACGGCGTCGAGAACTCTCGGACGTGCGAATCTGAATCCGGAACTGTTTTTGGACGAGATGACACGGATCTTGTACAAGAATCATCAAAAGCGGCACAGGAATTCCAGATTCTGGTACAAGATTCTCAATCTCAGCGGGTATTTAAGGTGCACGAAGTTGTGTTGGTGCCAGCCAATCGCTGGGGGTTGACTTTGCCAGCGGACGGGACCAAATGACCCCACGCAGAACGTGCATCTCGCAAGCCCTGCGTAATTTCAACCGGAGTTTATCTCTTATGCCCAACGACGACAGTCATAGTCGATTGTTTGCGCCGTCCCTCGGCGATCGTGGCCTGATTTAGAGATCAGCTCGCCTCGATCCCCTGTGACGGCGGATCGACAGAAAGGCGAGCTAAAATGAACGACCTTCGCTTTACGATGGATGCTGTCCATGCCGGACACGCACCTGTTTTGACCCTTCCCGAGCAGCTTGCAACCATGCAGGCTGCTGATGCCGTCGAGCTACTCAACGAGCTTGAACTGGCTGATGCCATTGACATTATCGCCGGAATGCCGCGCGATCATGCCGTGTTGATCCTCGATCAGCCTGAGCTGCATTCGGCTGCCGAGATCATCGAGGCCCTGCCCGTCGCAACCGCGCAGGAACTACTCGACGCCATGTCGGCAGACCGCGTCACCGACATTTTCCACGAATTCGATACCGAGACCCGTTCCCGCCTCGTTCCTGGCCTCGGCCACGAAACGAAACTGGCGTTGAACAAGCTCCTGCGCTACCCGCCTCACACGGCTGGCAGCCTGATGACGACCGAATTCGTGAGCGTTCCGGCCGACTGGAGCGTTGCCCGGACGCTGCAGCATATCCGTGAGGTGGAGCGTTCGCGCGAGACCATTTATGCCATTTATGTCATTGATCCTGCTACAAATAGATTGTTGCGGGCGGTGGCTCTGCGCCGGCTGATCACCACTGAGCCAGACGTATCCATCATGCATGTCGGCCGCGATGTCGCCCCGGTGACGGTCGCACCGCTGGCCGATCAGGAAGACGTTGCCCGGCTCTTCCGCAAGCATGATTTGCTCGCCGTTCCAGTAGTCAATGACGGCAACCAGATCATCGGCATCGTGACTGTCGATGATGTGATCGACGCCATGACCCAGGAAATGACCGAGGACACTTTGAAGTTCGGCGGCATGGAAGCTTTGAACAAACCCTACATGCAGATCGGTTTTCTCCACATGATCCGCAAGCGTGCCGGCTGGCTCGGTATTTTGTTCCTCAGCGAGATGCTGACCGCCAGCGCTATGCAGCATTTCGAGGGCGAACTGGAAAAGGCGGTCGTCCTGACCCTGTTCATCCCGCTGATCATGAGTTCCGGTGGCAATTCCGGTTCGCAGGCCACCTCTCTGCTGATCCGAGCTCTGGCGCTGCAGGAATTGCGCCTGAAAGACTGGTGGCGGGTTGCCTTGCGTGAAATTCCCACCGGCCTTGTGCTCGGCTCTTTCCTTGGGCTGATCGGTGTTGTCCGCATCACCACATGGCAAATGCTCGGGCTCTACGATTATGGCGAGCATTGGCCGCTTATCGCCGCAACCGTGGGTACGGCCCTCATCGGAATTGTGACCTTCGGGTCGCTCACAGGCTCCATGCTGCCTTTCATTCTGCAGAAGACAGGCTTTGATCCCGCCAGCGCCTCGGCGCCTTTTGTTGCCACATTGGTCGATGTCACCGGACTGGTAATCTACTTCAGTATTGCCGTGGCAATCCTGTCAGGGACACTGCTTTAATCCATGGCCTGCATGGCAGCCATGCAGGCCATAACGCTTTGCCCCCTTTCGCGATTGCGAAAAAACATGTATGGAGCGCGCAAATGTAAAGCGGCGCATCATATGTGGCGTCCACAATCCTCCAAAAGAGATATTCATGAAACTGCGCAACATCGCGATCATCGCACACGTTGACCATGGCAAGACCACCCTTGTCGACGAACTATTGAAACAGTCCGGTAATTTCCGCGACAATCAGCGCGTTGCCGAGCGCATGATGGATTCCAACGACATCGAAAAGGAACGCGGGATCACCATTCTCGCCAAGGCGACGTCGGTTGTCTGGAAAGACACGCGCATCAATATTGTCGACACGCCCGGCCACGCCGATTTCGGTGGCGAAGTCGAACGTATCCTCAGCATGGTCGACGGCGCGATCGTTCTTGTCGATGCTGCCGAGGGCCCAATGCCGCAGACGAAATTCGTCGTTGGCAAGGCTCTTAAGGTTGGCCTGCGCCCGATCGTCGCCATCAACAAGATCGATCGCCCCGATGCGCGCCACGAAGAAGTCGTGAACGAAGTCTTCGATCTCTTCGCTGCGCTCGACGCGACCGACGAACAGCTCGATTTCCCCATCCTTTACGGCTCGGGCCGCAGCGGCTGGATGGCCAAGAACCCGGAGGGTCCGCAGGACCAGGGTCTCGGCCCGCTTTTTGATCTGGTTCTCGACCACGTACCGGAACCAACTGTTGGCGAGGGCCCGTTCCGCATGATCGGCACGATCCTCGAAGCCGACCCTTTCCTCGGCCGCATCATCACCGGACGCATCCACTCGGGCACGGTCAAGTCGAACCAGCAGGTCAAGGTTCTGCACGGCGACGGTACACAGCTTGAAACCGGCCGCATTTCCAAGATCCTGGCTTTCCGCGGCCTTGAACGCCAGCCGGTTGAAGAAGCCCATGCGGGTGACATCGTGGCGATCGCCGGCCTGCAGAAAGGCACCGTTGCTGACACGTTCTGCGCGCCCGAAGTTACCGAACCGCTCCAGGCCCAGCCAATCGATCCGCCGACCGTTACCATGTCCTTCATCGTCAACGATTCTCCGCTGGCCGGCACCGAAGGTGACAAGGTAACGAGCCGCGTCATCCGTGATCGCCTGCTCAAGGAAGCGGAAGGCAATGTTGCCTTGAAGATCGAGGAATCGAGCGACAAGGATTCGTTCTTCGTTTCCGGCCGCGGCGAATTGCAGCTCGCCGTTCTCATCGAGAACATGCGACGTGAAGGCTTTGAGCTTGGTGTATCGCGCCCGCGTGTCGTCATGCAGAAAGACGAAGACGGCAACATGCTCGAGCCGATTGAGGAAGTGCTTATCGACGTCGATGAGGAATATTCCGGCACGGTTGTGCAGAAGATGTCCGAGCGCAAGGCCGAAATGGTCGAACTTCGTCCGTCCGGCGGCAATCGCGTGCGCATGGTGTTCTACGCACCAACCCGCGGCCTCATCGGCTATCAGTCGGAGCTTCTCACCGATACGCGCGGTACTGCGATCATGAACCGCCTCTTCCGCGCCTATGAGCCTTACAAAGGCGAAATCGCCGGTCGTAACAATGGCGTTCTGATCTCCAATGATCAGGGCGAGTCCGTGGCGTTTGCCATGTGGAACCTCGAGGATCGCGGTCCGATGGTTATCGACGCGGGCGTCAAGGTCTATGCCGGCATGATCATCGGTATCCATTCGCGCGACAACGATCTTGAGGTAAATGTACTCAAGGGCAAGAAGCTGACCAATATCCGTGCTGCCGGCAAGGACGAAGCGGTCAAGCTGACGCCGCCGATCCGCATGACACTGGAACGCGCTCTGTCCTGGATCCAGGATGACGAACTCGTCGAGGTTACGCCGAAATCCATCCGGCTGCGCAAGCTCTATCTCGATTCGAACGAACGCAAGCGTTTCGAAAAGGGCAGCAAAACTGCAGGCGCGGCGTAACACGCCATCACCGCCAAGAACTGAGAAAGCGGCGAAACTCGCCGCTTTTCTTTTTCGTGCGAGAAACCAAGATTCATTTTCGCGGATAGTTGCGAAACCTTGGGCAGCGGGTCTATGGTTAAAGAACCATGAACACCCGTGTGATCGAAATTAGACGAGCTGAGTTGGCCGACGCTGAGGCGATTTCGGACATACACCTCGCTGCATGGAAGGGTGCCTACGCAGGAATCATTCCGCATCGGGCCCTCAATACCATGCTGGAGCGGCGTGGGACCGCCTGGTGGACACGTGCTATTCGGCGTTCAACACAAGTTCTAGTTGCCGACGTGGGCGGCGTTGTCGCCGGTTACGCCACGCTCGGACCCAATCGTGCGCGGCAACTTCCCCAAAAAGGCGAAGTCTACGAGCTATACATCAGACCGGAATACCAAGGCTTCGGGCTTGGTACCCGGCTTTTGGGCGCGGCCCGTCGCAGTCTGGTTGACCAAGGTCTCAAGGGCCTGGTTGTATGGGCTCTTGACGACAATGACATCGCGCTTTCGTTCTATCGTGGCGCTGGCGGGCGCGACGTCGCCGAGGGCGTTGAGTGCTTTGAAGGCAAGACGCTCAAGAAAATCGCCTTCGTCTGGAATTGACGGCGAAACGGGATGACATTCGCTCCCTTTGACGCTTCCGTACGCCGCCAGTTCGGCCTCGTTTTTTGCCAATCCAGGTCAAAAAGTCTATCAAACTCCCTCATAGCCGCCTAATGGGCGCGCGAATTGTTGCGCCGCGGCGTAAAAATCAGTACAGCACTCCCAAACCAACAAGGACTCTGAAAACATGCGCATCGATGCCATTTCTGTCGGCAACAATCCCCCTGAAGATGTCAACGTAATCATCGAGGTTCCGGTCGGCGGTCAACCGATCAAATATGAGCTCGACAAGGACTCCGGCGCACTGTTCGTCGATCGCTTCCTGCACACGCCAATGACCTATCCGGGCAACTACGGCTTCGTACCGCACACGCTCTCGGACGACGGTGATCCTATCGATGTTCTGATCTGCAATACCCGTGCGTTGATGCCAACAAGCGTGATCAATGTGCGCCCGATTGGCGTTCTGGTGATGGAAGACAACAAGGGCCAGGATGAGAAGATCATCGCTGTGCCTTCACCGCACCTGACCCTACGCTACGAAAAGGTGCACAACTACACCGATCTGCCCGAGATAACACTCAAGCAGATCCAGCACTTCTTTGAGCACTACAAGGACCTGGAACCCGGCAAATGGGTGAAGATCGGCGACTGGGGCGATGAAGATGCGGCCCGTCAGCTTATCACCGAGGCCATCGAGCGCCACAAGGCCAAAAAGGCCTGATCTATGATTGCTCGGGCGGTGCGAGAGCGAAAAGCTTAACAGCCAAAGCTTCCGGATCGCCCGAAATTCTTATCTGCTTCAGCCGCGATGTTGCACCCGACGCAATCGTTACGTCCCGCGGAGCAAGCTCCAGCCATTTCGCCAACAGCTTCTCCAGTGCCGCATTTGCCTTTCCGTCTTCCGGAACCGCACGAACACGTGCTTTGATATAAGCCCGCCCGTCATCCGTTGTTTCCAAACCTTCAATCGCATCCCTGGAAGACTTCGGCGTCAGCCGAACGAAGAGCGTGACGCCGTTGTCGTCCTTGCGAAAGAAGCAGGGTGTGTTCAAACCAGCATCGGTGCGATTGTAGTCCACAGAAGCTGCCGAATGAAAAAGATGATCAACAGGAGGACAATCGGTGAAATATCGATCCCGCCCAGATCTGGAAGAAAGCGGCGGATCGGCCGCAAAGCCGGTTCCGTGACACGGTAGAGAAAATCTCCAACAGAAGCGACGAAACGGTTGCTGGAATTGATCACGTTGAAAGCGAACAGCCACGAAAAGATCGCACTGGCAATGATGATCCAGGTGTAGATATCGAGAGCCAGATCGATGGTACGGATAAGGGCGAGCATATATTTCTCCTAGAGCAATCACGCGACATGTAGCGATTGGCTGGCTCGCGAGCAAGGGGTTGTCGCGAATGCCGCCTGAATGTCCGAGATGCCCGGAGCGCTTTATAGTATTCGTGGCAAGATGATCGACGGAAATACGAAAGTCTAAGGTATTCGTTCAACACGATATTGAACGATATTGTTGAATTCAAAAAACAGGAATAACTTTGCGCTTGTGATTCGGGCTATCCCGGCCTGCTCTCCATCCAAGGGGGTTTCCATGCTCAATAAACTGTCAGCCGAATTCTTTGGCACATTCTGGCTCGTCTTGGGCGGTTGCGGCAGCGCTGTTATTGCCGCTGCATTTCCCGATGTCGGTATCGGTTTGCTTGGCGTTTCCTTTGCATTTGGTCTTACCGTACTAACAATGGCCTACGCTGTTGGCGGTATTTCCGGCGGCCATTTCAATCCTGCTGTTTCGCTTGGTCTTGCCGTCGCGGGACGGTTCGACTTCAAAGATCTGATCCCGTATTGGGTCGCACAGGTTGCGGGTGCGATTGCAGCAGCGACAGTGCTCTATCTGATCGCATCCGGCAAAGCCGACTTTGTAGCCGGCGGCTTCGCGTCCAACGGCTACGGCGAACTTTCGCCCGGCAAATACGGTCTGACCGCCGCGCTTGTCGCAGAAATTATTTTCACTGCCTTCTTCATCATCATTATTCTTGGCGCAACGTCGGCTGCTGTCCCGGCCGGGTTTGCACCAATCCCCATTGGCCTTGGTCTGACACTGATCCATCTGGTTTCGATCCCGGTGACCAATACCTCGGTCAATCCGGCGCGCTCCACGGGCGTTGCCCTTTTTGCTGAAACTGCAGCGCTCGGCCAGCTCTGGTTGTTCTGGGTTGCTCCGCTCATTGGCGCGGTGCTCGGTGCAATCATCTGGAAATCCCTGCTAAGCAATGATTCCAACGCTTCTGTAACCGACACTGTAAATGCAGCTTGAATCGAAACAGGCCGGCTCCGGCCGGCCCCATTTCATTCCCTGCCACGTCTTGTTCCTGATTTTTCTTATCCCCATTCTCCCCGAACTGGTCTAGAAGAAGGCTCCAGATTCCGGAGCCTTTCAACGAAATGTCCGTCCCCGAAATGACCGCGGCCGATGATCGCTATGCCGCTTTCCGCCATTCGTCATTCACCCTCTATTGGCTGGCCCGCTTCTTCGGTTCCTTCGCCATACAGATCATCAGCGTGTCTGTCGGTTGGCAAATCTACGATTTGACACGAGACCCTTACTATCTGGGTATCGTTGGCCTCGTTCAGTTTGCTCCATCACTGCTGCTTGTGCTGGTTACTGGTGCAGCATCCGACCGATTCGGACGGCGGCTGATTATGGGCCTGTCCCTCTGCGTGGAAGTCATCTGCGCCGCACTGCTCCTCCTGCTGACGGTGACCCATCAATTTACGCCAGGCCTCGTCTTCGTCATTCTCGCTGGCTTTGGTGTCGGGCGCGCTTTCCTTGGGCCCGCCTCGGCATCGCTTGTGATCAATCTCGTCCCGACCGAAACTTTCTCAAATGCCGTATCGTGGAATTCGTCGGCCTGGCAGGTCGCAACGATTGTCGGTCCCGTAGTGGGCGGACTGCTATACGGCATTTCGCCCACGGTCGCTTATGGCGTTGCCAGCATCATGCTCGCGATAGCCACCATCTGTACGTTTGCCATACCCAAGCCCGCTCAGCACACTTTATCTGAAAAGAGGTCGCTTCAGACACTGCTTGCCGGCTTCCATTACATCTGGAAAGAGAAGGTTGTTCTGGGTGCAATCTCACTCGATCTCTTCGCCGTTCTGCTGGGTGGTGCCGTTGCCCTGCTTCCTGTCTATGCACGCGATTTTCTCCAGCTCGGCCCCTGGGGCCTCGGCATGCTGCGCGCGGCACCTGGCATCGGTGCCATCCTGACCGCCGTCTGGCTGACCGGCCATCCGATCCGGGACCATGCGGGATTGATCATGTTCGCCTTCGTCGCGCTGTTTGGCCTGCTCACCATCATGTTTGGGGTGTCGAACATCGCGTGGCTGTCGATCATTGTGCTCGCGCTGATGGGCGCGGCAGATATGATCAGCGTCTATATTCGCGAAACGCTGCTGCAGCTGTGGACACCCGATCATGTGCGTGGCCGCGTCAATGCCGTCAACATGGTCTTCGTCGGAGCATCCAATGAGCTGGGTGAATTCCGTGCCGGCATCATGGCTTCGTTAATCGGAACGGTTCCTGCTGTGGTATTTGGCGGCTTCGGAACCGTGGCTGTCGCGGCCCTTTGGGCTTATTGGTTCCCGCAATTGCGCAAGGCGCGCAACCTCCAGGGCAGAAGCTGAAGACACGTCTCAGGCAAGGACAGGGGTTCCAAAAATCGTGCCAAGAAATTGGTGCAGCCAAGCCTTGAGCACAGCATCATGGATCATCCTGCCTTCCAGATGATCCCTGCCATGCTGCGCGCCGCATAGCGCAAAGCGTTCGGAGCCGCGCACAACCCAGCGCTGCATCATGGCGCGCGTGAGTTCGGCATGGAACTGCACACCCCAAGCATTTTTGCCGTACCGAAAAGCCTGGTTCGGATAGTTCTCGCCAGTCGCGAGCAGAGTTGCCGTCTGCGGCAGTTCAAAGCCCTCACGATGGAAATGATAGACCATCGAAGGCCAGTACATCAGCGCCTGTCCGGCAGCGGTCGGCTCCAAAGGGTACCAGCCAATTTCGACAAGCCCGTCTGGATGCGGGGCAACCCTTCCGCCGATATGGTTGGCAAGCATCTGCGCTCCAAGGCAAATGCCAAGGAACGGCTTGTCTTCTTTCAAGGGTACCGCGAGCCAATCGGTTTCAGCACGGACGAAATCTTCGGGATCATTGGCACTCATTGGACCGCCAAAGATCACAGCGCCTGCATGATCTTCCAGGGTTTGGGGGAGGGGATCACCAAGGGGCGGACGCCGGATGTCGAGCGCGAAACCGGCTTCGACTAGCAGGTGACCGACCCTGCCGGGACTGGACCTTTCCTGATGCAACACCGTCAGGATTTTCGGGCGTCGTGACTGCCTGCTTTCCATCCAGTCGGTCTGGAACATCCGCCTTGGTCCTATTCCTCTTGCACCGTTTGCTTGGCGCGAAGTGCGGCCTTCTGCTTCATCATCACGCGATCACGCGTCGAGACACCAATCAATTCCGCAACCCGCCAGACGACATTGTCCTCCAGCTCATGAGCGCTTCCATCTGCGAAAACGACGTCCCACATGAGCTCAATGAATCGGATACGTGCCGCTTCGTCAAGATTGCGTTTGATGATGCTGGTGAAGCTATAAAGGTCGACCGCTTCCTGATCCGCCTGCTCGCCATCATTCAGCAAGCGTTTCAACGCTTCGCCCTTGAGACCATATGCTTCGGAAATAAGCTGCGAGACACGCTTCCGCTCAACGCTAAGGCTCTCACCATCCGCATCCATGACGTGGAACAGCAAGGCCGCAGCTGCGAGGCGCGGATCATTCCTGGAAAAGTGCTCCTTACCGTTTTCTCCAGGCGGCAAGGATTTAAGAAACGTCACAAGACGGTCGAGCATATAGGAATATCTTTCAGGTTCACCATGGGCAGTGTGGAATCAACAGATAGCGTGCCAATACTGTTCCCGCTACTGTTCATCTTGCCGCAAAGGGCCACTGAACATCTTTATCCTCCATCAGAAAAGCCGGAACTTCTTGCCCGATCGTTCCGCTTCATCCTCGGGGCGCACGCCCGGGTCGTCCGGTACGGGAAAGGCAAGATCTTCGTCTTTCTGCTTGGAATCGACCTTCTGCTCCTGAAAAGGCGGCAAAACCGACGCGATTCGCTCATTGCCGTCCGATTGCGCCGACTTTGGGCCAGCCTGATTCGATGCCTTTGCACGAGGCTCCAACTGCAAGACCTCAGCGTCCAAGATATCTTCCTTGTCCAGTCGCACTTTGGAAAGCGTCTCGGCAGTGACTGATTTTGCCGGGATAAGGGGCTTCAAATCTTCGCGAGGTGGCGCGGACCGCACAGGTTCCGTGGCAAGCGCTTCATCGAAATCGCCACGATAGTCGATCACGGGCCCCAGCTGTTCGACCGGAACTTTCCACTCAAACGCATTAAGTCTACCGGTGACTGGCGAAGCGGGCGCCCAGCGATCGGACACATAACCGTCAGCCGTCCATGCTGGATCGCGTGGTGCCTTGACCGCGCGGGACAGCCACTGACGTACCCTGCCCTGATCGCCCGTCTGGGCTTCCTCGATATCGGCTAGCAACAGGTACGCACTTTCGCGCGGCGCAGTGCGTAGAACGGCCTCCGCCGCCTCCCGCGCTTCCTTGAGTTCGCCTGCCGCAAGAGCGGCATGCGCGATCGCAAGGCTGGATTCCGGATGATGCGGATACATCGCCGCCAAATGGCGGGCTCGCTTCAGGCGGTCGATCGCTGAATCGCCGATTCGGGCATGAACATAGGTCTCCGCAACTTCCGGATGCGGCTGCTTCTTCCACGTATATTCGAGGATCTTGGATCCCTTGCGCAGATCGCCTTGCTGGAACAGCGCTTTCGCAGCGATAATTGCTGCCGGCACCAGATCCGGCGCCAGCTTGTTGGCTTCGACAGCAATTGTTTTGGCGCTCATCGGATCCGCGTCGAATGTTTCCATTGCCTTGGCAGTCAGCAATGCTGCGCGCTCACGTTTGGCCTTTTCCTTGTCGATCTGCTTGGTTGCCTTTTGCTTCTCGAGTAGCAGCAGTGCTCCATCCCAATCGCCATGCGTGGTCTTTTGCCCGAGAGCGGCCGACGACGCCCACTCGACATTGGGCGCGAGCAAAGCGGCTTCCTCGGCGTAGTGACGCGAGGCGTCACGAGCGCCAAGACGCTGCGCTTCCAGATAAAGTCCGCGCAGGCCAAGCAGCTTCGTTTCCGGATCATCGAGCATCGCCTCGAATTTGGCTCGCGCATCCTCCGCGCGGCCTTCCAGCATGGCTGCCTGCGCATCGAGCAGCTTGATCAGTGGCTCCTGATCGACATTCAGCAACTTTTGGGCCTGGCCAATCATCCGTCGTGCTGTCTGGCCGTCACCGGCACCGGCAGCGATCAGACCTGTCGATAGGGACTGGTAACCGCGGTCTCGTTTCCGGGCACGAAAATGCCTGCGCAGCGCATAGGGCGATGCAACAAGGCTCTTGATGATCCACCAGGTGAGCATGACAGCCGCGACGATCGCCACAACGGCCGAGGCTGCCACCATGAGGGTAACCTTGTACTGCATACCGGCAAAGGTGATGACGAGGTCGCCGGGCCGGTCGGCAAGCCATGCAAAACCGGCACCGAGTAAGAGAACAACGAAGAAGAAGCATAGAATACGGATCATGATCTTCTTGCTCCTAATTAGCCGCCGGCGATTTGATCCCGGTCAATGCATCCGATAGCGCCTTCGACACGAGCTCTCCCGCTGCCTGGCGCGCCTTCATTGTATTGGCAAAATCCATGGAAACGGCTTTGGCGTTTTCGGGCAGCTTTTCCCACTCGGCAATGGCCACTGGAAGATCGCCAGCGTTCAGATGCGCCTCGATGCGCGCTGTTATTGCGTCGACCCCCTCGCCCTCGACCATCCCGACGGGACGGGCTTCAACAAGGCCCTCGGCACTTGCCCATAGGCGATCCAAAACGCCCGCATTGGGGTCGACGTTACGGGCAGTTGCAACAATTTTCGGCGCCACATCGCCAAACTGGCTCGCGAGCATGCTGACTGTCGGCACACCCTTTGCCGCAGAAGCACGAAGACCGTCAATGGCACCAGGGTCAGCCGCCACTGCCGCATAGGTCTCAAGTTCAGCTGCAAAGGGCGCGCCTCGTTCAATCGCGGCCTTCAGACCGGTCGCCGCCATCGCAAGTGCCATATTTGTCTGGCCGGATGCGTCATTGACCTTTGCTTCCAATGCGTTCAACCGCTCTGTTGCTCCGGAAGCCGCACCATCGGCATGTTCGGCTGTCTGCTGACTGGCGTTCAGCCGCGTTTCGAGCGCTGCGATGCGTTCATCAATGGCGCTGGTGTCAGCGCCTGCACCCGCAGCCGCATTCTTCTGAATGTCGGCGATGGTTTGTTTGATCGAACCGATCTCATCCGCAAGGCTTGTCATCTGACCAACGGCCTGTTTGGCATTCTCTACGGCACCGTTCAGCGCCACCTGTGCTCCTTCATCCAGCGCCTGTCCTGTCGCAGGCGTAATTCGCAATTCTGCAATCTGACGTTCAAGCGCCGAAATGTCCGTGCTCGGGGAGGGCAGTATCCCGGACCATTGCAGGGCAGCGGCACCCAGGAGTGCGATGACACCGCCAATGAGTCCCGCTCCGAGGCGGCCAAACATATCATTTGATACCTGCCTGGATACTGGAACCACCTTATCCTCCCTGGCAGCGCCAGAAGATTGCTCGCGCCCAAACGATTGCGATTGGGCCGATGGGGCGGTCACTGCCGGTTGCGCGTCATCGTGAGGTGCAAAGCCGTCACTGGTCGCACTCGTCTCTGCATGCTTCGCATTGATATCCGGTTCAAAGCCAACCGGTTCGGGCTGGGGTACGGTCTTCGACGTCGGCTTTGTCTCGGCCGCAGGCGAAGACTCCAGTTCTATGGTTGCCGGCTTGCGGGCGGATTTTGAATGACGCGGGACGGAAGGTCTGGCCATGAAATGATTCTCTCGGGCTAAAATCTGGTCAGTGAGAGGCTAGCAAGGAAGTTCCGCGGACGAAACGGTACAATTTTAAGCGAGACGAGACAAAAAGGATTACCTCCGTTGGATAAGTTCAAGGAGAGCGCTCTCGTTCGGCTTGTCTGCGACATAAATCAAGGTCTTGTCCAATCCATTCAACGCCTCTGCAATCCGGGGAGAAAGGCAGAAAATAGGCGTATTATCAAAATGATGCGCGATCTCATCCCTGCTGATCAAGCGCCTGAATTCTTCCGCACCCCAGTGGGAATAGAGGAGGCAGCAATCAATCCTCCCCGCACTGAAAAATTTCACCAAAAAATCAGTTGTATAACTGACTGAAACCGTATCATAGGTCTTCATCGTGCGAAAATGAACGCCGGATTTTCGCAATGCGTGCTCGAAATCTGGCACGCGGACACGCCCCGTCAAATAGAGAATACGGTGTTTGGTGCACAACTCCTCAACCACCGTCTGCGCGAGGGAGGAGCCATCTCCATCCCCCGTCGTAACCGTTTCGAACCCACGGGAACGGGCCGCTGCGGCCGTCGCTTCGCCAACGACGAAACAAGGCAATCTGAGGAGCGGCTCCAGCGTCTGGTCCGGAGCCTGCCGCAATGCGCTCGCGCTCGTTACCGCAACAGCGTGAAACTTGCCGCTAGGACTTTTCACCGGCAGCGGAACAATCTCCGTCAACGGCAAAACCAGGGGTAAGAAACCGCTACAGAGCAAGCGTTCGGACGTTTTGGTCGCACCAGGCTGAGGGCGTGTGACCAAAACGGTTCTCATAACTAGATCCAATCCGTGAAGAAATGTGCACCGGCCTGCTTTCTGATCCGCAACGCTGCGTCCCGGCCAATTTCTATGGCGTCAGAAAGTGCGCCCTCTCCCATCACTTCATGGGCTTCGCTTCCGTCCGGCAGAAGAACCATCCCGTGGAACTGCACGCTCTCGCCCGAAACCGTAGCAAGACCGGCTATCGGCGTCCGGCAGGAGCCATCAAGGCCGGCAAGGAAGGCACGTTCGCAGTTGAGCGCCGTTGACGTGGGCAAATGATTGAGGGGCGCAAGCAGTGCATCGATCCGCTTATCGCCGATGCGACTCTCCACCGTAATTGCCCCCTGCCCAGGTGCAGGGGGAAAGGTTCTGACATCCATCAACTCGGTAACGACATCCGCAAGGCCGAGACGGCGCAAGCCAGCATAGGCGAGGAACGTCGCGTCAACGTCGCCAGAGCTGAGCTTGCGCAGGCGTGTTTCGACATTGCCGCGAAAATTGACGATCTTGAGATCGGGACGGACACGGCGGATCAGTGCCTGCCGCCGCAAGGAAGCAGAGCCGACCACAGCCCCGTGCGGCAAATCAAGCAGCCGCTCGACATCCCGGCCTATGAATGCATCGCGGGGGTCCTCACGCTCCAGGAAGATCGAGAGATGCAAGCCCTCAGGCAGGAAGGTGGGCATGTCCTTTGATGAGTGAACCGCGAGATCGATACGGCCATCAGCCAGCTGTTCTTCGATCTCAAGCGTAAACAGACCCTTGCCCCCGACTTCCGCCAGGGGCCGGTCCTGAATACGGTCGCCGCTGGTGGAAATGACAACGATCTCGATTTCTTCCTCGCGAAGTCCGTGTGCTTTTATCAGCCGGTCACGCGTCTCACGGGCTTGTGCGAGCGCGAGCGCACTCCCACGTGTACCGATCTTGAGCGTTTTTGTTTGCATTGGCCGCTGTCCGTGTTACGCGAGTTCAGATTGGAAGATCTAATAACGACCTTCCCTTCGACGGGCAATGCGGCGAAGGATATCAGAATTATCGATGCGTGTTCTGGGAATTGAGACAAGTTGTGACGAAACAGCGGCTGCGATCGTCGAGCGCGACGATCAGGGCCACGGCCGCATTTTGTCGAACGTCGTTCTAAGCCAGATTGCCGACCATGCGCCCTATGGCGGCGTGGTTCCGGAGATCGCGGCGCGTGCCCATGTCGAAGTGCTGGACCGTCTGATCGGCCAGGCATTGCAAGAGGCGCACATCACGCTGGACGATGTCGATGCAGTGGCCGCTACCGCGGGTCCAGGATTGGTGGGCGGTTTGATCGTCGGACTGATGACCGGAAAAGCAATTGCCATGGCGGCACAAAAGCCTTTTTACGCCATCAACCACCTCGAAGGTCATGCACTAACCCCGCGCCTGACAGATCGCATCGATTTTCCCTATTTGCTTCTGCTGGTATCCGGCGGTCATACACAGATGGTGCTTGTCAAAGGTCTCGGTGACTATGAGCGCCTTGGCACGACCATCGATGACGCGCTTGGCGAAGCCTTCGACAAGACCGCCAAATTGCTTGGACTTCCTTATCCCGGCGGGCCCGAGGTGGAGAAGGCGGCCGTTCTGGGCGATCCCGACCGTTTTACTTTGCCGCGCCCGTTAAAGGGCGAAGAGCGCCTGGATTTCTCGTTCTCCGGTCTGAAGACGGCGGTGCGCCAGTTGGCTACAACATTGGAGCCACTGTCTCAAACAGACATCAACGATATTTGTGCCGCATTCCAGACTGCTGTCGCAGACACTCTCGACGATCGGGTATCCCGGTCTCTGCGGCGATTTCGTCAGAGCTTCCCCGATGTCGAGGAGCCTGCACTGGTCGTCGCAGGAGGCGTTGCCGCCAACAAGGTCTTGCGTGATGGTCTGCAAGAGCTCTGCTCGGAAAATGGCTTTCGCTTCGTCGCGCCACCACTGGCGCTGTGTACCGACAATGCCGCAATGATTGCCTGGGCAGGTGCCGAACGCGCCAGTGATCAGGCGCCGGCCGATTCCCTTGACATTGCGCCGCGCTCGCGGTGGCCTCTAGATATGCAATCGACACCATTGATTGGTGCTGGCCGAAGAGGTGCCAAGGCATGAGCAGTCAACCAACAATCGCAGTCCTCGGCGGCGGCGCCTGGGGTACCGCCCTCGGCACGATGGCGGCTTCCAACGGCAATGCGGTTCGTCTCTATGCGCGCGATGCTCTGGCCGTTGATTCCATTAACAGAAATCACCGCAACAACACTTATCTTCCGGACATCGATCTCCATCCGATGCTGAAGGCCAGCACCGACGCCGAAGAAGTGATGAGCAACAGCGACCTCATCCTGTGTGTCGTTCCAGCTCAGTCCCTGGCAGATGCGATGGAAGGATGGAAAGACCTGATCCCAACGGCAACGCCGCTCGTCGTCTGTGCCAAGGGCATTGAGCGCAAGAGCGGACTGCTCATGTCCGATCTCGTCGCCAAAATTTTGCCGGGTCATGCACTTGGAGCTTTATCCGGACCAAGCTTTGCCACCGACGTGGCCAAAGGACTGCCGACCGCCGTGACCGTGGCTGCACGCAGTCAGGCGCTTGCCGACCGTATCGCACAGATACTGTCGGGCCCAACCTTCCGCTGCTATTCGACCGACGATCTGACTGGCGTGGAGGTCGGTGGAGCGCTCAAGAATGTGCTCGCCATCGCCGCGGGGGCGGCAGTTGGAAGGGGGTTCGGCGCCAGCGCCCAGGCGGCACTTGTTACGCGCGGATTTGTGGAGCTGCGCCGCATCGGCCAAGCGCTTGGCGCAAAGCCGGAGACTATCATGGGGCTTTCCGGCCTTGGGGATCTGATGCTTACCTGCTCGACGCCACAATCGCGTAACTATTCCTATGGGCTTGCCCTCGGCAGAGGCGAGGACTTGGACGGTCGACCGCTTGCGGAGGGCGTTGCAACAGCCGCTGTCGCTGCCGAGCTCGCCGTCCGCCACAAGATCGAAGCGCCGATCATCGCAGCCGTGGCGGAAATCCTCGACCGCCGCATTACCATTGACGAAGCGATGGAGGCCCTGCTTGCGCGTCCGCTCAAGAACGAAGACTAACCCGGAGACGACGAATGCTCTATGCCCTCCTTTGCACCGACAAGCCCGACCACCTGCAGGTGCGCCTTGACACTCGCGCCGCACATCTCGACTATTTGAATGGCTTAAGTGATCAGATAAAATTTGCCGGGCCATTCCTCGGTGAGGATGGGAAGCCCAATGGCAGTCTCGTCGTCGTCGACGCTGCCGATCCTATGGCAGCAAAAAATATCGCCGCCAGCGATCCTTACTCCAAGGCTGGCCTCTTCGCTTCTGTCGAGATTCGCCCATGGAACTGGGCAATCAAAAACCCGGACAACAATTAAGGCTCCAAAATGGCTTTCTGGCTTTTCAAATCCGAACCGGACGCATGGTCGTGGGATAAACAAAAGGCGGCTGGTGCCAAGGGCACAGAGTGGACCGGCGTGCGCAACTACCAGGCACGCAACAACATGCGCGCCATGCAAATCGGCGACAAAGGCTTCTTCTATCACTCCAATGAGGGGCTGGAAGTTGTCGGTATTGTCGAGGTATGCGCGCTGGCACATCACGATTCGACGACGGACGATCCGCGCTGGGAATGCGTCGATATCCGTGCCGTCAAGGATGTACCCGTTCCTGTGACCTTGAAGGACGTCAAGGTCAATCCGAAGCTGGAAAAGATGGCGCTGGTCACGTCCATGCGGTTGTCGGTGCAGCCGGTAACAGCGGACGAATGGAAAGAAGTCTGCCGTATGGGCGGACTCGTCCCGGCTCCGGAATGACCTTCGCCGATGGATGAGGCTGCCCTCGACCCTGACACTGATCGCTATCGCCGGTTCGTGCTGGCCAACACTGTTCTCCAATCGCCGCCACACGTGCCGGAAATAGCGCTTTATCTTGCCGATGAAGCTCATGATCTCTGGCACCGGACGGAAGAGGAACTGACAACACTCGGATTACCGCCACCATTCTGGGCCTTCGCCTGGGCGGGCGGTCAAGGCGTGGCACGCTACGTCCTCGACAATCCTGTGACCGTCGCCAATGCCGCCGTGCTCGATTTTGCATCGGGTTCCGGTCTCGTCGGCATTGCGGCGACCAAGTCGGGCGCTGCGCGCACTATCGCCTGCGATATCGATCCGTTTGCCCGTCCGGCAATTGCACTCAATGCCAATGCAAATCAGGTGACCCTCGAAGTCAGTATCGAGAATTTGATCGGGAGTGACGGCGGTTGGGATGTCGTGCTGGCGGGTGACGTTTTCTACGACAAGACGCTGGCCGACCAGCTCCTGCCCTGGTTCACGCGCCTTGCGAAACGTGGCGCCAGCATCATTATAGGCGATCCGGGCCGATCCTATCTTCCCAAGGATATCCTCGAACCTCTCGCCGTCTACTCGGTTCCGGTGACGCGGGCGCTCGAGGATACCGAGGTCAAGCGGACGACTGTCTGGCGCTTCAAGCCCTAGCGCAATACGCGAATAATGGTTCGGCAGGACAGATGCGGAAGGAGCCGATCCATATCGGCACGGCTCAACGCAATGCAGCCTTCGGTCGGTGTGTATCCCGGTCTTGCAAGGTGAAAGAAAATGGCGCTGCCATTGGCGCGGCGCCGTGGCCTTATGTTCCAGTCCATGACGATGCAGATATCGTACAGACTATCCTTGCGCCACATCGTCTCGTGGCTCGCGCCATATGGTATGCGAACTCTACGGTTGTAGTTGCGATCGCTACTAACTTCGCACCAGCCGTCATTGCTGCGCAGTGGACTTAATCTCAGCGCGCTGGGGCTTGCCACGTTCTTGTCGGGACGTTTGAAGCCATAAAGGAGCCGCATCTGTGCGAGCGGCGTCGCACCGTCACCCTCACGTTTGAAAGCCGTGATTCCGCCTTTGCCAAGCGCGCAACGAAGAATGTTGTTGCCGGCGATCAACTGGCCCTGACTAGGGTGACCTGGCCTCGGACGAACATCAATCAATTTCAATAACCTGCGACTCATGCTTGCCTCATAAAAAGCATTTTTGTGTCAGACTGATGCGCTGCATACGCAATATCAAGTCGATGCTCTTTCTTTCCTGTCTAATTCGACTTAAATTCCAACGACTTCTTTCCAATTTGCGGGAGATCTGATGACAGCGCGTACCATTCTTATCGTCGACGACGATTCGGACCTGCGAGCAATCCTGGTTGAACAGCTCAGCCTTTATGAGGAGTTCCAGATCATAGAGGAAGACAACGCGACCAAGGGTGTCCAGGCAGCACGAAACGGGGTCGTCGATCTTCTGATCATGGATGTCGGCCTGCCCGACATGGATGGACGCGAGGCGGTAAAACTGCTTCGCAAGGGTGGATTCAAGGCTCCCGTTATCATGCTGACCGGCCATGACACCGATTCGGACACCATTCTCGGTCTTGAATCGGGTGCTAATGACTATGTGACCAAGCCTTTCCGGTTTGCGGTGCTGCTAGCGCGCATCCGCGCGCAGCTTCGTCAGCATGAACAGAGCGAAGACGCGACCTTTGTCGTCGGGCCCTATACGTTCAAGCCCGGGCAAAAGATGCTGATCGACGCGAAGGGCGGCAAGATCCGGCTGACCGAGAAGGAAGTCGCCATCATAAAATATCTTTACCGCGCGGGGGGTAAGGTCATCACCCGCGATGTTCTGCTGGAAGAGGTTTGGGGTTACAATTCGGGGGTGACCACGCACACGCTGGAAACCCACGTCTACAGGTTGCGGCAAAAAATTGAGCACGATCCGTCGAATTCGACCATACTCGTTACCGAAAGCGGGGGATACAAGCTCATTCCTTGATGCCGATGGGGCCAATCTAGGTATATGTCTGTAATTGCATGGCAATTGAAGATGATATTCGCATTCTGGAGACGGTGGGGCTGTTCGAGACGTTTACGCGCGACCAGTTGCGGTTGCTTGCCTTCGGAACGGAGCGGCTTGTCTTAAGGGAGGGCCGCGAGCTTTACCGCGAAGGTCAGTCCGCCGATTGCGCCTATGTCATTGATCGCGGTGAGATTTCTCTGTTTCGCGAAGGGCCGTCAGGTCGCATTGTCTTGAAAACCGTGGGGCCTGGCGCTGTCCTCGGTGAGATGGCCATAATTGCCCAGACCAAGCGATTGACCAGCGCCATGGCCGAGACCGAGACTGAAGTCATCCGCCTCAATCGCTCGCTTTTCCGGCGCATTCTCGAGGAGTATCCCGAAATTGCCGCCGCCCTGCACGATCAGATCGCCGCGGACCTGAACGATATGATCGAGGCCATCACCGGGTACGAGCATCTGTTCGGCGAACGCTAAGTACGCGTCAGCACAACCAAATTTCCCGCGCCAGTTGAGAATCTTGTACCAGAATCGCGAATCCCAGGATGGGAATCACCAGAACCTGTACGGAATTCGAACCATTCTGTCCGATTCGTGTTTCTGATTCCGATCAATCGAGATCGAATCGGGCAATGACCGGCACATGGTCCGAGGGTCGATCCCAGCCGCGCGCCTCACGCAGCACGGTGATATCGGTGAGGTCGTTTTCGAGGTCTGGCGAACCCCAGATGTGGTCGAGGCGGCGGCCACGATCGGCAGCCGCCCAATCGGCCGCGCGGTAGCTCCACCAAGTGTAGATTTTCTCATGTCGCGGAATGTGGTGGCGCATGAGATCGCTCCAGCCGCCATTCTTCCGCAGGGCTTCCAGTCCCTCGGTCTCGATCGGCGTATGACTTACAACCTTCAGCAACTGTTTGTGCGACCAGACATCGGTTTCCAATGGCGCAATATTGAGATCGCCGACAAGCAGGGATGCATGTCCATCGCCATAATCGCCATTCATGGCCTTCATCTCGTCGAGGAAGCCAAGCTTGTGAGCGAACTTCGGATTGATCTCCGGGTCTGGCTCGTCACCGCCGGCCGGGACGTAGAAATTGTGAATGCGCAGACGTTTCGATCCGGCAGTCACCACTGTGCTCAGATGCCGGCAATCCGCAATATTGCAAAACCCTACCCTTGCCGTATCCCTCAAGGGACGACGCGAAAGCGTAGCAACGCCGTGATAGCCCTTTTGGCCGCTGACTTCGACATGTTCGTATCCCGCCTCGCGAAAGGCATCGCGCGGAAAGAACTCATCGGGGCATTTCGTTTCCTGCAAGCACAACACATCCGGCTGATGATCAGCAAGGAACTGCAGAACCAGCGGCAAGCGCAGGCGCACCGAATTGATGTTCCAGGTAGCAACGGAGAAAGGCATGGGAGGCTGGTCTCGCGGTATGGGAATGGAGCCGTGAGACTAGTCGAAGTGCCGTCGAATGAAAACCAAAAGGCCGGTCATCCACAGGAGCCGATGGTTACTTCTTCATCGCAATCCGGGTGTAGTCGATTTTGAACATGTCATCGGCAAAACGAACGCCGGTACGAACGTTTGTGATCATCACCGTCGTATCCAGCCCCTGGGCATCGGTGATCGTCCACTGACGCAGATCGTATGATCTCGGGTCGAACATCATCGTGATGGTTGAATTACCGAAGACCGACTTGTCGCCAAGCACGATTGTGGTCATGTCCGGTTCCTGTTTGACCGATTTGACCTTGCCGCCGGAAAGATCGATCTGATTGCTGAGAAGCAGCTTCAACGGAGTTTTCGACAGCGGGTAAAGGTCCCATGTGTCGAGTTTGCGATTGTTGATCACAACCGAACTGCCGTCCGAGATCACGCGTATCGGCGATGGTTTGTTATAGTTGAAGCGTATCTTGCCTGGCCGTTCGATATAGAACGTGCCTTCGGTCTGTTCGCCGCGCGGGCCGAACTGAACGAAATTTCCTGTCAGCGTTTTAACGCCAGAGAATTTGTTGGCTATTTCTTGCGCCGCACCTATTCCGGCGGGCGCCGCCTGGGCGAGAGCCGGGGTTACCAGTGCGGCGCTTGCACCAACAAGCAATCCCATTCCGACCATGGACGCAACCGCCGAAGCTCTGGCCAGCGAGCCAATTGCGCGAAACGGTACTCTTGTCTTTGTCATGGTCGTATCTCCTGTCGTCTTGTCTCGCTTCTACGCTGCCAGTTTGGCTTCAGTATGGCTAAGAAACGGCAGCTGCCCGTTTCTTGTTCCGCATTGACGTTACGTAACCGCACTATTTGAGCGTTATGTAATGATCCCATCGTAATCATACCATAACAGACCGCAAATTCGTTACGTTACGGCACATTTTGTCAAAACTCGTCATCCTGTGTCGGCACGAGAATTTCTCGCTTACCAGCGTGGTTGGCCGGTCCGACGAGCCCTTCCTGTTCCATGCGTTCGATGATGGAAGCCGCGCGATTGTAACCGATACCAAGCCGGCGCTGGATGTAACTGGTCGAGGCCTTCTTGTCGCGAAGAACGACCGCAACCGCCTGGTCGTAAGGATCATCGGAATCCTCGAGGTTGGTGGTCCCCACTGGCCCGCCGCCCTCATCCTCGTCATCCTCTTCGGTAATGGAATCGAGATATTCCGGAACACCCTGCAGCTTCAGATGCTGAACGATCTTTTCCACCTCGTCATCGCCTACAAATGGTCCGTGCACGCGCTGGATGCGACCGCCACCGGCCATGTAAAGCATGTCGCCCATTCCGAGCAGCTGCTCGCCGCCCTGCTCCCCGAGAATGGTGCGCGAATCGATTTTTGACGTCACCTGGAACGAGATACGGGTCGGGAAATTTGCCTTGATTGTACCGGTGATCACGTCAACCGACGGGCGCTGCGTCGCCATGATCACATGAATCCCCGCCGCACGCGCCATCTGTGCCAGGCGCTGCACCGCGCCCTCGATGTCCTTGCCGGCAACCATCATCAGGTCGGCCATCTCATCGATGATGACAACGATGTAGGGCATCGGCTTCAGATCGAGTTCTTCCGTCTCGTATACGGCTTCGCCCGTTGCCCGGTCGAAGCCGGTCTGCACAGTACGGGCAATGCGCTCACCCTTCTTGTGCGCCTGTTCGACACGCTGGTTGAAGCCGTCAATATTGCGCACGCCGACCTTCGACATCTTCCGGTAGCGGTCTTCCATCTCCTTGACCGTCCACTTGAGCGCAACGACGGCCTTCTTCGGATCGGTGACGACTGGCGTTAGAAGATGCGGAATCCCGTCATAGATCGACAGTTCCAGCATCTTGGGATCAATCATGATCAGGCGGCACTGCTCCGGGGTCATCCGGTAGAGCAGCGAAAGGATCATTGTATTGATGGCAACGGATTTACCCGAACCGGTGGTGCCGGCCACCAGAAGATGCGGCATTTTCGCAAGATCGGCGATGACCGCTTCGCCATTGATGGTCTTGCCTAGCGCTAGCGCCAGCTTGGTCTTGGTCTGTTCGAAATCCCGACTCGCCAGAAGTTCGCGCAGATAAACCATCTCGCGAGTCTGGTTCGGCAGTTCGATGCCGATGGCGTTCCGTCCAGGGACAACGGCGACACGTGCAGCGATGGCGCTCATCGATCTGGCGATATCATCGGCAAGCGTGATGACCCGCGAAGACTTGATACCGGGCGCGGGTTCCAGTTCGTAAAGTGTAACGACGGGGCCTGGACGAACATGGATGATCTCTCCACGCACGCCGAAATCTTCAAGGACGCCTTCCAGCAACCTTGCATTCTGTTCCAGAGCCTCCTTGGACAGGCTCGGGTTGCGCACGACATTCTTGGGTTCGCTGAGAAAGTGCAGGGATGGCATCTCGAATTCATCAGATTTGATGAGTGAGGCTTGAGCCTCGCGCTGAACACGCGCACCGGCCCGTGGCGCGGGTGCCGGCGTATCGATGCGTGCCGTGACGGGGCGGGCGGGCGGCATGGCTTCCGCTCGTCCGGGCGCCCTTTGCGGCGCCCAATCGTCGATATCCTCGTCCTCATCGTCGAATGCAACCGGATCAAAGCGATTGGACCTCTCATCGAAGTCGCGCCCGATATCGATCGATGGCGCCTCGACCCGTGGTGCTTCGTCATAGAATCCGGGCTCACGGCGCACACTGCTACCATGCTGGCGCGGGGCCGGAACGTCGTCGAGGAAATCGTCCTCACTCCGGCGGATGTTGCGGGCGCTACCATAGAGACCTGCGCCATGCCCGAAAATACGGCGGAACAGTGCCTTTGCGCTCAGGAACCAGTGGGTGAGGGCGCCGAGAGCCAGCAGGCCGCCGCCCTCGTCCTCATCATCCTCATCATCGCCATAGTCATCATCCTCCGCCACATGGCGCTTGGATTTCTTGAGGATGGCTGGTTCGCTGTCGCGGTAAGTGATCCCGCTGGCGAAGGCAAAGGTCCAAAGGGTCGGGATGGCCAGGACGGCAACGAGGATCATTGCCAGGCCGCCGCGGGGAAATGTACCGATGAAGATCCCTGGAATCTTGAGGACCATATCGCCAAAAACGCCGCCAAGACCGATCGGCATCGGCCAGCTTGCGGGAATCGCAAAACAACCGGCCATAGCGGCGGCCATCAGCGAAGCACAGAACCAGGCAATAATGCGGCGCGGCATGCGGTCGACACCGCGCCCGGTCAACAGCAAACCACCCCAGAAGAGCGCGGGCATCAGCGCAGCAAGCATCGACAGTCCGAAGAACTGCATGCCGAGATCGGAGAAGACTGCACCGGGGTATCCGAGGGCATTGCGGGTCGGATTCGACGTGGCGTGACTGAAGCTGGGATCGGTAACGTTCCACGTGGCAAGGCTGCCAATGGCGAAGGCAACAAAGCAAAACAGCACCAGACCCCAGAGGATATGAATCTGCCTGCGGAAGATGCGGGTCAACCCCTGCCGCTCGTCCTCAATTGCATAAGACGCTGAATAAGCTTGACGCATGAAATCCGGTCCCACGTGAACGCATATTGGCGGCTGTGACATGCCGCAGATTCGAGAGCTCTCAAATTAAGACGCGGATGGTTAAGGGGGCATTAACCATGGGAAGGAGCAGGGCGAATTTAACGAAAGGACAGGTTGGGCCCCAAAAAACAGATGGGCCAGGAGAACCAGGCCCATCGGATTGCAGTCAAAGCAAGCCTGTTACGAGTGATAGGCAGCTTCGCCGTGCGAGGTGAGGTCGAGACCTTCACGTTCGGCTTCAGGAGCGGCACGCAGACCGACAATCAGATCGACGATCTTGTAGAGGATCGCACTGCCGATGCCAGACCACAGGAGCGTAACAGCTACGCCCTTGAACTGCGCCCAAACCTGAGTTGCAGTTCCTGCGTAACCGGCAGCAAAGTCGGCCGTCGAATAATCGACAATGCCCGCACCGCCGAGAGCCGGGTTGACCAGGATGCCAGTACCGAGAGCACCGACGATGCCGCCAACGCAATGGATGCCGAAGACATCGAGACTGTCATCATAGTCGAATGTGTTCTTCACGACGGCAACGAAGAAGTAGCAGACGACCGTTACGATGGCGCCGAGAACGATGGCGCCCATTGGACCGGCAAAGCCGGCTGCAGGCGTAACCGCAACAAGACCGGCAACGGCACCCGAAACCGCACCCAGCATGGAAGCTTTTCCGCGCAGGATGGATTCCAGCAGGATCCACACGACGGTCGCCGCGGCGGTTGCCACGAAGGTGTTGATCATTGCAAGAACGGCATAGGCATTGGCTTCGAGGTTCGAGCCTGCATTGAAGCCAAACCAGCCCACCCACAGCAACGAAGCACCGACCATGGTGAGTGTCATGGAGTGAGGCGCCATGATGTCTTTCTTGTAGCCGGCACGCTTGCCGATCATGAGGGCGCCAACCAGGCCGGCAATACCAGCATTGATGTGAACGACCGTACCGCCGGCGAAGTCGATTGCCCCAAAGCCAAAGATCAGACCTGACGGGTCAGAATAGGCGCTTGGACCGCCCCAGAACCACACCATATGGGCGATGGGGAAATAGACGAACGTGACCCAGAGGATGACAAACAGCACGACTGCCGAGAACTTGATACGTTCGGCAAAAGCGCCGACGATCAAAGCGGGCGTGATGCAGGCGAACGTCATCTGAAAGACGACGAAGACCAGTTCAGGGATGGCAACGCCCTTCGAGAAGGTTTCCGACAGCGTCGTCACGTCTACGCCGGCCAGAAATGCCTTGGAGAACCCGCCGAAGAATGCATTGCCCGGCGTGAATGCAAGGCTGTAGCCATAGAACACCCAGATCAGCATCACGACGGCCGTGATGGTGAAGACCTGCATGAGAACCGACAGCATGTTTTTGGCGCGGACAAGCCCGCCATAGAAGAGGGCGAGGCCCGGAATGGTCATCAACAGCACGAGGACCGTTGAGATCATCATCCAGGTGGTGTCACCTTTGTCGACTGTAAAGGCTGGCGCTGCGGCGGCGGGAGCAGCTGGCGCGGCTTCCTGAGCGAAGGCAGCCAGCGAACCGAATGCGATCAGCGCCAGCGATCCCAATAGGGTGCTGCGCGCCGCAGATGTCAGACTGGTTGGAATTTTCATTATGCTCTCCTTGAACCCCAAATAACTCATAACGCGTCGGTGTCGGTTTCGCCGGTGCGAATACGGACTGCCTGCTCGATACTAAGAACGAAGATTTTTCCGTCGCCGATCTGGCCGGTTTTCGCGGCTGTTGTAATGGCTTCGACGGCGGTGTCGACGAGCTCGGAAGCGACCGCCACCTCGATTTTCAGTTTTGGCAGAAAGCTGACCGCATATTCGGCACCGCGATAAATCTCGGTGTGCCCTTTCTGGCGGCCATAACCTTTCACCTCGGTGACGGTCAGGCCCTGGATGCCGACAGCGGTGAGTGCTTCCCGCACTTCGTCCAGCTTGAACGGCTTGATGATGGCCATCACAATTTTCATTGACTATACCCCTGCGCTAGCGCGGTACCCCCGGGTGGAATTACCCGAAGAGCAGCAAACCGCGTTGAACCCATCGCCTAAAGCCCTAATGGCCATGGTGACTGCTCAGGAGTATTCAAGTTCCGTGCCAGACTCGAAGGAGGCCGCCAACTTATTGATTACAAATAGATATTTTTAGTCGACAGTGATTACACTATACGATTCGCAGCAACATGCTTAAAAAATAGGCAGCTACGAGGGATTCAATAAATCTCATTCCTTAGGATGCACACGAATTAGGCCCTCTTGGGCCGTCGAGGCAATCAAAGCGCCGTCACGGCTATAGATTGCACCACGATTGAAGCCACGCGCACCGGATGTACTCGGGCTGTCTGCCGTATAAAGCAGCCAGTCATCGAAACGGCAGGGCCTGTGGAACCACATGGCGTGGTCGAGGCTGGCGACCTGCAAATCGCGATCGAAGATCGACCGGCCGTGCGCATAGAGCGAGGTATCGAGGAGCGTCATGTCCGACAGGTAGGCGAGAACGGCCGCCTGCACCGCGCGGTCATCCGGCACGGGTCCGGTGGCTCTGATCCAGACATTTTGTTCCGGCGGCAGCTTTTCACGCGAGAAATAGTGCGTCAGCGATAGCGGCTTCAACTCGATCGGCCGGTCCTGCTCCCAGTACCTGCGGATATTGGCAGGCGCATTCTGCAGATATTGTTCTTTCAGGTCCTTGTCGCTGATCAGCTGCTCGGGGGGCGTAATATCGAGCGGGCGCGGCTTCTGGTGGTCCAGCCCTGCCTCCTCGATCTGGAACGATGCCTCCAGTGAGAAGATTGCGTGGCCATGCTGGATGCCGACGACACGGCGGGTAGTGAAACTCGAGCCGTCTCGGATCCGGTCGACTTCGTAGATGATCGGCACTTTCGGATCACCCGCGCGCATGAAATAACCGTGCAGCGAATGTACGTGCCGGGCAGGATCGACGGTGCGCTGCGCCGCGACCAAAGCCTGACCAATGACCTGTCCGCCAAAGACCCGCTGCCAGCCGACCTGCGGGCTGCGACCTCGAAACAGATTGTGTTCCAGCGTCTCAAGGTCGAGTATGGACAAAAGCTCTTTCATGGCGTCAGACATGATCGTGCATCTCCTGTTGGCGTATCTTCAACGCTTGCAACAGGAACAGGCAAACAAGTCAAGCACTGCATTGGGCACAAACCCGGAGGCAACCATGGTTGAACGAACCCGGAAACAGGAACCAGCCACCGACGTCATCATCGCCGGCGCAGGCTATGTTGGTCTCGCGACCGCGGTGGCGCTGAAATCCTCGGCGCCGCATTTGGGCGTTACGGTCATTGACGCGGCACCCGCGGGCGTCTGGCGCAACGATACGCGCGCCTCGGCCATTGCAGCGGCAGCAAGCCGCATGCTCGACAGGCTGGGCTGCTGGGACGCGATTCTTCCTGAGGCGCAGCCGATCAACGAAATGACTGTTACCGATTCGCGCACCGCCGATCCGGTGCGGCCGGTATTCCTGACCTTTAATGGCGAGATCGAGCCGGGTGAACCCTTCGCGCACATGGTGGAGAACCGCGTGCTCAATGCGTCGCTGCGCGCCAGGGCCGAAGAGCTCGGCGTTAGCTTCATCGAAGGGGCGCCGGTGGGCGGCTTCGAGCACGGCGAAGCACACCTGACGGTCCACTATGCAAACGGCAAGAGCCTGCGTACGCGGCTCCTGATCGCTGCCGACGGCGTGAAATCGCGGCTGCGTGACATGGCGGGAATCAAGACGGTCAATTGGGAATATGGCCAGTCCGGCATCGTCTGCACCGTCGCACATGAGCGTCCGCATCATGGCCGCGCCGAGGAGCATTTCCTGCCTGCCGGCCCCTTTGCGATCCTGCCGCTCAAGGGCAACCGCTCATCGCTGGTATGGACCGAACGGACGGACGATGCCGAGCGGCTGATCAAAGAGGACGATTTCGTCTTCGAACATGAGCTCGAACAGCGCTTTGGCCTGAAGCTCGGCGAGCTGCGCGTCGAAGGCGGCCGTAAATCATTCCAGCTCGGCCTGACGCTGGCGCGCGATTTCGTCAAACCGCGCTTTGCCCTTGCCGGCGACGCGGCGCACGGCATTCACCCGATCGCCGGCCAGGGCCTCAATCTCGGCTTCAAGGATGCGGCAGCACTTGCAGAGACGATCGTCGACGCCGACCGGCTCGGGCTCGATATCGGCTCGGTGGCGGTACTCGAGCGCTACCAGACCTGGCGGCGCTTCGATACGGTGCAGATGGGCGTTACCACCGATGTGTTGAACCGGCTGTTTTCGAATGACAGCGTGCCGGTACGGGCGCTGCGCGACTTCGGGCTCGGCCTCGTCGAACGGATGCCGCGGCTCAAGGGATTCTTCATCCGCCAGGCCGCGGGATTGTCGACGACAGCGCCGAAACTACTGCAGGGCCAGCCGATCTAAAGCGGGCGCGGATATTTCCGGTAGATCGCTTCGATTTCCTTGAGTACCTCGGATGAAAGCGTGACCGTGCTTGCCCAGATGTCGGTCTTCAATTGCTCCATCGTCGTCGCTCCGATGATGACAGAGGTCATGAACGGCCGCGTCAGGGCGAAGGCGATCGCCATCTGCGCCACATCGAGCCCGTGCTTGCGCGCCAGGTCGATATATGCCCTCACCGCGGGTACGGAATGCTCATTGTTGCGCCAGAGACCGCCCGGCTGGATCGCGCCGCGTGTTCCGGGCGGCGTCTTCCCGTCGAGATACTTGCCGGTCAGGACGCCGGAGGCCAGCGAAGAATAAGCCAGCAGCCCGACATCCTCGTGGTGACTGACTTCGGCAAGATCGAGATCGAACACGCGCTGCAGCAGGCTGTATTCGTTCTGCACCGAGGACACGCGCGGTAGGTCGTGGCGTTCGGCGAGCTTCAGCCATTGGCCGATGCCCCACGCCGTCTCGTTGGAAAGACCAATATGCCGGATCTTGCCTTCCTTCACCATGTCGTCGAGGCCAAGTAGCGCGTCTTCGATCTGCGCGGTGACGCGCTGCTTGTCCTGGTTCTGCGGCGCATATTTCCAGGCCGAGCCGAAATGATAATGCCCGCGGGCAGGATAATGGACCTGATAGAGATCGATGTAATCGGTTTGGAGCCGCTTGAGACTGCCTTCCACTGCCTCGCGCACCGATGTCCGGTCCGGAGGCGTTCCGTGGCGAATCCAGCTGTTGCCTCCTCCGGATATTTTGGTGGCAAGCACAAACTGGTCACGCTTGCCAGTCTTCTTGAACCATGTGCCGATATAGGTCTCGGTCTTGCCATAGGTCTCGGGGCTTGACGGAATCGCATAGACTTCCGCCGTATCCATGAAATTGACGCCTGCATCGAGCGCATAGTCTATCTGCCGATGCGCATCCTCTTCCGTGTTCTGCACGCCCCAGGTCATCGTGCCGAGGCAAATTTCCGTAACGTCGATATCCGTTCGGCCAAGCTTTTTCAGTTTCACGGGCTTTTCCTGTTTTTGATCTTGGGTTTGATCAGTCGACTTGGAGGCCAAGCCTCTGCTTTAGCTTTCTGACGCGCTGGCCGTAATGATGGGAGACAGGAACGGCGGCAGCGGCCACGCCTACCATATCAATCAATTCGCACTTTTCCAGTTCACTAAGCTGCTGACGCAAAAACGGTGAGATTTTTTCGATCACGATCGCGGTATCACCAACCTGGCTGAAAGCCCACTTTGCGTAGATCATCGCCTCATCCGCCTTTTTCGGACTGCTGATATCAAGGATCACGCTCCTCACGACATCGAAATGGCCATCCGTAATCAGCACATCCTCGGCGAGGATCGCTAAGATCAATGTCGCGGCAGCAAGCACCGGATCCTCGATCGCGGTCAGCGGCGAATGCTCCGCCTGCAGTCGGATTCTCCTGCGTCGGAAATATCCTCGCATGCGCCCGGCACCGTCGATGACATCACCCGCCGCCTCGCCCAATACCTTCAACCTGTACTACCAGAAGAGCCCTCCGCCGAGGAGCCCGAGAACTGCCAGAACAATATGCATGATTAAAATCCCTCAATGAAAAAGGCCATTCTTACGAGAGGGAGATGGGACCGTAAATTAGGCGATGGAATAATGCGGTGCCATGGATATGATACGGAACCATGCTAGCACGGAACCGTTATTGCCAAGCCCGATCACGGCGCACCAAACGTCTTGCAACCAACTTCAACGAGGGAGATAGAAATGGACAGACAAGCAACGGCAATCTGGAAAGGCGCTCTTACCGACGGGTCCGGCACACTCGAGACGCAAAGCGGGGCGCTCAATGATCTTCCCTACAATTTTAAGGCACGCTTTCAGGACGAAAGCGGCACGTCCGGGACCAATCCGGAAGAGCTGCTTGCCGCAGCTCACGCCGGATGCTTCGCCATGCAGCTTTCGCACTTCCTCGCGGAGAACGGCACCCCGGCGGAGAATCTCGAGGCCAAGGCAAAGGTGACCGTCAATCCTGCAGCCGGCGGCGGCTTCGAGATTACCAAAAGCGCATTGACACTGGTTGGCACTGTTCCGGGCATCGATGACGCGACGTTCCAGAAGCTCGCAGGACAGGCGAAAGCCAGCTGCCCGTTGTCGAAGGCACTCGGTGCGATTGAAGTGACATTGGATGCGAAATTGGGATGATTGAGCCGACCTGGTCTTGAAGCAGAACGGGCGCCATTGGCGCCCGTTTCATTTTATTCTGGCCACTCGACTATGTGCATGGTTCGACAAGCTCACCATGAAGGAGGGCTGTTGATTGCATGGACCCTGGTTGGCAGTGCTCCACCAGTGTCATGCGGTTCGACCCACTTCATGGTGAGCTTGTCGAACCACGCGCAGCAGTACTGCATCCGTCAGATCAAACCCGACGTTCCACCATCATCTTCTTGATCTCGGCGATTGCCTTAGCCGGGTTCAGACCCTTGGGGCAGGTCTGCGCACAATTCATGATCGTGTGGCAGCGATAGAGCCGGAACGGGTCTTCGAGGTTGTCGAGACGCTCGCCCGTCGCCTCGTCGCGGCTGTCGATGAGCCAGCGATAGGCCTGCAAGAGCACGGCCGGACCGAGATAGCGGTCGCCATTCCACCAATAGCTCGGGCAGGACGTCGAACAGCAGGCGCACAGAATGCACTCATAAAGGCCGTCGAGCTTGGCGCGGTCTTCGTGGCTCTGCAGCCACTCTTTAGCCGGCTCAGGCGAGACCGTCTTCAGCCACGGCTCGATCGAGCGGTGCTGCGCGTAGAAGTTGGAAAGATCGGGCACCAGATCCTTGACGACAGGCAGATGCGGCAATGGGTAGATCTTCACCGGGCCCTTGATCTCATCCATGCCCTTGGTGCAGGCGAGTGTATTGGTGCCATCGATGTTCATGGCGCAGGAACCGCAAATGCCCTCGCGGCAGGAACGGCGCAGCGTCAAGGTCGGATCGATCTTGTTCTTGATCCACAACAGTCCATCAAGGACCATCGGCCCGCAATCGTCGAGATCGACATAATAGGTGTCGATACGCGGATTCTCGCCATCATCCGGCGACCAGCGGTAAATCCGGTACTCGCGCAGATTGTTGGCGCCCTGCGGGCGGTCCCAGGTTTTGCCGGGCCGCATCTGCGAATTCTTGGGAAGGGCAAGTTCAACCATGATATTCTGGTTCCTAAATCAATACACACGCGCTTTCGGCGCGATCTTGGCGAGGCTGATGCCGCCATCCTCCTCCTTGACCAGCGGGTCAAGGTGGACAGGACGATAGCCGAGCGTGACCTTGCCGTCCGGAGCAAGCCAGGCAAGGCTGTGCTTGCGCCAGTTGACGTCATCGCGGCTCGGGAAATCCTCATGCGCATGGGCGCCGCGGCTTTCCTTGCGGGCTTCGGCAGCAACAACCGTAGTCAAAGCGTTGGCCATCAGGTTTTCCAGCTCCAGCGTCTCGACCAGATCGGAATTCCAGATCATCGAGCGGTCCGTAACCTTGATATCCGGCAGTTCGCTCCAGATCTTTTCCATGCGGTCCACGCCGGACTTCAGTGATTCCGATGTGCGGAAGACGGCGGCGTCTTCCTGCATGGTCCGCTGCATCTTTTCGCGCAAAGCTGCCGTCGGCGTGCCGCCATTGGCATGACGCAGGCGGTCGAAGCGATCCATGATCTTCGTCACCGAAGCCTCATTGATATCCGGCACCTTGGAGTTGCGATCGATGACCTGACCGGCGCGGATTGCCGCAGCACGGCCAAACACGACAAGGTCAATGAGCGAATTGGAGCCGAGGCGGTTGGCTCCATGCACCGAAGCACAGCCTGCTTCACCCACGGCCATCAGGCCGGGCTGGATGCGGTCGGGATCTTCCTTGGTCGGATTGAGCGCTTCACCCCAATAATTGGTCGGAATGCCGCCCATATTATAGTGAACCGTCGGCAGAACCGGGATGGGTTCCTTCGTCAGATCAACGCTAGCGAAAATCTTAGCCGATTCGGAAATACCCGGCAGGCGTTCATGCAGGACCGCTGGATCAAGGTGATCTAGGTGCAGGAAGATATGGTCCTTGTTCTTGCCAACGCCGCGGCCTTCGCGGATTTCCAGCGTCATGCAACGCGAAACCACATCGCGCGATGCCAGATCCTTGGCGGAAGGCGCGTAACGCTCCATGAAGCGTTCGCCTTCGGAATTGACGAGGTAACCGCCCTCGCCGCGTGCGCCTTCGGTAATCAGGCAGCCGGCGCCATAGATGCCGGTCGGATGGAATTGCACGAATTCCATATCCTGCAGAGGCAGGCCGGCGCGGGCGACCATGCCGCCGCCATCACCCGTACAGGTGTGAGCGGAGGTTGCAGAGAAATAGGAGCGTCCATAGCCGCCCGTCGCCATGACAACCATCTTGGCCGCAAAGCGATGGATCGTGCCATCGTCGAGATTCCAGGCAACAACGCCCGTAATTGTGCCGTCTTCATCCTGGATGAGATCGAGCGCGAAATATTCGATGAAGAACTGCGCATTGTTGCGCAAGGACTGGCCATATAGCGTGTGCAGAATGGCATGGCCGGTGCGGTCCGCCGCGGCGCAGGTGCGCTGCACGGGGGGCCCATCGCCGTAGTTCATCATGTGGCCACCGAAAGGGCGCTGGTAGATCTTGCCCGCTTCCGTGCGCGAGAATGGCACGCCGTAATGTTCAAGCTCGTAGACGGCAGCCGGTGCTTCACGCGCAAGATATTCCATGGCGTCGGTATCGCCGAGCCAGTCGGAACCCTTGACGGTGTCATACATATGCCATTGCCAGGAGTCCGGGCCCATATTGCTGAGCGAGGCGGCAATGCCGCCCTGCGCCGCCACCGTGTGCGAACGGGTTGGGAATACCTTGGTGATGCAGGCCGTCTTCAGGCCCTGCTCGGCCATGCCGAGGGTTGCTCGCAGGCCAGCGCCGCCAGCGCCAACCACAACCACATCGAATTTGTGGTCGACGAATGTATAGGCCTTGGTATCTGTTGGTGCCATGATTAGGCTCAGCCTCCGAAGCTCAGCTTGAGAATTGCAAAGATGCAGGCAACGCCGACCGCCAGGGCGAAAAACGTATTGAGCATCAACAGCACGATCTTCATGCCTTCGCCGTGTACATAATCCTCAATGATGGCCTGCATGCCGAGGCGCATGTGATAGAGGCCGGAGATGACCACCATCAATAGGACCAGCGAAGTTAGCGGGTGAGATAGGGCCGCCCGCGTTTCGACATAGCCCGCGCCATGCAGGGACAGGATTAACCCGATGAAAAACAACATTAGCGGAACATTGGACACGGCCGTCAGCCGCTGACGCCAGAAATGATCCGTACCCTCTTTCGCAGAACCCAATCCGCGAACCTTGCCAAGCGGCGTGCGCATATCGCCCATCGTTCGGCCTCCTTTAAGCTATTGTGAATGCGGCGATCCAGACCAGGATCGTCAGAATGACGGAAAGAACGAGCGAAGCCCACGCCATCTTCGTGGTGGTCTCTTTTTCAAGGCCACGCCCGGTATCCCAGATCAGGTGGCGTATACCGCCGATCATGTGATGGATGAGCGCCCATGTGTAACCGAGCAGGACGAGACGACCGATCCAGGAGCCGTAGATCGCATTGACGAAATTGAAATAGTCTTCATTCGTCGATGCAGCGATCAGCCACCAGGCAACCAGCAGCGTGCCGAAATAGAGGGCCCCACCGGTGATACGGTGAACGATCGACATGACCATGGTTGGAATTGGCTTGTAGATTTGCAAATGCGGCGACAGTGGCCGATTCGCATGCAGGTTTGTCTTGCTCATAGCGTCCCCAAGAGTAGCGCCGCGCCTGAACTGGCGGGCAGGGCCGAAAAGGCTGGATAGAGGCAATTTAGAAGGGTTTTAATCCGGTTTTTGCACTGCGTCAAAGCCCCATTCCGCACCCTCATGCGGCGAATTGGCACCAATAGCAAGTCAATAAGGTTTTTGCTTAAAATTCAATCGTTTAAAGCCCGTGAAACGACCTCGAAAGCGTAAATTTCTGACGCCATGTGGTGCAAAAAAATAATTGACTGAGTCCGTCCGTTGTGGGTCAAGATTGCTTGTTTCGGGCTCGTTCGAACAATGTTTGTATGCGACAAGCCGGGTCGTTCGCAGAATGCCGCCCCATCGCGGCACTCTGCAACGAACTTCAGTTATTGATTGCCGAAGCGAATAATGAAGCTGGTCCAGTCGGCTGGGGCGGCAACCTGTTCGTAAAGCTTGCGCCCGTCTTCCGGAACGCGCGGTGCGTTGAGCGAGAGTTTGGTCCAGCCGCGCTCCTCCGCCTTGTCGGCGAGCACGTCAATCAGGGCCTTGGCGATGCCTTTGCCGCGGTGGTCGTGATGGACATAGATGTGGTCGACCTGACCGGCGCGCATGCCGGAAACCGGCTCGGGCAGATCGTAGAAGATCACAAAGCCGACGAGATGCCCGTCCAGACGTGCACCGGCGATCTCGGCCGCGCGATCGCGCAGGAGATTTTCCGCATAGTAATCATCAGGCCTGCGCGGGGCGCCCCGTTTCAACGCCTGGGCGTAACTGGCAAGCAGCGGAGCGAACTCATGGGCATCGCTCAGATGCAATAGGGAAATGTCGATGGCGTGTTCATCTGCAGTCTTTTTGCTCATGATTGCTTCCGTCCCTTCATGCCTGCTCTCGTTCGCCTGAGGATTGGTTGATTGTGTCGCGCCCGTCAACCTGTGCCCGGTATGAAAATCGATTTGATTAGACTTTGGGCAGATGACAATTGTTAATAAAGGGTTAATCTCGGGTACAGGAAAATTCGACCATCCGAGGCGGCCATGTTCCATACGAAAAATCTTACTTGCTCAGTACTGGCGTCACTGGCGCTCGCAATCAGTTCGCAGGTTGCGGCGGCAGACGAGTTCAATCCCAGCAACAGCTACGGCGACGAATATGGCAATGTGGTCCTGCATAAGGCGGGCGGCCCCAAGATCATCTTTATCGGCGCGGCCGCAGCGAAATCCGACAAGCTGGGCAGGGACATCCGGCGGCAGGTGCCGGTCTACAAGCGCGCCAAAGGCCCGTCGGTGATCTCGCCAGTCAGCGATCCGCTCGTCGTTGGCGTCGTCCCGGCGCCCAACACCGGGGGCTGCAACAGCCCCTTTGTCATTCAAGGACGCGGCTACATGTATGGTCTCGACCGCAACGAAACGCCCGTCCTCGGTCATCCCGACTGCGACTAGGAGCGGCTTGCGCCAAGATTTGATTTGCCTCCGTTAGCTGCGCCCTGTATTGGGGCCGCTTTCCACGAGGTAGTAACATGGCTCGCAACTCCGACGGCGCACTCGTCCTTTTTTCCGGCGGGCAGGATTCTGCCACGTGCCTCGCCTGGGCGCTGGCAAACTTCGATCGCGTCGAGACCGTTGGTTTCGATTACGGCCAGCGCCACCGGATCGAGCTCGAGGTGCGCCACCAGTTTCGTGAGGCGATCACAGCCACCTTTCCGCAATGGGCGGCACGGCTGGGCGACGATCATATGCTCGATGCGGGCATTGTCGGCCAACTCGGCGCATCGGCAATGACCAACGACATAGCCATCGAGATGGCTGACAACGGCCTGCCCAATACCTTTGTGCCCGGCCGCAATCTCCTGTTTTTCACGCTTGCGGGCGCACTGGCCTACCGCCGCGGTTTGCGGGTCATCGTCGGCGGCATGTGCGAGACCGATTATTCCGGCTATCCCGACTGCCGCGACGATACGCTGAAAGCGCAGCAGGTGGCGCTGTCGCTCGGCCTCGACCGCCGCGTTACCATCGAGACTCCGTTGATGTGGCTCGACAAGGCCGAGACCTTTGCGCTGGCGCAGGATCTAGGCGGCGAAGCACTGCTCAACCTGATCGTCGAAAATACCCATACCTGCTATCTCGGCGACCGCTCCAACCGGCACGCATGGGGCTATGGCTGCGGCACCTGCCCGGCCTGCGAATTGCGATCGGCGGGATGGCAGAAGTTCAAGGCGGAGGCCGCATGACCTACGCCGTCAAGGAAATCTACCTGACCCTGCAGGGTGAGGGCAATCATACCGGACGAGCCGCCGTGTTCATGCGCTTTGCCGGCTGCAATCTTTGGTCCGGACTCGAGCGCGATCGCGAGGAAGCGGTGTGCCAATTCTGCGATACGGATTTTGTTGGCCTGAATGGACCGGGCGGCGGCAAGTTCAAGACCGCTGATGCGCTGGCTGATGCGGTTGCGGCGCATTGGCCCGACGCGCATAATTCAGGCGGGAAGCCCTATGTCATCTGCACGGGCGGCGAACCGCTGCTGCAACTCGACTTGGCCCTGATCGACGCCTTCCACGTGCGCGGCTTCGAAGTGGGGGTCGAGACCAATGGTACCATCGCCGCGCCAGCCGGTCTCGACTGGATCTGCGTCTCACCCAAGGCAGCCGCACCACTGGTTCAGACCAGCGGCAACGAGCTCAAGCTCGTGTTTCCGCAGAAGGAAGCGGAGACGCATCCATCACGCTTCGAGCAGCTTTCCTTCGAGCATTTCTATTTGCAACCACTTGACGTTATCGGCGATCCGGCGCAAACCGCATCGCATGTGGCATCTGCAGCGGCCTATTGCCTCGCCCACCCGCTTTGGCGGCTGAGCACGCAGACACATAAACTGATCGGCTTGCCCTGAGGGCAAGCTCTTTGTTTACCGCAGTTCCGATTGCCAAAACCGTTACACAGTTTTGCTGGAATTGCTTTAGCGGGCGCCTGTATTGCGCCAGAGCTGACGGAGCATCAATTGAGAATCTTCAACGAATTCACGTTCGAAGCGGCACACCATTTGCCGCACATTTTTCCTGACGGGCATGTCAACACGCGCCTGCACGGCCACAGTTTTCGCGTTCGCGTAACACTGGAAGGTAAACCGGACGCGAGGACAGGCCTCATTTCCGATCTCGGGGTTGTCAAGGACGCCTTTGACAGTGCCCTCGAGCTCCTCGATCACCGGTACCTCAACGAGATCAGAGGGCTCGAAACACCGACGCTTGAGAACATTGCGATCTGGCTTTGGCGGCATTTCGCGGCGGTCCTGCCCGGTCTGGCGCAGGTTGGCGTGTACCGCGATACGTGCGGCGAGGGCTGCGAATATCAGGGTGAATACGAAAAAAGAGAGGTGACAGCATGAGCCATTATGCAGAACAGGCGACGATGCTCGGCAAGGATGTGAAGATCCCGCAACATCCTGACGAGGCAATGCTCGACGCCGTCCCCAACCCGCAGGCCGGAACGCTCTTTCTCGCGCGCTTCGCCTGCCCTGAGTTCACCTCACTGTGCCCGGTCACCGGCCAGCCGGACTTCGGTCACCTGGTGATTGACTATGCACCGGACCAGAGCCTTGTCGAATCCAAATCGCTGAAGTTGTTTCTTGGCAGCTTCCGCAATCATGGCGCTTTCCATGAAGATTGCACCGTCAACATCGGCAAGCGCATCGTCGAGGCGGTAAAACCCTTATGGCTGCGCATTGGCGGCTACTGGTATCCGCGTGGCGGCATTCCGATCGATGTCTTCTGGCAGACCGGGCCGGTACCGGAAGGCCTGTGGCTCCCGGACCAGGGCGTTCCGCCCTATCGCGGGCGCGGGTGAAGCAAATGAAAACGGGGCTCCGGGGCCCCGTTTTTTTCTAGCCCGTCGGGCCGTTTCAGGCTGCTATTTCCACTCTCTAATATCAACAAAATGTCCCGCAATCGCCGCGGCTGCCGCCATGGCGGGCGACACGAGATGCGTGCGGCCCTTGAAGCCCTGACGCCCTTCGAAGTTGCGGTTTGAAGTTGACGCACAGCGCTCGCCCGGCTTCAGACGATCGTCATTCATGGCGAGGCACATGGAGCAGCCCGGCTCGCGCCAATCAAATCCTGCCGCCTTGAAGATCTTGTCGAGGCCCTCGGCTTCCGCCTGTTCCTTGACGAGGCCAGATCCCGGTACGATCATTGCATCAACCGTCTCGCTGACCCTGCGGCCTTCGACAACCTTGGCAACCTCGCGCAAATCCTCGATGCGGCCATTGGTGCAGGAACCGATGAACACGCGGTCAAGCTTGATGTCGGTGATCGGCGTGCCGGGCTTCAGGCCCATATAGTCGAGTGCACGCCACTTCGACGAACGCTTGGTTTCGTCGGCAATCTCGTCCGGGTTTGGCACTGCGCCAGTGACCGAGATCACATCTTCCGGTGAAGACCCCCAGGAAACGATGGGCGGCAGATCAGCCGCGTTCAACACGACGACCTTGTCGAAATGTGCGCCCTCATCGCTCTTCAGCGTCTTCCAGTATTCGACGGCCTGCTCGAAGGCTGCGCCCTTTGGTGCGCGCGGCTTATCTTTGACGTAGGCGAATGTCGTCTCGTCGGGAGCAATCAAACCTGCGCGAGCACCGCCTTCGATCGACATGTTGCAGATCGTCATGCGGCCTTCCATCGACAGCGCGCGAATGGCCTCGCCCGCATATTCGATGACATATCCGGTGCCGCCAGCAGTCCCGATCTCGCCGATAATGGCAAGGATGATGTCCTTTGCGGTAACGCCAGCCGGAAGCACGCCATCGACACGCACCAGCATGTTCTTGGCTTTCGACTGGATCAGCGTCTGGGTGGCGAGAACGTGCTCGACTTCCGACGTGCCGATGCCGTGTGCCAACGCGCCGAAGGCGCCATGCGTGGACGTGTGGCTGTCGCCACAAACAATGGTCATTCCCGGCAGGGTGAAGCCCTGCTCCGGTCCAATGATGTGAACGATACCCTGGCGGATATCCTTCTCTGAGTAATATTCGACGCCGAAATCCGCAGCATTCCTGGCAAGCGCCTCGACCTGGATGCGGCTTTCCTCGTTCTTGATACCGTGGATCCGGTCCGGCGAGGTTGGCACGTTGTGATCGACGACAGCCAATGTCTTTTCCGGATGACGGACCTTGCGGCCCGCTACGCGCAAGCCTTCGAAAGCCTGCGGGCTGGTTACCTCATGCACAAGATGGCGATCAATATAGAGAAGGCACGTGCCGTCAGCTTGGCTGTCGACCAGATGGTCATCCCATATCTTGTCATAGAGTGTACGTGGCGCAGTCATAGCAACATCCTCGGCACGGTTTCGTGCTTTTCAATTATTTCGTGGACATATGCACTCGAGGTCCACTTACGTCAAGAAACAAGCGAAAAAAGTAATATTCCGGCGACAATGCGCCGCTCTTTGACTGCTATCCGTTGCCTGGTCAGAACCATTTCACCCGCGCTCGGTCCGACCCATTCTCCGCTCCACCCAGCGCAGCCCGAGCGACAGGCTGATCGTCAGGATCAGATAGACATAGGCAACGACGGAATAGGTCTCGAAGAAGCGGAAGGAGCCGGACGCATAGACCTTGCCCATCTGCGTCACGTCGACAACACCAAGCACGGATACCAGCGAGGTATCCTTCACCATCGAGATGAAATCATTGCCATAGGGCGGAAGGATCGTGCGGATGGCCTGCGGCATGATGATGAGACGAAAGCGTTGAAATCGCTTCAGCCCGACTGCCTTGGCGGCTTCGATCTGGCCCTTGTCGACGGACTGGATTCCGGCACGGAAGATTTCGGCAAGGAAGGCTGCATAGGCAAGCATGAGCGCGATGATGGCGCGCCAGAGCAGCGAAAAGTCCCGGACCATCATAGGCTCGAAGATCCCGGCGCTCTGCAAGGGCTGGGTGAGGAAATTCCACAGGGCAACAACAGCCGGTGCACCGACGAAGGCAATATAGAACAGAAGCACGAGGAGGGGGATGCCGCGTACGATCTCGACATAGAACCGTGCAACCTGCCGCACGGCGATATGGTCAGACAGGCTCATTACCGCCAGAAGCAGGCCGAATGCCGAAGCCAGAAAGAACGCGAGAAGCGAAACCCAGACAGTAATCCAGATGCCCTGGGACACCGTGGCAAAGACCTGCCCGTAAATGGGGCTGACAAGGATTGCGATTCCGAGAACAATGGCAATGGCCACAGCAACAAGCAGCCACCATGGGAAATCCTTCTTCTCCGAAGGTTTCCTTTTCTGAGCGTTGTCCGTCAGCTTACTGGCCAAGCTTGTAATCAAGGAACCATTTCTTGTTGAGCGACTCGAATGTGCCATCGGCCTTCAGAGCGGCGATCGCAGCATTGACCGGTGCCACCAGATCCGAGCCCTTCGGGAAGATAAAGCCGAAATCCTCCGCACCGAGCGGTCCGCCAATCAGCTTCAAAGCGCCGTCCGATGCATCGACATAGCCCTTGCCGGCCGTACTGTCAGTGAGGACAAGATCGACATCTCCAGTCTTCAGGGCCTGGATGGTCGCGCCGAAGGTTTCGAACAGCTTGATGCGCGGGTTCTGCTCATTGCCGTCAAGAACATTATAGACCGCGACGTAGAAATTGGTCGTGCCCGGCTGCGCGCCGACAAGCGTATCCTTGGTTTCAGCGAAACTCTTTGCGTCGGTGAAGCGTTTTTCATCGCTGCGCACCAGCATGAACTGTTCGGAACGCATGTATGGTTCCGAGAATTCGACCTTCTGCTTGCGCTCGTCATTGATAGTGATGCCGGTCATACCGACCTGATACTGGTTGTCCGAAACCGCCTGGATCATCGCATCCCAGCTCGTGTTGAGATACTCAACCTTGAAGTTCAGCCGCTTGGCGATCTCGTTCATCGCATCATACTCCCACCCGACCGGCTTGCCGGTCTTGGGATCAACGAACTGCAAGGGCGGGTAGGCATTCTCCGTCACAACCGTGACCTGCTTGCCGCCAAGATCGGGGAGGTCGGCGGCCAAAGCGGATATTGGCGTCACGGCGAGCATCAGCCCGGCCAAAAGAATCGATCGCACGTTCATCTCAAACCCCTGTCACGTGGTTGCGTCGGCAACAGATTTCACCTTGTCACCGGCGCGTCAATCCCCCTGCTCCCCACAAGGGGAGGGCAAATGCAGCAAACAAAAAAAGGCGGCCCGGAGACCGCCTTTTTCAGAACTGATACGAACTGTGCTTATTCAGCAGCAGGTGCCTTGGCAACAGTTGCTTCCGTTACGACCTCGGCTGCGCCGGTGGCCGGAACAACAGTCTTGCCCTTGCGGTTGTCTTTCTTTTCGGCAATACGGGCTGCCTTGCCGGTCAGGCCGCGCAGGTAATAGAGCTTGGCGCGACGAACCTTGCCGCGGCGAACGACTTCAACGCCTTCAACGAGTGGGGAAATGACCGGGAATACGCGCTCGACGCCTTCGCCGTAGGAAATCTTGCGAACTGTGAAGTTCTCGTTGATGCCAGCGCCATTACGGGCAATACAAACGCCTTCATAGGCCTGCACGCGGGTACGGGTACCTTCCGTCACGCGGACATTGACACGAACCGTGTCGCCGGGGCGGAAATCCGGAAGGGTGCGCTTTGCTTCGATCTTTGCTCTTTGCTCCAAATCGAGCTGACGAATAATTTCGACGGTCATCGTCTTCATCCTTTTCTTGTCTTCTCGAACAGTCAGAGCGCTCGACACTTGGCACGCAGCAATTCTAGCCGCATTTCTATGCCTCCGGTGGAGGCAGGAGCGAATTCACCATTCATTGATTAATGGCCATTGATAATGGACTTGGGTTTTCCCGAGTTGGCGGGCTGATACACCATAAAAGCCACTTTGTCACGTCTGGCAGCGATTCTTTTTGCCCGCTCATTTTTCTTGCGGGGTCTTGTGGACTTCCCAGAGGTCGGGGCGTCTCTCCCGCGTCAGACGCTCGGCTTCCGCCCGCCGCCATTTGTCGATGGCACCGTGATTGCCGGAGAGCAGCACATCCGGAATGCGCCGGCCCTCCCATTCCTGGGGTTTGGTATAATGCGGGTGTTCGAGCAGACCGGTTTCAAAGCTCTCGGTTTCTCCGGAAAGCACATTGCCCATGACGCCGGGCAGGAGCCGGACGATGGCATCGAGAACGACGATCGCCGCGGTTTCGCCGCCTGAGAGGATATAGTCGCCGATGGAGATTTCTTCAAAACCCCTCGCCTCGATCAATCGTTCGTCGACCCCTTCGAAGCGTCCGCAAAGCACAATCGCACCGGGACCCGAGCTAAGTTCGCGCACGCGTGCCTGACTGAGCGGCTTGCCGCGTGGACTCATGAACAATTTCGGCCGACTGTCAGCAACATGATCGACTGCACGGGCCAGCACATCCGGCTTCATCACCATGCCCGCTCCGCCGCCAGCCGGCGTGTCGTCGACCATGCGGTGTTTGTCAGTCGCAAAATCGCGGATTTGCACCGTCTCCAGCGACCAAGCTCCATCCTGCAACGCCTTGCCGGCAAGGGAAATGCCGAGCGGTCCCGGAAACATTTCCGGATAGAGCGTCAGCACCGTTGCGCGAAAACCGCCTTCTGGCGTTGTCATGGCCGATTCTTCCCGCCGCCTTCGCCGCCAAGCTGACGGCGGCGCTCCTCATCCTCGTTCTCGTCAGCAATGAGACCGGCCGCAGCAGGATCAATGACAATATGTCCCGCCTTGACGTCGACATGCGGCACGGCGGCCTGCGTGAACGGGATCAACATGGGACGCTTGCCCGGAATTGTCAGCTCGAGGAGATCGCCGCCACCAAAGTCGAACATGGCGGATACCTTGCCGTGGCGCTTGCCTTCCGCATCGATCGCCTCGAGGCCGATCAGGTCGGAATGATAATATTCGTCCTCGTCCAGATCCTGCGGCAGTTGCGATCGGTCGATGAACAGGGTCGTCCCGTTCAGTGCCTCAGCCATATTGCGGTCGTTCACGCCGCGGAAGCGCACGACGACAACCGTCTTGGCCGGACGGATATCCAGAACCTCGAAAGCCCTGCCCGTTACGTCGTAAAGCATGCCATAATCGCCGAGCGCCATCGGATCGCCGGTAAAGGTTTTCACCCTGAGTTCGCCGCGCGTTCCATGCGCCGCGCCGATTACCGCCAACTGTACCGGATCATTTAACTTCGCCATGGGTTTTTCCATTTTCATGCATTCAGCCCGAATTAGAGCAAAGCGCGAGCAAAACCAAGGCTGAAACGTTCTCGTAAGGAGTCCTGTGCCAGGGTTGCCGTCTAGAATCGAGGAATGATGCCATGGGCGTGCAGCCGCAGACCGAACAATTTCTGGTTTCCGCCAAAGCCGACCTGATCGAAGCGCGCGAAAACTGGCTAAAGTCGCTGAAGAACACAAGGCGCCTGGCCGCGAACACGCTGGAGGCCTATGAGCGGGACACGCGCCAGTTCTTCCAGTTTCTCACCGGTCACCTCGGCGAACCTCCCGCCTTGACGGACGTGGCTACGTTGCGCATCGCCGATCTGCGTTCCTTTCTGGCGCGCAGGCGCAATGATGGCGCAGGCGCACGGACGCTTGGCCGTGGACTTGCTGGCATACGTTCCTTCCTGCGCCATCTGGAAAAACAGGGCATGGCGAACGCAGCGGCATCGATCGCCATGCGCGCACCGCGCCAGCCAAAGTCGCTGCCAAAGCCGCTGACCTTGGTGGATGCGAGGCGCGTGGTCGAAACAGGCGAGCAATTGAATGAGCAACCATGGATTGCCGCGCGCAATGCCGCCGTGCTCACCCTGCTTTACGGGTGCGGCCTGCGCATCTCCGAGGCGCTCGGCCTTGATGGCGGCTCTCTTACCGACCCTGAAGCCCGCTCGATTGCAATCACGGGCAAGGGCGGAAAGACCCGGATGGTGCCGCTGCTGCCGGTGGTGCACAGGGCTGTCGCTGAGTATCGCAAACTCTGCCCCTACACGCTTGATGAAGGCAAGCCGCTGTTTCGAGGCGCACGCGGCGGCGAGCTGCACTCGGCCATCATTCAGCGTGACATGCAGCGCATGCGCGGCGCGCTCGGTCTTCCGGACACCGCGACCCCCCACGCGTTGCGGCATTCTTTCGCCACGCACCTGCTTGGCCGCGGCGGTGACCTGCGCACGATCCAGGAACTGCTCGGCCACGCGAGCCTGTCGACCACGCAGGTCTATACCGGCGTCGATACGGAACGATTGATGGAAATCTACGACAAGGCGCATCCCCGCGCCTGAACCCGCATGAATTTCATACTGTAGACAATTTGCTGGCAGAGAGTAACGCTTTCTCCGCAGGCGCACGGATAGAACCTCGTTATGAACGACAAAGACATTTTCCCTGCTCTCGACCGTATCGCCGACGGCATTCTGCGGCTCTGCCTGGCTCTGAGCTGGCTGTTGGTCGCCTCATTTCTCGCGGTCGCTTTCAGCGCCACGCGCATTCGGGCGCAGGAGATCGGCTGCGGCGGTCACGATCTGATCGCCGACATGGCAAAGTCCGACCCGGCAAAGCTGGAAGCACTGCGCAAGGAGGCCGCTGAAACCATCAACGGGAAGGGATTGCTTTGGAAAATTGAAAAAACCGGCGTGAAGCCGTCATACCTGTTCGGAACGATGCACCTGACCGATCCTCGCGTGCTCAAACTCTCCGAGGCGGCCGAAACAGCCTATGAAGGGGCAGACACAATTGTCATCGAGACAGAAGAAGTGCTTGACCCCAAGGCGCCCATGAAGGTGATGGCCGAAACGCCGGATCTCATGATGTTTACGGACGGCACGACGCTGGATAAGCTCATCCCCAAAGACAAGCTTGAGACTGTCAAGACTGCCCTTTCCGAGCGCGGTATTTCCCTTGCAGCGGTCAACCGCATGCAGCCCTGGATGCTGACAAGCATGCTTGCCATGCCAGCCTGTGAACTGGCACGCAAGAAGGAAGGAAAGAACTTCCTCGATATCAAGCTGGCCGAGGAGGCAAGAAACCACGGCAAACAGATCGCCGGACTTGAGACCATCAAGGACCAGCTCGGAGCCATGGCGTCGCTCCCGACGCAATTTCACATCGACGGCCTGATCGAAACGCTGACACTGGGGCCGAAACTGCCGGACGTCTTCGAAACGATGACTGTTCTCTACACGCAAGGTGATATCGGCATGATCTTCCCGCTTATGCGCTCGGTATCCCCCGATGGCACCGAAAGCGGCCAGAATTACGCGGAATTCGAAGAGAAGATGATCAATACTCGCAACCGGACCATGGCGGAGCGTGCCGCCCCGATTATCGACAGGGGCAATGCATTCGTTGCGGTGGGCGCCCTACATCTTCCGGGCGAGCAAGGTCTTGTCTCACTGTTGAAAAACAAGGGATATACAATCACGGCCCATTGATCGAGTACGCAAGTATTTAACCGCAAGTCGGACGTAAAACTGCATACCACTATCAATCATACCTCTGCATTTGTTGGATGTTCTGGAACAAACCGGTGAAATGGCCGTTGTTGATTTATCCTTGTGCAAAGGAATGTCACGGAGGACACGAAATGACCTATGATCCAAACTTGCAGCAGCGGCCGATGGAGTCCGATCCGACTAATCCGAAATCCACTGTGATCAAGTCTGGCGGTGGCGGCAGCGGTTTTCTGATCGCCGGCATTCTTATCGCGGCGCTGGTAGTGGGAAGTTACTATTACTTCAACCGTGGTGGCAGTGAAATGACCGCTCCAACGCCGCCAGCTCCGACGAGCGAGGCACCGGCTCCGGCAACGCCACCGGCACCTGACGCAATGGCACCTGCGCCGACAGCTCCGGCTCCAGCCGAGCCTGCCCCGGCACCGTCTACGGCGCCTGCACCGACAACCCCGGCTCCCGCACAGTAATCATTAACGCATGAGCCGAAACAAAAAGGCCCGAGAGATCTCGGGCCTTTTTCACGTGCAATCGCTGGCGGATTACATATGGATCGGCTTGGCGAAGGTAGCGAGTGCTGCCTCGCGCACGGCTTCCGACATCGTCGGGTGCGCATGTGTCGTGCGTGCCAGGTCCTCCGACGACCCACCGAATTCCATTAAGACGGTCGCCTCATGGATCATTTCGCCAGCGCCATAACCGAGAATGTGAACACCGAGGACGCGGTCAGTCGCCTTGTCAGCCAGAATCTTGACGAAACCGTCTGTGTGCAACATGGCGCGCGCACGGCCATTGGCCGTGAACGGAAATTTGCCGGCTTTGTATTCGATGCCGGCCGCTTTCAGTTCTTCCTCGGACTTGCCGACAGACGCCACTTCCGGCTGCGTGTACACGACATTCGGGATGGCATCGTAATTGACATGTCCGGCCTGGCCGGCAAGGATTTCGGCAACGGCAATACCCTCATCTTCCGCCTTGTGCGCCAGCATCGGGCCGTCGACCACATCGCCAATGGCGTAAATTCCTGGAACGTTGGTTTGCCAATGATCATTGATGGCGACGCGGCCGCGATCGTCCACAGCTACACCGGCTTCCTTAAGGCCAAGCGCATCGGTATAGGGTCTGCGCCCCGTGGAGACGAGCACCACGTCGGCATCAATCGTCTGGGCTCCGCCCCCCTTGACCGGTTCGAAGGTAACCTTGGCGTCCTTGCCGGATTTTTCCACACCGGTGACTTTGGCGCCCATCTTGAACTCGATACCCTGCTTTTCCAGCATCCGCTGGAACTGCCTCGAAACTTCGCCGTCCATCGATCCAAGGATCTTGTCCAGATATTCGACAACAGTCACTTTAGACCCAAGGCGGCTCCAGACCGAGCCGAGTTCGAGCCCGATGACGCCACCGCCAACGACGACGAGACGTTCCGGCACCTTCTGGAATTCGAGTGCTCCGGTCGAGGAAACGATGACCTTCTCGTCAAATTCGACCTTGACGCCGGGGATGCTCGCGACGTCGGAACCGGTTGCAATGACAATGTTCTTTGCCTCGATCTCCTGCACGGACCCATCATCGGCAGTCACGGAAACCTTGCCGGCGCTCAACACTTTGCCAGTGCCGATAAACGCGTCGATCTTGTTCTTCTTGAACAGGAACGCGACGCCGTTGACGTTGGCTTCCACTGTTGCGTCCTTATGGGCCAGCATAGCCTTCAGGTTGAGCTTGGGTGTGCCGACGTCGACGCCAAGCGTGGCGTGCGAATGACCGGCCTCGTGGAACACTTCTGAAGCGTGAAGCATCGCCTTTGAAGGAATGCAGCCAATGTTCAGGCAAGTCCCGCCGAATGTTGCGCGCTTCTCGATCACTGCGGTCTTCAAGCCAAGCTGCGCGGCCTTGATCGCGCACACATAGCCACCCGGACCTGTTCCGATGACGACGACATCATAAGCCATAATTCAATCCTTCTTTTGGGGAGCTCACGCGAAATTACTGTTCGGGTATGCATTCTTTGAAACGGAAGACTTCCCAGGGGAAAGTCTCGATGGGTTTTTCGAGTTTGAAGTTGAAGCCGCTGATGGAGCTGGCAAAGCCCGGCAAGAGTATAGCCTGCGCCGCCGGCTCCTTGGCCTTGGGCAGGAGGTCGGCGTCCGCACCCTCCGTCAGGGCGTAGATGACGCCTCGCCATACCGTGCATTGTTCAAGTTCATCACCGGTGACATCCCCGGTCGGGCACCTGTACATGATGATGCCGTTGGGGCGGGGCACACTGTCACTCCACATCACCACGCCATCCATTTTCAGATCGCTGCCATTCATCTGGAGCGAGAATTCGTTGGATGTCATCACCGGCAGGTTTTCCGGCACGGTTATGAAGGTGAGTGTATAGGCGTCATCCCGATCCGCATAAATGGCGCGGTCCTGTGTGCAGGCAGCAAAGGCTGGCGCTGCCACGAATGAAGCCGCGGCCATCAGCGTAGTGACGGCAAATACGAAATGGGAACGGGCGCAAGCAGCCATCGGATTTTCTAACTCGCCTGCTGGGTGGCAAGCTTGACACCAAGCCCTATGAACACAACGCCTGTGACGCGGTTGAACCAGCGTCCCCAGGCAACAAAGCGGTCGCGCACGGATTGCATGGTGAAGAATACGGAAACAGCGATGAACCATGATATGAGCGCTGTCGACATGACCACGCCGTAACCGGCCTGGACCAGGATGGGTGTTTCGTGACTGACCAGTGCCGAAAACAGCGACAGGAAGAACAGCACAGCTTTCGGATTCAGTGCGTTCGTGACGAACCCCATCAGGAAACAGCGCAGGCCGGAGAGCTGCCGGGTCGGCTTGCTTTCTGCCACCCCGGCTGGAGCTTCTGGCGCCGGGGCCCGCAACGCCTTGACGCCAAGATAGAACAGATAGGCGGCCCCCGCCCATTTGAGCATGCTGAAGAGGTAGAGGGATTTTGATACGATAAGCCCGAGTCCCAGCACGGTATAGCTGATATGGAACAGCAGTGATGCGCCGATGCCGAAGCTGGTGATGATGGCGCTGCGTCGTCCGTACACAATGCTTTGCCGGACGACGAGCGCGAAATCAGCACCCGGCGATACGATCATGATCGAAAACACCGCCATGAGGCCGAGCAGCTCGTAGAAATATTGCGACATGCCTATGCTCCGGGCGCCGCTTCACCGAGCGGTGCATTGAACGCCCAGACATGGCCAAATGGATCCCTCACGCGTCCATAACGCGCGTTCCAGAAGGTATCTTCAATGGGCATGATGAGTGTTGCACCCGCCTTGACCGCGCGGTCGACTGCCTGGTCAACATCAGCAGCCTTCGGCAAGTTGATGTCGATCGCAACGCTCGCGCCGCCGCGGCTGACCGGCGACAAAACATCGCCGCCAAACTCCTGAAACTCGTCATGCATCATGATCGTGCCACCAAACAGTGACAGATTGGCGTGCAGAACGCGTTTTCCGTCCTCGGTCATCTGCTTGAACGTTTTCGTGGCGCCGAAAGCCTCTTCATAAAAAGCGATGGCTTCGAGACCCCCCTTAACGCAGATGTGGGGTTCGACAGGTGGGAAATGAGGTACATCAGCCATTTTGCTTTGCCTTTCATCGTATGCCGGCAATTCAATCGACGGCAGATTATTGATACGAGACATCACAACCAACCAAACACACATTTTACTCTGGCCGTTGGCCGAGACTATGCGATTTCAGTTCGATGTACCACGGGGCCGCGTCAGCCACAGCCCCGCTAATTGACGGCATGTATTACAGATCGAGAACGAGGCGTTCGGGATCCTCCAGGCTTTCCTTGACGCGAACGAGGAAAGTAACCGCTTCCTTGCCGTCAACGATGCGGTGATCGTAGCTGAGCGCAAGATACATCATCGGACGGATAACGATCTGTCCACCGACGACAACCGGGCGATCCTGGATCTTGTGCATGCCAAGAATACCGGACTGCGGCGCATTCAGGATAGGCGAGGACATGAGAGAGCCATAGACACCGCCATTGGAGATGGTGAAGGTGCCGCCCTGCATATCCGCCATGGAAAGCGCACCATCGCGTGCGGCTCTGCCGAGACGGCCGATTTCCTTTTCGATCTCGGCGATCGACATCTGGTCGGCATTGCGTACGACCGGGACAACGAGGCCCTTGTCCGTACCGACGGCGACGCCAACATGGGCAAAATTCTTGTAGATGATGTCCGTGCCGTCGATTTCCGCGTTAACCGCAGGAATTTCCTTCAGTGCATGGGTGACTGCCTTGGTGAAGAAGCCCATGAAGCCAAGCTTCACGCCATGCTTCTTCTCGAAGATGTCCTTGTAGCGGTTGCGCAAATCCATCACTGCCGACATGTCCACCTCATTGTAGGTGGTCAGCATGGCAGCGCTGTTTTGTGCATCCTTGAGGCGTTTTGCGATCGTCAGACGCAAACGGGTCATCTTCACCCGCTCCTCGCGCGAAGCATCGTCGGTTGAGGATGCAGGGCGTGCGACAGCTGCCGGCGCCTCGGTAGCTGGTGCGGGGATGCCCTTGGCAACGGCATCGAGCACATCCCCCTTGAGGACCTGACCGCGTTTGCCCGAACCTTCGACCTGCGATGGGGATACACCCTTTTCGGCCAAGAGCTTGGAGGCAGCGGGTGATGCCGGCATTTCACTGGGTTTGCGCTCGGCAATCGCCGGCTCACCGGCAACTTCGGCGGTCTTTGTCGCGGCTTCTGAAGTCGTCGCAGCGGCCGCGGCGCCCGATGCCTGGGCTACAGCTTCCGGCTTTGCCTCCTGCTTTGCCGGGGCGGCTGCCGCGCCATCGCCCGACCCGATCATACCGAGCAAAGCGCCAACCTCGACCGTATCACCTTCCTTGGCGGTGATTTCAGCGAGCGATCCGGCAGCTGCTGCCGGAACCTCAATCGTTACCTTGTCAGTCTCAAGCTCAACCAGAGGTTCGTCAACGGCAATGACCTCGCCGACCTTTTTGAACCACTTGCCAATGGTCGCTTCGGAAACGGATTCGCCCAGCGTTGGGACGCGTATTTCGGTTGCCATGTTCTTAGCTCTCGTTGATCTGTCTAATTATGAACCCAGAGCATCTTCAAGGAATGCTTCGAGCTGTGCAAGGTGTTTGGACATCAGGCCGGTTGCGGTTGATGCGGCCGCAGGACGTCCGGTGTAACGGACGCGCTGATGCTTTGCATCGATATGCGCCAGGACCCATTCCAGATAGGGATCGATAAAGGCCCAGGCGCCCATGTTCTTGGGCTCCTCCTGACACCAGACCATTTCCGCATTCCGGAAGCGGGAGAGCTCGGTGATCAGGGCCTTTGCCGGGAATGGATAAAGCTGCTCGACACGCAGGAGATAGACGTCGTCGATACCGCGCTTCTCGCGCTCCTCGTAAAGGTCGTAATAGACCTTGCCCGAGCATAGGACCACGCGGCGGATCTTCGAATCCTTCTGCAGCTTGATCGGCTGATCCTTCAACAATTGTGCATCGTCCCACAGCAAGCGGTGGAACGAGGAATCCCCCGTGAATTCGCCGATCGAAGAAACCGCGCGCTTGTGGCGCAGCAACGATTTCGGCGTCATCAGGATCAGCGGCTTGCGGAAGTCACGCTTCATCTGGCGGCGCAGGATGTGGAAGAGGTTGGCAGGCGTCGTGCAGTTCGCGACCTGCATGTTGTCTTCCGCACAAAGCTGCAGATAGCGCTCAAGACGGGCCGAGGAATGTTCCGGTCCCTGGCCCTCATAGCCATGCGGCAAGAGGCAGACGAGACCGGACATACGCAGCCACTTGCGCTCGCCGGAGGAGATAAACTGGTCGAAGATGACCTGCGCCCCATTGGCGAAATCGCCGAACTGCGCTTCCCACAAGGTCAGGGCGCGTGGGTCGGACAGCGAGTAGCCATATTCGAAGCCGAGCACGGCTTCTTCAGAAAGCATCGAGTTGATGACTTCGTAAAGCGCCTGGCCCTTCTGCAGGTTGTTGAGCGGGATATAGCGTTGTTCGGTATCCTGGTCGTAGAGCACCGAATGACGCTGGCTGAACGTGCCGCGCTCGACATCCTGACCGGACAGACGCACCGGATGGCCCTCGGTAACGAGCGAACCGAATGCCAGGGCTTCCGCCGTCGCCCAATCGAAACCTTCGCCGGTCTCGATCATCTTGGCGCGATTGTCCTGGAAACGTTGGATGGTACGGTGAACATTGAGGCCAGCCGGAACTTCGGCAAGCTTCTTGCCGATTTCCTTGAGCGTCTTTACCGGCAGTCCGGTCTTGCCGCGGCGCTGCTCATCGGCATTGTCCGCCGTGCGCAAACCGCTCCAGGCGCCATCCAGCCAATCGGCCTTGTTCGGCTTGTAAGCCTGGCCCGCTTCGAACTCCTGCTCGAGATTCTCTCGCCAAGCGGCGCGCATCTTTTCGAGTTCGGCCTCGTTGATGAGCCCCTCCTCGATCAGCTTGGTCGAATAGAGCTGGACCGTGGTCTTCTGGCTGCGGATCGTCTTGTACATGATCGGCTGCGTGAATGCCGGCTCATCGCCTTCATTGTGACCGAACCGGCGATAGCAGAACATGTCGATGACGACCGGCTTGTGGAACGTCATGCGGTACTCGGTGGCAATCTTTGCCACGTAGACCACAGCTTCCGGATCATCGCCATTGACGTGGAAGATCGGCGCCTCGATCATCTTCGCCACGTCGGAAGGATAGGGCGAGGAACGCGAGAAACGCGGATTGGTGGTGAACCCGATCTGGTTGTTGATGATGAAATGCACAGTACCGGCAACACGGTGTCCGCGCAGACCGGAGAGACCCAGACATTCCGCGACCACACCCTGGCCGGCAAAGGCGGCATCGCCGTGCAGGAGCAGCGGCATGACCTTCGAACGCTCGGACAAAGGTACGATCTCGTCACGCTCGCGGCCGGCGAGCAGATCCTGCTTCGCACGTGCCTTGCCCATGACCACCGGATTGACGATTTCGAGATGCGACGGGTTGGCAGTCAGCGACAAGTGAACCTTGTTGCCGTCGAACTCGCGATCCGACGAGGCACCGAGATGGTACTTCACGTCGCCGGAACCTTCGACGTCGTCCGGCGTGTAGGAGCCGCCCTTGAACTCATGGAAAATGGCGCGATGCGGCTTGCGCATGAACTGGCTGAGCACGTTCAGACGGCCGCGATGCGCCATGCCGAGGACGATTTCCTTGAGGCCCATGGAACCGCCACGCTTGACGATCTGCTCCAGTGCCGGAATGAGCGACTCGCCACCGTCCAGACCAAAGCGCTTGGTGCCCTTGTATTTGACGTCGATGAACTGCTCAAAGCCTTCCGCTTCGATCAACTTCGACAGGATTGCCCTCTTGCCTTCCGCGGTGAAGGCGACACCCTTGTCGGGACCTTCGATGCGCTCCTGGATCCAGGACTTCTCTACCGGATCAGAAATGTGCATGAACTCGACGCCGATGGTCGAACAATAGGTGCGCTTGAGGATATCGAGCATCTGCGGGATCGTCGCATACTCGAGGCCCAGCACATTATCGATGAAGATCTTTCGGTCGTAATCGGCCGGCGAGAAGCCATAGCTCTCCGGTGAGAGCTCGTTATAGTCTTCCTTTACTTCCGCAAGCCCGAGCGGATCGAGCTTGGCATGCAGGTGGCCACGCATGCGATAGGCGCGGATCATCATGATCGCGCGGACGGAATCGCGCGCTGCATGAATGATATCTGCGTCGGATGCGGTCACTGCGGGAGCTGCAACACCGTTCGCCGCGGCGGCGCCGTTTGCGCTCTTGGCCTTCAGCTTGTCGGTGATGTGCTTTTCGACTTCGCCCCAATTGCCATCGAGTGCCGAGACGAGTTCGCCGTTGCCCGCGATAGGCCAGTTCGGCTTCTCCCACGACGCGCCCTTGGCGTTCTTGAGAACATCCTCCTTGGGGTCGTTCAGATTGGCGAAGAATTCCTGCCATTCGGGACCGACCGATGCCGGATCTTTCTCATAGCTCGCGTGTAGTTCCTCGATATAGTGGGCATTGCCACCATAGAGAAACGAGGTGAGCGCAAAAATGTCGTTGGCCTGTTCTTGACGTGCCATGATTGTGACCGGAGCCCGCGCTCCGTCTCCCTTGATGAGAGTTCACCGGCTCAACCGGAGACACTCTGGCTTGAGGCCCGCTTGGCCCCGTGGATTGGTCGGGGCGGCAACCGCCCCGATCCATGTCTGTTATGTCGATCTTAGCCCTTGAGGACTTCGACCAATGTCTTGCCAAGCTGCGCAGGCGACGGCGACACGCGGATACCCGCAGCTTCCATGGCCGCGATCTTGTCTTCCGCACCACCCTTGCCACCGGAAATGACGGCACCGGCATGGCCCATCGTGCGTCCGGGAGGAGCCGTGCGTCCGGCGATGAAACCGGCCATCGGCTTCTTGCGGCCACGCTTTGCTTCGTCGGCAAGGAACTGCGCTGCATCTTCTTCGGCCGAGCCACCGATTTCACCGATCATGATGATCGATTTCGTCGCTTCGTCGGCAAGGAACATTTCCAGTACATCAATGAATTCCGTGCCCTTCACAGGATCGCCGCCGATACCGACAGCGGTGGTCTGGCCAAGGCCTTCATTGGTGGTCTGGAACACAGCTTCATAGGTAAGTGTTCCGGAGCGGGATACAACACCCACGGAACCCTTCTTGAAGATGTTACCCGGCATAATGCCGATCTTGCATTCTTCCGGTGTCAGCACGCCCGGGCAGTTCGGGCCGATCAGACGCGATGTGGAGCGGTCAAGGCGAGCCTTGACCCTCACCATGTCCATGACCGGGATACCCTCAGTGATGCAGATGATCAGCGGAATTTCCGCGTCGATCGCCTCGATAATGGCTTCTGCGGCGCCTGCTGGCGGAACATAGATCACAGAGGCATTGGCGCCGGTGCGGTCCCTGCCTTCGGCAACGGAGGCGAAAATCGGGAGCTGGGCGTTCGAACCGGTCGGCAGCTTGCCGTCCCAGGTCTCACCACCCTTTTTCGGATGGATACCGCCGACCATCTGCGTGCCGTAATAGGCCAGAGCCTGTTCGGTATGGAATGTACCGGTCTTGCCGGTCAGGCCCTGAACGAGAACCTTGGTGTCTTTGTTGACGAGAATAGACATGCCTTAGTTTCCCTTCACGGCCTTGACGATCTTCTGCGCGGCGTCATCGAGATCATCGGCGGAGACGACATTGAGGCCGCTTTCATTGATGATCTTCTTGCCGAGTACAGCATTGGTGCCTTCGAGACGAACGACCAGCGGAACCTTGAGGCCGACTTCCTTGACAGCTGCGATCACGCCTTCGGCAATGACGTCACACTTCATGATGCCGCCGAAAATATTGATCAGGATGCCTTCGACCGCAGGATCGGCAGTGATGATCTTGAATGCTGCCGTTACCTTCTCCTTGCTGGCTCCGCCGCCAACGTCGAGGAAGTTAGCCGGCTCAGCACCATACAACTTGATGATATCCATCGTTGCCATGGCGAGACCGGCGCCATTGACCATGCAGCCGATATTGCCGTCGAGGGCGACATAGGCGAGATCATATTTCGATGCTTCGATTTCTTTGTCGTCTTCTTCCGTCACGTCCCGCAGCTCGACCACGTCCGGATGACGGAACAGTGCATTGCCGTCGAATGATACCTTGGCGTCGAGTACGCGCAGACGGCCATCCTTCATGACGATCAGCGGGTTGACCTCGAGCAGGCTCATATCCTTCTCGGTGAAGGCCTTGTAGAGGATCGGGAACAGCACTTCCCCGTCCTTCCGCGCTTCGCCGGTGAGGCCGTAGGCGTCATTGATCTTCGCGGTGTCTTCGGCGGTTACACCGTTTTCCGGATCAATCGCCACGGTCAGGATCTTTTCCGGCGTGTCATGGGCGACCGCTTCGATGTCCATGCCGCCTTCCGTGGAAACAACAAAGGCCGGGCGGCCAACAGAACGGTCGACGAGGATCGACAGATACAGCTCGCGCTCGATGTCGGCGCCGTCTTCGATATAAAGGCGATTGACCTGCTTGCCCGCCGGGCCGGTCTGCTTCGTCACAAGCGTGTTGCCCAGCATTTCCTTGGCGTTGGCGACGACTTCCTCGACCGACCGCGACAGGCGAACGCCGCCCTTCGCATCGGGGCCGAGTTCCTTAAACTTGCCCTTGCCGCGACCACCAGCATGAATCTGGCTCTTGACCACATAGAGGGGTCCGGGGAGCGTCTTTGCCCACTCTTCCGCCTGTTCGACCGAGTAGACGGCGACGCCATTGGCAATCGGCGCACCAAAACTGTGCAGCAGACGCTTGGCCTGGTATTCGTGAATATTCATTATCTAATTTCCTTTACGAAGAATCCTGGCAAGCATGGTCAGGATCGTTTCAGGATGAATTCAGGCCGGATTACTTGAGGTTCGGCGCGATGGCGATGCAGGCTTCGCAAAGACCGGCGACAGAAGCGACGGAATTTTCGAAGGCCTTTTCTTCGGTTTTGTTGAGGTCGATTTCGATGATGCGCTCGACACCGCCTGCGCCAATCACGACCGGCACGCCGACATACATGTCCTTGACGCCATATTGGCCCGAGAGGTGAGCCGCGACTGGCAGCACGCGCTTCTTGTCTTTCAGGAAAGCCTCGGCCATCTGAACTGCCGAGGACGCAGGCGCATAGAACGCAGAGCCGGTTTTCAGCAAGCCGACGATCTCGGCGCCACCATCGCGGGTGCGCTGGACGATCTGGTCGAGCTTCTCCTGGCTGGTCCATCCCATCTTGACCAGATCCGGCAGAGGGATGCCGGCAACGGTCGAGTAGCGGGTGAGCGGTACCATGGAATCGCCGTGGCCGCCGAGAACGAAGGCCGTGACATCCTCAACGGAGACTTTGAACTCGTCAGCAAGGAAATAACGGAAGCGTGCGCTATCGAGAATGCCGGCCATGCCGACAACCATGTTCTTCGGCAGGCCGGAGAACTTCTGCAGTGCCCAGACCATGGCGTCTAGCGGATTGGTGATGCAGATCACGAAAGCGCCGGGGGCGTACTTCTTTATGCCCGCGCCAACCTGCTCCATGACCTTGAGGTTGATGCCGAGAAGGTCATCGCGGCTCATGCCCGGCTTGCGCGGTACGCCTGCAGTAACGATGACAACATCCGCGCCCTCAATAGCCGAATAGTCATTGGCGCCGACGAGCTTCGCGTCGAAATCGTCAACAGGCGACGACTGGGCGATGTCCAGTCCCTTGCCCTGCGGTATGCCTTCTGCGATGTCGAAAAGCACGATGTCACCGAGCTCCTTGAGCCCGATCAAATGTGCAAGCGTTCCACCGATCATGCCTGAACCGATGAGGGCGATTTTGTTACGTGCCATGCTGGTTGCTTCCCTGATCTGAAGTCTTGACGGACGCCAAAGAACATATTCGATAGTCGGACCGCCAGACGGCAAACCTCACACCACATGCCTTCGCGTTGGGACGTTCGAATATTCCCCTTTGCAAAATAACTCAACCGAAAATTTTCGCCTCAATAAATTCAATCGTTTAGATTTAATGGGATTTACGTAAACGTCAAATATTTCGAATAGCAGCAATGCAAAAGTCTACTAATTCTACCATAAACAACATATCAAATTGATGAAAATATGGAGGTCTGCAAGACCCAAAAACCACACGTTCAGCCCTCGGCGGAACGCGCCTCTGCGACTGGACTGAGCTTGCCGGTTACGGCCAGATACTCTTCGCTCTGCATCTCAAAAAGCCGCGACGCCGTCCGGTCAAATTCGAACGCCTCGGTTCCCGACTTCGCCGCATAAAGCTTGTCCGGAGACGCGGTCGCAGAGATCACAAGATGGACGTTTTGGTCATATAGAATGTCGATCAGGATGATGAACCGCTTGGCCTCATTCCGCCTTGGATAATCCAGGATCGGCACGGCATCGATGAAGATGGTTCGGTAATGCTGGACAATCGCGGTGTAATCTGCAGCACCGAGCGGCTTGGAACAGAGATCCGCGAACGTAAAGCGAGCTGCGGCCGTATGTGGCGCGGCCTGCGGGATAAGCACGGTGTGGCCTTTCACCTTCAAGCTATCCTGCACCACGATGGCTCCGCTCGTTGCTGCGTGCCAGGCCTCGTTCATCAACCGGTCAGTTTCTTCATTCAGAGGTGAAAGATAAACCGGCAAACGGTTCAGCTTCTCCAGGCGGTAATCTGTGCGGGCGTCGAGATTGACGACATCCACATGCGTTTTCAGGAGCTCTACGAACGGCAGGAAAAGCTGGCGATTGAGTCCGTCGCGATAAAGATCGTCTGGCTGGACATTTGAGGTGGCGACGAGCACAACGCCGCGCTCGAAAAGCGCACGGAACAGCCGTGACAGGATCATTGCGTCAGCAATATCCGTCACAGTAAATTCATCGAAACACAAAACCCACGCCTGTTCCGCCAGCGCGTCGGCTACGGGCGGTATGGGATCATCCTGCTTGGTCTCACCGTTTTTCAATGCCTGGCGGTGAGCATTGATGCGCTCGTGCACATCGGCCATGAAATCAAGAAAATGCGCGCGGCGCTTGCGTTTGGCCGGCACGAGCTGGTGAAACATATCCATCAGCATCGTCTTGCCGCGCCCGACCTCACCGTGAATGTAGAGACCCTTGATGATCTCGCGACGCGGCGCACGGCGACTGAACAACCAGCCCAGCGCACTTGACTTGGTGGCGAGCCGCGTTGTCGCGAGCTCCCGGATCAGCAGATCAAAACGGTCAGCCAGCTGCTGTTGTGCCGGATCCACATCAATATCCCCTGCCTGCACGAGCGCATCGTAGCGCTCGCGCACGGAGGGGAAGACTTTCAGATTATCGTGCGACAATACAGTCTCCGGGCGCGCTTAAGAAAAGCGCGCTCCTTGTTTAGCGTGACAGGCTTAGATTCTGCCCGCCTGATGTCTGGCCGTCGAACTTGGACGGCGCCGACGAATAGAGGCGCGCGACAGTGCCGCCAGCAGCGTCGTAAAGGACAAGCTGCTTACCGCTGACCGCCCATGACGAAAGGTTGGCAAGCTCACCCGGGCAGCGTAGCGGACCCGCACGGTACCCCTGGCCGAACTTTGTCTGTGGCGTTGCAATCTTGCAGCTCTGTCCACCCATCGATGCATTCCAGACGCCGGCGACACTGCTGGCCGTAAGGTCCGGAGCGTTTGCCGGTGGCAAGGCCGCGACCTGGGTATTGCCTTGTGTGCCCGGTGCCGCGGTGCCCGTCGTTGGGGCGGTCGGGAACTGATTGGCACCGCCGGGTGGCGGCAACTGGCTCTGGCTGACTGCGCCCGAGGGCGCGGCCTGAAGTGGCGCGGGTGCGGTCGAGACGGGGTCCATTCGTGAACTCTGGCATCCCGCCATCACCATGCCGACAGCGGCAACGGTCAGCAAATTGACTTTCAAAGTCCCCATAACCTCAGTTCTCCATCTGCGCATCCATGTGAGGATTGCGATTCCATTTGGGTTCTTAACCATACACAATGGCGATCTTGGCAAAATTTCAACCCGCGCATTAGAAAATCCGGTCATATTTGGCCGTTTCTCGCGCCTGGACCATCAAAAAATGGCTGAAATGACAATATCGCCACACTCTCCAGCATCTGTCTTCGATAGCAAGAATCGACGACATTAACCAATTCAATCATTTCAAAGTGAATAAAGTCTTATACAAATTCTCACCCGTATAACGGAAATGTGTGAGAACCCCAATTGAAACGATGAGTGCGTCGCGATATTTGTTGACAATGACACTCATAAATAAATCTCCCCAAAGAATCCGCCATGAGACCCGCCTGCGGCGGCTCGAAGTTCAGGCGATCAAACATATCACCCCACTCATGCTGCGCGTGACGCTTGCGGGCGACGAGTTGCAAGGCTTTACCAGCCCCGGCTATGCCGACCACATCAAGATTTTCTTCCCAACTGCCGGCAGTGAACCGGTTTTGCCGATACTCGGCCCCGACGGTCTCACATTCCCTACCGACAAGCCCCGTCCGGAAATGCGCGATTACACACCGCGTTCTTACGATGCAGCATCGAACACCCTCGACGTCGACTTTGTTGTGCATGGCGACGGCCCTGCCTCAAACTGGGCAGCGCAGGCGGAAATCGGCCAAAAGATCGTGATCGGTGGCCCGCGCGGCTCCATGATCATTCCGGACGCCTTCGACTGGTATCTGCTCGCCGGCGACGAAACCGCCCTGCCCGCGATCGGTCGCCGTCTTGAAGAGTTGCCCACTACGGCACGCGCCCTTGCCGTCATCGAGGTTGCCGGTAAGGAAGCAGAGCAGGCATTAAGGACGGATGCCGGGGCGGAAATCTTCTGGGTGCATCGCAATGGTGCCGAGGCTGGCAACAATGATCTGCTGCTCCAGACCATCGCACAGCTCAACTTACCTGAGGGCGACTGCTATGCCTTCATCGCCGGTGAAAGCAGCATCTCCAGAGCCGTGCGCAGTCATCTTGTCGAACAGCGCGGCTTCAATGGCGAATGGGTCAAGGCGGCAGGCTATTGGCTGCGCGGCGTCGCCGACGCCCATGAGCCGCATTGATTCATTATCAGAACGTCGAGCCCGTGCCATCTGAACGCAGCTTTGATTTGCGCTGGCACTGGCATTTCCTCCCCTTTTCCGCCATATAAGCCCTCTACGACCAGAAATAGTATCCAAGGGCTTACGACGAGCATGGTGGCGCACGCGCAATTTGCAAAGATGAACGGGCTCGGAAACGAAATTATCGTTGCCGATATGCGCGGACGTGCGGACCGGATTACGCCGGAGGCGGCCATCGCGCTCGATCGCGATACGGCGACGAAATTTGACCAGATCATGGCCATTCACTCCGCCAGAACCGACGGCACGGAAGCCTATATCGAGATCATCAATTCTGACGGTACGCAGGCCCAGGCCTGCGGCAACGGCATGCGATGCGTCGTCCAGGCACTGAGTTCCGAAACGGGCAAGCACGAATTCACATTCGAGACCATCGCCGGCATTCTGACCGCCCAGGAACATCCGGACGGGCAGATCTCGGTCGACATGGGGATGCCGCGCTTCGACTGGCAGGACATTCCGCTGGCAGAACCGTTTCATGACACGCGCAAGATCGAGTTGCAAATTGGCCCGATCGATGCGCCGGTCCTGCATTCGCCTTCGGTTGCCAGCATGGGTAATCCGCATGCAATATTCTGGGTCGACCAGGACGTCTGGACCTACGATATGGAACGGTTCGGGCCTCTCCTCGAAAACCATCCGATCTTTCCCGAGCGCGCCAACATTTCCATTGCTCATGTGACCAGCCGTCATGCCATTACCTTGCGCACCTGGGAACGCGGCGCCGGGCTGACCCGCGCCTGTGGCTCGGCTGCCTGCGCCGCTGCCGTTTCGGCCGTGCGCACGGGGCGCACTGACCGGACCGTCACGGTTACCGTTCCGGGCGGACCTTTGCTGATCGAGTGGCTTGAAAACGATCATGTGATCATGACCGGCCCGGCCGAATGGGAGTTCTCCGGATCCCTCGATCCACAAACCGGTGCATGGCAGCGCGACGAAACGCCATCGCAGGGAGCCGCCTGATGGCAGTCGACATCGTTACCTTCGGGTGCCGCCTCAACACTTATGAATCCGAAGTGATGAAGCGCGAAGCCGATGCGGCCGGCCTCGGCACGCTGGAAAACGGTGCCATCATCTTCAACACCTGTGCCGTCACCAGCGAAGCGGTGCGCCAAGCGCGGCAGGCAATTCGCAAAGCACGCCGCGACAACCCCGATGCACGCATCATCGTTACCGGGTGCGCCGCACAGACCGGAGCCGACGATTTCGCTGCAATGGACGAAGTCGACCTTGTCCTCGGCAATGAGGAAAAGCTGAAATCCAACTCCTACCGCATGCTGCCGGATTTCGGTGTCAACCAGTTCGAAAAAGTCCGCGTCAACGACATCATGGAGGTGCGCGAAACCGCATCGCATATGGTCGACGCGATCGAGGGCCGCGCCCGGGCCTTTGTCCAAGTGCAGAACGGCTGCGATCATCGCTGCACCTTCTGCATCATTCCCTACGGCCGCGGCAATTCCCGCTCTGTCCCGATGGGCGGCGTGGTCGAACAGGTGAAACGGCTGGTCGGTAACGGCTACAATGAAGTGGTGCTGACCGGCGTCGACATGACCAGCTATGGACCGGATCTTCCGGGAAACTTGCGGCTGGGCAAGCTGGTGAAGACCGTACTCAGGGAAGTACCGGACTTGCAGCGGCTGCGCCTTTCGTCGATCGACTCAATCGAGGCCGACGAGGATCTGATGGAAGCGCTCGCAAACGAGAACCGGTTGATGCCTCATCTGCATCTGTCGCTGCAATCGGGCGACAACATGATCCTGAAGCGCATGAAGCGCCGGCACCTGCGCGAAGACTCGATCGAGTTCTGCGAGAATGTCCGCCGCATACGTCCTGACATCGTCTTCGGCGCTGATATCATTGCCGGCTTTCCGACCGAGACCGATGAGATGTTCGAAAATTCCATCCGGATCGTCGAGGAATGCGGCTTGACGCATCTGCACGTTTTTCCGTTCAGCCCGCGTGAAGGCACACCCGCTGCGCGCATGCCGCAGGTCAACAGGCAGGTCGTGAAGGCGCGTGCCTCGCGGCTCCGCGCTGCCGGTGATGCGGCCTATCGCAGCCACCTGGAAAGTCTGGTCGGTACGGGGCAAAAAATTCTCATTGAACGCGAAGGCATCGGCCGTACGGAAGGGTTCACCCTTGTCGGTGTTGACGGCGGGACACCGGGCCATATCACCACGCGCACCATAGACGGGCATGACGGCGACAAGCTGCTGGCCAGAGATAGCGGCAATCGGCGCGCAGCATAAACATTTAGCAAGCAAAGCAGCATTCATGGCTCTGGGTTTCATCAAGAAGATTTTTTCCTTCGGCAAGAAAGAGGTCGAAGAGGTTCCGGCCGAGGAAGTCCTTCATCCGAAGGAGGCACTTCCAACGGTCGAGCAGACCTATGAAGACACGGCAGCTGAGGAAGCGCTGCCTGTCGCAGACGATGTTGAAGCGGTTGCAGACGAACGGGTTGAAGATCGTGGGGCTTTTGCTGAGCGCGAAGCCATTGATGAACCTGCGCCGGAACCCGATCTCCTGCCGGAGATCGAACCGGCCATCATTTATCAGGTCGAAATCGATGTAACTACGGCCGAAGAGGCCGGTGTCGCAGAGGTTGAATCCCCACCCGCATTCGTGCCACCAGTACAGCCGGCCGAAACAACGGCTCCTGAAGAAGAAACGGTCGTCGACGAGACGCCAGAAATCTCCGCCGAGGCCGTCGAATTGCCGATGGACGAAGTCGAGATCGAACCGGTCGCAGTTCCAGCGCCGGAGGCTCCGACCGCAGAGGTTGCCGAACCTCTCCCCACTCCGGCGAAACAATCGCCATCCAAAGTGACCGTCAGCAGGACGGTCGAGGAAAAGCAAGCCGACGAACCAATTCCTGTTGCGCCAGAAAAGCGCCTCGCCTGGTTCGAACGCCTGCGCAAGGGACTGTCGCGCTCGTCGCAGCAACTGGGCGATTCCATCGGAGGCATCTTTACCAAGCGCAAGCTCGATGAGGACACGCTGCAGGATCTGGAAGACGTCCTCATCCAGGCCGATCTCGGCATGGAAACTGCAATCCGCATCACCGACAGCTTGAGCGCCACGCGTTACGGCAAGGACATCAGCACGGAAGAAGTCCGCACCATCATGGCGTCGGAGATCGAAAAGGTGCTGGGGCCGGTGGCCAAGCCGCTGGAGCTTGATCTTTCGCACAAGCCGCATGTCATCCTCGTCGTTGGTGTCAACGGCACGGGGAAAACGACGACGATTGGCAAGCTGGCCGCGAAACTGACCGCAGGCGGCCTCAATGTCATGCTGGCCGCTGGCGACACGTTCCGCGCCGCAGCCATCGAGCAGTTGCACATATGGGGCAAGCGTACCGGGGCGCCCGTCGTCTCGAGCAAGCTTGGTGCGGATGCTGCGGGGCTTGCCTTCGATGCCTGGAAGCAGGCGAAGGAAGCCGGAAGCGACGTACTGATTATCGATACGGCCGGCCGACTGCAGAACAGGGCGGAATTGATGGACGAACTGGCGAAGATCGTTCGCGTTCTTGGTAAGAACGATCCCGAGGCACCCCACACGGTGCTGCAGACGCTAGACGCGACAACGGGCCAGAATGCGCTCAACCAGGTCGAGATCTTCAAGAACATCGCCGGTGTCAATGGTCTGGTCATGACCAAACTTGACGGCACGGCACGAGGTGGCATTCTTGTTGCCATCTCGGCGAAGCACAAACTGCCCGTCTATTTCATTGGCGTGGGCGAACAGGTCGATGACCTCGAGCCCTTCGCCGCTAGAGATTTTGCCAAAGCCATTGCGGGAGTTGCATGATGGAAGAATCCGTATTCGAACGCGATCCGTCCGATCCGGCGCGCAAGGAGATCCAGCCCCTGTTGAAACTTGCGCTGGAACTTGGACCCCTCATGGTCTTCTTCTTTGCCAATGCGCGTGGTGAATGGCTGATCGAGCGCTTTCCCGGTTTGTCCAATATTGGCGAGCCCATTTTCATCGCCACTGCCCTTTTCATGGCCGCCACGGCAATTGCCCTTGCTGTTTCCTGGATCCTCACCCGCAGCCTGCCGATCATGCCGTTGGTCTCCGGCATCGTCGTTCTGGTGTTCGGCGCGCTCACGCTTTGGCTGCACAACGAGACCTTCATCAAGATGAAGCCGACCATCGTCAACACGCTGTTCGGTGTCATTCTGCTCGGTGGGCTCTATTTCGGAAAATCCTTGCTCGGTTATGTGTTCGATAGCGCCTTCAAGCTCAACGCTGAGGGCTGGCGTAAGCTGACCCTGCGCTGGGGCGTATTTTTTCTTTTCCTTGCCGTGTTGAACGAAGTGGTCTGGCGCAGTTTCTCGACGGACTTCTGGGTCGCATTCAAAGTCTGGGGCACCATGCCGATTACACTGCTCTTCACCTTTGCGCAGATGCCATTGGTCATGAAGTATTCGATCGAACAGGCAACGCCCGAAAAAGCGGCAAGCAAGGATAAGTAAATCCGCCAAACGGCCATAATTTACACCTGATCGCGACGAAATCCCGCCGCGATCCGCGCTCAAGAATTGCGGTGCCGGCAACGAATTCTGAGAAAGCGCGACCCCATGAAAACGGCTCTCATCGTAATGACCCTGATGGGTTGCGACTGCGATGCGAAAATCTGCGAATATATCAAGACCGCGGATGCCGGCTGGACCAGCGTCGAGCGCTGCCGCGCCGATCTTGAAAGTGAGATTCGTCGGAACACCAAGGCCGACTATCCGCTGATCACTGCCACGTGCACGGAGAGATCTACACCGGGGGCAGCAGTCGCCAGCCGGTCTTTCACGGTGCCAGCGCCTGCGGCCGACCGGCCGATCGAGACCTTGGCCGTTGGCACGCCGATCGATGCGCCGGTTACGGTTGCGACAAAGACCAGCTTTGGCTACCGGATGATCACCGTCCCCCTCACCCATGCCTACGACAGCACGGCGACCGCAGCAACCCGAGCTGCGGGCTGGGTACGGCACTATGCCATGCTGCAAAACTGAACCGTTTTTACTTCGCCTTGAGCGCGGCTTCGACCGCAGGCATCAGATCGTCACGGATAGACTCTGCGGTGAACGGCCCGACGTGCTTGTAGACGACGTTGCCATCGCGACCGACCAGGAAGGTTTCCGGCACGCCATAGACACCCCATTCGATTGCTGCGCGCCCATTGTTGTCTGCACCAATCATCGCATAGGGGTTGCCAAGTTCGTCGAGAAAACTCCGCGCGTTTTCGGTTTTATCCTTGTAGTTCAAGCCAGCCAGACGAATTCGAGTGTCCTGCGCAAGTTGCATCAGCAGCGGATGCTCAACCCGGCAGGGCAAGCACCAGGAACCAAAGACGTTGACGAGAGTGACCTGCCCCTTGAAACCCGCGGGATCAAGGCCGGGTACCGGCTGCCCGTCTTTCAGGAGACCCTCGACCGGAGGTAACGACAGGTTTGGCGCTGGCTTGCCGATCAGGGCGGATGGGATAACGGATTCATCGCGGCCGGAGGCCAGCTGGAACGCGAATATGCCCGCAAGTGCAGCGAAGAGAATGAGCGGCAGAAACACGAACAGCGAACTGCGTTTTGCCGGGGTCTTTTCGACTTGATCCTGTCCGGTCACGATGCGCTATCCGCCTTTGTCTCCGACCGGCGGCGGACGCCGCGTGATTCAAGCTCCTGCAGGGCCTGACGCTGAATACGCTGATCCATAAATATCCATCCGATCAAGCCGGCAAGAACAACAAAGCTTGCGCCGTAGGACGCGAGGATGAAAGCGGTATGACCCATCATTGCCCCCCCTCTTGTGTCATTGGCCTCCGTTCCGCGCTGCGGGCAGCGACTCGGCGCATTGCAATGACCCGGCGGCGCCAGATTTCATTGCGCATCGCCATGATGTGCATCGTGAAGAACAGCAGGGTGAAGCCAACAGCCATCACCAGCAGTGGCCAAAGCAATGACGGGTCGATGGTCGAACCGCCCATGCGCAACACCGATGCGGGCTGGTGCAACGTGTTCCACCAATCGACCGAAAACTTGATGATGGGAATGTTGATGAACCCAACCAGCGTGAGGATAGCTGTCGCTTTGGCCGATTTCGCCGGGTCATCCATGGCGCGGGTGAGCGCGATAATGCCGAGATACATCAGAAAGAGTACGAAAACCGAGGTGAGCCGCGCGTCCCAGACCCACCAGGTGCCCCACATCGGCTTGCCCCAAAGCGAGCCGGTGATCAGCGCAAGCGCGGTGAATACCGCGCCGATTGGCGCAGCGGCCTTGGCGGATACATCGGCCAGGGGATGCCGCCAGACCAACGTGCCGAGCGCCGCAATCGTCATGATGGTGTAGCACATCATCGAGAGCCAGGCGAAAGGCACATGTATGAACATGATCTTGACGGTCGCGCCCTGTTGGTAATCGTCTGGCGCCTGCATGGACAACCAGAAACCAATGGCAAGTACAAGCGCGGTCAACCCGCCAAGCCATGGCAAAATGGCTCCGGCGAGGCTCAAAAACCTGGTTGGATTGGCCAGGTCGATCCATCGTCCAGTCTTGGAAACAGCATCACTCATGATGTTCTCTTAGCTTTCTGGTGCCCTTTTCGCAATTCACTCCTCTGTCAGTCCGTCGAGGATTTCAGCGCTGCGGCAGCTGCCAACGGTCCCAGTACCGCAAAAAACAGGGTAATCGCAGCGAGAATAAGGAAGGGTGCCAGAAACGGTGCCGGGTCTTCAACTGCGCCATAGGACGCAGATACACCAAAAATCAGCACCGGTATGGTCAGCGGCAGGATGATCACCGAGACAAGAAGGCCGCCGCGCGGCAGTGAAACGGCGACGGCCGCCCCCACAGCTCCAATCAACGTGATCGCTGGTGTTCCGACGAGCAGCGTCAGTGTCGTCGCTCCGATCGCCGGCGGCTCCATATTCATGAACAGACCAAGAAGCGGCGAGGCGATCACCAGCGGCAGGACGCTTACAGTCCAATGCGACAGGCACTTTACCAGAATGGTGAGTGCCAGCATGTGCCGCTCTTGCGCCATGATCAAAAGATCCAGCGATCCATCATCCCTGTCTGCCTGAAACAGCCGGTCGAGGCCGAGCAGTGTCGCAAGCAGTGCGCCGATCCACAGCATGGCCGGACCAATGCGGGCGAGCAGTTTCAAATCGGGACCAACACCGAAGGGAATGACTGCGATCACCGCGAGGAAGAACAGGATGCCGATCAGCACACCACCTCCCGCGCGCAGCCCCAACCGGATATCGCGAATGAATAAGGCTCCCATTACGCGGCCGCCCCCAAGGAAAGTTCTTTCGCTGCAAGCCCTAGCGGCAGATGCGTCGCGGCGACAATGATCCCGCCACCAGCAAGGTGCTGTTGCATCGACCCGGTGAACTGCATCTCCGATGCCTTGTCCAAGCCGGCAGTCGGTTCATCCAGCAGCCATACTGGACGATCACTGATCAGCAGTCGGGCAATACTGGCGCGGCGCTTTTGACCGGTCGAAAGATACCCGAACGGCAAATGGCCGATATCCGCGAGGCCAACGCGTTCGAGCGCCTCCACAATGGAACATCGTCCGGCGCCGTTGAACGACTGCCAGAAACGCAGATTTTCATCGATGCTGAGAACCGGCTTCATCGCATTCAGATGGCCAAGGTAGTGCGTGGCGGCGACAAGGCTCTCATATGGCTGCGGCGGTGATTCCAGATGAACGGCGCCCTCGGCCTGCACGAGAAGCCCGGCAATGATTCGGAGCAGGGTGGATTTTCCTGCACCGTTTGGTCCCGTGACAAGCAGCGCGTTGCCGGCGGAAACCGCAAAATCAAGGCCGGAAAACAATCGCTCGCCGCCTCGTTCTCCGCCCAAGTTTTCCGCAACCAGCCGCATGAATGTCCTGCTTTTTTTCCAACCCCAAATGCCGCGTGATCATTTCGACGCAGCACGCATTTTTGACGAACATCGGTCTGGCACAGATCGACGAAAAACTCTATATAGCTGGCAACCATGCCAGCGGTCGGTGTGGAAACCATTTTTGGCCGATCTCGATACGGGTTCCGTTTTTGGACCTGTTGCGGGACGGACAGCGGAAATGACTGCACCCGCACCTTAGCGCGTCCTTGAAACGCGGCAAAGGCGTTCGTCCCGGGTTAGGCCTCAGCATAAGGACGAACGAAAAATGTCTCAGATTGACAGTTTCAAATGCCGTAAAACCCTCTCCGTGGGGGATAAGGAATATGTCTATTACAGTTTGACCGAAGCCGAAAAAAACGGCTTGGAAGGCATCTCCAAACTTCCGTTCTCCATGAAAGTCCTGCTCGAAAATCTGCTTCGTTTTGAAGACAACCGCTCGGTCTTCAAGAAGGATATCGAGAATGTCGCCAAATGGCTTGTCGACCGCGGCAGTGCCGGCGCAGAAATCGCCTATCGTCCGGCGCGCGTTCTGATGCAGGACTTTACCGGTGTTCCAGCAGTCGTGGATCTTGCAGCCATGCGCGACGCCATGGTCAATCTGGGTGGCGATCCCGAGAAGATCAATCCGCTCGTCCCGGTTGATCTTGTTATCGACCATTCGGTGATCGTCGACGAATTCGGCAATCCCCAGGCCTTCAAGCGCAATGTCGATCTTGAGTATGAGCGCAACGGCGAACGTTATCGCTTCCTGAAATGGGGCCAGCAGGCATTCAAGAACTTCCGCGTCGTTCCGCCCGGCACAGGCATATGCCACCAGGTGAACCTCGAATATCTGGCACAGGCTGTATGGACCAAGGAAGAAGACGGTGTAACCGTCGCCTATCCGGATACGTGCGTTGGCACCGACTCGCACACAACCATGGTCAACGGCCTCGGCGTGCTCGGCTGGGGCGTTGGCGGTATCGAGGCCGAGGCTTCCATGCTCGGCCAGCCAGTATCCATGCTCCTGCCCGAAGTCATCGGGTTTCGCCTGACCGGTAAGGTCAAGGAAGGCGTGACAGCAACCGATCTTGTCCTCACCGTGGTGCAGATGCTGCGCAAGAAGGGTGTGGTCGGCAAGTTTGTCGAATTCTTCGGACCTGGCTTGGAAAGCATGACCCTGGCCGACCGTGCCACCATCGGCAATATGGGCCCGGAATACGGCGCAACATGCGGCTTCTTCCCGATCGACCGCGAGACAATCAACTACATGCATATGTCGGGCCGCGATGAAGACCGCCTGGCCCTCGTCGAAGCCTATTCGAAAGCACAGGGCATGTGGCGCGAGCCGGACTCTGCCGATCCGGTATTCACGGACACGCTGGAGCTGGATCTTGGAACCGTTGTGCCGTCCATGGCCGGACCAAAGCGTCCGGAAGGTCGTATCGCGCTTGAGGGCATTGCATCCGGCTTCCATGAATCGCTGCAGAACGAGTACAAGAAGACCACGCAGCTCGACACCCGATATGCTGTCGAAGGCGAGGACTACGATCTCGGCCACGGCGATGTCGCCATCGCTGCAATCACCTCCTGCACCAACACGTCCAATCCGAGCGTTTTGATTGCGGCCGGTCTTCTCGCCCGCAATGCCGCTGCCAAGGGCCTGAAGTCCAAGCCATGGGTCAAGACATCGCTGGCACCGGGCTCGCAGGTGGTTGCTGCCTATCTCGAAAACGCCGGACTGCAGAAGGAGCTCGACAAGCTCGGCTTTAATCTCGTTGGTTTCGGCTGCACGACATGCATCGGCAATTCCGGTCCGCTCCCGGCACCGGTCTCCAAGACCATCAACGACAAGGGTCTGATCGCTGCGGCCGTGCTTTCCGGCAACCGCAACTTCGAGGGACGCGTGTCACCCGACGTGCAGGCAAACTACCTGGCCTCGCCGCCTCTCGTCGTTGCCTACGCATTGGCTGGCACCGTGACCAAGGATCTGACGACCGAGCCGCTCGGCGAGGATCAAAACGGCAATCCGGTGTTCCTCAAGGATATCTGGCCGTCTTCGCACGAGATCCAGGAATTCATCACCAAGAACGTCACCCGCAAGCTGTTTGCAGCAAAATATGCAGACGTGTTCAAGGGCGACGAGAACTGGCAGGCTGTCAAGGTACCGGCAGGTCAGACCTACGCTTGGGATGACCAGTCGACCTATGTGCAGAACCCTCCTTACTTCGTCGGCATGGGCAAGACGCCCGGCAAGGTAAACGACATCAAGGGAGCGCGCATTCTCGGCCTGTTTGGCGACAAGATCACAACCGATCACATTTCGCCCGCCGGTTCAATCAAGGCAGCTTCTCCGGCTGGCAAGTATCTCACCGACCACGGCGTTGCTCCGCTGGATTTCAACCAGTACGGCACGCGCCGCGGCAACCATGAGGTGATGATGCGCGGCACGTTTGCCAATATCCGCATCCGCAACCACATGCTGGGTGAAAACGGTCGCGAGGGCGGCTACACGATCCACTATCCTTCCAAGGAAGAGATGCCGATCTATGATGCGGCGATGCTGTATCGTGCGGAGAGTGTTCCTCTCGTGATCTTTGCCGGCGTGGAATATGGCAATGGCTCGTCACGTGACTGGGCGGCTAAAGGCACCAATCTGCTCGGCGTACGCGCCGTCATTGCGCAATCCTTCGAACGCATCCACCGTTCGAACCTGGTTGGCATGGGCATCGTGCCATTCGTTCTCGAAGAGGGCACAAGCTGGCAATCCCTGGGACTGAAGGGTGACGAAGTCGTCTCGATCGAGGGACTGGCCTCGATCCAGCCGCGTCAGAAGACGTTTGCCACAGTGACCTATGCCGATGGCAGCAGCAAGCAGGTCCCGTTGATCTGCCGGATTGATACCATCGACGAGCTGGAATACCTCAAGAACGGCGGCATTTTGCAGTACGTTCTGCGCGATCTGGCTGCGTAAACTGCAGCCGACCGACCCTGAAGAAAGACCGCCGGCTGCCCGGCGGTCTTTTTGTTGGGTGAGCCCGCGAAACGTGATCGAATTCACCTCAAAGTGACTTCCTCTTGAGACGCACGGCTCCTATCAATCATCTCGCAATCATTTTATCCGACAACAAGCCCATTCAAATTGGGAAGTGAATAGAACCTGTGCCTTTGCCCGCTCTGTCCAGACGTATTCTGATTGGCGCTCCGCTTCTGGCGGCCGCCGCATATGTGCTGCCGGTCTGTGCGGAGAATGTCGGCAAAAAGCCAGACGGCGTCGTCGAGCTCTACACGTCCCAGGGATGTGGCTCCTGCCCACCTGCGGATGCCATTCTTAAACAGCTCGCGACGGAGGGGAAAGTTGTCGCCCTCGCCTTTCACGTCGATTATTGGGACTATCGCGGCTGGACGGACAATCTTGCACTGCCGGAAAATACCGATCGCCAAAACGCTTACAGGACTGCTCTTGGCCTGAATGGCATCTATACACCTCAAGTGATTATCAACGGCCGTGAGCATGTGAACGGGCAGGACGGACAGAAAATTCGCAGGCGCATCTCGGAAATGCGCGACACGGGGACTGGCCTGACCGTTCCCGTTTCCATCGACAAGACTGCGCCCGACCGTTTGCTGATCGATATCGGCGCCGGTCAGGCCACAAAGAATCCGGTCCGGGTCCTGCTTGCCTACTTTAATCGGGAAACCATCGTCGCCATACCTGATGGTGAGAATGTTGGCCGCAAGGTGAATTATTCCAACAGTGTGCGGGCGATGGAAACCGTCGGGATGTGGGATGGCAATGCCCAGCAAATTGAAATTCCGCTGAGTGAGATCGCCAGCAAAAAGGCGACCGGGTGTGCCGTATTGTTGCAGGAAATGCTCGGCGAAGGCAAGCCGGGTCCAATTATCGGCGCTTCGATCATGGCCGCCAAATCCTGATTATAATGGTCCCCAAACAAAAACAGGCCGGATAAATCCGGCCTGAGGTATTGGGGCATGTTGCCAAATAGGGAGACTAAATGGTTCGGACCCAACCAACCCGTTGGGCGGGGGGCTTGGGGTATCGGGCTGTTCGAGGCGAACCGTCTCAGACAACATGTGCCGATGGTGGGTTTCGAATGGGGCGGCAATGCGAACAGATTATGGCGAGAATATGTCGTATCATCACCATTGGAATCAATCCGTATTGCTTCGTGAGAACGATCAAAAACCGATTCTAAAGCCAATTATTGCCCATTTCACGATCATTCCGGCCTTGTAAAAACAAGCGGAACAGGTCACCTTTATGTCATCCAGGTGTCACACGACAGTTAAGGCGGTTGATTGATGGACAGCAATGCGAGTGGCGATGAATCGCAACAGCAGGCGAAACTTATCTCTCTAGTACGCACCGGTGATCCGCCCGTTACCTTTAACCGGCGCGAGCTTGATCAAATTCTCCATATATACGGCTTCATGGTTTCCGCAGGTGAATGGCGTGATTATGCCATTGATCATTTGATGGATCGCGCGGTCTTCTCCATTTTTCGTCGGACCAGCGAAGTGCCAATGTTCCGTGTCGAGAAAAACCCCAGGCTTGCCCGCAAGCAGGGCGCATATAGCGTGATCGCAGCAAGCGGGCTCATCCTCAAACGGGGCCATGAGCTCGACCGAGTGCTCCGGGTATTCGACAAGGGTTTGAGCGTCGTGCGGGGATAGGCTCTGCCGATGTGGCTATGCTCTCAGTGGCGGCCTGCCGGGTAACGTCTCGGAGCCGCCATTCATGTCGAGCTGCATGAGCACCGTATCCAGCCAGCGGCCATGCTTGAACCCTGAACTCTTGATGGTTCCCGAGTACTTGAAGCCAGAACTGGCGTGTAGTTTGACCGACGCCGAATTATCATGGCCGTCTCCAATAACGGCGATGAATTGTCGAAAGCCCAGCGCGGTACAGTCAACGATCAGCTGTTTCAACAGTGCCTTGCCAAGGCCCCTGCCTTTGGCCTCCGGCGCAATATAGATCGAGTCCTCCACGGTCCACCAATAGGCAGGCCTGGTCCTGAAGTAGCTTGCATAGGCATAGCCCGCTACCTTGCCGTCGATCTCCGACACGATATAGGGGAAACCCTCAGCGGTAATCGCATGAAATCGCCGCACCATTTCCTCATAGTCAGGCGGATCGATCTCATAAGTCGCAGTTCCATGAAGGACAGCGTCGCGATAGATTTCGGTGATGACGGTAAGATCGGCAGGACGAGCCGAGCGGGTTTCTAATGGAGACATGGGCTTCGCAGGCAAAGGATCAATCGTGATTGTTTCATGCGCCTCTTTGCCGATAATTTGAAGGGCCGACGCCGGAAAATTTTCATGCGACGCCAATTGGGACAACTCTCGCACAAAAGAAAAGGGCAGCGTTTCCGCTGCCCTGATCCCAATTCATGTTCGAGCGATTACTCGCGATTGCCCAGGAACTGCAGCAGGAACATGAACATGTTGATGAAGTCGAGGTAGAGACGCAGCGCGCCCATGATTGCCTTGCGGCCATAGGTATCCGCAGCATCGCCTTCGTAATACATTTCCTTGATGTTCTGCGTGTCATAGGCGGTCAAGCCGGCAAAGACCAGCACTCCGATGGCCGAGATTGCGAACTGCAATGCGCTCGACGCAAGGAAGATATTGACCAGCGAAGCCAGGATGATGCCGATCAAGCCCATGAACAGGAACGAGCCCATACCGGACAGATCACGCTTTGTGGTGTAGCCGTACAGTGACAGCGCGCCAAACGACGCAGCTGTGATAAAGAACGTCTGAACGATGCTTCCAGAAGTATAAACGAGGAAGATCGAGGACAGCGAAATACCAACAAGGGCGGCATAGGCCCAGAAGGTAGTCTGGGCCGCGGCCACGCTCATCTTTTCGATGCGGAAACTCAGGAAGAACACTGCGGCAAGCGGCGCAAGCATCACAACCCAGCGCAGGGGCGAGCCATAAAGCGCAACGCCGAGATTTGTCAGCATTTTACCGTTAGGCAATTGAGCCGCGGCAAGAGACGCATCGTTGGTGGTTGCGAAATAAACAGTTGCAAGAGCAGCAAGACCGGTCACTGCAAGACCGATCCCCATCAGATTGTAGACCTTCAGCATGTAACTGCGCAGACCCTGATCGATCCCCGCGTCCACACGCACTCCGGCCGAAGTACGGGCCTGGATGTTGCGATAGTCAGCCATGATTAACCTCATTTGCTTCGTCCCGTCGGGTGTCGGGTTTATCCCCAGGCGCCGCTGGCGGGACCCCAGCATGCCTTGGGACAAATTATGGGGATTCGTGCGATCCATAACAAGACCTGATTTACTCAAGAATGCGTGTAATTGGCCAAAAGGCGATGAATCGAACGAAAATTACACTCTTTTAACGATTTCAGAGGTTTCGCAGGACTGGCGCCGCCTTTTGGCCAAGGATACGCCACGTGCCCGCAAGGCCAAATCCGACAGTCAAGACCAGCGCAATGATCACGGTCATGACGGCGACATCCGGCTGGAAGGATGCGGGCAGTGTCATGACCCTGACGATCACGTACCAGGCTGCCAGACCGCCAGCAAAGAGTGCGAAAACCGCCGTGGCGAGACCGAGCAGCATGTATTCGAGGGTGAAAGCCCTGATGAGCGTTCGTCTCGTCGCGCCGAGAGTCTTCAGAACCACCGCGTCGTGAACGCGCGCCCGGTTACCTGCCGCCAGCGCACCACCGAGCACGAGGATCGAGGCGATCAATGCCACCGATGCCGCCGCACGAATTGCAACGGCCAGCTGGCCGACGAGCTCGTTGGCAATCGTGATCGCGTCTTTGACGCGAACAGTGGTGACAGCCGGAAACGCGCGGGTCACGTCACGCATGACCGTTGCCTCCTGCTGTGGTGTCGACGAGATGTCGGTCAGGGTCGCCAGCCAGGCGTGCGGGGCACCGGCAAAGGTATTCGGCGAGAAAACCATAACGAAATTAATGGCCAGCGATTCCCATTGCAGCTGGCGGAAATTGGCGATGCGTGCCGTGACATTGCGGCCAAGCACGTTGACTGTCACCGTATCGCCAATCTTGAGGCCAAGATTGTTGGCCTCTTCCGCAGAGAACGACACAAGAGGCTCGCCCGAATAGTCTGCGGGCCACCACGTACCACGCGTCAGTTCGGAGTTTTCCGGCACGTTCCGGGCATAGGTTATCCCGCGATCGCCACGTAGTACCCACGCCCCTTCCGGAGGTATCGTCAGCTTGTCGACGCCTGTTCCGTTGAACGCAACGATGCGGCCGCGCAGCATGGGCGCGCTTACGATCTTGCCGTTGGGCGCCGCCTTCTGCACGAGACTAGTAAACTGATCCACCTGCTTGCTCTGGATGTCGACGAAGAAGAAGTTTGGAGCCCTTTCCGGCAGGTTGCCGGCCAGCTGCCGGCGCAAGCTGCCATCGATGAGCGCAAGCGTGACAAGTAAGGTCAGTCCAAGACCCAGAGACAGGACCACAGAGGGTGTGAGGGCGCCCGGACGGTGGATATTGCCGATGGCAAGACGCAGTGCCGTGGAACGAACTCGCGGCGCTCGGCGTGCCGCCCATTGGACCAGGCCCGATACCGCTCGCAGAACCACGAATGAAAACGCGACTGCGCCGATGAATATCGCGGCTATCCTCCGGTCATAGGCGAAGAGAACGGCGAGCAGGCAAAGGACGGCAATCAGGACGGCAGCAACGGCCACATAGAACAGCTTTGGCCAGCCCCGCTGTTCAAAGCCCTGCTCCCGGAATAGGGCTGTTGCCGGAACATCGCGCGCACGCCCGAGAGGCAGGATCGCAAAGGCAAGCGTCGTCAGGAGTCCGAACAACGCCGCCCACGCCAATGCACCCGGATAAAATCCGCCCTTGGCTGCGATGGGCAGAACATCCCTGAGGGCGTAGCCGGCCGCATAGGGAATGATAGCCGCAATCACCAGACCGATAGCGATGCCGATAAGTGCAATGATTGTGATCTGGATCAGATACACCGCAATAACAAACCAGCCGGGCGCTCCGAGCGATTTGAACGTCGCGATGACACCGCGTTTGCCGTCGAGATAGGCCCTGACCGCATTGGCGACGCCAACACCGCCGACAATCAGCGCTGTCAGGCCGACCAATGTCAGGAACTGCGAGAACCGCTCAATATTGGCGCTGAGCGATGGGGCCGCATTGGTCCGGCTACGTATGGTCCAACCGGCCTCTGGGAATTCGAGCCGCGCCTCATTGCGGATAGCCGTGATCGCGGCTTCGCTCGTACCGGCAGGGAGCGCGAGTTTGTAGCTGTGATCGACGAGGCTGCCCGGTTGGACCAGGCCGGCAGCCGCGAGACCTTCGAGCGAAACCATGAAACGTGGCGCAAAACCGAAACCATCGGATAGTAGATCGGGTTCATTGGTGATTATAGAACGCAATTCGAAAGTCGCCGATCCCAGCAGAACGTGGTCACCAATTTTGAGGTTGAGCCGGTCGAGAAAGATTTGGGCAACGGCTGCGCCAAACGCTCCATCCTTTTCAATGAACAACGCCTCGTGGTCGAGTGCCGGCGCCGTCTCCAGCTTGCCATAGAGCGGATAGGCTTTATCCACCGCCTTTACTTCGACCAGCGACTGGTCGGATCCATCAACTAGTCGCGCCATGGACCGCATATTGGCGCTGACCGCGACGCGGCCCTTGGCATCAAGAAATGCGCGCTCTTCGGGAGTGACTTCGCGCTGGTTCAGTTGAAAGCGGATATCACCACCGAGAATGCTTTGCCCCTGCGTGGAGATGCCTGCGGTCACGGAATTGGCGACCGAGTTGACACCGCCAATGGCCGCCACACCGAGCGCGATGCAGGCGAGGAATATATAGAACCCGGACAAGCCGCTGCGCATTTCGCGCAAGGCAAAACGCAGGGCCAGTTTGAGCGATGGCGATGAGCGGATTGACGAGACGTCACTCATGCGCTTTTCGCCAGTTCCGGTGCGCCTTCGTCCGCCTCGATCAAACCGGACCGGACCCGGATTTCACGGTCACACCGCGCTGCGAGGGTGGCGTCATGGGTGACAAGAACCAAAGTGAGGCCGAGTTCCTTCTGCTTTTCGAACAGAAGGTCGGCAATTTGCTTGCCGGTCGCGGTGTCGAGGTTCCCCGTGGGCTCGTCGGCAATGAGAATCTTTGGCGAAGGTGCGAGGGCACGGGCGATCGCAACCCGCTGCTGTTCGCCACCGGAGAGCTCTCCCGGATAATGCGTAACGCGATCGGCAAGCCCGACCGCCGCAAGGACACGCTCTGCAACGGCAAAAGCATCAGGATTGCCAGCCAGCTCCAGGGGAACAGCGACATTTTCGAGCGCCGTCATGTTGGGAATGAGGTGAAAGGACTGAAAGACGATGCCGATATTCTTGCCGCGAAACGCTGCAGCCTCGTCCTCATTCATGATCTCCAGCTTCTCGCCAGCGATCCGAACAGAACCGGAATCCACACGTTCCAGACCGGCAAGAACCATAAGCAAGGTGGATTTCCCGGAACCGGACGGCCCGACAATGCCGACGGACTGGCCGGAATTGATGTTCAGCGAGATACCTTTCAGCACATGGACGGAGGAAGCACCCGTACCTAGTGTCAACTCAATGTGATCAAGCGCGATGACGGATTCAGTCACGAAACGACTTCCTTTGCGATATGGTCGGCACCGACTCTGGTTGCAGCTGGTCAGATATGGGTACCCAAAAATGAGATTCAAACCATTGATACAATTCCTGGTTTCACTTGGTCTTGTTGCCTTGCCGTCCTTGGCATTGGCCAATCAAAAAAGCGTGTCCGACCACCCGCTGACAGTTGTTGGTTTCGGGGACAGCCTGATGTCGGGCTTTGAGCTGCCGATGCAGGACTCGTTCACCGCACAGCTGGAGCAGGCCATGAGAGCAAAGGGTATCAATGTTACGATTGCCAATGCCGGCGTAGCCGGAGAGACCACAACAGACGGTCTCTCCCGCCTCGATTGGTCCGTGCCGGAGGGGACAGATCTCGTCATTCTCGAGTTTGGTGCCAACGACGCTTTGCGCGGCATATCACCGGAGCTAAGTGAAAAGAATCTCGCAGAGATCATCGAGAAACTGAAGCAGAGAAATGTGCAGGTCATTGTCGCCGGCATGCTTGCACCACCCAACATGGGCGACGACTACGAAGCGAGGTTCAACGCAATCTTCCCGCGTCTGGCCGATAAATATGATGTGCCGCTCTACCCATTTTTCATGGAGGGTGTGGCCACTGAAAAATCATTGCAGCTGGAGGATGGTATGCATCCCAATGCCAAGGGTGTCGCAAGGATGGTCGAAGGCTTCATGCCCGTCATCGAGAAGACCATAGCGGAAACCAGCTCTGCCATATCGCAGTAGCAATCGCTGTCGCTCCCAAGAAATCGTCTTCGGGGAGAGCAAAGACATGCGTGGCCAATTTGTCGCGCGGGAAAAGAATGTGATTTTCCGCCTTGCTCCCGGACTCATTCAATGATTCTCTAGAGTTACAACTCGATTCGGGGAGGATGCCTTATGCCGCGTCTCTTTACTGCCCTCGAAATCCCGAGGGACGCCGCTCTCTCACTATCGCTCTTGCGCGGTGGTTTGCCAGGCGCCCGATGGATCGACGTCGAAAACTATCACATCACATTGCGTTTTATCGGCGACGTTGAAGGCCATGTTGCCGACGAAGTAGCCAATGCGCTTGATCGTATACGGCGGCCGGAATTCACTCTCAAGCTTTCCGGCGTCAATGCGTTCGGTTCGAAAAAGCCGCACAGCGTCTTTGCCGGGGTGTCGCCATCGCCGGATATTCAGGCGCTGCAGGCCGAGATCGAACGTATATGCCAGCGCCTGATGCTGCCGGCCGACCCGCGCAAATTCACTCCACATGTGACGCTCGCCCGACTGCGCAATGTGCGCAATGAAGAGGTCGCGCATTACCTCTCCTCGCGCGGTAACTTCGCCACGGCACCGTTCACGATTGGACGGTTCGTGTTGATGTCGTCGCGCGATTCGATTGGTGGCGGGCCCTATATCGTCGAGGAGGCGTGGCCCCTTGAAGCACCGCGCTCCACGCGTCAGAACAGCTTCGAAAGACCATCCGAAGCTGCCCGGATCATCCGGTAGACACGCTCGAAATCGGCATTGGTGCCATAATACGGATCGGGAATTTGACGGCTCTCGCCTAGCGCGATTTCATAGAAGAGCCCGATCCTTGAACGAGCATTGACGGGCCGGCGCGCCTCGATTGCGGCTACATTGGCGTGGTCCATGCCGACGATCAGATCGAAACGAACATAATCCTCTACGGTCAGTTGCCGGCAACGTTGATGTGAAATATCGATCCCATATCTGCTCGCGACAGCAATGGACCGTTGATCCGGCGTCTCGCCCGTATGGTATCCGTTGGTACCGGCAGAATCGATAGTTGCACCCTCGGCTTTTCCCGACGCTACGAGCGCCGTCCTGAAGACGCCTTCTGCCAAGGGCGACCGGCAAATATTGCCAAGACAGACGAAGAGAACCGAGCGGAAGGGAGGTATTTCCATAGATAAGGGCACCGTGACCGGAAGTTGATCTACGGCCAGATATGAAGAAAAGCCATCATGCGCAACCTGTAAGACCCGCGCCTTGGCTACGTTCCACCAGCACAGAGTTCTGGATCCTCTCTGGAACTGATAAATTCACGGCAATTTGATCGAAACTCTTGCAGCTGGCCGCGAGCCTACCCATGTCTTCAAACGCAACCTGAAGGAAGAGGGATGGACGACATTAAAATTGGCGAAATTCTTGAGCCGGGGAGCGAGGACAACCAGCGTTCTCGCGAAGAGCGTGTCCGCGCGCGGTTCTGGAAGACAGCAAGCAAAGCAGCAAAGGCCATTCCATTCCTGGACGAGGTGATTGCTGGCTATTTCTGTGCACTCGATCCTGCAACGCCGACAAGAGTGCGAGGAGTTCTTTTGGCGTCGCTGGCCTATTTTGTTCTGCCGCTCGACTTCATTCCCGACTTTCTCCTTGGCCTCGGATTCACCGATGACATGGCCGTTCTGATGGCGGCTTTGACCGCAATTCGCACCAACATTACGCCAGCCCACCGCGCTGCAGCGAAGAAGGCACTCGAAGACTTGGATCGGGATAGCTCGCCGCAGGGCGGCCTGTAAACGGCTCAACCTGCCGGCGTAACCAGAAACACCGGATCACAACGATGTGATCGTGGGAAGCGTCAAAGTCTCGCCGCTTTTGTTTGGCTGGAGTTTCCGAATGGGACTTCGATTAGGATGTGACCTTCTCGGCTCTCGATCAGCTTTTTTGACCCGGTCTTCACCGTTTGGTAACCCAGATTAAGTCAAATTAAGAGGAGCGAACTGGACAATGCGGCATCCGGATATTTCCGGACCATTGCCGGTTCACGAGTTGTGAAGCGTACGACAGAAACTGGTAGGTAAAATGTTTGGAAAATCAATCGTAGCGACCTCTGTGCTCATGCTTGGGCTGACAGGAACAGCTCTTGCCCAGACCCCAAGCCAGATTAGCCAGTTTAACGCGTGGGGTGCTTATAGCTACCAGCAGGGCAACGGCAAGGTTTGCTACGTCTTGTCCGTCCCGATCGATAAGCAGCCAGCAAGCGTTGATCACGGTGATAACTTCTTCATGGTGAGCCAGAAGCCCGGACAGAATGTGAACTTTGAGCCGCAGTTCAAGGCTGGCTATGATCTGCAACAGAATTCGAAAGTCACCGTGACAATCGACAATCGCAACTTTTCGATGTTCACCAATGGCAGCCACGGATGGATGGAGAACGCCGCCGAGGAACCGCAGCTCGTCGCCGCTCTGCGTTCCGGGCAGAAAATGTCAATTAGCGCAGTTTCAAAGCGCGGTACCAAGACCAGCTATGCCTATTCGCTGAAGGGCGTGTCAGCCGCCTTGAAGGCGATAGCGACCTGCAAATAGTCGGCACCAGCGCTGCTTTTCAAATCAAGGCCGGACAGCAGTGTCCGGCCTTTTCGTGTCCGGAGGTGACGCGGGCCCTGGAACGTGATATGAGCCCCGCTTCCGATAAGAACGTTAGAAAACCCCATGTCCGTATTGCTTGACCTGACACATCCTGTTGCCCGGGACAAATCCCGCGACGCCCTTCGCACCTCGCTGGCAGAAATGCCTTCGTTGATCGGTCTGTCGCGTGCGGAAATGAGCGAAGCCCTCTTGGCCATCGGCGTTCCGGAACGGCAGGTCAAGATGCGGGTGGCACAGCTTTGGCACTGGCTATATGTGCGCGGAGTGTCCGATTTTGCCGACATGCTGAATATCTCGCGCGACATGCGCGAGCTTCTTGCCCGGCATTTCACCATTGCCCGTCCGGAGATCGTCGAAGAACAAATCTCCAACGACGGCACGCGCAAGTGGCTTTTCCGCTTTCCGCCACGCGGTGCCGGACGCCCGGTCGAGATCGAAACCGTTTACATCCCCGAAGAAGGTCGCGGTACGCTGTGCATTTCCAGCCAGGTCGGCTGCACCCTTACTTGCTCCTTCTGCCATACCGGAACTCAAAAGCTGGTGCGCAATCTGACAGCGGAAGAGATCCTGTCGCAATTGCTGATCGCCCGGGATCGGCTCGGCGATTTCCCGGATCGCAACACGCCAGACGGCGCCATCGTCCCGGCCGAGGGCCGCAAGGTTTCCAACATCGTCATGATGGGTATGGGCGAGCCCCTCTACAATTTCGAAAATGTGAAGAAGGCCCTCCTTATCGCCTCCGACGGCGACGGGCTCTCTTTGTCGAAGCGTCGCATCACGCTCTCGACATCTGGTGTGGTGCCGGAGATTTACCGCACAGGTGAGGAAATCGGCGTGATGCTGGCTATCTCGCTGCACGCCGTGAACGACGACCTGCGCGACATGCTCGTGCCGATCAACAAGAAATATCCGCTGAAGGAATTGCTTGACGCATGCCGGGCTTACCCCAGCCTTTCCAATTCCAAGCGCATCACGTTTGAGTACGTCATGCTCAAGGGCGTCAATGATTCTCTCGACGATGCGAAGGAACTCGTTCGCCTGCTCAAAGGCATTCCTGCCAAGATCAACCTGATCCCATTCAATCCGTGGCCGGGCGTCAACTACCAGTGTTCCGACTGGGAACAGATCGAGAAATTTGCTGATTACGTGAACAATGCCGGCTATGCCTCGCCGATACGCACACCCCGCGGCCGGGACATCCTGGCCGCCTGCGGCCAATTGAAGTCGGAATCGGAACGCATGAAAAAGACCGAACGTCTTGCATTCGAGGCGGCGATGATCGCCGGGCATGGTGAAGATTGAGCCAGTTCCTGCTCTACATTCTGCGTTTCGCGCTCATCGTTCTCGGCTTTGTGTTTGCCATCGTGGCAGCATCGCTTTTTCTCAACATGCTGCTTCTCGGCAGTTCCCAACTCATAGGCGCAGAGGGGCCGTTCCTCTATTCAACAGTGCCGGTTTTTGCGGTCGTCATCGGCTATAGCGTATTCTTCCCGGCAGCAGCCCTTATCCTTTATGCCGAATTGACTGGTTGGCGCGACTGGCTTTTCTATGCTCTTGGCGGCGCAGCCATCGCTGTTGTCGTCATCGTTTGGAAGTGGCAGCCGCAGACCGAAGATATCGGTACCTTCGCGGCGATCCTCGCTACAGGCGTCGTCGGCGGCTTTTCCTACTGGCTGGTTTCCGGACGCAGCGCTGGCCTAATGGCCCTGTCAAGAAGCTGACGCAGGCGCTACTTCGCCTGTGCCATCAGAATTTTTGCGGCGAACGCAGAGAACACTCCCGCGAACAGCCGATCGGTGATCCGCGTCACGGTCGGATTCTTCTTGAGCAGTCTTGAAAATCTGTCCGCGGCGATGATCATTGGCGCCACGACCGGCAGGGCCAAAGGAATGAACAGGACACCCAAAAAGAACAACTTTCCCGGAGCGTGCGGATCTGTGGCCGATACGAACTGCGGCAGAAACGTCATGAAGAACAGGATGATCTTCGGGTTCAGCAGATTGATCCCAAGCCCGGTCAGCCAATTCTGGAACAACGTGTGCGACTGGCCAACCTTTTTCTCCGGCGAGAACGCCGAACCATTGCGGATTGCCTGATAGGCTAGCCAGACCAGATAGCCCGCGCCTACAATTTTGAGGGCGAAGAACGCGCTCGGCGACGCGACGATCAATGCCGAAAGGCCAATGGCAACCATCGTCGTATGAATGACAATACCGCTGCTGGCACCCACCAGACAGGCGAACCCGGCCGCCTTGCCTTCCGACAGCGCCCGGCCGACAAAGAGCGTCATGTCGGGACCCGGCGTGATGGACAGGACAAAAGTTGCAATTGTAAACTGCAGGATAATTGGCCATTCCGGAATAAACGTCATGATGGGCTCCGTCTCAACTGGCGGAAGCTAACGCGAACGACGAGCTTTCGCTACCCGATTCAACAGAATGCGTGCCCATTGCGAAGAGTTTTTCTTCGCAATGGGCTGCCTGAGACTTTCCCAACGCACGTGATCGCCCTTGCAATATGGCCGCATCAGCAAAGGCGGCGCATGGTTCAGGCCGCCCCTCCGATTGCCGCCCACAAAACACCAGAACCTTGCTTCGACTGCTCCTGCCAACACTGACCTTGCCAACATTGCGTCAACTGTTAAAAGACCGGCAGAATGATAATCGGTACCGGATCCAGGGATACACTATGAACAAGTGGAAAGACGTCAAGAAAGTCGTGCTGGCCTATTCGGGCGGCCTCGATACATCCATCATCCTGAAATGGCTGCAGACGGAGATCGGGGCTGAAGTCGTGACCTTCACGGCCGATCTTGGCCAGGGCGAAGAACTCGAGCCGGCGCGCAAGAAGGCCGAAATGCTCGGCATCAAGGAAATCTACATCGAGGACGTGCGCGAAGAATTCGTCCGGGATTTCGTCTTCCCGATGTTCCGCGCCAACGCCGTCTACGAGGGTGTCTATCTGCTGGGTACCTCCATCGCCCGGCCATTGATCTCCAAACATCTGGTGGAGATTGCCGCCCGGACCGGCGCCGACGCGATCGCCCATGGTGCCACCGGCAAGGGCAACGACCAGGTGCGCTTCGAACTTTCCGCCTACGCCCTCAATCCCGATATCAAGGTGATCGCGCCGTGGCGCGACTGGACGTTCAAATCCCGTACGGATCTCTTGGAGTTTGCTCGCGAACATCAGATTCCGATCGCCAAAGATAAACTCGGCGAGGCACCGTTCTCTGTCGACGCCAACCTTCTGCACTCATCATCCGAGGGCAAGGTCCTCGAAGATCCTTGGCAGGAGGCGCCGGAATATGTGCACCAGCGCACGATTTCGCCGATGGACGCCCCGGACATTGTGACTGAGATTGAGGTATCTTTCGAAAAGGGCGATGCAGTTGCCATCAATGGCAAGCCACTGTCACCAGCGACCCTCCTGAAGACGCTCAATGATCTTGGTCGCGATAATGGCATTGGCCGTCTTGATCTGGTCGAAAACCGGTTCGTCGGCATGAAATCGCGCGGCGTCTACGAGACCCCTGGTGGAACCATTCTGCTGGCTGCCCATCGCGCGATGGAATCCATCACTCTGGACCGTGGAGCCGCTCACCTGAAGGACGAGTTCATGCCACGCTATGCCGAACTCATCTATAACGGCTTCTGGTTCTCGCCAGAGCGCGAAATGCTGCAGGCAATGATCGACAAGAGCCAGGAAGACGTTGAAGGCAGCGTCCGCCTGAAACTTTACAAGGGCAATGTCATGGTTTCCGGCCGCAAGTCGAAGAAGTCACTTTATTCCGATGCTCTCGTCACTTTCGAGGACGACCGCGGCGCCTATGACCAGAAGGATGCAGCAGGGTTCATCCGCCTCAATGCGTTGCGTCTGCGGACACTGGCTGCGCGCAAGCGCTCCAGCTGACAACCCACCGGCTACAAAACCAAGCGGGGCCCTGCCCCGCTTTTTTTGTTTTCGATTGAGGCCCCGACACTTTCTTGACGGCGTGGCTTGTGGCAGCACCGTCTCCGTCCTAGATGTTAGAACCCTGTTGTTCTTGCCAATTGACGGAGCGCCCTATGTCCTCAACCAAAACGGCCATCAATCCCGCACTGACCGAATGGACTGGACCACTGGGGTTGCCGGATTTTACTGCTTTTAGCGACGATGATTTCGCCGCTGCCTTTGACGCTGCCCTCGCCAGTGACCTCGCGGACATCGACGCGATTGTCAATCACCACGAGGTTTCGACGGTCGACAACACCCTGAAGGCGTTGCAGCTGTCTGGAAAAGACCTTGACCGTGTCTCGGCCATCTTCTGGCTGCGTGCCGGTGCCCACACCAACGATGCGATCCAGGCACTGGAGCGTGTCATCGCCCCAAAAATGTCGCGTCACTCTTCATCGATCATGATGAACCCGCTGCTCTTCTCCCGGATCGACTCACTCTACGAACAGCGCGATCTCCTCGGGCTTGATCACGAGACGGACCGCGTGCTGGAAAAGACATGGAAAGGTTTCGTGCGTAGTGGCGCGCGACTGGATGAGAAGGGCAAGGCCCGGCTTGCCGACATCAACGAAAGACTGGCCAGTCTGGGTGCGCAATTCGGTCAGAATGTCCTCAAGGACGAAGCAGAATGGGCGCTTTTCATCACCGATGAGACAGAGCTGGCCGGCTTACCGGATTTCGTGCGCGATGCGATGCGCGGCGCTGCCGAGGAGCGCGACCGCCCAGAGGCATGGGCGGTAACTTTGTCGCGCTCGATCATCGAGCCATTCCTGTCGTTCTCGGAAAACCGGGCTTTGCGCGAGAAGGCATTCCGGGCCTGGGCAGCGCGTGGAGAGAACGGGGGTGAAACGGACAATACGGCAATCGTCGCCGAAATGGTGAAACTGCGCGCTGAGAAAGCAGGTCTGCTGGGTTATCAAAGTTTTGCGGCCTTCAAGCTCGACGATACGATGGCGAAGACACCGAAGGCAGTCATGGATCTGCTCGAACCGGTCTGGGACAAGGCTCGGGCCCGCGCCGCTGAAGAAGAAATAGATCTGCAGCGGCTGATCGCCGGTGAAGGCCGTAATCACAAGGTCGAGCCATGGGACTGGCGCTATTATGCCGAAAAACTGCGCAATGAGCGTTTTGCCTTCGATGAGACCGAATTGAAGCCCTATCTGCAGCTGGAAAAGATCATTGAAGCCTGTTTCGATGTCGCAACCCGTCTTTTCGGTATTCGCTTTCAGGAAAAGACTGGTATCCCGACATGGCATCCCGACGTACGCGTCTGGGAGGTCCTCAATCCTGATGGCAGCGAGCGGGGTCTGTTCCTCGGCGACTATTTCAATCGCCAATCGAAACGGTCCGGTGCCTGGATGAGCGCGCTGCAGTCACAATACAAGCTGGACGGTGAGCACAAACCTATCATCTATAATGTGATGAACTTCGCCAAGCCGCCGAGGGGAGAGCCCGCTCTGCTTTCCCTCGATGGCGCCCGGACCTTGTTCCATGAATTTGGCCATGCATTACATGGCCTGCTGTCGGATGTGACCTGGCCAGCAGTTTCAGGCACATCCGTGTCGCGCGATTTTGTAGAGCTGCCGTCGCAGCTCTATGAACACTGGCTGACGGTACCGGCCATCCTGGAAACATATGCGATCCATTACCGGACCGGCGAAGCCATGCCCAGAGCTTTGCTCGACAAGGTACTTGCGGCAAACACATTCAATGCCGGCTTCAACACCGTGGAGTTCACGTCCTCCGCTTTGGTGGACATGGCGTTCCATGCGGACGGAACACCGCCAACGGACCCGATCCGCTTCGAAGCCGATACGTTGAAACAGCTCCAGATGCCCGATGCCATCATCATGCGTCACCGCACCCCTCACTTCAATCATGTGTTTTCCGGCGATGGCTACTCCGCCGGCTACTATTCCTACATGTGGTCCGAAGTGCTCGATGCAGATGCCTTCAAGGCTTTCGAGGAAACCGGAGACGTGTTCAATGCCGATCTGGCGGCTAAACTGAAGCGGTACATTTATTCCGCCGGGGGAAGCCGCGATCCCGAAGAACTGTACAAGGCGTTTCGCGGGAAGATGCCCACGCCCGATGCGATGATCGAAAAGCGTGGGCTTGGTTGAGCCTGCTCAGGCCTTGGCGAAGGCGAGCAGGTCCTTGTTGAGCTCATCCTTGTGCGTCGTGGCAAGGCCATGCGGCGCCCCTGGATATACTTTCAAGGTCGCATTCTCTACGAGCTTGACTGCCTTGCGCGCAGCGTCGTCGATTGGCACGATCTGGTCGTCATCGCCGTGGATGAACAACGTCGGCACGTCGATTTTCTTCAGGTCTTCGGTGAAGTCGGTTTCGGAAAACGCCTTGATGCAAAAATACGAGGCCGGCATCCCCGCCATCATTCCCTGCAACCAGAAAGCTTGTTGCACGCCTTCGGAAATTTTCGCACCAGGGCGATTGTAGCTGTAGAAGGGAAGTGTCAGGTCCTTGAAGAACTGCGAGCGATCGGCAATGACACCGTCGCGTATGCCGTTGAAGACATCGATCGGCAGACCTTCCGGATTGAGGTCCGTCTTCAACATCAGCGGCGGCACTGCTCCGACTAACACAGCCTTGGAGACACGTTTCGTGCCGTGCCTTCCGATATAGCGCGCAACTTCACCGCCGCCGGTTGAATGGCCGACCATTATTGCATCCTTCAGGTCGAGCTTTTCAAACAGCTCCGCCAGATCATCAGCATATTGATCCATGTGGTTGCCCTCCCACGGCTGGCTTGACCGGCCATGACCGCGGCGGTCATGCGCGATGACCCGGTAGCCATTGGAAGCCAGGAAGAACATCTGGTCCTCCCAGGCGTCGGCGGTGAGCGGCCAGCCATGGCTGAACACGATTGGCTGGCCCTTGCCCCAATCCTTATAGTAAATCTCCGTTCCGTCCTTCGTCGTGATCGTGGTCATCGTATTGTGTCCTTTCACAGATTGGCTGGATTTTGGTGTTTTGGGTGTTGCAGCAGAGACGTTCACCGCCGGCAGACTGATTGCGGCTACAAGGCCGGCTCCGGCAGTCAGAAAAGAACGGCGGGATGTACGGTGGGGTGGCGCATCATTCATCGTGTAGCTCCCGTTGATGACGGTAGTGCAACAACCTTAGGTGTCAATTGATCGAAATACGTACATTCAGGTTGCTTCGGGTTGCTTCCGAATAGGGGCATACGACGTGTGCTCCATCGACGATTTCGCGCGCCTGTTCTTCTTCGATTCCTGGCAGCGTAATGGCGAGCGCCACATCCAGGCCGAAGCCTTTGCCATCGTCGCGCGGACCAATACCGACAGTTGCGGTAACGGCCGTTTCTTCGGAAAGTTTGATCTTCTTCTGCGAGGCCACATACTTCATGGCACCAAGAAAGCAGGCCGAGTAACCGGCGGCGAAAAGCTGCTCGGGGTTCGTGCCATCGGCGCCATTGCCGCCGAGTTCCTTCGGCGTTGAAAGCGCAACGGCCAAACGTCCATCTTCACTGTTGGCGCGGCCATCGCGACCGCCAGTTGCTGTTGCCCTGGTTGTATAGAGAATGCTCATTTGTCGATCCTTTCGGTCCAAGTTTGCTTGACGCATATTAACTTGCACACAATTTAATTGTGCGCAATATGAAATCTGTTATAAATGATGAAAAATTAAATGATGCGCAATTGATCGCGTATGGCTATCGTGCGCTGTAGACGGACAAGGAGTGGTCCCGGATGGAAAATACGGCGGTGGGTGACCAGAAATCACAGCTGAAGCTATCAAACTTCCTGTGCTTTGCCATCTATTCAACGGCAAATGCGGTTACGCGGGCTTACCAGCCGCGTCTCGCTGCGCTCGGACTGACCTACCCGCAATATCTTGTGATGGTGGTTTTGTGGGAGGAGGAAAACCAGACAGTGAAGGCGATAGGTAACAAGCTCAGCCTCGATTCCGGAACCCTCACGCCGTTGTTGAAGCGTCTTGAGACCGCAAGATTGATTACCAGACGGCGTGACACATTCGACGAGCGTCAGGTGCTTATCGGCCTTACGGAAGAGGGCCGATCAATGCGCGAGCGCGCTGAAGCAGTGCCTGTCGCCATGGGACAGGCCTTCGGCTGCACGATGGACGAAGCTCAGGCGATGCGGTCCGAGCTGATCACCATGCGCGACAATCTTGTGGCGAGTATTGACGAGGCAAAATAAAAAGGGCGCGGTTTCCCGCGCCTTTTACACACGGTGCCACTTCTGATCAGGCCGCAATCCTCTTTGGCTGAATGAGGCCGCGAGCGACGAGAAGCTCGGCGATCTGGATGGTGTTGAGCGCGGCGCCCTTGCGCAGATTGTCGGAGACAACCCACAAGGAAAGGCCGTTCTCGACAGTGATGTCTTCGCGGATGCGGGAAATATAGGTCGCATCCTCGCCGGCAGCATCGTAGGGCGTGATATAGCCACCGTCTTCAGCACGATCGACGACGAGGCAGCCCGGCGCATTGCTCAGGATCTCACGGGCGTCTTCGGCGCTCATCGGGCTCTCGAACTCGATATTGACTGCTTCCGAGTGGCCAATGAAAACCGGCACACGGACACAGGTCGCCGTGAGCTTGATCTTGGGATCGAGCATCTTCTTGGTCTCGGCGACCATTTTCCACTCTTCCTTCGTGTAGCCGTCTTCCATGAAGACGTCGATGTGCGGAATGACGTTGAAGGCGATTCGCTTGGTGAACTTCTTTGCCGTCACTGGGTCGGCGACAAACACTGCGCGGGACTGCTCGAACAGCTCATCCATGCCTTCCTTGCCGGCACCCGAAACGGATTGATACGTCGAGACAACGACACGCTTGATCTTCGCCTTGTCATGCAATGGCTTGAGGGCGACGACAAGCTGCGCCGTGGAGCAGTTCGGATTGGCGATGATGTTCTTCTTTGTGAAGCCCGAAATCGCATCAGGATTCACTTCCGGTACGATCAACGGCACATTTGAATCGTAGCGCCAAGCCGATGAATTATCGATAACGACGCAACCCTGCGCGCCGATCTTGGGCGACCATTCCTTGGAGATGTTGCCGCCGGCAGACATGAGGCAGATATCTGTATCGGAAAAATCGTAGGTATCGAGCGCCTTCACCTTCAGTGTCTTGTCGCCAAACGACACTTCGGTTCCCAGCGACCGCCGCGAGGCCAACGCGACAACTTCGCTAACCGGGAAGCCGCGCTCTTCCAGTATTGTAAGCATTTCGCGGCCCACATTGCCTGTGGCGCCAACAACTGCAACCTTGAAACTCATCTGTAGTATCTCCTATCCCTCTCTGCTGTTCAGAAACCCGCTGGCCACTGCGGGTCTTTCTCCCCCGGGCCGGACCCGGGAGGGGGCGAGCAGGCCAAGGGAAATCAGACCGTTTTGGTGGTCGTTTTCGCAGTCTGTTTGGCCGAAACGTCAAGGATAAGGACGGGCGCACCAGCGCATCCGGCGACGTTGCCGGAACCGTTCGTCAAAAACAGCGCTGTTGATTCGCTACCCACGTTAAGCGTCTCCTTGTCCGCTTGTGCTTGTACGCGGTTTCCAAAAAGAGTCAATTGTCTCTTCAAATGACAAGAATATGTCGTGTTACGCACAATTTTAGACAATTGACGTAAGATGCGGGCTTTGCTTTCATCAATAATTGTTGAACACTCCGCGCGTGCGTAAGGCGAATGACCTTGGGGGAGGATCCTCCGAAGGACATGAGCCGGCGTGTGGCTTGCCCTACCGAGAATGTTCGGCAAAGGTGCCATGCGTAGTTTCAATGGTTGAGGGCATGATGGAGGGGTTAGAACTAATCATGTCCTTGGCTTAACTGCTGTTTTCTGGGAGGGATAGTAATGGCAACCACTTCTGTGGCCGACACTTCTAGTCGGGGTATGACGAGGGAAGAAAAGAAGGTTATCTTCGCTTCTTCACTCGGAACGGTTTTTGAATGGTACGATTTTTATCTGTATGGCTCTCTGGCCGCTTTTATCGGCGCAGCCTTTTTCAGTGAATATCCGGAAGCAACGCGCAATATCTTTGCGCTGCTCGCGTTCGCGGCAGGCTTCCTGGTTAGACCTTTTGGTGCATTGGTCTTTGGTCGCATCGGCGATCTCGTAGGCCGCAAATATACATTCCTTGTCACCATCATGATCATGGGCCTGTCGACCTTCCTGGTGGGTGTGCTTCCCGGCTCGGCCAGCTGGGGCATCGCCGCGCCAATCATCCTGATTGGCTTGCGCATGCTGCAGGGGCTCGCACTTGGCGGCGAATATGGTGGCGCAGCGACCTATGTCGCCGAACACGCACCCGACAATAAGCGGGGTTACTACACTTCCTGGATCCAGACCACGGCAACACTCGGTCTGTTCCTTTCCCTGATCGTCATTCTGGTCATCCAGAACTGGCTCGGCAAAGACGCCTTTGCTGCCTGGGGCTGGCGCATTCCGTTCATCCTTTCTTTCGTTCTTCTCGGGATTTCGGTGTGGATTCGACTGTCGTTGAGTGAATCACCCACGTTCCAGCGCATGAAGGAAGAGGGCAAGGGCTCGAAGGCTCCGCTCTCCGAGGCCTTTGGTCAGTGGAAGAATGCCAAAATCGCCCTTCTCGCTCTGTTTGGTCTCACCGCCGGTCAGGCCGTCGTCTGGTATTCCGGACAATTCTACGCGCTGTTCTTCCTGCAGAACGTCCTGAAGGTTGACGGGCAGGCGGTCAACATCATGATCGCGATCGCCCTTCTGCTCGGCACCGGCTTCTTCGTCTTCTTCGGCTGGCTGTCGGACAAGATCGGCCGCAAGCCGATCATCATGGCTGGATTGGCGCTTGCCATCCTCACCTACTTCCCCCTGTTTAAGGCGCTGACGTGGGCGGCAAACCCAGCGCTCGCCGCTGCGCAGCAGGATGTTCGTGCGACGGTGACGGCTGCGCCTGGCGACTGCAAGTTCCAGTTCAACCCGACGGGCACGGCAAAGTTCACCACCTCTTGCGATATCGCGACATCATTCCTGACCCGGAACTCGGTACCGTATGACGTTGTTGCGACCGCTGCACCGGGCACGGCAGCGACGGTGAAGATCGGCCAGGAGACAGTCGAGTCCTACGATGCCGCCGCTGCCGGCGCCGATGCAAAGACCAAGGAAGCTGCTTTCGCAAAGGCAGTGAACATCGCACTTCAGGACGGTGGCTATCCCCTCGTCCGCGATCCGGTGAAGGTTGCCGACTCAAAGCTTGACGCTCTGGTCACGGCCAATCCGAAGCTGGCGCTCGATACAGCTGCTATCCGCGCTGGAGAAAAGACCATGGTTCCGGTCGACCAAGCCATCAAAGACAAGCTTATCACTGCAGAAGAGGCGGCTGGTGCGACTGAAGTAGCGGTCTACACGGTTCCGGGCGCAGGCGCCTTCAAGATGGTGGCTGATCCGGCTGCCGTTAGTTGGACCAAGGTCATTGCGATCCTCTTCGTGCTTGTGATCTATGTGACGATGGTCTACGGCCCGATCGCAGCGATCCTCGTCGAGATGTTCCCGACCCGCATCCGCTATACCGGCATGTCCTTGCCCTACCATATCGGTAACGGCTGGTTCGGCGGACTGCTTCCGGCAACCGTCTTCGCGATGAGCGCATTCAAGGGCGATATCTACTACGGGCTTTGGTACCCGATCGTTATTGCTGCGATGACCCTGATCATCGGGCTCATCTTCGTACGTGACACCAAGGACACTGATCTTCACGAAGTGAAGTAATCAGCCAAGACAGAAAAGCCCGGCGCGATCACTGAACTGACCCCGTAAAGTTGGACGGTTAATTGGCTAGGATAATAGGGACTGAGTTCTGTACTGCACAGGGCTCAGTCCCATTAGTTTCAGCTTAATGCGCTGATGATTGTAGTAGTGGATGTAGTC
>NZ_PGGO01000016.1 GCF_003010955.1 Phyllobacterium brassicacearum
GAAATATTCCCCCGACCTCAATCCGATCGAACAGGTCTTTGCCAAGATCAAGCACTGGATGCGCCAGGCTCAAAAGCGAACCGTCGACGACACCTGGCGCCATCTCGGCTACCTCGCCAACACCATCGAACCAGACGAATGCGCCAACTACTTTACCAACGCAGGATACGCTTCGGTGAAAACATGAAACGCTCTAGCACACCGGCGGGGATTGAACTGGTTCACATGATGCGCAAGCAGCAAGGCCTGTTTGCCTGCAGTCGTCCACTTACTCTCAAAGAGCAGTTCGAGGCAATCGCCGCCTGAAATGTATCATGAGGTAGGGCACTCTCTAGCCAGTTCCAGAATTTGAAACACAACCCTATCACTGTATCACTCCTGCATGGCGTGCGATGAAATCTCGGCGAGCGGCGAGAACAGGTATTCAAAGATCCGCCGCTTCCCGGTCAGGCGTCATTCACCCAGCTTTCGCAAGCTTGCTCCAGGCGTGCGCTTGGGCTCGGTGTTGAGAAGTTTTCTACGTCATCGCCTAACACGGCTGTCCAACTGTGCTTCCGATGTTCGTAGACGGAGACCGGCAAAGCTCAGACAGATATATGGCAGAAAAACACGCTCTGATGTAAGCTCAACCATGGAATTGATGAGGAAAGTCGGAAAATGGTTCGGATGCGGCCGTGCCGCACTCATCGTTGCTGTGGCGCTAGTCGGCATCCTCAACTCAACGCTACCGAACGGAGCACAGAGCGTCCGTACAGCGCTGGTGCTGCAACTCGAAGGGGTTATTGGCCCGGCTTTGTCCGATTATGTGGTGCGCGGCCTCGGAATAGCGGCGCAGCGCAATGCATCGCTCGTCATTGTACAGATGGACACTCCCGGCGGCCTCGACACGTCGATGCGCGCCATTATACGCGCCATGCTAGTCTCGCCTATCCCAGTCGTCATATATGTCAGCCCAAGCGGCGCCCGGGCAGCAAGCGCTGGCACGTACATCCTTTATGCCGCCCATATAGCTGCAATGGCGCCCGGTACCAACCTTGGCGCTGCGACTCCCGTGCAGATCGGCGATCTGCCATTTCCAGGAGGGGGTGAGGACGAGAAGGCTAAGGATCAGGATACGAAGACAAAAGACAATGGTGGTGCGACACCGCCGGCCTCGCCCCGCAACCCGATGGAAGCAAAGGCGATCAACGATGCCAGTGCCTACATCCGCTCGCTTGCCGAATTGCGCGGCCGCAATGTGGCCTGGGCGGAAAAGGCAGTGCGCGAGGCGGCAAGTCTTTCCTCCAGTGCAGCGCTCAAGGAAGATGTAATCGATATCGTAGCAACGAGCATGGACGACCTTATTGCACAGGCCAATGGCCGTATCGTCAGCGCTGGGGGCAACAGGATTACGCTTGATACCAACGGACTTGTTCTGGAGCAGATCAAACCCGATTGGCGCACGCAACTACTGGCCGTCATCACAAACCCCAACATCGCGCTCATCCTGATGATGATCGGGATTTACGGACTTATCTTCGAGTTCCTGACGCCCGGATCGTTTTTCTCTGGAACAATCGGCGCGATCTGCCTTCTGGTCGGCCTTTATGCTCTTGCCGTCCTTCCGGTGAATCTTGCCGGACTTGGTCTCATCGTCCTTGGCCTTGCGCTGATGGCGGCCGAAGCGTTCACAACTTCCTTCGGTGTCCTCGGTATTGGCGGCGCCATAGCTTTCGTGTCCGGCGCAACAATACTTATGGACACTGACATTCCGGCCTTTCGCATTTCCTGGCCGGTAACCGGCGGCATCGCTCTTGCCAGTCTGGCGCTTTCCTTGATCGTGATCCGCCTGGCACTCTTTTCGCGCAACCGCCCGGTTGTGACAGGCAGCGAAGAAATGGCGCGGGCCCATGGCGAGGTCCTAGACTGGCGTGGCCGCCGGGGACACGTCCTCGCTCATGGCGAACGGTGGACGGCGATGTCCGAAACTCCGCTGAAAAAGGGCCAGAGGGTGCGGGTAGCCAGCATCGAGGGAATTATCCTCAAGGTTGAACCCGATCAGCCGGACAACAGCTAATGGAGGATTTGCCGATGTTCATCACCGTTCTTGTTCCGATCATCGTTATTCTGCTGGTCCTGTTGGCTGCTGCCATCAAGATTCTACGCGAATATCAGCGTGGCGTCGTCTTTACGCTTGGTCGCTTCACCGGGGTCAAGGGCCCCGGCTTGATCATCCTCATCCCTTTTGTCCAGCAAATGCTGCGGGTCGATCTGCGGACAGTCGTCCACGATGTGCCGAGCCAGGACGTGATCTCGAAAGACAATGTTTCGGTGCGCGTCAACGCAGTGCTCTATTTTCGCGTCATAAATCCCGAGCGAGCGATGATCCAGGTCGAGGACTTCCTGATGGCGACGAGCCAGCTTGCCCAAACGACGTTGCGTTCCGTCCTGGGCAAGCACGATCTCGATGAGATGCTGGCCGAGCGAGATAAACTCAATAGCGACATCCAGGAAATTCTCGATGCTCAGACCGATGCATGGGGGATCAAGGTGGCAAATGTCGAGATCAAGCATGTCGATCTTAACGAGACTATGGTGCGTGCAATTGCACGGCAAGCCGAGGCGGAGCGTGAACGGCGGGCAAAAGTCATCAACGCTGAAGGCGAACAACAGGCGGCGCAGAAGCTACTGGAGGCCGCTAATATTCTCGGTCAGCGACCCGAAGCAATGCAGTTGCGATACCTCAGCACTTTGAACGTGATTGCTGGTGAGAAAAACTCAACGATTGTGTTTCCATTTCCGATGGAACTTGGCGAGTTCTTCAAGGCGACAACGGGAGTGAAATAGCGGTATCAGAGAATTGGGCGGGCCATCCGCCCCTTTCTTTGAATCAAGTGAAGCAAGGATCCGCGAAAGGCATCTATCACCGACAGAACGGAAAGCTCAAAAGCGCTTGACCTCAACACGCCGAATAGAGAGATCCTCTTAAATTGCTGTGAACACGGACTTTTCGGGCAACATTAAAGATGACTTATGCCCGGACGGATGATTTCTGCAAAGGTACTTTTATTGACGTTTCAGGAACCTGAATTTGTCGGTCAGTTCGCCGGTAGCGATGAGGTCGTGCTGATCAAATGGCCGTTAGTACACCATTTGCCAGCCGATTGTTGAGTGACGCCACCAATCGACCCATTTTTCCATCTGCGATTGACCACAATTGATCGAGATAAAACGAAGATAAATAATAAGCTTCTAATAGAGTTGGTGGGTCAGCGCTGAATGGCAAAGTGGTAGAAATCAACAGCAGCGGCCTCTTCAGAGTCCGCCGAACTAGCATACTATGCCTTCGCGCTGAAAGTGGATGGAAAGGCGGTTGTGTAGAACAACGGTCTCCACTTGCCTGCCGGACGCTCGGCATATATATTGGCCAAATGCTTGACCATTCGTCCCGACCGTCTTCGCCGCCGCATATCCCGATGGATGCGCTAAGCGAAGTCCTACAAGACTTTCGCTTGAGTGGCGTCAACTATGGCCGCTGCGAGCTCCGACATCCATGGAGCATCGCCTTTCCGCAACAACCGCTGCTTCGTTTTCACTTTGCCAGCCAGGGTCCATGCTGGATCCATACCGAAGTGCAAGGCTGGCAGGAGTTGCACGCTGGCGACCTGGTGCTGCTGCCGCAAGGCATCGCCCATCGGCTGGCCAGCGCGCCGGACGTTATGGGCGACTCGCTCAAGGGTTGCCAAGTGACCAAGTTGGGGAGCAACGTCTGCGAAGTGGTGCGGGAAGGAACGGGCGCGACCAGCACCCTTTTCTGCGGCTCCATGGCCTTGGGCGCCTGTGCGCTTAACCCCTTGATCACTTTGATGCCGCCAATCATCAAGGGCTGCGACGTGGCCGTCAATGACCCGATCGTTAGTCCGTTGCTCGCGGCTATGACGGCTGAGGCTGCACAACCGCAGATGGGCAGCGCCACCATCTTATCACGAATGGCGGACCTGCTCACAGCGCGGCTCATCCGCTGCTGGGTCAATTGCACCGGAGCCCCGACCACCGGCTGGCTCGCCGCCATCCGCGACCCCCATATTGGCCGCGCCCTGGCAGCCATGCACCGAGACCCCGGCCATAACTGGACCCTCGAAAGCCTCGCCGGCCTGGCAGGCCAATCGCGCTCGATTTTCGCCGAGCGCTTCAGCGCTGTTTTAGGGGAAGGCGCGGCACGCTATCTCGCCCGGCTGCGTATGCAGCTTGCCCGCGAGTTATTGGGGCAAAGCGGCATGTCGGTTGCCGAGGTCGCTACCCGTTTGGGCTATGAGTCCGAGGCATCCTTCGCTCGCGCGTTCAAGCGCATCACCAGCGTCTCGCCGGGCGTTGTGCGACGCACAATATCCGGACGAACGGACATGGATTTCGGATTTTGAGATACATATCATCCGAAAAGACTCGTCTATGAAGATCTCCAAACCTTGGAGATACCTCAATGACGGACACAACATTACAGCTTGATGGCGCGGTGACAGACCTTGATGCCGCTGCGCCAGCCGCGTGGAGCGCAGCCACCTGGTTCGCGGTCCTTTCGATGGCGACCGCCAGCTTTGCGCTGGTGTCAGCCGAGTTTCTGCCGGCGGGCCTGTTGACGCCAATGGCGCGCGATCTCGGCATCAGCGAGGGAACGGCCGGACAGGTCGTCACAGCCACTGCTTCCGTCGGCGCCGTGACGGCCATTTTGAGCAATGTTCTCATCGGCCGCTTGAACCGCAAGACGGTGTTGGTTGGTCTCAGCGCCTTGGCGATCGGCTCCAATATTCTTGCGGCGGTAGCGACCGAGTTCTGGCTATTATTGTTAGGTCGGGCCGGGCTGGGCATCGCCCTCAGCGCTTTCTGGGCGCTTTCAGTTGCTGTCGTAGCGAGGCTGGTGGGCGCCAATGCGACAGGTCGGGGCATGGCCATCGTCACCCTCGGCGTCTCGCTCGCCACCATTGCCGCACCGTCAATGGGTGCATTGATCAGCGACTGGTTGGGCTGGCGCAGCGCCATGGCCATGACAGCGGGGCTGGCCGCGCTTGCCATGCTGCTGCAGTTGCTCAGCCTGCCGACCTTGCCTGCAACCACAAGCAACAGTCTTGCCGATGTTCTTCGGCTGACACGGCGGCGTGGCATTCAACTCGGCATGCTTGCTATCCTTTTGCTAATGACGGGGCATTTTGCTGGCTCGGTCTATGTGCGCCCCTTCCTCGAACAGGTTACGCTCCTTGCAACCGGGCCGATTGCCCTGGCACTGCTCGGCTTTGGCATCGCCGCTGTGATCGGTAATATTGCCGGTGGCCGCATGGCCGACGCCAATATCCGTATTGCCCTTACGGCCACCGCCGCGTTAATGGCGTTTGCGGCGCTCGCTTTGGTACTTTGGGGCGTGCATATCGGCGTTGCCTTCGGCTTCGCTACGATGTGGGGCTTCGCCTTCGGCATGGCACCGGTGGTGCTGCCAACCAATCTGTCCCGCGCAGCGCCTGATGCGCTGGAAGCAGCGGGCAGCCTGATGGTCACTTCTTTTCAGGTCGCCATCACTATTGGCGCGGTTGCCGGCGGCTATGTCGTGGACACCTATGGCGCCACGGCGCCCTTAACTCTTACTGCCATCCTTGCCGCATCGACAGCCGTGCTGGCGCTGCTACAGTCCCGCAGCTAATCTTTGCTGCTGCGCGGTAGATGAAGCAACCAGACGTCATCGCCAGGTTGCAGGGGCCGAAATTGCAGTAAGCCCTTGGCGCATCTGCAAGAGCAGTTCCCGATGAGGTATTAAGCGATTTTCGAAGCACAGATCGGAAACATCAGACGGTTTCGTGCTCGAAAGTGGCGACGACTGATGGGGATAAAGGAGGCGACTTGCGAAGCTGCAATGCGACCGACCATGCGCTTTGTGGCGGTTAAAAGCGAAACCCGGCAGGCGTCCCCGCCGCTGTCTTCAAGGTACGTGATGTGCTGGTGCGGCAAAGGACGCAGATTATCAATGCCCTGCGCGGCCAAATGGCTGAGTTCGGGGTGGTGGTGCCACAAGGATCGGCGCAAAAGGCGCGGCCTGACTGGCCGGCGCTACTCCGGATTCAGGCGTGCTGCCACACGGCCTTGGGACATAGTCAGGAGGCTCGCTGCTTCGCCGCCGCTGCAGGCGATCTCCCGGAGCCTGCCGGCGATGCGCTTGGTCCGCTCAGAGATGGCAACAAGGAATGGGCGACCCGCCTCGAGGGCCTGCTGCGAGAGGCGGAACATCAAACGACCGGTTCCGGTCGTAACGCCATCTTTCCCGAAGACTAGGCAAACGACCGCTTTCCTAGCCGACGCTTGGCCACCGACGAGAAATGCGCCGATGCGAACGTCGAATGCCGCCTAACATTGCCACTTCTACGAGAACGAATTTCCTCCAGAGTGGCTCAGCGACGCAGATCGTAGGAAATCATCGATTCGGCGGAGTTGGCGCGCCATTTCACAGTCGAAGACTCGAACTGTCCTCGCTCAGCGCACAGGACCACTCAGCATGTGATCCGCCAGGCTGTAGCAGTGGCTCGCCTGATAGGCGTTCCGACCCCGGTTCATGTGCGTCAAGTTGAACGCCCGGATGGCCCGCAACGCACGGCGCGCCGCGAGGAATTTGCCGATCGAGGAGCAGCCGCGGACCTTGATGCCGAAAATATCCTCGCCGCGGGGGAAGAAATAGCCGACGTCTTCCGGCGTCATGACACAGCGCTCGAGGAAAGCTTCGTCCACCTGGCCCTGATCGAGTGAATGGTCGGTGGTGAAATCGGAAAGGTGCACCACGAATAGCGCGCGGATGCCCTCACCGTCCGCATAGAGGGAGAAAAGCTCCATCCAGCTCGCATTGACGCGAACGAGCGCCTTGCCCGGAGTCGACGGCAGACAGGAAACCGACCAGTAATGCCGCTCGGTCCGGCGCGGGATCGGGATGCAGTCGCGGCCGTAGCGCCGGAGAATCTCCAGGACCTCTTGCGCCTGCGGCCGGCGCAGCAGCTTCTCAAACCGCGCAACGTATCTGAGACGCAGTTCCAGGGACTCCGAGCGCTCGTCGGCGTCGGGCAGGATCGTCTTGCCCTGCATCCAATCGCGCTGCTGCTGGAGATCCAGGAATCGGCGCAGACCGGTGGTGTTTGGGCGGCGAGTCGCGCTCACGTCAGGTACCATGTCGGCCCATACAGTTCGGATGGGGTGTCGGCAATTCGATCAGCCTAAAATACCGCCCCATCGAGCGCAAATCGACCGAAATTCTCACGCTGCATGTCACATTCACCTCGTTGCAGTCGTCATTGCCATCCTCATAACCGGCGGCAATCATCTTCATGTATCTCGGCCAGGCTGTCGCGCTGCAGTTAACCATGAGAATGCCGCCTTAATGATTTCAATGAGTTGGCTTTGCACTTAATTTGAGAGCGTGCAGTTTATTTGAGAATTCAGCGCTAAACACTGCAGTGAATTTGATAAGCGATCCCAACAGCGTCGGCCCTTGTCGCTGCTGGCGGATGCAGGCATTCAGGCATTACGTTCGTCAGAAAATTCTATCAACTTCCAGTAGATAGCCTCACGAGACGGTTAGTAACTGAATTCCCAGTATTGCAGTTAATTTGAGAATCTAAGCGACTTCATTCTCATATAAAGTGCAGCAGTCAAGCGCAAACGGCCGCATTCTTACGATTAACTGCAGTGCGACAGTCTTTTTTACCCATGCACGCGGCATCGAATGTACTGACGATCAAGGATGTTCGGCTCATGTGCGAGTGTGGTCCAGAACGGGCGATATTCAATAGGGACAATCATGCATGCCACGGACAATCATGCATGCCACGGCGCACCATTCTGACCGAGCGTCAGCGTGAAACGCTGTTCGCCTTGGTGATCGCGACGATAACGCCGCCTAAATCGACGGGGCCTCCGAAATGCGCTATGTCACAATGACTTGAAGGGAACAGCACGTATGACATTCGCCAGGCTTCTCACCCTTGTCATGCTTTGCATCTCGACGATCTCGGCTCACGCACAATCCGATCAGTCAAAGCAGATGGCCGGGTGATGTCGGGTTAACTTTTCGTCATCGGTTTCGGATGTAATCGCTGCAGTCCTGCCATTCCATAGAATCCTTGTCCGCTCACTGCTTGCGCGCCTCGCTCAATCGCGTGACGGATCATAATAGTACAGCTCAATCACGTTGACCCGCAGCCCAGCCTGCCAATAGCGCGTTCGCCCCCGCGCGACCAGAACGGGACCCACTCCGGCCGAAACACGAAGGCACGCTTCTGAGAAGCGCAACGTCTGGAAACTGGGCGTCCCTGCTGCTTCCGGGGGCTACAAGAAGGGCGACTATCCTTGGCGTTTGAAATTCAATAGTTGCCTCCTGAGTTGCCTCCTGAATTGCCTCCTGAATTGCCTCCTGAGTTGCCTCCTGTAGATGCGGCGGGCGCCGTGCGTTGTGAAGATCCGCCTTGCGTGGCGACGCAGGCGGAAACGCTGAAGCAGATCAGTCCAAGAAATACAGCAAAGAAGAGGGCTTTTATTGACATCTGAGGTCACTCCTTTGTTAGATCGGGCGCCCAATGCGCGCGATTATGTGCTAACGGCCTTCGGACCTCTTTTATTCGAAATGTTTGCCTTACGCGGTCGCAACAGAGACTGGCTTGCGTTTTTCCTCGGACTCACCATCGAACTCTCTTTTTTCCAAGCTAAAGGGATAGGGATCATTGCCCCTCCCCACACTGCGGAGTGCTAGAAACACGAAATGGAACGCTCTTCGGGCAATGAGCGAATGATCGTTGGTTGCAGAGGCACGAGGAAATGCCTCGTCCAGTATGGAATGATAAGATGCCGACGTCCGTCAATTTGCATGGTTCAGTCGAGTTCATCACATGTTCAACAGATTCCGGAGGGCCGAACCCGCAAGAGCAACTGTTGATTAAGGCCGCAGGCTGTATACTCGCGGCCGGACGGTCATCATTTCCGTCCATGTCGCGACGGCGACCGCCGACGTTGGATGCCGACGATCCCGCCGCTCTCACTTCAGAGAGGGCTCTTTAATTGGACGCAGCCAACCGATCGCAGCAGCATCAGGCAACGCCGAGCTTTGCTGAACTTTTCACTCCCAAGCTGATCACCGTCCTGCGCGAAGGTTATGGCCGCACGAAATTTCAGGCGGATCTGGTTGCCGGGTTGACGGTTGCAATCGTTGCACAATTTCATTCTCGACTGCTCCGCGGTGCCTTAGCTTGATTCCACAGCGGCCAATGTCATCGAAGCCTCGGCGCGCAAGGCGGAACGGGCAGGAGTCCGGTTCTTCATAACCGGTGCTTCGCCAAGTGTGCGGCGCATGCTGAGCTCGCATGGTGTACGCCCGCCCCGCGTTGCTTATGCCGCCACCATCGAGGACGCAAAGGAACTGCTTCGCTCTTCAGCTCATGGAACCTAGTATCGTTCCAGCCTCCATCTTTGGGGAGCGGGAAGAGAAATCATTCGACTGAGCCCCGTTGCTGAGCGTGATAAAATGAGGCATGTACATCCTAGCAAGCATCGGCAAATGTTCGTTTGAAAATGCCGATAATGGCAGATTTCGATTGGTTCCTAAATTGTCTACAGTGACTTATCAGACTAAGAGACGCCACTTCCACGCTGGGTCCACAGCAGCCCCTCAAGTGATGAAATGTGAACTCGAGCAGAGTTGGTAAGCAAGCTTGCTCGAGTTACCGACGCTGCGGACCCAGTCAGAAGACATTTGCGATGCGTGCATCGCTGCAAAGTCAGCTCAGAGCAGCCCGTTCCTTTTCGGGCGAAACGCCACATTTCAAGGGACGTTCGCGATTAAGGCGATCCCATCGCAAAACCTGTTCTAACGTGTCGGTGGGAGGTCGAGTGGTGAGTCCCGCCGCATGCGCTTTTCCGGTATCGACCTGCATCAAGTATCGAAACGATGGAACTGGCGGTGCCATCAAAGGCATTTCCGACCAGGCCTCGATCTCGGCGTCCTTCAGTTTTTGCTCACTCACCCAGACAAGTTCGGCACCCGATTCTGAAATTCGGATGGCTTCATTGAGGACTGCGCAAAGCGGCATTTCGGGACCGGTTACATTGTAGATCCCTGAAAGCTCCGACACCGCGGCGTGTACGGCAAATTTGGCGGCGTCACGCGCGTCGATCAACTGGATTGGCCGAGAGTGCGGAGCCGGCGCAACGACCATACCTCCTTGGTCGATGCGTCGTACCCACCAGGTTAAACGATCCGTGTAGTCGCCCGCTCCTGCAAGCAGCCCCACGCGCAGTGAGATCGCTTTCTCCCCCAGGCGGTCGTGGGCGAGGATCTCGCATGCGCGTTTGAGCGGACCATAGGATGCCCCATAGGCGGCGGCGTTGCCGCGATTCCTTTCCGGTACATTTCGCGCGACCTCGACATCGGCCTCATTCGCCGTTGGAACGGCATCTGACTCGTTCAGTAGCGGCTTCAAGAAGGTCCCATAGGCTGAGATCGAAGAAACCAAAACATACCGCCGGAAACCCAACCCGATTGCGTCAAGCAAGTTTTCGACAGCGTCAGGCGAGAAAGCGCAGGTATCGAAGACAAAATCGAACTGTTCATTCCGGAGAGCAACCAGAGAGCCATAGCGATCGCCGTGCAATGTCCGCGTTCCATCGGGTAAATCGCGCTTCGTTCCTCCGCGCGAAAGGACGGTTACCTCGTGACCTGCTCTGGCGATGCTGTCGACGATCGCTCCTCCCAGAAAGCCGGTTCCGCCAACAACAAGTGTCTTAAACATCGTTCATCCATTCGCACTGTGCCCGTAGCAGGTCGATCCAAGGACTACCGCCCGATAAAGGGTGCATTATGGTTACAACGCAATGGCGAAAAGTTGAAGGCTTCATCGTCCCTACGCTCAAGATTGCCATTCCCTTCAGTTGAGGGGCGCGGGCATCGCTGGAAGATGCCGATAGTCCGACGGGTTTCAACACGATGAACGCCAGATAATTCATTGGCTGTGACGGATCGGCTTGCTTTTATCCAGTCGCTGAGCTGCCAAGAGATAAGGAGGGGTCAGTCCAAGGTGCTGGGAACTTTTCTCGGGAGGAAGGTGACAAAGGCGAAGTTTAGCGGGCCGTGAAACCGCGTGGCGACCCGCCAAAAACACGATGCTGCCTTAACGTGACATCGCATAAATAACACCCTAGTTGTATTTTTCTTAGGCTTGAGTTAGGGAATCTTCGAATGGATTGGACTTGCGCGAATGCAACATAATGACGTCGATCGCAATTCGTTGAAAGCCGCACCGTCCTCCTTGTTCCGGATGGAGGCCATTGTCGCACGGCAGGATGCCTGGCTTGGGCGGACCGTCTTGCTGCGGCCGCAACATGACATGGGCTTGCTCATGCATGAACCCGATCTTGCGACTTTCACCGAAGAGATGGACGTCAAGTTGCGTCGCTTCAGGAAGGATCGAAAGGAGGGGGGTCCCTGCGGCTACAAATTGCCCCTGCTGCACGAGCACAGCCGTGACTGTTCCGGCCCGTGGCGCCGACACAGGCGAACCTCCTTGTCACGGGGCACTCAAATGGGGTCTTCCTCAATCTGTGTGATGATTTTTTTATAAACTACCTGTCCTTGGCTATCTAACAGAACATCGTAAGCCTTCGCGACGTTCCAAATCTATCAGGCTGGCCCCATGGATACCGCCTTATGCCAGTTCCAGTCACCTTCCTGGGTGCCGCGAGTGGTGAAATTGGGTTTGGGCTGCTGCAAAATGGTGTCGTCCCTGACTGGAATGCCAAGACGGGCGAATCGGCCGCCTGTGGCGGCTTGAAATCGCCTTCCGTCGGCGTACCATTACGTTGCCTACCTTGAAGGAGCGCAGCCATGGAACTCACCGTCGTGCCCATCGTCAAGCCGGACGCCGCCAACTTCATTTTTGGCCAGTCGCATTTCATCAAGACTGTGGAAGACCTCCACGAGGCGCTGGTAGGCGCGGTTCCTGGCATCCGCTTCGGACTGGCCTTCTGCGAGGCCTCCGGTAAGCGGCTGGTGCGCTGGTCGGGTAATGACGAAGCCGTGCTCGCCCTCGCACGCGACAACGCATTGGCCATTGGCGCCGGCCACACTTTCCTGATCTTCCTGGGCGAGGGATTCTTTCCCGTCAACGTGCTGGCTGCGGTGCGTGCGGTGCCAGAGGTCTGCCGCATCTACTGCGCGACGGCCAACCCGACACAGGTGATCGTCGCGCAAACGGAGCTGGGCCGCGGCGTGCTCGGCGTGGTGGATGGCGCCTCACCGCTGGGTGTCGAAACCGACGCGGACATTGCATGGCGAAAAGACCTGCTGCGAAAGATCGGCTACAAGCTGTAGTGGCTGGATGAAGCCGAAGTCGACGGGCCTGCATCGACAATACCGTCAAGCTCATGACCCAGATGCCCGGACCGTTCCACGCAACGTGGCGGTGACCGCGCGCTACGGCGCGTATGGTCGCCGCATGCCATGCCTCTGGCGGTCGCTCTGGTTGCCCATCACGAGGACTTGCGGCGCAGCACGAGGAACAGCGTCGGTGCGCATAGGGCCGCAGGCGTACGACAAGGCCAACGACCATCGAGGGCGAGATCATTGACGCGAGCGATTGCGGAGCAGCTAAACCGGTGCGCGACCAGATTGGAGAATCTCCGTGCCTGCCCCTCGCCTCGCCTGGTCCCATCTCGCCGGCCGCGAGGTCCTCTCAGACTGGCCTGGAACGGCCGGACACACGTCAGCACCCGACCACTTTGTTCATCGCCACCCGTAAGATTTTGCTTGCATCCGGCGGGGCGTCCACACACGTTCCTTTGAAAATCTCGATAAAGGCACATTCGGCTTATGCCTAAGTCTCCGGAATTCCATGAGATCAGTTTCACGTCGCGGAACAGCATCCCACAAGAGTAACGATGTAGTCTAGGCGACTGTTGCGGGAGGCCGCACCGCATAGATGTGTGCGGATTAGCGAGGAGATCACGACACTGTGACCACGGTTGCAACATCAAGTTGTCGGATTAACCCCGTGCGGATCGTCGTTCGGCTAAAGGCGCCGATTGCGTGCTCCATTGTGAAAGGAAATGTCATGTCGATGCTGAAAACGCCCATCGGTACACTCAACTCCCTCATCACCTCGTCGCTATTTCTGACCTTGCCCGTCTGGGAGGAGGATCTGGGTGGCTACCCAGCTCTGATTAGCGGTGGACAAAACGCGCCGCGCAGCCCCTTAAGCGCTGTCTCCGGCTGAGGAGAACGTCTCTACTGTCTGTCACAAAGGAATCTTCATGGCAGCCACTCGACCCCCAAAAGCAACGCGGCGCGAATGGTTCGGGCTTGCCGTGATCGCACTGCCCTGCCTGCTCTATTCCATGGACTTAACGGTCCTCAACCTCGCAACGCCGCATCTCAGCGCCGATCTTGAACCAACGAGCTCGCAACTGCTGTGGATCGTGGATATTTATGGCTTTCTGCTCGCCGGCTGCCTGGTCACCATGGGCACCTTAGGCGACCGTATCGGCCGCCGCAAATTGCTGCTGATTGGAGCCGTGGCATTTGGTGCGGCCTCAGTGCTAGCCGCCTTTTCTACCAGTGCACCAATGCTCATAGCCGCCCGGGCCGTGCTTGGCATTGCGGCCGCTACACTCGCGCCCTCGACACTTTCCCTTATCCGCAACATGTTCTTGAACGAGCGCGAGCGGACCTTTGCGATCGGCGTATGGATCGCCAGCTTTTCGGCCGGCGGTGCAATCGGTCCGCTGGTCGGCGGCGTTCTACTCACCTATTTCTGGTGGGGATCGGTGTTCCTCATCGCGACTCCGATCATGGCGCTGCTGCTCGTGCTTGGCCCAATTTACCTACCCGAATACCGTGATCCTGCGGCCGGACGGCTGGATATCATAAGCGCAGCCCTATCGCTCGTTTCCGTTCTTGCCGTGATCTATGGGATCAAGCAGGCGGCCGAAATCGGCTTCAATTGGGTTACGCTTTTGAGCGTGGCAACGGGCGTGGTCTTCGGTGCCGTGTTTGTCCGGCGCCAACGGGTACTGCGCGAACCCCTGATTGATCTCGAGCTGTTCCGTCAGCCGGCCTTCAGCGCCGCCCTCGCCGTCAATGTCCTCGGTTTCTTCGTTGCCTTCAGCGCTTTTTTGTTCATCGCACAGTTTCTTCAACTGGTGTTGGGTCTCACGCCTTTCGAGGCGGGGCTCTGGAGCGTACCCTCAGGGCTTGCCTTCGTTGCCGGCTCGATGCTGACGCCGCTCCTCGTCAAAGGACGCCGGCCGACATCCGTGATGGCAACAGGCTTTTTACTCGCGGCGGCGGGTTTCCTAGTTCTTATCCGTGCCGGCGAGCCGGCCACCCTCCCGACAACCATCCTCGGCTACGCCGTCTTCTCGCTGGGGCTTGCACCGGTTTTCACCTTGGCCACCGACACGATGGTTGGTTCCGTTCCACCCGAGAAGGCCGGTATGGCCTCCGGCATCGCGGAAACCAGTAGCGAGTTCGGGGGCGCGCTCGGCATTGCCCTCCTCGGCAGCCTTGTTACGACGATTTATCGGAGCCGGATGAACAATGCTCAGCTGGATGGGATACCGGCGGAGGCGGTCGAGATGGCTCGCAATACACTCGGAAGTGCGGTCACCGCGGCGCGGCAAATCCCTAAGGAAAATAGCGACGTCTTGCTCGTGATAGCCCAAGACGCGTTTGCGCGAGCCTTCACGTGGGTTTCCGCGGTGAGCGCCGCGCTCGCCCTCCTCGGGGCGCTCCTCACCGTTCTGGCGATTCGTCGGTGGCACCCCGGTTCGAGGTCTTCCCATTGAGATCGATAGTTGCTGAGCTCGGAGCCACAGGGCCAAATGGGGAAACCTAGAACAATTGCCTCGTTAGTCGGTCGAGGGCTGTACTGACAATGATTGCCTGACTGACGAAAACAGCCCAAGCTGTCGCGCCGATTAGGTGATAAGCGAAGGAGACCATGGCGATGCCATCAAACAGGAAATCGGGCGCGGAAGCCGAAATCAGCGAACTCATCGAAAACTGGGCCAGGGCAGTGCGCGAACAGGACTTGGATGGTGTCGTGGCCGGACATGTCGAGGACATGGTGATGTTTGATGTCCCGCCACCTGTTCAAGTGCGGGGCATCGAAGCCTACCGCGAAACATGGCCGCCATTTTTTGACCACCAGAACAGTGATTCCGCCGCAGCTTTCGACATTGTATCACTTGACGTCACGGCAGGCGAAGAGATTGCGTTCGCAACCGCCATACTTTCCTGTGGGACAAGAGAAGATCTGGAAGAAAATCCGGAGCCTCGCCTTCGTTTGACTGTCGGGCTGCGCAAGGAAAGCGGGCACTGGGCCATTGCGCATGAGCACCATTCGTTTCCGGCCGAATCGTAGCCTCGGGTGGAGCTCTCCGCCACTTCTTACAAATTATCTCTATATTTCAATACATCGCGGGCGGTGTAGTGCTACAAAAGTAGCGACGACCAATGGGGGAAAGGGTGCATCAGAATCGCTGGCGTGAACGCGTAAAAGCGTAGGGAACCATGATGCGCATTCGGCGTTAAAATATATGGTAGTTACGCTACACCCTAGCCGCCTTTGTCGGCCATTGCGCCCCTACGCAGCGGCGTTTTTCGCGCGCCTTTGAAGGGTCCTTCGCGCCGTTATTTAGCGGAGGTTACTATGTCATATAAGGATATCATCGTCTACCTGGACGCCAGCGACCTGAACGAGCCGAGGGTCGGGACTGCGATCAAAATAGCTGCGCAACACAACGCGAAGCTGACCGGCGTCGACATCAGCACAGCCGCAGCTTTCGAAGGCGAAAGGCGCGAACGGGCGCAAGCTATCCAGGGCACGTTTGAGAAGATGGTTCGGACAGCGGGGCTGGAAGCTGACTGCCGGGTGGCGGGTTCTTCAGCCAAGACTGCCCAGGAACTCTGCTCGCTCTCGCATTGCGCGGATCTCATCGTTGCAAGCCAACCCCATCCTGACAGCGCTCATCTCGCCGCCGCGGCCGTTCCCAAAGACGTGCTGCTTGCGTCGGGCGTCCCGATGCTCATCCTCCCGACCGGGTGGGAAGCCGAGGATCATATCGGGCGGCGCATCCTCTTGGCATGGAATTTCAGCCGCGAATCGACACGCGCTCTCCATGACTCTATGCCGATGCTCGCCAAGGCCGAGAGTGTCGTGCTGTTCGTCTTCGACGCGAGCTTCGATCCACACCGTTCCGACGTGCTGGACGTTGTGGCTCATCTCGAACGACATGGGATCAAAGTGACGGTTGATGGTTGGCGCGGGACCGGAGAGGTCGACACGATCAGCGCGATGTTTGCAAGTCTGGATCGCGAGGAAGCCGACTTGATCGTCGCCGGAGCCTACGGGCATTCGCCTCTGTCGGAATCCCTGTTTGGAGGAGTCTCCGAACAGCTACTCCATAACGTCTCGATGCCGGTAGTAATGTCCCATTGATCCGAAATTACGGGAAGACCGAATTCGTAATGGCCATGCGAGTGGATAGGTACTGCACTGCCCGGGCTTTGCATCGTTAATAACGATTGCAATTTCAATGTTTTAGAGATTTTTCCGGTAGGTCATCTTGCGTGCTTATAGAGCGGCTTCCTGTGAATTTTTCAAATTGCAGTCCTTTGTGGGAAGAAAACGCCCGCCCGAGGCGGATGCCGCTCGGTCATGCGTGTCGCTTCCGCCGGCAATGTCTGCGCGCTTCTCAAAGACCCTGATCCAGCCTACTCTGTGCCTACCGGTTGGCAAATGGAGTCGATGATCCGGGAAATGACGGCCAAAGACCCAAAAGAACTCACCTGGCCAACACATAGCGGGATAACAGGAGGTAACAATGGATCTCAAGGACAGACGCCTCTGGTACGGCGTAGCCGTGATCGTGGTATTGATCGTGATTGCCTATGCGGCTGGTTGGTTTGGTGGGCCGCCGACACCAGTGCCACCGCAGTGACAACGCTCGTCACGCCCCGTTAGACCTTATGATTTGGAACAGCTCTTGTCGCCGCCCCTACAATGCTGATGGTCTTGCAATCTATAATTATTCGCATATCCTATTAATAATAATTTGATCCGCAAGGAGGTGCTACCCTCATGACTGCCGAAACAATCGACCACACCACACTATCCCGGCTCGTGGAGGCTGGCGCCGTGCGCGGGGCGCATGTCGTCGGCCAGGCGGGTGGATGGGCCGTCACCGTAAAATACGGCATGGCAGAGCGGTCGCTCGCTGCGCAGCGGAGCCGACAAGTCCGCCTGTTCAAACGCATGGAAACGCTTGTGTCCTATCTCAAGGCTGTGGGAATCTCCCACTTCGACGTGGATGCGGCGGATTACACGCCGGAAGGGGGCAAGGATCATTCCCGACCGGATCGGGCCGAGGCGCTGCGCCGTGTACACGAAGCCGCCGCCCATGACAAGTGGTTCCGCCAACAGGTCGGGGAAGCCATACGCGAGGCAGATGACCCGAGCACAGTTTGGGTTAGCAATGACGACGCCAACAAGGGGTGGGCGAAGAAGCGGGCAGCGCTTGCCGCACGGATCGCGGCCGGAGATAAGGCTTGATTGTTGCTTGGCTCCCGCGAGCACTCGCAGATCGGGACGCGCAACTTGACTATATCGCAGCCGACAATGTGAGCGCCGCCATCGAGCAAGGCGACAGGATCCAGCACCAGGTCAACTTGTTGGCCGATCATCCGGCGATGGGAAGGGTGGGACGAAAGCGCGGTACCCGTGAGCTGGTAATCTCCCGAACACCGTTCGTTATCGTCTACCGGGCGCCCCGGAGCACGCAACGAGTCGAGATTCTGCGTGTCCTGCACGGTGCACAGCAATGGCCACCCAAGCCCCTCAAATTGTAAGATGCCTTGACTGCGGTGATGCCCATTGTGCTTGCCCAGTTTTTTCTATCGGCAACTGGATGAAGCTGGAACATTTTGCATCACAGTTGGTTGATGTCGCATCATCTACAGGAGGCCAAAATGAAACACCATGCACTCGAGCAGTTGCAGATCGTCGCCGAGGTCAGTCAGGACCACCCGCGCCAGATCATGTCGCGCAATGAACGTCTTGAACGATGGGCGGAGCTCCTCGACCGGGATCCTGGCCGGCGCCTCTCGACGCTGCACCAGACCGAGTATCAGCCGATCAGGGAGCGCACGGCCATGCGCAACGACGGCTCGCCGATCTCGGTCGCTTTCGAGGACCCAGTCTTCCGCGCAGCCGGGCTGGAAAACGACAGTTACGGCGAAGCGAAGCGGTTTTTCGAACTGACTGATCATCAATTGCACCGGGTCATCTGCTATTGCCATTTCGGAGAAACGGTGAACGCTGCGACGGCCGCCTATCACATCCGTAAGGCGCTTACCGGTAAACAACGAGGTGTGTTTGCCCGGTTACACGAGATGTTCGCCGGATAACGAAGGCAAAGTTTCGCGGGGTCAGCGTTGAAGCGGCTCGTCCGGGTTCGTCGAACCGCGGTGACGAAGTTTTGCTGCAAATAAGCCAGACCAGTTCCGGACCTCGTCGCTCGCTGGTGCCATGCCGACGCAATGGATGGTGCCGCCACACAATTTTGTTCAAACCCGGGCAACGTGCGTGCCAGCAAGGTTAGCGTTTAGGTGCCGCCGATATCCCACGTCTTTCGATCCGCACGTCGCCGGAACGAAAGCGGATGCAATCCGTTACCTCGTGAAAGGAGCTACGATGGTATTAGCGACGCTGGTCGGTGCACTGCTCGTTACCTGCGGGCTTTTGTATATGGCAGGAGCCGCCATCTATCGTGGCAGGTTGACCGAATCCCGTTCGTCTCCCCGTGAGCCGGCCGGTCTCACGCTCGAACCCCGCCATCGCAGTCTACGCTTCCTTGGTTTGAAAGCCAATTGGCCGGGACTTTTGATTGCGGCGATCGGTGCGCTGATGCTGTTGTTTCCACTAGTGTAGCGACCCTCGGCTATGGCGTGCCTTGGGCCGCGGGAATTTGAGGGTCTCGTAGTTCGCGTTTTCGCCGACCCGGCGAGCCAGTCACCTCATAGGCTTAGCGAGAAATCGCTGAGCCTTTTTGCTTTTCTGACGGCTAGACATTGCCTACTTCCACACTCCAACATGCTTAGGCGGTTCCCGCACCTCATCGGGATTCGGCAAGGGTATCTCATCCGGTAACTGAATTGGCGGTGGCTCCGCTACTGGCGGAATTGGTCCAGGCTCCGGGTTGGGGACAGGCGGATCGCCAGGCAGTGGCGGGTTCGGTTCTGGCTCCGGGCCAGGTATCGGATCACCCATATCTTTCTCCTCATGGTGAGATCCAAACTACTGAATGCCACGATTGTTCCGCTGGCTCAGCACCACAGTCCTTGCATGGCGGGCGGACGGTCCCAAAATTGGAATCGAACGGATTTCTGAAACGGTTCGCTATTCCCCGCGGACAAGCGTAGACTTTGCTCTTGCCGGGCAATGCAAATAGTGGCCGCTGGGCGCTTGAGAGATGGAAGGTGCTCCCGCCAACGGTGGAAGAGGAGCCGCCATGATACACAATCACATTTCTGACAGATCCACTTACGGCGAAGAAGATTGGCATATCATCGAGCGTGCGCACATCAAGGCATGCGAACTTCTTGGACAGCCGCCCGCGACATACGAACACGCTGACCGTCTGGCCCGCACCATTATGAGGCTATTCGATCAAGGCTCACGCGACTTTCAGATTCTTGCCGCAATAGCCGCCCATCACGAAAACGTATTGAACCGTCGGTCATCCGAGTATCATTGACTGATATAAGGAACGTCATGCCTGAGAGACTTGACCACATGCTAGAGTATCCCAATTGCGGGACGATCTAGCTGGATATCCCGCGGAACGTTAAGGGTGACAGCCAGACAGCAATAACTGTTCGGTTGAAAATGCCGATAATATGTGTCTTGGCGCGGTTCTGATTGGATCCTGAAGGTCCACAGTCTCACAAGTAGCTGCCGGGGCCCGTTTGATGAATGTGCGGTTCCATTGGAGCCATTATGCGATTTTCGAAGCACCGAACGGGAAGGCCTTGCCGCTCCAGCACTCCTGATGCCACCAAAGGATGGCTCAGATGATATCGTCCGGGAACTTGAACGCTTCAGATTCACACCTTGGCAAATTCCGGAACATTTGGCGCAAAAATCTTCAGGTGGCGACCTTATCTTGCAGACTTAAGCAACACCGGAATCGACCCGATGCGGCCACTAGGGACCGAATCAACAAACAACGGTTTAAGCGGATCGCTGATATCAAAGACACCTGCGAAATTGGTCGGCTAACTGCTCAACGACGATATTGGATTGTGCTGCTCGCGCAACGCGTCGGCTGACTGACGAACTACTTCAGCAATCTGCAAGAGCTGTTTGGCAATGGGGCTTTTCTTGCGCCAAATCATGCCAATTGTCCGTGAGGGTTGGGGACTGTTGAAGCGGGCGACGGATACTGACGCCGAGCGTGTCTCCACCGCCACAGCCATCTCCGGGATCAAGGTGACGCCGATGCCGGCACTGACCATTTGGACCAGTGTAGACAGAGAGCTACCATCCAGCAACTCCCGTGGTCGTGCCGAATGCATATTGCAGAAAGACAGAGCCTGATCGCGGAAACAATGCCCCTCTTCCAACAGAAGCAGCCTCATTTCGCGCAGCGTTTCGCGATTGGGTACCGGCATTCCCTCATCCTGCCCTGGCCGGACCAACACAAAATTCTCCGCAAACAGCACTACCTCCGTCAACGAAGGTTCGGACACCGGCAGTGCAACAATCGCCGCGTCAAGCCGACCGTCCGCCAGTTCCTGGATCAGCTTCTGCGTCAGCGTCTCGCGCACGTGAACGTCAAGGCCGTCATGCATGCGGGCAAGGTTTCCGATTATTGTAGGCAGCAGGTAGGGCGCAATCGTCGGGATCACTCCTATCCGCAGCCGGCCCACCAGCCGGTCCCGTGAGGCGCGCGCCAAGTCGCCCAGTTCATCTACCGAACGCAGAATGTCGCGGACGCGCAGGGCAAACTCTTCTCCGAAGTTGGTCAACCGGACCTGCCGCGCGCCTCTTTCGAAGAGCTCTGTGCCCAGCGCTTCTTCTAATTCCTTGATCTGCACAGAGATAGCAGGCTGAGAGATCGCACAGGCATCCGCCGCGCGTCCGAAGTGGTTATGTCGTGCCAATGCCTCAAAATAGCGAAGTTGCCTTAGCGTCAGGTTGTTCATAACGGCATCTTATCCCTGCAATCAGTTAATCCAACTTAAATTAATCAAGCCACTCTGGTATACGATTGGAAAAGGAGATCAGGAGCGGCCGATATCACAACCGCCTTGCGTCGTGGGCACTGGCGGTTCGCAGCTTGCCGATGTCCAGATTATCCAGATGGCTGGCGCGCTCGGGCATCTTTTGCTTCAGGAGACTTGTTCAAGGCAAGCTCAAAGCAGTAGGACATCCCAACTATTTTGGCACGTGGTCATCGCGCTGGCCATGGAACGGACTGTCATCAAGGACATTCATTGTCCTTGTTTAAGGAGCAGTTCAGATAACGTAGCAATGATCGGAGAGAAAGATGGACACAAAGACTGATAACCAGAGCGCGGGAAAGTGCCCAGTCGTGCACGCAACAATGGCCAGGGCCAACCGGGATTGGTGGCCGAACCAGTTGAATCTCCAGATTCTCCACCAGCATTCCACACTATCCAATCCGATGGGCGAAGCGTTCGACTACGCAAAGGAATTTAAGAGCCTCGACCTGAATGCCGTGATCAAGGACCTGCATGCCTTGATGACGGAATCACAGGAGTGGTGGCCGGCGGACTTTGGCCACTATGGGCCGCTGTTCATCCGGATGGCATGGCACAGCGCAGGCACGTACCGCGTCGGCGACGGTCGCGGTGGCGCCGGAGCCGGCCAGCAGCGTTTTGCGCCGCTGAACAGTTGGCCGGACAACGTGAATCTCGACAAGGCGCGCCGGCTGCTGTGGCCGATCAAGCAGAAATACGGCCGGAAGATCTCCTGGGCCGACCTTATGATTCTCACGGGCAACGTTGCCCTCGAGTCGATGGGCTTCAAAACGTTCGGTTTCGGCGGCGGGCGTGAGGATGTCTGGGAGCCCGAACAAGACATCTACTGGGGTTCCGAAGGCAAGTGGCTGGCGGACGAACGCTACAGCGGCGACCGTGATCTCGAAAATCCTCTCGCCGCCGTGCAGATGGGCCTGATCTACGTCAATCCGGAAGGCCCGAACGGCAACCCGGATCCGATCGCCGCGGCGCGGGACATTCGCGAGACCTTCGCGCGCATGGCAATGAACGACGAGGAGACAGTTGCGCTCATCGCAGGCGGACACACCTTCGGCAAGACACACGGCGCCGGCGATGCGGCACTGGTGGGCCCAGAGCCGGAAGCCGCCAGCATCGAAGAGCAGGGCCTGGGCTGGACGAGCAAATTTCGCACCGGCAAAGGCGGCGACGCGATCGGCAGCGGCCTTGAAGTCATCTGGACCACGACGCCAACGAAGTGGAGCAACAACTTCTTCGCCAACCTGTTCGGCCATGAATGGGAACTGACCAGGAGTCCGGCCGGTGCGTATCAGTGGACACCGAAGCAGGGTGCGGGCACCGATACAGTGCCGGATGCGCACGACCCGTCAAAGCGTCACGCGCCATCCATGCTGACCACGGACCTCTCCCTGCGGTTTGACCCTGCTTACGAAAAGATCTCCCGGCGCTTCTTCGAGAATCCGGATCAGTTCGCAGATGCTTTTGCCCGGGCGTGGTACAAGCTGACGCACCGCGACATGGGCCCGATCGTGCGTTATCTCGGCCCGCTGGTTCCGAAGGAGGAGCTGCCATGGCAAGACCCGATCCCGGCAGTCGATCATGAACTGATCGGGGAGCAGGATATTGCCGCTCTGAAGGCGAAAATCCTCGCCTCTGGCCTGTCCGTTGCACAGCTGGCCTCGACAGCTTGGGCGTCGGCGGCGACGTTCCGCGGCTCCGACAAGCGCGGTGGCGCGAATGGGGCGCGCATCCGCCTCTCACCACAGAAGGATTGGGAGGTCAACCAGCCAGCCCAGCTGGCAAACGTCCTTCAGAAACTCGAAGCGATCCAAACGGAGTTCAACGCTTCGCAGTCCGGCGACAAGAAAGTCTCGGTTGCCGACTTGATCATTCTCGGTGGCAGCGCCGCAATCGAGAACGCCGCGAAGGACGCCGGGCACGACGTGAAGGTGCCGTTTACGCCGGGCCGCATGGACGCGTTGCAGGAGCAGACTGACGTCGACTCCTTCGCGCCGCTCGAACCGACGGCTGACGGTTTCCGCAACTATCTCCCCAGCAGGCAGCGCCTATCGCCTGAGGAGCAGTTGGTGGATCGGGCGCAATTGCTGACACTGACGGCACCCGAAATGACGGTCCTCGTCGGCGGACTGCGCGTCCTGGGCGCAAATGTCAGTCAGTCCACGCACGGCGTCTTCACCAAACGGTCCGAGACACTAACGAACGACTTCTTTGTCAACCTGCTCAACATGAGCACAGAGTGGAAAGCGGTATCGGATGCCAAGGACGTGTTCGAAGGTCGCGACCGGGCGACAGGCGAACTCAAGTGGACCGGCACGCGCGTAGACCTCATTTTCGGTTCGCACTCCCAGTTGCGCGCCCTCGCGGAAGTCTATGCGGGCGCGGACTCGAACGAGAAGTTCGTGAAAGACTTCGTGGCGGCGTGGACCAAGGTGATGAACCTGGACCGCTTCGATCCTGCCTGATCTCGGCGCAAAGCTGCTGGAGCAAGGCTGCGTCAGAGCGTCGGGCCTGGGGCGGATTGCATTGATGCCTGCAGTTGTTTAGGACGCCGGCAGATTGAGACACAAGAAACCACGGCGGCGTTTCAAAGCGAATTGGAACGCCGCCTTGAAGCAGGGTTCAAATGACCAAGCCGGTAGCGTCGTTCGTGCTAGTTGCAGTTGATGTCGCCGCCTAAGAAGCGCCATTGTGAAGGCGGCAGATTGATACTTCTGGTATAGACAGATCCGTTGGCATTGGGCGCGACGGTGGCCGGCCAATGAGTTGGTGTGGTCAATACTCGCCGGCCATTTTGCCGAGGCAGCAAATGAGGCGCTGTTACCCCACTCCGTTTTCCGCGCCGCTGTGAGTTCGCAACGCATTCCCGCTGATCCATATCAAGCCAGGGTATCGGCAGTCAGCTCAGGAAGATAAACTACCCTCCAGCCGCTGCAATGCGGGTTTTTTCCGGCCGCTCGCTTAGGGTTTTCCTTCCTGCCCACGTCCGGAACTCTGCTATTGTTGGCCCTGATGGAAAGGGAGGACACCCTATGGAAACCGCCGTGGCAACTTTTCCTGCCTGCACCCGCTCACGCCTTGACGATCTTGCCGTTGGACTCGCGATAACTGTCACGTATCTACCCCCGCAATGTCAGGCTTTTGCTCCCAGGAATCGCCTGCCGCAAGAATGCAACTCTTGCCGGAGGCATCTGTGATGACGAGGGTCCAGGTGGCTCCTTGGGGAGAAAGAAAAAGCTCGAGGATTGCCTTATCTCCAACCAGGCCGTAGGCCCCTTGAAGTTCCTGGAACTCGTCCTTTAGATACTCGACAATCTGGGCGTGCTTGGCGCAGACGATAACCTGCGCGCCGGCAGCCGTGCTGCTCGCGGCAATCGATGCTGCCGCAAACACGGTTATGATGGTTCTGTGCATGTGAATGCGCTTCATAACGCACCTCCTTGGCCGAGTCCGATCCGGCAACCGGGGCGCGTCGTTGAGCTCAGTATACCGGAAGGATGACAGCTTGTTTTTTTGTACGCACCGTCTCGCTCCTTTCCGCGTTTCGCTTCCTGTCCATGGACCAGCAAGAGCGCTGAATCCACTTACATATATGACGTGGGGATGCTTCATCCGGACTTCAAGAGAAAGGGCCTCTGCATGGACTGCCGCGACGCCTTTTATACAAATATTCCGTTTGATATTACTTCGTCGCCGGGATGATGAATTAACGTTCCGTCGCAAATTTTCCCCTGGGTACAGGGAACAGAGCGATGTGCGATTGTCATGCAGCCAGGATGGTGAATTGCTCTTCGATGGACGGACTGGGATTGCAGGCATACCTTGCCTGACGCCTGCGCGTTATGTGGATCATCGCGATGCCTGCAAGGATAATGGACGCTGTTGCTTCAGACTTGAATCAGAGCATTGATCGCACACGACGCTTGATGCGCCGATGACCTTGCTCGATCCGGTTGCTGAGATATTTACTTGAGCTGATGCTGATGAGCCTGGTCCTGCTGCCGTCTGGTTCGCCGGATGATAGTTGAAGCGGGTGCCTCGCTCGTTGAGCTGCCGTGGACTGTAGTGTTCTGCGACGGAACGTATATGAGTACTTAGTGCATGCGGGCTCGGGAAAGGCCTTGCTGTCGAAAATACACAAAAAATGAACTCCCTTGGGGCCGTCAGGGTGTATTCTACTGGAGCCAACCGCAACGACGGCACCTCCTCCACGAGCCCGGACCAGCGGTCAGGCCTTATGGGAGAAGCCGCCGCAGGCCACGTCACCTACCCAGCGACAGGCTTTCTGCACTTCTCCCACTTTTTTGGGCAGACGGCCACCCCATCCATCGAACCATTTCGGTGGAAGGATTCCAAACATTGGTTAGTTGGGGTAGCGTCGCGGTGTATTCTGATCCCCTGACTGCCTATTGCCCCAGAGCCCACAAAGCGCTGCCTGTGACGTGTGTCACTTAGGGGACGGGCCCGCCGTCCAAAGCGGTGACATGCTACTTTGCGTTAGACGGCTTTGGCTCACGGGTCAGAAAATGCAGATTGCCGCCCAGCTCGGAAACAACGAGCCGGCGCTCGTCCCAGACGAGGACAGAGACGGGACGTGTCAGACTGTCGAGAATGATATCCCGGTGGCCAGTCGTCTTGTCGAGCCGGAGCAAACGACCGCTGCCTTTTTGGAAACCTTGCTTCTGATCGAAGGTGCCGTGTTCGAGGACCAGCATCCCACCATCGTTATCGAAGGCGATGCCGACGGGGGCGTTCAGGCCCTCGACTTCAAGCTGCGGTGTTGTCGTGCCACCGGCTTCGGGGATCGATATGACCTTTCCGGCGCCCGCCAGGAAGGGAAAGCCGCCGAACAGGGCGACATGAAGGCGTCCGCCGCGAAGGGCGATGCCGGTCGGAACCGCGTCGACTTCGTAGCTCTTTCCTTCCGCGAACTCCGTAGGCGAAAGGCTCCGCATTGCCGTCGCCGTCTCCCGGCGGAAGCTAATAATCGTGTCTTTTCGGCCGTCCGCTTTCACGCGTTCGACGCTGTTTCGTGCGGCATCGATCACGTAGTAAAATCCGTCCGCCGCGATAAAGTCGAACGGATTCCAGAAATCGCTGCTGATGACACGGACCTCATCAGCGCCGTCGAGCGCGACGAGGGCATGGTCAAGCGGACCGGCATCGGAGCCTGCCGGCGTCCATCCCTGCGCGACAACGTGGATGTCGCCGGCACGGACGACGCGGTAGGGACCCGTAGGGTCGCCCATCACGTCGACGCCATGGGGAAAGGCCGGGCCGAATGCGGCAAGTTTGCCGTCCGAGCCGCGCCGATAGAGCCGGCCACTGGCGAGATCGGTGACGAGTAGCGCCTCGCCGTCGCGCGACAGGCCAGAGAAAGCGGCGCCCGGCACACTGACCATCTCAAGCCTGTAGCCGGACGCAGCCGTCGGCTCGGCGCCTGCTTCGACTGTCAGGAACAAAAGACCAGCTGCGATCATCAGGGCGGCGCGAAGCGGATGCATCGGAAGCCTCCATTGGCTGAAAAACGGAATTCTGGATCATAGGCGAGGCGGTAGGTTGTCGTGAGGTGGGCGGGGTCGCTATTCCAGGAGCCGCCGCGCAGCACGCGGTATCGTCGGTCGCTTTTCGCGCCGAGCCCGCCTTCATAGGGCGCGTAGACATCACGCGTCCACTCCCAGACATTGCCAACGAGATTGAGGACGCCCTCGCGGCTCGCGCCGTTGGCAAAGGAATCTGCCGGCGCGGTCATGAAATAGCCGTCGCTCACGTCACCGGAACAACAGGCATCGGCGCCGAAATTTGCGCGTGTGGTGTCCGGCGGAGCCGCGCCCCATGGAAACGCGCCACCGTCCGTTCCCCGCGCCGCCCGCTCATATTGCTGCTCCGACGGTAGATCTAGTCCGTGGTAACGGCAAAAGGCATCGGCATCGCCCCAACTCACCCCTACGACCGGCCGGTCGTCCAATCCCAGCATCGGGTGGTTGGCGTAGAAGGCCGTTCGGTGGCCGGTCCCATGGACGAAGCGTCGATATTGCACGTTCGTGATCTCGGTGCGATTGATTCCGAATGCGCTGCCCTCCAGCACGCGGCGCGGTCGTTCGTTGTCGGGGCCGTCGTCGCGACCGAAGACAAACGCTCCAGCGATAATTTCGATCAGGGGATTGCCGGCGATGGGGCCGCTCTCGGCCATCGCCGAGCCTGATGTCACGGCGATCATAATGGCTGCTGCCCATATGTCAGAAGTCGACGCGATATTGAGTCTCCCCATCAAACAGAAACACGCGATCCGTCGTGACCTTGACACCGATCTGCTGATCGATCTGACCGGCGAAATTCTTGTCGGCACGCACGGTCATGAGCTGACCGCCGAGCCGCACGCTGACGAACGTGCTCTCACCGGTGAGCTCCACCGAATAGATCGGCGCGACCAGATTGACGCCGGCACCGTCGACCCTCGCCACATGGACGTCCTCCGGACGGACGCCGAGGACGGCCCGCGAGACGTTTGCCTGTCCGAGCCCCCCCACCCTGAAGCTGTCGCTGGCGAAAACGCCATTCGTCACCTCTCCCGGAATCAGGTTCATCGGCGGCGAGCCGATAAATCCGGCGACGAACAGGGTGCGCGGATTGTTGTAGATTTCCTTTGGTGTTCCAAGCTGCTCGATCACACCCTTGTTCATCACGGCCACGCGGTGGGCGAGCGTCATCGCCTCGATCTGATCGTGGGTGACGTAGATCGTGGTGATCTGAAGGTCATGCTGAAGGTGCTTCAACTCCGCGCGCATCTGGGTGCGAAGCTTGGCGTCGAGATTGGACAGCGGCTCATCCATGAGAAAGACACGCGGCGTGCGGACGATGGCACGGGCGAGAGCTACGCGCTGGCGCTGGCCGCCGGAGAGTTCCTTCGGAAGACGCGACAGCATCGAGTCCAGTTCCACGCGCCGCGCAACCTCGGCTATTTGCCGCTTGCGTTCAGCGGGCGGAACTTTGCGGATCTTCAGCGGGTAGCCGATATTGTCTTCGACGGTGAGGTGGGGATACAGCGCATAGGACTGGAAGACCATCGCGACATCGCGATATTTGGGCAGGACACCGTTGATGCGGTCTGCGTCGATATAGATGTCACCCGAAGTGGCCTCCTCCAGCCCGGCAACCATGCGCATGGTCGTTGTCTTACCGCAGCCGGAGGGTCCGAGCAGAACGAGAAACTCCTTGTCCATGACCTCGAGGTTGAAGTTGGCCACGGCGACAAACTCGCCGAACTTCTTGCTGACGTTCTTGAATCTGACGGACGCCATGGATTTCAACCTTTGACGGCACCCAGAGAGAGTCCCCGGACAAGGTGCTTCTGGACGATGAAGGCGAAGATGACGATCGGTACGCAAGCCATGAAACCCGCCGCACTGATTTCACCCCAATAGGTCTTGTACTGCGTCACCCGCCCGGCAATGCCAATCGGCAGGGTTTGCGACTGCTCGGTCAGCGTGATGATGAGCGAAAGCAGGAACTCGTTCCACGAGATGATCAGGCAGAAAATGGCTGTTGCCGCGAGGCCGGGCCGGGCTAAAGGCAACGCAACGTGCAAAAACGCCCCCCACCGTGTGTCGCCGTCGACTATCGCTGCCTCCTCCAGCTCGACCGGAAGATCCTGAAAGTAACTTTTCATCATCCAGGTCGCGAAGGGCAGGTTGAAGGCTGTGTAGGCGATGATGAGAGCCGACTTCGTGTTGAGCATGTCAAAATAGTTGAAGAACAGGTAGAGCGGAATGATGCTGACGATCGGCGGCATCATGCGCGTCGACAGGATCCAGAACGATATCTGCTTACGCCATTGCCACGGATAGCTGAACCGCGCCAAGGCATAGCCGGCCATGGTGCCGAAGCCTACGGAAACGACAGTCGTTCCCATGGCAACCAGGAAGCTGTTTAGAGCGTAGCGCAGGAACGGACGCTGGATGAACGCTTCGTCATAGTGCTTCAGCGTTGGGTGCCGGGGCAGCCATTCCGGCGGCACGGCGAAGATGTCGATATCAAACTTGAACGAGTTCGCCGCGATCCAATAAACCGGGAAAAGTGTGACTACGAGCGCGACGAGGATCGTCAGATAGGCTGACAGACGGACGAACAGCTCCCTGCTGCGCTTGTGGGTGGGCATGGTTGTTACCGTCGCCATGTTCACTCCGCCAGCCGCATACGTTTCATGAACCAGGTGCTTAGAATGATTGTCGCGAAGAGAACAAACAGCGAAATCGCTGCGGCATAACCCGTATCGGCAAAGCGGTAGGCAACCTGATAGACATAGAGGCTCAATACCTTGGTCCGGTCAGCTGGACCCCCGCCCGTCAAGATGAAGACGAGGTCGAAAAGACGCAACGCATCCATCACGCGCAACAGCAGGGCAATGGCGATAACCGGTTTGAGGAATGGCAGCGTCAGGTCCCAGAACTGCCGCCAGGACGAGGCGCCGTCGAGCGCGGCCGCTTCATAGGGCTCGACGGGTAGGCTGGCCAGGCCTGCCAGCATCAGCAGGAATATGAAGGGTGTCCATTGCCAGACATCGGCGACTATGATCGAGAACATCGCTAGGTTCGCGTCGCCTGCCCATGCCTGCAACGGGAGGCCAAGACGGAACATGATTTCATTCAGGACGCCGAACTGAGGTTCGTAGATAATCTTCCATGTGATCGCGACGGCGATCGGCGGCAGCATCATCGGAATCATCAGGACCGTCTTCAGGAACGTCAGCCGGCGGATATACTTGTCGAGGAGGAGTGCCAGGCCAAGACCGAGAAGAAACTCGGCCGTCACTGCCAAAACCGTAAATATTATGGTGTTCCGGAGCGCGACATGGAATTGTCCGTCAGAAAGAAGCCGCGCGAAATTGCCGGAGCCGACGAACTCCCAGGGCAAATCAGGGTTCGGGCTGATCTTGTGAACCGCCGCATAGAACATGTAGACACTGGGAAAGATCGTCAGCGTCAGCAGTATGAGTACTGTCGGCGCAAGCATGAGAATGCGCAAATGGCGCTCCACCCACCGCTCCAGACCGCGACCCGTTCGAAGCTGCGCCATCAAAGTGCCGTTGTCGGCCTTCAGCATTGGTGTCTCCCTAGAGCCCTGTCCTGGCACGCCTGAAGTGCCGGGTTCCATGGCACCGAAGGCCATTGCCGGCGCCGTGGCGGGAGCGGGATCCGAAAGCCCCGCTCCGAATCGACCCATTTACTACTTAAGGCCTGTAATCTGTTCGACCGCCGCCTGTGCGTTCTTCAGGGCCTCTTCCGGTGTGATCGTGCCAGCCACGGCCTTGGAAAGCTCTATGCCGAAGGCATTTTCAATCTCCGGCCACTTCGGGTGACGCGGACGGGGGGTCGAGGCCTGGATCGCTGCCATCAATACTGGATAGTGTCGGAACTTTTCCTGCGACGTCAGTTCCGGGTCGCTAAAGACCGAGGTCCGGACAGGCGGATTGCCGCGCTCGGCGGAAATCTTGATTTGCTCGGGCGACGTCGCCCAGAGCATAAAGTCGAAGGCTTCCTGCTTGTTTTTCGAAGCCGACATGATGCCCATAGTCCAGTGGCCAATTTCCGAGCTGCCGGGCTTCGTGCCAGCCGGAATGGTAGTGTAGGAGATCTTGCCGACCATCTTCGATTGGCTCGGATCTTCAAAAGTCGCTACCCAGTTCGGCCAGTTAATCGATGAAGCCGCCGTACCGGCGGCGAGAGCCGTGCCAACCTCATTGGCATTATAACTCTCTACCCCCTTAGGCGAGACATCGCGTAGCGCTATGAATGTCTTCATAGCAGCTGCGCCTTCCGGCGTGTCGATCGTTACCTTGGTCCGGTCGGCATTGAAAAGATCGGCGCCATAGGACCAGAAGATGGGCATGAAATCAGCAACCACCGGGTTACCCTGACCGCCGCGGAAAACGTACCCGAAATAGCGGCCGCCGCCGCTTTCAGTCAAGGTCTTGCCCACCTTCAGCACGTCATCCCAAGTCTGCGGGGCATCAATACCGGCTTCCTTGTACTTGGCGGCGTCATAGAAGAACATCTGCGCATTCCCCACATAGGGCAGGCATACATAGGGTCCCGTGTTGTAGGGGTTGCGACAGACCGCCAACGACTTCGAAAGGAAATCGTTGTCGGGTCCTTCGATTCCGGCCTTCTTGAAGTAAGCCGTCAGATCTTCCAGATGCCCGTTCTCGGCGAAGAACGGAATCCATGGGTCGTCCATGAGGATGATATCGAAGACACCGGACTTGGTGGAACCGGCATTTGCACCCTGTTCGAAAACATTTGCATAAGGCGCCTGGACGATCTCGACCTTGCTGCCCTTCACCTTCGAGTAATCGGCGGCGGCGGCCCTAAGACCGTCGCCTTCGCTGCTCGACGGTACGAGGATTGTAATGTCGGCCCATGCGGCTCCAGTGATCGCAAGTGTGGACGCCGCAATTGCCAAGCTGAGAAGAAGTTTGCGAACCATCGTTTCCTCCCTTTCTGGATTGCTGATTAAGCGCTCCTTCCCGGGGGACTCTGGCCTCGGCCCGCCTCCGGACCTCGTCATCCCGACCGGCTTCCGGACGGGGCGGTTATTAGTTGCTCGTTCCTCTTAGGATCTTGATTACGCTCTCCTTTTTGGCACTTGTCAAGCAGTAGCCCAAGCTCAGGACCTAGCCATTATCGATCCGTTTAAATGAGTTCCATCGCGTGGCGATGGCATTAACTCGCAATATTATCAATGGGATATATCATCAGAACGATTATGACATATGTACCGGGAATCTTGCCCTGCGCTTATATGGCGATTAGCGCCTTACTGTCTGTGGAGGTGGACCTTGTTCTGTGTCTCCACCTTTTGGTTCTCCCGCTCTTGTGTTCAGAACCCGGCCACCCTAGTGCCGAAATTCTACGACTTTAGCCGTACCGAAGGGCGTTGGTGCATCGATCCTTTGTCAACGGTTTGGCGATAGGAAAGCGAGATCGCAATCAGCTTGATCCGTGCCATGCCCTACAAACACAACTCTGCGCGCCGTCACCATATCCGGAAGATGAAATTTAGAGTGCTAAGAAGGGTTCTCCCGCTTTATCGGAACGAATTGAAGCCATTCTTCACGAAATTCCAGTGCTGCAGCTCGAAGCCCCTATCGATGGTGAATACAGCGGCATACGCGCCGAACTGGAAGCCGCGGGCCAACCCAAAGGCGGTAATGATCTTCTTATTGCCGCGCACGCTTACACTCTCGGAAACACAATCATCACGGCAAATGTTCGTGAGTTTGGCAGAGTGACGGGGCTAAAGGTTGAAAACTGGCTCGAACAATAACCCGCTGAGTGCGGTGCGGTCCACTTGAGACATCATGCGATTTTCGAAGCACAGATCGAGAACATCAGGAGGGCTCGGGTGAAGTCGAGCCTGTCGTAAACCCTTTTTGGCGGTTTGGGCGGTCGGCACACCATCCTGGCATTCCAGCACGTCGTCCGGCGTCTGCGAGGTCGCTGGCGCGCCAAGAGACCGAACGGTCTCTTCACCACCTGCGCAACGGCAGCGACGGAGGGTAGCACAAGGGCAGCGATCGCCGTAGCGCCGGCCAATCTCAGGTAGCGCCTCATGGCTTTTCATCCTTGTCGCCGTCCGGGTCGCGCGGCACCTCATCCGGCGCCGCGCATCAGTGTGGTCGGGATAGTTACTGCGCCACATTGATACCGGGCGGCTGCCACGTCCCTTCGCCCGGCGGCAGGATCGAAGGCGGCGTAGGCTTCGGCCAATATAGGCGCATCACGAGATAGATTTTGTCGTCCGGCGCCGGAAGCCAATTTGCTTCCTTATCCGCACCGGGACTGTCTTTTTGGATGTACAGCGTCAGCGAGCCGTCCGCCTCCTTTTTCATCGCCGGCAACATCGGAGAGTTGATGAGGTAGCGATTGATCGGATTCTTGACCAAGAACTGGCTCTTGCCGTCGTACATCGTAACGGACCAAAACGCATTCACTGGCGGCAACTGGCCGGGTGCGAAGGTGATGGTGTACTTGTGCTTGCTGCCGTCGAGCGGCGCACCGGTCGCGTCCGTTCGGGTATAGGGGTACATGGCTTCTACGGCATCGTTGCCCAAGAGACCGCCCTTTGCAGCCCCGGCCCGCATCACCCAATCGCCGTTATAGAAGGCCTCGTCGCCAAAGAACGAGCCGACGTTCCAGCCGTTGATGTTTTTGTTTCCGCTGGCCAGCCATTTGTCGACCTTGTCGTCACCCTGCTTCATGGCCACCAGGATTTCGGCTTTATGTTCGAGCGATAGATCCTCGAACTCGAAGGTCTTGCCGGGACCGATGCCAATCTTAGCAAGTTTCGCCCGAATCGCCTTGTCCCTTGACGTCTCAGGGACGAATTGCAGGGCTGCGTCGAGATATTGGAAGAAGTTATCCTTGATCCCGGCAGTGGTGGCAGGAAGGAACTCGATCTTGGGCGCGGCAGGCGGAGCGGGACGTTTAAGGAAGGCAGAAAGCGGCTGCGCATTGTAGCCGGCCTGAATTTTCTCGACGTTTGGCATGTCGCCGGGGTTAAAGAGTTGAGTGCGGATAAGCGCGAGCGTAAACGGCGTCGTCGATTGGAAGACCTTCTTGACCCCGGCGGGTGTTTCACCTTTCCAATCGGGGCCGACTACCAGATAGTCGCCTGGCTCGGTCCCCGTGGCGCGCGTGCCGATATAGCCAAAATTGTAGGTATTGCCGTCGATCAACTGAACCGAGTAGTAGCGGTCCTTTTCGACCATCGGCACCGAGATAACCATCGGTTCAGCGCGCAAATCTAGCCAGATGAACGAGTAGGGAGTGTCGCTGTTCGGCGTAATGACTGCCGTATCCTCGGGGGTGGCGACATGGTGCTGATTGTTGATTTCGTTGAACGGTGCCTTGAACTGCCCCGAGTTCTTGTCAACGGCGAACTCTTGCATAACCGCATAATTCATCACGAGCGGTAAGCCGTAGATGAAGCCTTCTTCGGCGATGTCCTTGGCCTCGATGATGCCAGGGTAGCTCTGCGCCATCAGGAGGCTTGGTCTCGCAATCGCGGCGCCAGCGGCGATCGCCGCGGCGGAGCGAAGTAGATCGCGCTTCGTCAACATTTGCCGTACTCCTTTATTATTCGATGAGTTATCGAATCGATTCGAGCTGTAGGGCAGCTCCGGAACCCTGGGCGCAATCGCGGAAAAAAATGTACGGTTGTTCGGCGTCGATATCCATTCGAGCAGAACGCCGTGAACTTGTCCCGATTCTTTAGCCTTTTCGGCGATGCATTTTGTGTTCCCGTCTCGACTTGTCTCAGCAGGAGCTAAAAGCGGTCACGTTCGGCCGCAAGTCATTGATCGATGTAACGAGATCGCGATCGATCAGCCAGCGCTCAATTCATCGGCCGACAACTTGCCCGATCTTTTGTCCCGCACCATTTCGTAGCTGATTTTCTGACCGTCATTGAGGCCGCGCATACCCGCCCGCTCTACGGCGGAGATATGAACGAAAACATCGGTGCCGCCATCGTCCGGCTGAATGAAGCCGAAACCTTTGGTCGAGTTGAACCATTTAACAGTGCCAGTCGCCATTTTTTACCTTCTTCGTGTGCAGGAGTTTTTTTGAAAGATTGAAGACAAGCCGGCTGGAGGTTCATGGTCGCGGGCGGAAATGTCAATCGGTAGAATTGCTTAGCGAAATCAGGGATTCTCCTGAGAGGGAACCCAGAGCCGCATATCGGGATGAGTGATTTCCAATGAGCGCCTTGATTGGTATCGAACCGCGAACTCGTTGAATGGCATCCCGACGAGGCGGTTCCACACGAGCCATTATGCGATTTTTGGAGTACATACAGAGAACATAAGTGGCTGCGGTTTAGCGCCCAAAAGTGGCGACAAACGGTGGGTACAAACGTTCGTTTGAAACGATAGGCCGATAAGCCGATAACGGCATATTTCGATTGAAACCTAAAGTCTACAAACGACTAAAGTAGCTGACAAGTTGAGGTGGCAACTGTCGCAACAAACCAGTAGTGTCGCGCTCTTTGCCAGGCAGAATTCACTTTTCGTGTGTCGACGGGGTGTGGGTGGGCAGTGTCGAGGATGTGGGCGCAAGGACACGTTCGGCTCCATCCGAAATTACAGCTCGCATTGCTGCTTTGGCAGATTGGACATCCCTGACATTGATGGCATCGACAATTGCTTTGTGTCGTGCGACCGATTGCCCATGTCTCTCGGGGTTCGGAATCGGCGAACTGATTGTGAAAGTGGTAACAAGCGCCACCTCGATCAGCGTGCTGATTGAGCGCATGAATGGGTTGCCGGATGCGTCGGCAATAGCAATGTGGAACTGCAGGTCACTGTTGACGAAATCTGCAGCCGATTGCTCTGCCCCGTCCATCTTGCCCACGCAGTCGTAAAGCCTTTCAAGCTGCTGCTCGCTTCTGCGAAACGCAGCAAGCCCGGCTGCCTCCGGTTCCAGTGCGAGGCGCATTTCGAGTAAACTCGAAAGAAATTCGGGACTGGCGCCCGTTTCAAAGTGCCAGACCAAAATGTCCGGGTCGAACAGATTCCAATGAGCACGCTTCAGCACCCTGGTTCCGATTTTGGCTTTTGGCTGGATCAATCCTTTTGCGGCTAGCGACTTGAGTGCCTCCCGGAGCACCGTCCTCGATACTCGAAACTGCTGCAACAATTCTGTATCGCCCGGCAGGATATTGTCTTCCGCATAAAACCCGCTGACGATCTTCAATCCAACATCGCGCATCACATGGCCATGATGCGTATGCGAATGTCCAGCTGAGCGGAAGTCATAGTTGGCCAGTTGATTTTCGGGCAGGTCAAGAGGTGGCATTGACCATAGCCCTCCTCGTTGAAAGGAACACCAAAATCCTTTGCAACGCGATGAATGCAAAAAGGAGAGCACCCACGACGATTTTCGTCCACCAGCTGGACAAACTTCCGTCGAAGACGATGTACGTCTGGATGATGCCCTGAATGATCACACCGACAAAGGTGCCGGCAACATAGCCGACACCGCCCGTAAGCAAAGTTCCCCCGATAACAACAGCGGCGATCGTGTCTAGCTCAACCCCGACCGCGGCCAGCGAGTAGCCGGCGGATGTATAGAGTGAGAAGACGATACCCGCGAGTCCGGACAGGAATCCTGATAGGGCGTAGATAGCGATTGTCGTCCGGGCGACAGGAATGCCCATCAGTTCCGCCGAAGTGCGATTCCCCCCGATCGCATATATGTAGGACCCGAACTTGCTGAAATGAGCCATCATGATACCAACGAGGAAGACCAGCACCATCAGGCAACCGATGAATGTCAAGCGCCCGCCACCCGGCAACCGGTAATACATGCCTTGCAGCATCGAATAGAATTCGTGATTGATCGGAATAGAATCCGTCGTCATAACGAAACACATCCCGCGCATCAGGAACATCCCGGCCAAGGTCACGATAAATGCCGGCACATCGAGATAATAGATAATGAAGCCCATGATCGCCCCAAAGGTCGTAGTAATAACGAGCGCCATGGCAAAAGCTGCCAGCGGATGCACGCCATATTTCGTGATCAGCACGGCAAGCAGGACGCCGGTAAAAGCGATGACCGAGCCGACCGAAAGATCGATGCCTCCCGAAAGAATGACGAACGTCATGCCGACAGCTGCGATCCCGAGGAAGGCGTTGTCGGTCAAGAGATTGCCAGCAACCCGAGTGGACAACATCGCGGGAAACTGCATGACGCAGGCAGTATAGGCGAGCGCGCAGATGAGTAGCGTGGCATAGAATGGAAGAAGCCGCGTGTTCATTGTCGCTTTGCTCCCTTCGCGCGGAATTCAGTTTTCAGGAACTGCCAGCCGCCCGCGGATGAGAGGGACTGCGCCAGCAGAATCACGATGATCATCACGGCTTTGAGGATGAGATTATATTCCGGAGGAAACCCGGAGAGTAGGATCCCGGTATTCATCGCCTGGATGATGATGGCGCCGAGTGCTGACATCAGGATCGAGAAGCGTCCGCCGAACAGCGATGTTCCGCCGATGACAACGGCAAGGATCGCGTCAAGTTCAAGCCAAAGCCCGGCATTGTTGGCATCGGCGCCGCGGATGTCAGCGGCAACGATGATGCCGGCCAGCGCCGCACACAGACCGCAAAAGGCGTAAATGATGAGAAGGAGCAGCTTGCTGTTCAATCCGGCATAGCTGCTGGCGCTGCGATTGACGCCGATGGACTCAATCAGCAGTCCAAGTGCAGTCCGTCGAACGATTATGATTGCAAACACAAGCAGAGTGGCGGCAATCAGCACCGGCATCGGTATGCCGAGAACCGAGCCCGTACCGAAAAAGATCAGGTCTGGATCGGTGAAGGTGACGATCGACCCTTCCGTGATGAGCTGGGCGATGCCGCGGCCTGCAACCATCAAGATGAGAGTTGCAACGATCGGTTGGAGATCGAAATAGGCAACGAGCAACCCGTTCCACAGACCGCAGAAAAGTCCTGTCCCGAGCGCCGCAACCATGACTACAGGCAGTGAATAGCCGGCAACGGTCATTGTGGCGGCGATTGCTCCGGAAACTGCCATAACTGCGCCCACCGATAAATCGACGCCACGGCTGGCGATGACCGCCGTCATGCCAACGGCGAGAATGATCACGGGCGCACCCCGGTTAAGCACATCGACGAGGCTGCCGAACAACCTCCCATCCTGTAACCGAATATCAAAGAAGCCGGGGAACGCCAGATAGTTCAAAAACAGGATCAGGGCCAGCGAAAGGAGTTGCGGCGAAGCCTTGGTCAATGCAACTGCATTTATGCGGTTCATCCGTGCACCTCGCCTGGTTCTGCAGCGATTTTCTGCATGATTTTCGTCGTTGTGATGTCGTCGCCTGCAAGTTCGCCCCGTTGCACGCGGTCACGCAGCACAACCACGCGTGTGCTGTAGGCGACGATTTCTTCGATTTCTGATGAGATGACGAGAAGTGCCATGCCGTCATCACAAAGCTGGTTGATGAGGGCAATGATTTCCGCATGGGCGCCGACGTCGATGCCGCGCGTCGGTTCATCCAGGATGAGGAAGCGCGGATTGGTGGCAAGCCAGCGGGCAAGAATGACTTTCTGCTGGTTGCCGCCGGAAAGAAACTTGATCGGCTTTTCAATATCTGTTGTGCGGATGTCCAGCGCTTTGACGAACTTGTCAGCGAGCGCCACCTGTTGTCTTCGGGGCAACCGTTTGAACCAGCCTCTTTGAGCCTGCAAAGCCAGCACGATGTTTTCTCGCACCGAAAGGTCGCCGATAATTCCGTCTGTCTTTCGGTCTTCCGGGCACAGCCCGAAACCCAACGCGACAGCGTCTTGCGGCGAGCGAATGCGGACGGGAACTCCATCCACTGCCGCCTGGCCAGTGTCGGCAGAATCGATGCCGAACAGCAGGCGCGCCGTTTCGGTCCTGCCTGAGCCCAGCAGACCTGCCATGCCGATTACTTCGCCCTCGCCAATGTCTAGATCGAACGGCGCGACACTGCGGCTGCGACCCATGCCTTTGAAGGAAAATTGCTTCGTTTCAGGCTCTTGCCGATCCCGGCGGACATTGTGCGTCACGGCAGCCAGCGCACGACCCAACATAAGAGAAACAAGCTGCATTTTCGGCAGCTGCGACGTCAGTTCGGACCCGGCAACCTTGCCGTTGCGTAACACGGTGACCCGGTCGCAGATCTCATAGACCTGGTCGAGGAAATGCGTGATGAATACAATCCCGAGGCCCCGTTCCTTCAACCGCCTGAGTGTTGCGAAGAGGATTTCCGTTTCGTGGCGATCAAGGCTCGCGGTCGGTTCATCGAGAATGAGAATGCGGCCCGACATATCGACTGCTCGCGCAATGGCAACGAGTTGTTGCACCGCGACAGAGTAACGGGACAGATCCGACGAAACATCGATGTGAAGGTCATATTGACTAAGCAGTTCGCGCGCGCGCTTCTCCATGCGGCGTCGATCGATAAAACCAAAGCGCATCGGCTGGCGGCCGACGAAGAGATTGTCCGCCACAGACATGTTCGGAAGCAGGTTTACTTCCTGGTAAACTGTGCCAATGCCAAGCTGTTGCGCCTGCAGCGTATCGCGAACGTGAATGGGCTGCCCGTCAAGCTCCATTACGCCCAGATCTGGCTGGTGGACGCCAGTCAGCACCTTGATCAGTGTTGACTTGCCGGCGCCATTTTCCCCCAGCAGCGCATGGATCTCGCCTCGCCGGATGGTCAAATCGACCGCGTCCAGTGCCCGGAATCCAATGAAGGATTTGCATATGCCTCGAGCGGCCAGCAGAACAGTAGGGTCCGTCATCGCGCCCTCTCCCGTGAGCGGTTTTGTCGGTGGGACTGGCCGCCCTAAGGCGGCCAGCCATGACTGAGTGATTAATACCCCAGTCCCTTTTTCTCTTCGTAAACCTTCTTCGGGTCATCAGCCTGCGTGTAGAGCTTGGACTCGGTCTGGATCCACTTTGGCGGAGCCTTACCGCTGTCCTTGTAGGCTTTCAGGGCGTCGAATGCAGGACCTGCCATGTTCGGCGTCAGCTCGACAGTGGCGTTGGCCTCTCCTTCGGACATTGCCTTGAAGATATCCGGCACAGCATCGATCGAGACGACAAGGATGTCTTTGCCCGGCTTCAGGCCGGCTTCCTTGATGGCCTGAATGGCGCCAACTGCCATGTCATCATTGTGGGCATAGAGCGCACAAATGTTCTTGCCGCCATTTTCGGCCTTGAGAAAGCCTTCCATGACTTCCTTGCCCTTGGCACGGGTAAAGTCGCCGGTCTGGCTGCGGGTAATCTTTATATTCGAGGCGGATGCGATGCCCTCCTCAAAACCCTTCTTGCGGTTGATTGCGGGGCTCGATCCTACCGTTCCCTGTAGTTCGACGACATTGCAGGGCTTGCCTGCTGTTGTCTTGACAAGCCAATCGCCCGCAACCTTGCCCTCGTGCACAGTGTCAGAGGTTACCGCGGTCAGATACAGGTCGTTATTGGCAGTCTCGATCGTCCGGTCAAGCAGAATGACCGGTATTTCGGCTTCCTTGGCTTCAGCGAGAACCGTGTCCCACCCTGTTGCAACGACAGGCGCAACAAATATAGCATCGACGCCCTGGGCGACGAAGCCGCGGATCGCCTTGATCTGGTTTTCCTGTTTCTGCTGTGCATCTGCGATCTTGAGATCAATGCTGCGCTTCTTTGCCTCAATTTTGGAAACGGATGTTTCGGCTGCGCGCCAGCCTGATTCCGATCCGATCTGTGAGAAGCCGACCGTCAGGTCAGACGCGCTTGCTGCTCCCGCAAAAGACATTGCAACCGTACTGGCAAGCAGAATTCTCTTCATGAACGACATGATTATTCCTCCCGAATTAGGTCAATTCCGTAAGATCCTCCCAGACCTCAATAAAACTATTATAATATAGTAATATTATTGGCAAGGGCCGAGATGAACCCGCGAACTCCGCCCACAATAGCCTCCTAATTGTGGGATAATTTTCGAGGAAAGCGCTTGCGCAAGCGCTTTTTTCGTATTAGCCTACCAATATCAGCTCCTGCTCAGCCACCTGAACCGTTGAAAATCGAGGCGGATTCAGCTTGTCAACGGCATGGCTGATACGCCGCTGAGGAGACGTGGCGAAGTGAGGACGTGCCCTGCCCGCGCAAGACGGTCGCGATACCGGGCCTTGGAGGAAAATAAAATGGGAATGACATTGTTTTCGCGGCGCGCGATTGCGCGCTGTGCGGTGGCGGCTGCCCTATTGTCGAGTGTTGCGGGTCTCGCAGCCCCCGCCTTTGCCGCCGGCCCTGTCGAATTGCGATACTTCTATCGCGCACCGTGGCCTTCGTCGGAGATCTACGCAAACAGGCTCATCGACGAATGGAACAAGAAGAACGGCGATCGCATCCACGTGACCGGAGCGAGCGTCGATGGCGAGACTTACAAGACCAAGCAGACGATCGAGCTGGCCTCGAGCAATCCGCCGGATGTTTTCTATTCCTGGGAAGGCGGCCGGGCACTGGGAGTCATCAAGAACGGTTTCGCTGCCGATCTGACACCCTACTACCAGAAATACGGCTGGGAAAAATTCCTCGTGCCGGCGTCCGTTTCGCTGGCGACTTTTGGCGACAAGAAGTATTTCGTGCCCACCGAGATCGGCGCATCCGTCGTCTGGTATCGCAAGGATCTCTACGAGAAGCTCGGCCTGAAGGTTCCGACCACGTGGGACGAACTGATGGCCAATGCTGAAGCAGGCAAGAAGGCGGGCCTGTGGCCGTTCCTGCTGGCGAACCAGAAAAAATGGCCGTCGCAGTTCATGTGGTCGGCCATTCTAGTCAACAAGTTCGGTCTCGACACCTATCAGGGCCTCGTGAACAACACGATCCCGTGGACTGATCCTCGTGCCGTCGAAACCACCAAGATCATGGCCGATCTGGCGAAGAACGACATGTTCGAGCCGTCTTTCAATTCGATCGACGTCGGTCCGGCCATGGTGCCGTGGTCGCAGGGCAAGGCGCTGCACTGGTATCAGGGTTCGTTCAACCTCGGCCGGTTCCGCGGCGATCAGGCCAAATGCTGCGTCGTACCGATGGACTTCTTCCCGATGCCCTCCATCGACGGCAAGAAGCCCGTGATGTCGGTCTTCGCTGAAGACACCATCATGATCCATGCCAAGAGCCCGCATAAGGACGAGGCCGCCGAATTCGTCGACTGGATGATCTCGAAGCCAGCGATGACCGAAAAGCTGGCGATCGACAAGCCTTACCCCTCCTCGACTGAGGGCGATCTTTCGAGCCTTTCGGAAATGGAACAGCGCCTGGGCAAGGAAATGGCCGGCGCCGGCCAGTTCACCTTCATGCATGTGGACCATGCCACGCCGCCTGCTATCTCCGACAGGTTCCTCGACAGCCTGCAGGGTGTGCTTGCGGGTGCGATCACGCCTGAGGATGCCATGCAGCAGACCGAGGACGAAGCCGTGCGCACCCGCGGCAAGCTCTGACGACTGACGGGTCGCTAGACGGCCGCGATGGCGCCCTTCCAGCCAGACCGGCCGCGACCGTGGGCAATAATATTATGCCCACGGTCTTCCGATCCTGAAGAAACGGATACTCATCCATGAGCACATCACACAGATCCGGTGAAAGTCCGGGATTTTTTGCCTTTGCGCGTGAGCACACATTCGTGACGATTTTCGGCATTGTCATGCCGCTTGCAGTCTTTGCCGTTTTCGTCGGCTATCCGATCCTGTTCACCATCTATCTCAGCCTGTTCGAATGGAACGGCATGACGCCTGATAAAACCTTTGTCGGGCTGGAAAATTACCGGCACATGATCGGCGACAGTCATTTCCAGATTGCGCTGATCAACAATTTCAAGTGGCTGGCCGTCACTCTCGCCTTCCCCGTTCTCGCCGGCCTGCTGATTGCCTATGCGCTGCGCAATAAGATCCTGCCGGCACCTGCCCTGGTGCGGACCATCATCTTCTTTCCGGTGACGATGTCGCTGATATCAGTCGGCCTGATGTTTCTGCTGATCCTCAACCCGCTGTTCGGCGCTTTCGATACGATTCTGCGTTCCGTCGGCCTCGGCTTCCTGGTGACGGAATGGTTCGGAAACTACAAGGTCGCGATCTACACGCTGGCGATCGTGTCCGGCTGGGCTTTCACCGGCATGCCGATGATCTTCTATTATGCCGGTCTCGGCGATGTGCCGAAGGAGACATTCGATGCTGCCCGCATCGAAGGGGCAGGGCATTGGCGGATGTTGACCAAGGTGGCCGTTCCGCAATTGCGGCCCGTCACCGCCGTCGTCGTCATGCTGACACTGTTTGAATCGCTGCGCGCCTTCGACCTCGTCGCCGTCATGACCAAAGGCGCCCCCTTCGGCTACACAAACGTCCTTGGCTACATCGTCTATCTCGAAAGCTTCTGGAACACGCGCTTCGGGTATGGCGCCGCCATCTCCGTAGCGATCCTCGCCGTCTCGGCGCTGATGGCCCTGATCATCCTGAAAAAACTGATGAAGGGGGCCTTCGATGTCTGACACGCTTATTCTGGCGCATCGGCGCGATGTCTTCCGCTTCACGGCACGGTTTCTCGGCTATACCCTGCTTGCCGTCCTCCTTGCCGTTTGGTCCGGCCCGATCGTGCTGGTGCTGATCACCTCGATCAAGTCGAACCAGGACTTTCTCGCAGGTCCCTTTTCCATTCCCTCGCACCCGACCTTCCAGCCCTATATCGACGTCTGGAATTCGCTGGGTTTCAGCGGCCTGCTCGCCAACAGTTTCCTTTATGCGACCGCCGGTTCGGCGCTGGCGGTTATCCTGGCGCTGGTTCCGGCCTTTGCCCTGTCGCGCATGGAGGTGCCCGGCAAGACGTTCATCTTCGGGCTGATCCTGACCGGTCTCATGCTGCCGCAGCAGACCGTGCTCATCCCGCTCTACGACACGCTGCGCACGCTGCATCTGCTCGACACCAAGATCGGCTTGATCATCGTTCATGCCGCCTATGGCATGCCGGCCCAGATCCTTATCCTGCGCGGTTTCATGACCAGTATTCCGCGGGAAATCGAGAAGGCCGCCTATGTCGAAGGAGCGACCGATTTCCGGGTGTTCTACAAGATCATTCTGCCGCTGTCCCTGCCGGGCATTGTCGTCGGCTTCACGTTGAATTTCATCGCGATCTGGAAGGAATTCGTCTTCGGTCTGGTGCTTTTGAATTCCGAGGAGAATTTTCCGGTCACGGTCGGCATGCTGAAGCTGAACAGCGACCGCTACATGGCGGTGTTCAACCTGCCGGCCGCAGGCCTCGTCATCTCCCAGATTCCCATCATCGTCCTGTTCATCCTGACCTACCGCAAGATTGCCTCGGGCAATTTCGCCGGCGCCGTCAAGGGTTGAGCAACGTTATTCCAGCATAAGGAATTGCATTCACATGGCTGAAGTTTCTCTCACCCACATCGAAAAAAGATACGGCGTCCATACTATCATTCCAAGCCTGGACCTGACCATTCCGGACGGCGAATTCACAGTGCTTGTCGGCCCGTCCGGTTGCGGCAAGTCCACCACGCTGCAGATAATTGCCGGCCTGGAATCCATTTCGGCCGGGCGGTTGATGATCGGCGGCGTCGATGTCACACATCTGCCGCCGAAGGACCGCAACATCTCGATGGTCTTCCAGTCCTATGCGCTGTTTCCGCATATGAATGTCCGCGACAATATCAGCTTCGGCCTGAAGACCCGCCGCGTGCCGACGGCAGAAGCCGATCAACTGGTGGCGGTCGTTTCGAAAAGACTGAAGCTGGAGAGCTATCTCGACCGGTTCCCGCGGGAACTTTCCGGCGGACAGCGCCAGCGAGTGGCGCTCGGTCGTGCGCTGGTGCGCCGGCCCGGCGTCTTTCTGATGGATGAGCCCCTGTCCAATCTGGACGCAAAACTGCGTGTCGAAGCCCGAAGCTTTCTCAGCAAGATGCATCAAGAACTGGGGATCACCACCGTCTACGTCACGCATGATCAGTCGGAAGCCATGACGATGGGCTCCCGCATCGTGGTGATGAACGGCGGCACGATCCAGCAGGCAGCGGCGCCGATGGAGGTGTACCGCCGCCCGGCCAACCGCTTCGTCGCCGGCTTTATCGGCTCACCGTCGATGAATTTCGTCGATCTCGACGTCGCCCCGCCCGCTGAACTGGTGGATGCGAAGAACGGCATCCGCATTTCGGTTCCGCAACACCGGCAGGTTGAACTGGCGAAGTCCGGCCTTCGCTCCGTCACTCTCGGGCTCCGTCCGGAACATATCAGGCTGCTGGCCGCTGGAGACACACGCCCGGGAGCAGCGAGCTTCAAGATCGAGGTGTGCCAGTTTCTGGGCTCGGAGACGCTTCTCGACATCACGCACGGGGCCTGCCGGGTCATTGCCAGAGTGGGGCCGGAGGAAACCGTAAAGCAGGGCGAGGAGCGCATCTTCGCGTTCGATATGGATCACGCCCATTTCTTCGACCCCGATTCGGGGAATAATGTAGCGTTGGATAGATGACGTGCTTGTCTGGTCGAGGCCGCGCCGACACGATAGACGAGATGTTTAGAAACACGATTTGACTGAGAAGCAAGGTAAATGGCCACGATTGCCGATGTTGCAAGGATTGCCGGAGTTTCGCAATCCACCGTATCCCACGTCATCAATGGGACGCGATTTGTTAAGCCGGAAACGGAACAAGCGGTGCGCGATGCTGTTGCGCGAACCGGATATACCCCCAACACGCTTGCCCGCGCGTTGGCCCGCTCATCGAGCAACAGCGTCGGCATCGCCATATCAGCGATATCAAATCCCTATTTTGCCGATATCATCCGTGCCGTGGAAAGCGAATGCGCCGCCTGCGGCATGACCGTTTTCCTCGCCGATACGCATGATACACCCGAAAAGGAGCTGGAGGTCGTTCAGGCGCTGCACCAGTTGCGCGTCGACGGGATTATCATCGCGCCCTGCTCGACGGAGGGATCTGGTGCGCTTCGCTATCTCGAAGATCATGGCATCCCGACCGTTCTCGTCGACCGGCTAGCTTCCACCAAATTCGATCAGGTCGGCGTGCAAAATGCCAAATCGATGGAGGTTTTGGTCGAGCATCTCGTTGAGCTGGGCCATACCCGGATTGGCATGATCCCGGGGCACACCGGTTTCGCCACGACCTTGGAGCGCATCGATGGTTTCGTGAACGCGGCGCGCCACGCAAAATTGCAAGCCAGCGAATGCACTGTCGCGCGGAGTTCGAACGATGTGGACAGCGCGGCAAGAGCCACCATTGAGATGATGAGCCGTGCGGTATGTCCGACAGCGCTCGTTGCCGGCAACAACATGACGACGATCGGCATTATGCGAGGACTGAAATCGCTTGGCAAACATGTTCCGGACGATATCGCACTCGTTGGATTTGACGATTTCGAATGGGCCGATTGCTTCGAACCGCGCCTGACTGTCATCGCTCAACCCTGTATTGAACTCGGCCGCAGGTCGGCCAAGCTCCTGCTCGACCGGATAAAGGATCCGGGCAAGACGCCGAAGACAATCAGGGTGAAAACAAGCTTTATCGTTCGCAACTCGTGCGGATCGGCAAATCGCTGATGTCAGCGCCCGGGTGATATCGCGCTGGGAGGCTGTGGCCACCATTATAGATCAGCGGGATGTTGCGAGTGTCGAAAAATCTTTCGTCACATCGCGCCATCTTCCTACCGTGCGGCTGCCACGCGGATCGCAGATTCGCGTGGCAGAGTTTGTCATGCAGCCTTGCGGTTCTAGAAAAAGTTGCTTCGAACAGACGGTGCGGCCCGGCATAGTCGGCCCAACACAACAAAGGACGACAAGGAAAACAAAATCAGGTTGCCCGCGACCGTCTCGAAATGTTCGCCTCGTTCGAGGTGCAGCAAAATGGCCAAAACCTGTATTACTGTAAACCCGCCAGCAGCCAAGGGCACCAGTTGAGGTGACGCATTGACCAGTGCAGGCAGGATAAGTGCAATACTTCCCAGTAATTCTATCATGCCGATGAAGCGGGTCATTGCCTCAGGATAGTTCGTCGCATAATCGACACCCATCATCGCAAGATGTCCCACCGGCTGGCCCAGTTTCATCGTTCCCGCAAGCACATAGAATGCAGCCAGTGCCACCTGCGCTGTCCAGAGGGCGAGCATTAGAAGTTTCTCTGGAGCTCGTACAATCCTCGATTTCACCATCAAACAATCCTCGTTCAGCCGAAACCGATGAGATTCTTTCACCGGCGCTTCACGAAGAGTATTAAATGCGCCTGTCAAAGTGTGTGTGGTTTTGTTCTAAGAAGGGGAGCGGACATCCAGAAGAATATAATGCGCTGGCGTTGACGAAAAGTTCGAACATTCTGTTCCATCTCCAGGTAGTTCCTTCAACGCGTGCAGCGCGGTCAAGACAATCGTTGCGCACACGCGCGGCCTAGTGTCGACACCCATTTCCGTCGTCTGCTCTAGGCAGCGCCGGTTGGCGATATCTGGCACGATTTGTTATTGTCGTGGGTTTTGTATTGTTAAGAGATGTTGCGCGACTCTGTGCTTTCGCTACAGCCGCGGCTTGGTCGGCGAACGAGTGCTCCGAGGATAGCGATTAGATCGCGCCTCAATCCATGGCGCGCAAGCCTCCGCTCATGGCGAGACGAAGACCGCCGCAACGCCTGCCCAGACCGTCAGGACGAATATCATCACGTCACGCGGATCGTTGATGTCTGACGATCGTTGCGGGATCTGAACGCACCGAAGCCACGCGCATCCACGGCAATGAGAGGCGCGTAGACAGTTTGCTACCAGGTTTCTTTCCGGTGAGAAGGATCGGTGGCGATCGGTGGCCCGCACGTTCAATCAGCCTGGCGTCGCAGAGGATTTCGCCGAGAGTTCGGTTGCTGCACCGCAACAAACTTTAACAATGCAAAACACAAGGCAATGCCAAATCTGACCTAATGCCGCCATCCGAAGCGCGAGTGCGCACCTCGGATGAAGCATTCAGAAGTGTCTGACCAGGGTCGGAGCCACGAAACCTCTATCAATACCGCGGCATTGACACACTCAGGGTGAACCTCATGCTAGTTCTTGTCGTCATGGTCGCGCTTGTGGCCGCGAGCATCGTGTACGTCTACCGCTTCCGGGGTGAAGCCCGCTACGAAAGCCTGACTGAGTACTTCCGCAAAGGATGACCGATCTTTTCCCCGTTGAATTGTGCGTTGTGAAGCGGCCCCTGAACCCGCTGGGGGCGGTGTTCAACTTCTTTTATCAGGGCATAGCACGCGCCTCGGTAGTGCCGAACACGCCGGAAGACCGTCGTGGCTTGGCCAACAGGATCTTCAGAGGGCTCGCGCCCGTGCTGGCACGCACCAGAACCGGCCGCTATACCGCGTCATCAAGTGGTCGGTGAATATCCTCCTGTTGCTGTTGCTTCTGGGGCTGGTCGTGGGCGTGGTGCAGTTGCTCGGTCGACTCGTCTGAAAGCATGACGTGGTATGGATGGACGCGCGATCCGCCGTGCTTCTCTCAACCGTGGGTCTTGCGGGAGCCGGGTGTTTCAGCTTCCCGAATTACGCGCACACCATCCACGCATGTGTAGCCGCGGAGGCGGACGGTCCGGTTCACGGACATTCGGCTCGATCTTCTGACGCACACGGCTGACAAGCACGTCGGCGCTCCCCTCCGCGGGGCCAGCAAGACCAGCCCAGCATGGGTTAGGCCGAACAGTTGGTCGTGGATGAGAACCCGTCCCGTGGTGCTAATGGTGATCATCCCATCATCCTTGTGTGGGCATGCCGGATCACACGCGAGAGAACGACCGTCTTGCTAGGGAGTACGACGCGCTGCGCAGCGCCTCATGGCGAACCGTCCGCGAGAAGAACCAGGACCAGCTCGACTTGCAGGCGTGTCATCGGGAGGTTCCACTTGAGCCATTATGCAGGCTGTTTAGTACTCAAAAGTGGCGACGACTGATGGGGATAGACGTTAATGCCGATATGCGGATTCGGATTGAACCTGAGGTCTACAACTCCTCTGTAATCGCGCCATAAGCCGAGCCTGTCGGTGATCATACGCCTCGGCACCTGATGATCACTTAACGGCCACCTCAAAAGGGGATCCAACCGCAGCCCTGCAAATGGCTTGCTTTTCACGTGGTTACGGCAGCGGATCGGTGCCTTCGTTAAGGATTGTGAGGTATCGTCTATACCGGAAAACGCGACCTCGCTTCCGGCCGGTCACCTCCTCAGCTATGCCGAGACGCTCCAGGTCGGCGAGTGCCGCGTTGACGGTAGGCGCCGATAGCCCTGTCTTCTGAACAAGTTGATTGGCTGTCAGAAACGGATTTTGTTGAAAGAGATCATGAATGCGCAGCGCCGAGCCGGCTCGGTCGCTTTGGGCTGTGATGCTCTCCCGATCTTCTTTGAACAAATCGACAATGCGGGTGGCGGCGTTAAACGCCTGGTTGGCTGTGTCGGCGACACCAGCAAGGAAGAAGTCGAGCCAGGCTTCCCAATTGCCTTGCTCACGGACCTGTTGAAGCAGTCGATAATATTCCGTTCGATGAGTCTTAAGGTAAAGACTCAGATAGAGCAGCGGCTTACGCAACACACCATTTACACAAAGATATAGCGTGACTAGCAAGCGACCGATGCGGCCGTTGCCATCCAGAAAGGGATGAATGGTTTCAAACTGGACGTGCAGAAGGCCGGCTTTTATGAGTGCAGGCAGCCGCGACCGATCTTCATGCATGAAACGTTCGAGCGCATCCAGGCAGACGTCCATCTCGGTGACTGGCGGCGGCACGAAGAGTGCGTTGCCAGGTCGCGAGCCCCCAATCCAGTTCTGCGAACGCCGGAACTCGCCAGGGCTCTTGGTCCCTCCACGCCCGCTTTGCAGCAACCGCGCGTGCATTTCACGAATCAGACGCAGTGACATCGGCAGGACTTCCAGCCGCTCTAGACCGTACATCATGGCATCGACGTAGTTCGAGACTTCGCGGATGTCGTCTACAGGGTTGCCTGCCTGCGCTTCCATCTCAAAACGAAGAAGATCTGACAGCGTCGATTGTGTTCCTTCGATCTGTGAGGATAGAACAGCCTCCTTCCTCACATACATGTAAAGAAAAAGCTCCTGGCGAGGGAGCAGCATCGTGATACCGTCTAGCCGCCCCAGCGCTCGTTCCGCTAAACTAAGCCGTTCCAAAAGTGAAAGTACGTCAATCGACGGTGTGGGTGGCAATGGCGGAGGTATGAATGCCCGCACCATCTCGCCGGCAACGGGTGTTTCGACAAAGCGGCCGAGCCGCTTATTTAGTTCAGAATCAGACATGTACCAACTATGATTTCCCGCCACTATTTAAGCAAGACGACTTTCACTTAAATAGCGGGGAAACTAAGGTAAGCGCACTTAAATAAGCCCCGAGCACTTGCAGAAGTTTGTTCCAGTAGAGATGGGATGGTTGCCGCCCTCCCCTGACGGCATCGCAATGTGCCAATGTTGTGGTGCGTTAACCCACAAAGCGGAGAAGGCGGCAAAATGAACGATACGATGATTGGTGTGGATCTGGCAAAGAGTGTTTTCCAGCTCCACGGAGCGTCGATGCTTGGCGAGGTGACGTTCCGCAAAAAGCTGTCCCGGTCGCAGTTTCTGAAGTTTATAGCGGATCAAGCACCTGCGGTCGTGGTGATGGAAGCCTGCGGCAGCGCGCACTACTGGGCGCGACAGGTCGTGGAGTTCGGCCATGCGGTGAAACTGATTGCACCCCAATATGTCCGGCCGTTCGTGAAGCGGCAGAAAAATTATGCGGCCGACGCCGAGGCGATCGTGATCGCGGCGCAGCGGCCGGAGATGCGCTTCGTGGAACCCAGGTCGCAATGGCAGCAAGCCAGGCGGTACTGTTCCGGGCCCGTGAACGTCTCGTCCATCAGCGCACCGAACTTGTGAATGCCCTGCGGGCAGTGCTCTACGAATACGGTCACACAATCCCGCAGGGCATTGTCCACCTCAAGCGCATCGAGGCGCTTCTCGACGAGCCAGATAGCGACCTGCCCGGGCTGGTCCGCGAGGAATGCCGGGATCTTCTGGCGCAAATCTCCGAGAAGACCGTGCGGATCCAGGCCAAAACGGGGAGGATCAAGGAAGTGGCGGCCGAAACCGATACGACACGACGGTTGCAGACGATGCCGGGAGTTGGCCCGATCGTCGCGCTTGCAGTCGAGGCCTTCGCCCCGGCGATGGCAAGCTTCAAGCGTGGCCGCGATTTCGCTGCCTGGCTTGGGCTCGTTCCACAACAGCATTCCTCGGGCGGCAAGGAGCGGCTCGGGCGCGTCTCGAAGGCCGGCCAGGCCGACATCCGCCAGTTGCTGATCATCGGGGCAATGTCGCGGTTGAGCTGGCTCGGGCGCAAGTCCATCGCTGCGGGATCGTGGCTGGACCGGATGCTGGCGAGAAAACCGAAGATGCTGGTCGCAATCGCCTTGGCCAACAAGATGGCGCGGGCAATCTGGGCCATGTTGACGAAGGGAGAAGATTACAGCGATCCGGCACTGATTGCGGCGGCATGATCGTCGCAACGACAATCACCGGTCAAGCAGTGTGAGAAGGCAATGACCTGAATGGGCAAATGATCGAACAGATCTGGATCGGAAAAACCAGCTAATGCCTCTGAGCCTTCGTGCTCGCAGTTGAGATTTGGACCCTATCCGCAGATCACCATACCGGCCCGCGGCGCCAGACAGGCCTTATGCGATTTTCGGAGCACATACTGAGAACATCGGGCGGTTTAGCCTCAATTGGCGAGACCGATGGGGGCATACGCGTTTGGAAAGGCCGATTAGAGTGGTTTTTGATTGGGCACAAAAATCTAAAGGCAATTTGCGACAGATCCTTCTAAATCTGAACCGCTTCTATCACGCTAACCGCGGAATCGGTCGGCACACGACGAGAACATGGACGCGCTTTGTGAACTGGAAAGCGATCGCGCGATACTCCGCGGACGATCGTCCGTCTGCAAGTGCCCCAGCGAGAGTCTCGATGCCTGAGGAAGTATGTATCGGAGCCTGAGCACCGCTAATTTTTGCCACCAATGGCTGCAGCGCCAAGTTGCGGCAACACACATGGCGCTGCATTCAGCTTACAATCCAAAATCTTCCGCAGGCTCGATCAGATCGATGAGGGCAGCGACGCGGGTTCCAGGAAGTGGTCGGCCCTCGTTCATCAGCGCCTCATCGGAGTTCAGCCAAGCGAATGCCTCCCTGAGTTCGCTCAGCGACGCCTCGGTTGCTATGATGTCTGCCACCAACGTTTCGTCGACGGGTCCGAGAACGGCGACGACTTCGTCACGGGTTATGACCACGGTTCGATCCTCCCTGACAATCGACTGGATGCATCTGGCCCTTTGGCGATCACTATCCAAAGGACGGAAAAATAACGTCCGCAAGCCCGGAGCGTTCCATCTTCTGGAAACCTCCAGTGGATGCAAAAGACGCTGTTTTTCCCTTGACACCGAGAAAGACGATACCCAAATTTTAGATGTCGGCCGCCACAGCGCGGGCGCGAAGCTGTCTACGGTCTTAAGCGGCCCGTGGCTCCACCTCGACCGTTACGTGTGACAGGTCATGAATATGCGCGAGTTTTTCGCGATAGGATGACGGCGCCTTCGGATGTTCGCTAACGAGCGACACGATGGCCCCGTGATGTCCCGGACCAAGTTGCCAGACGTGCAGGTCGGTGATCATGTCGCCTTCTTCTTCAAGCGCTGAGCGGATTTCTTCCGGTAAATCTTCATTGGATGGCACGTAGTCCAGGAGCACCCCGCCCGCATCTCGAATGAGGCCCCAGGACCATTTGGCGATGACAAGCGCACCGACAATGCCCATCGCCGGATCCAGCCACAACCAGCCATAGATGCTGCCGGCAACAAGGGCAGCAATAGCAAGGACGGAGGTCAAAGCGTCGGCGAGGACATGCAGGTAGGCCGCCCGCAGATTGTTGTCATGACCATGTCCATGGTGATGATCATCATGGTGATGTCCGTGGCTGTGGAGAGACTGGTCGTCGCGCAGCAATAAGGCGCAGATGAGATTGACACTCAGACCGATCACGGCGACCGAGATTGCGTGCGAGAAGCTGATTGGAATGGGAGTGGCAAGACGCACAAAACTCTCCCACCCGATCAACAGCGCTATCAGGGCCAGCACGACGGCACTGGCGAATGCGGCAAGATCGCCGAACTTACCCGTCCCGAACGTGAAGCGCGGATTACGGGCATTCTTGCGGGCATAGAGATAAGCCAACGCGGCGATCAGCATGGCCGCCGCGTGCGTGGACATGTGCCAGCCGTCAGCAACGAGCGCCATCGAACCGAACACGGTTCCTGCCACAATTTCCGCCACCATCATCGTCGCCGTCAAGGCAATGACCAACCATGTTTTACGCTCGTTGCGCTCGTGATTGTCACCGAGGAAAACGTGGTCGTGAGCACCTGTCTGCGCGTGTGCTGTACCGTCATGGGTCATCTGAGATATTTCCTCACAACATCGATGAGTTCTGCGGCACCCTGGGCGCGTTCGGCATCCGCATCCCTATCGGGATCGACGACGTGCATGCGGATGTGGTCTTCGATGAGCTCCCCCATCAGGCCATTCACTGCTCCCCGTACTGACGCGACAAGGTTCAGGATATCCCCACAGGGCACCTCGGCTTCCAGAGCCCGCTCCACCGCCTCCATCTGCCCCTTGAGGCGGCGGATGCGTCCGAGCAGCTTGGCTTTTTCTTTCGTGGTATGCGACATAATATAGACCCCTACCCTATATTTGCTGCATTGGCAATCCGGACTGGGGGTCGGCTTGCCCGAAAATGTGCCGTCCGAAGTGGACGCTTTACCGCCGCAAGCGGGCGCGAGGCGAGCCCCTCAGAGTCCGCCAAGCGCAAGCCAATGACCGGTCGTTGGCTGTGCTGCATGCTTAGGACCCTCGCGGTCGGTTCAGATCAATTCACGGGCTGCGGATCAGGGAATTTCCATGTCCCATTGAGGATGGACTCGCGCGGACGATAGAGCCTTACCGTGTAGTTCCAGCCCTTCATATTCGGCAGGCAGTTCGGGATTTTACCATCACACCCGCCGAATTGAATCCCAATTGAGCCATCCTCGCTTTTCTGGGCCGTCACGTTGTTGAGCGAATAGGCATCGTAAGGGTTCTTCTCGTAGTAGCCTTTAGAATTGTAGAGGCTGATCGACCAGAAGCCGTCAACTGGGACATCCCTGACGTCGAGCTTGTAGATCGTCGAACCGTCATTCTTCGCAGGCGTGATGTTGAGGTAAGCGGCGTCCTTATCGGGATTGCCGCCCCAGGCAGCCGCGCTCGCAACCAGATGACGCACCGGATCGACCTCGGCCGTGGTGCCGAAAGCCTTGTTAAAGTCGGGCATGGTTGTCGCCAGAATGAGAAGGGCGTCGCGAACCTTCGTTTGACTGTCCTGATCCCACTCCGGCACTTCGAATTTACCCGGACCTCCGGTCTGGTCGATCTTGATGGCGTCCTGCAGAGCATGGACCTGCTCGACGTCCTTCGGATCGGAGGGGTCGACGAATGTACGTATGGCAATCGCCAGATAACGCGTGCCCACCTGATTCTTGGTGAACGTGCTCGCACCTCCATACGATACCGCCGGAATGTAATGGTCTTCATTGATGGCGAGCAAAGACATGAAGCGCTTGTCTGCCTCCGGCAAAGTAATCGTCACTGGCCCGGCGTCGAGGTCGAAGATTGCCGCCGAGTAGAGCGTGTCGCGGTTGAGGCGTATGACTGTCTGGTTGTCGATTGCCGCTGGTTCGCGGCGATGGGTGAATTTCCCGAAGCCCCCATCTTTGACGATGTTGCTGAAATAGAGGTCGCTCTCAGCACGGACGAAATTGTCGATGGTGACGGGTTCGGCGGCAAGTGATGCGCTGGAAAAAGCGATGAGTGCCCAAACGCCCATCACGGCGGCAAACGCGAGATATCTAGCATTCATAGCGGTTCCTTCGGTTCATTTTCTGCGATGACGTCTAGCGGCATCGGATGCCAGGCCGTTAGGCAAGACACCTTGAGCCAGCGGCCTTGTTTTAATCGACCCGTTCGAAGTCACCTGGCTTCCAACTTTTGTCGAACCATGGCTCCAATGGAGCGTACAGCCGCAACAACGAATTCCAGCCCTTGCCGGGCATGGTTTGAACCCAGTTTCCCTCTTGTCCCGACGGAGCCTCAGGAGAGAACCAAACTGTCACGGAACCGTCCTCGTTCTTCTTGATGCCCGGCTGGCTGCTGTCGATCCCTGCGAGTTTCTGATCAGTTTCCAGCATCGATCTGGTCTGGTTGTCGTAGACTGTGAACGACCAGAACTGTCCGGCCGGAACGGGGAACGGCAGGGTGATCTTGTATGCCTTGCTTCCGTCGAGATAGGTTCCCGTCGAGTCCCTGACAGCAAACGCATAGGCCGAGCCGGTGCCGGGTTTCGCGTCTGCCATCGCAGGGGTGATCCCCGTCGCCGCGTAATGGAACATCGTGCGGGCGTCGAGCATGCGTGCGCCGTCGTTCAGGAACTGATAGCTGTTGCCGATGAAGCCGTTGTTCCATTGACGGTCGGGATAAAACTTCGCGCGTTCATCGCGGGGCGCAAATACCATCGACCGGGCTGTCGCATTGCCGACCGCGACAGCCTCGGTGAGGATTGCCTTCATGCGGGCGTCGGGCGCGAACGGCTTGCCCTTCTTGATGCCAATGGATGCGAATAGACCGACAGTTTCCGGATCGAAGGCATCGCCCGGCTCAGCCTGAATGACGCTGTTGAGTTCCTCATAGAAATGGAAGTCATTGGCATGAACCGTGTTGAATTGTTTGCCGGAGATGTTGATGAAGGTGGTGTCCGGCGGCTCCTTGTCCGTCGACAGCGGGTAGACACGCGCATGATCCTTCACGTTCGTGACCGCTGCAGCAATGTCGCCGTCTTTGACGAAGGCGCGGTAGAGAACGAGGTTTGTGTTGGTCGGTGACTTGGTGACGAAGTAACCTTCAGAAGGCAACTCGCCGGAATAGCCTGGCGGCACAAAGAGATATTTCCCGCCTTTGCCCCTGTCTGGTCCGATGAGGCCGACATCGGTGACATAGCGGAAATAGGCATCGTCGACGGGTCCGAGCACACCTGGCGGCACCTGCGCCACGACCGGACCGTCCGCGAGATCCACACAGAAGAAGACGTAGACGGTCGTCGTATTCGCGGTCAGAAACAACGAACGCGCGTCCATCAGGTTCTCTGTAACACCGATGCCTTTGTTCTTTGCTGCCCCGACATCCTCCAGACCTTGGCACAGTGCGTAGACAGACGCGGCCGGCATTCCGGATAGAAAGGCTTCGACGCCCCTTGAAAAATCGATGTTGTCGTAAACCTTCTGCACCGTCGCCTGATCGGGAAGGCCGTCAGAGAACTCCAGGATCCCAATGCGAGTTTTCACCGTATCCGGCGTCTGGATGTTCGCCGGAACATCAGCCATGAATCTGGGTCCGGCATCTTCCTGCGCGGCAACGGACGTCGCTGAGACGAGCGAAAACAGTGCCAGCGCTGGCAGTCGATTGAACTTGACCATGCATACTCTCCTGGAAGTTACCGGCGGGAAAATACCCGCGGCCTTCTGCCGAGGAAGTACGTTACAGTAAATATCGCCGTAAACTCGCGGCATTCGATCCCATTTGAGGTGGCAACTGTCCGTAGAGCAGTTTCGAGGAATACGTCGGCACGGATTGGTTTGAGCGCGTGACGCCTGTTGAATTCGACGAGTAAGCTCACCCCTGCGGCACAAGATCGACGCAATGCCCGATTAGAGAAGCGGTCATAACGAACCGACTTGAAGAATTCGAGTGCGCGGTTCCACACGAGATATTATGCGATTTTCGAAGCACAGAACGGGAACGTGATTAAGGGATGTCCGCTAATGGAATGGACCGGCTGCAAATGGATAGTGGGTCATGATGGGTCGGTGCACCGGTCCAAGCTTGCAGCACACCGATTACTGCCCGATCCGCTCGAAAGCATGACGGATCGGGGCGCTGGAAAGCTGCAGTGTTCCTTCGAACGGCCGACCCAATTCCAGGATCAGGAAGATCGCCGCCGAAACCGAGAGTGCACATACGAAAAGCACGCCGATGATCGTCGCGTTGGGTGGCGAAAGAAGCCCAAAGCTGGCAAACAGTACCGTTAGCCAGAATACAAGGATTATGAGGAACGGCAGCGGGACGACGCCGCTTTCCTGCTGCGCGACGAGCAGCCAGCGTGTCTGGCCGAGCTCCTGGAGCAACTGCAGGGCTTGAGATTGGAGCCTGCGCTGCGTGTCGTCCTGTGGTGAGAGTTCCTGAACCAGATTGTAGACCGCTGTAGCGCCTGCTGTTGTATCGGATGCAGTCAACGAGGAAGCCAGAGACGAGTCATTTGGCCAGATGTGATTGAGCGCGGATGCGACGGTGTGCCGGAACTGATTGCGCGCCCCTGCGGCCTTCGGTCCATACAGCGCCAGCCCCGCGTCGACCAGAATGAGCTTGGCTGCGACCTGATCAAGCCCGTCACGCTGTGTATCGTACTGGCTCTTGCTGGAGGCAATGAGCAGGCCGAGGACCAAGGCAGCCAATGTCGCCAGCAGGCCCATTCCCAGTTTTAATACATCCTTGGAATCGTTGTTCAGATGATGTTCGGGCAAGATGCGGCGAAGCAGCATGCCAAGCAGTGCGCCGCAGGACACACAGACGAAAACGATCCAGGCTATTGCTATGCCCGCCACAATTGCCCTCTTTGACCAGACGCTGTGCTTTCGCGGCCGTTCAATGCATCAAACTCTCGCTGGAATTTGTATCTGAGCGCTGCATCACGCGCAATTATAGGATGTCTCGCGCTGCCACCGTTGCCCCGCAAGTCGCTGATAATGATATCCGCCTCGCCCGGTTCGTTCATTGAGGCATCGCCCCGGTATACCAGATCGGCGACGTATAGGCGCGCTCCTGCGTGATCATCGGCACTTCGGGCGGTAAAGTCAGTCCGAAGTACTTCGCGTCGTAGGCTGTCCAGCGCGGCGTCGGGATTTCGATAACGCGGCCGTAATAGAACGCACGCTGGGCGGGATCGAAGTCCGGGTCCTTCCATACGCCGAGCAGCTCCGGCGCCCCGATGGAATTGCTCCAGGTGGCGTTCGGCACGTCAACCGTGTTGCCGACCGGGGGCAGCTTACCGTTCGCATCCGGCTTGCGGTCGCCAGACCAGGCAACGTCATAGATCTTCTCATGCACCGCGCCGGCCGCGTCGAGCCAGCCCTTGATGATCTGGTAGCGGTCGAGATTAGCCCCGATGGGGTCCTTCAGCGCCGCCACCAGGAATGTCGGAACTTTTCCTTCGGGTGCCGGGCCGATGTCGCCGCCCATTGGTACACCCTTGGTGTAACCTGCAATCGCCGGGCTGCGGGTGTTGGCGTCCGCGTCCTCAAAGTCAAAGCCGCCGAAGAAGCGCACCATCATGCGCGGGCCGGTCGTCGCATAGGTCTCGCGCCGCTTCATCGCATCGAAGATGGAGGCGCGGGTGTTCTCCTGAGCCCACACAGCCGCGTAGCCGGACGCCGTTTCTTCCCAACCCATGACCTGGATGCCGGTCTTCGGATTGCTGAAGAGCGGATGAGTAGCCCGGCCAGGGCTAGGCTCCGAACTGGTTACCTTCCCCCAAAAATTGTCGTCGTCGGCTGTGGCAAGGCCGGTGTGGGCGTCGGTGCTGCCGACCAGCCCGAACTTGTAGGGGTTGATGCCTTGCTTGGTTTCCAGTTTGAGGCCGTTCTTGAGCGCCGAGCGCGCGTACTCGAATTCCAGCATCTCCGGCTTCTTCGCCTGGGTAAGATCGAGGTTGGCCTTGTCCCAGCGCTCGAAATTTGCGAACTCGTCGTTGGGCGACAGCAACGGGTGGGTTTCGCCATCGCCCTTCATCTGGGTGGCCTCATAGAGCACCTCCCATTTCGCACGCTGCTCGGCATATGCGCGATCGATCTCCTTGCCGGTGAAGGATTCGACGATCGGGAACATCGTTCCGTTGCTCAAGTTGCCGTTGTGGGCGATTGCGAGCACCTCGCCGCCGGTTTTGTCTTCGTAGTTCTGCAGCCATTTCCACAGATCACGCGGATTATCGCTCCCCGGTGGCAGTGTCGTGAACGGTACCATCTGGCTCGCCTTGTTGGCACCGTCGCGGTAAATAACATTGCGGTGAAGGTTGTTGCCCCCGGTGTTCGAGGTCCACTCATAGCCGATAACGGCAGTGAACCGGCCGGGGTCGTTTGCCTCTTCGGCAGCCGCGATCGTCTGTTGCCAAGCTCCTCGATAGGCGGATGAGTCGGGCGAGTAGAGGAGAGGACCAGTGAATTTCCCAGCGCCGAAGGATACGACGATCTCCATGGCCGCTGCCGCTCCCTGACCATTTTGGATCATGTCATACCATTTGCGCCCCAGCGGATCGGCCATCAACTCGGGCTTTCCACTCATCAGGTCGGGGAAAAAGCCCATGTTGTCCGAATGGTCGGTTACCACGAGGAAATCCAGTGGCCGCGAAAGCCTGACCGGCTGCCCTGTCGACGAGATAACCTGTTCGCCCCTGGCCAACTTGTAGGCATCGCGTGGCCCTAGCCGTGCGCCGAACGCGCCGGCGTCCATGGAAAACGCAGTGTGCAGGTGCGTGTCGCCGAACAGCGGGCGCATCGGAAAATTGCGCTGGGCATAAGGCGAATACGGCCTCGCCTTGAACACCCTATCCGTCTGCTCCGGGGTCAAGGTGCCCGCATCGGTCGTTGTTGGCTCCTGAGCCTGTGCGATCGTGCCCAGGCACGCCGTCATCAAGGCAAGGCCAGCCACCGTGAAAGAACTCCTGATCATGCTCCCCTCCATCATTGAACCGGTTTTCCAAACATGTCTGACTCCACGGCCGTCGTACCGGTCTGTGAGGCATGAGGCGAAGCTGTGCTTGTGTCGGTCGCGATGCGATCCGGATCAGATCCGCGCGCGCCAGCCGTATCAGCCGTACTTTGACGTGCACCGACCTGCTGATAGTTCTGAACAAACGCCGCGATCAGGGCATCCTCTCCATACAGGCGCACGATCCCGCGGGCATACGCTTGGCCGAAGGTGAGATGCCGCGCGGCGATCTCGGCGATAACGGCCTCGCCAGTGACCATGACGAGATCGCCGCGCCCCGGCCCCGAGACGTGGACCGCTGTGCGCCAGCCGTCGTCTGTCGGCTCGAAGCGCGCCCACAGCATCGGCTCGATCAGGACGACCGCGACCGAGGTCTGCAGCGGCCGGGAGGGCGCCGCACCGAGCATCGCGCCGAACTGCGCCAGCGAGGTCGCGGCAAGCTTGAACTTGTGTCCGAACAGATCAACGCCCCCACGGTCGAAATTCGCAAGTGGAAGCCGCCGCGCCGCGACTTCCCGCGAAATCGCGCCGATGACGTAGAGCGAATTGGGATAGCTCCAGTTCAGGGAGCCGCGCGCCACCGACTGCGGATCGTCATAGCCGCAGGCAAGTCCCTGTGAGCCAAGGGCTACTGCAAACAGGCCCGCCGCTGCCATGATAGCAGAGGCTGCTCTTTTCCGATGTCGTATAGTACCCCCCATCGTCGTCCCCCCTCACAGGAACATCGCGTCCAGACGTTGGACGCTCCAGAATGCCGCGACGCTACCGATCGCGTAGGCCGATGCGACGGCCGCCGCGCTCGGGATCGTGGCGAACCGCCGAACTGTCTGGACCAGCGTCAGCAGCAGCGCGATGAAGACGAGCTGTCCAATCTCGACGCCGATATTGAAGCTCAGCAAGGCCAGCGGAATGTCGCCCTGCGGCAGACCGAGGTCCACAAGAGCGCCGGCGAAACCGAAGCCATGTAGCAGCCCAAACGCGAAAGCCACGATCCACGGCCTGACGATGGCAAGGCTGAGCTGGCCGCGCTCCATGCGCACGACATCAGCGGCGACCATGACAATGCTGATGGCGATCATCACTTCGACCGGGCGCGACGGCAGCGTCACCCAGCCGAGTGTGGCGCAGGTCAATGTGATCGAGTGAGCGACTGCGACTGTGAAGGCGGTGACTGCCTTCACCAGCTTGCGCCAATCGCGCACGATCAGCATCAGAGCGGCGACGAAGAGCAGGTGATCGAAGCCAAACGCAATGTGCTCGATGCCTTGACCAAAATAGGTCGTGAAGACGCTCCAGGTGCTTTGCGATTCGGGGATCAAGGCCGATGGCTCGCCGGGTGTCAGCCGCGCCGTCCAGTTGTTGCCATTGGCAAGCGTTATGTGGATCAGGGCGTCGGTCATGGTGTTCTGCAACCCGTCGATCAGCACCGTCTGACCGGCCAACGGCTCCAGAGTTCGCACGCGCCAGGTCTGCACCATAGCGTCACCGGTTGGCTGCGAGACAATCGGCGTCACCATTTCGATCCTGCCGGAGAACAATGCGGTTAGCGCCAGCCGCGCATTGCCCTGCATCGGCGTTTTGAACAGCACACTGAACTCGTTGGTCGCTTCTTCCTGGACACTCAGGTAGGCGGGCCGCACCTCGTGGGCGGAGGCGCCCCCCGAAACAAGGACCAAAATCGCTGCCGCCAGGATGACCGTCCAGAGGTAGCCCATCGCACCGCCGGCGTGACGGACGCGCGCGGATTGATCGACCTGCCGGTTCATTTTGTCGCCACGTTCGGTGCGGGCTCGGAGCCCAGCACCGCTTTCACGCCTTCATCCACCTCCACCCCATACTTTTTGCGAAGCTCGACGAGATAATCGCGACTGAGCTCGGTCTGCTTGGCCCCGCGCCACTCGGCGAGAACCGCGTCCCGCACCGTTTCGAAAGCCTTCTGAGCATTCGACGTGCGCTCGCTTACGAATACGAGGTGGAAGCCGTAACCGGATTTCACAGGACCGTGCCACCTGCCAGGTTCGAGTGCGAATACCTCCTGGGCGAACCCGGCACCGAACATGCCCGCTAGTGCCAGTTCGCCGGTGTCGTCGAAGCTGTCGCCGAGAAGCAGCCGGTCGCCTCCTGCCGGCTCGACTTCGCCCGCATTCAATTCGGCGAGCACTGACTTGGCGTCCGCCGCGGCATCGGTGCGATGTTTCGGATTGAAATAGACTTGCTTGAACGAGAGTTTTCCGGGCGTCGCGAAATGGGTGGCATTGGCGGCAAAGTATTGCTGCAACTGCGCCTCGCTCGGCTCCGCGAGCCGGGCTGTATCCTCGACAAGGAACTTCAACTTTTGCGCCAGGCGACGGCGAATGACGGTGTCGTCCTGGGCCAGACCCATCGCCTCGGCCTCGCGCGCCATCAGCCTTTCGTTCAGGAGATCGTTGACCAACCCCTTCAGCTCGTCGGCGGTCGGCTGGCGCAGCCACTGGCTCGACCAGGTTTGCTTCAGCCAGCGTACGTCGCCTTCGCCGATGCGCACCGGATCGACGGCCGTTGCCTCAACGTTTTTATTGTTGAGCCAGGAATAGCCGCCGAAGAGGATCGCCCCAACGATGGCGAAGTGCAGAAGTGGTTCCCTGAGCAGCGTCATGCGCCCAACTCCGCAACTCCTCCAGTCAGTGATGGAGGAGAACGATCATTTGCAAGATCCGCGCGGTTTCTCTTTTCGGCATGCTCTGCGACACTTTCCCCAAGAGCACCGATACTACCTACATTTTATGCACCAGGCCTCGAACGGTTGCAATATGCATTATTATTCAATGATGTATTATGCTATCATTTCCATGTGTAATGCCAAGCGAATTCAAGATCTAAGCTCTGCTGCAGAAAGTATTCATCTGCGCTGGGCAATGGTTTCACTTGTTTCAGTCAACAAGATTGCCAGGGGCGGAATGCAAACGATCCTGCCTCAGAAAACTTCAGGCTTGAGGCAATGAGTTCATCCGACAGGATACAGGCCCTCGGGATGATGCACAGAATCCGTCATTTGTGGCAAAGCAAGGAGGCGCATGGGCAGTTTTTGTGGGCTGATACCGGTTTCCCTCGTGGGATGCAGGCCGGGCATTCTGCTTGCCTCCACTTTAACCACACTTGTAGCCGGCTGTGGCCGGCCGGAGTGCTCGCGCCTGACGGGCGCCTAGTTCAGCCTTCACGAAGATCACAGTGCCGATCCGGCGTGACAAGCTTCGCAAGGATGGTGAGGGCGCCTGGCCGCGAAAGCTTCCAGCAAACCCGCAGACGGATTTTGCAACCCTCAAAGCGGAAGAAGTGAGCCGGGAGACGGCTGAAAACTGGCCAAGCAAGACCGTGCGGAAGAATCCGAGCCGCAGTGTTCCTGTCTTCGCCCACGGATTCAATAATCGGTTCGAGGACGCGGTGTGGTCAGCGATGAACGAATGCAGTGATGCAGTGGGATAAAGTTACAAACGGGAGGAAAACATGAGAACGGAAAGTCGATTAGCCACGGGAATACTCGCCTTGGCACTGTTCGTGCCTGCTGCGCATGCAGAGGATGATGCTCGCGCCATTCTTAAATCCATGTCGGAGTACTTGGCGAAACAACAGACCTTTTCTGAAACTTTCGACACCGACATTGAAGTTCTGACGCCCGATTTGCAGAAATTGCAGTTCGCGAGCTCAGGTCAGGTCGCTGTCGGCCGCCCGAACAAGATGCACGCGGCTCGCACCGGCGGCTTCGCCGATGTCGAGATGATTTTCGACGGCAAGCAGATAACCATCCACTCGAAGGACGACAAAGTATTCACGCAGATTGAGGCACCGGGGACGATCGACGAACTCATTTCCAGGCTCGAAGCGGACGGTTATTCGTTGCCCGGCGCCGACCTGCTCCTGTCGAACGTCTATGATGAGCTCAATGCCGGCGTCATTGATGCCAAGCATATCGGCACGGGCGTAGTTGGCGGCATCGAGTGCGATCACCTGGCCTTCCGCAATGCGGATTCAGATTGGCAGCTTTGGGTGCGCACCGGAGCAGAACCAATCCCCTGCAAATATGTCATCACCTCCAAGGCCGTGACGGCTGCGCCGCAATACACGCTTATCGTCAATTCGTGGAGCGGAGAGGCCAATGATGATTTCTCGTTCGCACCCCCAGCCGGCAGTAAGAAGGTGGATGCAAAGGCGATGCCCCACATTGACGAAGTACCAGAAGGAGCCAACCAATGACCCGTCGCACAAGACTAATCGCGGTGGCAGGCGGTATTGCCATGATGCTGTTTGGAGGGGACTTTCCCACGGGTGGGACCGGCTCGTTCCTCTCTGACGCTCAGGCTCGCGTCGGACGCCCCCTAACGCCGGTGAGCTATGCTGGAGTGGCGCGGCGAACGACGCGCCGATCCGTTGCCGCCGGAGCGGCGATCGGCACAACGGTCTACGCCCCAGGCTGCGTCCAGGCGGTCGACGCCTACGGGCGGATTTATTACAGGTGTCGGTAAGTATTCCAGGCAGCACCGTAACCTTAACCGTGCGTTGCATCCGTCATAGTGCTCTGCAACCTGGGCTCGCGCAGAGAAATTAGCAGTTGGTCGAATCGACGTATTCGACCATGATCGAACTCGGATGCGGTTGACGGCCGACCCAACAAGCAAGAAATTCTGGAGGGGACACTATGAAACATGGCATCGCTTTTGCTCTGACTTGTGCCGGGAGTCTTCTACTTGCCGAGAGCGGCATGGCTGCCGACGTTTATTCGCCGGTGACCCCGGAGGCCAAGCAGGTTGTGACCGAGCAGGGATGGACCTTTACCGTAGCCCCATATTTCTGGGCGGCGGGGATATCCGGGGATGTCGGGTTGTTCGGGCTGCCGCCAGTCGAAGTGGATGCGAGTTTCAGCGATATTTTCGACCATCTCGCGCCATGGAGGATGTTCGTGACCTCGATGCCGAAGCGCCCGACCTGGAGCGGCCGGTGGTGTGCTCAGGCGAAAGACCGACCCGCCTCATTGGCGAGGTGGCGTTTTGTTTGACGTTCGGGCCGCTAACGCATGTTGAGCAGCGCCGATCCCGTTGTTTCAAGGGCAAAGGCTATTTTTTGAATGGTGTCGAGGGAAATGTTGCGCTTCTCCCGTTCGATGCCGCTGAGATAGGCCTGGGTCAGTCCGGTGCGCAGGGCAACCTCTTCCTGCGAGATAGCAAGCTCTGCCCGGCGGATCCGCATATTGCGGGCGAGAAGCTTACGCAGCGCAAGAGGGTCGAACGTGTCCATTGCGATCGGGATTCATGATCGGCTCGCCATGGCCATCTCCAGTTTTCTGTCGTTTGTACGATGCTGCCCTGAAGCATCGGTGAAGAAAGCGGCATCAGGCTTCGCGGCGATGTCGGCGATAAAGCGCCGCGGTTTGTCCATCGCCATCCATACCTGCTTGCAGGCACGACGGGCGGGTTTTGCCTGTGTCGGCGCGGCGGCGGTCCCAGCGCCCCTGCCAAGAAGGGAATCGACATCGCTTGCCGCGAATGCTGTGACCGCTCGCTTGCCGCCCGGCTCAGGCACCTCGACGAGAGGAGAATCGGCAGCCGCGACCAGGCAGGCTTCAGCCCGCTTGCGCACCCGGAAAAACTCCTCGATCTTTCCACAGGTGGTAAACCACTCTCGCCAAAGGGCAAGGACTGCCGTATCGGCTGCCAGCGACACTGTTCGTGCGATCAGCCACACCTTGGTCCCCGAAAGCAAACCTCTGCGGGTTACTGGCGGCAACGTTCTGCTTTTCTCAGAAACAGCCATCGATCCGAGTTCCCTAACAACTTGGTTTATGGTCAGGCTGCTCTCGATGTCACCAGCACCTTGTGCAACCGCAACTCACTGAATTTGGCGCTGCCCCTCGTCCAAACGCGCCTCCGCTCAGGACCTGCACGCACTGGTCGTAAAGGTGGGCCCTGACCTAGTCAGGTTCCACCCGCCCTGTGGCGCGAACCATCAATTGAGCACCCGGCTTCGCGTCCCAGGGACTGGGCGTGTGCTCAGTGCCGGCCGAATAAAATGAACTCTCTAGCTCGCCGGCGCCAAATGAACCTCTCGGCCGCCATAAAAAACGGCATCTGTCCACTGATCGGACGACCATAGACGGCAGGGATCTCTTCATCGTTCCGGCGCGCTCATTCTACCGAAATGGCGCTCAGGGAATCAGGCGCTCGTGTTTCCCATGATCCCTGTCCTCGGCATAATATAGCGCGTCGCAGCTTCGCCGCGATGTCGCCGGTGGTCTTTGCACGTGGAAGCGCAATCAGTTACACTCTATAGGTAATCTGAAACACTTCGGGTGTCAACACCTGATATGTATTTTTTTACACGTGAGGTGTATTTTGCTTACTTCTGCGCAGCTCCGAGCTGCTAGGGCTCTGCTCCGATTAGATCAGTCTGGTTTGGCTGAAAGCGCCGGCATTTCCGTTGAGACGATAAAGCGCTTGGAAAAAATGGAAGGTGAGTTGCTGGCCGTGACGGGCACAACGTTGGCCAAGCTGCAGTTAGCGCTTGAACAGGCTGGCGTCATATTCATTGACGCGAATGGCAATGGCCCAGGCGTTCGATTGAAGGATCGGCAGTGATGATGGTTCTGCGATCAAAGGGAAATGCTTCGTAGAGCTTGCCCACATTCGCAAGCGACTACCAGTTCGTTCCGGTCTGGCCATTATGCGATCTTTTCAGCACAAACCCGAAACAAGGCGTGAACCTGTTCGCCTTCGGCAGCAACTGGCGCTCGATTCGTTACAGCAGCAGATTCTAAGGTGCCAGGCGCTGCATTATGCTTACATGCACACAGCAGGAATAATGCCCGGCCGCCCGCCCGGTATCAACGGCTCGAGCGGCCCGGCGAGACCAAAGACAATTTTCACGCCTTTTCGATAATGCGCAGCAAATGCGCCGCGTTCGTCCCTATGACGCCACGAATGACTTTGAGGATTTCATGGCTAATGCCGCCCTCGGCAAACTCCGCGAGAAGCTCGTCGGCTTGACCGCCGATGCGCCCTGCGAGTTCGGCGATGTCCTTGACCAGTAGCCGCTGCCGTGCCTCATTTCCACGTTGGGCACGGGAAGCCTCAACCGCGCAGCGAGGCGCAGGCAGAATAGTTCGTTCTCGACCGTACCATCGAGAGCCTGAATGAAGGGCTTTAAGATATGGGTCGTCGGACGGCCGCCCTTGGCAAGCCCGATACTCTCTCCCTCAACACAGACAGCAAGCTTGTCCTGCGCACCGGCAAGGGACAGGCGTACCCCTTCCTCACCTCCTAACAGAGGGCGCTCACGCAGTTTGCCAAGGATTTCCTCTAGCCGCTCCGTGCTCAGAAATTCAACGCCATCGTCATCCGATGATAACGGCGCCTCACCTGCGGGATAGAGCGATAATGCCCCCGCGCATTCCCCGCCTATGACCTCCAGAAGGCCAAAGGCATTGCCTGAGGAAATCCCGAGCGCGCCCGAAAGGCGCTGTCGCGCGCCTTCATCTGGCAGAAGGCCGGAAAAGAAAGGGCGAACGATCCTGTCTCCATAAGCCGCCTCCTGCAACGGCATGGAAAAGGAGATGGCGCTGAATCTGCTTCCTTCTAGATAACCAGCATCGTAAGCGAAGCTGAGCGCGCCACCATCTTCCTGGCTGAGCACGCCTGCCTTCGCTTCCCTGTAATAGACGTCCAGCAGATGCGTCATGACGCGCGCTCCCGACGACTGCCGACGGAAACACGCAATCCTAAGGTCGCCGCCACCTGTAGGGCGCGTCCTATCTGGCAACTATCCTTCCCGGCTTCGAGCTCGCGCACGAAACGCACCCCAACCCCGGTCAGCGCTGCGAGCTGCTCCTGTGTCAGTTTCTGCGCTTTTCGCTCCGCACGGATCAGAAGTCCAAAGCTCTTACTATCTATGATCGTCTGCATGAATCATCCCTATCGGGACGATTATAGCAGCGCTGATAGCAAAAATCTACAAAAAGAACCGCTCGGGACGATTTTCTGGATACTCGCAAATGAAGCCCCTAAATAATCCCGTCCGGGATGATTATTAAGGTATTTTGCTGTTCCATACGAGGCGTTATGCGATTTTCGAAGCACAGACCGAGAACATCGGCATAGCGGGCAAGCTTAGCGCCGGGGCCCCGCACGGGTGTGGAAATGGTCTTGCGACGCTTCACCATCACCGCTCCGGATCTTGACGTTGAAGTCGACGACCCGTTTCACTTAGCTAGGATTTTCATGGCAGCCTCTTGATCAGCGAGTGGGTACCGGCACTTCGCCGCGATAGTCGTAAAAGCCTCTTCCTGCTTTGCGGCCAAGCCAGCCGGCCTCGACATATTTGACCAGCAGCGGGCAAGGCCGGTACTTGGTATCGGCGAGCCCGTCATGCAGCACGTTCATGATGGCAAGGCAGGTATCGAGGCCGATGAAATCGGCAAGCTCCAGCGGTCCCATCGGGTGGTTCGCGCCGAGCTTCATGCTCTGGTCGATATCGACGATCGAACCAACCCCTTCATAAAGCGTGTAAACCGCCTCGTTGAACCAGCTTTTTGAAGTGTGGAATGACAGAGTCGTCGGCGTGCCTGAAGTTGCCGCGCGTCAGGACTGCTGCCGCGTGTACAGGCATGGGCTCCACCACGATCATCCCGGCACCGCCCATTGCGCGCTCCGCATAATAGGCAATGTGGCGTTCGGTCGGCAAACCTTCGACCGCCATGTTCGATGTGTGCGCACCGAAGACGAGCCGGTTCCGGAGGGTGTGGGAGCGCAGTTGAAGCGGAGAAAACAGACGGGGAAATTTTTTGGACAAAGTCCTCCTCCTGGCGCACATTCAAAATCAGATGCGAACATCAAAGCGGCGCGGATTTACTGCATCAAATTGGTATTCTCGTCATCCTTTACCGGAGTTTGTCCCATGCTGATCGACGTTCTTAGTGCCGCGGCAAGTCCCTTACTTACAGCTTTATTGAACCCCGCGCTGCCTCCGTTGTGCCGCGGTAGTTGTTCGCCTATACGCTCATGTGGTTCGACACTTACCCCGGAACATAACCATGCCTGGCGAAAAACCGATCCAACTCACGCTGCTGCGGGGCCTCGCCCGTGAAAATCTCGACATACTCAGGAATGCGCTTCATGCGGACCGCCAGGTCCTCCTTGGTCTGCATGGAGATGTAGCCAATCTGGACCAGATAGATCGTGCGGGCGCGAACATCAGCGGACACCTCTTCGTGGCCAAACCTGACGAACATGCGGCTCAGTGCAGCGAGACGGGCCTGATCGGCCTGCTGAACTTCAGCCAGAATACTGTCAGATTGAAGCGCCCAGCTACGCACCGCGAATTCAAACTGCGAGTCAAACAGCGAATTGTCGATCCAGCAATCGAAGACGTTCAGCATCGCTTCTGCGACAGATTCCGCATAGGCCTCTGATTGTCTGACCAAATTGCCAGTGTTCTTGTCCCGCCATTTCGCGACCAGCGCCAGCAGCAATTCCTCCCGGTCTTTGAAGAACCAGTAGAAGCTAGTCCGCGACAAATTCAGCTTCTTGGCGAGAGGGAGGATTTTCACAGAATCCACACCGGACTCAAGCAGTGACTCGTAGGCGGCTTCCAGCCACCCCTCCGTTGATCCACGCCAGCCGCTGTCGCTCAGACCCTGTTCCATAGGCGATCTCCTACCAAATCGTGAAAGCGAAGACAAGAGGAATGTACATGATTGTCAATTTACCTGACTTTCTCGCGAATATTATTGACATGTATGTACATTTTCGCGTAGCGTTCGTTGCAAAACTTCCTAAACCGAAGGCCGCCCGATGTTGAACGATCCCCTGCTGCAGCCATATAATCTCAAGCATCTGACCCTGCGGAACCGCATCATTGTAACGTCGCATGAACCTGCCTATCCCGAGGATGGCATGCCCAAGGAACGCTATCGTGCCTATACGGTGGAGCGCGCCAGGGGCGGTGTTGCAATGACGATGACGGCCGGGTCCGCGGCGGTATCGAAGGATAGTCCCCCGGTCTTCAACAACCTGCTCGCCTACAAGGACGAGATCGTGCCGTGGATCAAGGAAATGACCGACGCCGTTCACGAAGAAGGCGCGGCAATCATGATCCAGCTGACGCACCTCGGCCGGCGCACCCGGTGGGACAAGGGTGACTGGCTGCCAGTCGTCGCCCCATCCCATCATCGCGAGGCCTCGCATCGAGCCTTCCCCAAGAAGTTGGAGGATTGGGACATCGAACGCATCATCAAGGACTTTGCCGACGCAGCCGAGCGAATGAAGGAGGGCGGCATGGACGGCGTCGAATTGGAAGCCTACGGCCATTTGATCGATCAGTTCACCTCTCCGCTTACAAACGAACTCGAAGGCCCCTACGGCGGCCCGCTCGAAAACCGCATGCGGTTTTGTTTTGATGTCTTCAGGGCAATGCGCAAACGGGTCGGCGACGACTTCATCCTCGGTGTCCGTTACACTGCCGACGAGGGTCTTCCGGGAGGCACGGACAAGGCGGAAGGGCTGGAAATCTCAAAGCGCCTCAAGGAAAGCGGCCTCGTCGATTACCTGAATGTGATCCGGGGCCATATCGACACCGACGCCGGTCTGACGGACGTGATCCCGATCCAGGGCATGGCCAGTGCACCCCACCTTGATTTCGCCGGCGAGATCCGCGCGGCGACGAATTTTCCAACGTTTCACGCCGCGAGAATCCCGGATGTAGCGACTGCCCGGCACGCCATCGCTTCAGGTAAGGTGGACATGATCGGCATGACCCGTGCACACATGACCGACCCACATATCGTCCGCAAGATCATCGAGAAACGCGAAGATGACATCCGCCCTTGCGTCGGCGCGAACTACTGTCTTGACCGCATTTATCAGGGCGGTGCGGCTTACTGTATCCACAACGCTGCAACGGGCCGCGAGCAGACCATGCCCCACATCATTGCGAAGGCTGATGTTCGCAAGAAGGTGGTCATAGTCGGAGCCGGCCCGGCCGGACTTGAGGCGGCACGGGTGGCCGGCGAACGAGGTCATGAGGTCGTTGTGTTCGAAGCCGCCAGCGATCCGGGCGGTCAAATCCGTCTCACGGCACAGAGCCCACGACGCAAGGAGATGATCAGCATCGTGGAATGGCGCATGGCGCAGTGCGAAAAGTACGACGTCAAATTTCACTTTAATACTTGGGCAGAAGCTGAGGCAATAGAAGCAGAAAATCCGGATGTTGTCATTGTCGCAACAGGCGGTATGGCGCACACGGAAATCCTGACCAAAGGCAACGAACTGGTCGTGTCGTCATGGGATATCATTTCCGGCGACGCGAAACCGGGCACCAACGTACTGATTTTCGACGACGCGGGCGACCACGCTGGGCTTCAGGCCGCCGAAATTCTCGCAAATGCCGGAGCAAAGGTTGAGATCATGACACCGGATCGATCCTTTGCACCAGAGGTGATGGCAATGAACCTCGTTCCTTACATGAGGTCCCTCCAAAAACTCGATGTAGCCTTCACGGTCACTTACCGTCTCGACTCCGTCGAGAAACAGGGCAACCAGTTCGTCGCTCATGTCGGCAGCGACTACGGCGGCGTCTCGAAAGTGCGTATTGTCGACCAGATCGTCATCAATCACGGGACCATTCCGCTGGACGATATTTATTTCGAGTTGAAGCCAAGGTCGTCCAATCAGGGGGAAGTGTCGCACGACCAGCTGCTCGGTGGTCTACCCCAATCCGTGATGCGCAATCCCGAAGGCCGATACCAGTTGTTCCGAATCGGTGACGCCGTCGCCGCGCGAAACACTCACGCGGCGATATACGATGCGCTGCGTCTGGTCAAAGACATCTAATCGGCGGTGATTTCCCCTTCTCCAGCATAGGTTCAAGATGGTTAGAAGTGACGCTCTTCAGAACTTCCTCGATGCGGCATTTGTGGCATTTGACCGTTTCGCCACTGACATCCGCTCCCGAAATTCGATCATGCAGTTGTTCGCGCAACTGGATGTCCCCGGAGAAACGCGGACTTCAACTGGAAAGCGCCTGCCGGTGTGCGAGCGATTTCTTGGCAATGCCCTCGAGACTGCCGCAACAAATCCGGGTCTGGCGAGGATGGTGGCTCGGTTCAAAGACATCGAACCCTCGATGGAATGGAAATGGAGATCCACTTACGACAACTCCGCCAGCGAAAATTTCCTTGTGAGCCATGCCAACGGAATGATCGCCGGCCCAGGTGGACTGGAAGAGCGAAAAGATCTTTGGCTCGGCGTAACACTGATGGCTCCTCGAGTTCGCTATCCCGACCACAAGCATGCGCCCGAAGAAACCTACCTTGTTATGTCGGAGGGTGAGTTCAAGCAGGCCGACAACGATTGGTTCGCTCCAGGCCTCGGTGGCTCATTCTACAATCCGCCCGGCATCAAACACGCGATGCGATCGGGAAACAGACCTCTATTCGCATTCTGGGCGCTTCGGCTGGACGAAACCCGTCATTAACCTTGGCTCCGTCAGCCTGATTATCCATCTTCGAAACAAGGGATAAACGGATGGTGCATCCCGATGTAGGAGATTGCAGACCTATTCCACGCCCGCCCTCCATTCCTTTACTGTCAGGCTCACTTTCGCTCCGATTGTAGTCAACGGCTGCGGCGGAAGGGCCGTCGGTTTCGCATAAGAGGCATATATTTGCGTCAGCGGCGTGTTCACACCCAAAACGGACTCGGCCGCCGCAATGCCAGAGGCCGTCGCGTTAGATGCTCCCAGTCCGTTGCATCCGCATGCCGCGAAGATGCCGGGCTCCAGTTCCCCGAAAGCCGGAACGCTGTTCCAAGTCAGTGCCATCGCACCTGCCCATCTATATTCCATCTTTACGCCGGCCAAAGACGGGAAACGGTAGCTGAATTTTCGATCGTGCAAGGCTCCGGCGCTCGATACATCCCTTTCGCCGACCGTCATAGAAGGATTGTACGTGTAACGGGACCTAATCAGCATGCGGTCTCCACGCTGCCACTGCACCCGTCGCATAGTCGTGCCCATCGGTGAAGCCGGCGTCGCTGCCCACTTTCTGTGTCCGCCAAGGCGTGAAGGATCAAATTCCTCAGTCATCGACGCGTAGGTGAAAACGTGCAACAGCCGCCCTTGGAAGAACCCAAAACTCTGCGCATGGCCGTTGTTGGCCATGATGATCTTGCGTGCGGACACAAAACCGCGGGGCGTCTTGACCAACCAGCCGTTTTCCCCGCCCTCGATCGAGAGCGCGGGTGTCCTTTCGAATATCCTCACAGGGTCCTTCAGAGCATCCGCGAAAGCTCTGATGAAGGCAGCCGGCTGGATCATGAGAGTACCCGGTGTGAACAGCGCTGAAGTGAATGCCGCGCTCCCGGTCAAAGCAGCGGTCTCCTTCGCGTCGAGGAGTTGGCATGATTCACCGAGATTCTTGAGTTGGGCGGCATAGGCCGAAACGTGCCTGTCGCCCTCAGCGCTTAACGCTATATTGTACTTTCCGCACGGGTCGACGATGTCATGGCCCCAGTCAAATTCATCGACCATCTCGGTCACGAGTTCGATGGCTCTGCGATGTATCGCGAGATCGCGCGCGGCATGGCCAAGCCCGTCTCCACCATAATCGTCAGAACTGACCTCATGGGGAACGTCGATGATGAAGCCGGAATTTCGGCCTGCCGTACCTTCGCCAATGACTCCGGCCTCCAGGACGGCGACGCCAAGACGGGGATCGAGTTGTGAAAGCCTTCGGGCCGCCGCTAGCCCGGCGAAGCCAGCGCCGATGATGGCAATATCGACCGCAAGGTCACCGTCGAGGCTGGGCCTCTCGATCCGCGGCGGCAGCATGGCAACCCATGCCGACAATCCGGTCTCCTTTGGAAGCTTGCTGGCGGTAAATACTTTTATTGCACGATGTGCCACGGTCAGACCGCTTCTCTTTCGGCAAGATCTCCAAGGGCTGCATGGAGCGCGTCCATTTTGTCCTCAGCAAGCGCGCGCAAAGGACGTCGCGGATTGCCAGCGTCGAACCCGGTGATTTTGGAAGCCGCATAAACCGACTGAACGTAGTCGCCCTGCCAGATCAGCGACATGACGGGCTCGAGAGCCTCCCAGCTTTCGCGCACACCCAGCCAGTTCTGTGCCCTCGCCGCCTCCACTATTGCGAGGCACGTCTTGGGGGCAATGTTAGCGCCGCCCCAGATCAGGCCGCTCGCGCCTGCATACAGCGAGTACGGTACCAAAGGGTCAGCGCCATTCATGACAGGCAAGCCAGTGCGGATCAGCGATGCCTGCTTGCCGAGGTCGCCGCTGCTATCCTTCACAGTGCAGAAGTTGGGAATCTCGCAGAGCATCTGAAGGAGGCTCGGAGTAATTTCGACGCCCACTGCCTGGGGCACGTTGTAGCCGATAATCGGAAGGCCACCATTGGAAACCTCTGTATAGAACGCGACGATGTCGTCGTCGTCGGTGGGCCCCTCGAAAAACGGGGGCAACACCATGACGCCGTCTGCACCGCAATCGGCTGCATGCTTGCTGCGCTCAACCACTTCCTCGGCGAGGAGCGCAGATGTCTGCACGATGATCCTGGCGCGGCCTTTGATGATTTTGCTGCCGCGCCGTGCCAGTTCCATTGACTCTTCCTTGGAAAGGTAGACGTGCATGCCGGTGCCGGAGCTCAGGACGAAGCCTCTTACGCCAGAACCCAGATAGCGCTCAATCAAGGTCTCAAGACGATCCCAGTCGATGCGTCCTGTAGCGTCGAACGGGGTTGTGAGCGCGAGGTTAAGACCGGGGAATGGAAAGTTCGACATCTAGTCTCCTATCGTTCCAGCTTCATCGTTGTGCCCAGCCGAGTGGGCGTCAACCTCGGCCCAGTAATCATTGCGGCAGGCTGAGCTTCGCCATTCGCCCGCCGTCGATTGTCCAGACCTGCCCGGTGACGAAAGACGACTCCGAGGAGGCCAACCAGGTGACCAGGCTCGCCACTTCCTCCGGCTTGCCGGTACGCCCGACGGGATGGATCTTGCCGATCGTGCGGCGAAAGCCTTCCGGATCGGACATGCCTTCGATGAATTCGATGTTCAGATCGGTGTCGATCCAGCCGGGCGCAACCGCGTTGCACCGCACGCCCTCGGCACCGTGATCGATGGCGACCGCACGGGTTAGTCCATGAATGCCCGCCTTGGACGCGCAATAGGCAGCGTGCCTCGGATTGGAGCCAAGCCCCTCGATCGAGCCGACGTTGACAATCGTCCCTCCCACGGCACGCAGATGCGGAAGGGCCGCCTTGATCAGGGCGAATGGTGTTGTCAAATTCACCGTCAACGTTCGCTCCCAGTCCTCAAGGCTCATATCCTCGACGAGCGACTCCTGCATCATGCCCGCATTGTTGACGAGCACATCGAGCCTGCCGCCACGGCCGACGGTTGTCTCCACCGCACGTGAGGCCGTCACCGGATCGGTGAAATCGACCACAATCCCTTCGAATTCATAATCTTCACCACGTTGTGCAGTGAAGACACGTGCGCCGTCGTCCCGTAGCCTGCGCGCGATAGCTTGACCAATTCCGCTGCGGCCGCCCGTGACCAAGGCGACCTTTCCATTAAATCGCGTCATCCCACCGCCTTTCCTCCGTTGACCTCGACAAGCGACCCGCACATGTAGCTGGCGGCGTCGGAGGCCAGGAACACAACGACTTCTGCGATGTCTTCAGGCTCCGCGATCCTTCCGAGCGGAACGATCTTACCCAGTTCTGCCACAGCTGTATCCGGATCGAAGCCGCGCTTGGCAAAGCCCGTGCGCAGCATCGGGGTGTTCACCTCGTTCGGGCACACGGCGTTCACGCGAATGTTCTGGTGGGCGTGGTCCATGCCCATGCACTGCGTCAGCGATGCGATTGCCGCCTTTGTCATGCAATAGACCGCGTGGTTCGGCCCCGGCCGGACACCCCAGCAAGACGCAACGTTGACGATGGCTCCGCCGCCCGAAGAAGCCATGATCGGAATGGCGGAGCGGCAGACGCGGAACGGTGCCTCCACGTTCACGCCGAGCGACAACGCCCAGTCGGCATCGGTCGTGTTCGTTACAGCGCCACGCGTAATTACCCCGGCATTGTTAATGACAATGTGGAGCGCGCCCAAGGCTTCAAATGCGGCCTGCGCCAAACCATCAGCATAAGCAGGGTCAAGGAGATTGCCTGCGAGGTGCGCGTCGGCCTCAATTCCCGATACATCCCGATCCGCAACCGCTACGATGGCACCTTCGGATCGCAGCTGGCGCACGATAGCGGCACCAATGCCGCCTGCCGCTCCGGTCACCAATGCAGCTTTTCCACGAAACTTGTCCATATGAACGGTCCCCTCTGTGACCAACTAGCGATCGATAACCAGGTCGCTCAAGGGCCTGGAACAGCACGGCAGGAAAAAGCCAGCGTCAATCTCCCTTTGCCTGATACCTCCATCGTGCTTCATTTCGACGGTGCCGCTTGTCAGCTTGGATTTGCAGGTTCCACAGATGCCGTTGGCGCAGGATGATGGAATTCTGACACCGGATTTCTTGGCGCAGGAAAGAACGGTCTGGTCGGCGCGGACGTCAATCGACTTGTTCTGTTTTGCGAATTGCACGCTGAACGATTTCGCTTCGACTGCGTCCTCGATTGGCGCGGGAGCATCGTCGATCACCGCGGCATCAAAACTTTCTTCGTGATAACTGGAAGCGGGAACGCCGAGTTCTGCGCTGATCTTTCTGGCTGCCGCCATGAACGGTGCTGGCCCACAACACATGATGATGCGCTCGGCAATGTCCGGAGCAGCCAGTGTCAGGAACTCCTTCGATATCCGGCCCGAAAGGCCGGACCAGGATCGCTCGTTGCCGAGTTCTTCTGGCAACAGGTGAAGCCTGAAACCCTTGACCCGGCTCGCAAGATTTGACAGCTCGTTGCGGAAAATAAGGTCTTGCGGGCTGCGACCGGCATGGAGAAAGACAACGTCGGTCGGTTCTGAGGCATCCGCGAGTTCCCGAGCCATCGACATAACCGGCGTGATCCCGGAACCGCCCGACAGGAAAAGATACTTCTTCGCCGCCGGCCGGACGAACCGTCCGAGCGGACCCGACGCACGGACCACTGTGTTCGGGGTCAGATTGTCGTGCAGCCAGTTCGACACCTTTCCTCCGGGAACACGCTTCACTGTGATTGTGATCGCGTTGTTCCGGAGTGGAGACGACGACACGCTGTAACAACGGCCGTCGTCCCCATCGTCGAGGCCGAGCTCGAACATGAAGTACTGCCCGGCGCTGAACGAGAACTGCTTGCGGTCGGCTGAAACAAACGTGAAGCTCTTCACATCGTGCGTCTCGTCGTGGACGTCGATACACTGAAGCTTGTCGTCCATCTCCGGGTTCCAGAATTCGACGTTTGCAGATGTCCCGGTCCTGGTAAGCATTTCAGTAGCCATGGGCGCGCATACGCTCGACATACCAGGTCGAGAAATCATCCAAAGCGCCTTCGCTGAACTTTGAATAGGGTCCGGGCTCATAGGCAGGATCCTGAATTCCGGCGTGCGACCGTGCAACGAGTTCGGAGTCCTGCTCGGTCGTGGCAATCCAGACATGGGTCAGCTTGTCGAGATCGTAGTCGACGCCTTCCACCGCGTCCTTATGGACGAGCCACTTTGTCCGCACCAGAGTGGTACCTGCTGACAGGGGAATCGCGATCGATGTGACTGCGTGGTCGCCCATGATATGGTTCCAGCTGTTGTGGCCCCACAGGTGGAGGTCACCAAGGTCCTTACGGGTCATCGTCCCGAGCAATTTTGACGATGCGGCGGTCGCATCCTCAGTCTGGGATTCGCCTGCACCGGCTATGATAAGGCGCTGCGTGCGGAAGTTCGTTTCGCAGTTTCTGACCTGTTCGACAGTCGTCGACGGAAAGCCCGCCGCCTCCCAGGTCCTGGTGCGTTCGGCGTACATGGCAAAATGCTCTTCCGCCTCTTCCCGATCCTCAGGGCTGAGGGAGTCGGGATCGAAACCAAAATCGAGATCAACGAACGAGACGCAAAGCTCGGGGTGATTGGCCGAGCAGTGGTAGCACTCACGGTTGTTCTCCATCGTGAGCTTCCAGTTGCCCTTCTCGATGACATCTACTTCGTGCGCAACCTTTGTGTTCCGAAGATCATAGGGCGCGAGGCGTTCCTCCATCACTTCCTCAATTCGATTGATATCTACAGGAGGATCTTCGGAGAGGCAGACGTAGATCAGGCCGCCGATCGACCTGAAATTCACCGGCTTCAGGCTCCGGCAGCTTTTGTCGAAGTCCTTGCCCATATGCGGCGCATAGCTGAGTTCTCCCGAGAGCTCATAAGTCCACTGGTGATAAGGGCATACAAGCCTGGAAATCACAGTGGAGCCGGCGTCGAGCAGCCGTGAGCCGCGATGGCGGCAGACGTTGCGCACCACACGGATTTCATTGTCGTCGTCTCTCAACAAGATGAGGCTGGTGGAGCCGATATCGATGACCGTGGCATCCCCCGGCTCCGGAATGTCGCATTCCAGGCCCACCTGGATCCAGTGATTCAAAAAGAACACCTCCAGATCGGCTTCGAACACGTCTTCGCGCGTGTAAAGCTCTGCAGGCAGGGAATGGCCCTCGATACGTTGGTCGAGCAGCGTTGTGATTGATGACGAGACCTTGTTCAGCATAATCTCACCTTATGACAGTTGGTGCGAACATAATGCTCTTGAAAGTCAAGTCCTTCAACGTCACAAATAGTGCTCGTTGACATAATCAGATGTAATGCACAAAGTGTTGCAAAGACCACCAACTCGCAATCGGATCATTTCATGAATCGACGCAGAAAACTGCCCCCATTAACAGCACTTACTGCTTTTGAAGCCGCGGCACGTCTTGCAAGCTTTACGAGAGCTGCAAACGAACTCGGCGTCACGCAAGCGGCCGTAAGCCGCCAAATCCACCTTCTGGAAGAACAGTTCGGATTTCCGCTCTTCGTCCGGTTGCACCGAAAGATCGAATTGACCGGGAAAGGCAAGACGTTGTCGGCCGCAGCAGGAGATGCGTTTGATCTTATCGCCGGTTCGGTAGCCGAAATTTCCAGGGAGGGTCCCTCAGATGAGTTGACGATCGCAGCGACAGTGGCGTTCTCGCATTTTTGGCTGCTTCCAAGAATTTCCGAGTTCTCCCGACAGCATCCGGAGATCAATCTTCGCATTGTTACCCAGGACAACATGCCGAACATCGAATCTGGAGAATTGGACATTGCGATCAGGTTCGGTAGTGGCATGTGGGCGGATGGCCAGGCCGAACTGCTCTTCGATGACGAGATTTTTCCGATCTGTAGTCCGGATTATGAACGGACGAATGCCCGGATTGTGACACCGGATGACCTGACAGCCCACCCGCTCATTACAAATGATGTTGACGATCCAACCTGGATCGGATGGACCGAATGGCTCGCCGCATTCTCCGTCAAGGCACCCAAGAAAACGCTAGGGTTTCGCTGCAGCTTTTATACCGAGGCGATCTACGCTGCACTCAACGGCCAGGGTATCGCGCTGGGTTGGAGGCGACTTGTCGAGGACCTGTTGGCTCAGAATCGGCTTGTTAGAGTAACGGACGCGGCGGTTAAGACCAGGAACGCTTACTTCGTTATATTGCCTAAAAGAAGAAGACATCCGGAAGCAGCTGGTCTTTTTCTGTCATGGCTGAAAAATGAGTCGCACCTGCCTTCGGTTGCGACCCGCATCTCAAAAACCGATTGAGCCAGCATGCTGCAACTGCTCGTAGACGTCACGTGCCCGTTCCCGCTGACTCAAATTAGGAATAGCTTACCACCGGTTCGCCCAAGACATCCAATCGTGGCGTGATGCCCAGACCAGGTGTGTCCGGAGCCGTGACTCTTCCGTCGCGAACGTCAAAGTTCCCATCTGCGGTCTTCAGCGCCACGATGTCCCGGCATTCAAGAACACATCGCAAGTTCTTTTCAGGTACGGTCTGGCCAAGGTGAACAATTGCGGCAAACGCAACGTCCGACCCTGTCGTTTCCTGAACACTAATGGTGTATCCAGCGGCCACGCAAATATCGCGATGGCGACGACCTCTGGTCAAGCCGCCGTTTTTGGAGATTTTGAGGCCGATGCCCTCTGCGGCATCTTCGCCGATGAGTTGAGCGATCGACGCGTCATCGGTCGCAAGCTCGTCAAAAATGATGGGCACGTCAGTGCGCCGCCGCAGCGAAACGCACTCGCGCCATGTTGCGCACGGGGCCTCAAGGACGAAATCGAGTCCTTGAGGTAACAGCCTTAGCATTCGGAGAGCGGTCTCGACCGTCATGCCGCCATTTGCGTCGACAATAAAGAATTCGCCAGGTCTCTTGTCAGCTAGCGAAGCGGCAATCCGCGCCGCGTCTTCCGCAGGCTCATCTCCGATTTTAACCGAGTGGGCAATATACCCCAAGGCGCGGTGTTCCGCGACACGCTTGCGCATGTCGTCCGGGTCGCCCATGTAGATCGAGGAAATGACCGGCATTTCCACATTGGTACGGCCGCCCAAAAGGTCGCACACGGGAAGACCGACCGACTTGCCGAATACGTCCCAGCACGCCACATCGAGCGCGGTCTTGGCATGCAGGTGACCGACAAGCGCTCCGTCCATGGCGTCGTTGATGCGGTCGACGCGCCTGGGATCAAGCCCTATCAGTCGGGGCGCAATCTCGGCGATACCCGAACGAACACCGAGGGCATGAGAGGCAATCCAGGTCGATCCGAAAGGCGTGCTTTCGCCCCAACCCTCGAGGCCATCGTCCGTAGTAATGCGTACCAGCGTAGCGTCGAAACTACGGTACTCCCGCCCCCCCGACAGGCGGTAGACACCACCCGAATAAGGCAGGTCGACTTGGAAAACGTCAATGCGTTCGATTTTTAGATCGGCCATGTTTCAATCTCACTATTGGGGAATGACGAGTACAAGCTTGCCTGTGGCCTTCTTCGATAGAAAGTCCATCTGGGCCTCAACAATATCTTGCAACGGGTAGGTTTTTACCACCAAGGGGCGGATTTCGCCGCGCTCGATGTATGAGACAAGGTTTTCAAAAATGACGTCGTCCTGGAACGTGCATCCGAAGAAAGTCAAGTCTTTCAGATAAAGTGAACGCACGTCGAGCTCCACGATCGGCCCTGCAATGGCACCAGCGACCGCGTAGCGACCTCCCTTCTTCAGAACGTCCAAGAGTTCCCGAAAGCCAGGTCCGGCAGCCACATCGATTGCAGCATCAACAGAGTTCTTGTCGAGTGTCCCTAGAATGCTTTCGCCGCGAGTCAAGACCTGATCAGCCCCCAACGCCAGCAATTGCTTCGCTTTGTCCCTGCCAGCGACTGCCGACACAAAGGCACCCCGCCGCTTCGCAAGCTGGATCGCGGCCGAGCCTACCCCGCCGGAAGCCCCGGTAATAATGACGTGTTCGCCTTTCCGGACGTCGGCGCGATGCAGCAACGCCTCAGCCGTGGAATAGGCGCAGGGTATCGACGCCAGTTCTACGTCGCTCCAATCGCATTCGACCTTATAGGTCTCGCGCGATGGTGCCTTCGCATATTGGGCAAAGGCACCATCGCACTCGGATCCAAAGGTCCAGCATTCAAACGGTCTGTAGTCCACGTATGATCGCAGCATATTACGCACGATGACGCGCTCGCCAATACGTTCGGGGTTTACGTCATCGCCGACACTGACAATGCGACCACAACAATCCGCACCCTGCACGCGTGGAAAGGACATCGGTACGCCGGACCAGCTCGCGTCGGCGTCCTGAGCAGACACAAATCCCTGGGTGCCGCCGCTCTCGGTTCCAGAAGTAACGCCTTTCGAGTACCAGCCGATGCGGGTGTTTATATCCGTGTTGTTGACCCCAGCGGCCGCGACGCGGATTAGCACTTCACCGGGGCCAGGTTTCGGAACAGGAATGTCATGTCGATACTCGAGCTTTTCGAAGCCGCCGTGACCGACGAGGAACACGCCACTCATCAGCGTGGGAATCTCGATCTCATGTTTTGAAGTGGATTTTACAGTTCGAGTGCTCATAATAGTCTTTGGACCCCTGGCGATGCTCCATTAATGTAAGCATGAAGATCGCAGATAGCTCTTCAAGACAAGGCACTTTAAACTCAGGCCTCACTTGAGTTCTTTGCTGATCAGGACTGTAAAACCACCACTAGGTCATGTTGACAAAGTGGATTCCCAAATCAGCCTCCGTGTGATTCAATGCTGCCTTTTAGGAGTTAGCTTTGGCTCGCGGGAAACCTGACAGATGCCGAATGGCAGATCATTGAAACGCTTCTGCCTGCTGAGCGTGGAAGAAAGTCCCGTCCAGCCCAGGACAATCGCCGTTTTCTGAACGGCATGCTGTATGTCCTGCGCGTTGGTTGCCCTTGGCGCGACATGCATGAACGCTATGGTAAGTGGAACTCCGTCTATGTCCGATTCCAGCGCTGGGCAGAACAAGGCGTTTGGGACGCATTGCTCGAGACACTCGTACTGGAATCAAAACTCCATCCAGGCGAATGTGAAGTGAGGATATCCATTGGCGCGAATAGCTGCTGTAACCGTGTTGGCCATGAGCATCGCTATCGTCATCGGGCCGACGCCGCCAGGCACGGGCGTGATGACATCTGCTACCTCCAGGCATTCTTTGAACGCGACATCCCCGACGAGGCGAGACTTTCCCGACCGCTCGAGTGTTTCGATCCGATTGATGCCCACATCGATAACAGTTGCGCCAGGTTTGATCCAACCGGCCTTCACCATCTCCGGTTGGCCCACTGCAACCACAAGAATATCTGCGGTGCGACACAATGCAGGCAAGTCCTTCGTAGTGGAATGGGCGATCATGACGGTGGCATTGGCATTCAGCAGCAACTGCGCCATTGGCTTGCCGAAGAGATTAGAGCGGCCGATGACCAGCGCGTTCAGTCCGGACAAATCTTGCCCATGCGCCCTACGCACGAAGATCATTGCGCCTGCCGGCGTACACGATACGAGCCCCGTTTTGGTGTCTCCAATCGACACCTTGCCGGCATTCGTGGCGTTCAGACCGTCCACATCTTTTTCGGGCCGGATCGACTGAATAACAGGGTCAGGAGATAAATGGGTCGGCAGCGGCAGCTGAACCAGAATGCCATGTACGTCCGGATCGTCGTTCAAACGCAGAACAAGATCTGCCAGCTCGTCCTGTGTCGTGTCGGCTGTGAGCGTATGTTGTATGGAATTGAAGCCGCATTCCTTCGCCATTCGGCTTTTCGCACCGACATACGAGTGACTGGCGGGATCGTCACCGACGATGACGACCGCCAATCCCGCTTTCTTTCCCGTCTCACTTTCCAGCTTGGCGGCTGTCTCCTTTACCGCATCAAGAACCGATGCGGCCGTCTGTTTGCCGTCAATGATAACTGTCATAACTACTCCCCGGCGAAAAAATGGTTGTCTCAGGTGAATTCTTGCGCCATGCGGGCACAATCGTCCCACAGGCTTTCAGCAAACCCGCGCAGGACCATGATCTCAAACGCGTGTTCACCAACACGCGTGACGTGCGCTGCGATATGACCGATGAGCGTCATGGTGGAATGACCAACAGGGAAGGCCTCAACCGACACATCTGTTCCGGTCCCTTTGGCCAGGAGACGCTCTACCATCGCTCCTTCTACTTGGAACCGGACGCGCCCGTGACTCTGGTCCACGCCTGCCGCATGCGGATGAAGGGTATCAAGCATCGTGTCGGTCTCTTCAGGAGATAGTGCCCGATCCCCCACAACATACCACTGAAAGGGCGCCGCAATGCGCACAGCAAACTTCGCGCCCCCGCCAATTTTCTCCGACAGAAACGCGCCGAGGTCCGGCCCGCCTTCCTTCCCCATAACCTGAATGACATGGCCCTCGGGCAGCGCGCTAATGCATATGCGCTCTGATCTGAGCGCATTAGAGCCAAGAGCCGAGCGACGTGTGACGCGATATTCAGACATGGAGCTTCTCGTTTTCGGGGTCTACAAACAGAGGATCGCAAAGACGGGCAGGCGTAAATTCCTTCGAAAGCCCGTTCCACACGACAACTTCCTCGCCATATCGCTCCGGGCCGCGCCTGACGAGAGCCAGGCCAATCGTGGAGCCGACATGGGGAGAAAAAGCGCTGGAAGTGACATAGCCCTGATCGTTTTCGAGGGTTTCCGCCGCGCCCTTTGTCAAAATGTGGGATCCGCTGCGAAACGACGCGCGCGGATCGACCGGTTTTACGCCAACCAGCCGAAGCCGATCCGGTGAAACAAGACCTTCACGGCTGACCATCGCCTTGCCGACGAAGTCTTGCTTTGTAGCCGAGACCATTTTGCCCATGCCCAAATCGGCAGGCACGACGGTTCCATTAATCTCGTTGTGCGTCACATGACCTTTTTCAATGCGGAGTACGCTGAGAGCCTCAACGCCATAGGGCTGGATGCCGTGCTCGGAACCGGCTTCCATCAGGGCGTCGGCGACGCTCTCACCGTAACCTGCGGGAACGGCGAGTTCGTAGGCCAATTCCCCTGAGAACGATATGCGGAAAAGCCGCCCGCGGAGTTGTCCGCCGAAAAGTGATACCTCTTTTGCTCCCAGAAATGGGAATGACCCGTTGGAGATCTCCTCATCTACTATTTTTTGAACAATCGTACGGGATTTGGGACCCGCTATCGCCATCTGGGCCCATTGATCCGTCACAGAAGCCAACCGGACATCAAGTTCGGGCCACAGCGCCTGCGAGCAGAACTCCAGATGGTTCATGACCCCCGCAGCGTACGCCGTAGTCGTTGTCATAAAGAAACGGCCATCGTCAAGACGGCTTGTTGTGCCGTCATCGTAGATCATGCCATCCTCGCGAAGCATCAAACCGTAGCGGGCCTTGCCTACGGGCAACTTGAGAAACGCGTTGGCGTAGACGCGGTTCAAAAATTCTGCAGCGTCCTTACCGCAGATCTCGATTTTTCCAAGCATCGACACATCGCACAATCCAACGTTGGCGCGCACATTGCGCACTTCACGATCGACACTTTGACGCCATGTAGCCTCGTCCCGGCGCGGAAACCAGGACGAGCGATACCAAAGCCCGGCCTCGACGAAAACTGCGCCGTTCTTTTTCGCCCACTCATGGAGCGGCGATTTGCGTATGGGCTGGAAATGTCCCTCGGTGTGTGCCCCGGTCAACGCTCCGAACGACACCGGGGTATAGAATGGCCGGAAGGTAGTCGTGCCGACCGCGGCGGGCGCGACGCCACGTGCGTCAGCCAGCAAGCCGACCGCATTGATATTGGACAGTTTACCCTGATCCGTTGCCATGCCGTTTGTTGTATACCGTTTGGCGTGCTCGACATGGCCATATCCTTCCTTCACTGCCAGGGTGATATCCTTACGGTGCACGTCATTTTGAAAATCCACAAACGCTTTGCCCTTAACTCCCGGTATAGACCAAAGCGGTCTCGCAGGGGCAGCGGGAACGTCGCCTTCGACGATACCCGGCTCAAAGGGGAAAGGCCTGAACCCAAGCTCCTGCGCTATGGCCGCACCACGTGCCGCGCCGTTTGCCAGGCACCCTGCTAATCCATCAGTTGCGTCTGCGGCACCTGCAAGCATGATACCCCTTGTCGTCTCAGGCGCGAGGAACGCAGACCGTTCGTCGGACCAACGCGGCTTGCCGCCACGGTGGCACGCGAGATGGATAATGGGACTGAATCCGCCCGTCATGGCGAGCGAGTCCACTTTCAAATTCTCGCTGCGACGGCCAAAGGAAACATCAATGGACGACAGCAACCTGCCGCCTCTTGCGTCGGTTACGACGGCACCCCGCAACACGCGGGCTTTACCGCCGTAGGGAAAGGTCGAGCCTGCCCTGCTGTCAATAATGGCGACCAGATTGACCCCAGCTGATTCAAGATCGCGCGCGAGCACATAGCCGCTGTCATTGGTAGTGAAGATTGCCGTTCGCCGACCCGGGGCAACCCCATAGCGATTAAGATAAGCGCGCATTGCCGTCGCCATCATTACGCCGGGCACATCATTGCCACCAAACACCAGGGGTCGCTCTTCGGTCCCTGTAGCCAATAACGCCACCTTGGTGGCGATGCGCCAGATACGCTCGACCGGTTTTTGCGAGACGGGCTCGGGGACATGCTTCTGCACGCGTTCAAGAACGCCGAACACGTTGCCATCATAGGAGCCAAAGGCGGTCGCTCGTGTCATAACACGGACATTTCTTAAGGACCTAAGTTCCTCGAGGGTCTGTGTCACGAAGTCAGCTGCAAGGTTACCCCCGATGGTTGCTGTCTCCCAGAGCAAGGTGCCCCCCGCCGCCGCATGCTCATCAACGACAATGACGCGAGCCTTCGCGCGTCCGGCCGCCAGTGCTGCGGCGAGGCCTGCGGGGCCCGCACCGATTATGAGCAAATCGCAATGTGCCCAGCACTTTTCGTAGGCATCGGGATCCCGTTCATAGCTTGCCGTGCCGAGGCCCGCGGCCCTTCGAATCAACGGCTCGTAAAGTTTCTCCCACAACGCCGACGGCCACATAAAGGTTTTGTAGTAGAACCCGGCACTCAGGAATGGTGACAGAATGCTGTTGAGCGACCCAATATCAAACTCAAGAGAGGGCCAGCGGTTCTGACTTTTCGCTTCGAGATCTCGATAAAGCTCTTGCATAGTCGCGCGTGTATTGGGCTCGGTGCGTCCTCCTCGCCCAACCGTAAACAGGGCATTCGGTTCTGCCGCTCCTGCCGTAAGAATACCGCGCGGACGATGGTACTTGAAACTGCGTCCGACGAGTTGTTGCCCGTTGGCAAGAAGAGCGGACGCCAGACTGTCTCCACTGAAGCCGGTCATGTGCTTTCCGTCAAACGTGAACGGCAGTTTTGTATGACGATCAATCAGGCCGCGCTCGTCCAAACGATATGATGTCATGCCGCAACACCAGTCTTGACCGCGACAGTTACATCACAGCTCGCACTGATCTCATGCGTTCCCGTATCACGTGTCACAACGAGCCAGCGACGGCACCCTGACGTGTGATGCCAGTACTCGTCATAAGTCCCCAAGGGGTTGTTGCGCAGATAGACATAGTCCATCCACTCGTTGGCATCCGCGTGCGATCCTGGACGTGCTATCGCAGCACCCTTGATTGTGAATTCTTCTTTTGGTCTCATCCCGCAGTGCGGGCAAGGAACAAGGCTTGCCATGTTCGCGTATCTCCTGTTGCTCAGTGAAGATTGGCCTGAGCGCCCTGGCCCTTTTCATCGAGCAGATGGCCTCGCTCAAAACGGTCGAAACGGAAGGCTCTTGCTGTCTCGTGCGCAACGCCCCGCGCCAGAAGATGCGCAAAGCAGAACCCGGAAGCTGGCGTCGCCTTGAAACCTCCGTAGCACCACCCGGCATTGAGGTAGAGATTGTCGAGGGAAGTGCGATCGATGATCGGGGAGCCATCCATGGACATGTCCATGATCCCACCCCACGAACGCAGCACGCGTACCCGGGAGATCCCTGGGATCATGGCCTTTCCCGCTTCCGCCACGTGCTCCACAGTTGCGAGATTGCCCCGCTGGGCATACGAATTGTAACCATCGATGTCGCCGCCGAACACCAGCCCGCCCTTGTCAGATTGCGAAACATAGAAATGGCCAGCACCGAAGGTTATGACGCCGTCAATGAAAGGCTTCAATCCTTCAGAAACAAACGCCTGCAGTACATGGCTCTCAATGGGAAGTTTCAGCCCTGCCATTGATGCGACGCGCGAGGAATTCCCCGCTGCCGCCAGGCCGAGTTTAGCGCAGCGGATAAATCCCTTCGTTGTTTCCACCCCGGTCACGCGCCCATTGTCGCGGCGTATGCCAATGACCTCGCAGTTTTGAATAATATCAACACCCCGCTGGTCTGCACCGCGCGCATAACCCCAGGCAACCGCATCGTGGCGGACAGTCCCACCACGCCGCTGTAGCAGCCCACCCTGAATCGGGAAACGCGCGTTGTCGAAATCAAGGAATGGAAGCATCTTGCGTACGGCAGTGCGGTCAAGTAACTCCGCATCAACGCCATGCAGAAGCATGGCGTTTCCCCTGCGCGTATAGGCGTCCCGCTGTGCGTCGGAGTGGAACAAATTGAGGACACCGCGCTGGGAAACCATTGCATTGAAATTCAGTTCCTGCTCCAGGCTTTCCCACAATTTCATTGAATATTCATAGAAAGGATTGTTGCCGGGCAGCAGATAATTCGATCGGATGATAGTGGTGTTGCGCCCGACGTTTCCAGAGCCGATGTAACTCTTCTCGATAACCGCAACGTTCGTGACCCCGAATTCTTTTGCGAGGTAATAGGCCGTCGCAAGTCCGTGGCCGCCACCGCCCACTATGATCACATCATAATGCGATTTGGGCTGCGGTTCGCGCCAGGCGGGCTTCCAACTCTGGTTGCCACGAAGCCCATTGAGAAAAATTGAGAGTGCTGAGTAACGCATATCCGCCAACTTTGTTGCGTGAGTGTAAAAGGGATAACGGGGAATATCGAATTCTCCTTGCACCAAAGAGACGGATACATATAAATTTGAGCCATGTCGCTCAAAGCATCCGCTATAACTCAAACGTTCGGCTTTCTTCTTATCGAAAATTTTGCGCTGATGTCGTACGCGTCGGCAACCGAACCGCTCAGGGCCGCCAACCTTCTCGCCGGAAAAACGTTGTACAATGTGCGGCCGCTGTCGCGTGACGGGGAGAGCGTACGATGCTCCGCCGGGATAGAAGTCCCCTGTGAAGCAATATCCGCCGCAGGAAGCGAGTGCCACACTTTGTTTGTATGTGCTGGCGGCAGACCGTCGGACTGGCTGCAGGCGCACGGGATCTACGGCGTTCTGCGCCGCCTCTCGCGCCAAGGGGTGCGTCTCGGCGGGATATCGAGCGGTTCGTACCTGCTTGCCTCCGCCGGGCTTCTGGATAACCGTGATTTCACCATCCACTGGGAACACGCTCCTGCGTTGAAGGAGGCTTTTCCGCATCTCTTGCCCCGCCAGGCGCGCTATGTACTTGACGGTAACCGCATTACTTGCGGTGGTGGTGTTGCGCCCCTGGACATGATGCACGCCGTAGTGGCCGAGCGATTGGGTCCGGCGTTTGCGCGGCGCGTCAGTGACTGGTACCTGCACACGGCAGTTGCCGAGCCAGGGGCTCCGCAACGGGCCTCGACCGTGGAGCGCTTTGGAACCCGGCACCCGGCGTTGATCTCAGTTCTCGAGAAAATGGAGGCGACGATTGAGCGGCCTCTTGACCGCTCTGCGATGGCGGCTTTTGCTGGTGTCAGTACCCGACATCTAGACCGTCTGTTTACACAACAACTTAAGTCCAGCTTCCTGGAAAAATATAAGCATATACGCCTTCAACACGCACGGCGTCTTTTGGAGCAGAGCCCGCTCTCTATAGCGGAAGTTTCATTTGCGACGGGATTTTCAAGTCCGGGGCACCTATCAAGGTCATTCAAAATCTATTTCGGCATTTCGCCAAAAACCGTTCGATGACTGGCTTCGTTTGCTGTGGCAGCTGATTGTCGAATCTTGCCTTAAAAGAATATTTTATTCCTGCAGATTGATTTGGGAGCAGCACTCTGCTAGCAATTGCATCATCGACAAGAAGGAGATGGGTGCCATGTGCGGCATAGTTGGACTGTTCCTGAAAGACCGTAGCCTTGAGCCGCAATTGGGAGCCCTGCTTTCGGAGATGCTCATCACAATGACAGATCGAGGGCCGGATTCGGCAGGCATTGCAATATACGGCTCACCGGAGTCGGGAAGAGCCAAAGTCACCATACAATCGGCGAGCCCCAAGGCTGATTTCGACGGACTGGACAGAGATCTGGGGAAGGCTGGAGTGCCTGCCACAGTAAAGGTGAAAAGCACGCACGCAGTCATTGAAGTCGATTCACTCAGGCTCGATGATGTTCGGCTCGTCTTGTCCGAAATCAGACCCAACGTACGTGTCATGGGTTCCGGCGACAGCATAGAAATATACAAGGAAACTGGGTTGCCAAAGGATGTTGTCTCCCGTTTTGATGTCCGGGCCATGAGCGGTTCGCATGGCATCGGGCACACACGGATGGCTACGGAATCGGCGGTCACTACGCTCGGCGCGCACCCCTTCTCGACAGGTGCCGATCAGTGCCTGGTGCACAACGGTTCGCTATCCAATCACAACAATCTACGGCGGGTACTTGTCCGCGAAGGCATGAGTTTCGAGACCCAGAACGACTCTGAGGTAGCCGCCGCTTACCTCACCTCGAAGATGGCCGACGGCAATGATCTGGGCGAGGCACTAAAGAGCGCGCTGGATGACCTTGATGGCTTCTTCACCTTTGTTGTGGGCACCAAGTCCGGCTTCGGCGTCGTGCGTGATCCAATTGCGTGCAAACCAGCCGTGATGGCTGAAACTGACCAGTATGTTGCCTTCGGATCTGAATATCGTGCGCTGGTCAATCTGCCAGGGATTGAGAATGCCAGGGTCTGGGAGCCGGAACCGGCCACCGTTTACTTTTGGGAACACGACAAGGCCGCCTGACGCGCGGCACTCAACATGGGGAAGATTTAAGAGCCATGCCAGTTTTCGATCTATCAACAATGCCCCTGCGGGAACTCAACAGCGCGCTGCACGCTCTTACGGCAGGATCCAATGATACCGAATTCAAAGTTATCAACCCGCGCGGCAGCCATGCGGTTGCTGTAGGCGTTGATGCCCCGGTCTCCGTGCAGATAAAAGGTTCGGTCGGCTACTACTGTGCGGGAATGAACGATGGCGGGGCAATCACGGTTCATGGCTCTGCGGGACCGGGCGTCGCTGAAAACATGATGTCCGGAACGGTAATTATAGAGGGTGACGCGAGCCAATATGCAGGAGCCACCGGACGGGGTGGTCTTCTGGTGATCAAAGGAAATGCGGCATCCCGCTGCGGCATCTCAATGAAAGGCATTGATATTGTCGTTCACGGCAGCATCGGCCACATGTCAGCATTCATGGGGCAATCCGGTCACCTGGTGGTGCTCGGGGACGCTGGCGATGCTTTAGGGGATAGCCTTTATGAAGCAAAGCTTTTCGTGCGGGGAACCGTAAAAAGTCTCGGCTCCGACTGCATCGAGAAAGAAATGCGGGCTGAACACCTGGCAAAACTCTCCGAGATTCTTCAGCGGGCGGGCATCACTGGTGTCAGGCCGGAAGAGTTCAAGCGCTACGGCTCGGCGCGCAAACTCTATAATTTCAACATTGATAACGCCGAAGCCTACTGACGCAGCGGAAGGGGTTCCACGCCATGAGCTATCACAATCCATACACGCCACCGCGTAAATCGGCGACATTCGACGATTACACGCTCGCGGAAATCCGGCGCGCAGCGGCCACAGGGATTTATGACATCCGTGGCGCTGGCACAAAGCGTAAGGTTCCGCACTTTGATGACCTGCTGTTTCTCGGCGCGTCGATTTCCCGCTATCCGCTCGAAGGTTACCGTGAAAAGTGCGATACATCTGTCGTACTCGGGACACGTTTTGCCAAGAAACCGATCCAGCTCAAGACACCAATCACCATTGCAGGCATGAGTTTCGGCGCGTTGTCCGGCAATGCGAAGGAAGCGTTGGGGCGCGGGGCGACGATCGCCGGCACATCCACGACAACCGGTGACGGCGGCATGACCGACGAGGAACGCGGCCACAGCCAGACGCTCGTCTATCAGTACCTCCCGTCCCGCTACGGCATGAACCCGAAGGATCTTCGCCGTGCCGACGCCATTGAGATTGTGGTGGGGCAAGGTGCCAAACCGGGCGGCGGCGGTATGCTCCTCGGCCAGAAGATCTCTGATCGCGTTGCCGAGATGCGCACTCTTCCAAAGGGTATCGATCAACGTTCGGCTTGCCGCCATCCTGATTGGACTGGCCCGGACGATCTCGAGATAAAGATAATGGAACTTCGCGAGATCACCGACTGGGAAAAGCCGATCTACGTCAAAGTGGGAGGTGCACGCCCATATTATGATACCGCCTTGGCGGTGAAGTCTGGAGCAGACGTCGTCGTGCTCGACGGAATGCAAGGGGGCACTGCCGCGACGCAGGATGTCTTCATCGAAAACGTCGGCATGCCGACACTTGCCTGCATCCGTCCGGCTGTTCAGGCATTGCAGGATCTCCGTATGCACCGCCAGGTCCAGCTGATTGTCTCAGGCGGCATCCGTTCGGGCGCTGATGTGGCGAAAGCACTTGCTCTCGGGGCCGATGCTGTTGCCATCGGCACCGCGGCCCTTGTGGCGCTCGGCGACAACGACCCCCATTGGGAAAAGGAATACCAGGCGCTCGGCACCACTGCAGGAGCTTATGACGACTGGCACGAGGGCCGGGACCCTGCCGGTATCACAACGCAGGATCCTGAACTTTCCAAACGTCTTGATCCTGTTACCGCAGGACGGCGTCTTGCCAACTATCTAAAGGTCATGACCCTCGAGGCCCAGACAATAGCAAGGGCATGCGGGAAGAACCATCTTCATAACCTGGAACCGGAGGACCTGTGCGCCCTCACAATGGAAGCGGCGGCAATGGCGCAAATCCCGCTGGCGGGTACGAACTGGTACCCCGGAAAGGGTAACTTTTAGCCACGAGCCCGGCAGGCTGCCCTTTGGAGGATGCGGCCCGCCGATCTTGTGCAACTGGGTGTCTGAACTAATAAAGGGGAATGACGTGACACTTGATCTTTCTACATTCGCTGCTGAAAACGGCGTCAAATACTTCATGATCAGCTATACGGACCTTTGCGGCGGCCAGCGGGCCAAGCTTGTTCCCGCACAGGCGATTGCCGATATGCAGAGAGATGGCGCGGGTTTCGCGGGCTTTGCCACATGGCTGGATTTGACCCCCGCCCACCCGGATCTGTTTGCCGTACCGGACGCAGGATCAGTCATCCAGCTTCCCTGGAAAAGGGACGTTGCTTGGGTTGCTGCCGACTGCATGATGGAAGATGCGCCAGTGCAACAGGCTCCACGCGTGTTGCTGAAACGGCTGGTCGGTGAAGCGAGACAACAGGGATTGAGGGTAAAGACGGGCGTGGAGCCCGAATTTTTTCTCGTCACGCCCGATGGGTCGCAAATCTCGGATCAGCGCGACTCGGGAGAAAAGCCCTGTTACGATCAGCAGGCAGTCATGCGCCGCTATGATGTCATTGCCGAAATCTGCGACTGCATGCTGGAACTCGGCTGGAAGCCCTACCAGAACGATCATGAGGATGCGAACGGCCAGTTCGAAATGAACTGGGAGTATGATGACGCGCTGAATACGGCGGACAAACATTCATTCTTCAAGTTCATGGTCAAATCGATCGCCGAAAAACATGGTCTGCGCGCCACCTTCATGCCCAAGCCGTTCAAGGGTCTCACAGGCAATGGCTGTCATTGTCACATATCCGTCTGGGATGTTGAGGGCAGGACCAACGCTTTTGCGGACAAACGGATGCCGTTCGGTCTGTCGGAAAATGGCAAGACATTCCTCGGCGGAATAATGAAACATGCCTCGGCTCTCGCGGCGGTCACGAATCCCACGGTTAATTCCTACAAGCGCATCAATGCGCCGCGCACGGTTTCGGGCGCGACCTGGGCACCCAATTCAGTTACCTGGACTGGCAACAACCGCACGCACATGGTCCGGGTGCCAGGTCCGGGACGCTTCGAGCTGCGCCTACCTGACGGGGCAGTTAATCCTTATCTGCTTCAGGCAATCATCATAGCTGCTGGCCTCAGCGGACTGAGAACCAATGCCGATCCTGGCCGACACTATGACATAGATATGTACAAAGACGGGCACACCGTCACCGATGCACCGAAGCTGCCCTTGAACCTGCTCGATGCCTTACGTGCATACGAATCGGACGAAGAACTTCAGGTCGCCCTGGGAACGGAGTTTTCCTCGGCATATCTCAAGCTCAAGCACAGCGAATGGAACGCATACTGTTCCCAGTTCACAGAGTGGGAACATCAGACAACCCTGGACATATAGGGCTATCTGTAAGCCGCGACCATCTCTCGGCCGTCAAAACGGTCCAGTCCGGAGCGCAACTAATCCGCTGACCTTAGGGACACCATGTCGAAACTTATTCTCAACGTAACTTGCCCTACCCGCCGCGGGATTGTTGCGGCAATCGCCACCCATCTTGCGGACAACGGCTGTAACATAATCGACAGCGCCCAGTTTGATGATGTCGACACGGGCCGTTTTTTCATGCGCGTCACAGCGGTTAGCGAGACGGGATCCACCTTGGCCGACATCAGGGCAGGATTTGAAGACGTCGCGGCGAAGCTTGAAATGGATTACGACTTTCACGACGCTGGCGAGAACATGAAGGTTATTCTCATGGTGTCCCGCTTTGGTCATTGTCTCAATGATCTGCTTTACCGTTGGAGGATTGGCGCGCTTCCAATCGACATCGTTGGTGTGGTTTCAAACCATCTCGATTATCAGAAGGTTGTTGTCAATCACGATATCCCGTTCTTTCATGTTCCTGTTACCAAAGCGAACAAGACTGAGGCAGAGGCGCGCCTTCGCGATATTGTTCGCGACAGTGGAGCGGACTTGATCGTTCTTGCCCGCTACATGCAGGTGCTTTCAGACACCCTTTGCAAGGAGATGTCGGGGAGGATCATCAACATCCATCATTCTTTTCTGCCATCCTTCAAAGGGGCGAACCCATACAAGCAAGCGTATCAAAGAGGCGTGAAACTAATCGGTGCCACGGCGCACTACGTGACGGCCGATCTGGATGAAGGTCCGATTATCGAACAGGACATCGTGCGTATCACCCATGCCCAAAGCCCCGAGGATTATGTAGCACTCGGGCGCGACGTCGAAAGCCAGGTCCTGGCGCGGGCCGTGCATGCGCATATTCACAGGCGTGTGTTCAAGAACGGCAACCGTACCGTCGTTTTTCCCGCAAGTCCTGGCAGTTACGCTTCCGAACGTATGGGCTAGGCGAACTGAACTTTCTGTATCGGATGATAATTTTGGTATTGGGTCCGGATTTGGACTTCCGCTAGGGGATTATAAGAGCTTCGAGCAGCAATATTTTCTTCAGGGTTGAAGAAATTTCACTCTCACGATAGTATATAGTGAAAGCCCTTAGAGGAAAATATGGACAACAAAAGCAGACAAGCAACCGCGCAGAATGAAAAGCTAACGCCCGTTTTTTCTCAAGATCCCCATGCAGTTCGGGAACCGAAAGAAAACAATCTTGAGATAGCGATTGGTCACGAGGTACGGGCATATCGAAAGAAGCTAGGAATAACGGTCTCTGATCTTGCGGTTACCACTGGTATTTCGCTTGGCATGCTGTCAAAGATCGAAAACGGCAATATTTCACCGTCCCTGACGACCTTGCAATCCCTCTCGCGGGCTCTTGGTGTCCCGTTAACAGCATTCTTCCGGAGATATGAAGAGCCGCGAAATGCGGTATTTGTGAAATCCGGGCAAGGTGTCGAGGTCGAGCGGCGAGGCTCGCGCGCCGGCCATCAGTACAATGTGCTCGGTCACATCGACAACAACACCAGCGGTGTCGTTGTCGAACCTTATCTCATCACTTTGACTGCTGATTCGGATGTCTTCCCGACCTTTCAGCACTTAGGCATTGAGCTGATTTACATGCTTGAAGGTGAAGTGGCCTACCGCCATGGTGATCAGCTCTACTCAATGCAACCCGGAGACAGTCTATTCTTTGACTCGGATGCACCCCACGGGCCTGAAATCCTGGTAAAGCTGCCCGCCCGTTATCTGTCGATTATCAGCTACCCCGCCAACGCTGCCCAACGCTGAAGCCATCACCGAATGGCTCCACGGAAAGCATCGACGCGGATGCTGGACTAATGTCTGACGCCGACAAGGACAGCCGGCGTCGGGCAACCTCTCCTATGGGGTGCCACCGTCCGCTTAATTTTATGACCGTGTAGCGGACCGAATTCTGGCCCGGCGATAAGCATCGGGTATAGAAAGCGCCCAGACAAAAAGTCCGCCCGCGTTGCGGCCGATGAAGGACTGATCGGGCGTCGTCGTCGAGTAGGTTATCATTGAAAACAGGGCTACAAAAAAGGCGAAGGCTAGGCCCCGGGTCGCTTGGCGCACCGCCACATGACCAGCTCCGGGTAACACAATTGCCAAGGCGAGGACCAGATAGGGATTTAATGGCTTAAGCATGGGCGACTTCACGCTGCAATGTGATCGGAAGTTGTGAATGTGCTTTCCGTCAGGGCGGCGCTCAACACCAAGGCCTCGGAAATTGCTCTGCTCACCAGATCCGGAGGGATTGATGCCAGCAGAAAACGGGTCTGACGAAGCAACAGATGCATGCCTCGATCTCCTTGTGCTGCCTGCCGGATAAGTCGAGCGCCGCCCGGGGTGACAACCGCCTCCTTGACGGTAGGATCGGCAAAGAGCCTGGTGAACACCGCCGAGACGTTTTCCACCTGAGACGGCGTGGCCTGCCCGTCGCCTCTCATCAAAAGCGAAGTGCCTATCTCCGGCGGCATCATCCATTCGGGCAACTCGTGCACAAGTGAATAATATTCAGCGCCAGTCGGCCGAGCCAGCGCGCCTATGACCGGTCGCTGCAATCCGTCGGTTTTACTCAGCGTAACTATCAACCAGAGCTGAGGCAGCCTACGGAATACCATGGTGTCCGCAATGAGCTCAATTTTGACCTCCTGGTGTCTGTCGAGACGTGTCACGAGCGCCGGAAACTGGTCCGGCGCGACCACGACACGAGCGTCACTGAACAGCTTGGCCGCCTCGTCAAGAAGCCCGCGGCGTTGGGCGAGCACGGCCCGATGCTCCCTGAGAGCAAGAGCTCCTATCCACAAGCAGCATGCGGTAACGAAAACCCCCAACACCATCTGTGTGATCATTGCGCGCATACCACCCTGGCTGATGTACGTTTCACGCTAGTCAGTACCCGCGCGGCTTGGGCCACGGCATGGTAAACTGATCACCCCGCCGAACGAACTGGTAGCGCCGGAAGTGGAACCAAAGCGATGCGATGATGTAGAAGCACAGCATGGCGATCAGTTGAGTGCCGTAACCGAGGAACACTGCAAAATAGGCTGTTGAACACAACGTGAGAAGCACAATCGTCGGCAGCGGGTGGAAGGGATGAACATACCCGCGCTTGATAGTATCCAACGGCCATTTATTGCGGAACATTATCATGTTGAAGGTCATGAACGTGTAGCCGAGCAGGCCGGAAAGGATCGAGAAGGTTACAACTTGATCAAGAGGGGCACCAAGCGCAAAGATGAGCGCGATCGGCACGAGGAACACGATGGCCCGGTATGGCGTGCGATAAACCGGATGCACGGCGCCAAACCAGCTGGGCAGATAACGGTCGCGGCCCATCGAGAACCATGCCCGCGAGGCATCGTTGATGCAACCGTTAGCCGAGGCAAGAGTAGCGAACATCGTGCCCACGAAGAGTAGTACCATCAGCCAGCTGTTTCCTGTTACGCGGGCGGCGTCAAAGAGGGGCGTGCCAGCCTGGCCGAGATACTCCCAGGGAATGAGGCCCGAGCAGACATACCACGTCATGGTTGCTGCGATCAGCAGAGTCATAATCCCCGCCATCGTGCCGTAAGGTAGCGAGCGCGCGGGCGAACGCACTTCTTCTGCTGCCTGGCAGGTACCCTCGATACCGAGATAATACCAGAGGCCGAAGTGGAGCGAAGCGACAATGCCGACCCACCCATAGGGCAGCGGATCGTTGGTGATCGCAGAGAAATCGAGCGGCACACTCGAAGCACCGAATTGCACCGACAAGAACAGGACGATGATAGCAAGGAACGCGATGGCGGTGATCACGAGATTGAACGTTAGTGTCGCCAATACGCCGCGATAGTTGAGCCACGCCAAGAACATGATGGAGAGTACGATAAAGGGGTGCTGGTCGAGGCCCGAATGGCCTTGGATGCCAGCAACTGTATCAAGCAGAAAGCCGACGGTGATGGCATTGGCCGCTTCCAGCATCGTATAAGCCATCACAAGGAAAAGACCTACATTGAAGGCCATCAATGGCCCAACGATATGTTTCGCCTGTGCGTATTGGCCACCTGCTGCGGCAACAGTAGAGGTAACCTCCGAGTCGATCATGGCCACGCAGGTGTAAAGTAGCCCCGCAACCCAACAGGCAATCAAACCCGCGATCATGCCCCCCTTCCCGACCGAGAAGTTCCATCCCATGTATTCGCCGACCAGCACGATCCCGACGCCGAGCGCCCAGATGTGCGCGGGGCCGAGTACCCGCAGAAGCTGGAGACGTTCAGTCTGCGTCTTGCTTGTTGTTCCATTTGCCATGGTGGCCGCCCTCAGATGATGTGACGTTCTGCCGTTGCCTCAATCTCGCCTTCGCGTGAGGAGGTCAGCAGATCGTTGTCATAGGTTGAATCGGTACGGATCAGGTCGATGATCATCAGCGCGCCAAACATTAACGATAGCCCCCACGCCACGTATTCCAGCTTGCTCCACACATCCATGATGGCCTCCCTATCTCTTCTCGCCGAAGCGTTCTTCTATGACTTCACGGTATTCTCTGTCGGACAGCCGTACGACCAGAACGAAATAGCCGACGACCAGCACCGCCATGACAACCAGGGCTACCCAGCTGAAGCTGTAATCGAAACGGGCTGTGATGATGTTGTTGGCGGCAGCGGGATCTGTGATACCGAGCGCGGCCCATTGCTGCTGCTCGGCGGCGTTCTGGCCAAGACTCTGCCAGGTCGGGTTGGCGACAGGGTTAGGCACCTTTGCCGCCCCCGCAAGCCCCATATAGAGCGGGATATAGAGAGCGCCGACCGTCAGAACGAGCAGTGTCAAAACGTCGAATACCTGGCCGAAAAGTCCTTGCTTTGGGGGTTTGTAAGCCATTCTGCCCTCCTCAACCCCGACGCCGACGCATCTCGTCGAGATGCTTGATGTCGAGGCCATAGATGAAGTGCTTGTCTTCAGTGTAGTGCCGAAGCATGGCAATTACCGCCGCTGTGTTGAAGAAGAGCACGAAGCCGCAGGCGACAGAGAGAATAATGCCAATTTCAGGAATGGAAATGTAGGACCATACACGCACGAGTGCGAACCCGAGCGTGCTCCAGAGCACCAGGACGAAAAGTATCAGACCTGCCCGGTCACGAGCATGCATTTGATCAATGCGCCGGGTAAGGCTGGCATCAACGGAATGCGGGATTGCTGCAGCTTCCATATTTTATCCCCTTTGTTTTAGCCGTTTTCCGGTTCTTATTATTTCATGTGTGGCAACTATTTTGCCTGTGGGGAATGTGCGACAAAGTATCCAACGTGTCAAGTGAAGCCTCAGGGGACGAATAATCGCTTATTGAAAACGGAAACACCGCATGCGACCGCTGTCGATTTGACCGGTTAAAAAAGTTCAACAACTCTCAAGTTCGGCAGCAGAGCATCCGGTTCCACTGCCGAGATAGTGGCGGACCATCTTGGTCGGACGAAGAATGATCCGGCACAGCGATGGTTGCGAAAGCGTAACCCGCCAAAGCACCCAATTTGACCGGTCCGTTTTCGTTGGCAACGATCAAGAACCTGCTGACTATCGGCTCGCGAAAGTTGATAGCATCAACCATACCAGTCGGTCCGAGCTTTCCGATGAGCTTTGCAAGAAGCAGAAATCGTCGTACATCAACCCGATATGTTGAATAGCCAGAAGTCGCCGCCGGCCGATGTTCGAACTTATTTCAGTATTGACTCGGCGATATTCCGCGCTTCCTGAATATGGTTGCGGCAGGCATTCGCCGCTGCTTCTGGATCATTGCGCTCAATCGCCGCGAAGATTTCACGAATACGCGCCGGACCTGCGACGATCCGGTCGCCGGTGCTGAGCGTCATCACGCGAAGCCGGGAAATGCGGCTGTTCAAACGCCGTACAATTTCCCAGGCAACGTCATGTCCGGCGGTTGTGAAGATGATCTCGTAAAATTCCGTGGTCACATCGAGGATCGTCGTGGGATCGTTCTTGCGCGATGTGCGGTCGAGATCATTCAGCACATTCCGAAGCTTGGTCTTTGTCGCGGCGTCCACACTGCGCGCACAATCGGCAACCGCCGCCGACTCCAGTGCAGCCCGAATATCATAAATCTGCCGGGCTTGATTCCAATCCAGCCGGGCAATGATTGGCCCCTGCTTTGGCAGCATTTCCACCAGTCCCTCGGCATCCAGGTGGCGGATAACCTCCCGGATCACCGAACGGCTTACCCCCAGCTGGTCGCACAGCGTGCGCTCCACAAGACGCTGCCCGGGCTCGAACAGACCAGCAATGATTGCATCACGGAGCCGCTCAAGGGCGATCTCCCGTAAGGTAGCCGGGTGGGTGGCAATTTTCAGTGAGTCCAAGCCGGTTTTTTTCATGATCTCTCTTAATCTGAAAAGAAGAAGTAAACAAGGTCTTGACACGTGGTCTTATGGTATACCATCATATGAGGATACAGAGAAGCTGTTCTGGAGACGATGATGGCAATTCAAATCCGCAAGACTCTGCTGCAGGTGGAGTCGGTTCTTATCGAAGGTGACAGGGCCTCATCACAGCCCTTGACGCTGTATACCGCCGCCGCCGTTGTCACGAATCCTTGGGCTGGACGCGGATATGTCGAAGACCTCCGGCCCGAAATTCACACTGCCGCACCGGTACTCGGTGAATTGTTAACGAAGATGATCATCGACGCCGTAGGGTCGGGAGATGCCGTCGAAGCTTACGGAAAAACAGCGGTTGTCGGTCTGAACGGTGAATTGGAGCATGCGTCAGCGCTCATCCACACACTGCGCTTCGGGAACCACTATCGCGAGGCCGTTGGCGCTAAATCCTACCTTGCCTTTTGCAACACACGCGGCGGTGCAAACGCACCAATCATGATCCCGCTGATGGACAAGAACGACGAAGGTCGCCGTTCGCACTATCTGACCATCCAGACGGCTATTCCCGATGCGCCTGCGGCGAACGAAATCGTTGTGGCGCTTGGCGCATCAGTGGGAGGCCGCCCGCACCATCGCATCGGCAACCGCTATCAGGATTTGGAGGAAATGGGCCGTGATGTTGGCAACCCCGCAGCGATCTAGGACGCCAAAAGGCGCGGCCTACCTCGAGAAAGGCGCGGGCGAGCCGCTCCTGCTGATCCACGGGGTCGGTATGCAGCTTGAAGCGTGGGGCCCACAGATTTCTGCGCTTTCCGACACGCATCGGGTCATCGCCGTCGACATGCCCGGTCATGGCGGGAGTGAACGGATCGCGCCGGACGCTCGGCTCGACGGGTTCGTTGCTTGGCTGTCGGCCACTATTGACGATCTCGGTCTCGACAGTCTGAACGTTGCTGGTCATTCGATGGGTGCTCTCATCGCCGGAGGAATTGCCGCAACACAGCCGCACAGGATTAGGCGTGTCGCTCTGTTGAACAGCGTCTACCGCAGGAGCCCGGATGCTCGAGCAGCAGTTCGTGCCCGCGCTGCCGAAATTCTCAAGGGTGGTCACACCGACTATGATGGCCCTCTGTTGCGTTGGTTCGGCGAGGACAATCAGCACAGCGAAGCTTACCGCCTTACACGCAGCTGGTTATCGGATGTCGATCCAAAGGGCTACGCGACCGCCTATTCCGCATTTGCCGAAGGGGATGCGTTTTATGCCGATTGTTGGCCGTCGGTGCAGTGCCCTGCCCTGTTTCTGACTGGAGCAGATGACCCAAATTCCACTCCGGCGATGGCAATCGCAATGGCTGATGCGGCGCCGCGTGGATATTTTCGGCTCATCGAAAATGAGCGGCATATGGTCAATCTGACCGCACCAGTGGCGGTAAATGCCATTATGCGGGAGTGGCTTGCAAGGGAGGCGCCATAACGGCCATGACAACTATCGATCCAAGAACCCTTCGCGACGCATTCGGAGCCTTTTTGACAGGCGTCACCGTCGTGACGACCTACAGCCAGGATGAAGAGCCGATCGGCTTCACGGCCAACTCCTTCACTAGCGTATCGCTCGATCCACCACTACTGCTGGTCTGCCTTGCTCGCACTTCCCGCAATTTCGAAACGCTTACGAATGCAAAGGGATTTGCGGTCAACATTCTGTCCGAGGGACAAAAGGAGGTTTCAAACACGTTCGCGCGGCCGGTAGAGAACCGCTTTGCCCAAGTTGACTGGCAGAAGGGTCCACATGGCTCACCCGTATTCTCGGACGTGGCTGCATGGTTCGACTGCTCGCTGCATAAAATCACGGATGGCGGCGATCACGTTATTCTTATCGGCAAAGTGGAGGCCTTCGCAAATGGACTCTCCAATGGCCTTGGTTATGCACGGGGCACATATTTTACGGCGTCGTTGACTGGGCAGGCGGTATCTGCAGCTGCCTCCGATTCCGACGTCATGGTCGGTGGGGTCGTGGAGCGGGACGGAGAGATTCTGCTGCTAGAGAATGAAACAGACAAGTTCGAGCTGCCCGAAAGCATCATCACCGGCGCTGCAGGACCGGACGGATTGCACGATTATCTGACAATGACGACAGGCCTTCCGATCTCGGTCGGGCAGATCTACTCCGTCTATGAAAATCGTGCATCAGGACGTCAGCATATTGTCTACCGCTGTACGGCGGGTAACGGCGTCCCCAAAGCCGGTCAGTTCTTTTCCATCAAGGATTTGCCGATTGCCCGCATAGCAACGCCCACAACCGGTGACATCGTCCAGCGGTTCGCCGCTGAAAGCAGCATCGGAAATTTCGGCGTCTATTTCGGCACCGAACGCACCGGCAAGGTGCACCAGATTGGCAGAAAGGTCTGATCCATGAAGTTCTCGCTGTTCGTGCATATGGAGCGTCTGGATGCTGGCCAAAGCCAGCAAAGCCTTTACGATGAATTCATTAAACTATGTGAAATCGCTGATCGCGGTGGAATGCATGCGATCTGGACCGGCGAACATCACGGGATGGATTTCACCATTGCGCCCAATCCATTCATCAATCTCGCAGACCTTGCGCGTCGAACAACAAACGTAAGGCTCGGTACGGGCACCGTGGTTGCACCGTTCTGGCATCCGATCAAGCTCGCCGGCGAAGCCGCGATGACCGATATTATCACGGATGGCCGCCTCGACATCGGTATTGCGCGCGGCGCATATAATTTCGAATATCAACGGCTTTCGCCAGGTCTCGATGCATGGGGCGCCGGACAACGACTGCGAGAGCTTATTCCGGCCATCAAGGGCCTGTGGGCCGGGGACTACGCTCATGAGGGCGAATATTGGTCGTTCCCTTCAACCACATCGGCGCCGAAGCCCCTACAAAATCCTCATCCGCCGATATGGGTTGCCGCCCGCGACCCCAACTCGCACGACTTTGCGGTAGCGAACGGCTGCAACGTGCAGGTTACGCCCCTCTGGTTCGGCGATGAAGAAGTCGAAAGCCTGATGCAGCGCTTCAACGATGCCTGCGCCAAATATCCAGACACGCCGCGCCCGAAAATCATGGTCCTTCGACACACCTATGTCGGAACAGATGAAGCGGACATCCAGCAAGCCGCAGGCGAGATAAGTGTCTACTACAATTATTTCGGCGCCTGGTTCAAAAATGAAAAGCCAATTAGTCAGGGGCTTATCGAGCGGCTTACACCAGACGAAATCGCCGGGAACACAATGTATGCGCCGGAAGCAATGCGCAAAAACAATGTCGTCGGCACGCCGGACGAGGTGATCGCCCGGCTGAAGCACTATGAGACGTTGGGTTACGACGAGTATTCCTTCTGGATCGATACGGGCATGAGCTTTGCCCGCAAGAAAGCATCACTCGAACGATTCATCAACGAGGTCATGCCGGCGTTCGCGGAGGCTCATTAATGCGCAAATTTCAGCACTATATCGATGGCGAGTTCGAAGACGGCGAAGCCAGGTTTGAGAGCATCGACCCCGCCACGGGTGAAGCCTGGGCCGAGATGCCTGAAGCGAAGGAAAATGATGTTAACCGTGCCGTGAATGCCGCCGAGCGCGCTCTGACGAGCGGGGCATGGGCGACCATGACCGCTACTGCGCGCGGAAAGCTTCTCTATCGCCTTGCGGATCTTGTGGCTGCCCACGCACCTGCCCTTGCAGAGCTCGAAACTCGAGATACCGGCAAGATCATTCGCGAAACATCGGCGCAAATCTCCTACGTTGCCGACTATTACCGCTACTACGCTGGCCTGGCTGACAAGATCGAAGGCGCGTCTTTGCCAATCGACAAACCCGACATGGAAGTCTGGCTCAAGCGAGAACCGGTCGGGGTCGTTGCCGCGATCGTTCCTTGGAACAGCCAGCTCTTTCTTGCCGCGGTCAAGATCGGCCCGGCACTGGCGGCTGGCTGCACGCTTGTTGTTAAAGCCTCGGAAGACGGCCCTGCCCCGCTGCTTGAATTTGCGCGCCTCGTCCACGAAGCAGGCTTCCCGAATGGCGTTGTCAACATCATCACCGGATTTGGCACCGAATGTGGTGCCGCGCTTACGCGCCATCCGAAGGTCGCCCACATTGCCTTTACCGGTGGACCCGGAACGGCCCGTCATATTGTCCGCAATTCGGCGGAAAATCTCGCAAGCACGTCGCTGGAACTTGGCGGCAAATCGCCCTTCATTGTTTTCGCAGATGCCGACCTTGAAAGCGCGGCGAATGCCCAGATTGCAGGCATATTCGCCGCAACCGGCCAAAGTTGCGTCGCCGGCTCAAGGCTGCTCGTCGAAGCTTCGATCAAGGACAAATTCATCGAAATCCTCAAAGCAAAAGCCGAGGCGATCTGGATCGGCGCACCAGACAAGATGGAGACGGAGGTCGGGCCGCTTTGCACGCTTCGTCAACGCGCGTTGATTGAGCGGGTGATAGCAGACTCAGTTGCTGCTGGAGCAAAGCTCATAACCGGTGGTAGCGCTCCAGGCAAAGCCGGCTATTATTTCCGTCCCACCATCATCGACTGCGACGCTATCTGCTCGCCATCGGCGGAAATGGAACTGTTCGGGCCAGTGCTTTCAGTTCTGTCCTTTACCGGTGAGGAGGAGGCGCTGGCGCTCGCCAATGACACACCGTTTGGACTTGCTGCCGGCGTTTTCACCCAGAACCTTGCCCGCGCCCATCGCATGACACGGCAAATCCGCTCTGGAATCGTCTGGATCAACACCTACCGGGCTGTTTCTCCCATCGCGCCTTTCGGCGGGTATGGGCAATCAGGGCATGGACGCGAAGGAGGCATGGCGGCAGCACTCGACTTTACCCGGACGAAAACGGTGTGGCTGCGAACATCCGACGATCCAATTCCCGATCCATTCGTGATGCGGTGATGCCATGTTTTACGAAGTGCGCACATACCGGCTGAAAAATGGGGCAATCCCCGAGTACCTGAAGGTTGTGGGAGAAACCGGGATCGCCATTCAAAAACGTCACCTTGGCGAGCTGGTCGGCTACTTTTATTCGGAAATCGGACCGATCAACGAAATTGTCCACATCTGGGCCTTTGCCAGCCTCAATGACCGGGAGGAACGAAGGGCCCGCCTGATGGCAGATCCCGACTGGCAGGCCTTCCTGCCACGCATCCGCGATCTCATTGAGGTCGCAGGAAACAAGATCATGAAACCGGCCGCGTTCTGGTCGACTGGCGGGAGTCCGCAAGGCTGATCGCAGACAAACATAAACAACAACAATGGAGAAATGGGAACATGCGTAAATCATTCATCATGGCAGCCGCGGCTGCCGCAATTGCATTCACTGCACCGGCCTTTGCCACTGAAATGGTCTTCACCAGTTGGGGTGGTACGACGCAGGACGCGCAGAAAGCTGCTTGGGCCGATAAATTCACAGCTGAGACCAAGATCAACGTTCTTCAGGATGGTCCAACCGACTACGGCAAGATCAAAGCAATGGTTGAATCCGGTAATGTGAACTGGGATGTCGTCGATGTGGAGGGCGACTATGCGGTACAGGCCGGCAACAAGGGCATGCTCGAGAAGCTCGACTTTAAGGTGATCGACAAATCCAAACTGGATCCGCGTTTTGTAACGGACTACAGCGTCGGCAGCTTCTATTATTCCTTCATCATCGGGTTTAACGCCGATGCTGTGGGCGCTGAGGGACCGAAGACGTGGGCCGATCTGTTCGACACAACCAAGTTCCCGGGAAAGCGAACGTTTTACAAATGGTCGGCACCCGGCGTGATCGAAGCCGCTCTGCTTGCCGATGGCGTAACGCCAGATAAGCTTTATCCGCTTGATCTCGACCGCGCCTTCAAGAAGCTGGACACCATCAAGAAGGACATCATCTGGTGGAGCGGCGGCGCTCAGTCGCAGCAGCTTCTTGCTTCCGCGGAGGCCCCATACGGCATGTTCTGGAACGGAAGGCTCACCGCGCTTAAAGCAACCGGCGTGAATGTCGGCGAATCCTGGGAGCAGAACATCACTGCTGCCGATGCACTCGTCGTGCCAAAGAGCGCCAAGAACCGTGATCTCGCCATGAAATTCATCGCTTTGGCGACCAGCGCTCAGGGGCAGGCAGATATGGCAACCGCAACCGGCTATGCCCCCGTCAATACGCAGTCGGGTCAGCTGATGGATGCGGCTTTGCGCAAGACGCTTCCAGATCAGCAGGGCGCAAGCCAGGTAAATGCCGATATGCGCTACTGGGCCGAACATCGCGATGAGATCGGTGAGCGCTGGTACGCGTGGCAGGCAAAATAAAAGCCCCCCACGCATTCGGCCCGGCCATTGTTGTACCGGGCCGAATGTCGCTTCAAAAAAACGCCGAGGGATCGTCAGGATGAGTGTCATGACCAGCACAACCAGCTTTGCACCGGAGCTTAGGCAGCGGCGGCGTCCGTCTGGTTTCGCCTACATTGCGCCGGCTTTGCTGCTCATCGCGCTATTTTTTATCGTTCCGATTGCGTCGCTGCTCCTGCGCAGCGTTCTTGAACCAACGCCCGGTTTGAGCAACTACGCCGAGCTTTTCGGGTCCTGGACCTACGTGCGAATATTCGCCAACACATTTCTGGTTTCTGCGCTGGTCACTTTGTTGTCGGTCATCATCGGCTTTCCCGTAGCGTGGCTGCTGGCGATCATACCCAACAGATGGGGATCCGTGCTCTTCGCGATCATATTGCTGTCGATGTGGACCAACCTCCTTGCCCGTACATATGCCTGGATGGTTCTGCTGCAACGGACGGGTGTCATCAACAAGACCCTTATCAACCTTGGCCTGATCGATCAGCCGCTGGTCATGGTCAACAACCTTACCGGCGTCACCATCGGGATGACCTATATCATGCTGCCGTTTATCATCTTGCCGCTGCGCGGCGTCATCAAAGATATTGAGCCGGGCATTCTGCAGGCGGCTGCGCTGTGCGGTGCCACCAAATGGCAATGCCTCTGGGGGGTGCTCATTCCCCTTGCCCTGCCCGGTATCGCGTCGGGGGCGCTCATGGTCTTCGTCATGTCACTTGGTTATTTCGTCACCCCTGCGCTTCTGGGCGGCACGGCCAATATGATGGTTGCGGAAATGATCGCCCAGTTTGTGCAGTCGTTGGTCAATTGGGGCATGGGCGGAGCCGCTGCCCTGGTGTTGCTCGTCGTCACGCTGCTTCTCTACGCCATCCAGCTGCGGCTGTTCGGTGTTGGGCGCATTGGCCAGGAAGGACAGTAAGGTGCTGCTGAATTTCGACAAACTTGGCATGTGGAAATGGGTCCTTACCGGTTTTTCGGTTCTTGTTGCCCTGTTCCTGCTTGTACCTATTTTGTTTATCGTGGCCCTTTCCTTCGGGTCATCGCAGTGGCTTATCTTCCCGCCACCCGGTTGGACACTGCGCTGGTATCAGGAACTTCTCGCCGATCCACGCTGGCTCGAAAGCGCCCTTACAAGTGCCAAGATTGCAATCATCGTTACCCTCTGTTCAGTGATACTCGGCCTGTTAGCCTCATTTGGTCTGACCCGCGGCCGCTTTGCCGGGCGGGAAACGCTGCGCGCGCTATTCTTAACCCCGATGATCATGCCGGTCGTTGTCCTTGCCGTGGCCCTTTACGCCTTCTTTCTGAAAATCGGGCTCAACGGAACCCTATTGGGCTTTGTTATCGCACATCTCATTTTAGCCCTGCCGTTCTCGATTATTTCGATCGGCAATGCGCTCGATAGTTTTGATCGCTCCATCGAAGATGCAGCCATACTTTGTGGCGCCCATCCGTTGGAAGCCAAATTGCGTGTTACGCTGCCTGGCATCCGACATGGATTGTTTGCCGCCGCAATTTTCTCATTTCTCGTTTCGTGGGATGAGGTGGTGGTGGCCATCTTCATGGCAAGCCCCACCCTCCAAACGCTTCCCGTCAAGATCTGGGCGACGTTGCGCCAGGATCTCACACCGGTGATCGCCGCCGCCTCGACACTGCTTGTTGTCTTTACTGTGGTGCTGATGATCGTCGCGGCACTTTTGCGCAAAGGATTCAAATCATGACCGTGCCATTTCTGCAGATTCGTGGCATCCGCAAAGAATATGGCGCGGTGACCGCCGTGGACGACGTGACGCTAAACGTGGAAAAAGGTGAGTTCCTGACCTTTCTCGGCCCGTCCGGCTCCGGCAAGAGCACAACGCTGTACATTCTTGCCGGGTTCGAAAATCCGACAAGCGGCGATATCTTGCTTGAGGGCAAGACTCTGCTCCAAACGCCGTCGCACAAGCGCAACATCGGAATGGTGTTCCAGCGTTACACGTTGTTTCCGCACCTTTCTGTTGGTGAGAATATCGCCTTTCCTTTGCGGGTGCGCAGACTGCCGAAAGCAGAAATCGATGAAAAAGTGCGCCGCATGCTCAAGCTTGTGCGTCTGGAAGGTTATGAAGACCGCATGCCGGCCAAGATGTCGGGTGGGCAGCAACAGCGTGTCGCGCTCGCACGCGCACTGGCCTATGATCCGCCTGTCCTGTTGATGGACGAACCGCTGTCAGCGCTCGATAAGAAACTTCGCGAAGAAATCCAATACGAAATCCGGCGTATTCACCAGGAAACATCGGTCACCATCCTCTACGTCACCCACGATCAGGAAGAAGCCTTGCGGCTCTCCGATCGCATTGCCGTGTTCAGTCGGGGTGTTATCGATCAGACCGGAACTGGTCCCGAGCTTTATGCGAATCCTGCTACGCGTTTCGTCGCACAATTCATCGGCGACAGTGACTTCCTCAAAGGCGTGGTTGCAGCCACCAGTGGCGGGTTGGCGGATATACATCTTGGCGACGAGACGGTCGTGACGGGCGTACCCGTTCACGGAAAGGCAACGGCCGGCGGGAATGCGGCCGTCATGCTGCGACCGGAGCGCATCAATTTGTCTCGAACTGCAGGAACCGATCGCGCAGGTATCGCAGCAACTGTCAACGACATCACCTTTCTTGGCAACAACACCCATGTGGCGACGGTAACCAGCGCCAATGAGGCGCTTTCCGTACGGCTTCCATTTGGCGATACGGCAATCAACGGGCTGACAACAGGTGAAAAAGTCTGGATCACTTGGGATCCGGCAACCACCCACGCCTTCTGCGATTAGCCTGGCCGACATTTCAACTGAGGAAACACGATTATGGTCCTCAAGGACTCAACTTTATTCCGCCAGGCAGCACTGGTCGGAGGACAATGGATAGAAGCAAACCCGGCAAACTCCAATCTGATAAGGAATCCCGCAACCGGCGATAAACTCGGATACGTACCAGAACTCGGAACGCTTGAGACAAGACAGGCGATAGATGTGGCAAGGGTCGCCCAAAAATCCTGGGCGCGTCAGACTGCCAAGGAACGGTCCAACGTGCTTCGGTGCTGGTTCGAACTCATACTGCAGCACAAGCAAGAACTTGCCAGGATACTCACGCTGGAACAGGGCAAGCCGCTCCTCGAAGCAGAGGGGGAAATTGTCTACGGCGCAAGTTTCATAGAGTGGTATGCCGAGGAAGCACGCCGCGTTTATGGCGATATCATTCCCGGGCATCACAAGGACAAGCGTATCCTGGTGATGAAACAACCTATCGGCGTCGTTGCAGCCATCACCCCGTGGAATTTTCCAAATGCAATGGTTACCCGCAAGGCTGGTCCGGCATTGGCTGCGGGATGCGCCGTCGTCCTGAAACCTGCTCCTCAAACACCCTTCTCTGCCCTTGCGCTTGCTGTCCTTGCCGAACAAGCGGGACTACCGGAGGGCTTGTTCAGCGTGATCACCGGTTCCGCGGTGGAAATTGGGGCGGAAATGACCTCCAACCCGATCGTGCGCAAGTTGACGTTCACCGGTTCGACCCCTGTCGGAACAGAGCTCTATCGGCGGAGCGCGGGCACGATCAAGAAGCTGGGACTGGAACTTGGGGGCAATGCACCTTTCATCGTCTTCGACGATGCCGACGTGGAGGCTGCCGTCGAAGGCGCCATGATCGCCAAATTTCGCAACAATGGGCAAACCTGCGTCTGCGCGAACCGCATGTACATTCAGAACGGTATCTACGACGCATTCGGACAGAAACTTTCGGCGAAGGTGGCAAAACTTCGGGTTGGAAACGGCCTCGAAAGCAACGTCGATCTCGGGCCTTTGATCAATGCTGCTGCGGTTCAAAAGGTTGAGGACCATATTTCCGACGCCATCAGCAAAGGCGCTCGTGTCCTCTCGGGCGGAAAGGCGCACTCATTGGGCGGTACATTCTTCGAACCTACCGTACTTTCCGATGTCACCGTGGGGATGCTCTTCGCGAGCGAGGAAACCTTTGGGCCTGTGGCCCCGCTGTTTCGCTTCGCTGATGAAGACGATGTGGTGCGCCAGGCGAACGACACCGAATTCGGGTTGGCCGCATATTTTTATTCGGCAGACTTAGCGCGCGTGTTCCGCATCGCAGAAGCTCTGGAGTACGGAATGGTGGGCGTCAACACCGGGTTGGTTTCGACAGCGGAAGCTCCTTTTGGCGGAGTTAAGTCCTCCGGACTTGGCCGCGAAGGATCCAAATACGGAATCGATGATTTCCTGGAGATCAAATACGTCTGTCTCGGCGGCATTACCTGATCGGCGTTTCCGCTTTGGTTGAAAGACGCCAGCGCTCAGGCTGCGCTGCCCAAGTTCCGGCTATCCACCGCCGATAATGAGAACATCGGCGGTCAATTCCAGTGCATCTTGCCTATGACTGCTCACGGCGACGCAAATGCCCCAGCGTTGGTTCGAAGCGCCTGATCGTGATCCTTTCCGTGACGCACGCCGAACCAGTTCAGGAGACCGCCGCGTATGCGCGCAAACGCCTGATCGGCAACGTCGCGCGGACGTCGCATGGCAATGCGTTCCTCGTGAGCGATGACACCGCCCTTCATCACCAGGACGCGATCAGCTAGGAGAACGGCCTCTTCTACGTCATGAATGACCGGAAGGACTACACAACCATGCCGCTGCCACAACTCCGTTCCTGTGCCTTAAGTGCCAAGCGACATAGTTCGTCCGACGCAAACCCAGCACAGAGATGCCTGGCAGTGAACTATTTGACAAATCCAATGAACTTGCATACTAGTAAACAAGTGGAGGAGAAATCTGATGAACATTCTGGCAGGTGTCCAGCTCGCTCGTAATGAACCGATCGGTCGGGAGCTCTATGCCGCATTGCGCGAGCGCATCCTCACCGGCGCGCTAAAGCCAGGTGACGCGATCTCTGAAATCCAGGTTGCAGACGAATTGGGCGTCAGCCGTACGCCTGTGCGCGAGGTGTTTCGACGTCTTGCTGACGAAGGGCTCTTGCGCATCCTGCCCCAAGTGGGGACCTTCATTTCCCCCATTCAACTGAGGGCAGTCTACGACAGTCAATTCGTTCGAGAGACGTTGGAGTGTCGAACCGTTCGCATCGCATCGGAACGCCAGACGCGACAGGACGCCGATCGGCTCGAAGACTTCTTGACTCTGCAGACCCGTGCGATCCGCGACGGCAACCTGGCCGGCTTCTTCCGCGCAGACGACGATATGCACACCTATCTGATCGGTATGGCCGGGCGTCCAGCCATTTGGAGTCTGATCCAGGGCGTCAAGGCACAGCTCGACCGGGTCCGTTTCCTGTCACTCGAAAGTGGCGAGTGGTTGGACCGGATCATGGAACAGCACAGAGCCATCATTGCTGCGGTGCTGGCTGGCGACGCTGACAAAGCCGAAGCGGCTATGCGCATTCATCTGCAATCCGTCTTTCAGACCATCGAGAGGCTGGCCGAGACCCAGAAAGCATTTTTTGAAGGCGAACGCGACCTCGTCAGACCTTAGGTCGAACACAACAAAGTGGAGGATAGTCAGTGTTGAAATTTTCAAGCATCCCTGCCGCGGCGGTCATTGCATCTTTCGTGGCGTTCGGCGCGTCCGCGGCCGACGTCCCGGCCCCCGGCGCAAGCCCGCGCATCGACGCGATCAAAGCGGCTGGCACCTTGCGTGTCGGCGTTCTGGCCAATACCCCCTGGTTGATCGAGAACACGTCCGGCAGCGGGGAACCATTTGAGGGTCCGGCCTGGATACTGGCCAAGGAATACGCCTCCCGCCTCGGTGTCACGCTCCAGCCGGTTCCGGTCAGCCATGAAACCAAGGTTCCCGTGCTGGCCGCCAATCAGGTCGACATGAGTATCACGCCGCTCGCCGAGACCCCTGAACGGCTCAAGGTCGTCGACTTTGTCCTCTACTCCAAGACGAGCGTCTGCATCTTCGGCCGGGCCGACAACGAGAAGTTCGCCGCAGCGGCGAATGTCGATGCGATCAACGACCCGAGTTTCAAGGTGGCGTTCTTCATCGGCGGTGCCGAAGAGAACTGGGTCAAGGAGCGTTTCGGCAAAGCAGAGCTACGTGGCGTCACGTCGTCGAGCGCGCCAGCGCCCATCGAGGAGATCATGGCCAAGCGCGCCGATGCGGCGCCGATTAACCGGGTCCAATGGGTGTTGTTGAACAAAAAAGTGCGTGGTCTCATGGCGTTGCCGAAGGAAAACAACTGTCAAGACTCTGGAGAAAAGGCGGCCCCCGTCGGCCTCGCCGTCGACAAAGGCCAGGATGTCTATCTCGAATGGCTCCGGACCGTCGAAGCCGAGATGCAGGACAAGCTGCGGGCTGATGAAGAGCGCGTCATCGGCACGATGAATTGAGGCTTCATTTCGCCGGTAGCGGCGGGCCGGTTGCTTCGATCGGACAAAACCTGCACGGACCCATGCTCCGCCGCCACAGCGGCGGAGGGGAGGTCTGGTTTCGGAGAGTGGAATGGATTTCGATTTCAGCCCTGTGACCGACAACTGGCGCTACCTCGCCACTGGTCTCGGCATAACACTGTTGCTCAGCATATTGACCGTTGTCTGCAGCCTCATTGCAGGCACCCTCATCGCCCTCGGCCGCATGTATGGTCCAACCTGGCTGCAAAAGATTCTGACCTTCTACATCGACTCGCAGCGGGCTATCCCCGTGCTGGTTGTTCTCGTCTGGATCTATTTCGCCCTGCCAGTGCTGACCGGGGTCAACTTTCCGCCGTTCTGGGCGGCGCTCCTCGCGCTGACCTTGCACATCTCGGCGTACGTTGCCGAAATCGTACGCGCGGGCATTAGCTCGGTACGAAATGGACAGACCCAGGCCGGTCTGGTCCTCGGCATGTCGCCGCGCCAGGTGCTCACCAAGATTATCCTGCCGCAGGCGATTATCCGTATGCTGCCGTCGATTGGCTCTATTATCTCCATCACCATCAAGGACACGGCGATCGCCGCCGTCATCGCAGTACCCGAACTTATGAAGCGCGCTGAGACGGTTTCGGGCCAGACCTTCCGTCCAATGGAGGTATTCACAACGATTATGGTGGTTTACTTCCTCGTATTGTTTCCGACGACACGTCTGATCGACCGCCTCTACGATCGCGTGTCCTACAGGGGGCGGTCATGAACCTCGACTGGAGCGTTGTCTGGCAATTCTCGGGGACGCTGGCCAAGGGCGCCGGCATCACGATCCTGTTAACCATCGCGACAATGGCGGTGGCTGTGCCTGGCGGCATCGTGCTGGCGCTGATGCGGCTATCCCCCAACCGTGTGTTAAATTGGATGGCGCTTTGTTTCGTGGAATTCTTCCGCAACATCCCGCTCATCCTGCTGGTCTACTGGAGCTTCTACGTTCTGCCAGTTCTTTCCGGCCTGACGCTGCCGCCTTTCACTACGGGGCTGGTTGCGCTCGCCCTCAATGTTTCAGCCTACAATTCTGAGACGTTTCGGGCCGGCATCAATTCGATCCGCAAGGGGCAGAGCGAAGCGGGGTTAGCACTCGGCATGAGCCACATAGAGGTGATGCGAAAAATCGTGTTGCCGCAGGCAGCGCGGCGCGTCCTGCCGGTCCTGGCGAGCACCTGGGTGTCACTCTTCAAGGACACGTCGCTGGTGTCGGTGATCGCCGTCGGAGAACTGGCGCATACCGCGCTTGAGATCCGTTCGCAGACGTTTCGCATCCTGGAAATACTGACCGCGATGGCAGTGATCTATTGGGTTCTTGGTTATCCGCAAGCAAAACTTGCTGACTGGATCTACAGAAAATGGGGAGTGAAGGAATGAGCAACGTGACTGAGGCCGATTTCGGCCGCAAGAACGCCAGTTCCACCCCGGTCGTCGAATATCGTGACGTTCGGAAGCAGTACGGCAATTTCACCGCCCTGGACGGCGTATCCGCGCGGGTCAATCGTGGTGAGGTACTGTGCCTGATCGGCCCGTCAGGCTCCGGCAAATCCACTCTGTTGCGCACGACCAATGCACTGGAGGTAATTGACGGCGGCCAGCTCTATTTCGATGGGCATCCCCTCCCCAGCTCCAAGGCCGAAATTCGCAAGGTTCGCCAACGCATGGGAATGGTGTTCCAGAGCTTCGAGTTGTTCCCGCACAAGACGGTGCTCGAGAACATCACCATTGGGCCTTTGACCGTGCTCGGCATTTCGGAAGCAGAAGCGAACGCCCGCGCCCGCGTCCTGCTCGAGAAGGTGGGCCTGACCGACAAAGCCGACCGTTACCCGGCCAATCTGTCTGGCGGCCAGCAGCAGCGCGTGGCCATCGCGAGGGCGCTGGCGATGGAGCCGGAGGTGATGCTGTTCGACGAACCAACGTCTGCACTTGACCCGGAAACCATCGGCGAGGTGCTCAACGTCATGAAGCGGCTGGCCGACGAAGGCATGACCATGGTCGTGGTCACACACGAGATGTCATTCGCCAGGCGTGTCGCCGACTGGGTCGTCGTGTTCGACCACGGCAAGATCGTTGAACAGGGACCGCCGGCCCAGATCTTCGACGCGCCACGCGAGGATAGAACGCGCAACTTCCTCAGCCATCTCGGCTGGAACGGTTGACCTGATGTCGGCGCATCGCATGAACCCGGTTAGCATCCATGCATACTGCTGGTTGCCTGCCTGGTCGACCGCCGGCGGCGAACGGATCGTGCCGAGGGCGGCGGAGTTTGGCTTCGATCACATGGTCGTGCCGATGCGCGACCACGCCGTCATCGAGCCGGACCGCATCGCTCGCCTGTTTGAGTGCAACGGCATGACGCCGGTGACCTCGGCAAACCAGTTGCCCGACGCAGACGTGTCGAGCTTGGATCCGGTTGTTCGGCAACGCGGCATGGACCGGCATCACATGTCATTGCGGCTGGCGCGGGACATGGGCGCTAAACACATGGGCGGCGTCCTCAACGGTTTACTGGGCAAGGCCGCTGGCCCGGCTCCCGCCGGCAGCCTGGACGCGGCGGCAGAGTGCCTGGCCTTCGTCGCCAATGAGGCGAAGGCCATGGGTGTTCGGCTCGCCATCGAAATCGTCAACCGCTACGAGTCCAATCTCATCAACTCCGTCGCCGATGCCCTTGCCTTTCTCGCGCGTGTCGGCTCGGACAATCTTAAGCTGCATCTCGACACGTTCCACATGAACATCGAGGAGGCGGACTTCCAGGCGGCTCTGGAGGCGGCGCTGCCACATCTTGCCTATTTCGAGCTTGACCAGAACCACAGGGGACTGCCGGACGAAGGTTCGCTCGATTTCCCGGCCATGCTAACTCGGCTGCGAGCGGCAAACTACAAGGGCGTCATCGGTTTTGAAGCGTTTTCGTCAAGCATAGCCGGTCCCGACGTTGCTGCCGGTGTGGCGATCTGGCGGGATCTGTTTCAGAACGGCGACGACGTCGCACGCCGCGGCATGCGGTTGCTGGGAGGTGGATATACACCGCAAGTCGCCCGCCCACATGGGCAGACTGGAGGAATGTCATGATGGAAGAAACCTGGCGCTGGTTCGGGCCGCAGGACAGCACAACACTCGCCGATGTGCGGCAGACCGGGGCACGTGGTATCGTAACGGCACTTCATCATATTCCCTACGGCGACGTATGGAGCATTGAGGAGATCGAGAAACGCAAGGCCGAAATTGCTGCAGACAGTTCACTGGGGCTCTACTGGCGTGTGGTAGAGAGTGTACCTGTTTCGGAGGAAATCAAGCTCGGCGGTCCGAATCTGCCTCGCCTCTATGAAAATTACCGGCAGACGCTCAGGAACCTTGCCGCCTGCGGGATCCATACGGTCTGCTATAACTTCATGCCGGTGCTCGACTGGGCGCGCACCCAACTCGACGAGCCATTGCCCGGCGGAGCGACAGCGCTTCGGTTCAATATGCACGAATACGCCGCATTTGATTGCTACATGCTGGAGCGAGAAGGCGCGGAAACTGAATATTCGGAAGAGGTGATCCAACGAGCCCGCGCTTGGCGCGACGCCGCGAACGACGCCAACCGCAAGCGCCTGCTCGACACCATAATGGCGGGCCTACCTGGAGCCTTCGACCGTTACGACATCCCCGGACTGCGCGAGATCCTTCGCCGGTACCACGGCGTTACAAAAGCCCACGTGCGCTCCATGCTGGTGTCGTTTCTAAAAGAGATTATCCCCGTCGCCGAGGAGTGCGGGATTACGATGGCGATCCACCCCGATGACCCGCCTCGCCCGCTGTTTGGACTGCCGCGCGTGGTTGGTAACGCCGACGATCTAGACTTCATCGTCAAAGCCGTCCCGTCCGTATCGAACGGTCTGACTCTTTGTACCGGCTCACTCGGCGCCGGAGCGGGCAACGATCTACCTGCTGTGGCAAAACGCTTCGCACATCACGTCCATTTTGCTCATCTTCGAAATGTCACCAAGGATGAGGACGGTTCCTTCATGGAAGCCGACCATCTAGACGGCGACGTCGACATTGTCGCTGTAGTGCAGATTCTGCTTAACGAGCAGTTGCGCCGCAGAATTGCCGGCGAGCAAAACTGGCGTATCCCCTTCCGTCCGGACCACGGGCGAAAGCTGCTTGACGATATTCACAAACAGGCGCACCCCGGTTATCCCACGATCGGACGACTGCGCGGTCTCGCCGAACTGCGCGGCGTTATGGCCGCCCTGTCGGCGCCCCAAATAGGCAAGCAATCGTGAATGGTTGAAAGTAGCTCGCAGCAGGCGGACCTAGATGCACCTTGCCCGATTCCATCTTTGAAACTGCGTTTGGTGCAAAATCAGCAGTCGTGAATAAACATTCGTTTGAAAATGCCGATAAGAGCAGATTTTCACCGATTCTGATTGGTTCCTCAAAGTCTACAATGTCTCTAAGCGAGCCAGCGCGGCTTCCTTCTCGAGCAAAGGCGCCTTGAAGTTCCTATTGCCCAGGTTCCGCGGGCTGTAGTAGACTCGCTCCATGAAAAATCACAGTCTTCATCATATGCCCCGTGGGACGATCAAGAGCGGTTGGACGCTTACCAGTACGCGCGGTGAAAAAATCAGTGCCGTCGAAGGTATGAAACTGACGCCACGGATGGCAACGGCGTTAGCTGAGTCCCGAGGTAAGACTGGTGACGAGCGTCGTACTTTGGTCAAAGAGCAGCTGGCAAAAACCAAGCGCAAATAGTGGTCTACACCGCCGAATCCGACCCGCTCTGCTACCCGGGCACAACAATCCTCCGCAACAAACTTGGTTTTGAGAATCAGGAAGATTTAGACGAAGCAGAGCTAGCACTGTTCCTAATTCGTGCGGACGAAGAGTTTCCATACGGCCGGCTCGATTACCCGCACTATATGGCGCTCCACCACCATCTGTTTCAGGATGTCTAAGAATGGGCCGGTCAGGTGCGAACAATTCGTATTGGCAAGGGCGGCAACTGGTTCTGCTATCCCGAATACATCGACCAACAGATGAAAGCTGTCTTTTGCTCTTCTTGAACGGCTGAACTTCCTTACGGATATGCTGCCGCTGGAATTTGCCTCAAATGCAGCTCACATTCTTGCGGAAATCAACGCAATCCACCCGTTCCGAAGGCAACGGCCGGACTCAGCTGACGTTCTTGTCGCTGTTGACCCCCATAATGCCGGGTTGCCGTTCGGTGACGAGGAACTTGTAAGGGAACGTGTTCTAGACGCTATGATCCAAAGCTTCGACGGCACCGAGCAACCGTTGGCGGACTTGATCATCGATATCATTTCGCCCATCCAATAAGCGTTGCACACAGAGACTGTTGATTCTGTATGGCAGCGGACGCAGTAATTGGCGGGGTTTGCAGGATATTCGCAACGACGCTTGCACGCCTTGACGGGATCCGAATTTCCGCCGCCACCGGCATTCGCCGCCGAATAGAGTTACCTTCCGAAATTGACTGGATAATTTCGCAAAAGCCGCTCAACCTTTCTGTGTACCGCTATCCGGTTTCGCCAAAGGCAAAGGACCCGCTCATCCGATTGGGTCGAGGCAGAATATGTCGCGCCATGGAGGATGTTCGTGACCTTGATGCCGAAGCGCCCGACCTGGAGCGGCCGGTGGTGTGCTCAGGCGAAAGACCGACCCGCCTCATTGGCGAGGTGGCGTTTTGTTTGACGTTCGGGCCGCTAACGCATGTTGAGCAGCGCCGATCCCGTTGTTTCAAGGGCAAAGGCTATTTTTTGAATGGTGTCGAGGGAAATGTTGCGCTTCTCCCGTTCGATGCCGCTGAGATAGGCCTGGGTCAGTCCGGTGCGCAGGGCAACCTCTTCCTGCGAGATAGCAAGCTCTGCCCGGCGGATCCGCATATTGCGGGCGAGAAGCTTACGCAGCGCAAGAGGGTCGAACGTGTCCATTGCGATCGGGATTCATGATCGGCTCGCCATGGCCATCTCCAGTTTTCTGTCGTTTGTACGATGCTGCCCTGAAGCATCGGTGAAGAAAGCGGCATCAGGCTTCGCGGCGATGTCGGCGATAAAGCGCCGCGGTTTGTCCATCGCCATCCATACCTGCTTGCAGGCACGACGGGCGGGTTTTGCCTGTGTCGGCGCGGCGGCGGTCCCAGCGCCCCTGCCAAGAAGGGAATCGACATCGCTTGCCGCGAATGCTGTGACCGCTCGCTTGCCGCCCGGCTCAGGCACCTCGACGAGAGGAGAATCGGCAGCCGCGACCAGGCAGGCTTCAGCCCGCTTGCGCACCCGGAAAAGCTCCTCGATCTTTCCACAGGTGATAAACCGCTCTCGCCAAAGGGCAAGGACTGCCGTATCGGCTGTCAGCGACACTGTTCGTGCGGTCAGCCACACCTTGGTCCCCGAAAGCAAACCTCTCCGGGTGACTGGCGGCAACGTTCTGCTTTTCTCAGAATCAGCCATGATCCGAGCTCCTCGTAAACCTGGTTTATGGTCCGGCCGCACTCGGCATCGTCAGCACCTTGTACAGCCGCGCTCACTGAATTTGACGCCGGTTGCCGCTCTTTCAAGCCACTGCTCAGGATCCGCACGCACCGGTCCCAATATGTGGCCTCCCTTTGCAGTTCCACACGCCTTGGTGCAAACCATCAGTTGAACACCGAGCTCGCGTCCAAGGACTGGATCCGCATGATCAGTGCCGGCCAGGCAATATCAAACTTTCAACGCTGCCCGCGCGAATGAAGGTTTGTGAAGCTGACGTAGTTCCATCGAAAGGCGACTTCCAGAGCTCTAATCAAAACGAATATCTGAATTTAAGATAACTTATTTTCAGATATAATTGAAGACCCCATCTGAAAATGGGGAATGGATCGTGGTAAAGACCCTGGGAACGGCGAGACACAAAGCCTTGATAGCGCTCTTGATAGAGAAGCGGGTAACTGCCGGCCTAACCCAGGTTGAACTCGCCTCCCGTTTGGGTGAGTACCAATCGTTCGTTGCAAGACTTGAAAGTGGACAAAGACGCGTCGACGTTGTCGAATTTCTCGAACTGGCCTCGATACTGGATTTCGAACCGGACGCGCTATTAAGTCGACTGCTGAAGGTCCACTGAGGCCATTGTTCCGTTCCAAAAGGTGTGCGTGACCGACAACTACACTAGGACGGCTTGCTCGACATCACCCTTTAGTGGCCTTGTACAACTTCGGAAGTCATCAATAGACGATGGGGTTGTCTAATCGCATGTGGGATGTCAAGCATTCTGATGTTGCGACGACGCTGCCGGGTGCATGGTTGTCTTCGTGGCACTTGCCAATCGAATGGCGCGCATTGCGTGGGCGCTGATGACAAAAGGTGGTCGCTACGAGGTAGCAGCCGCATGAGATCAGCTCTGGCAGAAAGGTTATTCTGACTGCCATTGCGGATGGAGGCAGGTCGAATGGAGGATATGGACAAACGGTCAATGAGACGGGGTCAGGAAACCAAGCAAAGGAACGTGCACTTCGCGTGCGAGTAAACGTGTTGGACCTGATCCGCGCACTCCCATATGGGCCCGCGGCGTTGATGGCCGCAACACGAGGCCGGACACACGTCAGCACCCCGACCACTTTGTTCATCGCCACCCGTAAGATTTTGCTTGCATCCGGCGGGGCGTCCACACACGTTCCTTTGAAAAAGGCCGATAATAGACGATTTTTCGCCGGCCCTTTGGTGCCGAAAACTCTGCAATCGCGCTCAGTAGCAAATACGTCGTTCTACAACTCATTTTAGGAGCACGCTTGATACAGGAGCGGACACACCCGGGTCTGTCACAGGCGTTCGCCATTCAAGTGGCATGCGGACATATGGCCTGGCGCGATTTCTCGCTTTACAGGTGCATCGATACGGCATCTATCCATGGCGAATGGACAGCGAGGATGAAAATGACAGCCTGTTGGCGGGTTAAGAGGGCTAGGGAGCTCTCCTTTCACCACCTGAAACCGTCTTTTGCCAGACTCAATGCGCGGGACCTCTGCTAATAAAGCCTGAGTGTAAGGATGATTAGGCCGTTTGAAGATTTCTTCGACTGGTGCTTCTTCCACAATTCGACCGAGGTACATGATAGCTACGCGATCCGAAATGTGTTCGACGACACCGAGATCGTGGCTGACGAAAAGATAGGTGAGATCGAGCTTGTCGCGCAGTTCCATGAAGAGATTGAGGACTTGTGCCTGGATTGAAACGTCCAGCGCAGCCACACTCTCATCACAGACCAAGAATTTCGGTTGAACTGCCAGAGCGCGCGCAATGTTGACCCGTTGGCGTTGACCACCGGAAAACTGGTGAGGGTAACGTGTCTTCATGGCCGGATCGAACCCTGCCAGCCGCAGATATTTGTCAACGTAGTCGCGACGCTCTGAACGCCTGGCAAATCCGTGCGTGCTTGGTGCTTCCCAAATCAGTTCATCAACTGTCATACGCGGGTTGAGTGCCGCCATCGGGTTCTGAAAAATCATTTGGGTGATGAGACCGAGGCGATGTCGCTTTTCAGTGGGCATGGTAGCGCGGTCTTCACCTTCCCACAGAATGCTGCCTTCGCTTGGCGAAGTAATGCCTGCGATTACGCGGCCGAGCGTCGACTTTCCGCAACCGCTTTCCCCGACGAGACCAACCACCTCGCCTTTTTGGATCGTCAGATCGACACCATCTAAAGCGTGCACGATCGACGCAGGTCTTGCGAGCTTGAGCTTCAGGGCAATCTTGGCAGCAATATCTGGTTTTTCCCCGAACTGCTGCGAGACATTTCTGGCTTCGATCAACGGGGTAAATGCTGCCGTCATTAAGTCATCGCTTTCATTACTGGGTGAAAACAGCGGACGAATCGTTCTTGCTGAGGAAAGAGCGGGGGTACGACCAAGCACTCGTCGGTCGCCCGATCGCATCGCGTCCGAAAGCTGCATCCTTTAGGAAGCATCGTGATCGCAGGTGTCATTCCCGGTATCTGACGTAGCGGAACGCCGCGCCTGTTCCGCGACGGAACTGACGCAATCAATCCCGCTGTGTAAGGGTGTTTCGGATCCGTGAGAACACTGGAAACGGGGCCGCTTTCGACAAGACGTCCTGCATACATTACTGCGATGTCGTCAGCCAGACGCGAAACAATTGCCAGATCGTGTGTAATCCAAATGACGGCTGTATCGGATTCTTCCGTCAGTTTTTGGAACTCGGAAATGATCTGGCTCTGGATCGTGACGTCCAGTGCGGTTGTCGGTTCATCAGCGATGATCAATTCAGGTTTGTGCAAAAGCGCAATTGCAATCACCACCCGCTGCCGCATTCCGCCCGAAAATTGATGCGGGTAAGAAGACAGTCGTTCTTCCGGACTTGGAATTCCGACCAGCCCTAGTGCATCTCTGGCACGTTGACGCGCAATGGTTTTGGAAACCTGATCATGCGCACGCACCGCCTCCACCATTTGCGTCTCGATGGTCAGTACCGGATTGAGCGTCATCATCGGATCCTGGAACACCATGGCTATCCGCTTGCCGCGAATTTGTCGCATCTCTTCGTTGGAAAGTCTGGCCAGATCGACACCGTCGAAGATAATCTGTCCGCTCGCAATACGTCCTGGCCTTTCCAGCAATCGCATGACCGAGAAACCCGTCACCGATTTTCCCGAACCCGACTCTCCGACAAGCCCAAGAACTCGCCCTCGCTCAACTTTGAAAGACACGTCATTGACGGCCTTCAAACCGGAGGCGCCTTTTTCGCCACCGAACTCCGTGACGAGATTACTCACGCTCAACAAAGGTGTCGTCATGACGCGTTCCTCGGGTTGAGCACGTCGCGAACTCTGTCGCCAACGAGATTGATCGCCACAATAGTGATCAGGAGGGCGACGCCTGGAAAGAAACTGATCCAGTAAAGACCTGTAAGGAGATACTGGTAGCCGGTCGATATCAACATCCCTAGCGACGGCTCGGTGACAGATGCCCCAAGACCGAGGAAAGACAAGGTAGCTTCAAGTCCAATGGCGCGGGCGACCTGCATCGTCGCAATGACGATTACCGGCGCCAGGCAATTTGGCAAAAGGTGTCGGAAAAGAATGCGCCAGCCCGGCAAACGAAGCATTCTTGCAGCCTCGATGTACTCCTTCTCTCGCTCAACCAGTGCCGTGGCGCGAACAGTTCGAGCATATGTCGCCCATTCGGCAATGATCAGAGCGATAACCACATTCGTGACGCCCTTGCCGAGCACCGCCAGCATCATCAGTGCCATAAGAATCGTCGGAAAGGACAGCTGGAGATCAACCAGCCGCATCACGCCGGTTTCGATTCGTCCCCCCGTGTATGCAGCAAAGAGCCCAGCACTTGTGCCAATCAATGCCGCCGCTATTGCCGATACCACGCCAACTGTCAGCGAGGTACGGAGACCATAAAGGATACCCGAAAGAATATCGCGCCCCTGACTATCGGTTCCCAAATGGTAGACAAGGCCGTTCATGGACTCGGAACCGGGAGCAAGACGGCCGTCCATGATGTCGAGCTGCATCAGGTCATAGGGATTTTGTGGGGAGATCCATGGAGCGAGGATCGCCAAACCGCAAATGATTATTAGAACTGCAAACCCGATGGCCGCTCCTGGGGAGCTGAAGAAATCCTTGAACACTCTTGAAGAGCTCCCCGGCTCGGATTTTACGATAGTTTCGTTGTCTGCGTTCGAAACGGTCATTGGACTATGCCTTCGAGTCGAGCCGGACACGCGGGTCCAGAATGGTATAACAAATGTCGATAACGAAGTTCAGCACGACGAAGAGCAGCACCATAATCATCAGGTAAGCCACGATGACAGGTCGATCGAGAAGATTTATCGAGTCGATGATCAGCTTGCCCATGCCGGGCCAGGCGAAGATGCTTTCCGTGACCACCGAAAATGCAATCAGCGATCCAAATTCCAGGCCGACGATTGTTACAACCGGGATCATCAGGTTCTTCAGGACGTGAACCGCGATGACCCGCCGCTCCCGTAAGCCCTTGGCGCGTGCGAACTTTATATAGTCCTGAGGAAGCACCTCCTGCACGCCAGCACGCGTGAGGCGCAAGATGAGGGATGTCTTGAAGAGGGCCAGGTTTAACGCTGGCAGAAGAAGGTGTCTTAGTCCGTCGCTCGTCAGGAATGACCATTGCCCTCCCAAAAACTCCAGGGTTGGCCCCCGGCCATTCGTAGGCAACCACCCCAGCTCGACCGAAAATATCATGATAAGCATCAGTCCGACCCAAAATGTCGGAAGAGAAAATCCCAGAATCGATCCCGTCATGATAGTGCGCGACGAAATGCGGCTGGGATAAAGGCCCGCGTAGAGGCCAAGTGGCAGCCCGACGACGATCGCAATGCCCAGAGCAGCGATGGCGAGTTCGAGCGTAGCGGGCAATCGCTCGAGAATAAGACCCAAGGCAGGTCTGCCGTAGACGAAGCTGTCTCCGAAATCGCCCTGTGCCAGTCCCCGCAGGAATATAAAGTACTGCTTCCACAAAGGCTCATCGAGACCATAATGCGCGATGACGCGCGCCCTCTCCACCTGGTTCGCATCCGGGTTGATCAGGATGTCAACCGGATTGCCAATCACGCTGACCCCGATAAAGACGATGACCGTCATTGCAAGAACAACGAAGAGCGCCTGGAATAACCGCCTGATAATGGACGTAACCATGTACCTGCTCCTTAGTTCACGGTGATCGCCATACCATCACGCTGCGGATCTGCCGCACCCGTAGAGACACCTTCTTCAATCTTGATAGCGTGGACGGCTGCAAATGCGTATGTCTGCGCCGACCGTGCGACTTCATATCCTTGTTGAGAAAGCTCATGCTCTACGGATCGCTTGATGCGATTGCAGATGTCGATCTTGTTTGAGACACCGACGATTCGTGGTGCTGCAACCGCTTCAAGGACCGACATGTCGAAATCGATCATATTCATCAGACATTGCGCTACAGCAGGCGCGATGTAGCTTCCGCCCGGTGCACCGATGACGATGGAAGGTTCGTCGCCCTTGAATACAATTGTTGGGGCAGCTGAGCTGGGGCGGCGCTTTCCTGGTGCGATTGACCCGGGTTTGCCGGGAACCGGGTTAAATCGGCTCATTGTTCCATTGTACATAAAACCCAAGCCATCCGTGATCGCGCCTGAGGGGCTCCCCAACGTATGCGTCATCGCGACGGCATTACCGCGCTTATCAATCACCGAGACGTGGGTGGTATCTCTCTGCGACTTATCGAGACGCGAAACATTCGCTATCTCTCCGGCCCTGATCGATGCAGCATGCTTTGCAGCATTTTCCTTGGTAAGGAGACGCTCAAAAGGTACTTCGACATAGGCAGGATCACCCATGTGAGCGTCCTTGTCGATCGTCATGCGCTTCATCGCTTCGAAAAGAGTTCGAACATGTTCGGTGCCGCCGTGTTGCATCGCGCCGACGTCGAACTGATCCATGATATGGAGTAGTTCCAACATTGGAAATCCAGATCCGGGAGGCGGAGATGTCGCAATGCGATTTCCGCGGTACTCACCCCAGATCGGCTTAATCTTGGACAGTTCGTATTTTGCAAGATCATCGCGGTCGATCAGGCCACCATTCTCTTGAAAGTCCGCTGCGATCTGTTCGGCAAGTTCGCCATGATAAAAAATGTCGGTTCCACCGCTCCTGGCAATACGCTCGAGCGTATTCGCCATATCCTTGTTGATCAGGATATCGCCAACGTTTCGGATTGAGCCGTCCCGGTGGAAATAGACGTCTCTGCCTGTTCTTGAGAACCGAAGCTTGTCGAAGGTATTTGCAAAGCCATCATTCGACTGGTCCTTTGTCCAGTACCAATGCATGTGGCTACGCACCATAAATCCATCACGTGCATAGCGGATCGCCGGCGCAATCACGTCTGCCCAGTCAAAGGTTCCGTAGTCACGCAGCGCGGTTTCGAAGCCCTTCAAGGAGCCCGGCGTGCAAACAGCCTGGTAGCCGATGTCGGAAATATTGTCTTCAAGTACATATCCGAAACCGTCTCGGCTTTGATGTCTGATTTTGTCGACCCACATGTCGGGCGTGGCTTTCAGGGGCGCACGAGCGTAGAACTCAAGTACTTCGTGGATGCCCTTCCCAGGCAAGTAAACATGCATCGAGCCAAATCCGCCGATGCCGGCCATCTGTGGGTCGACGACACCTTGGACAAACGCACAGGCAAGCGCCGCGTCGATAGCATTGCCACCCCGTTCCAGCACCTCAGCACCTGCTTCAACAGCTTCAGGCTGCGGTGCGACGATCGTTGCATTTCTCATTTCGAACGACGCTCCTGAAGTACTTTGGCAAGAAAATCTTTGACATGACCAAGCACCTTCATTCTGTCGTGGGAGATGCCAGGAACACGGTCGAAGGTGACTTTGACACCTGCATCACGAAACGATTTCGCAAGTGCCTCAAGGCGCGCCGGGCGGTTCTCACCAGCGTCGTTTGCGCCGTCCATGTAATATTTGGAACCGGATTTATGGGTGATTTCCCACGTTTCGAGATCGGCATCGCCTACAACCATATGAACTGGAACATTCGCAAGTTCATCGGCCCGGAAGGCCTTGCCGAAGCGCGCGTCGAGATCGCGAATACCTACCCACCAATCGCGTGTGGGGTCGAGCAGAGTCACCGAGCCTGGTGCTCCAACGGATGCTGCCCAGAGCTTCTCGGGATGAAGGATGGCAAAACGATGAGTGAAATGCCCTCCACCCGAAAAGCCGAACATAGCGAAACGCGACCAGTCTTGGCGGTATTTCTGTGCCATCTCCTCGACCATAGCCAAAACGACCTTGTCGTAACGGATGTCGCCTTCCTCAAGGAATTTATAGCCTGATCGCGCACCATCGCCGAGCACGTTGACGGGAAAAATTGGACACAGGATTGCACAGTCGTTGTAGAACCCGAATTCTGCAAAGCCGTCTCTAAAATCGATAGCAGATGTCCTGCCCGTTCCGTGGACCGCGACGACAAGATCCAGCTTTCGACCATCTGCCGCAATCGGCGGAACATAGAGGACCATATGTAGCCGTGGATCGACGCTGGACGCGAAAATTGCTGTCTGGCCATAGTCATAGACGGCCTGTGCCCGAGCGACGGCTTCGCCCGTACCGAGTTCCTGCATGAAGGTCTCCTGGGAAGTCATTGGAGCTGCGGCAAGCAGCCCCATTTATCGCGGACGTTTTAATTTGCGGGCTTAACCTCGTATGCAAGCGTGTACTTGTCACCGCGTGGGGTGTAGGTGACCGTCTTCTTTGCGCCTAAGACAACATTTTCGTAGTGCATTGGGAGAAGCCACAGATTGTTGAACGTTTGTGTTGAGAGTTCCTGCAGAAGTGGCACCCGTTGTGCCTCATCCAGCGTAGAGCTTGCCTTCGCCAATGCTTCATCGATCTTCGGATCAGAGACCCCTCCACCATTATAGCGGCCTGTTCCCTTCGCTTCGTCACGCGTTGCTACGAGAGCGACTGCAGGGTTGGTTGTCTCGCCTGTATTGACACCCCACGAGCCAAGGTAGGTGCTGTAGGTCCCTTTGGAATATTCCTCCGAATACATAGACCAGGGCATAACCTCAACCCTGGACTTGATGCCGATACGCGTGAACATCTGCCCGACGGCCTGAAGCACTTCTGCATCTTTCACATATCGTCCGGACGGCCCGTGTAGCGTCAAACTAAAGCCTTCCGGATAGCCCGCTTCCGCAAGAAGTTCCTTTGCTGCCTTGGGATCATAACCAACATTCTCGACCTGGTCCGAGTGTCCTGCATAGCCCTTGGCAACGAATTGATCCGCTACGGTGCCGTTTTTCTGCATCACACGATCAACGATTGCGGGTCGGTTTATTGACATGAGCATCGCCCGCCGAACCTTTAAATCCTTTAGGGGATTTTTGTCCAAGTCTGATCCGTCTGCAGCTTTGACGAATGGTGATACATCACGTCCCACATCCAGACCGATGTACACAAGACGGGACGACTGCCCGCTAATGACCTGCAGGCTGCTACTGGATTGGACACGCGACATACCATCGGCTGGCAGAGCTTCAATGATGTCAATCTCGTTCGAAAGTAGTGACGCGAGACGAGCGCCGTCGTCAGGCAGAAAGCGCAAAGTGACATCGGACCAGTGCGACGCACCAGGAAAATAGCTGTCATTGCGTTTGAGTGTCAGGTTGCTGCCGGGCGAATACGAAACGAAAGAATATGCGCCAGTTCCGACAGCGCATTTGCCGCTGTCGAACTCTTGTACCGGGGCGTCCTTACAGTCGGCGCTGATGATTCGGATACGGCTGATCGAATTCAACAGGAGTGGATCGGGTACTTTGGTCTCGATCACAACGGTATGGGGATCCTTCGCCGTAACGTTAGCGATGTTGCGTGTGTAGGATGCAAAGCCCTGGCTTGGCTTATCGCGGGCCCGGAACAACGATGCAACGACGTCGTCTGCGTCGAAATCACTACCATCATGGAATTTGACACCCTGTCGCAGCTTGAATTCCCAATGTGTGGGATCGATCGTGGTCCACTCGGTCGCAAGCTCCGGGGCACTTCCAGACGTCGCCGTCAGATTGATCAGGCTGTCCCAGATGTGCCGAGAGGTCGCGCTCTGAACAGCAGAACTGTCTTCATGGGGGTCAAGCGTGGTCGGTGTCGTCGACATGCCGATAACCAGCGGCGTTTCCTGCGCCAACGTAACGGTAGGCATTACGATCGATGCAAACAGCAAAAGAGCTGCCCGCTTGAGGATATTCGTGCTCATTCCATAGCTCCCATTTAAATTTTGTCCGGTCAGCTGCCCACTTTCGGGCAAATTTGTTTCCCTGTTACTTGGATTGGTAGGGCTATTTGACGCGATGTGTCAAACATAAATCTGACACGTTACGCTTGACGTAACATCAAAATACACTATCAAATTGGCCGATATTGGGACCGGAGGTTTTGGTGTGCACGACGTCGCAAAAGAGAAAACTAGCGATATAATTCAATCTGTTGATGTTGCCATCGACGTCCTTCTGCATGTCGCCAAACACCCCGATATCCGCCTGTCGGATATTTCAAGGAATATCGAGGAGACGAAGCCAAGAATTCTGCGGATGTTACGCACACTGGAACAGCGTGGACTCGTCCGAAAGAGTAAGACGGGCACGTATCGCCTAGGCAATACGGCAATCGTTCTGGGGACCGCTGCCTCAACACAAGTCGACTTGGTGCGGATAGCAAACCCTATCCTGGAAGAGCTCGGCCAAAAAACGAATGAAACCGCACAATTGCGTATCATCGACAACGGCGAGTCGCTCTGCATTGCCAAGTTCGAGCCGATGCGTGATTTACGCGTTCAAGCCATGATCGGCCGCCGCCGTCCCTTGTTCGCAGGTTCTTACAAAGTGCTGCTAGCTTTTCTGCAGCCACAAGTTCGAATGCAGATGATACCAGCGACGCTCCCGCGCTTCACAAACAACACCATTACAAACCATGCGAAACTTCTTCAAGAACTTGAAAATGTCCGCAAAAACGGTGTTTGCGTGAGCTATGGCGAAGTCAGCGAACAACTCGTATCTGTTTCGGTCCCCGTCCTGGCGTTCGATGGTTCCGTGATAGCCGCCATCAACGTTGCGGCGCCCGCGTTTCGCACGCAACAGAGCGATGTTAACCGCTACACACTGCTGCTCAAGGATGCAGCCGCCAAAATATCCGCCCGTCTCGGATGGTAGCGCCATTAGCGGAAGTTGATAACTGCAACTTCCGCTGATGGCCCGAAACAGACCTAACATCCGTCTTGAGGGTGCGGTTCCCGAAGAGACCTTATGCGATTTCCGAAGCACAAAAGGAGAATCTCATGATCGCATATTCCCATTGTTCAGGGCATACGGCGCCGACGCTTTTTGCTTGGCGCCGGCACGGCAAAGAGGGTCTCACTTGAGCTTGAAACCAAGGGCCTTGATTGCGTCGGCTAATTCGTGACGATTTTTCAGAGCCTCCTTCGTCCCAATCCGGCGGCATACCTGTTCGGTCCAATCGATCGCCGGCATCAGTTGTATTTTCTGAAACGCCCTTAATGTTTCGTCATAGCTGCTGAAACCCGAAGATGTAGATTCGATCTGGTATCGTTCGCTGTGCAAGACTTTTGTTCTGGGCAGTCGCGGTTTGATATCGGTCCGGATCGCCGGATCTGGATAGCCCACCGTCAGACCAAATACCGGAAATACCTCGTTTGGAAGTGCCAGCTCGTTCGCAATAGCTATCGGATTGTTTCGCAATGCACCGATGTAACAGGTTCCCAGACCAAGCGATTCAAAGGCTGTGACAGCATTTTGCGCAGCGAGCGCCGCATCGATAACGCCAAGAACGAAACTCTCAAGGTAATCCAATCCGACTGACGTTGAGTCTTGATCTGCAGCTATTCCCCGTAACCGGGAGAGGTCGGCCAACCAAACGAGGAGCAAAGGGGCTTGATCGATCTGCTTTTGATTTCCAGCCACGACATTGATACGTGCCTTGCGATCTTTATCCTCAATCGCCACTACGCTCCAAGCCTGCAGGTTGGAAGAACTCGACGCGGACTGCGCGGCCGAAATAGCAAGCTGCAGTGCTTCTGTTGGAACCGATCGCGGTAAATAAGATCGCACGCTTCTGTGCGAAAGTAGTGTTTCGAGGACATCCGACGCTGGTAGGGACCCGGACAGACTCTCTGGTGCGCCATAGCGTTGTCGCAACAACGTTATGATCCGGTTTGTATCGAATTTCCCCGACCTATTCGTGGCTTCTTGGGCAATAATGGACATTTGCTGACAATCCGTTTTCGGTTGAATCCGAGGTGTTCAGTGTGTGGTGGCGCGCCAGCGCAGGAGATAGGATTCAACCGTAGCGGCGAGCCGGTTGAGAATAAAGCCGACGACACCAAGGATGAGGACGCCAACCATAACCAGCGCCATGTCGAACCGCTCCCGGCCGGCGATAATCAGACCACCGACGCCAGGTCCCACTGCGAGGAAATATTCTGCGCCCACCGTTGCAAGCCAAGAATAGATCAGCCCGAGATGCACGCCGGTTGCAATCGAAGGCAAGGCCGAGGGCACGAGAATGCGGGCAATCCGCTGCACTCGCGTGAACTGCAGCGCATGCCCGACTTCGATCAGATCGCGGGGGGCATTGCGCATGCCTTCATATGTGTTGAGCACAACTGGAATGAACGCTGCAATTGCAACAAAAACAATCTTCGCCTGTTCGCCAAAGCCGAACCAGATCGAGATCAGTGGGATCCAGGCCAACAACGATATCTGCTTCAGCCCGTTGAAGGTCGGCGTGATCAAGGCGTCGGCAGTGCGCGAGAGTGCGAGCAATGTCGCAAAGAGAATGCCGAGACCTGAGCCGATAAAAAAGCCGACCACGTTGCGGAACAGGCTGAAACCCAGCTCGCCGATGAGATTGTTGTCGATCAGCTCGCGTTTGGCGGTGAAATAGACCTCTTCCAGTGACGGCAGGAACCGGGCATCAACAAGACCGCCGCGGCTCGATACCTCCCACAAAACGAGCAGGACGACCGGCAGCGTCAATCCCCGGCGGATCCTGACCAAACGTCTGGTTCGAAAGCTGGCCGGGACAGACATCATTCGCCCTCCCTATCATTCCAGCGCTGCACATAGACTTCGGATACGTCGAGGCCTTTGTCCATCAAAAAGCCGATGACACCAACAGCGATCATCGCAACGATCACCACATCGAGCCAGAACATCTGTCGGCCCCAGACCAGCAGATAGCCGAGCCCTTCGGAGGAGGCGAGCAGCTCAACACCAACAAGGGCCGTCCATGAATGGGTCAGGCCGTAGCGGATGCCGGTGAAAATGGAGGGAGCCGCGCCTGGAAGAACGATTAGCCGCAAGGTTTGCAGACGACTGAAACGAAGGGCATGGCCAACTTCAACGAAACTCTCGGGAACCCCACGGATGCCCGCCGCAGTATTTATTGTCATGGGGACCAGCGCACCCTTTGCGATGACAATGATCTTGAGAGTTTCACCAATCCCGAAGATCAGCATCAAGAGTGGTATCCAGCCAAGCGTCGGAATCTGAGCGAACGCCAAAAACAGTGGCCGCACATAATCATCCACCCGGCGCGACAAACCCATTGCCATGCCAAGTTTCAGCCCGGCCAGAGCGCCGAACAGAAATCCGACAACCACGCGACGCAAGCTGACACCGGCATGGTAGAAGATTTCACCCGAGGCAATCATCTCCAGTGCCGTGGAATAGACATAAGCCGGTGATGGAAGAATCTGTTCCGGCAACCAGCCCTGGTTCGACGCGATCCACCAGGCGAGGAGCAAGCCAAATGGCAGAACCAATGCGATCGCGAACCGACGGAACCCACGACGGTTTATCGACGTCCTCGCTCGCCTTGCTACAGGCACCTCGTTGGGTGCCGGGGCAAGAGATACATCTTGGGATATGATGCTCATAACGGGCAGCCTATGACTGTCTCAATGTGCCGATTACGATCCAAGCGGCTTGCCGTTTGCGCCGTAGGCCTGCCAGAAATTCTGCAATCCGAGCTTTTCCAGCGAAGCTTTAAGGTATTTGGGCTCGAACCAGCCTTCAACACTGACGTCGCGCCGGATCAAACCGAATTCCTTGGCCTTGACGCCCTGCTCCTCATATTGCGACACAAGCAGATCATCGATGAGCGGTGAATTGCGATAGGCCAGTTTGTCATTGCTGAAATAGTCTTCCAGGATGGGAACCGGGGTGCCGGACTTGTGCCAGAGTTCGAAAAGCGTCGCACGGTTCGGCTCATCCGAAGACCACTGTGCTGCCCTGACGAAGGCGTCGACAATACGCTGGGTAATCTCAGGATGTTGATTGATGAAGTCCTCTCGTCCGATGATGCCCGCGTTGCGCCCGAAACGGGGATCATCGCCCTTGGTCGTATAAATCACCTTGGCATTGCCCTTCGAGGCGAGATTGATCAAGGTCGTGTCACCGAAGGCGGCATCAATGTCCTGACTGGTCAGTGCGGCGACAGTGCCAGCACTGTCGAGGTTGATAACCTGGATATCCTTCTCGGTCAGGCCGTTGGCCTCCAGGATCTTGATCGCAGCCAGATGGCCGTTGGTGCCACGCTGATAGGCAACTTTCTTGCCCTTGAGCTCCGCGACGGCCTTGATGTCCGCGTCCTTGGCAACAGCGAGATAGAGCGGTTTGCGCGCGCCGCTCGCCAGCAGATACTTTGTTTTCAGACCATTGGCGCGGCCAATCAAAGACGGAAGATCGCCCTGATAGGCAAAGTCGAGCTGGTTGTTGGCAAACGCCTCGTTGACTGCTGGACCGGCTCCCTTGAAAAAGAACCACTCGATCTTGATGTTTGGATCATTGCCGAATTCTTTCTCGAGATACTCGCCTGCTCTTGCTGTGGCAGCCGACGTTCCTTCCGCGTAGGGACGGTTATCCAGCCCGATGGCGGCATAGCCGATATTGATCTTCAGTCGCTCTTCGGCCAAAGTCGGCGACGCAAGAAAAGTCAGTGCCAATGCCGCCAAAGCCGCACGTCTTGTGAAGGTGGATAGGCTCATGTCAAATCTCCGTCGTTGAAAAGAGTGGTCGCTCTGCCGACTTGTTGTGTAGTGCAGCTTGGACTGGTCCCGGCTTGGCGACCGGACGCTTTTGGGATGTTGGCTGCTTCGCCGCCATCTTGGGCAGATCGTCGCTAGTCGTTGAGTTAAGAATATCGAGGACGTGATTGCGGATGCTTGCCAGTCGCGACGAGGTGCGTGCGCGAGGGTGCGGGAGATCGACGGGCACGATTTGCCTGATCCGGCCAGGACGCGGCGACATTACCACGACGCGGTCACCGAGGTAGACCGCTTCGTCCACATCATGTGTAACAAGCACCATGGTGATCTGTTCTCTGGCCCAGATGTCCTGCAGCTCGCCCTGAAGGCGGGCCTTGGTGATGGCATCGAGCGCGCCGAATGGCTCGTCGAGAAAGAGCACATCGGGACGGTTGACCAGACCCCTTGCGATCCCGGCGCGCTGCGCCATGCCACCGGAAAGCTGATGCGGATAGGCTTTCTCGAATCCTGCCAGACCGACAAGAGCGATCTGCTTGGCCACGAGATCGCGTTTTTCCGCCTTGGAGAAAACCGCATTCTCGAGGCCGAGCGCCACATTGCGTTCCACGGTCAGCCACGGAAAAAGTCGCGGCTCCTGGAAGACGATTCCGCGATCGAGGTTCGGACCCGTGACAGGCTTGCCATCGTGTTCAATAGTGCCATCATGCTCAACATCGAGCCCGGCGCCAAGACGCAGCAATGTCGACTTGCCGCATCCGCTCGCGCCGACGATGGTAACGAACTCGCCGGCCCGAACGTCAAGGCTCACCTGGTCGAGTGCCGTTAGGTCGCCGCCATTGACGCGGAAGCGCCGGCTCACATTGCTGATCCTCAAATGGGCTCTGCTGGCCATGGTGCCGCCTTTCTTGCTTAGATTACAGGATTATTCTGCGGCAACAGCAGATCGCGCCGGATGCTGCGGCTCGCGAAGACCAAGGTGACTGCGAAGGGTTCGGCCCTCATACTCGGTGCGGAACAAGCCACGGCGGCGTAGTTCTGGTACGACATATTCGACGAAATCGGTAAGACCGGCTGGCAGATGCGGCGGCATGACATTGAACCCGTCAGCCGCGCCCGTGGTAAACCACTCTTCCATCTGGTCGACGATCTGTTCAGATGTGCCGACGATCTGCCAATGGCCGCGCGCACCGGCGACACGAAGATAAAGCTGACGGATGGTGAGGTTCTCCCGGCTGGCAAGATCGACCATCAGCTTCTGGCGGCTCTTGCTCCCATTGGTCTCAGTGACTTCCGGCAAGGGGCCGTCCAGGGGATATTTTGAAAGATCGACATCTCCTGCCATACCGTTGAGCAGCGACAGACCAACCGCCGGGTGGATCAACTCCTGGATCTGCTCGAATTTTTCTTTTGCTTCGGATTCAGTCTTGCCAATCACCGGAAAAATGCCGGGCATGATCTTCAGATCCTCCGGCGAACGCCCAAAGCGGGCAAGCCTGCCCTTCACGTCGCGGTAGAAGGCACGCGCATCCTCGATATTCTGGTGCGCGGTGAAAATGACTTCGGCGGTACGCGCTGCGAGATCCTTGCCCGGCTCCGATGAGCCGGCCTGTACGATTACCGGGTGCCCTTGCGGCGAGCGCGCAACATTCAGTGGACCGCGAACCTTGAAATGTGTGCCGCGGTGATTGAGCAAATGCTGCTTGGATGGATCATAGTAGATGCCGCTCGCCTTGTCGCGGAGGAACGCATCATCTTCCCACGTGTCCCAAAGTCCGCGAACGACGTCGGCGAATTCCTCAGCCCGGTCGTAGCGTTCCGCGTGGGCGACATGATGGTCGCGGTTGAAATTATGCGCCTCGTCCTCGCTGGCCGACGTCACGAGATTCCATCCGGCGCGGCCGCCACTGATATGGTCGAGCGAAGCGAACTTGCGAGCGATGTGGTAAGGTTCGTTATAGGTTGTGGAAGCCGTGGCAACGAACCCCACCCGTTCCGTCACGGCAGCCAAGGCTGAAAGCAGCGTCAGCGGTTCAAACTGCGCCACGTAACGGATCGCAGTGCGACTGAGCGCCTCCGTATCGGTGCCACGCGTACCAACGCCGTCGGCCATGAAGATCAGATCGAATTTAGCTGCTTCGGCAATACGCGCCAGCTCAGCGTAATGAGCAAAATTCGATCCTGCGTCTGCTTGAGCCTGCGGATGGCGCCATGCCGCAATATGATGCCCCGTTGGATACAGGAATGCGCCGAGTTTCAGTTGGCCAGTAGGTTTGCTCATGGTTCATCTCGATCCAGTTTAGCTGAAAGCCTAGGCCGCAATTTTTAATCACGACAGAAATGGTATTCTTTAGATTGGATCGATTTGGGTTTTCTGGTTCGTACGTTTCCTGCAGCATGGAACTCGATTATGGAATGCGCGCCGAGTTCAATTCCCTGGATATGTGCCTCCTGAATAACATCCGTCAGAGCCTTCTCCGCCATTCGGCGCGGTTCCAGAAAGCTTGGAAAGTAGCTGCCCTTACGCAGCTTCGGAATGCGAAGCTCGACATTCTTGGCCTCGGTCGAATGCCGGCAACGCTGACGAGAACACGCCACAGACGGTAGCATGGTGCTCCGGGCGCGATTCCTTAATGCCTCAATTCGTAGATCGCTATTTACTGTGACACCTGCTTGACCAGCCGGTAAAGGAACTCACGTCCATCATATAGGCGCTGGATCTTAATGCGCTCGTTTAGGCCATGGGTACGGTAGTCGGCGGCCTCAACAAACAAACCTGACACGCCGTACATCGGAATACCTGCATTAAGCAGGAAGCTGCTATCGGTCGCATCGGCACCCATGGCTGGAATAACAGGGACGCCCGGCCACATGCTCTGCGAAAGCACCTCTGCCGCCTTAAACAATTCGCTATCCAACGGTGACGCCGGACTACGCCGCGGCTTGTTGTCCAGATAGCGCACTGTGACCTTTCGTTGACGATCTGCTTGAGCTGGCGAAAGTTCGATCTGACACCAACCACGTCGCGCTCATCGGATGCGATGATCACCAAAGGATCGCTCTTGAACAGATCAGCAACCGGCGAGAACTCGCCGCCTATGCGCCGCCGCACCTCGATCGACCAGGCGATATAGTCGCCGCCCTCGAAGCCGAAGCTCAGCATGACATGGGCAATGTTCGGGTTTCCCCAGTAAGACATGAAGAGGTCGACTGTCTGGAGCTTGGTGAGGTCGTAGGTGCGCGTTGCCCAACGTTCGGTGAAATCAGTCTTGCTGCGCCATTCAAAGTCACGCACATTCGAGAGCGTCAGCAGATCGCCATTGCGCGTGCCGCTTACCTGCTGCGCGACTTCTCTCGCCCAATTGGCATGTTCCGGCGGCCTTATTGTGTTCCACCAGATCAGTATTGCCCCAAAGACCGCGAGAAAAACGGCAACCGCCGGGATACGCATCCGGGTGAACAGCGCGACGATTGTCGCGAGACCAAGCAGAACGAGGAAGCCGCCCGCCGCACCTCTCGCGAGCTCCGACAGCGGCAGTCGATACCACAGGGCAAGCACCGCCCAAGCTGTCACAAGTGCGATGACGAACGATACAGCGATCGCGACGAGAATTTTCGCAATGAGACGCAATCAACCCTCCTTTCTGGCCACTACACAGCGCGTGCGAGACCATGCCGACGCAGTGCCTCCAAATGTGTGTCAGGAGCTGACAAAGCATGACGATACTCGAACCAGCTGCGGCTGGGAATGCGCTCTGCTGCCAATCTCCGGACAGGGCAGAAGGGGCATTGAGTGCCTGATGTCACGGGCATCCAGATCGAAAAAGGGATGGCGCATCCTCCGCAACAGATTCTTCCATCACAACACCAATTGGAATGTTACAATAGCGTTGCTCGATGGCGCACTCCTCCGTGGGGACATTCTCGCCTCGACGTCCGCGTGTGTTTCTTCGTGGTTATTGAGAGGGGCTAGATGCCGATGCGCCGTCGCACGAAAATCCGCATGGCGGTGAAGGGGTTGATTGCCTTGCTGATCACGTATCTGCTTGTTGCCTATTTCGTCGCTCCCGAGATTTGGATCTTTCGCGATGCTGGACGTGCTGACTTCGGCAAAATGGTCACGACCACCGAGCAGGATATTCCCGGCGATCCAAT